>NZ_JALDXV010000033.1:0-16999 GCF_032154645.1 Glutamicibacter sp. | reverse complement strand
CTGTGCGGAGGCAATCGTCGTCATTATTCTGCGTTCACCAATCCTCGACGGCGCAATAGAGGCTCAACCTCTGCGGTGCGGCCGCGGAATATCTTGTAGGACTCCAAAGGGTCGCGCGTATTGCCGCGCGAGAGCAGCTCCTGACGGAACTGAATACCATTTTCCCGCATAAGACCCCCGTTTTCGGCGAACCACTGCACAGTGTCGGCATCCAGCACCTCGCTCCAGATGTAAGAGTAGTAGCCAGCGGAGTATCCGTTGGCGAAAATATGCTGGAAATATCCGGTTCGATAGCGCGGCGCAATCAGCTGCGGGTCAAAACCAGCCTGCACGAGTACCTGCTCCTCGAACGCTTCGGGGTCCGCAATTTCCGTGCCTGGTTCCAGGGTATGCCACGCCCAATCGAGCACACTGGCGGCTAGATACTCGGTGGTGGCAAAGCCCTGGCCCCACAGCTCTGCATCACGGATGTTGTCCAGGATCTTCGGATCCAATGGTTCACCGGTCTGATAGTGCTTTGCATATGCCGGGACGACATCTTCATGCAGCGCCCACATTTCGTTGACCTGAGACGGGAACTCCACAAAATCGCGGGGGACCGAGGTGCCTGCTAGGGACGCATACTTTCCATTGGCGAACATACCGTGCAACGCGTGTCCAAACTCGTGGAATACGGTGTTGGTTTCGTCGAGGGTCAGCAGAATGGGCTGACCCGGGGCAGGGGCAGCGATGTTGAGCGTGTTCGTAACGATTGGCCGTTCATTTAAGAAGGAGGATCCGTCACGCAGTGAGGTCATCCATGCCCCGCCCTTTTTTGTGGGGCGCGCGAGGTAATCGCCGGTAAACAGCGCCATCGGCGAACCGTCCGCATCGAATACCTCCCAGACACGTACCTCTGGATGGTAGGTCGGGAGGTCGAAGCGCTCTTCGAAAGTGATGCCGTAGAGCTTGGTGGCAGTGGCGAAGACGCCGTTGAGCAGAACGCTTTCCAGCTCGAAGTACTCACGGACTGCCGCCGAATCAACTGCGAACTTCTCACGCAAGACCTTTTGGGAATAGTACTGCCAGTCCCATGGATTGATCGGAGCCCCGGCGATTTGGCGCAGCGTTTCAGCCTCTCCCAACGCATTGCGTACGGCAGGGGTCGTCAGTTCTTCCAAGCGATCGGCAACCGCACGGATATTCGGTGCGGTAGCATCTGCAAGTACTGACTCGGCGTGATTCGCAAATCCCAGTACCTTGGCACGTTCGGCACGTAGTGCTGCCATCTTTGACGCTATTGCCACGGTCGAATCCAGACCTCGGGTAATGGAGGCTTCATAGACCTTTCGGCGGGACTCGCTGCGAGCCAGTTGCGACAGCACCGGCTGCTGCGTTGGGGATACCAGTGGCAATAGGAATCCTGATGAATGTCCTGCATCTAATGCCGCCCTGGCCGCTGACGCCACGGCAGCGTCATCCAAGCCTTCGAGTTCGGCGGCGTCTTCGAAGTAGGCAGCATGGGCATTCTGATTCTCCAAAGCCTTATTGGAGAACTGGCTTGAGAGATATGAGAGCTCTTCGTTGAGAGTTGAAAGTCGCCCCTTGGCATTGGCGTCTAGCGCGGCACCGGCAAGTTCAAAGGTGTTGAGTACTTGCTCGGCTAACCTGGCATCTTCGCCGGTCAAATTGGAAACTTTAACGCCTTGTAAACGGGAGTACAAGGTTTCATTTAGGTGGATCGCGTCTTCTTGCCGGGTCATGATGGCGGACATTTCGCTCTGAATCTCGTGCAGGTCCTCAGTGCCATGCGCGGATAGAACGGAGAAATACGTCATGAGCGCACGACGCAGCAGTTGTCCGGATGCTTCCAGTGCCAAGAACGAATTTTCAAAGGTTGGAGATTCGTTGTTACTGGTGATCGATTCGATCTCCAGCAATTGATCGGCTGCTCCTTGTCTGGCTGCTGACAGGTAATTCTCTGCGGTGAGTTGATCAAAAGCCGGCCATTGATATGGCTTGGCGCTGGGCGTAAACAACGGGTTCGACATGTGACAAGGTTCCCATAACCAACGTGAGCTATCTTGCATTTAGGAGGACGTCTCGCCGTCGGCGAACCACTAATCAAGAACTGTAGGGTTGGAGCTATGACTCATCGCCGCTTGTCACGTATTACGGTTGTAGTTGCCGCTGTACTATTGCCCTCCACGTTTTTGGCTGGATGCAGCGCAGGAACTGTGCCGGCGCCAGAACCGGTATCAACTACGGCATCGGCTTCATCCCAAGAATCAACACCTGAGGCTAACGGCGAGCCCCCAGCTAGTGGGAAGGTAGCAGACGACTCCGAATTCTCGCTTATGGTTACCGGAGATGTCCTGTTGCATCCTCAGCTACTCGACGAAGCTTCCAAGGCGGCGCAAGAAGCCGACGGAAATGGGAAAGACTTCGACTTTCAGCCGTTGCTAAAAGGTCTGAAACCTTACGTGCAAGATGCAGATGTAGCTCTTTGCAACATGGAAACTCCGATCGGTGAGCCACCATACTCCGGATACCCGGTATTTACCGTTCCAGCGCAAATCGCCAGTGACCTTGAGGAAATCGGCTATGACGGCTGCACAACTGCTTCAAACCACTCCATGGATGACGGAACTGATGGTGTTGTGCGGACCCTGGATGCATTGCAGAACAGCGACCTATTCACTACTGGTAGCTATCGGAGTAAAGCTGATCAACAAAGGCCTCCAATCCTAGAATCACATGGCGTTGAACTCGGTGTGATAGCTAGTACCTACTCGCTGAACGGCATGAAAGCCGATGCTGATTGGCGCGTTGATACAGGGGTGAACGCAGATCGGCTCATTCAGCGGGCAAAGAAGGCACGGAAGTCAGGCGCCGACATCGTAGTTGCTGCAATTCATGATGGTTCAGAGTATTCTACGAGACCAACCGCTGCTCAGCGGAAGCTCGGCCATGCACTGGCTGATTCTGGCGCCTTCGACTTCATTTACATGCACCACACGCATTCGGTCTTGCCTATAGAGAAGTACAAGGGAAAGTGGATCGTTTATGGACTTGGGAACTCAGTAGCAAAACACGCCACCCCCACTATCCTGAATCGTGAAGGTATCGGCGTAAAGGCTACCTTCAGCAAAGATGATCAAGGATGGTCCGTTTCAAAACTGCAGTACGTGCCGCATCAGCTGAGCAAGGAACCAGTAACTTGGTGTGAAGTCGCTACTTCCAAGACGTGCGTGCCGCCTGCCGATGCCAAAGCCTCTTTAAAACGCACAGAAACTACGGTTGATGCCTATGGAGCATTCGACGACGGCCTAACAGGATGGAAGCTGCCTTAGAAAACGTTCAGTCGGTGGCAATGAGTTCCTTCTTCGTCCGCCATACATCCATAACGACTGGATCGCTCGGTACCGAAGCTTGTCCGGGAATCCTTTCCCATGGGCCACCATCGACGCTAAATTCTCCACGATAAAGTGTCGTTACTACGACTTTGAATTTGCCAGTTTCTTCATAGACATGACTAGTAGATGTTTCATCATGCAAGGTATGGTTCGGTACTGCCTCGCCTGGAAAATCGAATCTTCGATTCGTACCGTCTCCATAATTCCAAATCCATTGAACAGGTATAGCGCGTATAGCGACTTTTGCAGAAGCTATATTGACATTAAAGTTTTGTGTCCTCGTAGCTGCCCAAAAATGCGTGAACCCGTTTCGAAGAGAAAAATTTGATGGGTCACTGTTAACTTTCGAAGGCTTCAGAGGAAAAGTTCTAAATTGTTCATTACTAATTTTGATTACCTCAACGATTTCAGAATCCTTTGGCAATTCAATTTTCGGGTCTTCGGGGCACATCGATAACGAACTGAGTACTTTACTGTCCTGTGTTCTTATGATTTGTCGAACGATCGGAAATGAATTATCCTTGCAGGGCTTTATATCTGGATTAGATTGGCATCCCATAAATTTTTCAAGTCCGGTTTGGCATGTATCGAAGTCTCGGATTCGAACTTCCTGTTTCTTTTCTACTTTCTCAGACTTCTTATCAGATACCAGAAATGATTTTGGATTCTTTCTGTTGTTTTGCGCGCAAAGTGTCCAAGCGATGTTTACTGATCGATGCCCGGAGGTCTTTCGTTCAGAACACACTCTTTCGATAGCCGGATGAACTGAATATTGGTTCAACGAAACACTTGTCAATGTCAGCGACAAGGCAATTAGAGTAAATGCTCGAAAAGTAATCACGATTGATTGTCCTCGACCAGAAACTCCACAACTTTCCAACCATTCTTGAATTCCACCTGAAAAGTTCCGTAAGTTTCTGAAACTTCAGAGTACTCGCCTATAACCTTTCCTGGGTCCTGATACGTCTTAAATGGTTTCGAAGTGAAGATTGTTGTGATGATCGCATTGGACTTTTTGGGCTGATAGGTGTCAATTATGTGGAATTCATACTCACCGCCTACCACCCACTCATCAATGGATTTACTGTAATCCGCGGGGTCAATGATTGAAACAGCACATTCTTTACAATTTCTCGATGTATATTTCTTGATCTCTTGTGTATCGTTGGTCTCGGCCACGTAATTGATTAACTCGGCGTAGTATTCTATAAAAGCTTTTGCTCCGTCTGGTGAATTCACTTTAGCTTTGTCAGAGAATTCTGGCAGAGGGACATTCTCCGCGGGTCCCTTTTCACTAGCGGGTCGGTACTTTTGCCCTTCATTTCCCATCGAGCGTTCGGGAAAGGGAGCAGGCGAAGTTCCTGAGGGCGGAATAGTGGAGCTATTGATCGGCGGAGAAGGTTTCGTTTCGGAAGACCCAGAATCACACGCAGCCAAGGCGAACGCGCAGGTCGCTACTAACGCGACGGTTACAAATTTCCCAGCGTTCATTTGAACTCTCCGTCATGAGTGGGGAAGTCGTCGTTTGCGTCATCCTATGCCCGACGACAGATAAATGGCAGAGGTTTTAACGAATCTGTGGATAAGTAAGAAACGAAGCGATGCTTGGTTTGGAAAATGATTCGTAGACCTAGAGACTCTAAAGTTCATCTCGCAGTTGGAACGTCCAATTCCGAAGCAAATGTTTGCGACACACCGGGTAACAAAACCTTGTTGAACTTCTGCGCCAGAATAACGTTGATCCGGCGCTTCGTGGATAGTCAGAGCGCCCTCCGGGGGAGACATAGAGCTTGTTGGCTTAAGTTGAATCGGAGCTGGAAACGATAGTGAAGGTAGAAGAATGTCGCTCTTTGGCGTCCTGGCCCTGCAGGGGGATTTCCGCGAGCATTTGGCTTCGCTGAGCGAACTAGGTGAAGTGGCCATTGCCGTGCGCACCCAAGAAGAATTATCTAGAGTCGACGCGCTGATCATTCCTGGCGGCGAGTCGTCAGTGATTGACCGACTATCTCGCAACTACGGACTGGCAAATCCAATCAAGGAACGCATCGCTTCAGGTATGCCGACCTATGGTTCATGCGCGGGAATGATCATGCTCGCAGACCGCCTCGAAAACCCTGCAGTTGCCCGTGATGGCGCTGTACAGCAGACCTTCGGCGGCATCGATATGACTGTTCGCCGCAACGCCTTCGGGCGCCAGGTGGATTCTTTCGAGAACCATTTGGACTTCAACGGGGTAAACCTCGAAGCGGTCTTCATTCGAGCTCCTGAAGCCATTGAAGTCGGCCCACAGGTGGAAGTGATCAGCAGGGTACCCGGCGTAGACGGCAATGCACAAGGTAGAATTGTTGCAGTACGCCAAGGAAATTTGCTGGCAACCAGTTTTCATCCGGAGGTCTCCGGAAACGCTGCGATCCACGAATTCTTCATCAATATCACGCGAGGAGACGCTTAAAGCATGTCAGGCCACTCCAAATGGGCAACAACTAAGCACAAGAAGGCAGCCATCGACGCCAAGCGCGCCAAGGCCTTCGCGAAATTCATCAAGGGTATCGAAGTAGCTGCTCGCGCTGGCGGCGCAGACCTTTCAGGCAACCCGGCACTTGAACTTGCAGTCAGCAAGGCAAAGAAGAACTCTGTTCCAGTTAACAACATCGATCGCGCCATTAAGCGCGGCGCCGGCCTTACCGGCGAAGTTGTTGATTACACCGAGATCATTTACGAAGCACGCGGCCCTCAGGGTTCTGCACTGCTGATTGAGTGCTTGACCGATAATAAGAACCGCGCAGCATCCGAGGTCCGCGTCGGCATCACACGCAACGGTGGCTCGGTGGCGGACCCAGGTTCCGTGAGCTACCTGTTCAACCGCCAGGGCGTCGTCCGCCTGCCGAAGGGCGAGCTGACCGAAGACGATCTGCTGATGGTTGTACTTGACGCCGGTGCAGACGAAATCCTGGACGAGGGCGATAACTTCGCCATCGTTTGCGAGCCAACCGATCTGCGTGCGGTGGCCAGTGCACTCGACGAGGCTGAGATCTCCTACGAATCCGATGAAATGGAATTCCTGCCTTCGATGAAGGTTGATCTGGACGTCGACGGTGCTCGCAAGTTCCTCAAGCTCTTTGATGCGCTGGAAGAACTCGACGATGTGCAGAACGTCTACACCAACGCTGACCTCTCCGAAGAGGTAATGGCAGCCTTGGAAGAGGAGAACTAAGGGTTTGTCCCTTCGTGTCGTGGGCGTCGACCCCGGCTTGACCCGTTGCGGTCTTGCTGTGGTCGACGTTGCCGCAAACCGACAAGTAACACTGGTCGATGTCACAGTCGCGGGAACTCCGCCGGGAACCCCGCTGGACGCCCGACTGTTGACCATCGCCAACGCCATTGATGCTTGGCTTGACCAGCATCAGCCAGATGTCCTTGCCCTGGAACGAGTCTTCGCGCAGGTCAATGTTTCAACTGTCATTGGCACTGCTCAGGTGACCGGCATTGTCATCACCGCAGCCGCACGCCGGGGTATCCCCGTAGCCCTGCATACACCCACCGAAGTCAAGGCGGCAGTCACCGGTTCGGGCCAAGCAACCAAGAACGCCATCGGCAAAATGGTGGCAAAGATCTGCCGACTCGATGAACCACCCAAACCGGCCGATGCCGCCGATGCCGTAGCACTGGCCATCGCCCACGCTTGGCGTGGTGCAGCGGCAGGCTCCAATGCGTCCGCCTCGGCAAGCACGGCCGGCGGATCAAAGCAGCTCACCGCGGCGCAGCAGGCATGGATTGCCGCCGAAGCATCGGCCAAACACAAGGCCGCACGACGCTAACGTCTTCCGCTGGGTTGGGTTCGTCGAAATTCGTAGTTATCTTCGATAGACTGATCGTGATCGAACATATTTCCCAAGGAGTGTCATGATCAGCTCATTGACCGGCATCGTCCAAGCGGTGTCATTGAACACCGCAGTCATCAACGTCAACGGATTCGGCATGCTCGTCAACGCCACACCTGCGACACTGTCGCATCTCTTCGAAGGACGAGAAGCCACCGTTTACACCTCAATGGTCGTCCGCGAGGACTCGATGACGCTCTTTGGATTTGCCAGCGTCGACGAACGAGACGTATTCGAGGTACTAATTAGCGTCTCCGGAATCGGCCCCCGCACCGGCTTGGCAATTCTGGCGGTACACACCCCGGAAGAAGTGCGCATCGCCGCAAATACCAAGGACACTGCTGCCTTCACCAAGGTCTCCGGAATCGGCCCCAAGGGCGCAAGCCGAATCGTTCTGGAACTAAACGGCAAACTCGTTCCGACGGGAGCGCCGAGCGCCACGACGGCCACAGATGCACCTTCCGTTTGGGAACCCCAGGTGATCGAAGCGTTGACGGGCCTGGGCTGGAGCGAGAAGGATGCTACCTCGACCATCAAGGCGCTGGCTAAGGCCGAACCTGATGTAGTTGCCACCGGCAATGTTGCAGACATTTTGCGTGCCGCGCTGCGCAGTATGTCCAGCGCAAACCGCGCCCGATAGGATTTCATCGTGTCTGATTCCACCAAACTGACCCACGCAGGCAGCGAGCCCGAAGAACGCGCGCTGGAAGCTGCGCTGCGGCCTCGAAACCTCGATGACTTCGTCGGCCAGGCAAGGGTACGCCAGCAGCTGGGCCTGGTGCTGGAGGCTGCGAAGATCCGTGAGCGCAGCGCGGACCACGTCTTGCTCTCCGGGCCTCCGGGCCTGGGCAAAACCACCTTGTCGATGATCATCGCGGCAGAGATGAATGCGCCGCTGCGCATTTCCTCGGGCCCAGCCATCCAGCACGCGGGCGACTTGGCTGCCATCTTGTCCTCGCTGACCGAAGGCGAAGTCCTGTTCCTTGATGAAATCCATCGCATGTCCCGCCCTGCGGAGGAAATGCTTTACATGGCCATGGAGGACTTCCGTGTAGACATCGTCGTTGGCAAGGGCGCCGGCGCCACCGCCATTCCCTTGGACCTGCCGCCATTTACGCTCGTCGGTGCCACGACCCGCGCGGGTTTGCTACCGGGCCCGTTGCGCGACCGCTTTGGCTTCACCGGACACCTTGAGTTCTACACGGTCCAAGAACTTGAGCTGGTCCTGCGCCGTTCGGCCATGATGCTCGATCTTCGCGTCACCTCCGCGGCCTTCACCGAAATTGCGGGACGTTCGCGCGGCACTCCGCGTATCGCCAACCGGCTGCTGCGCCGTGTACGCGACTGGGCACTGGTGCACAAGCTGGAAGAGATCGATGCGGAGTCTGCTGCCGCGGCACTGGACATGTACGAGGTTGACGCGCGCGGACTTGACCGTCTTGACCGTTCGGTCCTTGAGGCGCTGTGCCTGAAGTTCGGCGGGGGACCGGTGGGACTGTCCACCCTGGCCATTGCGGTCGGCGAAGAAACCGAGACCGTTGAGACCGTCGCGGAACCGTACCTGGTGCGCGAGGGTCTGATGGGCAGAACACCCCGCGGCCGCATCGCGATGCCGAGCGCATGGCAGCACCTGGGCCTAGCGATGCCCAAAGACGCAATCTTTGCCAGTGCACAAAGCTATGAAAACGATGAGGATTAGGAAAGCAATCCTTCAGACATTTCAGAAATAGTTCGCCTGTGCACGCATAGCCATTAGACTAAAGACGCTTGACTTCTACCCTTCAACGGTTGAAGTTCAAGCGTCTTTGCTACATTCACACACGTTAATCGTGGGTAGCATCTGAAATTTTAGGCATTCGCAACAATTGTTAGCAGGTAAATACGTGAACTTCCCCGTGATCGCACAGGCCGCCGGCGGTGGCTTCAACCCTTCTCTGATTCTGATGGTTGCGCTCTTCGCAGTGCTCATCCTCATGATGTTCCGCGGCCGCAAGAAGCAGGCTGCGCAGCAGGAGAAGTTGAAGACCAACACCGTTCCAGGCGCCAAGGTGATGACCAATTCGGGCATCTTCGGCACCATCATCGGCATCGATGGGGAAGATCGCGTTCAGGTAGAGGTCGCCAACGGCGTAGTACTCACCCTGCACCGCCAGGCCATCTCCACCTTCCTGGACAATGATGCAGCCCCGGCAGTTGCACCTGCCGCCGACGACGCCACCACCACTGCCGCTCCAGCCACCGAAACCCCAGCCGGTGAAACTGCTGAAGAGACTCTTCGTCGCCTGAACGACGAAGGCAAGGACGAGCGCAACGCCTAACCAAGGCAGAATTGCGGCGGCCGCCACCGTGGACCGCCCAGACGAGAGAGCACATTAGATGTCATCAATCAGACCTGTAAAGCAGGCACGCAAAGCGTTGCTGTGGCTGCTCGTGGTCATCATTGTCGCTACAGGCGTGTTGGTCGGCGGTGTAGTGACAGGCAAAACTACATTTGCCCCGAAGCTTGCGCTCGACCTTGAAGGCGGTACCCAGATGATTCTGGCACCGCGCGTTCAGGGCAATGAAGCGATTACGCAGGAGCAGCTCGACCAGGCGGTGGAGATCATCCGCCAGCGCGTTGACGGTGCAGGTGTTACCGAATCGGAAATCACCACCCAGTCGGGCCGCAACGTTGTGGTTTCGATGCCGGGCGTTCCTTCCCAGGAAACCCGCGACCTGATCCAGGCCTCCGCAAATATGGAATTCCGTCCGGTCTTGATCGCCGGCCCATACAATGCGGTGCCCGAGGATCAGCGCACCCCTGAAAAGGACCTGCCTAAGCCAACCGGTGAACCGGAGAACGCTTCAGACACCAACTGGATCACCCCCGAGCTGTACAAAGAGTTCGAGGCTTACGACTGCGCTGCAGAAGAGAACAACACTTCTGAGACCACCCACGATCCAGCCAAGCCGATGATTTCCTGCGACGAACGTGCGCAGGCCAAGTACATCCTCGGCCCACAGGAGATCCCAGGCGACCAGATCAGCAACGCCTACGCGCAGCTGGCTCGCGGCGTCAACGGATCGGTCACCGGCGACTGGGTCGTCGTCATCGAATTCAACCCAGACGGCACCAAGACCTTCGCGGACACCACCCAGCGATTGATCTCGCTGCAGGGTTCGCGCAACCAGTTCGCCATCGTCCTTGATGGAAAGACCATTTCCGCTCCAACCACCAATGCGGTGATTGCCGACGGACGCCCGCAGATCTCCGGCGGCTTCACCCAGGAGACCGCACAGGCGCTGGCGGAGCAGCTGAAGTACGGCGCACTGCCGATCAGCTTTGAGATCCAGTCCGAACAGCAGGTCTCTGCGACCCTCGGTGCGGACCAGCTCAAGGCTGGTCTGATCGCAGGCATTATCGGTCTGGTCCTGGTCTTCATCTACTCGATCTTCCAGTACCGTGCGCTCGGCTTCGTGACCATCGCTTCGCTGATCGTTTCCGGCTATCTCACCTACCTTGCGCTGGTGTTGCTGGGATGGGGCATGAACTACCGCTTGTCATTGGCGGGCGTGGCTGGTCTGATCGTCGCCATCGGTCTGATTGCCGACTCGTTCATCGTGTACTTCGAACGTGTCCGCGACGAGCTGCGCGACGGTCGACCACTGGCAAGCGCCATCGATGTGGGCTGGGGGCGCGCCAAGCGGACCATTCTTGCCTCGAAGGCAGTGAACCTGCTGGCGGCGGTGGTTCTGTACATCGTCGCGGTCGGCAACGTCCGAGGCTTCGCGTTCACCCTGGGCCTGACAGCCATCATCGACTTGATCGTCGTCTACGGTCTGACCCATCCGATGCTCGTGCTGCTTTCGCGCACCAAGTTCTTCGCCGACGGACACCGCTTCTCCGGGCTTGACCCGTCGCTGCTCGGTGCCGTGCCGCTGTACCGCGGTGCCGGCAAGGTCCGCCACTTCAACGAGAACGCTGAAGCAAACCGCGGCAAGAAGAACCAGAAGGCCAGCGCGGAAGCCGCAAAGCGCATGACCATCGCCGAACGTCGACGAGCAGAAGCCCAGG
Source organism: Glutamicibacter sp. (assembly GCF_032154645.1). Classification (GTDB taxonomy): domain Bacteria; phylum Actinomycetota; class Actinomycetes; order Actinomycetales; family Micrococcaceae; genus Glutamicibacter. The sequence goes on along the minus strand of NZ_JALDXV010000033.1, from coordinate 5,669 downwards.
CCTCAGCTGCAAAGCCTGACGCAGTGAAGGACTCGGCATCAAAGGAGAGCAATGAATAAGCTTGCGCAGTGGGGCAACGAGCTCTACACGGGCAAACGCTCCTACCCGTTCACCGGCAAGCACCGGCTGTGGTTCGCCATCGCCGGCGTGCTGGTAGTGCTCTCGATCCTGGTTCCTGTCGTCAAGGGCGGCTTCAACCTGGGCATCGATTTCCGCGGCGGCTCGGAGTTCGTGGTGTCCAACACCACGCACACCGACACTTCCAGCGGAGAAGACGCAGTCAAGGAAGTCGCTCCGGACGCTCATGTCACGGTGACCAACATTGCCCCCGGAACCATGCGGATCCAGACCGAGCGCCTCTCCGACGACCAGACCCTGGCCATCGCGAAGTCGCTGTCCGAAAGCTACGGCGTCAGCGCCGACGAGGTGACCAGCAACTTCATCGGCCCTACCTGGGGCCAGGACGTTTCCCGTCAGGCCCTGGTGGGTCTGCTGGTCTTCGTGCTGCTGGTGGGACTGCTGATGGCGATCTACTTCCGAACGTGGAAGATGTCCCTGGCGGCGATCATCGGCCTGTTCGTGGTCATTATCATCACCGCCGGTATCTACTCACTCTCGGGCTTCGAGATCACCCCATCGGCGATCATCGGCTTCCTGACGATTTTGAGCTACTCGCTGTATGACACGGTGGTGGTCTTCGACAAGGTCAGGGAGAACACGAAGGACTTTGCCCGCGGTCATGACCGGACCTTTGAACAGCAGGTGAACCTCGCGGTGAACCAGACCCTGGTCCGTTCGATCAACACCTCGATCGTGGCCCTGCTGCCAGTCGCGTCGATTCTGTTCATCGGCTCGTACATGCTTGGTGCAGGCACCCTCAAGGACCTGTCGCTGGCGTTGTTCATCGGCATCATCGTCTCCGCGCTGTCCACCCTGTTCGTCGCAGCTCCGCTGTACGCATGGCTGCGCCGCAACGAGCCGGAAATCGTCGCACACACCAAGAAGTTGGAAATGGCAGCCTCCTAGGCAGCCCTTCGACACTGACCGCGATGCCAAATCGGCGTCCACCGCATCTGCCGGTGGACGCCGATTTCGCTTAAGAATGACGCCGGTCGATTAGTAGACACCGCGTTCACGTGCTATAACGAATGAACTGGAGAACGTGTAAAAATTGAAGCTGCGGCATTTTGACGCGGCGGCACCCATCCCGTCCGAACGCACTGACCGGCGTCGGCCCTGGCGATAACCTTGCCCGGTGCGACGCCGTTCGTCGTTGGACGGTGGAACGTGGAAGGAGCGGGGCATGGCCAACACGCCTAACCTGAACAACTCAAAACGACGCTCGATCTCACGTTTGGTGCGCTTTGCCGGCCGCGGGAGCACACCCAGCACCTCGCCGACCCTTGAACCACTGCTGCGCACCGTTAAATCCAAACACCCCAAGGCAGATCTGGACCTGCTGGTCCACGCCTATGAGGTCGCCGAAAAGCACCATGAGGGCCAGAAGCGCAAGAGCGGCGACCCCTACATCACCCACCCCGTTGCCGTGGCGACGATCCTTGCCGAGATGGGCATGACGGGATCCATCCTGGCCGCCGCACTGCTACACGACACGGTGGAAGACACCGACTACTCGCTCGAGGCGGTGACCAAGGAGTTCTCCGAAGAGATCGCCATGCTCGTGGACGGCGTCACCAAGCTGGACAAGGTCACCTACGGCGATGCGGCCCCGGCCGAAACCGTACGTAAAATGGTCGTCGCCATGTCGCGCGATATCCGCGTACTGCTGATCAAGCTCGCCGACCGCCTGCACAACGCCCGCACCTGGCGCTATGTCTCCCCGGAGTCCAGCTCGCGCAAGGCCAAGGAAACCCTAGAGATCTTTGCGCCGCTGGCGCACCGTCTGGGCATGAACACCGTCAAGTGGGAACTTGAAGACCTGTCCTTCGCGGCGCTTCACCCCAAGGTGTATCAGGAAATCGTCCGCATGGTGGGGGACCGAACCCCTGAACGCGAGAAGTACCTGGCAACCCTGCGCGAAACCCTGAACAAGGACCTGCGTGATGTGGACATCAACGCCACCGTTTCCGGTCGCCCCAAGCACTACTATTCGATCTACCAGAAGATGATCGTGCGAGGCAAGGACTTCGACGACATCCACGACCTGATGGGCGTGCGCGTCCTGGTTGACAGCGTCAAGGACTGCTACGGTGCGCTGGGCGTGGTCCACGCACAGTGGAACCCGCTGCCCAACCGCTTCAAGGACTACATTGCGATCCCGAAGCTGAACCTCTACCAGTCCCTGCACACCACCGTCATGGGCCCCGAAGGCAAACCGGTAGAGATCCAAATCCGCACCCATGACATGCACGTGCGCGCCGAATACGGCGTCGCCGCCCACTTCCAGTACAAGCACGGGGCCAACGCGAACTCCATGCTCTCCCCGGAGCAGAACATGGACTGGCTGCGATCGCTCATGGAATGGCAGGCAGACGCGACGGACTCCGAGGAGTTCCTCGACGGACTGCGCTACACCATCAGCTCCGCCGAAGTTTACGTGTTCACCCCGAAGGGCGACATCATGTCCCTGCCGGTGGGGGCGACGCCGGTCGACTTCGCGTATTCCATCCACACCGACGTCGGCCACCGCACCATCGGTTCACGCGTCAACGGCAAGCTGGTGCCGCTGCACACCGAACTGAAGCAGGGCGACGTGGTGGAGGTCTTCACCTCCAAGGCAGAGGGCGCAGGTCCTTCTCAGGACTGGCAGAACTTCGTCAAGTCCCCGCGCGCCAAGGCGAAGATCCGCGGCTACTTCTCCAAGGAGCGCCGCGAGGAGTCGATTGAGAAGGGCAAGGAGCAGCTCACTAAGGAGCTGCGCCGCAATCAACTGCCGCTGCAGAAGCTCATGACCCACGATTTGCTTGCCGCGGTGGCCAGCGAGTTGCACCATTCGGATATCTCGGCGCTCTACCAGTCGGTGGGCGACGGGCATACCAGCGCACAGAACGTCATTGAGCATCTCACCGCGCTGATCGAACCCGAAGAGCCAGCCGTCGAACCGGACGAGGCTGAAATCAAGGTCAACGCACCGACCCAGCGCACCGGCAACGACGCCGGTGTCATCGTTGAGGGCATCGGCGACGTGCTGGTCAAGTTGGCGCGCTGCTGCACCCCGGTGCCGCCGGATGAGATTCAGGGCTTCGTCACGCGCGGTGCAGGCGTTTCTGTGCACCGCACCGACTGCCTGAACCTTGCCCAGCTAGCCGAACAGGCAGACCGCATTGTCAATGTCTCTTGGGCCGCCAAGCACAACGGCGTCTTCCTCGTGGAGATCCAGGTAGAAGCGCTGGACCGCAAGTCGCTGCTCTCGGACGTAACCAGAATTTTGTCGGAGAACCACCTGAACATCCTCTCCGCTTCCGTGCAGACCAGCAAGGAGCGCGTGGCGATTTCGCGCTTCTCCTTCGAAATGGGCGATCCGAAGTTCCTGAATCACGTGTTGAACCAGGTGCGCAGGATCGATGGCGTGTACGACGTCTACCGCACCACCGCCGGCAGCCGCCGCTAGCACCTTGCGGCTAGGCGGCTCGGGGGTACTGCTCCCTGCGCAAACCGGGCTCGGCGAAAGAATCAACCAGCCGCAGTGCCCTAGATACGGGAGGCTGCGGGGGATAGGCCAGCAACTGCTGTGCCACTGCATCCAAATGCAGGTAGGGGTCGCCGAGCCGCACCACCTCGCTCAGCACCCTGGTGGCGGTGGGCAGCGGGTCAAAGGCCGCGCAGTCGCACACCGTGCGCAACAGGCTGGTGACCTTGACCCGGTGTTTGACCACGACGTCGTCCCTGGCCAGTTCGAGCTGGCAGAAGCTGACCTGCAGTCCGTTGCCGGGCCTATAGGGCCTACGGTAACCGGGACTTGAAATACACAGTGCAAAGGTGAACGGCAGCAGCCCGTGCACCCATGCGGCCGTCTCGCGGCAGATGACATCTTGACGCTGCAACTGTCGTCCGGAGACAAAGGCGGCAATCCGTGCCCTTGCGGCGACGTCATAGCTGAAAAATGACGGCACAAAACAATTGCCCATGGCCTCTCGGACCAGGCCACGACCGGCCATCGCCCCAAGTTCGTTGCGGCTGAACATCTCGCCGGCGATTAACAAGTCCTCTGGAATGCGCAATGCGGCGGCGCGCTGTCCCGCAGCCTGTGTATGAATCTTGTCCATAGGGCTACTGAACCAGCAAGCGCCGCCGCATTGGCGGTGTTCTGTCGAACTGTGGATTACTCCAAGTTGTTTACTCGAAGTCTGCAGCAGACTTCTCAAGGGTGCTCAACCACATGCGGCGGGCGTCCAAGGCTTCCTGGGCCGCGGCGATCTGCTTGGCATTGCCCTTGGCCTGGGCTGCCTTCAAGTCGTCTTCCAGCGCAGCAATGGTGTCCTGCAGCTGCGAGAGCATCGAGTTCGAGCGGGCCTTGGTCTCCGGATTGGAGCGGCGCCACTGCTCGTCCTCGGCACCCTTCACGGCGTCCGATACCTGGCGCAGCGCGGATTCAATGCGCTGCAGGTCGCCGCGCGGCACCTTGCCAGCTGCTTCCCAACGGTCGCGGATCGAATCCAGCTTGGCCTTGGCTGCGGCAAGATCCTGAATCGGTAGCAGTGCTCGAGCTTCCTCCAGCAACGCCTCCTTCACGAGAAGATTTGCCGCGAACTCTTCGTCGATCTTTGCGTTCGCCGCGGTGCGGGCCTGGAAGAAGACGTCCTGGGCGGCGCGGAAGCGGCCCCAGAGCTGATCGTCGTCCTTGCGCGATGCACGACGGGACTTCTTCCACTCGTCCATGAGCTTGCGGTACTCGGCGGCGGTGGCCGCCCAGTCGGTCGATTCCTGCAGCGCCTCGGCGCGGGCGATGAGCTCTTCCTTGACTGCCTTGGCGGCGGCGTTGGTGGAGTCAAGCTGCGAGAAGTAGGCGCGGCGATGGCGGTCGAAGGTGGTGCGCGCCGCACGGAATCGCTTCCACAGGGCATCTTCGGTGGCGCGCGGCAGGCGGACCGAAGAGCGCTGGGTGCTCTTCCAGCTCTCGAACAGGTCGTTCATCGCGGCGGAAGCGGTCTTCCACTGGATCTGCTCGGGACGCTTAGCAGCCATGGCTTCCGCCTGCTCGACGATCGACTCGCGCAGCGCCAGCTGTTCGGCGCGGGCGGCCTCGTTGGCCTTGCGCTGATCTGCCGCAAGGTTCTGCGCCGCGGCGCGAACCGTCTCAAGGCGGGACTCGAGCAGGGCGATGTCGCCCACCATGTGGCGTTCGGTGACCAAGGCCGCCAGCGCGTCGATGTTCTTACCCATCTCGCCGGCCGGAGCCTTGGCTGCAACGCGCTGCTCAAGCAGCAGCAGCTGGGAGAAGGCGTCGTCATATTTACGCGCGAAGTACGCCAAGGCCTCCTGCTCGCTGGCATCTGGGTACTGGCCCACCGGGTGCTCGGTGCCGTCGATGATGACGAATACGTGGCCGTCCTCGGTCACTCGGGCGAACTTTGCCGCCTCGTCGAGGGGAGTGGTGTGTGCGACGGGCTGGGCTGCGACCGGCTTGGCGGCAGGCTTTACGGCCTGCGGCGAAGGGGTCTTCTGGCTGTCGTCGGATTGCTGACTGGTGGTCACCGCTGAAACTCTTT
>NZ_JALDXV010000015.1:0-83764 GCF_032154645.1 Glutamicibacter sp. | reverse complement strand
CGCAGGTGGAAGCCGACTTCGAGCGCATCGCCCGCATCGCCTACGCCGAGGAGCGGGCCTTCCGCCGCACCATCGCCTCGGGCACCACCCGCCTGGAAGAAGCACTAACCCAGGCCAAGGGCCAGGGCCAGAACCTCTCCGGCGACGACGCCTTCACCCTGCACGACACCTACGGTTTCCCGATCGACCTCACCCTTGAGATCGCCGCGGAAGCCGGGCTGAGCGTCGACGAGTCCCGCTTCCGCGAACTCATGAACGAACAGCGCACCCGCGCCCAGAAGGACGCCAAGGCCAAGAAGTCCGGCCACGCCGACCTGTCGCTGTACACCAAGTTGGCCGAGTCCGGCAATGTGCACTTCACCGGCTACGACACGCTTGTCGGCGAGTCGAAGATCCGCGGCATCATCCGCGACGGCGCCGTGGTGCCGTTCGCGGAGCAGGGCCAGGAGATCGACCTGGTGCTCGAGGAGACCCCGTTCTACGCCGAGTCCGGCGGCCAGGCAGGCGACGTCGGCTTGATCACCGGCGACGGCTTCCTGCTGGAGGTCACCGACGTACAGGCTCCGGTCAAGGGCCTGAACGTGCACAAGGTCATCGTGCGCGAGGGTGAACTGCCCGCCGAGGCACAGGTCCGCACCCAGGTCGACGCGGTGCGCCGCCACTCCGGCGAGCAGGCCCACTCCGCCACCCACCTGGTCCACGCCGCACTGCGCGAGCTGCTCGGCGACACCGCCACCCAGGCAGGCTCCTTCAACAAGGCTGGCTACCTGCGCTTCGACTTCTCCTGGGCCGAGGCGCTCTCGCCGGCCGCCCGCAGCGAAGTTGAAGAGGTAGTCAACCTGGCCATCGCCGCCAACCACCAGGTCATCACCAATGAGATGGCCCTGGCCGAGGCGAAGAAGCTGGGCGCGATGAGCCTGTTCGGCGAGAAGTACTCCAACGACGTACGCGTGGTGGAGATGAACGGCGCCTGGTCGCGCGAACTGTGCGGCGGCACCCACGTGGATTCCACCGCCCGCATCGGACAATTGACCCTGCTCTCCGAAGCTTCCGTGGGTTCGGGCAACCGTCGCGTCGAGGCGCTGGTCGGTATGGAGGCCTTCCGCCACGGCGCCGCCGAGCGCGCACTGGTCTCCGAGCTTTCGGGCCTGTTCCGTGTTCCTTCCTCCCAGGTCTCCGAGCGCGTGAACGACACCGTCGCCAAGCTCAAGGCCGCGGAGAAGCAGATTGCGGAACTGAAGAGCGCAGCAATGCTTGCGCAGTCAGCAGCCCTGCTGGAAAAGGTCGAGACCATTGGCGCAACCCGCCTGCTGGCGCACAACGCCGGCGTGGTAGATTCCGCCGACGCCCTGCGCACCATGGCACTTGACCTGCGTGGCAAGCTCGGCTCCGACGCGGCAGTCGTCGTGCTCATCGGCGTGGCCGGCGGACGTCCGCTGGTGCTCGCGGTGACCAACGATCAGGCCCGCACCAACGGCTTCAAGGCCGGCGCCCTGGTGCGCACCGCCACCGGCGTGCTCGGCGGCGGCGGCGGCGGCAAGGACGACATGGCCCAGGGCGGCGGCCAGGATGCATCGCGCATCGACGAAGCCCTAGCCGCAATCCGCGCGGCGCTGGCCAATGCCTAACATCGCCTTCGGCGTCGACGTGGGCCTGGCCCGCGTCGGCGTCGCCGTGTCCGACCCCTCAGGCATACTCGCCACCCCAGTGATGACGCTGCGCCGCGATGCCAAGAAGAACTCGGATCGCCGCATGCTGCTGCGCATGATCGGTGACCGGGGAGTTCAAGAGGTGTATATTGGCGAGCCTAAATCCCTTGCCGGCAATTCCACCGATTCCACGAGGATGGCCCGCGACTACGCGATCGCCCTGGCGGAGGAAGCGGCAGACGCCGGTGTCGAGGTGGAGATCTTTCTGGTCGACGAGCGGCTGAGCACGGTGCATGCGCATCGCGCACTGCACGCTTCGGGCAAGAAGATGCAGGACCACCGACAGGTGGTCGACCAGGTCGCCGCAACCGAAATCCTGCAGCAGGTCCTGGAAATGCGCCGCAACAATGTGCGCGTCCAGGCTCAACGAGTGGTGCTGAAGTAACGCACTGATGCACCGCCGGAAGTACCCGAGAAATGAGAGTTAATGCGAGATGAAGAACGCGCAGATCAGCAGCGCGCTAGGCGCAAAGCACTCTACGACCGCTTCGCAGCGCGGCAGCAGAACCCTGTCGCCAAGGCTTCATCGCCCGAACTTTCAGGTCTCGGGTACTACCATCTAGACGGGCAGGACGCCGCTCACGATCCGGCGGCATCGCCCGCAGAACCGGCGGCCGATGCCCAGCCGCAGACCCAGTTCCTCCCGCAGGTTGAATCTGCGGACCATGAGCAGTCTGAACCGCACCCGGAGCATGATGCATTTGCGCCGCTCGAATACGAGCATGAGCATGAGGCCGACGCCGAGCAGGCTTCGCACCTGAAGCAGCACCGCAAGCGGTCCAAGCGCAAACGCAATTTGGTCATGGTTGCAGTGGTGCTGATTTTTGCACTGGTAGTCGGCGGTTCGATCTTCACCGTGCAGTCGCTGGTCAAGCAGTTCAATCCCGATGACTACGCGGGCCCGGGCGGGGCCACCGTGGAGTTCACCGTCGAGGACGGGTGGGGCGTGAAGGTCATCTCCCGCAAGCTCGAGGACGCAGATATCGTCGCCGATGACAAGCTCTTCTCTCAGGCGGTGGAAGATTCCACGGCATCCAGCAAGGTCATCCATCCGGGCACCTACCTGCTGCGCCAGCAGATGCCGGCGGCCGACGCAGCGGACGAACTCATCAACAACCGCCCTGACAAGGTGTTCTACGTCGCGCTCAAGTCCAACCTGCGCCTGCCCGCCGCGCTGCAGGAGATCGCCGACGGTTCGGGGCTCAAGATCGACGAGCTGACCAAGCTGGCCAATGATCCCAAGAAGTTCGGACTGCCCGCCGAAGTGAAGAACCTTGAAGGCTGGCTGCATCCGGGCGAATACCGCTTTGCACTGGATTCCAGCGCCCAGGACGTACTTAAGACCCTTGTCGACGCCACCAAGAAGTCGCTGCAGGACGCCGGGCAGAAGGACCTGTCCAAGGGCTACCGCGCACTGAAGATCGCCTCGATCATGCAGGCGGAAGCTACGCCGAACGACTACGCGACGGTCGCCGGTGCGATCGAAAACCGGCTGCACCCGAGCAACAAGGAAACCGGCGGCCGCCTCGAGGTCGACTCCTCGGTGATCTACGGGCTGGGACGCTACACCTTGCAGTTCAGCTCCGACGAACGCCGGGACAAGGCCAACGCGTACAACACCTATGTGCATCCCGGGCTGCCGCCGACCCCGATCGGTTCGCCCAGCGGCGATGCGATCAAGGCGGCGGTGAACCCCGAGTCGAACAACTACTACTACTGGGTCACCGTCAACACCCAGACCGGTGAAACCAAGTTCGCCTCCACCTATGCCGAACACCAGAAAAATCAGGCTCAGTTCCGCACCTGGTGCGAACAGAACGCCGACGTGTGCAAGTAAAACATCCAGGACCCCGCACCTAGGGTGCGCAAAAGAAAGCAAAATTCTATGTTGCAGGCTGCAGTGCTGGGCAAGCCCATCTCCCATTCGAAGTCACCGGTGCTGCACCGCGCCGCCTACCAGCTGCTGGGCGTAAATATCGACTACCGCGCCGTCGAGCTGGACCCTTGCCAGGCCTCCGAACAGGCCCGGCTGCTGCGCACGGGAGGCTGGGCCGGCTGCTCGGTCACCATGCCGCTCAAGGACGTGTTCGTCCCGCTGATGGATCGGGTGTCCGAGCGGGTGCAGCGGCTGGGGGCGCTGAACACCATCGTTGTTCGGCAGGATGGCGGACTCTACGGCGAGAATACCGACATCCTCGGCCTGGTGCACGCGCTGAACGATTTTGGTTTGAGGAAGGTCGCTGCGCCGACGATCCTCGGTTCGGGCAACACCGCGTTGGCAGCCATCGAGGCCTGTGCAATGCTCGGCGCCGCCGAGGTTCAGCTGATTGTGCGCGACGCCGGACGGTCGAAGCGCGCCGAGGCGCTGGCCAACACGCTGGGAATGCGGACGCGGGTAGTCCAGATCGACCAGCTCGCCGACCTGCCTGCCCCCTTGGCCGACGCAGAACTGGTTTTCTCCACCCTGCCGCCGCGCGCGGCAGATTCCTGGGTCGAGGCCTTGGGTCCCTGTGCCGGCATGCTGCTCGACGTCGCCTACGATCCATGGCCCTCGGCACTGGCCGCTTCCTGGGAGGGTCCGGTGGTTTCGGGGCTTCACATGTTGGTGCATCAAGCGGTCGAACAGGCCCGGCTCTTCACCGGAATCGACTTCGACGCAACCACCCGTGAGAACGTCACAAATGCGATGTACACCTCTTTGGGGCTTCATCGACACGGTTAATGCGTGCAGGTCATGGCAAAATGGTGGACATGTTGCGTTGGTTGACCGCGGGCGAATCACATGGCCCGGCTCTCGTTGGAATTCTTGAAGGACTACCCGCCGGTGTTTCGGTGGATAGCGAAGCAGTGCGCGATGCACTGTCACGGCGCCGCCTGGGCTATGGCCGCGGCGCCCGAATGAAATTTGAAAAGGACCAGGTCACCTTCCTCGGTGGCGTCCGCCACGGCAAGACCCAGGGCGGTCCGATCGCCATTGAGATCGGCAACACCGAATGGCCCAAGTGGGAACGTGTGATGAACGCGGACCCGGTGGACCTCGACGAGCTTGCCTCGCTGGCACGCAATGCACCTCTGACCCGGCCGCGTCCGGGCCATGCAGACTTCACCGGCATGCAGAAGTACGGATTCGACGACGCCCGCCCGGTGCTCGAGCGCGCCAGCGCCCGTGAAACCGCCGCCCGCGTTGCCCTGGGCGCGGTGGCTTCGCGCTTCCTGAACGACCTGGGCATCACCCTGGTCTCGCACACCACCGCCGTCGGCGCCGTCGCTGCACCGGCCGATGCTCCGCTGCCCACCGCGGCAGACGTCAAAGCACTGGATGCCGACCCACTGCGCTGCTTCCACAAAGACACCTCCGCCGCAATGGTGGCCGAGGTCGATGACGCCCACAAGGCGGGGGAGACCCTGGGCGGCGTCGTCGAGGTGCTCGCCTACAACCTGCCCCCGGGCATCGGCTCCTACGTCCATTGGGACCGCCGCCTCGACGCGCGGCTGGCAGCGGCCCTGATGGGCATCCAGGCGATCAAGGGCGTGGAAGTCGGCGACGGCTTTGCCACCGCCGCCCGCCGCGGATCGGCGGCCCACGATGAGATCGTGCACGCAGAAGACGGAGGCATCAAGCGCGCCTCGAACCGTGCCGGCGGCATCGAGGGCGGCATGAGCATCGGCGAGGTGCTGCGCGTACGCGCCGCCATGAAGCCGATCGCCACCGTCCCACGTGCCCTGCGCACCATCGACACCGCCACCGGCGAAGAGACCACCGCGCACCACCAGCGTTCGGATGTCTGTGCAGTGCCGGCCGCCGGCGTCGTCGCAGAAGCCATGGTCGCCCTGGTGCTGGCCCAGTCGCTGCTGGAGAAGTTCGGCGGAGACTCGGTCGCCGAAACCAAGCGGAACATCGAAACCTACCTGGCTAATATTCCTGCCAGCCTGGAATCCACCGGCGTCTAACAGCCGGCCGAAAGAACACTACTTAAATGATCTATCTCATTGGTCCGATGGCCAGTGGCAAGTCCACCGTGGGCAAGTCACTGGCCACCGTGCTTTCTACCGACTTTTTCGACACCGACGCACTGATCGTTGCCGAGCACGGCTCCATCGCCTCGATCTTCGCCGCGCACGGCGAGCAGCGCTTCCGCGACCTGGAACAGCAGGCGCTGGCCACAGTGCCGCAGGGGGTCATCGCCACCGGGGGCGGGGCGGTGCTGCGCGAAGCAAACTGCCAGGTGCTTAACACCGGCACCGTCGTATATCTGGAAATGAGCGAGGAAACCGCCGCGACCCGCCTCAAGGGTGATAACAGCCGCCCACTGCTGGCAGGTGACGCAGCCCTCACTTCCTGGATCTCGCTCTACCGCACCCGTCGGAGCATTTACGAATCCCTAGCTGACGTGCGTGTTTCGGTAGACCATAAGACTGTTCTACAAATTGTCGAAGAAATCTTGACTCAGCTGCCGCGAATGTGATTAGTGCCACGAGATAAGGTTTCTGGGCTAACTCACAGCTACGCTGGAAAAATCAGCACCATCAGGAGGAATCAATCTGATGCCCTTGGCACCAACCACACTTCAGGTCACTGGAAACACCCCGGATCAGTCTTACCCGGTTTTGGTAGGTAATGGACTGCTCGGCCAGCTTCCCCAGTTGCTCTCGGCTACCGTCAAGAAGGTTCTGGTCATCCATCCCCGCGCACTGCGCGCCACCGGTGATCTGGTCCGCGACGATCTGGCAGGTGCCGGATTCGAAGCGCTGACCGCCGAAATCCCTGATGCCGAAGAAGGCAAGCACATTCAGGTTGCATCCTTCTGCTGGGAGGTGCTGGGAAAGAACGATTTCACCCGCACCGACGCCATCGTCGCGGTGGGCGGCGGAGCGGTCACCGACCTTGCAGGCTTCGTCGCCGCGACCTGGTTGCGCGGAGTGAAGGTCATCCACATCCCGACTTCTTTGTTGGCAATGGTCGACGCCGCCGTGGGCGGTAAGACCGGCATCAACACCGCCGAGGGCAAGAACCTGGTGGGAGCGTTCCATCCGCCTGCAGCCGTGCTCGCAGATCTGGATGCCTTGGCCACCCTACCCAAGAACGAGCTGATCAACGGCATGGCCGAGGTCGTCAAGACCGGATTCATCGCCGATGAGCGCATCCTCGAACTGATCGAGGAAGATCCCGCCGACGCCATCGATCCAGCCAGCGACCGCCTGCGCGAACTAGTGGAGCGCACCATCGCGGTGAAGGTCGGCGTGGTCTCGCGGGACCTGAAGGAATCCGGCGAACGCGAATTCTTGAACTACGGCCATACCCTGGCCCATGCCATCGAACTGGCAGAGCGCTACCAGATGCGTCATGGCGCAGCCGTATCCATCGGTTTGAGCTTCGCGGCGGAACTCGGCCGCTCGGTGGGCTACACCTCCGACGAACTGGCCGACCGCCACCAGAGCATCCTCAAGTCCCTGGGACTGCCGACCAGCTACCGCAACGACCGTTGGGCCGCCCTGCTGGATGGAATGAAGCGGGACAAGAAGTCACGCGGCAGCCAGCTGCGCTTTGTCGTGCTGGAAGAAATCGGCAAGCCGCGCATCTATGAGGTACCGGATAATTCGCTGCTGTTCGCGGCCTACCAGGAGATCGGGGAATAAGTATGAGCAACTACACCGGCTATGCCATCGACGTCGCCTCGGTCAACCGTGAAGGCGTCGGCACCTCCATTCCAGGCGTGCTGATCGACCCGACCACGCTCAAGCCCTACATCGCCGACGACGCGGCCGCCAGCTACCAGATGCAAGTGGGTTCGCCCACCGACCAGGTGGCAATTCTCCTGGCCCGCGGCGAACTTGCCCAGGCCGGTGAGTTGATCGCCGAGTCGCGCTTCACCGATCCAACCAACGCCTACCTGCGCGTGCTTGATACCGAGCTGACCCGTATGCAGGGGAATTTCGACCGTGCGATCAACCGTCTTCGCAAGCTGGCAGAGGAGTTCGCAGGCACCGAGTTCGAGCCGCTGATGCACCACCACCTGGGCTTCAGCTTCTTCGCCAAGGGTGACTTCAAGGCGGCCGCCACGCGCTTCCGCAAGGCCATGGACCAGCGCATCGAAATGAACGACGACGGCTACCTGATCAACGCCTCGAGCGTCTGCCTGCAGATCGCCGAAGAACGGGCTCACGCCTAGCACAGCCTTCGCAGCCGGCGCACGTAATGCGCGCCACCTGCAGACCCCTGCCGCTCACCATGCCGGATAGGGTAAAATGATAGATGGATTTTTGATAATGCCTGCCTTGGTGCGGGCGAAATAGAGGATTGAGGAATCGTGGCGGATACAACCGACATTAAAAATGGCGTGGTCCTGAAGATCGAGGGCCAGCTGTGGACCATCATCGACTTCCAGCACGTGAAGCCAGGCAAGGGCGGCGCATTCGTTCGCACCAAGATGCGCAACGTGATGAGCGGCAAGGTCGTCGACAAGACCTACAACGCCGGCACCAAGATTGAGACCGCAACCGTTGACCGCCGCGATTACCAGTACCTCTACCAGGACGGCGCAGACTACGTCTTCATGAACCTGGACGACTACGACCAGATCACCGTATCCGGTGAAACCGTTGGCGACGCCGCCGGCTACATGCTGGAAAACCAGGAACTGACCATCGCCATGCACGACGGCAGCCCACTGTACCTGGAACTGCCAGCATCCGTCGTTCTTGAGATCACCTACACCGAGCCGGGCCTGCAGGGCGACCGCTCCTCGGCCGGCACCAAGCCAGCAACCCTGGAAACCGGCAAGGAAATCCAGGTTCCGCTGTTCGTTGAGCAGAACACCAAGGTCAAGGTCGACACCCGCACCGGCGACTACCTGGGTCGTGTCAACTAGTGCGAGCACGAGCCAAAGCCCGTCGTCGCGCCCTCGAGTTCCTGTTCGAGGCTGAGGCCCGCGATGTCAATCCGGTAAACGTTGCCATTGCACGCCGTGAAAATTCGGACATCGTGCTCAACGAGTACTCGATGACCCTCATCGAAGGCGTGATGGCACACCTGGATCGCATCGACGAGGTCCTAGAAAGCTATGTGAAGGACTGGACCATCGACCGCATGCCGGCCGTTGACCGTGCAGCCTTGCGCATCGGCGTATGGGAATTGCTTTACAACGACGATGTGCCCGATGCTGTTGCAGTGTCCGAGGCGGTCATCAACGTTCGCGAGCTGTCCACCGACGAATCACCCGAATTCGTCAACGGCGTTCTGGGCCGCATCCAGAGCGTCAAGGACACCCTGGTCGACTAACCTCGATTCTTGACTGAGCCGCAGTTCAAAACCCCAGCGGTTTTGGGCTGCGGCTTTTGCATGCCCAAAATACCGGCAAGACACCGGGTCGCGCATGCATAAATACAACCGGCAACCCGCATATTTGCCTACAAATTCCCTAGCATCGAGAAGCGATCAGGCAGGCCAGATGCGGATGTGGGGAACCCAACAAGCGGGTATTTTGGTATGCCATCTAGGGGTTTTCCCTGAAACCTTGCGGAAGTTCGAGCCATACCCAGCGGTAGTATGAACACGTGGTGAGCTTAAACACGCATCATTCATGATCATGCATAGGTTCTCGCTAGGAAACCATCAGCCAGCGTGATAATTTGAAGTAGCAATATTCCTTTAAATCCCGTCCAGTGAGGCGGAGAAGGGAGAGGTGCACAGCATGAGTGAAAATTCTGTGCCAGATGACGCCCGCACGGTGCTAACCGGCGACGACATCGAACGTGTACTAACTCGCATAGCCTTCGAAATTATTGAAGCCAACAAGGGCGTCGAAGACCTTGTTCTCCTAGGCATTCCTCGCCGAGGCTTCCCGTTGGCGCAGCGCCTGGCGGCCCGCATTGCCGCCGCAGCCGACACCCCCATCGATCCGGCGGCTCTTGTCGGACAACTCGATATCACTATGTACCGTGACGATCTGCGTCACTCCACCACCCGCACCCCCGAGCCCACGAAGCTGCCTGCCGGCGGCATCGACGGCAAGGTAGTTGTCCTGGTGGACGACGTCCTATACTCCGGTCGAACCATCCGCGCCGCCCTCGACGCGCTGGCCGACTGGGGACGCCCACGCATCGTGCGGCTTGCGGTCCTCGTAGACCGCGGGCACCGCGAACTGCCGATCCGCGCTGACCATGTGGGCAAGAACCTGCCCACCGCAAAGAGCGAAAAGGTCCGCGTGCACGTGGCAGAGATCGACGGAATCAACGAAGTGAAAATCGAGGCAGCTGAATGAAACACCTCCTGTCCACCGCCGATCTGAGCCGTGAAGAAGCGATCCAGATCCTGGATATCGCCGGCGAAATGCGTGAAACCGGCACCCGCGCAGTCAAGAAGCTTCCAGCCCTTCGCGGCCGTACCGTGGTGAACCTCTTCTTCGAGGACTCCACCCGCACCCGCATCTCTTTCGAAGCCGCCGCCAAGCGCCTGAGTGCCGACGTCATCAACTTCTCCGCCAAGGGCTCCTCGGTGTCCAAGGGCGAGTCGCTGAAGGACACCGCCCAGACCCTGCTGGCTATCGGCGCCGACGCGGTAGTCATCCGCCACCCGGACTCCGGGGCGCCGGCGCGACTGGCAGCCACCGACTGGATCGACCTGCCGATCATCAACGCCGGCGACGGAACCCACGAGCACCCAACCCAGGCCCTGCTCGACGCCTTCACCCTGCGCCGCCAGCTGGCGCTGCGCGATGGCAGCGACGCCACGGGGCGAGGTCTTGACGGGCTGAAGGTCGCCATCGTCGGCGATATCCTGCACAGCCGCGTGGCCCGCTCAAACCTCTGGCTGCTGAACACCCTAGGCGCGGAGGTCACCATGGTGGCCCCTCCGACCCTGCTGCCGGTGGGCGCGGACATCTGGCCCTGCAAGATCAGCTACGACCTGGACGAGGTCATCGCCGACGGGGTCGACGCGTTGATGATGCTGCGTGTCCAGGGCGAACGCATGAAGGCCGCCTACTTCCCGAACCCTCGCGAATACTCCCGCTACTGGGGGCTTGACGACGGACGTTTGGACGCGCTGGATGCCTCCGGCGCCGAAACCCTGATCATGCATCCGGGCCCGATGAACCGCGGCCTGGAGATCTCCTCGGCCGCCGCTGATTCACCGCGCTCCACCGTGCTGGACCAGGTCACCAACGGCGTGGCGGTGCGAATGGCCAGCTTGTACATGCTCCTGTCCGGCGACCTGATCTAAGGAAAACACCTTCATGAATTACCTCATCAAACAGGCCGCCATCCTCGGCGGCCAGCCACAAGACGTGCTCATCGAAGACGGTGTGATCACTCAGATCGGCGCCGTCCAGGGCGCCGACGGCGTTCAGGAAATCGACGCCACCGGGCTGGTGCTGCTGCCGGGCCTGGTCGACACCCACACCCACCTGCGCGAACCGGGACGCGAAGACGCCGAAACAGTTGAAACCGGCACCCGCGCCGCTGCCAAGGGCGGCTACACCGCGGTGCACGCAATGGCCAACTCCACCCCGGTGGCAGACACCGCGGGCGTCGTGGAACAGGTCTACGAGCTGGGCCGCGAGGCCGGCTGGGTGGATGTGCGCCCGGTGGGCGCCGTCACCGTGGGCCTTGCTGGCAAGCAGCTGAGCGAGATCGGCGCGATGGCCGACTCCCGTGCGGCGGTGAAGATGTTCTCCGACGACGGCATCTGCGTTTCCGACCCGCTGCTGATGCGCCGCGCGCTGGAATACGTGAAGGCCTTCGACGGGGTCATCGCGCAGCACGCGCAGGAACCGCGTCTGACCGAGGGCGCCCAGATGAACGAGGGCAAGGTCTCCTCGGTGCTGGGCCTTCCGGGCTGGCCTGCGGTGGCCGAAGAGTCGATCATCGCCCGCGACGTGCTGCTGGCAGAACACGTCGGCGCCCGCCTGCACGTGTGCCATGTGTCCACCGCCGGCTCGGTGGAGATCATCCGCTGGGCCAAGGCCCGCGGCATCCAGGTCACCGCCGAGGTCACCCCGCACCACCTGCTGCTCACCGATGAAAAGGTGCGCACCTTCGACCCGGTCTTCAAGGTCAACCCGCCGCTGCGCCGCGAAGAGGACGTTCTAGCGCTGCGCGCAGGCGTGGCCGACGGCACCATCGACGTGATCGGCACCGACCACGCACCGCACCCTTCCGAGGCGAAAGACTGCGAATGGGGAGCTGCAGCCATGGGCATGACCGGTCTGGAAACCGCGCTGTCCATCGTCCAGCACACCCTGGTGGACACCGGGCTGCTCACCTGGGAAGACGTCGCCCGCATCACCTCCACCGTGCCGGCGCAGATCGGCCGTGTGGCAGATCAGGGCCGTCCGGTCGCCGTGGGCGAGCCGGCGAACCTGACCCTTCTCGACCCGGCCGCCCGCTGGATCGTTGATCCCTCCGCGATGGCCACCAAGGGCCGCAACTCGCCGTTTGCAGGAATGGAGCTGCCCGGGTCCATCCGCGCGACCTTCTTCCACGGCCACGCCACGGTGCTCGACGGCGAACTGGCCACCCCAAGGCCGCTGGATGCCTAAGGAAGCCATCCTCCCGGTGGTCATCACGGTCCTCGTGGTGATCGCAGCCTGTGCGGCAATCCTCATCGGTTGGCGCAACCTCAAGGCACGGCAGGCAGAAATTCCAGCACCCTTTGAGCCCTTCGACGACTCGATCCAGCACAGCTTCACCGGCATGTACGTGGCCACCACGAAGTTCGAAGACTGGCTGGACCGCATCGCCGTGCATGACCTGGGAGTTCGCTCCAACGCCGATTTGGAACTGGGGGAGCAGGGCATCCATATCCTGCGCCCAGGCACGTCGGATGTGCACATCCCCTGGACCGCGTTTGAGCGCGTGGTTCGTTCCAGCGGCATGATCGGCAAGTTCGTGGAGAAGAACGGCCTGATTGTGATCAGCTGGGAGAAGGACGGCTACACCTTCGACACCGGATTCCGTCCGCGTTTTGCAGCGGACACACCAAAGATTTATGAGATGCTCGCGTCGCATCAGGGCGGCGCGGCTGAGCAGGAGACTAACACGTGAATTCCTTGAGCAACCTTCCGGCCGTACTGGTCCTCGAAGATGGCCGCATCTTCCGTGGCCGCAGCTACGGCAAGGTCGGCACCACCCTGGGCGAGGCAGTATTCACCACCGGCATGACCGGCTACCAGGAAACCCTGTCGGATCCTTCCTACGCCCACCAGATCATCACCCAGACCTTCCCGCATGTGGGCAACACCGGCGTGAACGACGAAGACGCCGAGTCCACCCGCATGTGGGCCGCCGGCTACGTGGTCCGCGAGGCCAGCCGGCGCCCGAGCAACTGGCGCAGCCAGCGCTCCCTGGAAGACGATCTGATCGCCAACGACATCGTCGGCATCCGCGGGGTAGACACCCGTGCACTGACCCGCCACCTGCGCGATGCAGGCGCCATGAAGGCAGGGATCTTCTCCGGGGACGACGCCTCGGCCACCGATGCGCAGCTGATCGCCGCCGTGAACGCCCAGCCGTCCATGGAGGGCCGCAACATCTCCGCCGAGGTTTCGGTGGATCAGGCCTACATCGTCGAGCCGGCTGAGCACGGCTACGACGGTGCGGTCAAGTACACCGTGGCGGCCATCGACCTGGGCATGAAGTCAATGACCCCGCACCGCCTGGCCGAACGTGGCCTACGCGTGCACGTGCTGCCGTACAACGCCACCCTTGAGGACATTTTGGCCACCGGCGCCGACGGAGTGTTCTTCTCCAACGGACCGGGCGACCCCGCCACCGCCACTACCCAGGTGGAACTGGTGCGCTCGGTGCTCGACGCGAACATCCCGTACTTCGGCATCTGCTTCGGCAACCAGATCCTGGGCCGTGCCCTGGGCCTGGACACCTACAAGCTGCGCTTCGGCCACCGCGGCATCAACCAGCCGGTGCTGGACAAGGCCACCGGCAAGGTGGAGATCACCAGCCAGAACCACGGCTTCGCCGTCGACGCCCCCTTGGAAGGCAGCTTCACCGCCCCCGAGTCCCGCTTCGGACAGGTAGAGGTTTCGCACTTCTCGCTGAACGACCAGGTCGTCGAGGGCCTGAACTGCCTGGATATCCCGGCCTTCTCCGTCCAGTACCACCCAGAGGCAGCCTCCGGCCCGCACGACGCCGCCTACCTCTTTGACCGTTTCGTCTCCGCCATGGACTCCGCCGCAGAAAAGGACGCCAAGTAATGCCTAAGCGCACCGATCTCAACTCAGTTCTCGTCATCGGTTCGGGCCCCATCGTCATTGGGCAGGCCGCTGAATTCGACTACTCCGGCACCCAGGCGCTGCGTGTGCTGAAGGAGGAGGGCCTGCGGGTCATCCTGGTCAACTCCAACCCGGCCACCATCATGACCGACCCGGAGTTCGCCGACGCCACCTACGTGGAGCCGATCACCCCTGAAGTGGTCGAAAAGATCATCGCCAAGGAGCGCCCGGATGCGGTGCTGCCGACCCTGGGCGGCCAGACCGCGCTGAACACCGCCATCGCGCTGGACAAGAACGGCGTACTGGAAAAGTACAACGTCGAGCTGATCGGCGCGAACATCGAAGCCATCGAGCTGGGCGAAGACCGCGAGAAGTTCAAGGGCGTGGTGGAGCGCTGCGGCGCCGAATCGGCCCGCTCGGTCATCGTGCACACCCTGGACGAGGCCTTCGCCGCCGTCGAGCAGCTGAACTACCCCGTCGTGGTGCGCCCGTCCTTCACCATGGGCGGACTGGGTTCGGGCATGGCCTACAACGCCGAGGACCTGACCCGCATCGCAGGCGCCGGCCTGCAGTACTCGCCGACCACCGAGGTGCTCCTGGAGGAGTCGATCCTGGGCTGGAAGGAGTACGAGCTGGAGATGATGCGCGACAAGAACGACAACGTCGTCGTCGTCTGCTCCATCGAAAACTTCGATCCGGTCGGCGTGCACACCGGCGACTCGATCACCGTGGCCCCCGCCATGACCCTGACCGACCGCGAATACCAGAAGCTGCGCGACATCTCCATCGCGGTGATCCGCGAGGTCGGCGTGGACACCGGCGGCTGCAACATCCAGTTCGCGATCGACCCCGCCACCGGCCGCGTCGTCGTGATCGAAATGAATCCGCGCGTTTCGCGTTCCTCCGCGCTGGCTTCCAAGGCCACCGGCTTCGCCATCGCGAAGATCGCCACCAAGCTGGCCGTGGGCTACACCCTGGATGAGATCCCGAACGACATCACCCAGAAGACCCCTGCCTCCTTCGAGCCTGCACTTGACTACGTGGTGGTGAAGGTTCCGCGCTTCGCCTTTGAGAAGTTCCCGGCCGCCGACGCGACCCTGACCACCACCATGAAGTCCGTGGGCGAGGCCATGAGCCTGGGCCGCAACTTCACCGAGGCGCTGCAGAAGGCCCTGCGCTCCCTGGAGCAGAAGGGCTCGGAGCTCTCCTTCGAACCGATTCCCGCAGACCAGCTCGACGCCGTGATGGCGAAGATCGACAAGGGCTCCACCGACCGCCTGGGTCTGGTGCAGCGTGCGTTGCTTTCCGGAAAGAGCGTCGAGGACCTGTTCGAGGCCACCAAGATCGACCCATGGTTCCTTGACCAGCTTGAGCTGATCAACGAGACCGCGGCGCTGATCGCACAGAACAAGGACCTGGACGAGGAAACCCTGCGCGAGGCCAAGCGCCACGGCTTCTCCGACGCCCAGATCGCCAAGCTGACCGGCAAGTCCGAGGCGGTGGTGCGCGGCGTGCGCCACGCACTGAACATCCGCCCTGTCTACAAGACCGTTGACACCTGCGCGGCCGAGTTCGAGGCCTTCACCCCGTACATGTACTCCTCGTACGACGAAGAGACCGAGCTGAGCGCCCACGAGAAGAAGTCGGTCATCATCCTGGGCTCCGGCCCGAACCGCATCGGCCAGGGCATCGAGTTCGACTACTCCTGCGTGCATGCGGTGATGGCCCTGCGCAAGGCAGGCTACGAGACCGTGATGATCAACTGCAACCCGGAGACCGTGTCCACCGACTACGACATCTCCGACCGCCTGTACTTTGAGCCGCTGACCCTGGAAGACGTGCTTGAAATCATCCACGCCGAAGAGGAAACCGGCGGCGTGCTGGGCGTGTTCGTGCAGCTCGGCGGCCAGACCCCGCTCAAGCTCGCAGCAGAGCTGAAGGCGGCCGGCGTGAACATCCTGGGCACCAGCCCAGAAGCCATCGACCTGGCAGAGCACCGCGGCGCCTTCCAGCGGGTGCTGGATGACGCCGGGCTGATCGCGCCGAAGAACGGCACCGCCGTCTCCTTCCCGGAGGCCAAGCAGATCGCCGACTCCATTGGCTACCCGGTCCTGGTGCGTCCAAGCTACGTGCTGGGCGGCCGCGGCATGGAAATCGTCTACGACGAGGCCTCTCTGGAGCGTTACATCACCAACGCCACCGAAATCACCGTTGACCACCCGGTGCTCGTCGACCGGTTCCTGGAAGACGCGATCGAGATCGACGTGGATGCCCTGTTCGACGGCACCGACCTATACGTGGGCGGCATCATGGAGCACATCGAGGAAGCCGGCGTCCACTCCGGCGACTCGGCTTGCACCCTGCCTCCGATCACCCTCGGCCCGGACGTGCGCGCCCGGGTCAAGGAAGCCACCCACGCCATCGCCGAGGGCGTGGGCGTACGCGGGCTGATCAACATCCAGTTCGCACTGGCATCCGACGTGCTCTACGTGATCGAAGCGAACCCACGCGCCAGCCGCACCGTGCCGTTCACCTCCAAGGCCACCGGCGTACAGCTGGCAAAGATCGCCGCACTGATCGGCGTCGGTGTGACCCTGGCCGAGCTGCGCGGCAGCTACCTGCCGGCCACCGGCGACGGCGCCAACCTGCCAGACTCGGCCCCGATCGCAGTCAAGGAAGCGGTCATGCCTTTCGCCCGCTTCCGCACCCCTGAAGGCAAGGTCGTCGACTCGCTGCTGGGCCCAGAAATGCGCTCCACCGGCGAGGTCATGGGCATCGATAAGTACTTCGACACCGCGTTCGCCAAGTCGCAGGCCGCGGCGAACAACCCGCTGCCCACCGGCGGCAAGATCTTCGTCTCCGTCACCAACCGCGACAAGCGTTCGATCGTCATGCCGGTCAAGCACCTGGCGGACAACGGATTTGAGATCATCTCCACAGGCGGCACCGCAGAGGTGCTGCGCCGCAACGGCATCCCAACCCAGGTAGTCGGCAAGCTGCATGAGGGCGGCGAATCCATCATCGATCTGATCAACGCCGGCCAAATCGGCCTGATCCTGAACACCCCATCGGGCTCCGACGCCCGCGGCGACGGCTACGAGATCCGTGCGGCGGCCACCTCGGTGGGCACCCCGGTGATCACCACCGTTGCAGAGTTCGGCGCTTCGGTCCAGGCCATCGACGCCCTGCGCGAATACGCGTGGGACGTCACCAGCCTGCAGGAGCACGAAGCACATCTAGAAGGAGCTCGCGCCAATGGCTAAGCCAATTGATTTCGGCACCCGGCTGCGTGCGGCGATGGACGCCTCCGGACCGCTGTGCGTAGGCATCGACCCGCATCCCGGACTGTTGGAGGCTTGGGGCCTGGAAAACAACGCAGCCGGAGTGCGATCTTTCTCACTGGCCGTTGTTGAAGCGATGACCGGCGTTGCAGCCATCCTCAAGCCGCAGGTGGCTCTCTACGAACGTTTTGGATCAGCCGGGTTCGCCGCGCTGGAGGAAACCTTGGCGGCCGCCAAGTCCGCCGGCTTGTTGACCTTGGCCGATGCAAAGCGCGGGGATATCGGCTCGACGATGGCAGCCTACGCCACCGCATGGCTCGATGATTCATCGCCACTTGCCTCCGACGCGGTAACCCTGAGCCCGTACCTGGGCTACGAATCGTTGCGCCCGGCCATCGACCTGGCCGCAGCCACCGGCAGGGGAGTGTTCGTCTTGGGCCTCACTTCCAACCCTGAGGGTCCGTCGGTGCAGCACGTCGGCGGTAGTAACTCAGTTGCTAAATCAATCATTGACCAGGTCACAGCGGATAATTCAGCTGCCGACGATTTGGGTCACGTTGGTTTGGTAGTCGGTGCGACCATCGGTGACGCGCCCGCGAAACTCGGGATTGACCTGACTGCGTCCAAGGCGCCACTGCTTACCCCAGGTCTTGGGGCGCAGGGTGCCACAGCACAGGACATCGCCGCGTCCTTCGCCTCCAGCTATGGACAAGTTCTCGGCACCAGCAGCCGCGACATCTTGCGGGCCGGACCCAACGTACAGGCTTTGCGTGATAAAGCCCTGAACGTTCGCGATGAATTGCTCGCAGCCAAGTAGTACCAAGTGAATTAGTGACAGAATCGCGTTGTGGCTATTAGAGTTTCTAGTAGCCACAACGCGATTAGTCTTGCCAAACGCGCGTTACATGGCTATGTTCTGTTCATAGCCTTAGTCCACTACACATTAAGGATGGCTGAACGATGGTTCTGCGAGAACTCTCTGACGAAGACCGCATCCGGGCACGCGCCAAGGCACTTGCCGCCCGCACCCGTCGTGCTGAAATCAAGGCCCAGTTCAGTGCCGGCAAAATCACTATCACCGAAGTACTAGACTTGGTATACGAAGATGAAGCCGTGGGACGCATGCGTGTCATGGACCTTCTGGAGTCGGTGCCGGGCGTCGGTGAAGTACGCGCGGCAAACCTGCTTGAACGCCTTGGTATTTCCCCCTCCCGCCGCCTGCGCGGCTTGGGGCGCAAACAACGTACAGCAATCACCGAACACTTCAAGCAAAGCCCGCCAAAAACGAAAGTGTAGTCAATGACCGTTGCGTCGGTAACTGTTCTAGCCGGCCCCACGGCTGTAGGTAAAGGCACTGTATCCACCTACATTCGTGATAATTATCCAGATGTTTGGCTTTCCGTGTCCGCCACTACCCGAGACCCTCGGCCCGGTGAACAAGATGGCGTCCACTATTTCTTCGTGGGCCCTGAAAAGTTCCATCAACTGGTCGAGGGAGGACAAATGCTCGAATGGGCAGTTGTCCACGGCCAGAACAGCTATGGGACGATTCGATCGACCGTTGAGGACGCAGTAGCCAACGGCAAAAAGGTTCTTCTGGAGATCGACTTGCAGGGTGCACGTCAGGTTAAGGAGTCGATGCCCGAGGCCAAGTTCGTCTTTTTGGCACCACCGTCATGGGATGAATTGGTACGCCGACTGATCGGCCGCGGCACCGAAACACCGGAGGAACAGCAGCGTCGTCTGGAAACCGCTAAACTAGAACTTGCGGCGGAATCAGAATTCGACGTGACCATCGTCAACGACGATGTGGCACGTGCCGCCGAAGAGCTTGTGGCCCTCATGGGGCTGAAAAATGACTAAAGGGAGTCTTGTGTCCAACCTAGAGGGAATCATCAATCCATCGATCGACTCGTTGCTTGAGACGAACGACTCGAAGTACGCGATCGTACTGAATTCGGCCAAGCGTGCCCGTCAGATCAACGCCTACTACGCACAGCTGAACGAAGGCCTGTTCGAGTACGTAGGCCCACTGGTGGAAACCAAGCTGAACGAGAAGCCGCTGACCATCGCCCTGCGCGAACTGGATGAAGGCCTGCTGAAGGTCACCCCAGCAGAGGTCACCGAGGACTAATTGAAGAAGACGGCGCCCCGAATGCGGGCGCCTTCTTTTTCTTTAAGCACCAATACCCACCTCTCTTAGAGCTCCGACCCCGTCAATGCGGTGAAGATCACCCTGACGGATCAGGCACACCAAAGGAACCGCCGCGTGAAGCGAATTGTCTTGGGCGTCTCAGCAGGGATCGCCGCCTACAAATCCGTACTTCTACTACGTCTGCTGCGTGAAGCAGGCCACCACGTCGACGTCATCCCCACGCAGAACGTCGAGAATTTTGTAGGCAACGCCACCTGGGAGGCCCTATCCGGCAACCCGGTGACTTCCAATGTTTTCGACGCGGTGGACACCGTAAACCATGTACGGCTCGGGCAGCTTGCAGATCTAGTACTCGTCGTGCCGGCCACCGCCGACGTTTTGGCCCGTGCCGCCGCCGGGTTGGCCAACGATCTACTCACCGGAACCCTGCTGGCCACCCGCGCACCGGTAGTCATGGCACCGGCGATGCATACCGAAATGTGGCAGCACCCGGCTACCGTGTCAAATGTTGAAACCCTGCGGGCCAGGGGAGTGCGAGTCATCGAACCAGCGTCCGGGCGGCTGACCGGGAAAGACTCCGGGCCTGGCAGGCTGCCAGAACCGGAGGAAATCTTCGCCTCGATCCAGGACCTGCTATCTGCCCCACTGTTGCAAGACCGAAAAATCCTGATCACCGCGGGGGGAACTCGCGAACCATTGGATCCGGTGAGGTTCCTCGGGAACCGATCATCGGGACGACAGGGTGTAGCACTGGCCCAAGCTGCTCGCGACGCCGGAGCCGAGGTCACGCTCATTGCAACCCACCTCGAGGTCGCCGCCCCGCATGGGGTCAAGGTCGTTCACGCCTCCAGCGCCCTGGAGCTGCGCGCAGCGGTCTTCGAGCATGCGCCCGGACAGGATGCCTTGATCATGAACGCTGCTGTTGCAGATTTCAGACCATCCACCGTCGAGAACTCAAAGATCAAGAAGCGCGACGAACATTCTGCACCCGTGATTGAACTGGTGCGCAATCCCGATATCCTCGCTGAGTTGGTGGCGGCCCGCAGCAGCGAGCAACGGCTGCCCGGCGTCATAGTCGGCTTCGCCGCGGAGACGGGGGATGAGCAGAGCAGCGTCCTTGACTACGGCCAGGCCAAGCTCGCCCGCAAGGGCTGCGAAATGCTGGTGGTGAACGAGGTCGGAGCTTCGCTGACGTTTGGACAAGACACCAACACGATCCAGGTGCTGTTCGCCGATGGACGGCAAAGCGTCGCTGCGTCGGGAAGTAAACTTGACGTAGCGCGCATCGTCATCCATGAACTTGCGGCCGAAATAAACGGACACACAACCGACGCATAGTGAGCTGCGCCATAAAGGTGCAGGTCACGAACTGACTCAAGAACTGCCAAACGGTCGTTGCGACCAGATAGAGTACTAAGGTGACTTCAACAACCCCTGAACTACGTCTTTTCACCTCGGAATCGGTTACCGAGGGACACCCGGACAAGATTTGCGACCAGATTTCGGACGCCATCCTCGACGCCATGCTGGAGCAGGATCCCGACTCCAAGGTCGCCGTCGAAACTCTGACCACCACCGGTCTGGTCCATGTTGCCGGCGAGGTAACCACGAACGGCTACGTGGAGATCCCCGAAATCGTACGACGCACCATTTTGGACATCGGCTACGATTCCTCGGCCAACGGCTTCGACGGCGCACGCTGCGGCGTGTCGGTATCCATCGGCCAGCAGTCTCAGGAAATCCACGACGGCGTATTCAACTCCCTGGAGTCCCGTGAGGGCATTGCCAAGGATCCGCGTGATCATCAGGGCGCCGGCGATCAGGGTCTGATGTTCGGCTACGCCTCGAACGAGACCGCGTCGCTGATGCCAACCCCGATCTTCCTGGCACACCGCCTCTCCGAGCGCCTGACCCAGATGCGCAAGAACGGCCGTATGCCGCTGCTGCGCCCTGACGGCAAAACTCAGGTCACCATCGGCTACGACGGCGACAAGCCTGTTTCCGTCGATACCGTCGTCGTCTCCAGCCAGCACGCTGCCGAGTATGAGCTGGCGACGCTGAAGGCGGACCTCCTCGAAGAGGTCGTCACCCCAATCCTCGAGCGTTCGGAACTGGACACGTCGAAGGCCAAGGTCATCTTGAATCCTTCGGGTCCATTCATCATCGGCGGACCCGTGGGCGACGCGGGTCTGACTGGACGAAAGATCATCGTGGACACCTATGGTGGATTTGCCCGCCACGGTGGCGGCGCCTTCTCCGGCAAGGATCCATCGAAGGTTGACCGCTCCGCAGCCTATGCCATGCGCTGGGTGGCCAAGAACGTCGTGGCAGCTGGACTAGCAAGCCGTGCCGAAGTTCAGGTTGCCTACGCGATCGGTGTCGCCCGCCCGGTTGGCCTCTACGTAGAGACCTTCGGCACCGAGACCGTGGATCCGGCCAAGATCACCGCAGCCATCAACGAGGTATTCGACCTGCGTCCGCTGGGCATTATCGAGGACCTTGATCTCAAGCGCCCAATCTACCGCAAAACGGCGGCACATGGTCACTTCGGCCGCGACGACAACGATTTCACCTGGGAGAAGCTGGACCGCGTGGACGCCCTGCGCAACTGGTTCAACGCCTAGGGGAGCACCTGAGCGTGCAGCAAGATGCCCTGATATCAGCACCCGAGCCCGCCCGTCTCAAGCGGGTTGCTCGGGTGCTGATTGATTCTTCCGTTCCACACCTGGATCGGTTGTTCGATTACGAGGTGCCCGCCTCGATGATGGACGACGTGGCCGTCGGTGTCCGTGTGAAGGTGCCCTTTGGCGCCCAACAGCTGGCCGGATTCGTCATCGAGCTGCACGACGACTACACCCCGACGATGAAGCTGCGCCCGTTGAGCAAACTGGTCAGCAACAAGGTCGTACTCCACCCGCAGGTGTTCCGGGCCGCTGAACTTGTCGCCTCCCGCTATGCCGGGACGGTGTGGGACGTGGTGCGCCTGGCGGTTCCAACACGTGCCGCAAAGGTGGAAAAGGAAGAGCTGGCAACAATTCTTCCGATCCTTCCCAGCGCCCCCAACCAGCTGGAACACTATGAGCAGGGGGCTCAGGTCCTGCAAGATTGGGCCGACGGCGAGGTTCATCGCACCGTGGCCACCTGGGTTCCAAACTTCTATGAATCATGGCCCGGATTCCTTTCCGACGCGGCCCGCCCGGTCCTTGAACGCGGCGGCAGGGTGTTGATGATTGTGCCCGATGCGCGCGACCTAAACCGGCTGTGCGCACACCTGGACCTTGCCTTCGGTGCGCAAAGCTATGCACGGCTACATGCCGACGACGGGCCGACTCCGCGCTACCGCAATTTTCTTCAAGCCATCGGCGGGCATGTGCAGGTAGTTGTCGGCACAAGATCGGCTGCCCTATGCCACGTGCCCGGTTTGGAACTGATTATTGTTTGGCAGGATGCCGACCAGTCGCACCGCGAGCAGCGGGCACCCTACCAGCACAGCCGGGAGGTTGCGTTGTTGCGCAGCGCCCATGAGAACATTTCGGTGCTCTTGGCCGCGCCGTCGCGCTCCGTGGAAGCTCAGCGTCTGGTGGCCACCGGTTGGGCGACGGAGTTGAAGCTTCCAAGAGACGCCCTTCGCTCCCATACCGCGCGGGTGGTGGCGACCACCAATGATTTTGAACTTGAACGCGATCCGGTCCTGGCTCGCGCCCGAATTCCATCCCTCGCGTGGCGGGAGGCCTCCGCGGCGCTGGAAACCGGACCTGTTCTAGTTCAAGTCGCCCGTACCGGGTTTATGCCCGCCCTAGCGTGCCAAGACTGCCGTACGCTAGCCCGATGCAGCGTCTGTCAAGGTCCGTTGCACTTGGCAGGAGGACACGCCGCCGTCTCCTGCAAATGGTGCGGTGAGCAATTCCGCAGCTACCGCTGTGCGAACTGCGGATCTGCGCGCATCCGTGCGGTCAGCATCGGTGCAGAGCGTACCGCCGAAGAATTGGGCCTCGCGTTCTCCCGCGTTCCCGTCGTCTCATCCACCGGGGCTAAGCCCATCGATGAGATCCCGCCCAAACCTGCCCTCGTGGTAGCCACCCCAGGTGTTGAACCAACAGTTGAGGGCGGCTATGCCGCTGTCCTGCTGCTTGACGCCGACAAAATGCTTGCTCACGATTCACTGCGCAATGCGGAAGAAACCCTGTCGCGCTGGTTCAATGCAGCGTCCTTGGCATCCAACAATGGTGTCGTAGTGCTCACCGGAAATCCAAGCGTTGCCGGCGCAGCGTTAGTGCGCTGGGATCCAGCTGGTTTTGCCGAACGCGAATTGATTGAACGCCGCGAAATCGGCCTGCCGCCGGCGGTGCGTTCAGCCATCATTTCAGGACTTGGCGCAGAACGGATGATCGCAACGTTGGAACCGAGCATCCGCAATTTGCTCCATGTCCACGGGCCGAGCATCCTCGACGGCCCACCGATTGAGCACCGCTATGTTCTGTTCTTCAGCTATGCCGATGGCCAGATGGTGACCGAAGCACTGCGCGCCCAGCGGGCGCGCATGTCAGCAGGCAAAGAACCAGTGGTCAACATCGCCGTTGATCCCGACCAGGTGCTCTAAAGCTGAACCCTGAGGAACGCCTCGCACCTTCTTGCCCAATCAGCCGCATCGACTATTTGGACTGCAGCACAAGAAATTCTCGCACCGCGGCAGCGACCTCCGGCGCCTTCTCGTAGTGGATCAGGTGCCCGACGTTCTCAAGCATGATCAGTTGCGCCTCGGCAAAGCTTGCACGCAATGCCTCTTGGGTAGCTGGACTGCCCAACTCATCTCGCATGCCTCCGATCATGAGGGTGCTGACGGCGATCTCGGGGGAGTATTCGCCCACCGTGTGATTGATCGATGCGTCGTAGGATTGTGCAAGCGTCGCCCGCGAGTGGAATCCGCCGAAATATGCCCGATGCTGTTCGCGGACGTATCGGCGCATCTGGGGATCCCTGCTCTTGGTCATCACCAGGCTCATTGAGTCGGTAAACAGCTTTGAACGCAGCGCTGGTTCACCGATCCCGGCAGGAAGCTTCGCGCAGGTTGAATAGTAGAAACTCGTCAGTTTGGCCAGAAATGCCTGCGAAGATTCAAGTGCTGGCTCCGAGATCGGGTTCAGGAGCGTCAGCGTAGAAAACTCGCGAAGGGTAGCCAGCTTCGCGGCAACGATGGAGCCAAAGGAATGACCTAGAAGATGCGTTCCGGCACCGAGCTCCAGGTCTTCCAGGAGCAGCAGCAGAACCTCTGCATAGCCCTGCACATCGTGTGCCAGCTCAGTCATCGAACTGGACGCCCCAAAGCCCGGCAGGTCGGGCACGACGACGGTGTATTCGGGAAGATTCGAAATAATGCGCTCAAGCCCATGATGATCGCCGCGGAATCCATGTACTGCAAATATCACGCCCGCGGGCTGCGACAGCGTTGAAAGATAGTTGAAGACTTTAAGCTTAGATCCGGCCAGGTGGTGGGTGGAAACAACAAGTTCGCGCGGTGAGCTCATAGTCAAAATCCTACCCGTCCAACAGCCTTAGCGCGGTTCCCTCGTCGAGGACTAAATCGGTGATCAACCCGCCGTTGAGGGCACCTCGCAGGGCATCGATCTTGCCACGGCCGGAAATGACGCAGAAACGCTGCGGAACCTTGCGTAGATCGTCGAGGTTCGGTCCCGTAGCCCGCGCATTAAACTCAATCTGGCTGCTGTCCCCATGCTTGTCGAAGAACACCGTTGCAACATCTCCCACTACGCCCTTGCTTTGCAGCGCAGCTGATTCAGCGGGCGACAGATAGCCACCGCGATAGACCTGAGACGCCACCGCTGAGCGCGCGGCACCCAGTGAAAACACGGCGAGGTTCATTTCTTGCTGCACCTTCAGCACTCGGCGCACCGAGGTTTCTTGCCACATGGCCTCGCGTGTAGATGCCCTGTCAAAAAATGCTGGCACGGGAAACTGTTCGGTGCGGGCGGTAAATGCCTGTCCAAAGCGTGTGAGGATGTCATTGGCATAGCGCACGCCGCTTGTCACCGGGTTTGCAGCACCGTTGAGCTGCACAATTACCGAATCATGGGTCGGGTGCGGGCTCAGTGCTGACGATACCGCCTGCATCGTGGAACCCCAGGCAACGCCCACCGTCATTGACGACGAGACTATCGTTCCCAGCAGGTGCGCCGCGTGGGCCGCGACACGGGAAAGAAGTTCCGCATCGTCCATCAATCCGTCGGTGGGAACGACATGGGCCGTGATGCCGTAGTTTTCAGCAAGCTGGTTGGAGAGCAGTGCCGACATGTTTGCGCTGGGGGAGATGGTGACGGAGACCATGCCTGTGCGTTTGGCGTGGCTCAACAAGCGGGAAATTGTCGACCGCGAGGTTCCAAGTTCCTTCGCGATCATCTCCATTTTCATGTCCTGCAGGTAGTACAACTGGGCGGCGCGCAGGGCATCCTTCGCCTTGGGCGTGCTCTGCACAGATGTGCCAAGTAGGGGGCGCTTATAGGGCCCGCCAGACGGTGGTTTAGACATCAATCAGACCATTTCTGCACGTTTGTGCAAATCATTTGACCGCATTACTGCGCTGAGACAACACTAACCGGTAGTACCACTCCAACGTTACAAAGGGGCAGATAATCGTGACTCGGGAACAGCTGACCAAACTGCGTGAACGACCACAGGCGCGCGTTCTTGTCGTCGGCGGAGGAATCAACGGTGTCGCTACGTTCCGCTATCTGGCGATGCAAGGAATCGACGTAGCACTGGTTGAGCGCGGCGACTACTGCCAGGGAGCATCCGGCGCCAGCTCGCATATGATCCATGGAGGCATCCGCTACCTGGAAAACGGCGAATTCCGCCTGGTTCACGAGTCCGTGCAGGAGCGCAACTCGCTGCTTGAAATTGCACCCCACTACGTCAAGCCGCTGCAGACCACCATCCCCATCTTCTCGACATTTTCCGGCATTCTCTCAGCCCCGATGCGCTTTTTGACCCACAAGTCGGGCAAGCCCACCGAACGCGGCGCCGCCCTGATCAAGGCCGGCCTGATCATGTATGACGTGTTCGCAGGCGTCGGCGGGCGCAACACCCCTTGGCACAATTTCAAGTCCGGCAAGGCAGCCCGCAGGGATCTTCCTGCCTTGCGCGACGATGTGAAGTACACGGCAACCTACTTCGATGCATCGGTGCACAACCCCGAGCGGCTCACGCTTGATGTGCTGCAAGAGGGGCTGAAGGCCAGCCCCTTGGCCCGCGCCAGCAACTACGTCGAGCTTGCAGGAGTGGAGTCAGGCACCGCGAAGCTGCGCGATGTCCTCACCGGTGAAGCTTTCGACTTCGATGCCGACGTAATCATCAACGCCACCGGCGCCTGGGTGGATTTGACTAACAAGGAACTGGGCCGTGAGACCAGATGGACCGGAGGAACCAAGGGTTCGCACATCGTCCTGGACCACCCTGAGCTGCTGGCGGCCACCGGCGGCCGTGAGATCTTCTTCGAACACGAAGATGGACGCATCGTGCTGATCTACCCGATGCTTGGCCGCGTACTGGTGGGCACCACCGACCTTGAGCACAACATGAACGAGCCGGCAGTATGCACCGACGAAGAGGTCGACTACTTCTTCGAGCTGGTCCACCATGTCTTCCCCGGAATCAAGGTCAGCGAAGAGCAGATCGTCTACAAGTTCTCCGGGGTTCGCCCGCTGCCAAACCACGACGACACGGCCCCAGGATTTGTTTCGCGCGACTACCAGGTGAAAGAAACCCGCCTGACGGATAAGACCACGATGCTCTCGCTGATCGGCGGCAAGTGGACGACCTTCCGTGCACTGAGCGAAAACCTCGGCGGCAAAGCGCTGGAATTCCTCGGCGAACGTGAAGTTGCAAGCACCGCGGGAGTCGCCATCGGCGGCGGAAAGAACTACCCCAAGAATGAGGGGGAGCTGGCAGCCTGGTTTGCCGCACGCGAACACTTGGCAGGACGCGAACGCCTGCGCGTGTTGCTTGAACGCTATGGAACAGGCGCAGATTCAGTGCTCGACCAGCTCGACGACGACCAGCTATTGGAGAATTCCTCCGAACTTTCGGTCCAAGAAATCACCTACATGGCCGCCAACGAGCAGGTGGGCCGCCTGATCGACGTGTTCATCCGCCGCACCAACCTTGCCTTCCGCGGCTTGGTTAGCAAAGACCTGGTCACCGAGGTTGCACAAAACCTCGCCGGACCAATGGGCTGGGACAAGTCTCAGACCCAAACCGAGATCGACCATTCGCTCTCGGTCCTCGCGGAAGGCCACGGAGTCACCCTGGTCTAGTCCGCGCCGCGGCCGGCGGCAGATCGCCGTCGGCCGAAGACGAAGTCACTTAGGGGTCGCCGTTGTCCACTCATGTGTTTCTTTCCGAAGTGATCGGAACCTTTGTCCTCATCCTCATGGGCGCCGGTGTCTGCGCCAACGTATCAATGAAAGGCACCCTTGGCAGCGCCGCCGGCTGGATCTCCATCAGCTTCGGCTGGGGTCTGGCAGTGTTCTGCGGCGTGTGGGTCTCAGCCCCATCCGGTTCGCACCTTAATCCTGCTGTCACCGTCGGGCTCATGCTCAACTCAGATGCAACGGAGCTAGCTCCTGGCGTCGACAAGACCATCGTCAACGTACTGCTCTACGTTCTCGCCCAATTCATCGGCGCCTTCCTCGGAGCGGTGACCGCGTGGCTCGCCTATAAGAAGCATTTCGACGACGAAGCGAATCACGGCAAGGTGCTGGGAGTATTCGCCACCGGCCCGGCTATCCGTTCCTATGGTTGGAACGTCGTCACCGAAGTCATCGGCACCTTCGTGCTGGTATTTGTCATCGGTGGATTCGGCAGCACGCCTCATCAGCTCGGCCCGCTGGCCGTTGGCCTGCTGGTTGTCGCCATCGGTCTGTCTTTGGGCGGCCCTACGGGATACGCTATCAATCCAGCGCGTGACCTCGCGCCGCGTATTGCCCACGCGGTACTGCCGATTCCCAACAAGGGTACTTCTGACTGGGCCTACTCCTGGGTTCCCGTCGTAGGTCCGCTGTTGGGCGGCGCCCTGGGCGGCGTAGCCGTGGCCGGACTGCTGTAGCCCCATCGAAAAAGAGAAAGTTAATTGACCATGAGCAAAAAATACGTCATCGCAATTGACCAAGGAACCACCAGTTCCCGCGCCATCGTCTTCGACCATGCGGGCGAAGTCGTTTCGGTGGGCCAAAAGGAACACGAGCAAATCTTTCCCGCCGCGGGGTGGGTTGAGCACAATCCGGAAGAGATCTGGGTCAACGTACGCGAAGTGATCGGCACCGCCCTGTCGACGGCAAACCTAACGCGCCACGACATTGAGGTCGTCGGCATTACCAACCAGCGTGAAACCACGGTGGTGTGGGATAAAAATACCGGCGAAGCCGTCTACAACGCGATCGTGTGGCAGGATACCCGCACCCAGGACATTGTCGACGAACTCGCGGCCGACGGAGGGATCGAACGCTATAAGCAGACCGTCGGGCTGCCGCTGGCAACGTATTTTTCCGGCACCAAGATCAAATGGATCCTCGATAATGTCGAAGGCGCCCGCGAGCGGGCCGAGTCGGGTGACCTGCTTTTCGGAACCACCGATACCTGGGTCCTGTGGAATTTGACGGGCGGACCCGAGGGTGGTGTACACGTCACCGACGTGACCAATGCGTCGCGCACCCTGTTCATGGACCTGAAAACACTGAGCTGGGATGAACAGATCATGGCTGACTTTGGTGTGCCGGTGTCCATGATGCCGGAAATCAAGTCCTCTTCCGAGGTCTACGGCACGGTCGCTTCCAACCAGCTGTTGCGCGAGGTACCGGTAGCCGGCATCCTCGGCGACCAGCAGGCGGCGACCTTCGGACAGGCGGCGTTCACGGCTGGCACGGCGAAGAATACCTACGGCACCGGCTGCTTCCTGATCTTCAACACCGGCACCGAGATTGTGAATTCCAGCAACGGACTGATCACGACCATGGCCTATAAGTTGGGTGACTCCGCGCCCGTGTACGCGCTGGAAGGTTCAATTGCCGTGGCAGGTTCCCTGGTGCAGTGGCTACGGGACAACATCGGCATGATCGCCACCGCGCCGGAGATCGAAGAACTGGCGAACCAGGTCGAGGACAACGGCGGCGTATACATCGTCCCGGCATTCTCAGGCTTGTTTGCCCCCTACTGGCGTTCCGATGCGCGCGGCGCAATTGTGGGCCTGACCCGCTTCGCGAACAAGAACCACATCGCCCGCGCGGCGCTGGAGTCGACAGCATTCCAGACCCGCGAGGTCCTCGACGCGGTGAACGCCGACGCGGAGGTGCCGCTGACCGAGTTGAAGGTCGACGGCGGCATGGTCGCCAACGAGCAGCTCATGCAGTTCCAGGCAGATATCCTGGGGGTTCCGGTGGTTCGTCCGAAGGTTACGGAAACCACCGCGCTGGGCGCCGCCTATGCGGCCGGACTGGCCGTCGGATTCTGGAAGGATCTTGGGGAGCTTGAAGCCAATTGGTCCGAGGACAAACGATGGATTCCCGCCCTTGCCGAGGAAGAACGCGAACGCAGCCTCCGCCTATGGAAGAAGGCTGTCACTCGAACCTTCGACTGGGTGGATGAAGACACCAAGGCCTAACTAATCAAGTTCTAGCTTAAGGTCCGGCAGCGCCCGGACCTTAAGCTGTTTAAAGGCTGCCGTTGAGCACGGACGTCAGCCAGGCGGTTCGTCTTCGATCGGGCCTGGATAGTCCGGGGCATCGCCCAACTGCAGCCCGTCCCAATAGGTGTTGCGACGAGGAATCTGCTCGGGGTCGATGTGTTTTGGCAGGATGACATGCGGCAGGCCCCCAACATCGACGATCTTGATCTGTCCCACATGGCGGCTGTGATGCCCATCGGTGCATATCGCGGCACCCGAGTCGACGCTCGTCGTACCGCCTTCAGCCCAAGGGCGTTTGTAGTGATCGATCTCGACCTGATCCGGTGCAGTGGTGCAGTCTGGGACGATGCAGCCGCGGTCGCGGGCCATAATGGCGGTTCTGATCGCACCGACGTGGAATCGCTTGGCCCTGCCCACGTCCAGCGGCTGCGAGTTTCCGCCCAAAACAATGGGGATGATATTCGCGCTTGCCAGAATCCGGCGCAGTTCCCCAGGTGGGATGCGCACGGAATTCGAGGTGATCCCGTGGGTTCTGGCAAGGTGGTACAGGTCGTGCAGCCACATGTAGACGACGACCCGTGGCGTGATGCAAGTCGAATCTCCAGCGCCGGGCCTGCTGCCGAGTTTAGCCATCACGGCGTTGAGCTTGCGCAGCGGCGGGTCCACTTCAGCCTCGGCGTCGTTGGCCGGTTGCTGTTCGGGGTACGCTCCCGCCGGTCTTGGGTCTTCTGATGCATACGGCGCGGCCCATTCGGGCATGGGCGCATCGGCAATCAGCCACTCGGGGACCGAAGGCTCCGGCCCGGGCTGGCTAGTTCCGGCGTTGCGTCCGGATTCGGTGCGGCGAGAAGAGGCCTGGGCAATAATCGAGTGCAGCACCTGTGCTTGAGCCGCTGTAGTGCGCAACTTGAATTCATGCACACCTAATTTTACCGGGCCGATGAACAGTCCCCGCGGCGGCGGGAGCTCTTCGCTGTGCTGCGAAATATAGTGCGAAAGCGCCGTGCTGATCTGTTTGCGGGCAGAACGCGGGCCCAGAGACGCCAAGTTCTGTGCACAGCGTTCTTCCAGCAGGACCCCGTCCTCGTCTTCTGCCTGCAAATCGATCTGCGTTCCTTCAAAAATCAGGTCCTTCGGTTCCAGCTTCGCCAACTTGCGCGCGGTGGATATCAGCTGTTGCGGATCAGTGGCCCCGGCTTCGCAGAGCCTTGCCAGGTTCGGCATGCGCGGCGGCGCCACGGTGCCCTGCACAGTCCGTCTGCCGACGAGCAAGTGCGCGTCGGAAAATCTGGCGGCAGCCGCGAAATAGTTGATGTGCAGCCAGGCCGCCAGAAGATCCTCGGCGCTGCGGTAGCAGGGTTTGCCTTGCGTCCGCTCCGGCTCTTCGCTGAAATCTGCGTCGCCCCTACGAATCGAGTCCAGGACCGGAAGGCTTAGTGCATTGGCGCCGCTGACTTCTAGATCCAGGGCGGCGGCAAGCTGCTCGCGGTGCACCCTGCGGGCGAAAATTTCGACCAGTTGCGCATAGGCCAGGCTCAAGCGGGGATCCTGACGATCATGAACCACGTCGCCGATGGCCGTGAAGAGGCTCAAACACATTTCACCCAGCCGCAACAGAGCGGCACAGCTCAGCTGCGCTCCCAGCTGCAGGGGCGTCGCGCACAGAAGGTGCAGCGCGTTGAGATAGGCCTGGTAGTTCATGCTCCTAGGATGTGGTACCCCGCGGCGGACAGCGGGGTGGACGCCGCTGCTTGTGGATAACCTAAGCTGGCCATATGCAGGAAATTGAACTAAGCGGCGGCAACGCCAGCGGGGTTGTGGTGCGCGTCGGTGCCAGCGTGCGCAAGCCGGCGACTGCATCCACCCCTGTGGTGATGCGCTACATGGAATTCCTTCGCCGACGCGACGTGCCGGTGCCAGCACATTACGGGTTCGATGAGCTCGGCAGGCAAAACCTTGAGTATATTGACGGCACGCTGGCCATGGACTGCACCGAATTCGGAGGTCCAGAGCTGCGGCGGGCCGGCGCCATGGTGCGGGAAATCCACGATGCCAGCGCCGAATTCCGCTGGGAGCAGTCGGATCAATTCTGCACGCCGATCGCCGCCCCAGATCAGCAGCTGATGTGCCATAACGATCTAGCTCCGTGGAACCTGGTGCTCGCGGATCAATGGGTATTCATCGACTGGGATGCCGCGGCGCCCAGCACCCGCCTGTGGGATCTTGCCTACGCGGCGCAGAGCTTCGCGGTCAACGACCCATCCGCCGATCCAAGGGAGGCTGCAGGGCGCCTGAGCGCGTTCGTCCACGGTTATCGGGCCGAGGCGGAGCTGACCGATCGGCTGATGGAAACGATGATCGCGCGGGTTGCAGCGATGCACGAGCTGCTGCGCTCATCGCACGAGGCGGGGATCGAGCCCTGGGGCTCGATGTATACCCAGGGCCACGGCCAGCACTGGGCCGGCGTGTATCGGTATTTGATAGCGCATCGGGTGGTACTGGGCGCAGCGGTTTAACCAATGCACGTGCGTGCGCAGAACTGCGATAGAATCGGGGCATGCATTCAGCGAGCAACCTAGTCTAAGCACGGCCAATGGCCGTACCCCCGAGTGGAAATTTGGGGGCTTTTGTTGTGTCTGGATACAAATACAAGTTTTTCCGTCAGGAAATTTTTCCGCAAGCGTGTGAGAAGAGCTCAGTGACATCATCGACGAACGAGACCAGAACCTACGACTTCAAGGACATCGAGTCCAAGTGGCTATCGGTTTGGGACGAGCTAGAGGTGTTCAAGCCCGCCGACGACGGCTCGCGTGAACGCCGCTACGTCTTGGACATGTTCCCTTACCCCTCGGGCGACCTGCACATGGGGCACGCCGAGGCTTTTGCCATGGGCGACGTCGTCGCACGGTACTGGCGCTTGCGCGGCTATGATGTCATGCACCCGATCGGCTGGGACTCCTTCGGGCTTCCGGCAGAGAATGCTGCGATCAAGAACAACCAGCATCCGAAGGAATGGACCTACAAGAACATCGAGACCCAGGCCCGCAGCTTCAAGCGCTACGCCATCTCGGCCGACTGGTCCCGCCGCCTGCACACCTCGGATCCGGAGTACTACCGCTGGACCCAGTGGCTGTTCACCAAGTTCTACGAGAAGGGCCTTGCCTATCGCAAGGACCACCCGGTCAATTGGTGCCCGAAGGACCAGACCGTGCTCGCCAACGAGCAGGTAGTCAACGGCGTCTGCGACCGCTGCGGCACCCCGGTGACCAAGAAATCGCTGAACCAGTGGTACTTCAAGATCACCGAGTACGCCGACCGCCTGCTTGAGGACATGGAGCAGCTCAAGGGCCACTGGCCTGAGCGCGTGCTGCTGATGCAGAAGAACTGGATCGGCCGTTCCGAGGGCGCCCAGGTCACCTTCGAAATCGAGGCACAGGATGACAAGCCTTCGGTAAAGATCCCGGTCTTCACCACCCGCCCCGACACCCTGTACGGCGCCACCTTCATGGTGGTCGCCGCCGACGCCGATCTGGCCGGCGAGCTGGTCACCGACGAGCACCGCGCCGCCCTGGAGGAATACCAGGAGCAGGTCAAGGCGCTCTCCGAAATCGAGCGCCAGTCCACCGAACGCGAAAAGACAGGTGTGTTCACCGGGCGCTTTGGCATCAACCCGCTGTCCGGCGAGAAGCTGCCGATCTGGGCCGCTGACTATGTGCTGGCCGACTACGGCACCGGTGCGATCATGGCCGTGCCGGCGCACGACCAGCGCGACCTTGACTTCGCCCGCGCCTTCGACCTGCCGGTGCGCGTGGTTGTCGACACCGGTTTGGAAGACCCAAATGAGACCGGCATCGCCACCGCCGGCGAGGGTCAGCTGGTCAACTCCGGCGAGCTGACCGGCCTGACCAAGGTGGACGCCATCGCCAAGGCCATCGAAATCGTTGAAGCCGCCGGCACCGGCGAGCACAAGGTGAACTTCCGCCTGCGGGACTGGCTGCTGAGCCGCCAGCGCTTCTGGGGCACCCCGATCCCGATCATCCACTGCGATCACTGCGGCGAGGTGCCGGTTCCCGAGGATCAGCTGCCAGTGCGCCTGCCGGATGACCTGCGCGGCGAACAGCTGGCACCGAAAGGTACCAGCCCGCTGGCCGCCGCCGAGGACTGGGTCAACGTGGCCTGCCCGACCTGCGGGGCGGATGCCAAGCGCGACACCGACACCATGGACACCTTCGTGGATTCCTCCTGGTACTTCCTGCGCTTCACCTCGCCGAACTACACCGAAGGCCCCTTCGACCCGAAGGCGGTGCGCGACTGGATGCCGGTGGGCCAGTATGTGGGCGGCGTGGAGCACGCGATCCTGCACCTGCTCTACGCACGCTTCTTCACCAAGGTTGTGCATGATCTGGGCCTGGTCGACGCCTCCGAGCCTTTCGGCGCGCTGCTGAACCAGGGACAGGTGCTCAACGGCGGCAAGGCCATGAGCAAGTCGCTGGGCAACGGCGTGGACCTGGGCCAGCAGCTTGATAAGTTCGGCGTGGATGCCGTGCGCCTGACCATGGTCTTCGCCTCGCCACCCGAGGACGATGTGGACTGGGCCGACGTTTCCCCTTCGGGCTCGCAGAAGTTCCTGGCCCGCGCCTGGCGCATTGCCCAGGACACCGACAGCGAGGCAGGCGTGGACTACGCGGCCGGGGACAAGGCGCTGCGCCAGGTCACCCACCGCACCGTGCACGAATCCGCCGCGCTGCTGGATTCGGGCAAGTTCAACGTGGTCATCGCCAAGACCATGGAGCTGGTTAACGCGACCCGCAAGACCATCGACTCCGGTGCCGGGGCCGCTGATCCTGCGGTGCGCGAGGCGGCCACCGTCGTCGCCCAGCTGCTGAGCATGTTCGCCCCGTACACCGCCGAGGACATGTGGGAGTCGCTGGGCTATGCACCGAGCGTCGTCACCAGCGCCTGGCCGCAGGTCGATCAGTCGCTGCTGGTGGATGACACCATCACCGCCGTCGTGCAGATCAAGGGCAAGGTGCGGGCACGCCTGGAGGTCTCGGTGGACATCACCGAGGACGAGCTGCGCGAGCAGGCCCTGGCCCATGAGGCAGTGGTGCGCATGCTGGACGGCAAGGAGCCGCTGAAGGTCATCGTGCGTGCGCCGAAGCTCGTGAACGTGGTCCCAGCACCATAAGTTTGCAGATCAACGGCCCAAGTGCCGTAAGCTTTGCTACATGAATGAACGTGCAAAAAGCCCACGTGGAGGTTGGCTGCCCAAATGGCTGGCTCCGCGTGGGCTTTCGCGCGCCCGGATTGGTGTGGTCAGTGACTCGGCCTCCTGCCTGCCCGCGCAGCTGCTTGACAGCGAGGACTTCATCCAACTGGGCATCCCGATCATCGTCGACGACGACGTGCAGGGCGAGGATGTGAACGCGCTGATGATGGGGCTGGCCATGGGCAAGAGCGTAAAGACCTCGCGCCCGGCGCCGGGGGAGTTCACCCGCGCCTACGCGCAGCTGGCGGCCGCCGGCTGCGAATCGATCATCTCCATCCACCTCTCGACGGGGCTTTCGGGCACCGCGGACGCCGCCCGGCTTGCCGCCGGGAGTGCACCGG
Organism: Glutamicibacter sp.; assembly: GCF_032154645.1. Lineage (GTDB taxonomy): Bacteria > Actinomycetota > Actinomycetes > Actinomycetales > Micrococcaceae > Glutamicibacter. The sequence goes on along the minus strand of NZ_JALDXV010000015.1, from coordinate 48,089 downwards.
TGCCCGTCACTGTCATCGACTCGAAGACCGTTGCCATGCCGCAGGGCTTTGCCATCGCCGACGTGCTTGAGGCGCGGGCCGCCGGGGCGCCGTTGGCCATGCTCGAACAGATCGCCTCCGGCGCCACGGCAAACACCGTCTACTTCGCAGTGCCGAGCCTGGACACCCTGCGCCGCGGGGGACGGATCAGCGCGGTGTCCTCGGTGTTCGGCAGCCTGCTGAACGTCAAGCCGATCCTGAGCATCCTCGACGGCGCCATTGCACCCATCGAAAAGCCGCGCTCCTTCGCCCGCGCCCAGGCCCGGCTCGTTGCCCTGGCCCAGCGTGATGCGCTGCGGGCCCAAGGCCCGGTCCGCATCGGCGTCATGCATTTCGGCGCGCTGGAACTGGCCCACGAAATCGCCGACGAGCTGCACCCCTACGCCCACGGCCCGGTGCTCATCGAATCGCTGCCAGCGGTGCTCGCGGCGCATACCGGCATCGGGGTGCTGGGAGTCTCCGTTGCCCCGCTGTATCCACAGGCGGAAGCGCAGCAGCCGGGGCAGGCGGCGAACTAGTCCACACTGGGGCCCATGGGGCGCCATGACTTCTTCAGCAGGTACGCGCCACGCCCGTCGCGGCTCCGCTTTGCCGTCTCGCGTGTGGCGGTGTTCGTGCTGGTGCTCATCGTGCTCGGCTGGATCGGGCTTTCGATCCTGCTCGCCCCGCCGCCGAAAAGCACCCAGTTGGATACCCTGCCGCTGGTCTCCTCGCCGTCGGGCACTCCTGCCGAGGAATCAGACCCTGGCCGATCTGCGACACCGGCTGCGCTCACCGTGCATGTGGTCGGCGCGGTAAAGAAGCCGGGCGTCTACCAGCTGGCTGCCGGTTCCCGCATCGTCGATGCCATCGCTGCGGCCGGTGGGATGACCAAAAGGGCCGTTCCGGAAAGACTGAACCTGGCAGCCCTGCTCGTCGATGGGCAGCAGGTGGTGCTGCCGGGGGCCACAGCGACGGGAGGCCAAGGCGCGGATGCGGCGTCGGAGAGCAGCGGCGGAAAAGTGTCGTTGAACACCGCCGATGCCGACGCATTGCAGGAGCTACCGGGAATCGGCCCCTCCCTGGCCCAACGCATCATCGACTTCCGGACCAAGAACGGTCCGTTCACCTCGGTTGCGGACCTGGATGCGGTCTCCGGGATCGGGCCGTCGATATTGGCGAACCTCGAAGGTCTGGCCGAACCGTGAGTACGGGCCGATGAATACCGATTTTCGCGGACTCTGGTTCCTGGCCGGCGCATGGCTCACGGCACTGCTCAAGCCCGCGTGGCCGGTGATGCTGGCGGCAATTGTGCTCTTTGCGGTGCTCTTCGCACTGCTGCTGCGCCAACGCCACGACAAGCGCTACGCGGCGCCGTGGTTCACCGGTCCGCTGCTGCTCCTATTGGCGTCCCTGGCGGTGGCCGGGGTGGGGCTGGGCGCCAGCGAGTGCGGCCTGCCGGTTGCGGGGGAGCAGCAGCGGCGGGTGCAGCTCGCATTCGACACCCCGCCAACGCCCACCGATCGCGGCCAGTTTTCCGGGAGCGGGCGGATCGTGGCTTTCTACGACGCGGAGGGCTGGCGCCAATGCACCATGTCTGCATATATCAGCCTGCGTGAGGCACCGCCCGATGACACCGACGTGTTCTCAGCCATTGCCACACTCCAGCCTGCCGAGGGTTCCGGAAAGTTCGCCTGGTGGGTGCACACAGACACACGAATAGCGGTGCTGAGCAGGCATGAGCAGGGCCCGATCGAGAACCTCAAGGCAAGGTTCAGCACCCAGCTTGAGCCATTGAGCGAGAATGCACGGGGACTGCTTCCGGGCATACTCTACGGCGATCGGTCGGGGCAGAACGAAGAACTCAAAGAGGCGATGAAGGGTAGTGGACTGAGCCACTTGACCGCCGTAAGCGGATCGAACATCGCGCTGATCGGCTCCATCGTCATGCTGATCCTGCGGCTGTTCACCCTCCCGCGGGTGCTGAGCACCCTCATACTGATTGGCGTTCTTGCAGCCTTCGTTGTTTTCGTCGGCCCCGACCCAAGCGTCTTGAGGGCAGGCGCAATGGGAGCGGTTGCCAGCCTTTCACTGCTTTCTGGGCGTGGTCAAGGCACCTTGAGCATCCTCGCATTCTGCGCCAGTGCGCTGCTGCTGCTCGACCGCGGTCTGGCCAGCGACCCTGCCTTCGCACTGTCGGTGCTGGCCACGGCAGGAATCATCATGCTGGCGCCGGCCCTCACATCGGCTTTCAGCAGGGCGGTGCCGCAGACTTTGGCGCAAATGACCGCAATCTGCTGCGCCGCACAATTCACCTGCCTTCCGGTGGTGATCGCATTGAACAGCAATTTCAGCCTCTATTCTTTGCCAGCAAATCTCCTGGTAGCACCGCTGCTTCCGTTCATCACGATCCTCGGGGTGGCTGCGGTGTTGCTCTGCACCCCCATGCCGCCTGTGGCTTTTGCCCTCAGTTGGCTGATCAGTTGGCCGGCCGAATTCATCGGGCAGATCGCTCGATGGGTCATCATGCTACCCGGCGCCGCCCGGCCATGGCCTGCCGGAGTCTCCGGGATGGTGCTGGCCGCAGGGGTTGCCCTCATCTTCACGGTACTGGTGGTGCTCGGGCATGAAACCGAGCGGCTGCGCATCAGGCGCACAGCTCAGCTTGGAATGAGTGTGCTGGCGGTATTTCTGACAGCCTTGGTGCTGCCGGCGACGCTTTGGTGGCCTCAAGGTACAGACCAGCCCTGGAATATAGCAATGTGCGACGTCGGCCAGGGTGATGCACTGCTGGTCCACACCAGAGAACAGGACGCCTGGCTGATCGATACCGGGCCGCCCGGCTCCCCGTTGCTTTCCTGCTTGGCCCAGTTGAATGTGAAGACATTGTCAAAGGTTTTCATCACCCACGCAGACAACGATCATCGCGGAGGAATACCGGATCTGGAAAATTCGGGGATTCTCATTGGGCAGCGGCTGGTATCCGGTGGATTTCCATCCCACCTGTGGAAGAACCCCCAGGTGCTGCAGCCAGGCGACAGCGGTACGGACCTTGCAGTCAAGTACACGGTGATCGGCCCCGATCCGCAGGGGTTGAAGTATGCCGAGTCCAACGACACCTCGCTGGTGCTTCGCTTTAGTTTCTCCACACCCACCGGAAACGTCGAATTTTTCAGCGCGGGAGACATGGAAGAAGAGGCAATGCACCGACTGCTGGCCACGCACCCTCAGCCACCGGCCGCAATCCTGAAGGCGTCGCATCATGGTGCGCGCAACGGCGGAGTTGAGCTCGTTGAAGCCATCGATCCCAAGGTCTTTTTGATTTCGGTGGGCGCCGAGAATACCTACGGCCACCCCAACCCAGGAATCGTAGATGCCGCCAAGGCTCAGGGCGCCACAGTATTGCGCACCGATCAGCTGGGGACTGTGGTGCTTAGCATCGCTTCAGACGGCGTGCATACCGCGTCGTTAGGCGCCCCGGTTCGGTAGGCTAGAGGTATTGCACGCGGCACTAAGGAGTTCGATGGCACGCGCCCAAACCAGCCCCGGGATCTCATGGAGGCAGATCACCCCAGCCCCATTGATTTTGCTGCTGGGAACCGACCAGTACCTTGCCTCCCGGGCATTTGAACTATTGCGTCAGCAAGCTGCCGGACGTGAAGACATTCAACAGACGCGCCTGAATGCCCAGAGCTACGAACCGGGGGAGTTGCTGCTCGCAACTAGTTCTTCGTTGTTTTCCAGTGCAAACCTCGTAGAAGTGCACGATCTGGCGACCATGAACGAATACTTCTTAAAAGACGCCAGCAACTACCTCAAGGATCCAGCCGCTGAAAACGTATTGATCCTCCATTATTCCGGCGGAACGCGCGGCAAAAAACTCATCGATGCCATCAAGGCGGCCGGTGCAGTCGTCGTGAATTGCCAGCCCTTGAAAAAGGATGCGGAGAAGATCGAGTTTGTCAGTGCCGAATTCAAGGCCGCCAAACGACGCATCACCAACGATGCGGTCAAGGCATTGGTTGCGGCTGTCGGAAACTCGCTGGCAGAACTCGGGTCAAGCTGCGCGCAGTTGATCCAAGATACCACCGGTGTCATCGACCAAGACCTAGTAGATAAATACTACGGCGGACGGGTTGAGGCTACCGCCTTCAAGGTGGCAGACGCAGCGATTGCGGGCAACGCCCAGCTGGCATTGCGCACTCTGCGCCACGCACTGAATACCGGGACCGATCCGATCCCCATCGTCGCGACCCTGGCAATGAAGACACGTCAGCTGGCCAAGGTGCTTGGGGTCAATGAACCGGCTGCGCAACTTGCCTCTGAATTAGGCATGGCGCCGTGGCAGGTTCAGCAAGCGCAGCAACAAGCCAGGGGCTGGAAGAGAACCGACCTGGTGGCCTGCATCGAAACAATCACGGAAACCGATCATATGGTCAAGGGCGGGGGAAAATCCCCTGATTATGCCCTTGAACACGCCGTGCTGTTCATCGCTGGAAGAGCACCACGAAACTAGCAACCCAGCACTACCCGCCCAAAGATCCTACTTCGGGCGGGTAGTTGATGCTCAAGAACTTGTCAGAAAAACAAAACCCTCGCATCCTGTGGATGCGAGGGTTTTGAAGAAGTCTAGCTGCGCTTAGAGGGCGTTAACCTTCTTGGCCAGAGCCGACTTGCGGTTAGCAGCGTTGTTCTTGTGCAGAACACCCTTGCTAACAGCCTTATCCAGCTTCTTGCCAGCCAAACGCAGAGCGTCGGTTGCCTTCTCCTTGTCACCGGCAACCACTGCGTCGTTGACGCTGCGGATTACGGTCTTAACCTCGGAGCGGACAGCTACGTTACGCAGGCGTGCCTTCTCGTTGGTGAGGATGCGCTTCTTCTGGGACTTGATGTTTGCCACTTAATAAACTCTCTCGTTTATCGTCTTATACGGTCGGTAGAGGGTTCATCCTTCAGGCCATCGACTGAGCGGTGTGGGGCACCTATGGCGACCTAAAGGGGGCGTGTCGCCCAACCTGCGCGACACACAAGAATTAACTTTAGCAGAAACGCGAGTTTCCAGCGAGCGATTATCCGTGCTGGTTTAGGGCGTTCACCACAGTTTTGAAACGCTTTTCTTCGAGGATTGCTCCCTCGCGACGTACCGTGCTCTGCGAAACGCGGATGATGCGGTCCAGTTTCACCTCGCTTGGGCGGCGTTCTCGGTCCCACGCACCGGTTCCGATATCAAGGTAATTCGGGTTGTGATGTGCAGAATTATTCTTATCCTTGCTGGTCAGCATCAGCCCAAGGAGCCACTTGCCGTCTCGTCCGATGATAAGCACCGGACGGTCCTTACCCTGAGAGTGGTCTTCTTCAAACGGGACCCAGCCCCAGACGATCTCACCGGGATCTGCGCTGCCGTTTTTGTTCGGGTTGTACTCGTAGTGGACTACGCCATGGAAGTCGCCTGGGTACTTTGCTGCACCGGCTGGTTTGCCGGCAGTTGTGGTCGTGCGACTCGCATCCGAACCCTTTGAATCGGAGGATGCAAGCGACTTGAGTGTCTTCTTGAGGAACTCGAAGATCTTATTTAAGTTCAAAGCCATGATCCACAAACTACCAGCGTTGGACGCCAGAAATATGTGGTGACCCGCAAACCATGACAGAATGGAAGTTAATTCAACTCCGTCTGCTCATCGCAAGTGAGGTCTGTTTAGGTGTCTCCATTGGCCCGCACCGCTCCGGTGCCTGCCGCGACCGATCCGTCGCTCATCCGTAACTTCTGCATTATCGCGCATATCGACCACGGTAAATCCACTCTGGCCGACCGCATGCTGCAGCTCACCGGCGTCGTTGCCGCCCGTGACATGAAGGCGCAGTATCTTGATCGGATGGATATCGAACGCGAGCGCGGTATCACCATCAAATCCCAAGCCGTACGCATGCCCTGGGAGCAGGATGGAACCTCCTACGCCCTGAACATGATCGATACGCCAGGCCACGTTGATTTCACCTATGAAGTCTCCCGCTCGCTAGCCGCCTGCGAGGGTGCGATTCTACTGGTAGACGCCGCGCAGGGCATCGAAGCTCAAACCCTGGCGAACCTGTATCTGGCGATCGAGGGCGACCTGACGATCATCCCGGTGCTTAACAAGATCGACCTTCCGAACGCACAGCCGGAGAAGTACGCTGCCGAACTTGCCTCGTTGATCGGTTGCGAGCCCGAAGATGTGCTGAAGGTTTCGGGCAAGACCGGCGAAGGCGTCGAGGCACTGTTGGATGAAGTCATCAAGCAGCTGCCAGCCCCGGTCGGCGTCGCAGATGCACCGGCCCGTGCCATGATCTTCGATTCGGTCTACGACACCTACCGTGGTGTGGTGACCTATGTCCGCGTGGTCGACGGCAAGCTGGAGCCTCGCGAGCGGATCCAGATGATGTCCACCGGCACCACCCATGAGCTGCTGGAAATCGGTGTGTCCTCCCCGAACCCAGTTCCGAGCAAGGGCCTTGGCGTCGGTGAAGTGGGCTACCTGATCACCGGTGTGAAGGACGTGCGCCAGTCAAAGGTCGGCGATACCGTCACGAACTCGCTGAACCCAGCCACCGAGTCGCTGGGCGGCTACGAAGAACCCAAGCCAATGGTGTTCTCCGGCCTCTACCCTTTGGACGGCACCGACTACCCTGCACTGCGCGACGCACTGGATAAGTTGCAGCTCAATGACGCCGCGTTGATTTACGAACCGGAGACCTCCGTCGCACTGGGTTTCGGCTTCCGCGTCGGATTCTTGGGTCTGCTCCACCTGGAAATCACCCGTCAGCGCCTTGAATCCGAATTCAACTTGGATCTGATCTCCACCGCACCAAATGTGGTCTACGAGGTGATGGGCGAAGACAAGCAGCTGATCACCGTGACCAACCCTTCGGAGTTCCCGGACGGGAAGATCCTCGAGGTGCATGAGCCGATGGTTTCGGCCACCATCCTAGCTCCGAGCGAGTTCATCGGCGCCGTCATGGAATTGTGCCAGTCCCGCCGCGGCACCATGCGCGGCATGGACTACCTCTCCGAAGACCGTGTGGAGATGCGCTACCACCTGCCGCTGGCGGAAATCGTCTTCGACTTCTTCGACCAGCTCAAGTCCCGTACCCGCGGCTACGCTTCGCTGGACTGGAAGGCCGACGGCGAGCAGGTCGCGGACCTGGTCAAGGTCGACATCCTATTGCAGGGTGATCAGGTGGATGCCTTCAGCGCCATCACCCACCGCGACAAGGCCTACAGCTACGGCACCATGATGACCTCCAAGCTGCGCGAGCTCATTCCTCGCCAGCAGTTCGAGGTACCGATCCAGGCGGCCATTGGTTCGCGCATCATCGCCCGTGAAAACATCCGTGCCATCCGCAAGGACGTTCTTGCCAAGTGCTACGGCGGCGACATCAGCCGCAAGCGCAAGCTGCTTGAAAAGCAGAAGGAAGGCAAGAAGCGCATGAAGATGGTTGGCCGCGTGGAGGTTCCTCAGGAAGCGTTCATTGCCGCACTGTCCACCGAAGAACCCAAGAAGAAGTAGCTTCAATGCCTTCAGTATTGCCTGACGGCGATCCGGCTCCGGCCGATGGTCTGCTCCCTGCATCGTGTGCGCACGGTGCTGCGGAGCGGACCATGTCCTTTTATGTCCACATCCCGTTCTGCACCGTGCGCTGCGGATACTGCGATTTCAACACCTATACCGCGAAGGAGCTGGGTTCCGGTTCAAGCCAGGACACCTATGCTGCCACCGTCGGCAAGGAAATCGGTTTTGCCAAGCAGGTGCTTGACCGCTCTGGTGTGCCTCACCGAAAGATCGACACGGTGTTCTTCGGCGGCGGCACGCCGACCCTCTTGCCTGCCCGCGATCTGGTATCCGTGCTGGGACGCATCCGCGATGAGTTCGGCATCAAGCCGGATGCTGAGATCACTACCGAGGCGAACCCCGACTCGGTGACCCGGGAAAGTCTGCAGGAACTGGCAGATGGCGGGTTTAACCGCGTGTCCTTTGGCATGCAGTCGGCGGTTCCGCACGTTCTAAAGGTTCTGGAGCGAACCCACGATCCGGCTCGTGTCCCACAGGTGGTTCGGTGGGCTCGAGAAGCAGGCCTGGATGTGAGCGTCGATCTGATCTACGGGACTCCGGGGGAGACGCTGGCCGATTGGCGCACCAGTATCGAAGCGGCGTTGAGCTACGAGCCGGATCATATCTCGGCCTATGCGTTGATCATCGAAGAGGGCACCAAACTTGCGGCGCAGATCCGACGCGGCGAGGTGCCCAATATCGACGACGACGATCATGCAGAGAAGTATCAGCTGGCCGACGAACTCTTCGCCGCCGCCGGGCTGTCCTGGTATGAGGTGAGCAACTGGGCCCGGAGCCCGCAGCATGCCTGCCGCCACAACCTTGCCTACTGGCAGGGCGGCGACTGGTGGGGTGCAGGCCCCGGAGCCCACTCGCATGTAGGCGGGCTGCGCTGGTGGAACGTGAAGCATCCCGCCGCGTATCAGCAGCGCATCGACGGCGGCATCTCCCCGGGTCATGGCAGGGAATTTCCAGATGCTCAGGCCGTGCAGCTCGAACGCACCATGCTGCTCACCCGCATCAATACGGGCCTGCCGATCAGTGAGCTGGATGAAACGGGACGCACCAAGGTCGCGGGCCTGATCGCCGATGAACTGATCGATGCGAAACAGGCGTTTGCTGGATATGTCGTGTTAACGCAACGAGGCCGGCTCTTGGCCGACCTCGTGGTGCGAGAACTATTGGATTTCTAAGCGTCCAGGCTGCTCCGCCGCTATTTCATGAGTCGAAGATTGATGAGGTAGCGGTAGGGGCGGCCCTTATTTGCTTGAATGCCGGCGTAGGCCCCAACCACTGTCATCGTCACCCAGAGGACAACTGCGATGATCGCAAAGAGCCAGCCGATGGCTGGCAGCAGCGCAAGGATATTCAGGACGATTGCCAGCACGGTCAGCGGGAAGGTGAAGTTGAACGCTTCCTTGGACTCCTGTGCGGTAAACGGTCCGCGGTCCCGGAAGACTGCGTAAATCACCGCGGAGGGAATGCACCCGAGAATTGCGCCGAAATGCGAGAGCATGGCCCACTGTCGATCCTCGGAAGGGGAGAGCGGCAATGCTGACACGTTTGATCCTTCGAAACGCGAATTCTCTGATGATGGTGCCTGGTGAGATGTCACGGGATAATCCTTGTCTTGCAGTGCGGCTTAGTCCAATAATATCCAGCATCCAACGGCGACCTATGCATCGGCGCTCAAAAAGTCCAAATCTTAGTCAATTGTTAGGAAACCGTAATCTTCAGTGGTTAAAAAGTCGATCAATTCCTCAACTTTTCCTAAGAGTTGCGGTTCTAACTGCCCATAGTGCTGAACCGTCGATAGGATGCGCTGCCATCCCAGCCCAATGTCTTCGGCGGTTTCATGGGGCCAGCCGAAGGCTCGAAGAATTCCGGTCTTCCAGTCCATTCCACGGGGGATGAGCGGCCAGGCTTTAATTCCCAGGGTTTCGGGCTTGATAGCCTGCCACACATCCACATAGGGGTGGCCGAGGATCAAGACGTTGCCTGCGGCCCCGGGAACCTTCATGGCAGCCTGGACGATGCGTTCTTCCTTGGTCCCGGTCACCAGGTGGTCTACGAGGATGCCCAGCCTTCTGGTGGGAGAGGGCGAGAATTCCCTAATTGCCCCGGCGAGGTCGTCCACGCCGTGCAGCGGCTCGACCACGATGCCTTCCACCCTAAGGTCATGGCCCCAGACTTTTTCCACCAGTTCGGCGTCGTGCTTGCCTTCGACCCAGATGCGGCTGGCACGGGCTGTGCGCGCCTTGTGCCCGGTGACCGCGCGCGAACCCGATGCGGAGATCAGTGGTTGAGCTGGCTGGCTCTTGGCCACAGGTTCAACAATTTCGACTGGTTCGCCTTCGAGCAGAAAGCCGAAGCCAGCCTGAAAGGATCTGGTTCGATTGTGACGGTCTTCGAGAACTATGACGCGCATCCCGCCAGACTTTTCGGTGCGCACCACTTCACCGACCCATCCCGAAGTCGCATCTTCAAGGATCATGCCGCGTTCTACAGGGACCTGACGAAGTTTTTTCGGTGCTGGAGCACTAAGGTCCTGCGGTCCCCAAGAGTAATTAGACACGGACTGCCTTTCGCTGTGATCGAATACGCTCGAAATCCCATGCTAGCAACAGCTTGACGTACTAGACTTGGCACTTGACAGGTTGGAGTGCCAATTCTTGGCCAAACGTCCCGGGAGGTGTTTTACGTGAGCGAATTGCGTCGTCTCGATGTGCTGCGCGCCATCGTGGAGGACTACGTGCAATCCCGGGAGCCAGTAGGCTCCAAGGCGCTGCTTGACCGCCACAACTTGGGCGTCAGCGCGGCTACTATCCGTAATGACATGGCGTTGTTGGAAGAAGAAGGCTTGATCGCAGCCCCGCACACCTCATCCGGACGGGTCCCTACCGAAAAAGGATATCGCCGCTTCGTTGATGAAATCGGGGAGCTTAAGCCGCTGTCCCGTGCCGAACGCGATGCCATCAACAAGATCCTCGATAGCTCCCAAGATCTCGACGAGATGCTCAACAGCACGGTGCGGCTGCTGGCTCGGCTCACGAACCAGGTGGCAATGATCCAGGTTCCGCACTATGACACCGCCTCATTGAAGAACCTCGATCTGGTAGGTCTGGGCAGTAGCCAGGTGCTGATGGTGATGATCGCCTCCAACGGCACCGTCGACCAGCGCATGCTGTCTGTGACCCGGCTCTACGCCGACGAAGAGCTCAACGGTCTCAAACAATGGCTGCTGAACTCCTTCGGCGGCCGGCAGTTGGCTGAGCTCGTCGGCCCGCTGAGCGGTGAGGGGCTGATCCCGGAACAGCGCGATGACGCACTTGTGGCTGGCGTCCTCAAAGGCCTGGAAGAGATGGCCCAAGCGGCAAATGTGCAGCGCATCGTGATGGCGGGCACCGCAAATCTGGCCCGTGTCGAGGGAGATTTCCCCCTGAGCATCACCCCGGTGCTGGAGGCGTTGGAGGAACAGGTCGTGCTGCTCAAGCTCTTCTCCGAACTGGAGGCAGATGCCCACGGCATGTCGGTGGCAATCGGCACCGAGCACCACTACGGGCAGCTGTCGGATGCTGCGGTCATCGCAACTACCTACAGCAATGATCAACGCAGCAAGCTCGGGGTGCTGGGCCCGACGCGCATGAACTACCCGACCTCCATGGCCTCGGTCCGTGCGGTAGCGCGGTACCTATCCAAGATTTTGGCGAACTAGCTTCGCAAAGTGCAATAACAAGTTTTGAACTGAAAAGTTTTTTAGGAAAGGACACGGCGAATATCGTGAGCTCGCATTACGAGACGCTGGGTGTCGCCAAGGACGCGACCCCACAGGAAATTAAGAGCGCCTACCGCAAGTTGGCCCGCAAGCTTCACCCGGATGTGAACCCGAGCGAGGAAGCTGCCGAACAGTTCAAGCTCGTAACCCGCGCCTATGAGGTGCTTTCCGATGAGAAGAAGCGCGCGAACTACGACGCTACCGGTGATGAAAACGGCAACGGACAGCCGGGCTTCGGCGGGGGCGGATTCGGCGGATTCGGCGATATCTTCGAGCAGTTCTTCGGCGGCGGTCAGGCACAGGGGCCGATGTCCCGCACCCAGCCGGGCCGCGATGCACTGATTACCATCACCATCGACCTGGAAGACGCGGTCAAGGGCACCGTCTACCCCCTGGAAATGGAAACTGCGGTGGTCTGCAAGACCTGCAACGGCACCTGCGTGCGCGAAGGCACCAGCGTCGTCACCTGCACCATCTGCCATGGCGCCGGCCAGGTGCAGCGTCCGGTCCGATCGTTCCTGGGCCAGATGATGACCGTGGAAACCTGTGCCGCCTGCCGCGGGTACGGCACCACGATCCCGGATCCCTGCCTAGAGTGCAATGGCGAGGGACGCGTGCGAGAGCACGTCTCAAAGTCGCTGAACGTTCCTGCAGGCGTTGACTCCGGAACCCGCATCCAGTTGCGCGGACAGGGTGAAGCAGGCCCGGGTGGCGGTCCGAACGGCAACCTGTTCGTCGAGGTTGACGTCCGCCGCCACAAGGTCTTCGAGCGCACCCAGAACGACCTGCACGCGAAGATGACCATCCCGATGACGGCGGCGGCGCTGGGCTGCGAGCTCAAGCTTGAGACTTTCGATGGCGAGCAGTCATTGAATGTTGTTTCCGGGGCCCAGGACGGGGACACCATCACCCTGCCGGGCCTGGGCGTGCCGCGCCTTCGCGGCGGGAAGCGCGGAGACATCATCGTGCACCTGCAGGTGGAAACCCCAACCAAGATCGATGCCGCCCAGCGCGATCTGTTGGAACAACTGGCAAAGCTGCGCGGGGAAGAAATGACCTCGGGACGAGTGGAGCATTCCGGCGGGATGTTCTCGCGCCTGCGCGATAAGTTGAATCAGCGCTAAGAATGAGCAACCACAGTTTTGTGATCGACCCGCAGCAGGCGGAATCGGCACGGGTAGGCGATGTGCTGGAGCTGACCGGTCCGGAAGCCCACCATGCGGTGGCGGTGAAACGAACCCAGGTCGGCGAGCATCTGGATCTGCTGGACGGACGCGGCCTGCGGCTCATCGTTGAGGTGCTCGGCGCATCAAATCAGTTGCTGTCGGTGCGCGTCATCGAACGCGTTGAAGAACCGCCGCCCGCGCATCCGACAACCTTGATTCAGGCGTTGTCAAAGGGCGACCGCGATTTACAGGCTGTGGAATCAGCGGTGGAACTCGGCGTGTGGTCGGTCCGCCCGTGGCAGGCGGACCGTTCGATCGTGCGCTGGAACGCTGGCAAAGTCGAGAAGGCCATGGCCAAGTGGCGTTCGCTGGTGCGTTCGGCGCAGAAGCAGTCACGTCGAAGCTATGAACCGGACGTTTTGGACCCGATGGGCAGCAAGGCGCTGGCGCAGAAGATCCAGGAACATACAGATTCGGGCGACCTGGTGCTGGTATTGCATGAGCAAGCTAAGGAATCGGTGGCTTCGGTCTGCTCCGCCTGGATTGCCGACGCGCCAGAACGCACCGGCGTGGTCCTGATCGTAGGCCCCGAGGGAGGGATCAGCGATGCCGAACTTGCCGCCTTCGAGCAAGCCGGGGCCAAGCTTGGCCTTCTGGGACGACATGTCCTTCGAGCCTCGACGGCGGGTCCGTCGGCCCTCGTCTTGGTCAGGCACATCGCAGGAGACCTGTAGTTGGTGACGAACTACTAAATAAACGCCGATGGCGCCGTTCAAGCGGCGCCATCGGCGTTTGCGGTATTTTTAGCCCGACGGACTAGTTGACGGTGAATTCGGAAGTGACCAGCCCGATCTTTTCCTTGCCGTCGTTATTTTCGCCCCAAAACGTCAGGGTGTACTTCCCTGGATTCAGTCGTTTCGTCATGATGAAAGAACCGTCGGACTCTACTGACTTGGGATTAAGCCGCGTCGGACCCGCAACAGACTTGCTCGCACCGTTGGCGTTCTTTGACTCCAAGGAATAGTAAGTTCCCTCGGTGAAATCTGACGTGCGGCCATGGATTCTAACCGCCCCGGCGTCGACGGTGGAGCCGAACTGCGGGTCAATGATCCACAGGGGCGCCATAAACGAAGCATCGCGCTGGTAGGAATCTTGCAGCGTGTAGTCACCGAAAACTACGGCATTGGGTTGACCATCGACGAGAATGCGGACGCTGGCAGGGGTGCTTCCAACAAGAATTCCAGAGTTCGCGGCGGCGGCAGTGGCGGTAAACACCAGCTGCTGAACGGAGCGTTCGGACAGTCCGCGGTCAAGGCGTGCGCTGAAGACCTTGGCAGGCAGGTCCAGGGTGATCAGATTTGAATTGTCGATCGAAGCGCCGATGTCTTCGCTGGACTTCAGGTGCGTGTACCACGTGGGATCGGCTGGCTTGCCGGCCAGCAGGTAGGCAATGGCGTCGCTGATCGGCTCCTGATGGCGGGTATCCTGCGCATACTCCCGATAGAGGTACACGCCTGAATCAGTATTATCCAGCCAATAGACGGGCATGCTTTGTCCGGCACCGGCACGTTCCACGGAATCACTGGCGGGCGGAACATAGGTTGAGGAGGCAGATGTTCCCGTCGGCATTTCATAACTATCATCGCCGTTGGTCAACCCGCAACCGGCGGCAAGACCAATACCGAGAATGGCACACGTAGCCGCGATTCGACGCGGAACACGACGTGTAAACCAATGCTGCACTTGATACCAATCCGATGAGTACGTTAAAGCTCGAAAATCGCCCTGTTGGCCATTGCTGGTTCAGGACGCTCATATAGCCTGACACATCAACTTGTAGATTCGGACCGAATTTGGGCTAACTTACCAATCCGTAACCAAATCTATATCTTTGGCATCGGCGCACTCAGTCGCGTGAAATGCCGACGTTTTCTCTTTTCAGCGCAGGGCTAAGCGCCACACCTCGCGCCAGTGCAAATGCACTCGTTAGACTAGAAACTACAAGCTTTTCATTTCATCAAGCTCAAAGGGGCACGAAGCACTGCATGCAGGTTGAACAACACCAGCAGCCGACCGAATCCGGGGCGGCCACGCTGACCATTTCCTTCGATACGCCAGAGTTGATGATCGCCACTTTGGGCCCCAACGATGAACTCCTGAGAATTCTCACGGGAGCCTACCCCGAGGTGCAGTTCCGCCCCAACGGGTCGAGCCTCACCCTTGTCGGCAATCCGCTGCAGGTGCGCAAGGCCCAGCGGGTATGCGAAGAAGCAAGGGCACTGGCAGTTCGCGGTTCGCGAATGAGCGCTGAAACCATCGAGCAGATCATCAAGATGCTCAGCGCCGGAAATCCGGATGCTCCCACCGACGTCCTGGGGTTGAAAATCCTCTCCGGACGCGGGCGCTCAATCAGGCCGAAGACCGTCAACCAGAAGTCCTATGTCGATGCCATCGAAGACAACACAATCACCTTCGGCATCGGTCCCGCGGGCACCGGCAAGACCTTCCTGGCCATGGCGATGGCTGTCGCGGCGCTTCAGGACAAGCAGGTCAACCGCATCATCTTGACGCGTCCGGCGGTGGAAGCAGGGGAGAAGCTGGGCTTCCTTCCCGGCTCCCTGTCCGAAAAGATCGACCCCTACCTGCGGCCGCTCTACGACGCCCTGCACGACATGGTTGACCCGGATTCTATTCCGCGCCTGCTGGAGGCGGGGACCATCGAGGTCGCACCGCTGGCCTATATGCGAGGACGTACGCTCAACGACGCATTCGTGATCCTTGACGAAGCGCAAAATACCACCAGCGAGCAGATGAAGATGTTCCTCACCCGCCTGGGATTCGGCTCAAAGATGGTCATCACCGGTGATATCACCCAGGTCGACCTTCCGGGCAACACCACCTCCGGGCTGCGCATGGCCAGCGAGGTGCTCGATAACATCGATGACATCGCCATCCGCCGTCTCGATGCCAGCGATGTGGTGCGCCACCGACTAATCGCGGACATCGTCTCCGCCTACGACCGCTGGGACGATACCCGGCGCAAAGACCACCAACGGCCACGACGCAACAAGTGAGCACCCACATGAGCATTGAAGTAAATAACGAAACAGAATTCGACGTCGACCTGCAGGACGTGAACAAGCTGGCCGAATCGGTCATGAGCGCGATGTTCCTGCACCCGGAAACCGAGGTGTCGATCGTTTTCATCGACGAGGATGCAATGAGCGCCCTGCACGTGGAATGGATGGAGCTCGAGGGCCCCACCGATGTCATGAGCTTCCCCATGGACGAACTGCGCCCCGGCAGTGAATCCGCCCCCGGGCAGAACGGCATCCTGGGCGACATCGTAATCTGCCCTACCGTAGCCGAAGCGCAGGCCAAGGCCGGTGGACACAGCACCCACGATGAGATCCTGCTGCTGACCACGCATGGCCTGCTTCACCTGATGGGCTTCGATCACATGGAACCAGATCAGAAGGAAGAGATGTTCTCCCTGCAGCGCAGGCTGCTGGAGTCCTACACCGGACGCCCGGCGCCCAAGGAAACGGTGGAATAACACCGTGGGGATACTTCTGCTGATTCTTGCCGTCGTCTTCATCGCCTGTGCCGCGGTGCTCACGGCCGCAGACTCAGCCTTCTACGCTCTGTCGCGGCACGCCGCCGAGCGGCTGCGCAATGACTCCGACTCCAAATCGCTGAGCAACATCCTGGACGACCCGGATTCGCATGCTCAGGCAATTAAGTTTTGGCGCATCTGGTTTGAAACCGCCTCAGCGGTGGCAGTTGCCCTGCTGGTTTCGCGCTGGGTTCAGAACATCTGGCTGACCGGGCTGATCTCCACCGTGCTCATGGCCGGCCTGGGATTCGTCCTGGTCAGCGTCTCACCGCGCCGCTTCGGCCGCTCCAACGCGCAGCGAGTGGTTGAATCCACCGCACCACTGGTACGCCTGCTGCGCATCGCTTTGGGCCCGCTGGCCAATTGGCTTGCATCCATCGCCGCCGCGCTGAGCCCCGGCGGCAGCGACGAAGACGGCTACCTCGGCAAGGAGCGCCTGCGCGACCTGGTGGACCGAGCCAGCGAGGGCGAGGACCTGGACGAAGAATCGGCGGAGCTGATCTCCGGGGTCATCGACCTGGAGGAAACCAACGTACGCGCCGTCATGGTGCCGCGCACCGACATGGTGGTGCTGGATTCCGACCACACCTTCCACAGCGCACTTGATCTGTTCATGGCCTCCGGGTATTCCCGGATCCCGCTGATCGGCGAAGACTCCGACGACATCCGCGGCATCATCTACCTCAAGGACCTGATCAACGAGATCCACGGGCTGCAGCAGGCAGCTGATCTTGCGCAGCTCGCGCGTCAGGTACGCTTCGTCCCCGAGTCCAAGTCGGCCGCCGAGCTACTGCAGGAGCTGCAGCAGGAATCGATCCACCTGGCTGTCGTCGTCGACGAATACGGCGGCACCGCGGGCCTGGTGACCCTGGAGGACTTGATCGAGGAGATCGTCGGCGAGATCGACGATGAATACGACCGCAGCAAAACCGAGCTGGTTGAGAACCCCGACGGTTCGCTAACTGCCGTGGCAAGCGCCTCAATCGACGATGTGGCAGATCACTTCGATGTGCTCATCGATGAGGAGGACGTCGACACCGTCGGCGGCCTGCTCTCCAAGGCGTTGGAATCCGTGCCCGTGCTCGGTTCCACCGCCGATGTCTTCGGTCTGCGCCTGACCGTCGTCGCCCTGGCAGGGCGGCGCAACCGCATCGGCAAAATCCATGTAGAGCGTTGCGAAAAGAACGCTTCCGACCATATAGAGAACGATGAGGATTCCTCAGATGAGTGACAACCACAACCTGCTGGCCTCCAGCGGATGGCCAGAGGGCTTCCGCTCCGGCTTCACCTCCTTCGTAGGCCGCCCGAATGCGGGCAAGTCGACGCTGACCAATGCCCTGGTAGGACAGAAGGTGGCAATCACCTCGGCGAAGCCGCAGACCACCCGCCACACCATCCGCGGCATCGTGCACCGCGAGGATGCGCAGCTGGTGCTCGTGGACACCCCGGGGCTGCACCGCCCGCGCACCCTGCTGGGGCAGCGGCTGAACGACCTGGTGGCCGAAACCCTCTCAGAGGTCGACGCCATCGGCTTCTGCATCCCCGCCAATGAGAAGATCGGTCCCGGAGACCGCTTCATCGCCACCCAGCTGGCCCAGCTGCAGCGCAAGCCGATCGTCGCCCTGGTGACCAAGGCCGATTTGGTGGACCGCGAGCAGCTGGCGCAGCAGTTGATCGCCGTGACCGAACTGGGCAGCCAGAACTTCGGGCCGAACGGCTTCGCCGCGATCGTCCCGGTCTCCGCGGTCAAGGAGTTCCAGGTCAAGGAGGTGGCCGACGTACTGGTCGAGCAGCTTCCGGTGGGTCCTCCGCTGTATCCAGATGGCGAGTTGACCGACGAGCCAGAGGCCAAGATGGTCGCCGAGCTGGTGCGCGAAGCTGCGCTGGAGGGCGTGCGCGACGAGCTGCCGCACTCGCTGGCGGTGGTCGTCGAGGAAATGCAGCCGCGCGAGGGCCGCAGCGAAAACAACCCGCTGGTAGATATCCACGTCTCGCTGTATGTTGAGCGCCCGAGCCAGAAGGCCATCGTGATCGGCCGCGGCGGATCACGCCTGCGCGAGGTGGGTTCCAACGCCCGCAAGGGCATTGAAAAGCTGCTGGGCACCAAGGTGTACTTGGACCTGCACGTCAAGGTGGCCAAGGACTGGCAGCGCGATCCCAAGCAGCTGGGCCGCCTGGGCTTCTAAAAATATTATCAACCGCGCCGTCAACGACGTGGCTGAAGGGGCGGGTGCCCGGGGAATCTTCGTCCCCGGCCACCCGCCCCTTCGCATACTGGAGCCGCACCAGGGGCCGCGTGTCCACAATGTGACACAAACACGCAATATGTTGCCGGGGGCACAAAACCCGGTGTTATGCTCAAAACGTGCATTTCGAGCTTCTACTACTACTTAGCCGCTGCGAGGATCCAACGGACCGCTAGTGGTCCATCGGCCGACCCCTCGCCGCGGAGTAGCTCTTGTCTGGCCCCCAACTACGCACTCATTCTTGTCTAGGGGACAACCGAAATGCAGAACATGCAAAAATCTTCGAACATGCCAATCCACAAGTATGTTCCTTTCCAGGACCAGATCGAGGTCAACCTGCCCGATCGCACGTGGCCCGATAAGTACATCACCAAGGCCCCGCGCTGGTGCGCGGTCGATCTGCGCGATGGAAACCAGGCGCTGATCGACCCGATGAGCCCCGAGCGCAAGCACAAGATGTTCGACCTGCTGGTCCAGATGGGCTACAAGGAAATCGAGGTCGGCTTCCCCTCGGCTTCGCAGACCGACTTCGACTTCGTCCGCCAGCTCATCGAGCAGAACCGCATCCCTGACGACGTCACCATCCAGGTGCTCACCCAGTCCCGCGAACACCTGATCGAGCGCACCTACGAGGCGCTGGAAGGCGCCAAGCAGGCCATTGTCCACCTGTACAACTCCACCTCGATCCTGCAGCGCGAAGTGGTCTTCCGCCAGGACGAGGACGGCATCGTGGACATTGCAGTCTCCGGCGCCCGGCTGTGCAAGAAGTACGAAGAGCAGCTGTCCGGCACCAAGATCACCTATGAATACTCGCCGGAGTCCTACACCGGCACCGAGCTGGAATTCGCCAAGCGCATTTCCGAAGCGGTGGCCGAGGTGCTGGAAGCCACCCCGGAAAACAAGATGATCCTGAACCTGCCGGCCACCGTGGAAATGGCCAGCCCGAACGTGTACGCGGACTCCATCGAATGGATGCACCGCAACCTGGCCAACCGCGATTCGATCATCCTGTCCCTGCACCCGCACAACGACCGCGGCACCGGCGTCGCCGCCGCTGAACTGGGCTACCTGGCTGGCGCGGACCGCATCGAAGGCTGCCTGTTCGGCAACGGTGAGCGCACCGGCAACGTGGATTTGATCACCCTGGGTATGAACCTGTTCGGCCAGGGCGTGGACCCTGAAATCGACTTCTCCGATATGGACCACATCCGCCGCACCGTCGAATACTGCAACCAGCTGCCCGTGCCGGAGCGCAGCCCCTACGGCGGCGACCTGGTGTTCACCGCGTTCTCCGGTTCCCATCAGGATGCGATCAAGAAGGGCCTGGAGGCGATGGACGTCAAGGCCGCAGCTGCAGGCAAGGACGTCAATGACATCGTCTGGGCCGTCCCGTACCTGCCGGTGGATCCGAAGGACATCGGCCGCAGCTACGAGGCAGTCATCCGTGTGAACTCGCAGTCGGGCAAGGGCGGCGTCGCCTACCTGTTGAAGAACGACTACAACCTGGATCTGCCGCGCCGCGCGCAGATCGAGTTCTCCGGGGTCATCCAGCGCAAGACCGACACCGAGGGCGGCGAGATCTCTTCGCAGGCCATCTGGGACGTCTTCCAGGACGAGTACCTGCCGGTGGAGGATGCAGTCAACGGCGACGCCTGGGGCCACTACCGCGTAGCCTCGGCCACCGCCACCTCCAACGAGGACGGCAGCTTCCGACTGGACACGAAGCTGATCAACGACGGCATCGCCCAGGAGCGCAGCGCCAGCGGCAACGGCCCGGTCTCCGCCCTGGTCAAACTGCTCAATGAAGACGGCGTCGACCTGCGCGTGCTCGACTACACCGAGCATGCCATGAGCGAGGGTGGCAACGCCCGCGCCGCAGCATTCGTCGAATGCGCCGTCGGGGACCGCATCCTGTGGGGTGTCGGTCTGGATACCAACACCAATATTGCAGCCCTGAAGGCTGTGGTTTCTGCGGTCAACCGCGCGATCCGCGACGCCAAGTAACCACGCCCGAACATTATCCAACGCCACGTCCGGCACCACCGTGCCGGCCGTGGCGTTGTTCGTCCCTGCGGCGGTTCAGTGGGAGAATTAACCTCGTGTCCAGATCAGGCTTCGCTTCCAAGAGCTACCGCACCCGCGGCATAGTTCTGCGTACCCATAAGCTGGGGGAAGCCGACCGCATCATCACCCTGCTTACCCCGAACGGGATTGTGCGCGCGGTGGCCAAGGGGGTGCGGCGCACCTCATCTCGTCTGGGAGCGACACTGGAGCCGTTCATGGAAGTCGACGCCCAACTGGTGATGGGGCGAAACCTCGACATCGTTTCTCAGGCACAATTGCGGCACGCCTACGGCCAGCTGCTGGTCATGGACTACCCAAGCTACACGGTGGCGAACGCCATGGTTGAAATTGCCGAAAAGCTCCTGGAAGCAGACTCGGATTCAACCGCACGCCAGTACCGGTTGCTACACGGGGCCATCGCACTGCTCTCCAAGCACTCGGTGGTTCCCGGTGCGGTGCTTGATTCCTATATTCTGCGGGCCCTGGCGGTCGCTGGTTGGGCCCCGTCCTTTACAGACTGTGTGCGCTGCGGTGCGGCGGGGCCTCACACGGCACTGAACGTCCAGTTGGGTGGCGTGGTGTGTGCCCAGTGCAGGCCCTCGGGTTCGCTCTCGCCGCACCCGGTGACCATCCAGTACCTGCAGGCGCTGCTGGAGGGGGACTGGGACACCGTCGCCCAGGCCGGACCCCGCGCCCGAGACCAGGCGGCGGGCATCGTCGCCAACTATTTGCAATGGCACCTGGAGCGTGCCGTGAAGTCCCTACGCCATGTGGAGAGAACATGAAGAAGCTTCCCAAAATCACCGGCAAGGCAGGCCCCGCGGCACCCTTCGCCCATCCCGCAAATCCCGCGGTGCCGCAGATACCCAAGGAGCTCATTCCCGAACATGTAGCGATCGTCATGGACGGCAACGGCCGCTGGGCAAATCAGCGCGGCCTGCCGCGCACCGAGGGCCACCGTGCAGGCGAAGCAGCCCTGCTCGACGTCATGGCAGGCGCCGTGCAATTGGGCATTAAATACGTTTCGGTCTATGCCTTCTCCACCGAGAACTGGAAGCGCAGCCCCGAGGAAGTGCGCTTCCTGATGGGCTTCTCCCGCGATGTGCTGCGCCGCCAGCGCGACACCCTGAATTCGTGGGGTGTACGCATCCGCTGGTCGGGACGCGAGCCTA
This sequence comes from Glutamicibacter sp., assembly GCF_032154645.1. Taxonomy (GTDB): domain Bacteria; phylum Actinomycetota; class Actinomycetes; order Actinomycetales; family Micrococcaceae; genus Glutamicibacter. The sequence continues at coordinate 26,446 of NZ_JALDXV010000015.1, read as the reverse complement.
AGTTGTGGAAGTCCGTGATCAACGAACTGCGCGATGCCGAAGAGCTGACCCAAGACAATCTGGGCTGCCAGTTGACCATGTGCGTCAACTACGGCGGGCGTGCTGAATTGGGCGACGCTGTGGCGGCCATCGCGAAGGATGTGGCGGCGGGTAAGCTTCGGGCATCGGCGGTGGGGGAGAAAACCATCGGCAAGTATCTGCATGCGCCCGAATTGCCGGATGTCGATCTCTTCCTGCGCACCAGCGGCGAACAGCGCACCAGCAACTTCCTTTTGTGGCAGTCGGCCTATGCGGAGATGGTTTTCCTCGACCAGTTGTGGCCGGATGTCGACCGCCGCACCCTATTTACTGCGGTGCAGGAATATGCACAGCGCGACCGCCGCTACGGCGGTGCCATCGACAAGCCCAAGGCCTAGCACTCCAGCATTTTCAGCCATAACTGAAGGTCTCGATAGGCAGTGGCGCGGGCGGGCTCCGCTGAGGAAAACACGTCGTGCATCGCCCCCTTCACCCGGGACAGCGTCACGAAACTTCCAAGCTTTAAGGCACGCAGCCGCGTTTGGTTGACGTCGATTACCGAATCGGCGTACTGCATCGCCGCCGAGTAGGTGGTGCTGAGATGAGATTCGTTCGAGGTCAGCAAGAGTACTGGAATGCTCAGGCTCAGCCCCTTGGCGATTTGAGCGTGGCCCTCCAAAATGGTGTGCAGCCAGCCCGCGGTGCTGGGGAACGCAAAGGCAGGACGCCAGATCGGATGAAGGTCCCACTGGCCCTGGGCGCTGTCGCTCAGGGACTGCCAATAGTGGTCGAACTGTGTTGCCAGGATTTTTCGGCGCGGGTTGCTTCGCGCCATGGCCTCCATCAACCCGTTGATTGGAATGCGCAGGAATGCGGTGCCTTGAAACTCCAGCCATGGTGCGTTGAGCACCAACGCTTGGATCGGAGCATGCGTTCGATCGATCCAAAGGCTGAGAACCAGCCCGCCCATCGAGTGGCCCTGCGCCACCACCGGCAGATCGGGGTGTGCGCGTCGCACCAGGTCCAATGCAGCGTTCAATTCCAGATCGAGGTGCTGCAGATCATCAACGTAACCAGGAAGCTGATGTTCTTCGCGCAGGCTGCGGCCGTGATGGCGAAGATCCAGTGCGTAAAAGTGGTAGCCCTGCGCATGCCAGAATTCGGCCAGCTGCCGGTTGTAGAAATAGTCGCTCCAACCATGTACGGAGAGCACTACTCCCTTGACACGGCGCCCACGAAGCCACCCAAAACGCTGCGCCGGAACGTAGCGCACCACCGTAGCAACCAACGGCCCTTCGGCGTCGACGCCAAAATCCAAGGTGGTGTATTCATAGTCCGGCCCCAATGGATCTGCCAGCCACTGGCCCTCGGTACTTGATGGGAGAAACTGCGGCCATTGATCGGCGGGAAGAATTTCGGTGCCCCTCATGGTAGTAGCTTACCGATCTCAAGTTGTCTCAAAGCACCACTTCACGGGAAGATTAACAGCATGCGCATTTATCCTTCGGTCTTCAAACACGTATTCACCAAGATGGATCCCGAAAAGGCCCATCACTTTGCCTTTGACGCGATTAAGCTCGCGCAAAAAGTGGGACTGACCAAGGCAACTCGCAAATTTTTCGCACCGGCACCGCAATTGAAGCGCACCGTCATGGGGATCGACTTCCCGTCTCCATTCGGATTGGCCGCAGGATTCGACAAGGGTGCCACCGGAATCCTTGCGTTAAGCGATATCGGCTTCGGGCACGTTGAAATCGGCACTGTCACGGGTCAGGCTCAGCCTGGCAATCCACAGCCCCGCCTGTTCCGTTTGGTAGAAGACCGTGCGGTCATTAACCGAATGGGTTTCAATAATGAGGGAGCTGAAGTCGTCGCCGCACGGGTTGCACAGGCCCGGCAACATCTTAAGTCTGACTATTCGCAGACCCGTCCAGTGGTCGGCGTCAATATCGGCAAAACCAAGGTCGTGGAACTGGATGACGCGGTGGGGGATTACCTCACTTCGACTCGACAACTGGCGATTCATGCGGATTATCTCGTCGTAAACGTTTCCAGTCCCAATACCCCGGGCCTTCGACTCCTGCAAAGTGTCGAATCCCTGCGTCCGCTGTTGACCGAGGTCGGACAGCTCGCGGATCACGTCGCGGGCCGCCATATTCCATTGCTTGTTAAAATCGCTCCAGATCTCAGCGACGAGGACCTAGCCGACGTTGCAAAGCTGGCAACCGAACTTGGCCTCGACGGGATTATCGCCACGAATACGACCATCGGCCGCGAAGGTCTAGACAGCGCTCCGAACAAGGTGGAAGAAATCGGAGCTGGCGGCTTGTCGGGCGCCCCGCTCAAGGAACGCTCCCTTGATGTTCTTCGCCAGTTGCGCTCAATGGTCCCGGCCGACATGGCGTTGATCGCTGTCGGCGGCGTCACCACCGCAGCAGATGTGAAGGAACGATTGGACGCCGGAGCTGACCTCGTTCAGGGATACACAGCTTTCCTCTATGAAGGACCATTCTGGGCCCGTACGATCAATCGTGAACTGGAGCGCATGCTCTAGCTTTAGAAAAAATTGTTTCTTCCCGAAATTCCACCGCGGCCTCGAACTCACACCAGTGGGTTCGAGGCCGCGGCCTTTAAAGTAGGTACACTTGGTAAGACTTTCTGATCAAACATGGGGGAGAACTCGAAACGCTTACACAACTCAACCTTGTAGACGGCGGTACAAGGTTTTCAATTACTTCATGGGCGCTCAATAGATGTCGGACGAGCTGGATCGACAGTTGTTTCGGTGGAGAGCCAATGTCCCACCATACAATTGCCGCCGTTTACGGAGTTACTACAATTTTCACGATTTGTTTTGTACCAATCGAAAAGATTCGCGAGGTACCGGTCGACAAATTTTTATCATTGTACATCGGCAGTGCCGCACTCAACGAGCACAGCGTAACCTGCTTCAGATGGACTGACGGGGAATGCGAAAGAGGCGGATTCCATGGTGGAATCCGCCTCTTAACCTTGTTGGATCGGTTAGTCGATCGAAGCGCCGCGCTTTACCTGAGGTTTTGGCAGTCGCAGTTTGCGGAACTGAAGACCGCGCATGGTGGCGTACATACGTACACCCCTGTCGACGCTGCCGAACTTGGCAGTCAAGCGACGCTTGAGGATGGTATTAGTGATGATTGATTCGATAACTATGATCGCTATCAGCACCCAGAGGCCGGTCTGAACAGCTACCTGGATGTTGATATTTCCGCTGAAAGTCAGCGAAATAATCAGGAATGCGAGGACGAAGAACATCATGAACTCGCCGATCATCCACCGTGCATCAATGAAGTCGCGGGCATAGCGTTTCTGCGGTCCCTTGTCGCGGGGCATCAGGTAGCGCTCGTCGCCGGTTTCATTCGCGATGCGCAGGCGATTCTGGGCTTCGATGCGCTGCTGGCGCTCAACTTCCTTCGCCGCCTTACGATCGGTAGGTACCAGCGGCCGCTGACGGCTTGCTTGCTGCTCGCTACGCTTGGGCGTGGGGCCGGATTTACGGCCGTCGCCAGATTCAGGGGCCTGCTCAGCGGGCTCCACATTTACTTGGGATTGAGATTCATCCTTCTTACGTCCAAACACCTCTCCATCCTAGCGGTGATTGATACTCAGGGTGACATCGACAACCCCAGAATTGCTAGGCTGATTCCATGACATCAGATTCAACCGAGCAGTCCACTGCACATGGTGTAGACGTAGCTGCACTCAAAGGTCATATCCAAAGCAACTTTGAGAAGATCCTTGAAGAGCTGACCGCGCTCGTCGCCATCCCGAGTATCGCCTGGGATTCCTTCGATCCGCAGAACCTTGAAAAGTCAGCCCAAGCCGTTGCGGCACTAGCCGAAACCGCGGGTATGCAAAGCATTGAAATCCTGCGAGAGCCAACTGACAACAGTTCGATGGGTGCGCCGGCACTGGTCGCGCACCGCCCGGCAGTCGAGGGTAAACCCACCGTCCTGTTGTACGCACACCACGACGTGCAGCCTCCGGGCGACGAAGCCGACTGGAACACACCAGTCTTTGAAGCCACGCGTGTCGGCGACCGGCTCTTTGGCAGGGGAGCTGCCGATGATAAAGCGGGAATCATGGTGCATATCGCCGCGATGCGTGCCGTACTCGACTCGGTACAAGACTTTGGCGTGGGCGTCACCTACTTCTTCGAGGGGGAAGAAGAGGCCGGATCGCCGTCATTCCGCAATTTCCTCGAAGCTCACCAGGACAAGCTGGCCGCCGACGTCATCATCGTTGCCGATTCCGGCAACTGGGCCGTCGGCACACCTGCGCTTACTACTTCTTTGCGAGGAATGTGCGCCGCAGAGATCACGGTTCGATCATTGAAGCACGCCGTCCACTCCGGAATGTTCGGAGGCCCGATTCTGGATTCTCCACTTCTAGCGGCCAAGCTTATCGCGACCTTCCACGATGAAAATGGCGACGTTGCAATCGAGGGCCTTGTTTCCCATGATTCAGCCGATGTTGACTTCACCGAAGAGCAGTTCAGAGCGGATTCCGGCGTCTCCGATTCCTTCCAGTTGGCGGGGACAGGAAAACTGACCGATCGATTGTGGAATAAACCAGCCCTGAGTGTCATTGGTATGGATGTCCCGAGTGTTAGCCATTCATCAAACACCCTGATTCCGCAGACGCGCTTCAAGGTATCGATGAGGCTGGCGCCGGGGCAGGACCCGGCCACAGCGCTTGAAGCATTCGAAGCTCATATAAAGAGCGTTGAACTGCGAGGCGCCGAAGTTGAGTTCAAGCCAATCGAAGCCGGCAGTTCCTACCTCGCAAACATCGATGCCCCTGCAAACGCCACCGCCGCATGGGCGTTGGAACAAGCTTGGGGAGTTGTACCAGTGAACATGGGCCTCGGGGGATCCATTCCATTCATCGCTGATCTTTCGGAAATCTTCCCTGAGGCTCAAATACTGGTGACCGGAGTGGAAGATCCTGATTCGCGCGCGCATTCAGCTAACGAGTCCCTGCATTTGGGAGATTTCCAGCATGCGATTGAAGCTGAAGCTCTGCTGCTGGCACGGATCAACGCCGAAGGTCTATGAGCCGCGTCATACACGTTGTCTCAGAGGGGGCTTTCCAAAGCCCGCAGACGTAGGATAGAACTAAGAAAAGGGTTCCAAGTCGGCACCACAAGGGTAAAACTTGGTACCACATCGAGCAGTTTGGGAGGAAATCATGACTGCAGCCGTAGATCAGACCAAGGGTGATCCAACCGAGGTCCCAACCCACGAAGTCAACATTTCAGATGTTGCAGCAGCCAAGGTTCGCTCACTTCTTGAGCAGGAAGGCCGCGACGACCTGCGCCTGCGCATTGCTGTGCAGCCAGGCGGTTGCTCGGGCCTTATTTACCAGCTCTACTTTGACGAGCGCATGCTTGAAGGCGACGCAGTACGCGACTTCGACGGCGTTGAGGTCATCGTCGACAAGATGAGCGTGCCTTACCTGGCTGGCGCTTCCATCGACTTTGAGGACACCATCTCGAAGCAGGGCTTCACCATCGACAACCCAGCGGCCTCCGGCTCTTGCGCTTGCGGAGATTCGTTCCACTAAGCCTCTGGGAACTAACGCCGCTGTTCATTCGTTGAAGAAATTTCTCGTCTGAACAGCGGCGTTTTTCGGTATTCTGAGCCCGAAGAGGGTAAGCTCTACATTAAGTAGTAAAACTATGTTTCGCTTCGTGAGCCACCTCACCGTGCATCTCGTAAATAGCGAGGTGACTTATGAAGACCACATTCTGCACCAACAAAGAGGAAGGGCCGTCTGTGAGTTCGCAAGACCGAACCGGCAGTCGCGGTACCGCTAAGGCCAAAGTACTGGCCTTAGTGGGTACTAGTGCATTGCTGTTGACGGGATGTTCAGCGGAGGTCAAACGCGGTTGGCTCCCCAACGTGGACCGCGACACCACCAACCACACTGCTGCGATTCAGGATTTCTGGGTCCACTCGTGGATTGCTGTGATTGTCGTCGGTATTTTGACTTGGGGTTTGATGCTGTGGTGCATCATTGCCTACCGTCGCCGCAAGACTGACACTGGCTACCCGCGTCAGCTGAGCTACAACCTGCCATTGGAGATCTTCTACACGGCCATTCCGCTGGTCCTTGTTCTGGTCTTCTTTAGCTTCAACAACAACTTGGTCAACAGCATCAACAAGCCTGTTGATTCCGAGATCACCGTGGACGTCCGCGCCAAGCAGTGGGCATGGGACTTCAACTACACCTTCGATGGTGGAACCGAGAAGTACTTCGCCGGCACCCAGGCTCACCTGAACACCGATGGTTCGCCAGGTGCTCAGGAAACCCTGCCAACCCTGTACCTGCCAGCTGGCAAGTCCGTGGACCTGCAGCTGAACAGCCGCGACGTGATCCACTCCTTCTGGGTACCAGCCTTCCTGCAGAAGCTGGACATGATCCCAGGCAAGACCAACCACATCTACCTGACCCCACAGGTTGAAGGCACCTACGATGGCAAGTGCGCCGAACTTTGCGGCGAGTACCACTCGGAAATGCTGTTCAACTTGAAGGTTGTCTCCGAGTCCGAGTTCAAGGCTCAGATGGCAAAGCTGGAAGATGGACACATTGGTGAAGAGTACGACCGCGTTCCTGACGAAGTGAACAGCGTTGTCGTTGAGCACGAAGGGGAAGGAGAGTAATCGCTATGACTACGTTTGAATACGCAACTGACGACGTCAAGTCGATTGCCCCAGCCGTTGTGCCGAAGTCCAAGGGTCGTCTCTTCGTCGACTTCATTACTTCGACCGACCACAAGAAGATCGGGTACATGTACCTGATCTGCTCGTTCGTCTTCTTCTGCGTCGGCGGCATTATGGCGCTGCTGATTCGTGCAGAGTTGTTCGAACCAGGTATGCAGATTCTGCAGACCAAGGAACAGTACAACCAGCTGTTCACCATGCATGGAACCATCATGCTCCTGATGTTTGCAACTCCGCTGTTCGCGGGCTTTGCAAACGTTATGATGCCGCTGCAGATCGGTTCGCCGGATGTGGCCTTCCCACGTCTGAACGCACTGGCCTTCTGGTTCTTCTCGTTCGGCTCGACCATCGCACTGGCTGGCTACCTCACCCCGCAGGGTGCTGCTAGCTTCGGCTGGTTCGCCTACGCTCCATTGTCGAGCACCACTTTCTCGCCAGGCATTGGCGGCGACTTGTGGGTCTTCGGCTTGGCTCTGTCAGGCTTCGGCACCATCCTCGGTGCAGTAAACTTCATCACCACCATCATCTGCTTGCGCGCACCAGGCATGACCATGTGGCGTATGTCCGTGTTCTCTTGGAACACCCTGATCACTTCGCTGCTGATCCTGATGGCATTCCCACCGCTGGCTGCCGCGCTGTTCGCACTTGGTGCCGACCGCCGCTTCGGCGCTCACGTGTTCGACGCCGAGACCGGTGGCGCCATCCTGTGGCAGCACCTGTTCTGGTTCTTCGGACACCCTGAGGTTTACATCATTGCGTTGCCGTTCTTCGGCATCGTTTCGGAAATCTTCCCTGTGTTCTCGCGCAAGCCGATCTTCGGTTACAAGGGTCTGATCTTCGCAACCATTTCCATCGCTGCGCTTTCCGTTTCGGTTTGGGCACACCACATGTACGTCACCGGCTCGGTCGCACTGCCGTTCTTCGGCTTCATGACCATGCTGATCGCTGTACCTACCGGCGTGAAGTTCTTCAACTGGATCGGCACCCTGTGGCGCGGATCGATCACCTTTGAAACTCCGATGCTCTGGAGCATCGGCTTCATGATCACCTTCCTGTTCGGCGGTCTGACCGGTATTATCCTGTCGGCTCCTGCCATGGACTTCCACGTATCTGATACCTACTTCGTTGTGGCTCACTTCCACTACGTGGTCTTCGGTACCGTGGTATTCGCGATGTTCGCTGGCTTCTACTTCTGGTGGCCAAAGTGGACCGGACACATGCTCAACGAGCGTCTGGGCAAGATCCACTTCTGGATGCTGTTCATCGGCTTCCACGGCACCTTCCTGATCCAGCACTGGCTGGGCGTTATCGGCATGCCACGTCGCTACGCCGATTACATGCCTGAGGATGGTTTCACCTCCATGAACCAGGTCTCCACCGTCTTCGCATTCATCTTGGGTGCATCGATGATTCCTTGGTTCTGGAACGTGTGGATCACCCACCGCAACGCCAAGAAGGTTGAAGTTGACGATCCATGGGGCTTCGGCGGATCGCTGGAATGGGCAACCTCTTGCCCTCCACCACGCCACAACTTCCACTCGATTCCACGCATTCGTTCGGAGCGTCCAGCTCTTGACCTGCACCACCCAGAATTGAGCGGTCGTCACACCCCTGTTGCAGCTGCTGCAAAGATCTTCGGCCCTGCTGACCAGAAGGACCTGTAAAGATGAAAGTTGAATCCTGGATTTTCTTGGGTGGAGTTTTCTTCTTCATCCCAGTAGGAATTGTTTACGGTTACATGACCAACTGGGAAGAATGGGTAGGCTTCTTGGCTCTGCTCATGCTTGCCGGTCTGTCAGCCATGGTTGGTTGGTACCTGTTGTTCACCGCTCGTCGCGTTGGTCCTCGTCCCGAGGACCGTGTCGACGGTGAAATCCACGAGAACGCCGGCGATATCGGATTGTTCTCGCCTTGGAGCTGGTGGCCACTGGTACTTGCCGGTGCTGCGGCAATTTCCTTCCTCGGAATTGCAATCGGCTGGTGGGTATTCTACGTAGGCGCAGGCCTGGCCGTAATCGGCCTAGTCGGCTGGGTATACGAATACAGCCGCGGCGATCACGCTCACTAAGCACTAAACTAGTGGGGTGACAAGCAAGAAATTGTTTGTCACCCCACTAGTCTTTTAACCAGCAGGATCGCCGGACGTAATTGAACGACACGTTCGCTCACAAGGGGGAATTACATGCGCCATTCGCCTCAACCGGCAGTCACTGGACACCTTGATCCCGACAGTAAAATCAGTAAATACCGGCAGATCCGAGAAGTTCTTCGCGTCCACGCACGTGAACATTGCAAACCCGGATATCGCCTGCCGCCGGAACGAGTCCTGGCTGAACACTTCGGCGTGGCAAGAAAAACAATTCGCCAAGCCATCGACGCATTGGTCGACGAACAAGTGCTTAAAAGAGTGGTCGGCATCGGCACATTCGTTGTTCCAGAAAAAATGGACCTCCGTGTGCGGCTGCACTCCTATTCCGAAGACATGATGCGACGCGGCATGGTCCCGGACGCCCACGTTCTTCAGTTTGCCGAGATCAAGTCCAACGCTAACCTTGCCTCACAGTTGATGATCGAGGAGGGGGATCCCGTAGTTCAGTTCAAACGACTCCTACTGGCCGATGGGACTCCGATGAGCTTGGACGAAAACTACATGCCTGCCGACCTCGTGCCGGGATTCGTCGATGGAGACCCACCCTCGAAGCTCTACCAGGCCCTCCACGAGCGCTACGGCATCCTGTTGGAGTGGGGCGAAGACCAGGTCGAGAGCACCGCCGCCAGTTCCAGTCAGGCCCGATTGCTCGGCGTTGAGACAGGTTTCCCGCTGTTGCAGATCACCCGCTATGCCTACGTCGGCGAACGGCTGGCTGACTATTCGGTCTCGCTCTACCGCTCGGACCGCTACAAGCTCTTCGTGCCATTGCAGCGTCTGGGGACCAGAACTCCGCGCTACACGGATACCATGTGATGTCTCAGACTCACGCCATGCCAAGCGTGCAACGGAGTAACTTCCTACGCGCGTCAGACAGTGGCGCCCTGCAGCGCTCCTCCTAGGCATAATTTGTCGTCAGCACAGATCATCGGGCTCAGGGTTGACTGCGGCCGGCCAACCAGGGTCGGAGTCGACTGCGTCGCCCTAAGTCGCTTCTACACGCCCTGAATGTGAAAACGCTCTTGGCCACCCGTCTAGCGCCGTTGAAAGCAGTTTCGATTCGTGGCGTTACTGCTGCCGATTCCAACCCAGGCTCTATCGAGACTGCCGCCCATGGCAAGACGCCCGGTGCCGAGAATAGCTAAGATTTGGCGCGGGTCGGCCCATTGACTCCAACTCAACAGGGGCGTCATTTCGTACGTGACAGAGTACGAAGTTCTTCGTCAACGGGAAGCTATATGTAATCGCCGTCCAGCAGTAGCAATGAGCTGCGATGGGCTTGGGAATTCCCCTCGACCCTGAGCTCTGGTTTTGCAGCATGAAGCGACGAAGATTCGCCGCGGGCTCAGAAGGCTCTGAAGCGGCACTGAGCGATTCAAAACGGCTCGGACGCGGGGAAGTGCACCTTAGTGAGTAGGAACGCGCCTGAGAGCGCTGAGGGGCTTGAGAACTTCGGCTTAACCAAACGAGGGACATACCGAATGGTATGTCCCTCGTTTTGTGACTAGTGCGAGTCGAGATTACTTCTCGATCGAGTCCTGCTTGTCGCCTTCAACCTCGTGGTGGCCGTGAGCTGCATGTGCAGCTTCCAGCTCCGACGGGGTGACCGGTGCGACGCGATCTTCGAAGAAGAACTTCGAGATCTTTGCACGACGCTTCTCCGAGCGGGAGATGTGTCCTGCAGCATCCGGCTGGGCCGGAATGTACTTGTTGTCGTTGAAGTTCGTCAACAGGTAGCGCTTGTAAACGTCAACTTCCTCGTGCTTCTCAGAGAAGCCGCCCTCAGGAGACATCTGGATGATGCCGGCTTCGCGGCCGTGCAGCACGATCTCTCGATCCTTGCGCTGCAGCGACAGGCAAATGCGGCGGGTCAGCCAGAAGGCAATGATTGGGCCGATGAAGAAGAGCGTACGCAGCCAGTAGGTGACGTCGTTCAGTGCCACGTGGAAGTGGGTTGCAATCAAGTCAGATGAAGCAGCTGCCCACATGACCGAGTAGAAGACAACGCCGGCTGCACCCATTGCGGTACGGAACGGTGCGTTACGCGGACGATCCAGCAGGTGGTGTTCGCGGTTGTCCTTGGTGACCCAACGCTCAATCCATGGCCATGCGAACATGACGGTGAACAGTGCGCCTGCAGGTACCAGAGCAGGAAGCAGAACCGAGAGAACCAGAGTGTTCGAGCCCCATGGGAATGGAATGTTCCACTCGAAGCTGAAGTTGCCCAGAACACCTGGCATCAGGCGCAGCGCGCCGTCAACGAAACCGATGTACCAGTCAGGCTGGGTACCAGCCGAAACAGGGGACGGATCGTATGGACCGTAGTTCCACACCGGGTTGATCTGTACCAGACCGGAGATGGTGGCAATGATGCCGAAGATGATGAAGAAGAATCCACCAGCCTTGGCAGCGTATACAGGACCAACTGGGAAGCCGACAACGTTGTCGTTGGTGCGGCCTGGACCAGGGTACTGGGTGTGCTTGTGGGTAACCACCATGAACAGGTGGATGACCAGAAGCAGGATGATGACTGCAGGAACAATCATGATGTGCAGCGAGTACAGACGTGGAATCACGTGCTCGCCGGGGAACTCTCCGCCGAAGAAGAACATCGACAGGTAGGTACCGATCACAGGGATCGACTTCATCACGCCATCGATAATGCGCAGACCGTTACCGGAAAGCAGATCATCTGGAAGCGAGTAGCCGGTGAAGCCTGCAGCCAGGCCCATGATCAGCAGCACGCCGCCGACAACCCAGTTCAGTTCACGCGGGCGACGGAACGCGCCGGTGAAGAATACGCGCAGCATGTGCACGGACAGGGAAGCAACGAACAGCAGTGCCGACCAGTGGTGTACCTGTCGCATGAACAGGCCACCGCGGACGTCGAAGGAAATATCGAGGGTCGAGGCCATAGCCGTCGACATGCCGATGCCCTTCAGCGGTACGTACGAACCTTCGTAGACAACGTGTGCCATCGATGGGTCGAAGAAGAACGTCAGGAAGGTGCCCGAGAGCAGCAACAGCACAAAGCAGTACAGCGCCACTTCACCGAACATGAACGACCAGTGATCAGGGAAGATCTTACGGCCGAATTCCTTGACGATGCCTGAAGCACCAACACGGGAGTCGACGAAGTCGGCCAGGCGGCCGGTCTTGGTCGACGCAGTGAACTCGTTAGTAGTCGTCATTAGTTCTTTCCACGCTCCCAGTAGGCCGGGCCAACTGGCTCATGGAAATCGGACTGAGCTACAAGGTAGCCGTCGGCATCCACGGTAATTGGCAACTGCGGAAGTGCGTGACCTGCCGGACCGAAGATGACCTTACACTCGTTGGTGAGGTCGAAGGTCGACTGGTGGCAGGGGCACAGCAGGTGGTGGGTGTGCTGCTCGTACAGTGCGATCGGGCAGCCAACGTGGGTGCAGATCTTGGAGTACGCGACGATGCCGTCGACGTTCCAGTCCTCGCGACCCTCGGAGATGTTCATTTCTGCTGGATCCATACGCATCAGCAGAACGACAGCCTTGGCCTTTTCGTTCAGTACGTTTTCGGCTTCGTTCAGACCTTCAGGAATGACATGGAATGCCGAACCGATCTGGACGTCCGAGGCCTTGATTGGGGTACCGGATGGGTCGCGGGTCAGACGGACGCCCGTGTCCCACATGGTGTGGCGCAGGGAGTCGACCATCTGGCTTGCGGTGTTACCGGTGCGGTCCAGGTCGCGGAACATAAAGATCGCTGGGATCGGAGCCAAGGCAATGGCACCAATCAGGGTGTTGCGGATCAACGGACGGCGCTTGATGCCCGATTCGTCAATGATGGTGTCGACGATCTCGACTGCATCCTGACGGTCCTCTTCGGTGCGGATCTCGTGGCGGCTTTCAACAAGCTCGTGATCCGGCATGAGGGTCTTGGCCCAGTGCACAATGCCTACACCGATGCCGAGCATCGCAAAGGCGGTGCCCAGACCAAGTGCAGCATTCTGAATGCGGAGTTCAGCAAAGGTCATCTCGCCCAGGCTGCCCAGGACGAAGTAGGACACAAAGAAGAACAGCGTGCCGATGATGGAGATGGTAAATAGGAGCGCTACTTGACGCTCGTGTCGCTTGGCTGCGCGCGGGTCGCGATCTGCGAGACGCGGACGGTGCGGCGGTAGTCCTGGATCAGGGAAGCGATCCTGAGCCACATCGTCAGCCTTAGCAACGGTGCCCGAATTTTCGGGACTGCCGTGACTATGGTCGCCCATGTTTCTCTCTCATCCTTCTGTTAGGAATTTTTGTACGTAGTGATGTTTACGGCCGTAAGCCGTGAGTGCCTTAGGAAGGACGCGAGGTCAACCAAATGGTGAAGGCGATAACGATACCCAGACCAGCGGTCCAGATGAACAGACCTTCAGCCACTGGACCAAGCGATCCTAGAGCAAGACCGCCGGCGGTGCCATTAGCTTCAATGGTCTTCAGGAAGGTGATCACGTCACGCTTCTCATCCGGGGTGATGTTCGAGTCGTTGAACACAGGCATGTTCTGTGGGCCGGTAGCCATCGCTTCGTAAATGTGCTTCTCGCTGACGCCGACCAGGGTCGGTGCGAACTTGCCGCGGGTCAGTGCACCACCGGCTGCTGCAGCGTTGTGGCACATGGCGCAGTTCACGCGGAACACGGTACCGCCGTGGGCTGCATTGCCCTTAGTCGTATCCAGGCTTTCCTCATCCGGGATAGCGGGGCCTGCACCGAGGCTGGCAACATATGCCGACAGCTGGGAAATCTGTTCATCGTTGAACTGCACCGGCTTCGCCTGAGCCTGTGGGCCCTGCATCTGCATCGGCATACGACCGGTGCCGACCTGGAAGTCAACCGCAGCGGCGCCAACGCCGATCAGCGATGGACCCGAGTCGCTGCCCTGGGCCTTCAGGCCGTGGCAGGTTGCACAGTTAGCAACGAAGAGCTTGCCGCCCTCGTCGATGTCGGACTGAGATGCAGTAGTGGTCTCTGCAGCCTTTGCTTCGCTGATGCTGCCCGCTGCAATGTAAAGACTGCCGGTGACCAGCAATCCGAATAACAGCAGGGCCACAGCGGCGAGCGGGTGGCGGCGCTTTGTTGAAAGAGCCTTCACTTGCTGGTTCCTCACTTAATTTCTTGGTGTGGTGTTGCCGTACTTCTGTGGAGGCAACTGGTGAATGTTAGTTGCCTACTTCAGGAAGTAGATGATCGCGAACAGAGCAATCCAGACAACGTCAACGAAGTGCCAGTAGTAGGACACGACGATGGCGCCGGTTGCTTCAAAGTGACCAAACTTCTTCGCGAGCATTGCACGACCAATGATCAGCAAGAACGCAATCAGGCCGCCGGTGACGTGAAGTCCGTGGAAGCCAGTAGTCATGTAGAACACTGAACCGTAACCGTTGGAGTTCAGAGCGACACCCTCGTGAACGAGGGTTACGTATTCAAATGCCTGAACGGAAACGAAGATAGCCCCAAGGAAGAAGGTGAGAATGAACCATTCGATCATTCCCCATTCCTTGAGGTTAAAGATTCCGCCAGTGCGGCGAGGCTTGAAGGCCTCAGCTTTGAATACGCCGATCTGGCACGTGAACGAGCTGGACACCAGAATCAAGGTGTTGACCAACGCGAACGGTACGTTCAGCTTGGCAGTTTCAGTCGCCCAGAGTTCGGGCGCGGCAGCACGAATGCTGAAGTACATGGCGAAGAGGGCGGCGAAGAACATGAGCTCGCTGGAGAGCCACACCATCGTTCCCACCGACACCATGTTTGGGCGGTTCGGCGCATGAGGCGCCGTCGTATTTGGGGCATGAGTCGCAGTTGTCACACTGACATTATGTCTCTAAATAGGGCTCAGATACCAATGCAAACGGGGCCTGACAGAGGTTTCTTCTGCCACACCGTTCGAACATCCGCGGAAACACGGGGAAGTTTGAATAAAACTCTTTCTACAATTCGTAGAGCGACATCCGGCGCGTCTCTCGCAATATTCATTTATGCAACAAGCCCATGACGTAATTATGCGCGAATTTCTGCCGAAAAACAGCGACTTGGGCCACATCATCTTAAGAAATGAATTGGGCTGGACTACGGCGATCTCGATAGGCTTACATACGTGTCAACGAGCCTTGAAAACGAAAAGTTCCCGACCTGGCCAGATTTGCTGGCCACCTTGATTTCCGGCGGTGATCTTAGCCGGTCCGAGGCCGGTTGGGCGATGAACGAGATCATGAACGGCGAAGCGAGCGATGTACAAATCGCAGGCTTTTTGGTCGCGCTGCGCGCCAAGGGGGAGACCGTTGCCGAATTGACCGGCCTGGTGGACTCCATGGTGGCAAACGCCAGGCCCCTTCGCGTCAATGCACCAACTTTGGACATTGTAGGAACGGGCGGCGATCGTCAGAACACCGTCAACATTTCAACGATGGCCACCCTGGTCTGCGCTGGCGCCGGTGTGAACATAGTTAAACACGGAAATCGAGCCTCATCTTCCTCGTCGGGATCGGCCGACGTGCTGGAAGCTTTGGATGTTCGTCTTGACGTACCAATCGACCGCCTTGTAGAGGTCTATAACAAGGTTGGTATTGCGTTCTGCTTCGCCAACGTGTTCCATCCGTCGATGAAGCACGTAGCAGCTGCTCGACGTCAGCTTCGCATCCCAACGGCTTTCAATTTCATGGGGCCATTGACCAATCCTGCCCTGCCCTCGGCCTCTGCCATTGGGTGTTCAGATCTGGTCATGGCGCCCATCATGGCTGGAGTATTGGCAAGCCGCGGAGTTCGAGGCCTGGTATTCAGAGGCGAGGACGGCCTCGACGAAATGACCACCACCGCGTCAAATCGTGTCTGGGAAGTCCGCGACGGACAGGTCACCGAGTTCTCCTTTGACCCTCAGAGTGTTGGCATTCCACGCACTACTCTGACCGAGCTCCGTGGCGGCGACGCCCTACATAATGCGGAGGTTGTCAGAAGGATTGTCCACGGTGAGACTGGCCCGGTCCGTGATGCCGTCCTGATCAACGCTGCAGCCGGAATGGTGGCTTTTGATGAATCTGCCGATACTCCATTCGAGGAGCGGATGAAGGCAGCCCTACTGCGGGCGGCAGATTCCATCGATTCCGGCGCTGCCGGGCGCGTACTAGACACTTGGTCGACAACGACGATGGAGATCGTCGGACGTTAGTTTAGATACAATTGAGGGCTTTGGTTCAGCGCGCTACAAGCACGGAACCAAAGCCCTCTAATATTGCGGAAGATCTCGCTATTCGCCCAGATCAAGCGAAAAGGCCGCATCCAAGTCATGGGTCGAATAGGCACGGAAAGCAATGTGAGTCTGAGTTCCACGAATGCCCGGGATCTTTGAGAGTCGATTGGCGATCACTTCGGCTAGATCTTCATGTTTGTGAACGTGCGCAATAGCGATTAGATCCCAGTCGCCAGCAACCGAGTAAACCTCTCGAATCCCATCAATCTCAGAGATCTGTTGGGCACATTCAGGGATGCTGTCAGTAGCCGTCTGAATCATAACAAATGCGGTGACCATTAATACCTCTCAACGCTTCTATCCCGAAATCCTCGGGTGGTTTATTAATTTCAACTCTAGTCGAGATCGGCCCTGAATTGGCTCAAACTTAATCGTCTGACGCAAAGAAGAACAATGGTTTTATTTTGTAAATAGTTAAACAATGTTTTAGCATTGTCTCATGATTGTATTGACGATTGACCAGAGACGTTCGCGATCTTCGGAGGACAAGGTCGAGGCGCTAGTCAAACAGGCTAATGCAACGGTACCCGTGGTGCGGCCATTCCAGAGAACTGCCGGCGATGAAGTACAAGCTGTACTAGACAACGCTTCGGAGGCGATCCGGCTAGCAGTCATGATGGCGGCATCGGGGGACTGGAGCGTTGGCCTTGGATTCGGGCAGGTCGAAACACCGCTTCCAAAAGAAACACGTGCAGGTAGGGGACCAGCATTCGAATTTGCGCGAGTAGCAGTTGAACGGGCAAAAAATACGAATGCGCACATTGCAGTACATGGCCCGTCTACCGAATCCAACCGTCTCGAAGCAGAATTGCAACTGACCGCCTGCATCGTTTCAAAACGCCGCGCCACAGCGTGGGAAGCAGGAACTCTGGCCGACGAGGGCATGACCCAGCAACAGATTGCCGAGCAACTAGGAATTACGCAACAGGCCGTTTCCTCACGACTTTCCGCAGCGCTGTGGTTTGAAGCGAATCGCATGATGGATGAGTCCGCCAAGTCCCTCGCACGGCAATTGAAGCTACTGGGGGAGTAAACCAACATGTTATGGCTTGCCTGGTACATACTCATTGCTGCATCACTGGCGTCGGCGACCGCAACGTTCATTGGTGCATCCTCCAACCCACGGGTGAAGCTGTGCACCACCCTGACCGTCACAGCGGCAATTCTGGCTCTTTCATCGATGGTCCTGGGAATTACTGGTACAAAACTGGTTGAGACTCCGGAAGTACCCAAAGTTCTAGCTATTGCCGTCAGCGTGGTCTTTGCTATCAGCTTCGGGGGACCGCTGACTGAGCTCCTGTTTAGGCTAGCTTCGCGAAGTATTTCGTCTACTGCCGCTGTTGAAATCGAACCTTCCCTGCTTCGCGGCGGCTTATGGATAGGCCTGCTCGAACGCACTGCCATCGTCGCGAGCTTATGGGCCTCTTGGCCTGAAGGAATTGCGGTAGTACTAGCCGTCAAGGGGCTCGGGCGCTTTGCCGAACTGAAAAACCACCAAGCTGCCGAACAGTTCATCTTGGGAACGTTCTCCAGCGGCTTGGTGGCTACGGGTGCCTATGGACTAGGCCTTTTGCTGAGCTGACTTCTTCGAAATTAAGGATGTTATGGCGCGGCGCCCCATAAGGAACACTCCCAAGACAACCGTGGCAACGATGATGAATGAAACGGCCGCCGTGGATCCAAACAAAAGCCGCGCCGCAACTCCAAGAGCTACAGTTCCTACCCATACCAGCACACCGGTCGGCCAAAGATTACTAATCGTCAGCCACGGCCTAGAGACCGACAGCATAATCACGTAGCCGATCATGAACGGCAAAGCGGTCCACAAGATTCCACCTATAGCCAAGCCGTGCTCGTGTTCGCGGCGGCCAAGCAGGGCAAACAAAATGATGAGCAGGATGTCGACGGCGGCCCAGAGCAGCCAAGAACGTTTATTTGGGACCATACATCCATCCTAATCTTCGTGACGAGCCGCTTCGAATCGAAGTATTCCATCAACAATGGCAGAGCCAAGGGGGAGTGGCCTCTACTTGGTAATTGGAAAGAACAAAGAAAGCGACAGACTTTTCATGCAGCATCTAAGCGTGTTCTTCCAAACTCGCCAAGTTTGGTTCTACTTCATCGCAATCATCATCGGCATCGGCGCCAGCGCGGTCTTCTCTGGTACCACAGCGGCATTCAGTACGGCTATCAACCCGGTTCTCGCCTTATTGCTTTTCGCCACTTTCTTGGCTGTACCGATGCGGAAGTTCTTAGAGTCTTTCAGGAATTTTCGTTTTCTGGCTATTGTGACCGCCGTAAATTTTGCGCTCGTTCCCCTCGTAGCTTTGGTTCTGACGCGACCCGTATCCGGGCAAGAAGCTCTTACGATTGGCGTGTTGCTGGTCCTTTTAGCACCATGCGTCGATTACGTCATCGTTTTCACGCGCCTAGCTGGGGGAGCAGATGAGAATCTCCTTGCAGCTACCCCCGTCCTCATGTTGCTTCAAGTACTGCTATTGCCGATTTATCTTGCATGGTTCACCGGTGGCACGTTTCTGGCATCAATGGATGCACGTCCCTTTATAGAGGCCTTTGTGTTCCTGATCTTACTTCCGCTCGTGGCGGCGGCGATAATTCAGTTCTTGGCCAGTCATTGGAGATGGCCAGCGCTTGTCATCGACACCATGGATCTTTTGATGGTTCCATTAATGATGCTTGTGCTGTTCTTGGTAATCAGCTCTCAATTTTTCATGGTCGCCGGCAACTTCGGCCAGTTGATGTACGTCGTACCCATCTATGTCGCCTTTCTGCTGATCATGGGGCCCTTGGGAGGCATTATTGCCAAAAGGATCGGTCTTGATTTCCGGTCTCAACGGGCCGTGGCCTTTTCTGGCGCGACAAGAAATTCGTTAGTGATCCTGCCATTGGCGTTGGCACTGGCAGCCGAATATCCACTGGTACCTGCTGTCGTCATCTGCCAAACAGTCGTCGAATTGCTCGGCATGCTTGCATACACTCGTGCGATTCCATGTCTTCTACCTGATGTTTGATGCTTGGAAATAGAACCGGCAAATTGACTTAATGCTAGGGGAGTAGGTTTTCGTCCTGCACTGCGCGCGAGCTAATGGGCCGCTCCATAACGATCTACAGCCAGATGCAAGGCATAGATCATCGTGCAACACTCGACTAGGCTTCCACACATGGACGTTACCGAGCTGAATTCACTGATCCTACTCGTGACGGCAACAGCAGTCTTTTTCTATGTGCTGTTCTGCGTTGTCAGAGCTGCCGTCAAGCGAGGAATTATCGACGCTCGTGAATACCTTGGTGCTGATCAAAAGAATCATTCAGCGACCGAGGACTGATGTTCTGCTGCGTCAACAACGCCGACGCAGCCGTGTTAACGAAACAGTCGAACCGACAAGCAACGGACGCAAGTACCCAAGCTTTGAGCGTGCAATTCTGGGACTGAAATGGACGGCAATTCGTGCGTCAAAATGGACCCTGGGGGACGCCCGCATTTCCACTACTTTACATAATGTAGATTATCGGCTTTTGCTTATGGTCTATAAGCGCGGGATTTAAGGGGTGATTTTGCAATATCTAATACAGTCCCAAAGTGCAAGTTCAGAGCCGAACGACCAATGTGCGATGCGGAACTTGATGCCCTGGATCGAAGCAAGTTGTCGGTAATGCCAGACATTCAGGATGCTGAAACCAAAGTGCCGTCCGGCGTATTGAAAACTACGGCATTAATGCAAAAGCTACATCCAAAGCGCGAAATGCCGTTTCGCCAACTTTCGTGTTCACAACACTGCAAGTTGACATAATTTCACAGATATCAATGAATTGATCCCATGTAGCTCTGGATTGACAGCCCTAGATCGCCGCCAATTCTTCAACTCAATGACATAGTGCGGCCCACTGCATATTGGGCCGCACTTTAGTTACCTCTGCTACTCACCAGAATCAAGCGCAAAGGTATCGACCCCGACAATGCCACCAGATGTTATCGGCCCATAACCTGTCAACGAACGATTTGCGGCCTTCGGGTTTGCATCCAAGTACAGATACAAATTCCCGTTTGCGTGCCGAGCCAACCACACGGTTTTCGCATCGTAAATCAAAGATTCCGGATATGGCACGCCATCGGCATGCGAACAATAACCGATCGAAACATCAGTGATGTTTTGCCATGTACTCGATCGGATAACCTTGCTAGTCCATTTCGTGGGGCTTGAATGTGGAATGAAGTACTCTAAAAGCCTGCCGTCGCTGGCGGTTGCCAAAATGACATCACCGCGTCCAAAACCAACCCTCTCTTCGGTGCGCGAGTACGAGAACGCCTTCAAACTCCCCCAACCTCGTGGAGAAACTCTGACGGTGCTGCGCATATTCGACACTCCAGCCCCTTGAATATACCGGTTCAGCGCACCGGAGGTCGTTATGGCATAAACGTAGTTGGGGACCGTCCAATAGCTAGCGCTGCTGTTAGCTGTCAGCGTCTTGATGCCAGCCCAAGTCTTATTCACCGCTGTCTTTTTAACGGTTCCATCAGGCTGAGTCTGCACTACGTACAACGTTCCATCCGGATGAACGGCATAGTACATCCGGTATCGCGAACCATCAGCATTGGGTGTCGTATCATATTTTTGGATCATCGCCTGTGGAGCAAAACCAAGGCTGCCAATCCCCCATGTTTTGCGCTGGTCAATAGTCGCCGTGCCGTCACTGGCCTGGTAATACGCAAATGTCGTGAAATTTCCAGCCGCATCAGAAGCCGTCAGACCCACTTCACAATAAGCCTTCGGACTCACGGACGGCGCTGGATCAGCGGCATTTGCTGGCGCAACCAACATAGTGGCACCGAAAGTTACAGCCGCCATTCCGGCCGCGACTCTTCGAATCTTTTTCATGAAACAAGCCCTTGCGTTCTAAATGTCGAGAGCTTTTCGTAGAAATGACCCAACGTCTTCCAGCCGCCCAACACTAATCGATAAACCGGAATTATCCTAGCACTTGGATTTACTCCTACGCTAGAGCGCCTAGGGGTATTTTTCCAAGTGTTTATAAAATCGATCCTGGTACGACTTAGCAACAGGCTTTTAGCATTTATCAATTGGTGCGCTAGGTCACGTTAAGGGCAAAAGTTATGCAACCTGGGTTTATTTCGGCAACACTCGAACTAAACGCCGCTAATGACGCACTCCAATCGGTGCGACCGTCGACAACACAAGCAATGCTCGACACAGTAGGAAAGGTATCTAGTGATCCGAACTTTGCTTGTCCAATGCCAGTCGATGCTCCGCAAAGTTCAAGGTCTGACGTACGAATTCCCTTGAATGCTCGTCATGCATCGAATAAATCATGTGACGTCCAGATTTATGTGCGTCCAATACCCCGGCGGCCCGGAGCTTGGTCAACAACTGACTTGCGGCATTCGGCGTCACACCAACTAACTGAGCCAGTTCAGAAAGCGTACGATCTCCAAGGCACAAGGCCCATAAAAGTTGTAATCTTGCGGGGTCGGAAAGGGTCTTGAGCACCAGCACCGACATGTCCAACAAGTCGTTGTCGATAATTTGATCGCGCATCGGTTCAACAGCAAAATCACTCATCGTGATGCACGCCCCTTAGTTGCTCACTGTGCCATGGCACCGGTCCCGTAGGTAAGTGAGACCATTATGCGCACTGAAACTGCTAAAACAATAGGGGCGGTAAAAAGATCCCAGCATCGCTATGTTTCAGGACGAGTGCGCCACTCCCCTGGTTAAGTCACTTATCGACAGTTCTCACTTCCGTTTCGAGCCGGTTAGTTGTTTTCGAGGTCACTCTTCTTCTGGTTCAGCCGGTCGTGCGGAAAATTGGCCATCCGGAACTCAAATGGGAAGATTTAGATATGCCCCTGCCGCCGTTTACTCGTCTCGCAACTAGTGGAATTTCAGATTCAATGGCAGAGAAACTTGCCATTAAACAGATCAGCCCGGATCCCGCACAGCGTTGCCTGATCCAGCTATTGGACAACGCACTGGGTAGAGGTCGTAAATGCTCAACGCAAGGAATCTATGTCTACGGCCCTCCTGGTCGTGGGAAAACCGTCGTCATTAACGCGCTAGTGGAACTCTTGCCTGAGCACGCGACAGCCAGATTTCATTTTCACGAGTTCTTCCATCACTTAAATTCCCCCAAGAATCGTGTGCCCGGCGAACGACTCGGATCAATATTCACACGGGGTCTCGAGCGTGAGCTTCAGGGACTAAAGGTCCTGATTTTTGATGAGTTCCACTGCACCGAACCAGGTGATGCCATGTTGATGGCAAAACTCGTCAAATACTGCAGCCAACAATCAATCTTCATGGTCACGACCTCCAATTATTCACCCGAGCTCCTTCTGGATGACGAAGCATTCCATCACTTGGTACAGCCGACCATTGCAACGATTCACAATACCTTTGAAGTCTTCGAGTTAGACCACCAGGTCGACTACCGCACGTTGCCGTCAACGGGTGACGCAAAGGCGTCGGGATTCAGGGCTGGGAGTTTGGCTCTCGACAGGATTCCAGACCTTCCACAAGTAGCCCCACTTCAGGTTTCAATTGGGTATGACCATATTGGTTCCGCCCACATCCTTAATGACGCAATTTGGATTGATTTTGCTCAACTTTGCGGAACACGGCGAAACACTGTTGACTACTTAGAATTGAGTCAGAGGTACGCGGTCTGGCACATCATGAACATCCCTCGGAGCGCCGAGATTCCCATGGATGAGGAACGCCGTTTCGCCAACCTGCTAGACATCTTTTACGACCGAGATATGCAACTGCATCTTTATGCTCGCGATAATCTGGAGCGGCTGGGCCATATGCTACACAAAACAGAGAAAGACCGGCTCGTTTCTAGGCTTGCCGAATTGACGTACTCCCACCCAGAACGGACGAACTAATTCATCATGTCCCCTATCTACTCCCCCGAACAACTGATTGAGATAGTTTCAGAAGTCCTTGAATCAGCGAACGAGAACGTCGCCCCTATCGTGCAGCTGGGGCATCCGGTACTACGCCAAAATGCCCAGCCATATACAGGTCAGTTACCTGACGATCTCTTGGACAAGCTCCTTGTGGTCATGCGGGAGACCATGTATGACGCGCCGGGTGTCGGCCTGGCGGCCCCCCAAATCGGCATCCCGCTGAAAATTGCTGTTCTCGAAGATCTCTACCAAATTCCCGAAGACATGGCCGCTGAGCGCGAACGTAAGCCAATGGAGTATCTTGAAATCTTCAACCCTTCATATGGGCAGGTGGGCGAACGCACCGCCGAATTCTATGAGGGATGCTTATCCTTTGATGGTTTCCAAGGCGTAGTAATCCGACCTGCAGATATTTCTGCTCGCTATGAGGATCGATCAGGGCGCCCGATCAGCAATGAGTTCTCGGGTTGGCAGGCACGAATTTTCCAACATGAAACAGATCACCTCTATGGCACCGTCTATGTTGATAAGGCGGTGACTAGGTCTCTGATCAATGAATCTGAGTTGTGGCGCCACAACGGGCTGTCGGTGGCGTCTGCCAAGAAGGCGCTTGAATTCTGATGGCCGCATCGACGAGCATCAATTGCCCGGTATGCGCTGCACCGTTGGAGCAAGTGAAGCAGCCTCGGAATACCTTGCAGTGCCCCACGGGGCACCGATTTGACGCCGCGAAGCAGGGATACTTCAATTTCTTAACCGGCAAGGGCACTAGCTTTCTCGAAGACACCGCAGCCATGGTTCTCGCACGCGAATCTTTTCAGGAGCGAGGTCACTACGCCCCGTTGGCGAACTTGATTTCCGAAATTGTGGTGAATCAAGGTCTTGGTTCCAACCTGAACGTGCTCGACGCGGGGGCAGGAACTGGCTACTACCTCGGCGAACTGCTGCGTCGTCATCCATCGACGCATCAAGATGCGATCGCGTTGGATATTTCCAGATATGCCATGCGCCGCGCTGCCAAACTGCCGAACACAACTGCCATTGTGTGGGATGTTTGGCGCAGGTTGCCTACGAGCAATCGCACACGCGATGTAGTTCTCAATTGTTTTGCACCCCATAACCCTGCTGAGTTTTCCCGAGTTCTTCGAGCTAATGGACTCTGCATTGTCGTCACCGCAGCGCCGGATCATCTAGAGGAAGTGCGAAACGAACTTGGCATGCTCAACATCGGTGCCGACAAGCAACAAATTCTCGTAGAAAAGTTCGCCACTGAAAATCTTGTCCACCAAGGTACACAAAACCTGAAGTATGAAATGCTGCTTGATTCCCGGGACCTGTTCGACTTAGCCTTCATGGGACCGGCGGGGCACCATCTTTCACCCGACGCACTTCGGACGACGACCGATTCTTTGCAGCAGCGACGCGTCCACGCATCCTTTGACGTACATTTGTTCGCGCACTCCCGCTAGGAAATACCCCAAAATGACTACTTCTTTCCGAGGCTGTGTACGGCAGAATAAGAACAAAGGCCACACGCAACGGGCTTTTGATCGAACAGAGCGAAGGTGGATGCCATGACAACGGCAGAATGGATCGGCAACAACGCGTGGGTCATTTGGCTCGCACTGTTTTTGCTCTTGGCAATCATTGAGATGCTGTCGCTCGATCTGTACTTCATCATGCTCGGAGTCGGCGCCCTGGGCGGTGTGGCGGTTGCGTTGCTCGACGGTCCCGTGTGGCTCCAGGTAGTCGTCTTCTGTGTAGTTTCACTGCTCATGATTCTTTTGGTACGCCCCCTCGCAGTGAAACATTTACGGAAATCACCCGAGGGGTTCCGTACAAACATCGATCGCCTGATCGGCAAAGATGCGCTCATCCTTGAGCCAACGTCCCGCTTGTCGGGTTCCGCAAAGATTCAGGGCGAGATTTGGACGGCTCGGGCCGAGGCCAATGTGCCGACCATGATGCCCGGAACCTATGCCATCGTCAGCCGCATCGACGGTGCAACTGCATACCTGGAGAACGCTCCGCAAAAGCCAGAAGCCTAGCAGCGTTTCCCACAACACGTTCATCCATCACTCAAGCACAAGGAAAGAGAGTACAAACCATGAGCGGTAACAGTTTGGGCTTGACCATCGTCCTTGTTGTACTGGCGATCTTCGTGATCGTCGTGCTATTACGCAGTGTCCGAATTGTGCCTCAGGCACGTGCCGGCATTGTCGAACGCCTCGGCAAGTACAACCGGACCCTGAACCCGGGTCTTACACTCCTGATCCCATTTGTGGATCGCCTGCTGCCACTGCTGGACCTGCGCGAACAAGTTGTCTCGTTCCCACCACAGCCGGTGATTACCGAGGACAACCTGGTCGTCTCCATCGACACCGTGGTGTACTTCCAAATCACCGAGCCGCGGGCTGCGACCTATGAAATCGCCAATTACATTCAGGCCGTAGAACAGCTGACCACCACCACGTTGCGTAACGTCGTTGGCGGGCTGAATCTGGAAGAGGCCCTGACCAGTCGCGACCAGATCAACGGTCAGTTACGCGGTGTCCTTGATGAGGCCACCGGCAAGTGGGGCATCCGCGTCTCACGAGTCGAGCTCAAGGCCATCGATCCTCCCCTGTCCATTCAGGACTCCATGGAGAAGCAGATGCGCGCTGAGCGAGATCGCCGTGCAGCAATTCTCACCGCTGAAGGAACCAAGCAGTCGGATATCCTCACGGCTGAAGGTGAACGTCAGGCCGCGATTCTCAAGGCAGAAGGCGACGCCCAGGCCTCCATCCTTCGCGCGGACGGTGAAGCCCAGGCGATTCAGAAGGTGTTCGACGCAATTCACGCCGGTCGTCCGGACCATGAGCTGTTGGCGTACCAGTACCTGCAGACGCTCCCGAAGCTGGCTGAAGGTACCTCCAACACCCTGTGGGTCATTCCAAGCGAACTTACCGAAGCGCTGAAGGGCATCGGCGGCGCCTTGGGCGGAACGAACCCACCAAAGAGCCCTGAGGCTCCCGGATCAAGCGATAACTTCTAGGCCACACGCTTGGTTCTTGACAATCACGTCACATTGCGGCGAGGTGCATCTCTTGCACCTCGCCGCAGGCGCGTATAATAGATGTTTTGGTGCCTGAATTAATCTTCAGCCTGAATTGCTGGAATTAGTTCAACGCGCCAAACGTTGGTACGTGTAGCGAATAAAACAGACATCGCGGAGGGAAAACATGAGCGATCGCAGCCTACGAGGCATGCGCCTGGGTGCACAGAGCATGGAATCTGAGGCAGGTGTGGAGCCGGCTGCCCGTCA
>NZ_JALDXV010000014.1:0-84758 GCF_032154645.1 Glutamicibacter sp. | reverse complement strand
ACGCGCTTGCCGAGCAGGTTCTGACGGAAACGACCCTGCTTGCCCTTGAGCATGTCGCTCAGGGACTTCAGCGGACGGTTGCCTGGACCGGTGACCGGACGGCCGCGGCGGCCGTTGTCGAACAGCGAGTCGACGGCTTCCTGCAGCATGCGCTTTTCGTTGTTAACGATGATCTCAGGCGCACCGAGATCAAGCAGGCGCTTGAGGCGGTTGTTGCGGTTGATCACGCGGCGGTACAGGTCGTTCAGGTCCGAGGTGGCGAAGCGGCCACCGTCGAGCTGAACCATTGGGCGCAGTTCCGGTGGGATCACTGGAACGGCGTCGAGCACCATGCCCTTAGGCGAGTTGCCGTTGGCAAGGAATGCGTTGACGACCTTCAGGCGCTTGAGGGCGCGAGCCTTCTTCTGGCCCTTGCCGTTGTCGATGATCTGCTTAAGCTCTTCAGCCTCGGCAGCCAGATCGAAGTTTTCAAGACGCTTCTGGATTGCCTCTGCACCCATGGAGCCCTCGAAGTACAGGCCGTACTTCTCACGCATGGTGCGGTACAGGCCTTCGTCGCCTTCAAGGTCTGCAACCTTCAGGCCCTTGAAGCGCTCCCAGACCGCACGCAGGCGCTCGGCCTCGGCCTTGGCGCGCTTGTCGATCTGCAGAACGGTCTTCTCGGCCAGGGTGCGGGCCTTGTTCAGCTCGGCGTTCTTGGCGCCGTCGGCTTCCATGCGCTCCAACTCGGCTTCCAGGTCGGCAGCAACTGCCTTCTTGTCGGCTTCGGCGTTGGTTGCCAGCTGGCGCAGCTCGAGATCGTGCTGTGCCTGCAGGTTTGGCATTTCTGCGTGGCGGCGGTCCTCGTTCACGGAGGTGATCATGTAGGCGGCGAAGTAGATGACCTTTTCAAGGTCCTTCGGAGCCAGATCCAGCAGGTAGCCCAAGCGCGAAGGAACGCCCTTGAAGTACCAGATGTGGGTCACTGGAGCTGCAAGCTCAATGTGGCCCATGCGCTCACGACGAACGTTCGCACGGGTCACCTCAACGCCACAACGCTCACAGATGATGCCCTTGAAGCGCACGCGCTTGTACTTGCCGCAGTAGCATTCCCAGTCGCGGGAAGGACCGAAGATCTTTTCGCAGAAAAGACCGTCCTTCTCCGGCTTCAGGGTGCGGTAGTTGATGGTTTCAGGCTTCTTAACCTCGCCGTAGCTCCACGCGCGGATTTCTTCCGCGGTGGCAAGGTTAATGCGCATGAGGCCAAATGAGGAATCGTTGGACATAGGGTCCTTTTCTCTCTTCTATGGTGTCTGAAGTCGATACGAATGAAGTGGGGGCTGCGGGCCAGGATATGGCCCGCGGCTTACACCTCTTCTACGGAGTTGGGCTCGGACCGGGAAAGGTCGATGCCCAGCTCTTCAGCGGCACGGAATGATTCCTCGTCCGATTCGCGCATTTCGATCGTGTTGCCGTCGGTGCCGAGCACCTCGACGTTCAAGCACAGCGACTGCATTTCCTTGATAAGCACCTTGAACGATTCTGGAACACCTGGTTCTGGAACGTTCTCGCCCTTGACGATGGCTTCGTAGACCTTGACACGGCCGTGGATATCATCCGACTTGATGGTCAGGATTTCCTGCAGCGTGTAAGCAGCACCGTAGGCCTCCAGGGCCCACACTTCCATTTCACCGAAGCGCTGGCCGCCGAACTGCGCCTTACCGCCCAGCGGCTGCTGGGTGATCATGGAGTACGGACCAGTGGAACGTGCGTGGATCTTGTCGTCCACCAGGTGGTGCAGCTTCAAGATGTACATGTAGCCGACCGACACCGGATCCGGGAATGGCTCGCCGGAGCGGCCGTCGAACAGACGGGCCTTACCGGTGTTGCCGATCAGACGCACGCCGTCGCGGGTCTTGTTCGTCGAATCCAGGATGCCGCGGATTTCAGCTTCCGAAGCGCCGTCGAAGACCGGGGTTGCCACGGTGGTGGAACCGGACTGGCGAGGCAGGTTAGGAAGATCCTTGACCCACTCCGGCTCATTCTCGATGTTCCAGCCCTGCTTGGCGGCCCAGCCCAGGTGGATTTCCATAACCTGGCCGACGTTCATACGACCCGGCACACCCAGTGGGTTCAGTACGACGTCCAGCGGGGTACCGTCCTCAAGGAACGGCATGTCCTCCAGCGGCAGGATCTTCGAGATGACACCCTTGTTGCCGTGGCGGCCTGCAAGCTTGTCACCGTTGGTGATCTTGCGCTTCTGGGCCACGTACACGCGCACCAGCTGGTTCACACCAGGTGAGAGCTCGTCGTCGTTGTCGCGGTCGAAGATGCGAACACCGATGACGGTGCCGGACTCGCCGTGCGGAACCTTCAGCGACGTATCGCGAACTTCGCGGGACTTCTCGCCGAAGATGGCGCGCAGCAGGCGCTCTTCTGGGGTCAGTTCGGTCTCGCCCTTAGGGGTGACACGGCCTACCAGTACGTCGCCGGCTTCAACCTCGGCGCCGATGTAGACGATGCCGCGGTCATCGAGCTGGGAGAGGATGTCTTCCGAGACATTCGGGATGTCGCGGGTGATTTCCTCGGCGCCCAGCTTGGTGTCGCGGGCGTCGACCTCGTGCTCTTCGATGTGGATCGAGGTGAGCACGTCGTCGAAGATCATGCGCTGGGAGAGGATGATCGCATCCTCGTAGTTGTAGCCTTCCCATGACATGAATGCCACGAGCAGGTTCTTACCCAGGGACAGCTCACCCTTGTCGGTGGATGGGCCGTCGGCGATGATCGACTGGTACTCCAGGCGGTCGCCCTCGGAGACGCGAACGCGCTGGTTGTAGGCGTTGCCCTGGTTGGAGCGTGCGAACTTCATGATCGGGTACATGGACTCGGTGCCGTCGTCGTTCATGACGACTACCAGGTCGGCGGAGACCTCGGTGACTACGCCTGGCTTGTGGGCCACAACGGAGTCGCCGGCGTCGATCGCCGCGTACTTCTCCATGCCGGTACCCACCAGCGGGCGCTCGGAAGCCAGCAGCGGCACAGCCTGGCGCTGCATGTTGGCGCCCATCAGTGCTCGGTTGGCATCGTCGTGCTCGAGGAATGGAATCAGGGCGGTTGCCACGGAAACCATCTGGCGAGGGGAAACGTCCATGTAGGTTACTTCGGAGGCGTCGACGATGACAGGCTCGCCGCCACCGCCCTTTTCACGCACCAGCACGCCGTCTTCGATGAAGCGGCCGTTCTCATCCAAAGGCGCGTTGGCCTGTGCGATGTAGTGCTGCAGTTCGTCGTCGGCGGTCAGGTACTCCACGGCGTTGGAGACCACGCCGTCGGTGACCTTGCGGTATGGGGTCTCGATGAAGCCGAAGGCGTTGATGCGGCCGTAGGTTGCCAGCGAGCCGATCAGACCAATGTTCGGACCTTCGGGAGTTTCAATCGGGCACATGCGTCCGTAGTGGGACGGGTGCACGTCTCGAACTTCCATGCCTGCGCGGTCGCGCGACAGACCGCCCGGGCCCAGAGCCGACAGGCGGCGCTTGTGGGTCAGGCCGGCCAGCGGGTTGTTCTGGTCCATGAACTGCGAGAGCTGGGAGGTTCCGAAGAACTCCTTGATCGCAGCAACGACTGGGCGGATGTTGATCAGGGTCTGCGGGGTGATGGCCTCGACGTCCTGGGTGGTCATGCGCTCGCGCACAACACGCTCCATGCGGGACAGACCGGTGCGGACCTGGTTCTCGATCAGTTCGCCTACGGCGCGGATGCGACGGTTGCCGAAGTGGTCGATGTCATCCACGTTCACAGGGATGTCGACGATCTCGCCCTTGCGGGTGCCGGAGACGGTCTTTTCGCCTGCGTGCAGGGCGACGAGGTAGCGGATCATTGCCACCAGGTCGTCCAGCGAGAGCACCGAAGCGTTCTCGGCATTGACAGGAGTCTCCACGCCCAGCTTGCGGTTGATCTTGTAGCGGCCGACCTTGGCCAGATCGTAGCGCTTTGGCTCGAAGTACATGTTCTTCAGCAGAGCCTGGGCGGCCTCGACCGTTGGCGGCTCTCCCGGACGCAGCTTTCGGTAGATGTCCAGCAGCGCTTCGGACTGGTCCTTGATGTTGTCCTTCTCAAGGGTGGCGCGCATTGAGTCGTACTGGCCGAATTCGGACAGGATCTGCTCTTCGCTCCAGCCCAGGGCCTTCAGCAGGACGGTGACCGACTGCTTGCGCTTGCGGTCAAGGCGTACGCCAATCTGGTCGCGCTTGTCGATTTCCAGCTCGAACCATGCACCACGCGATGGGATGATACGGGCGGAGTAGATGGTCTTGTCACTGGTCTTGTCCGGTGCGGACTCGAAGTACGCGCCCGGGGAACGGACCAGCTGGGAGACGACGACACGCTCGGTGCCGTTGATGATGAACGTGCCCTTTTCGGTCATCAGCGGGAAATCGCCCATGAACACGGTCTGCTGCTTGATTTCGCCGGTTTCATTGTTCATGAATTCGGCCTTGACGTACAGCGGTGCCGCGTAAGTGGCGTCGCGATCCTTGCACTCAGCAATGGTGTACTTTGGATCAGCGAACTCCGGATCCGAGAAGCTCAAGGACATGGTGTCCTGGAAGTCCTCGATTGGGGAGATTTCCTCGAAGATTTCAGCCAGGCCGGAGGTGTTTGGCACACTGGTGTCGCCAATAGCCTCGGCTGCTGCCAGGCGCTCTACCCAGCGCTCATTGCCGACGAGGCGGTCAAAGCTCTCGGTCTGCAATGCCAGCAGGTTAGGCACTTCAAGGGGTTCGTGAATCTTTGCAAAAGAAAGTCGGCCAGCGTATGCAGCATCGCGAGCCGAACTAGCGGTTTGGTTGTTAGGGTTGCTCGAGGCGACCAAGATGGATCCTTCCAAAGACCGTCAGGTTTCCTAACGCTTACCGTGATAAGGTGCCTGTCTTAGGACAGGTCCTCATTTTTCGACCACGCAGCCCACCGCTATATGAAGGTTGCGCGCGCAAACAGTAAGGCGCAAATTTCCACTCTACCGTAGGATTTTTGGGTTGTCGATACCCGTTGGCCGAATCCGTGCTATAGTTTTCCGCCTGCTTAATAGCGACGCGGTTTTCACGGAGCTTTTCGCCCAGATCCGACCGTGGATCCGACGCCGCATCCCGAGCATTTTCTTCAGCTTTTCCCACATGATCCGTGGATTTTCAATGCACTTGGCAAAATGCCAAGGCCACACAACGCCCCATCCGCAAAGCGCATCACGGCGGCGCCGATTATTCTTTGTGCGATTGGTCACGAGCGTCGATCAGAAGCAATATTTCTTGCGTAAATCCATAAATTCAGCTTCCAGCACAGCGCTGAAGCATCCCTCACACACCAAACCTGCATTAGGCTCATGCCTAAGTCGTGGTCCCGGTGAGGAAAGTAGAGGCAATAGTCAATGAGCGAACAGCAGGATTCGGAAGCGCTGACCCGCGTCATGCTCGACGCTTCCAAGCGCAGCGTTCCGATTGAGATTGTGCCGCGGGCCAAGGTCAACTCTCTAGAAGAGGCGGCGGCGGCGCTTGGTGTACATCCCTCGCAGCTGCTCAAAACGTTGGTCCTCAAGCGTTCGGACGATACCTACGTGTTCGCACTGATCCCAGGCGGTCGCAAAATGGATTGGGCGAAAATTCGATCGGTGCTGCAGGTCAACAAACTTTCCCTACCCGACGCGGAAACAGCGCTGGCAGTCACACACTTTGCCCGGGGCACCATTACCCCTTTCGGCTCGCACACGCCGCTGCCGGTGCTCATCGATTCCAGCGTCTTCGACGAACCGGTTCCGGAAAAGATTGCCCTCGGATCCGGGGATCCGGGCCACGGCCTGCTGGTCTCCCCCGAGGCATTCGTCGCCGGCTTTGAGGCGACTATTGCTGATATTTCGGTTCCACAATAGTTCCGCCGACTTCGCTTCGGCGCGTCTTGAACCAGCCCGAGGCGGCGTTCAGCGAGTTGATCGTCGAGTTCCGCAGTTTCAGTCCCACCGGTTTCTCAACGAAACGGGCAACGACATAGGCCCAGGCGAGCATCAGGACAATCGTGGCAAGCAGCAGGACGTACTTGTTGACCCATGGGTGCAGCTCATTGATGATCCACCAGCCCCAGATTTCGTGGAATAGATACAACGGGAAGGTAAGCGAGCCGGCCATCATCAGCCATTTGGTTTCCACCTTGTTCAACGAGGTTAGCGTCACCAGCGCCAGCAGCAGCACGCACAGCACGACCAGCACCTGATAGTGCCAGGCCGGGACTTCCATCTTTGACAGGCTCAGCGCGTCGCTGCTTCCCTTGATTCCCGTGAAGTAGGCGGCAATGGCGGTGTTGAATGCCACCAGCGTCCAGCGCAACAGGCTGTGACCTCGTTTGTAGATGAGATACAGCATCATGCCGGCTGCGAACAGGGCAGCGTATTGTCCGGCGATCCACTCTTGGAGCTTTTCCAGCTCGGTGAAATGCAGCATGAATCCGGCCGCTGGCCAGATCACCGAAAGCATCATGATGTAGCGGTCCTTGGCCAGTCCCAAGGCCAGCATGAGGCCGAGCAGGATATAGAAGCGAAGCTCAACCCACAGAGTCCAATAGACGCCATCCAGGTCTTCGATCTCGAATGCGCCCTGCATCATCGTCAGGTTGGGTATGATATCGCTCGGAGCCCTGCCTTCACCGATGCGCGGCCAGATGACAAAGCACAAGACCGCCGCCGCGAGTACCGCGAGCCAGTACGCCGGGTAGAGTCGGCCCACGCGGGATCCGATGAAGTGCGTCAGGTTTCTGCCTTGGAGAGACATTAGGATCACGAAGCCTGAAATCAGGAAGAACAGCTGGACTCCGATTTGCCCGTAGCGGGTCACCGTTGAGAGCAACGGCCAGACATCCGGAGCATAGGCTCCCCAGTAATCGTGCCCCCACGCCGTGTAGTGATACAGGACCACCAAGAGAGCTGCCATGATTCGCAGCCCGTCCAGCAAGCCCAACCTCGGCCTTGCTTTCTTTACATCTAAGTTCTCGCGTTTTGACACAAAAACAACAATAAACGGTAGACATCCATAAACGCTGTTAATAGAAACGTTATATAGCTTTTATTAAGGTCCGTACAAGAAATTCTCAGTTAACGGCCGAAGGCCCTTCTCAGTTAACGGCCGAAGGCCCACAGGTAAAACCTGTGAGCCTTCGGTGATAAGTTGCGAGTGACCGCGGAACTTACTTAACGGTGACGGTTGCGCCAGCAGCTTCGAGAGCTTCTGCAGCCTTGTCAGCAGCGTCCTTTGCAACACCCTCAAGCAGAGCCTTTGGAGCGCCGTCAACGAGCTCCTTAGCTTCCTTCAGGCCCAGGGAGGTGATTGCGCGAACTTCCTTGATCACTGCGATCTTCTTGTCGCCAGCCGACTCGAGGATAACGTCGAACTCGGTCTTCTCTTCAGCAGCAGCTTCGCCACCGGCAGCTGGGCCAGCAACGGCAACAGCAGCAGCGGTAACGTCGAAGGTCTCCTCGAATTCCTTAACGAATTCCGAGAGTTCGATGATGGTCATTTCCTTGAATGCGGAAAGCAGCTCTTCGTTGGTGAGCTTCGCCATGGTCGGCGTCCTTTCGGTTTTGGCCAGAAGGCCTATGAATTTGGGTTACGTTGCGAGAGAGTCGCGAAAGCTTAGGCTTCTGCCGGAGCTTCCTCGGCAGCAGCGCCACCGTTCTCTTCGAGCTTTGCGCGCAGTGCGTCGACGACACGAGCAGCGGCGGAAGCTGGAGCCTGCAGCACAGCGGCAACGCGTGCCAGCTGGGTCTCGCGGGATTCCAGTGCAGCCAGGGCTGCGATGCCGGCGTTGTCAAGTGCCTTGCCTTCGAACCAACCGGTCTTGATAACCAGCTTGTCGTTGGTCTTGGCGAACTCCGTGAGGCTCTTAGCGGCAGCAACTGCATCGCCCTTAATGAAGGCGATTGCGGTTGGACCAGCAAGCTGGTCATCGAATGCATCGATGCCGGCTTCCTTCGCTGCGATAGCGGTCAAGGTGTTCTTCACAACGGCGTACTTGGTCTCCTGACCAAGCGAGCGGCGCAGATCCTTGAGCTGTGCAACGGTAAGCCCACGGTATTCGGTCAAGACAGCCGCAGTCGAATCTTTGAAGTCAGCAGTGATCTCTTCAATCGCTGCAGTCTTGCTCGGGGTTGCCATAACACTCCTTCCGGGGATTTGTTCGGTACCGTTTCATAACCGGCGAGGCCATAAAAAAGGCCCCGCGCAGGAGCACAGGGCAGTCTAACTCATTCAAGTCAAAACAAATCTATGAAACCTGCGTTGGTCGTCCTTGCGGACCTTTAGGAGTTCTCATTGCTGAGATACTCAACCGACGGTCTTCGGTATTTCTATTTTATGCATGGCCTGACGCGGACACCAAATCCAAATACTCCACAGCCCCATGAGCTTGCTCACTCGGGATGCACAGCAAGCAAGAAAATGTTGGAGCTAAGCACAGGTGTACGACTTAAATGACAAGGCCCGCAGCTAGCACTTGGGGGACGCTAGCGGCAGGCTACTTGTCGATGAGCCGGTTTGGGGAAACCTGCTCACCCGGTATCTGCATAGTCTTGGGGGTCCCATGCAGACACCGCTGAATCACTCAGTACTTAAAGCGTAGCATTTTTAGCGCCAAAGATTGAATGATTAGTGACTAGTTTTCAAGTATTTTTCGTTTCTCGCGTCACGATTTGCCCATACGCCTATGCATTCACCGGGCTAAGCGTTTAATCATGAGTAGGCCCATGGGTGATCATAATTCTTAACCTGGCAGCGACTAGGGAAAACGGAGGTTATTACTCAGGTTTTATGGAGCACTCACGGTGCCTTGACCGCCACCAAATAATGAACCTCAGTAACCCCTCCGCTGCCGCCGACGTGCAGGAAATTGACTCACATAACCGCCCTGAGCGGATTGTGAGCTTCAGATCTTTGAACGTTCAAATACTGATCAAGCTAAGGCATTAGTTCCGTTAATATGCATTAAGTTTGAGGGTTAAACAAGTCTGGGACAGCACCACTTTCGTGGTGCTGTCCCAGATCTAAGAGCTATGAAGCTTAGGCCTCAACGCGGGTTACGTTCGGATCAACAGGGATACCTGGACCGAAGGTGGTAGCGATGGTTGCCTTCGAGATGTAGCGACCCTTCGAAGCCGAAGGCTTCAGACGCAGAACCTCATCCAGTGCAGCTGCGTAGTTCTCGGTCAGCTGCTTGGCATCGAAGGATGCCTTGCCAATGATGAAGTGCAGGTTCGAGTGCTTGTCGACGCGGAAGTCGATCTTGCCGCCCTTGATGTCGGCAACAGCCTTGGCCACATCCATGGTCACGGTGCCGGTCTTAGGGTTTGGCATCAGGTTACGTGGACCCAGGATCTTACCCAGGCGGCCAACCTTGCCCATCAGGTCTGGGGTAGCAACTGCTGCGTCGAAGTCGGTCCAGCCGCCCTGAATCTTTTCGATCAGGTCATCCGAGCCAACGAAGTCTGCGCCAGCTTCACGAGCTGCCTCAGCCTTGTCGCCGTTTGCGAAGACCACAACGCGAGCGGTCTTACCGGTGCCGTGTGGAAGGTTCACGGTACCGCGAACCATCTGATCGGCCTTACGTGGGTCAACACCCAAGCGGAAAGCAACCTCAACGGTGGAGTGTGCCTTCTCGCCCGAGATTTCCTTGGCCAGGGCAATTGCCTCGGCTGGGGCGTAAACCTTGTCAGCCTCGATCTTTGCCGCGGCGGCTACATATGCTTTGCTGCGCTTTGCCATCTGCGTTATCTCCTTATGCAGTCGTGGTCATATGGACCGCGCCCGGTCCTGCCACGGACGAAGAGTTCGCCAGGGAACTTTTCGCCTTAGATTGAATTCTTTGGTGCCGTTCACCCAAGGGTGAATGACCGAGGCTGTTTTAGCCCTCTACGGTCACGCCCATGGAGCGAGCGGTGCCGGCGATGATCTTTGCTGCAGCAGCCAGATCGTTAGCGTTCAGGTCAGCCATCTTCGAGGTAGCGATTTCCTCTACCTGAGCCTGGGTCAGGTTGGCAACCTTGTTGGTGTGTGGAACACCCGAACCCTTAGCAATGCCAGCAGCCTTCTTGATCAGCTCGGCTGCAGGTGGGGTCTTGGTGATGAAAGTGAACGAACGGTCTTCGTACACGGTGATTTCAACTGGAATCACGTTACCGCGCTGTGCCTCGGTGGCAGCGTTGTAAGCCTTGCAGAATTCCATGATGTTGACGCCGTGCTGACCAAGCGCTGGACCGATTGGAGGAGCTGGGTTAGCAGCACCTGCCTGGATCTGCAGCTTGATGAGTCCGGTGACCTTTTTCTTTGGGGCCATGTCGGGTCCTTCTACTCTTGCGGTTCCCACAGCACAGGAGCGTGGTGCGGGGGTTGGCTGTCGTGGCGCGACAGCCGAACGCGCCCGCACCTCAAAAGCAATTGAAGTGGGGCACGAAGACTTAATACTACTGGATCTTGGTGACCTGGTTGAAGTTCAGGGTCACCGGAGTCTCGCGTTCGAAGATCGAAACGAGCACTACCAGCTGAGATGCATCCAGCTTGATCTCGGAGATCGTTGCTGGCATGGTCTCGAACGGACCATCGTTGACGATGACCGATTCGCCGACCTCGAAGTCCACGGTGACCTCGGTAATTGGTGCGCGACCTGGCTTTGCAGCAGCTGGCTGCTCGACTGGATCGATCACGGTGTGCTCCAACATGGAGAACACTTCGTCGAGGTTCAACGGGTTTGGATCATGCGCGTTGCCAACGAATCCGGTGACGCCTGGAGTGTGTCGAACAACACCCCAAGATGCGTCGGTCAGCTCCATACGGACCAGCACGTAGCCTGGAATGCGTACACGGCGAACGATCTTGCGCTGAGTGTTCTTGACCTCAACAACCTCTTCCATCGGTACCTGGATTTCGAAGATGTAATCTTCCATATCCTGGGTCTGGATGCGGGTTTCGAGGTTTACCTTGACGCGGTTTTCGTAACCGGCGTAGGTGTGGATGACAAACCAGTCACCTGGAAGGCGGCGCAGCTTGGTGCGGAACTCTTCCTTCAGCTTCGCGACCTTGGCGGCGGGGTCTTCTTCGCCTGCCTCTTCAACATCGGCTTCTGCGTCATCTGCAGCATCCTCGATGGATTCTTCAACAGTTTCGGTTGCCTCTACGGTTTCGTCGAAGTCAACCAGTTCGGTTTCCTCCACCTGGTCGCCGGCGGCTTCAACGAACTCGTTTTCGACCTCGTCATTAATCTGCGGTTCGAGTTCCTTGTCGGACACTGCGGATCCTGCTTTCTTTGACTGGATGACACTAAAATTGCCTCGGAGCGATTATACCGCCGAGGCATTCAAATTACTGTTCTAAATGGCGTGTAAACAGGAAGATCGAGCCACGCCCGAAAACGTAGTCAAGCGCGGTGACAAGTGCGATAACCACCAAGACGAAAGCCAGAACAACCAAGAAGTAGTTGATCAGTTCGCTGCGGGTTGGGGTGACAACCTTTTTCATCTCAGAGATCACTTGACGCAAGAACAGCATGATGCGGGCAAAGAAGCCCTTCTTCTGCTTACCCTTGCCAGAGTTAACTGCAGCGTCTGTCACGTTGCTCCTCGTTTCAATTTTTTTGGCCAGTTGAAACAATCACGGTGTGCCGCAGCCTTTCCGACCACAACACACCGTGACGTGAGATTCTCGCTGAGCGATTTATCGCTACTGCGCAGGGCAGACAGGACTCGAACCTGCAACCTGCGGTTTTGGAGACCGCTGCGCTACCAATTGCGCCACTACCCTTTAGAGCATTGCTCCCGTTGAAAGATCTTACCGGACTTGGTGCTTTCGCATTTCCGCCGGCTGTCTTTGCAACGAGAAATAACTCTACGCAACGAAATCCAAAATGTCGAACTGGGAGCATCGAGTGTGGCGCAGAACGCATTTTTGACTTCCGGGAAACAAGTTGTCAGGTCATTTTTGTGCATGGACCTTCGAACGGGACCTGGGCGTTCTAGACTGGAACCAACAGCAACCCTCGTAGACTTCAGGATGAAATCTTCTATGTCCAGAATCTCTCGCCGCATTGGCGCTATTTCCGAATCCGCAACCCTCGCAGTTGATGCCAAAGCCAAGGCTTTGAAAGCAGCTGGCCGTCCAGTGATCGGATTCGGTGCTGGCGAGCCAGACTTCCCGACTCCGGAATACATTGTCGAGGCAGCAGTCCAGGCGGCACGCGACCCCAAGAACCACCGCTACTCCCCCGCGGCAGGCCTTCCTGAGCTTCGTGAGGCGATCGCAGCCAAGACCCTGCGTGATTCCGGGTACGAGGTTTCAGCCTCGCAGGTGCTGGTCACCAATGGCGGCAAGCAGGCTGTGTACAACACCTTCGCCACCCTGCTGGATCCCGGAGACGAGGTCATCGTCCCTGCCCCCTACTGGACCACCTACCCAGAGGCCATCCAGCTTGCAGGTGGCACCCCAGTGGAAATCTTCGCCGGCCCTGAGCAGGGTTACAAAGTCACCATCGAGCAACTGGAGTCCGTACTCACCGAGCGCACCAAGGTGCTGCTCTTCGTGTCTCCGTCGAACCCCACCGGCGCTGTTTACACCCCCGAGCAGGTCAAGGCCATCGGCCAGTGGGCTGCCGCCAAGGGCCTGTGGGTAGTCACCGATGAGATCTACGAGCACCTGACCTACGGCGACGCAACCTTCAGCTCCATCGCCACCCTGGCACCGGAGCTGGAAGACCGCGTTGTGATCCTCAATGGCGTTGCCAAGAC
This sequence comes from Glutamicibacter sp., assembly GCF_032154645.1. Classification (GTDB taxonomy): domain Bacteria; phylum Actinomycetota; class Actinomycetes; order Actinomycetales; family Micrococcaceae; genus Glutamicibacter. The sequence goes on along the minus strand of NZ_JALDXV010000014.1, from coordinate 71,971 downwards.
TTATGCGATGACCGGATGGCGTGTGGGATGGATGATCGGTCCCGACGACGTCATCAAGGCGGCAACCAACCTGCAGTCGCACGCTACCTCCAACGTTTCGAATGTTTCGCAGCGCGCCGCGCTGGCTGCGGTCGCCGGTCCGTTGGATGCAGTCGACGAAATGAAGCTAGCCTTCAACCGCCGTCGTCTGGCGATCGTCGAGGGCCTGAACACCATCAATGGACTGCACTGCCCAACTCCCGATGGTGCGTTCTACGCCTACTCCGATGTCCGTGGACTGCTGGGCAAGGAAATCCGCGGCGTCGTGAACAACACCAGCGCCGAACTGGCGGCCTTCATCTTGGAGCAGGCCGAAGTTGCGGTGGTTCCCGGGGAGGCATTCGGGCCTTCCGGGTACATCCGCATGTCCTATGCACTGGGCGATGCCGACCTCGCCGAAGGCGTTGAGCGCATGATCAATCTGTTGAACGAAGCAAAGTAAAGCCAGCCTGACCCTCGGCTGCGGCAAAGGTCCGGGATCCGCACTGTGAGCAATTTTCACGTCTGCGGGCCCCGGACCTTTCTTATTCTCGATCCTTAGAGGATTTTTCGTTCTACCGCCCAGCGTGTGAGCTCATGGCGGTTTGACAGCTGCAGCTTGCGTAGCACGTTCGAAACATGGGATTCAACGGTTTTCACGGAGATGAACAGTTCCTTGGCCACTTCCTTGTAGCTGTAGCCGCGGGCGATCAGCCGCATCACCTGCAATTCGCGGTCGGTGAGCAGGTCGAGCTCTTCATCAATTTCAGCAATTGAGGCGGTGGATCCGAAGGCGTCTAGAACGAATCCTGCAAGCCGCGGTGAAAACACCGCATCGCCCCCGGCAACCCGCCGCACAGCGTCGGAGATCTCATCGCCCGAAATGCTCTTGGTGACATAGCCGCGGGCCCCGGAGCGGATCACCAGCACTACGTCCTGTGCTGCGTCGGATACACTCAACGCCAAGAACTTGGTCTGGGCAAAAAGGTGGGCGCAGCCCTTGAGCACCTCGGCCCCGCCGCCTCCGCGGCCCCCGGGCAGATGCACGTCAAGCAGCACCACATCCGGGCGTTCACGATCGATGACCTCGATTGCCTGCTCAACGCTCCCCGCTTCGCCGACAATCTGCAGATCATCGGCAAGATCCGCGCGAAGCCCTGAACGAAAAATCGCATGGTCGTCAACCAAAACGACCCGGTACTTAGGTTCTGTAGTTTCGCTCATCATGCCTTCTTATCTTCTTGTTCTTCGATCAGCGGCATCCGCAGCTGGACTTCGGTACCATCTTCTCCGCTGCGAATTTTTGCAGATCCTCCGGCACGTTCCATACGCCCCAGGATTGACTCGCGCACCCCATGCCGGTCCTCGGGAATCTGGCCCGCATCAAATCCGTGGCCGCGGTCCCTGATGAAGACCTCGACAGCACTGGGAGTGCAATCCACGAAAACCGAGATCTTCCCCTCGGCATGTTTCGCGGCATTCATCATTGCCTCACGCGAGGCCGCAACCAGCGACTGCTGTCCGGCGAAGACCTCAACGCTTCCCACCGCTACCACGTCAATGTCGCGCAACATCAGCTGTTCGATATTTTCGGCCTCATGCTGAATTTCCGTGACGACGTTCTCTTCATCCTGTTCTTGCTCACCGTACAGCCACTGGCGCAGCTCGCGTTCCTGAACCCTTGCCAAGGTGCGGACCGCCGCCGGCTCCTCGCTGCGCTTTTGAATCACCGCAAGGGTCTGCAGCACCGAGTCATGCAGGTGTGCGGCAAATTCGGCACGCTGCGCCGCGGCCTGTCTGCTGCTGCGCTCGGCAAGATAGTCTCGCCATAATTTAGCTCCCCAGGGCAAGAGCACCACCGCGGCACCGGCCAGAATTCCCACCGCCGTCAGCAGTCCACCGAAAAGATCCGAGGTACTGACAGTCCCGCTGAGAATCGCGAGCAAACCGCCGATTACCAGCAGCAGACCGACGCTCAGCCTGATAATCAGCGTCACCCGAGACTTGCGATCATTCTTGGCTTCGCTTCGATCCACCTGCATCCAGGCAAGGAGCACGCCGGCGGCAATCCCGATACACGGCCAAATCAAATCCCAGCGGATGTTCCAGCCGACCCACTGCCCCCAGCCAAGCACCGCAAGCAGCAGCAGGGATGCTCCAATCAGCACATCGCGCCAGCGGCCCAGCGCCGCAGCGTTCTCCCGTGCGTTGACCAGCCCCTGCTGGACCCGGTACATCTCTTCGGACAGGGTGCGGTTCTTGGTGCCCCATGCCCGTTCTTCATCTGCCTGAGCTTCCGAAACGCTCGGTGTGAAGACCCACAGCCAACCGTAAAGCAGGGCACCGACGCCGCCAAGCAGGCTCAGGGCGATGAATCCCAATCGAACATAGCTCACCGGAATATGCAGGTGCTCGGCCAGCCCTCCGCACACACCGGCAATCATCCGATTGTCGCTGCGCACGATGTCATGGCGTTCAGTTGGGCTCTGCATATAGATAAGTCAAACACGAAAACCGGGATTCTGTAGGGAATCTAGGGGTACCCGGACCGACCCCTAGGCAAAGATCAGGGTAGCCCCTCATAGCGCTGGCATGGAGCAAACGAGAAAATTGATACATGAGCACTCAGAGAGCAGGACGCGGCGACGGCTTCTTCGGCCAGATGCGCAAGCTGCAGATCATCCGCCAAGATTCGCAATGGCTGGGCGGGGTCTGCGCCGGTATTGCCCAGCGGTTCAACATCGATGTGGTGCTGGTGCGCGGCATCGCCGTCGCATTGAGCGTGCTCGGCGGGCTCGGCCTGGTCATCTACGGCCTGTGCTGGGCGCTGCTGCCCGATGGCAAGGACCAGATCCACTTCGAGCAGGCCCTGGCAAAGAACTGGACCAGCGGCATGACAGGTTCTGTCATCTTCCTGGCCGTCGGCATCTTCCCCGCCCCGTGGTTCCTCAACACCGTCGCCCCGGTGCTCTGGCCGCTGGTCATCGTCGCGGCCATATTCTTCCTGATCTTCAGCCGACGCAACACCAAGTTCGACACGCCACGCTCCGCCCGGCCAACCAATAATCCGCCGGCCCACGCCCCGGCGCAGGGTTTCGACGCAGCAGGCACCGCCGCCACCGACGCTGACCTGACTGTCCACGGAACCACGGTTGAAAAGAACTGGCGTGCAGATCAGCAGTCTTTTAGCGCCCGGGCATCTGCACCACAGGGTGCTTCACCGACAGCGCCGCCCGTCAACGACACCACCGAAGCCCCGGAATTTGAGGACCATGCCATGACCTCCGAGCATCCCCAACCCGAAAATTCGAGTTCCACGGGCAGCTTCCTTCCGCCCAAGGACCCGCACTTCACCGAACCAACTGACTCCTTCCACTACTCCGCCTATGCTCAGGCTGCTCAGGCTAAGGCCGATCGCAAGGCACGGGTGGCTCCGCCGCTGCCCGGCTGGGTGGCCACCACGGTGGTAGGCCTGACTATTTTGGTCATCGCGGTCGTCCTGAGCCTGGATTACCTGAACATTCTTGACCTGCCCGGGCACGGCTGGGGCGTTGCACTGGCTGCCGGGTTGCTGGTCGTCGGGCTCTGCCTGGTATTGGCCGCGGCGGCAAAACGCACGAGCGGCGGGCTGTTGGGCCTGGCCATCCCATTGTTGGTTTTCACCCTGATCTTCGGCAACAACCTTCTAGGTTCATCCAATGACGCCATCGACGCAGGCGTTGATTCAGGCCGCTCCTACAGTGCAGTGTTCAGCAACTCGACGGTCGACCTCAGCGACATGGGCAACATCACCGAAGACACCACGGTTGACCTCAGTTCGGTATTCTCGAAAGTCGATCTGAAGCTGCCGGAGAATGTGAACGTCCGGGTAGAAAGCAACGGTGTGTTCATCTCCGACCTCGACGGGGAACTTCCGCAGAACCAGCGGCAGCTGCCCAGCGGGACCCCAACCCTCACGGTTGATGTCACCGGCGTCTTTTCAAGCGTCGACACCTCAGTCGCCTCACCTTCCTTCTAAGGACGAAGAATCATGAGTCTCAAACCCACCAGGGAAACAAAGTTTCCCACCGGAACGCTGGTCTTCGGGCTGATCCTGATGGTCGTCGCCGTCGTCTCGCTGAGCAACAGCCTCTTTGAATGGACGCTCGACACACCGCTGCTGTTCATTTCGGTCGTTGCCTTGGCAGGCATCATCATGATCATCTCCGGAATCACTTCCGCGCTGCGCCGCAATGAACGCAGCGACGAAATTCCTCCACCACCGAACCCCAACGTCTAACAGCTAAGGAAAGCCACCATGGATAAGTTCTTCAACTCTCTCCGCTCGATCCCGCTGCGCCGCGGCCCCGGCCGCATGGTTGGAGGCGTCGCGGGAGGCATCGCGGACAAGTTCGGCTGGGATGTGACGATCGTGCGCATCATCATGCTGATTTCCTTCCTGCTGCCGGTGATCGGTATTGTCGCCTACATCGTTGCCTGGCTGCTGATACCGGCCCAGGACGACACCATCATCCTGCAGAAGTGGCTGCGCAAGTTCTAAGCGGCCCGGCCGGCTAAGCAACGGCGGGTTCATCCGATGCCCAGGGCATCAGATGAACTCGCCCTTGTGGTTTTAAGCACGTACACTTGTTGTCAAAGTCGATGCTCAATGGCGCGCGGAAATCTTGTCAGATCCATCCGGGATCTACTGGCACGCCGGCGCCGGCCTTCGAGCATCCCTCCCCGCCGCTGCTGTCCGCCGGTGCATCCCATCCTTAGCAAGTGAGGGTAAATGCGCATTGGAATCATGACCTCTGGAGGCGACTGCCCCGGTCTGAACGCCGTCATTCGCGGCGCGGTGCTCAACGGCATCAAAACCTACAACCACGAATTTCTCGGCTTCCGCGACGGTTGGCGCGGGGTGAAGGAAGGCGACTTCTTCGAGCTTCAGCGCTCGGCGGTCCGCGGCATTTCAAAACAGGGCGGCACCATCCTGGGCACCTCCCGCACCAATGCCTTCGAGGGTGAGGACGGCGGAGCCGAGAACATCCGTGAGGTGCTGGCCCGGAACAGCATCGACGCGCTGATCGCCATCGGCGGCGAGGGCACCCTGGCCGGGGCGCAGCGGCTGTGCGAGGCGGGACTGCCGATTGTCGGCGTGCCGAAGACCATTGACAACGACCTGGACGCCACCGATTACACTTTCGGCTTCGACACCGCCAACCAGATTGCGGTGGAGGCAATTGACCGCCTGCGCACCACCGGCGACTCGCACCACCGCTGCATGGTCGCCGAGGTCATGGGCCGCCACGTAGGCTGGATCGCCCTGCATTCGGGTATGGCCTCCGGGGCCCACGCCATCCTCATACCCGAAGTCTCCACCCCCATGGAGCAGATCTGCCAGTGGGTCAGCGAGGCCCACGAACGCGGACGCGCCCCGCTGGTGGTCGTCGCGGAGGGATTCGTCCCCGAAGGGATGGAAGAGGCATTCTCGGTGCGCGGGGTGGACACCTTCGGGCGTGCACGCCTGGGCGGCATCGGCGAAATGCTGGCCCCGCTGATCGAGGAGCGCACCGGCATCGAAACCCGGGCCACGGTGCTGGGGCATATTCAGCGCGGCGGCGTGCCCACCGCCTTTGACCGGGTGCTGGCCACCCGACTTGGCATGGCGTCGGTGGACTCGGTCACCGAGGAAGCCTGGGGCACCATGGTGGCGCTGCATGGAACCAAGGTCAACAGGATCCCATTGCGCGCCGCATTGAACAACCTCAAGCGCGTCCCGCTCGAACGCTACAACGAGGCAAGCATCCTCTTCGGCTAATCACCCCCCTGGACGAAAGAAGCTCTGGATCCGAAGGGATCCAGAGCTTCTTTTGCGGCAGTCAGTGAGGTTCTGGCCGCTAGGGCTTGGGCGGGGTGCGCAGGAACCCGGTGAACCTGCCGGCCACCTGGCCCGCGTCGGGAGCAACGATGACCTGCTGCGCCGCCGGATAAACGCTGTCACCGTCGATCACCGAGAGCACTTCGGCCGGGTCGACGTTGCGTTTGATCACGCCCAGGGCAATGGGTCCCTCTTCGAAGTGCAGGGTCGCCGAGGTGATGCTGCCTACCGTGCGCTCCCCCAGCTTGATTTCAGACCCCACGGCCGGAAGGGTGTGCATCGAACCATCGAGGTCCAGCAGCACGATGCGCCGCGGCGGGTGGCCGATGTTGTGCACCCTGGCGATGGTTTCCTGGCCTTTGTAGCAGCCCTTGTTCAGGTGCACCGAGGTACGCAGCCAATCCAGCTCGTGCGGGATCGTCTTGTCGTCGATCTCCGCACCGAAGCGCGGCTCCCAGGCAGCGATGCGCAGTGCCTCCACTGCCATCATGCCTGCCAGCTGCTCTTCGCCCACTGCCTCGGTCAGCTTTTCAAGCTCCACGACGTGTAGGTTCCAGGGACGCTCGGCTCCCGGATGCTCTTCGCGCGAGTAGGCCCAGCCGCCCTCGGTAATTCCAGGCCATGGGTCGTGCCAGATCAGCTGGCCCGCGGTGGGGATCTCCCGGGTCGCCGCGAGCACGCCGTGGCTTGCCGATAAATTCTTCACCTCAACGCGCAGCATGAAGCGCATGGAGTTCAAGAACTCTTCCAGCGCCGCTCCACGGCCCGGCTCAACGATCAGCAGCACCCGGTCCTGATCGATCAGGACCTTCATCTCATGTTCGATGCGGCCCTGGATAGAAAGCAGCAGCGCTTGGGTGCTCTGCCCAGGCGCCAGGTTGTTGATGCGCTGGCTGCTGAGCGTATCAAGCCAGCTTTGACGGTCGGCTCCCGAAACCTCAAGCACGTCGAAGTGAGACAGGTCTGCCACTGCCTGGCCGGCGAACAGCCTGCGCGCCTCGCGGGTTGGAGCGCCGTAGTGCGCCGCGACGCCGGAGTCGACGCCGCTGGCCTCAACCGCACCGTCGCGCCCCAACAGGATGGAGGTGTACTTCTCGGTCATTACTCGGACGCCGATTCGTTGCCGGCTACCCGCTTCAGCGCCGCCGACGCATGGGCCTGCAGATCCATATTTCCTTCGGAAACATCCCAGCGCCAAAACAGCTCGCCGTTGACCAGCCCGTAAATGCGGGTCGAGGAAGCATATTGCTTCGCGTGCTTGCTGCGCAGCAGGCCTTCGGTGGCCAGCTGCACGCGTGGACCGTCGATGAGCCCGTAGTACAGCTCGGAGATTCCGCCCGGGCGCACTATATGCGCCTGGATCTTGAACCCGTCCTCGGTGTGCAGCTCCTGCACATCCTGTGCCGAGCGCAGCACCGGGAAGATATCCCCGGGCAGCATGCCGGGGCCGGCATCTGCATCATGCTGTTCCCGGTCCAGCGACCAGAAACCGGTTTCGATGGTCAGCAGGCGCAGCTTGGTGCCCTCCGCATCGGTGAGCCATGACTCGCTGCGGTATTCCAGGTAGGGTGCACCGCTGTCGCGGAAGACGACCTGCTGCCAGAAGTATTCGTCGTCGGCCTCGCCTTCACCCAGACGGCCCATTCCTTCCCAGGTGCCGATCAACCAGGCAAAGGGGACGAGCTCGGGGGTGAGGTCGGTGGGAAGCTCAAACGCCATGTGCTATTCGCTCCTTAAGAATGTAGGCAAATAAAAACAGCGCACACTCTCTTGTGTGCGCTGTTTGTTATTTCTGGCCCTGGTACAGACGCTTGACGACCAAACCGGCGAAACCGGCCATTCCCAGTCCAGCGATAACTACGAGGGCCTGGAAGAAAATCTCGAGTGCAAGGTAATTTTCATTCATGGCTTCATCTTAGCCCGAGCAAAGTTCATACCGCGACCTGCGTGTCCAAATCATGGTGATCAAGCTGCGAACGGTTGAAATTCGAGCCGGAATGCTCAGCCGAAATGAAGCAATTCCAGGGCGTACCAGCTGGTGGCCCCGGAGATTAAGATCATGCCGCTGGCGATGCCCAACACACCGGTGAGGTTCTGCACACTACGGGTGGACAAGGCCATAGCACGAATGGAGCTGACCAAGAGGCCGGCGACCGCGCCGATCACGACGCCTTCGTACCACTGCAGACCCAGCGGCAGGGCTGTGGCCGCGGCGCCCAGGCAGGCTGCCACCAACGGCCCGAGCGTCATGGTGATCCGATTCGGAAGCCTCGTCATGGCGAACACGCCCGAACCGAGCAAGCCGAGCACCGTTACGAGCGTCAATGAGAATCGCAGGTCGATGGTCCCGGCAGCGCCCCAGGCGGAGCCGAGCACCGCCATGACCACGCCGGTGGTTCCCGCCACGGCCCCTGCCATGCGCCCATCTGCCTCCGCGCCGCGCAGCACCTGGCTGATGAACACCAACAACACGCCGGCGGCGATGACCTCGATGCCATGAGACATCGGTGAATCTCCGGGCATAAACAAGGTGGCTGCGGTAGCCGCCAGGGAGCACAGCGACAGAATAATCGTCAGCGGCCAGGGCGACTGCGCCGCAACCAGACGCGGCCAAGCGTAGGCGAATACAAGCTGCAGCATCAGGGCTGCAATGCCCATGGCCCAGTCGACAGCTTCAATGCTTGCCGCGCCGAGCAGAAGTGCCGAAGCGAGCAGGCCGCTGATAAGTACCTTGATTCTCAAACCGTAATTCCTGACCATTTTGTCGGCGCACTTGTGTCTTCACATGCGCGCACCAACTGTTACATTCCTTATACTGTCACACGTAAAAACGATTTTTTCGTAACTATCTGGCAGGAGGACTACCGCTGTGGCGCACCTACTGCTGCTGACTAATCAATCCGAGAGTGCCGCCGATGTGCTTCCGGCACTCGAATTGCTGTTGCATGAGGTCAGGTGCCTGCCTGCGCAAACGCAGTCGTTAAGCCTGAGCGCCGAGGCCGAGGGAGTGATTCTCGATGCGCGCAGCGATCTGGTCGCCGCCAGGTCACTGGCTCAGGTATTGCACTCGACGGTGAATCTGCCATTGCTGCTGGTGGTCAGCGAAGGCGCCCTGAGCATCATCAACGCGGACTGGCACGCCAGCGATTTCATCCTGCCCACCGCGGTCCCCGCCGAGTTGGAGGCCCGCATCCGGCTGATGCTCACCGCGGCAGCTCCCGAAGAGGAACCCGCGGCACCGATCGCCAGCAGATCGGGTCTGGTCATCGACGAGCTGAGCTACACAGCCAAAATCGACCAGCGGGTGTTGGATCTGACCTACAAAGAATTTGAACTGCTCAAGTACCTTGCCCAGTTTCCAGGACGGGCCTTCACTCGCGAGCAGCTGCTGCATGAAGTCTGGGGCTACGACTATTACGGCGGCACCCGAACCGTTGACGTTCACGTTCGCCGGCTTCGCGCCAAATTGGGCAACGACCACGAACAACTCATCGGAACTGTGCGTAACGTCGGGTATCGATTCCACCACGAGCAATAACATTTCGGGATCTCTGGCGAGTTTATTCACCAACCGGATATCGTGAGAGCATGAGTGAACTGCCGCAGAATACCGTGTCCCTTCTCAAGGTCCTTGGCGAGCTGGAGCAGCAGACGCTGGCCGAGGTACGAAAACTAGCAACCGCCGCGCAAGACGTCGACGGCAATCCACCACTGAGCGACCAGACGCTCGTCGCCCTGGGCACCGAATCAGCCGATGATTCGGTCATCTCCTTGCTGGCCAACAGCGGACAGGGCGCCGATTCACGCATCAGCGGCATCATCGTGGCAATCCGCGATGAAGGCACCGCGCAATGGGTTGTGGAACTGGTGGTCCATCCAGATCACCGAGGCAGCGGCATCGGCCGGATGCTGCTGAATCAGTTGGGCGAAGACCTCGACCTCACCCAGATCCTCACCTGGGCCCACGGCGATCATGAGGCCGCGCGCAAGTTGGCCGAATCCATCGGCCTGTCCCGGGTCCGCGAACTCTACCGCATGCGCCGCGAGGGCACTGACTCGCTGGAAGAGGTCCCGCTGCAGCGCGGTTTGACGCTGCGCACCTTCCGCGTGGGAGAAGACGAAACCGCATGGCTTGAGGCAAATGCCAAGGCCTTCGAGCACCACCCGGAACAGGGTTCGATGACCCTGAACGATCTTGATGCGCGGATGAACGAAAACTGGTTCGATCCTTCCGGCTTCTTCCTCGCATTCGACCAAGAGGATCAGCTGCTGGCCTTCCACTGGACCAAGATCCACCCGGCCTCTGCCGACTCAAGCCGGCCCATGGGCGAGGTCTACGTCGTCGGCGTGCGGCCTGAAGCCCAGGGCTTGGGCCTGGGGCGCGCGTTGACCATCACTGGCATCAACTACCTGCTCGAACAGGGGGTTGACTCGGTGCTGCTCTACGTCGATGCGGATAATGAGGCGGCGGTGAAACTGTACCGTTCGCTGGGCTTCACGCTCTGGGACGCGGACATCATGTATGGTCCCGAACGGATAGACTAATACCAGTGCGCGGTCCCGGATTTGCCGGGGCCGCCCAGTTCAGCCGTACTTGGCCTCCACGTGCAGGAAGATGTGAGTTCAGCAGATGACAACCACCCCAAAACAGCCACAGACACAGTTGCGGGACGTTCCTTCTTCAAAGGTCAACGAGGACCGCATTGAGCCGGCAGCCTCGCTGCCCGATCTGCACCCTGACGGCGGCTTTGAAAACGAGCGCTTCCTGGACCGCGAGCTGAGCTGGCTGCACTTCAACGCCCGGGTGCTGGAGCTGGCCGAAGACCCGGACCTGCCGTTGTTGGAACGGGTGAACTTCCTGTCGATCTTCGCCTCGAACCTCGACGAGTTCTTCATGGTGCGCGTGGCAGGCCTCAAGCGCCGCATCGCCACCGGTCTTGCGGTGCCCGCGGCCAACGGCATGAACCCCGTCGACCAGTTGGAGCTGCTGCTGACCAGCGCCCATGAACTGCAGACCCGCCATGCAAAGGTCTACTCGGATTCGGTTGCCCCCGATTTGGCCGAGCACGGCATCCGCATCACCCGGTGGAGCGATCTGTCCAGCGCCGAGCAGAAGACGCTCTCCGAGTGGTTCGTCGCCCAGGTCTTCCCGGTGTTGACCCCGCTGGCCGTGGACCCGGCGCACCCATTCCCCTACATTTCGGGCCTGTCGCTGAACCTTGCCGTGGTGGTGCGCAATCCGCTGACCGGCAAGGAGCTGTTCGCCCGCCTGAAGGTTCCGGATACCATTGCCCGGTTGATCAGCATCGACGGCCCACGCGCCGCACACTCTTCACACCGTTCGGCGCGCTTCATCGCGCTGGAGGACCTGATCGCTGTGCACCTGGAGCTGTTGTTCCCGGGCATGGAGATCATCGAGCACCACTTCTTCCGCGTCACCCGCAACGAGGATCTGGAGGTTGAAGAGGACGACGCAGAGAACCTGCTGCAGGCCCTGGAGAAGGAACTGCTGCGCCGCCGCTTCGGTCCTCCGGTCCGCCTTGAGGTGGTCAATGACATCAACCCACAGATCATGGACCTGCTCACCCGAGAGCTCGGCGTGGAAGAGGACGAGGTCTTCAAGCTTCCCGCGCCGCTGGACCTGCGCGGCATGGGCGTCATCGCAGGGCTCGACCGCACCGAGCTGCACTACCCGAAGCATATGGGCCATACCTCCCGATTCCTGAACGAGTCGGAGACCGCCAAGGCAGCGAATGTCTTCGCCGCGGTGCGCCGCCGCGACATCCTGCTGCACCACCCCTACGACTCCTTCTCCACCTCGGTGCAGGCATTCTTGGAGCAGGCCGCGGCAGACCCGAAGGTCATGGCCATCAAGCAGACCCTGTACCGCACCAGCGGCGACTCCCCCATCGTCGACGCGCTGATCGACGCCGCCGAGGCCGGCAAGCAGGTACTGGCGCTGGTGGAGATCAAGGCCCGCTTCGACGAGCAGGCGAACATCTCCTGGGCGCGCAAGCTGGAACAGGCAGGCGTGCACGTGGTGTACGGCATCGTCGGCCTGAAGACCCACTCCAAGCTGTCCCTAGTGGTGCGCCGCGAGGGCGACAAGCTGCGCCGCTACTGCCATATCGGCACCGGCAATTACCACCCGCGCACCGCGCGCTACTATGAGGATTTCGGCCTGCTCACCAGCGACGACGAGGTCGGCGAGGACGTCTCGAAGCTGTTCAACCAGCTCTCGGGCTACGCCCCACGCTCCACTTACAACCGCCTGCTGGTCGCGCCGCGCTCGGTGCGCACCGGCCTGCTGGCCCACATCGAGCAGGAAATCCGCAATGCCCAGACGGGCATGGACGCCAAGGTGGTCATCAAGGTCAATTCCATCGTGGACGAGGCGATCATCGACGCGCTCTACCGCGCCAGCCAGGCCGGGGTGAAGGTGGACGTCATCGTCCGCGGCATCTGCGCCCTGCGCCCGGGGGTCCCCGGGCTGAGCGAGAACATCCAGGTCCGCTCGATCCTGGGCCGCTTCCTGGAGCACAGCCGCGTCTTCGTCTTCGCCAACGCCGGAGATCCTCTGGTGTACATCGGCTCCGCGGATATGATGCACCGCAACCTGGACCGCCGCGTTGAGGCGCTGGTGTCCCTGCGCAACGAGGAAGACATCGCCGATGTCATCTCGCTGATGGACCGCTACATGGACGACGGCACTGCCTCCTGGCATCTTAACTCCGACGGCCAGTGGGACCGCCACTTCAAGGACGATGCGGGCAATCCACTCTCCGACGTGCAATTCTGGTTGATCCAGGATCACTTCCAGCGACGAAACAGCGGGCGCAACAGCTAGTGAATGAATCCAAAGCCCTCCAGGCGCTGGAGCGTGTGCGCGAACTGCACCGCTCCAGCGATGCGGAGGAAATACAACTTGGAAGCTTCGACGTCATCGCCGCCGGGGCAATCCCCTGGCGCGTGTTCGACGGCGAGCTTCAGGTGCTGATGATCCACCGTCCGAAGTACAACGATTGGTCGTGGCCCAAGGGCAAGCTCGACGACGGCGAGGCCATTGCCGAATGCGCCGTGCGCGAGGTCCGTGAAGAAATCGGCCTGGACATCAGCCTGGGAATTCCGCTGGCCGCCACCACCTATTCGGTGCGGCAACGCACCAAGGTGGTGTATTACTGGGCTGCCAAGGTCAGCACCAGCACCGTGGTGACCCCTGATGGGACTGAATGCGACCAGGTGCAGTGGATTGCCGCCGAACGGGTTGGCCAGTTCTTAAGCAACCCCGCCGATACGGGCCCGCTGGATGATTTGATCGCTGCTCAGCGTTCCGGACACCTTGCAGCCAAGCCCTTCATTCTGGTGCGCCATGCCAAGGCCAAACCGCGCGGCAAGTGGACCCGTGCCGAGGGCGAACGTCCCCTGGCGGCCACCGGGCGCCGTCAAGCGCAGGCGGTCTCCCGGTTGTTGGAGGCGTGGAAACCCGAACATGTTGCGTCTTCCCCGTGGATGCGCTGCGTGCAAACCGTCGCGCCCTATGTCACCAGCCATGCGCTGAAGTTGAAATCCGTCCGCGCCGTCACCGAACATGCTGCCCATCGGCATCCCAAGGCCGCGGCCAAGGCGATCGTCAAGCTGCTGGAAAAGAACCGCGCCCAGGTGCTGTGCACCCACAGACCGGTGCTGCCCATCGCCCTGAAGACGCTGGCAAGCCGCAGTCCCAAGCAGGTGGCCCGGGTGCTGCCCGCCCATGACCCGTATCTTGAGCCGGGCAGCATCATCGTTGCGCACCACCTTCCGGGGGACGAGGAACGGATCATCTCCCTGGAAGTCCACACCCCCTACCACGACTAACGTACTTTTCTTTGCGCAGGTGACTTGTGAATTCACGCCTTTTCGCGGTGTTCGTTCACAGCGTTGCCGCTAGTCATTGCATCTATTGCCCTAAGCGACTATGACTATTAAGTAAGGAAGTTCGTGACCTCAGTCACCTGCAGGGAAGGGCCGCATCATGACTGCTCATCAGCCACAACAACCAGTGGAAAAGATCGTGCATCAGGGCCTGCGCCTTGATCACGAAGAGGACCGCGGCCGCTATGCCCTGTGGCAGGGTCCAACCTATGTCGGATTCATCGGGTATCACCGCGAAGACGACGTGGTGACCATCCAGCACACCATCGTCAACGAAGAATTCGGACGCCGCGGCTATGCGCGCGCCCTGGTAACCCTGGTGCTTGACCAATTGCGTCGCGAAGAGGTGAAGATCGTCCCCGAATGCAGCTATGTTCAGGACTATCTGCGCCGCTATCCCGAGTACCAGGACATGGTCCTCCCCGGAGCCTAGACTCCCCCGAACTTCCGGCCCGAAGGTGCCACACCGTGTCTTGGATTACCTTCGGGTCGGAGCAAACTACCGGTGCACTAAACTAAACTGAACTGGTGAGCATCCTGACCCCGTATGAAGACCTCTTGCGCGACGTTCTTGAGAACGGTGCAGCCAAGGAAGACCGCACCGGAACCGGCACGCTATCGGTATTCGGCCGACAGATCCGCTTCGATCTGGTCGATTCGTTTCCGCTGATCACCACCAAGCGCGTGCATTTCAAATCCGTCGCCGCAGAACTCCTGTGGTTCCTGCGCGGTGAATCAAATGTCCAGTGGCTCCAGGATCAAGGCGTTCGCATCTGGAACGAATGGGCCGACGAAAACGGCGAGCTGGGCCCGGTCTACGGTGTGCAGTGGCGCTCATGGCCAACCCCCGACGGCGGCCACATCGATCAGATCTCGCAGTTGGTGCAGTCGCTGAAGGACAATCCCGACTCGCGCCGCCACATCGTCTCGGCATGGAATGTTGCAGAGATTCAGAACATGGCCCTGCCGCCATGTCATGTGTTCTTCCAGTTCTACGTGGCCGAGGGGAAGCTCTCCTGCCAGCTCTACCAGCGCAGCGCCGACATGTTCCTTGGCGTCCCCTTCAACATCGCTTCCTACGCGCTGTTGACCATGATGATCGCCCAGCAGCTTGGTCTGGAGCCGGGCGAATTCATCTGGACCGGCGGCGACGTACACATTTACACCAACCACCTTCAGCAGGTTCGCGAGCAGCTCTCCCGCGAGCCCTACCCATACCCGACGCTGACCTTCTCCGGCAAGCCTGCATCGATCTTCGACTACAGCCTGGATGACTTTGTCATCAACGACTACCAACACCACCCAACCATTAAGGGAACTGTCGCCGTATGACCCCGAATCCCCGCCACGCCGCCGAACCGGCATCGCTGCTGGGTGCCATCTGGGCCCAAACCGAGAACGGCATCATTGGCGCCAACGGAACCATGCCCTGGCATGTTCCAGAAGACCTCGCACATTTCAAACGCACCACCGCTGGACACCCTGTCATCATGGGCCGCACGACCTGGGATTCCTTCCCAGAGAAATTCCGCCCGCTGCCAGGGCGCGAGAACATCGTGCTCACCACCCGGCAGGACATGCATGATGAGCTTTCAGCCGCCGGAGCCATTCCGGTATCGAACCTCGATGAAGCGTTGGCCCTGGCCAAAACCTGCACCGGCAGCGAAGAGGTTTGGATCATCGGCGGCGGCAAGGTCTACGCCCAGGCAATGGACCTGCTCGACGTGGCGGTCATCACGAAGCTCGACCTGAACATCGATGGAGATACTTCTGCCCCGGCGCTCGATTCACGTTTCAGCATCGGCACCACCGATCCCGAGTCGAACGCTTCGGCTCCAGCTTGGATGCAGTCATCCACCGGCACCCGCTATCGTTTCGAAACATGGATCCGCACAAAGGACTAACACCACCAATGAAAAAATACATCGCTGATCTCAAACAGCACTCGGAAGCACTGTTTGTCCTTGGCTACATGCTTTTCCCATTGCTGGCGCTTGTCGTCGCTGTGCTCGGATTCTTCATGGTCCTCGGCGGACACAAGATCTTCGGCATCATCCTGCTGTTCGTCCCCACCCAGATTTTCATCTTCAGTGCGTACTGGGCCATCAAGAACCGCAAGCTGCTGCTTGAGGAAAAGTAGAACTTTCGCTTCACCAAATCACACTCGAACCCTGCTGGGGCTCGGGTGTGATTCTGCTTTAACTCCTGTAACGAACCGGGGCTCAGGCCCCGATTCCCCCTACCATTGAGACATGACTTCATCTGTTGGTTTTGTTGGTTACCGTGGCATGGTTGGTTCCGTGCTGATGCAGCGCATGCTCGACGAGGGCGATTTCGCGCAGATTGATCCAGTGTTCTTCTCCACTTCGAATGCCGGCGGCAAGGCCCCCGCGTTCGCAGAAGGTGCAGATGCATTGCAGGATGCCTATGACATCCAGACCCTGGCCAAGCTGCCGATTATTGTGACTGCCCAGGGCGGCGACTACACCACCAAGGTGCACAGCGAACTGCGCAAGGCAGGCTGGGACGGCCTGTGGATCGATGCCGCGTCCACCCTGCGCATGAACGACGACTCGGTGATTGTGCTCGACCCAATCAACCGCAATGTCATCGACCAGTCGCTTGCCGGCGGCGTCAAAGACTTCATCGGCGGCAACTGCACCGTATCCTGCATGCTCATGGGCCTGGGCGGTCTGTTCAAGAACAACCTGGTCGAGTGGGGCACCGCGATGACCTACCAGGCCGCCTCCGGCGGCGGAGCACGCCACATGCGTGAACTGCTCACCCAGTTCGGCGACATCAATTCCTCCGTGGAAGCAGAGCTTGCAGATCCGGCCAGCGCGATCCTGGAGATCGACCGCAAGGTGCTGGAAACTCAGCGCGGCAACCTCGACGCTTCCCAGTTCGGCGTACCGCTGGGCGGCTCGCTGATCCCATGGATCGATTCGGACCTGGGCAACGGCCAGTCCCGTGAGGAGTGGAAGGCGGGAGCCGAAACCAATAAGATCCTGCAGACCTCCGGTAGCCAGCACATCGTCATGGACGGGCTGTGCGTACGCATCGGCGCCATGCGTTCTCACTCGCAGGCCTTGACCCTGAAGCTGAAGGAGAACCTGTCGGTCGCTGACATCGAGTCGCTGCTGGCGCAGGACAACGAGTGGGCCAAGGTGGTACCGAATGAGAAGGAAGCTACCGTTGAGCAGCTGACCCCTGTCGCCGCCTCGGGCACCCTGGACATTCCGGTGGGACGCATCCGCAAGCTTGAAATGGGACCGGAGTACATCTCCGCGTTCACCGTGGGCGACCAGCTGTTGTGGGGCGCCGCCGAGCCGCTGCGCCGCATGCTCGCCATCGCCCAGGGCCGCCTCTAGGAGCCTGAGCCTTAACCTCAGCGTCGGGATCGGAACACGAAGTTCTGATCCCGACGCTGATGTCATTTAAGCTGTGATTTGGTGCTGGGCTGCCATTCATCACGCAGCAGCGAATAGAGCAGTTGGTCGTGCCAGGCACCTCCGCGCCACTGGGATTTGCGGACGGTTCCCTCCAAAATGAACCCGAGGGAGTCTAGGACCCGCTGCTCGGCGATGTTCTGCGCCGCGGTGGTCGCCTGGATGCGGTGTCTCGGGTAGTGGGTGAAGAGGTAGTCGATCAGCAGCCGCTGCGCCTGGGTGCCAATCCCCTGCCCGCGGTAGTCGGCAAAGATGCCGACGGCAATCTCCCAACAGGCCGAGGTATTGGCCCGGCCCCACGCGGTGCTGGTAAACCAGTCGACCTTCCCCACCGTGGTATCACCCAGCGCGATGCTCAGCGCGCCGTCCTGCGTGCCGATGAATTGGTCCTGGGCCAAACGGGCGCGCAGCGAATTGGTGTTCCAGAAGCCGAACCACTGGGATTCACTCGCTCCGTCTAAGGACTGGAAATGCGTCTCGATCAGCTTGATGTCCGCATCAACGAGCTTTCTCAGGCTCACCTGTGCCATGATCTGCAGTCCCTTCTTCAGCCAGGGCGGCCGGATGGATGGTGTTAGAGGCTCACTCCGATTAGCAGCGGCTCGTTCACCAGAGTAATACCGAATTGACGGTGTACGCCACGGCGCACGGCCCGGGCTATTGCAAGGATGTCCTCGGCGGTGGCATCGCCGCGATTGGTGATGGCCAGGGTGTGCTTGGTGGACAGCGACGCCCTTCCTTCGGCCAGCTCGAATCCTTCGCTGCCTTCGAGCCCGAAGCCTTTGCCGAATCCTGCCTGGTCGATCAGCCAGGCGGCCGACAGCTTGACCATTCCCGGTTCTTCCACCGGGTAGTTCGGTGCGTTCTGCGGCAGCCGATCCAAGACCGTGCGCTCAACGATCGGGTTGGTGAAGAATGATCCGGTGGAGTGCGAGTCCGCATCCTGAAGGTCGTAGACCATGCCCTTGGAGCGGCGCAGTTCCAGCACCGTTTGGCGCACCGTCAGCGCGTCGGCGCTGCGCCCTGCCTCCACGCCAAGCCGGCGTGCGAGCTCGGCGTAGCGGATCGGCGCAGAGGCCTCGGTACTTGCCAGCTGGAATCCGACTTCCAACACCACATAGCGCGGCGAGCCTTCGATACTGGTTTCCTTGATCAGCGAATGGCGGTAGGAAAATTCCAGCTGCTCATTGTCCAGGGTGGTGATCTTTCCTTCGCTGCGGTCCCACACGCGCGCCCAGGCCAGGGACTGGGAGACGTCGGCGCCATAGGCACCGACATTCTGCACCGGTGTGGCCCCGGCACAGCCGGGAATCCCGGAGAGCGCTTCGAGCCCGCTGAGTCCCTGGGTCAGCGAGTATTCAACCACCGCGTCCCAGTTTTCGCCGGCGGCGACCAACAGGAGGACCTGACCGTCGCCCAGCTGTTCGGTGCGAATGCCTCGAGTGGCGATGTGGATCGCGGTCCCCGGGTAGCCGGCGTCGCTGATCACCAGGTTGGACCCGCCGCCGACCAGCAGCACCTGCGCTCCGCGCTGATCGGCGGTGCGAACAGCCTCGATGAGCTCCGCCTCGGTGGCGGCGCTCACTAGGCGCTGCGCCGGGCCGCCGACTGCGGTAGTGGTCAGGTTCTTGAGCATTGCGTAGTACTTTCAGTCAGAAGTTGTATTCGACGATTCGCCGTGGGGGTAGCCGGCAGCATTCTTGGACAGGGCGAAGGCAACCACCACCAAGATGGCGATGCAGCCAAGCGCGGGAAGCAGCCCGATGGCCCCTGCCAACAGGCCCAGCAGCGGCGGACCGCCGAGGAACGCCGCATAGCCGATGGTTGACACCACCGAAACACGGGCCGCGGCATGCACCGGGTCGTCCGAGGCGGCGCTCATGGCCAGCGGGAAGGTCAGGGCCACGCCCATGCCCCAGATCGCCAGGGCGATGAATGCAAGGACCAGGTTCCCGCCAAAGGCGAAGAGCAGCAGGCCGACGAAGGCGAACACCGCACTCATGCGGATCATGAAGACGCGGCCCATGCGCAGGATCAAATCTCCGGAGAGCAGCCTGGTCAGCGTCATAGCGGTGACGAAGGTGGCATAGCCGAGCGCGCCGGTAGCCTCGCTAGTGTCGTAGCCGTCGGACAGCGCCAACGCCACCCAGTCCCCCGCAGCGCCTTCGGCGAGCGCCATGCCGAGCACGAGCACTCCCAGCAGCACTGTCTGCGGTTCCCTCCAGGTGGCCTTCAACGACCGGCCGCTTGACTCGGGCCCCTTGGCGGAACGGCTTGAATCCTCGCCGAAGTAGCGGGCCGAGTAGAGCACGATGCCCACGACCAACAGGCCCATGGCGGCGTAGTGCACTCCCAGAGGCAGCGCAATGGCCGCGGCCGCTGCGCCGATGCCCGCACCTACCACCGTGCCGATGGAGAAGAAGCCGTGCAGGGCCGGCATGACGCTGCGTTGCAGGGCCCGTTCCATGGCTGCGCCCTGGACATTTGATGCGACGTTCCAGGAGGCCGAACCCAGGCCCTGGACGAAGAGGATTATCGCGGTGAGCACCGGAGAATGCAGCACGCCGGCCGCGATGCCGACGCCGAGCAGTCCCAGACCTGCAATGGTTGCTCCGAAGCGCATCACATTGATGGCTCCAAACTTCATCACCAGGTGTCCAGCCAGGGATACGGAGACGAAGGAGCCGGCACTCATGCCGAGCAGCAGCAGGCCGACCTGCGCGTGGTCTAGGCCCAGGACGTCGCGGACCGTGGGAAGCCTGGAAACCAGGGTCGCCAAAACGAGGCCGCTGGCCAGATAGGCGGCCATCAGCCCGTTTCTCCAGTGCTTAACTGCTACCGGAGTGTCGTTTGGCGGGTCCTGGTTCAGAATTGCACCACAGCCTGGCACTTGAGCAGCACCTTGGCGCCGTTGGCTGAGACTGTCAGGTCAACGCGGGCGGTGCGGGCTTCGGTATCCAGTGCGCCGATCTTGCCTTCCACCTCAATGGTGGTGCCTTCAAAGTCGCTCGGGTTGGTGCCGTCGGGATCTTCGACGACCACCGGCTTGGTGAAGCGGGTCTGGTAGTCGATGACTGCCCCCGGGTTGCCGACCCAGGTGGAGACCAGGTCGATGACCGATCCCATGGTGAACATGCCGTGGGCGATGACCGATGGCAGTTCGACTTCCTGGGCGAAGCGCTGATTCCAGTGAATGGGGTTGAAGTCTCCGGAGGCTCCGGCGTAGCGGACCAGGTCTGCACGGTTGACCTTGACGGTATGCGTGCCGAGGATCTGTCCTTTTTCGAGGGTGTCGAAGTTGATCATGATTAGTCCTCAGCTCGTACCAGAAGGGAAGAAACGGTGGTGGCGATCTTTTCTCCGCCCACGGTGGTGATTTCCGCGCGGGTGGTGATCATGGCACCGGCGCCCATTTCGCGGATCTGATCCACATAGAGCTCCGCGAGCAGTTCGTCGCCCGCAACGATCGGGCGGTGGTGGGTGAAGCGCTGGTCTGCGTGGACAACTCGGGAGAAGTCGATGCCGGAGGCCGGATCGGCGATCAGCTGTGCATCGGCGCGCTGGGCGATGATGATGGCGAAGGTCGGCGGAGCAACGACGTCGCTGTAGCCCAGTTCACGGGCGGCTTCCACGTCGTAGTGCGCCCGAGAGGTGGCCTTGGTGGCAGCCGCAAATTCGCGGATCTTCTCGCGTCCTACCTGGTAGGATTCGCCGGCAGGATAGATTCGTCCCGCCAGATCAGGGTTGATGCCCATTGATTCTCCTGGATGTGGTGACTAATTGGTTGATGTGGCCGTTGGCCGGATCGTCGTGCACTTGACTGTGCCGCGACAAAAGTGTGTTCGTATGCTGCCGTGTGGTGGCTAATTGCCGGGTTCGTTGGCGTTGTTCTTCGCCTCGCGCGGGTTGCGCACCAACCCGTTGGCGATGCGCCAGTTGCGGGTGTCGCGGGCACGGACTACGAGCCCGATGAGGTGGCAGATCATTCCGATCACGAGAAAACCGATCGCCACGTAGACTACGGGGCGGACATGGCTCAGCGAACCGATAATTGTCAGGATGATTCCCAGACCGATTGATCCCATGGCGGAAAAGACAAGCTTCTTGTATCGCGGTGAGGCCGCTTCCCAGGGAGTATTGGTCATAACCTCCAGTCTAGTTCAGAGGTACAGGGCGTCGTGGTCAGGCATTTGGGTATTTCTGGTGACAACACCCACCCGATGATGGGAATGATCAGTGCGTCGACGTATGCAAGAGCCTGGTCAACATTCACCTGTTAGAACAGTGCAGACTGCTCTTCCTGGAATTCGGAATTGTCATCGCTGATGCGCACGTCTCGTGTCTTCAGCTCGGCAGCGTCAATCAAACGAAGTGTGCTTTCATCACCATGATCCACGAGCAGACTCTGCCCTAGGACACCGCGGAGCCGAAAGTTCAAGGTACTGTCGGGGATCGAGGCTCCCCAGGGGTGAAGCGTGTGCCGGTCCCAGGCCGAGACCACCGGGACGGCGAATCTTGGTTGTTCCCAGAACTCGTCGAGCAGTTCAATTCCATAGGCATCTAGCCCACGCTGGCCAGCTAAGAACTCGCGTGTCTGGCGTGCAGAGCCGCTGTTGATTTCATCGAGACCCGCATAGTTCAGTTCCCAGCTGGTTAGTCCCTTGATTTTGGACTTTTGACGCACTTGCTGGCTCAGTCCCACGTGCTGGGTCACCAAATCTTCAAGAACTCGAATAGCCGCACCGTCCGGGGCTTTGGCTACGTAGCGGGCAATAACTGCACCCTGCTGGGCAAGGCGGCTCCATTTACTCTGGGTCGATGTGGTTCCGACCTTGGTCACTCCGTGGGCAAAACTTGCGATATAGAGAAAATGCGGCTGTTCCAAGTACTTTTTCAGGCCCGCGGGTGCTTCTCCAGTTTTGTGGAAGTGGTGCATGAACTTGGTTTGATCCAGGCGTCGACATCCCTCACACTGTGTTCCCGTGCGAACGGCCTTATTCTTGGGACACGGAAGCATATTGCGGCTACCGTCGTCGTTCATCGTGACGTAGCCTAGACAGAATTTCAGCTCGCCGACCCGTAACTGTACATGACGGTTCGCCGCAAGGCTCTCGTTGATCCATGTCTCCCCACGGCGCAGTCGAAGGATGGGATCAGGTTCATGCTGCGAGAAGCTAATCCCGTGGCAGAGCTGTCGAGCAGCATTTTCGAATTCCATCCGGCGCCTTTCCACATTCTGTACCAATCAACCCTAAGCCAGACGGTGGGTCGTATTCGAATATAGGTCCCGCGCCGCAGGGTTTTCCTTCCGCACCGGGAGGATTCCCTGCCCGTGTTGCTTTGCCACTAGCAGATTTCTAAGCACGACGTTCTAATATGTTGTCAGAAGCCATTGAACGGCGTGCATGATGGTGAGAAACAATTAGAGGTGATCACGATTTCAACTCAAAACATTGGTCCTGACGCTACTGGACCGGTCACGGTTCCTGCCGCGGCATTGGCCAATCCTGAACTGCAGATGATGGCCAAGAAATTCCAGCACCAATTCCAACGCTTCATGATGGAACATCAGTTTGCAGTCGATGAAATCCTTACCAAGGTTTCAATCCTCCAAGAAGAGTTCCTGTACCTGCACAAATACAATCCTATTGAGCATGTAACCTCGCGAGTAAAAACTCCCGAGAGTATCGTGCGCAAAGTGGCAAAGCGGCAGATTCCACCGACCTTCGATGCGATTCGGGAGAACATCAGCGACATCGCTGGCGTGCGTATCACATGCAGCTTCGTCAAGGATATTTATAAGGTGCTCAATACCTTGACCTCGCAGAATGATCTGAAGGTCATCCAGATCAAGGACTACATCAAGAACCCGAAACCCAATGGCTACAAGAGCGTCCATGCGATTCTTCAGGTTCCGGTCTTCCTTTCTGAAGGACCGGTAGACATCACCGTCGAGGTTCAAATCAGAACCATCGCTCAAGATTTCTGGGCGAGCCTAGAACATAAGATCTTCTACAAATACGAGGGTGCAGTTCCGGAACACTTGGTCGAAGAACTAGCTGAAGCGGCCCGGGTTGCAGAAAAGCTCGACATGAAGATGCAGCGTTTGCACACGGAAGTTCACGGTCATGACGTCAACAGCCAGGAATCCGAGGAGGATCGTGGTTTCGATGACTCCGTATTGAAAGAACTACTGATGATTGCGCAGCACGGTGCAACACCGGATCATGAAAATAGGTAATTCAGTATAGGGCTACCGGGAGTCAAGCTTTTTGCTTCCGGTGCCCTGAGTCTGCCTTGACGTGTAGCGGTGTTGAAACCGGTACTCGGCTACATGCTATCCGCTGGGAGAATAAGGCTTTTCGAGCTTGCTTTTACGCAGAGCTCACCCTTACTGTTACGGAGCTCCCCGTAAAGGGTCACTACCTCACCCCCAAGTTTGGGCTCCGGCGCTACCTCAGAGATGGCCCACCGGGCTGTTACCGTGTCATTAGCGAGTACGGCCTTGCGAAACTCGAAGTTGAATTCTAGACCGAGGCCAGAACCTCGCTCGGTCAGATATGAGCCGACCATGCCCATCATCAGTGCCGAGTACTGTGTGCCGCTGACGATCAAGCCACCAAATCTGCTCTGCCGTGCAAACTGATCATCGTGATGAAGCGGGCTGGAATCGCCGGTGAGCGTTGCGAAATATTTGACGTTCTCGACATTGAAGTCAAAAGTCTTCGAGAAAGTCTCGCCGGCGCAGTACATGGAAGATGTCATGGGGTTCTTTCTTTACTTGTCTAACTCGAAGCCTACGACGCCGCATAGCTGAGATATCTAGTCAAGCGCAGGAAGTCATTGATTTATTTCATTCTCCTAGCCTCAGCAATATGGCGGCGCCAGTGCGTCAACGTTTTCAGCTGCGGATCCGCTTCAAGAAAATGTCGTAGTCTGACGTGGCCTTATCCGCATATTGCGCCGACCACCAAACGATGCTCTCGCCGATCCGTTTGCCTTTGCCGATGAACGCTGCAACTTCGTTGGCTGAAGGAGACTTCGCGTGGGCGCGTGCCAATGTTCTAGCGCAGGCTACGGCATAGTCACGGAAGGATTCGTCAGCCAGCATCTCCATGTCTATCCCGCCCTTCATGTCGTGGAATTGCCTGACATAGAAATCTGCGCCATCTGTCCGCAGGTGCCCCAAGAAGGGATCAGAGAATGATTGAAGAATTCGTTGCAAGCCAACTACGCGGCCTCCCTCTCCTAAGCGCTCGATTCCCTCACGCAGGTGAGGAGGCTGTTGGATTCCTCCGTATTCTTCCAAGACGCTTTGATTCGCCTCTTTGATCTGAAGAATTAAGTGACTTCCCGTCGCATCTGCCAACAGCGCAAGGTAGCAATGAGTGCCGACGCTGCCCGCACCGACAACCCGACGTACGGTATCAATCACGGTGAACTGCGAGAGCAAAAATCTGATGTCAACGGAGGCCGATCGCTGATAAAGCTCGAAGACATCTGTCAGTATGTTTTCAGTCGCGGTACCGACTCGGGTCATCAGCGGCTGGTTCTCGATGAATTGAAGACTGCCGTTCTTCCCGATCTTGGTTAGTTTCTTCGTCGCTCGGATGCCAGTTCTCTTTTTGGCATCCTTGATCGCTTTGGCTAGTGTGTGGCGGGAGTTGGCCGCGACGTTTTTACCGGCATTTTCTAGATCGGAGTGAGCGTAGTAGCGTTCCAACGGGCTTCTCGCGCTGGACCCCTTGATGGCGTGTACGTAGCTGGCTACTGCGGACAACGCGGCCTGTTCAATGATCGAATCGGACCTATTGGACTCACGCCCGCCAATGATGACGCTGGTGACCAGACGTTTCAGATCCCACTCCCACGGAGCCCATGCTGATTCGTCGAAGTCATTAAGATCGAACTGCAAGGTGCGCTGCGGTGAAGCATAGAATCCGAAATTGCTCACATGGGCATCACCGCAGGATGCCACCAATATCCCGCTATGAGGATCTTGGGCCTGGTCCGACGCCATGATGGCCGCAGTTCCACGAAAGAATGAGAACAGGCTTGCAGACATCCGTTCATTGCGCAGCGGCAAAAGGCTCTGTATGCGTCGCTGATTTTGCCGGTCGAGGATCGCTATCGGGTCTCGGCGCACATCGGAGGAAACTCCCAGTGCCGATTTTGGTATATGACCTGTAGTCAGGCCCGATCCGGTGGGGAGGGCGACAGGTGCTGAACCCGTGTTCATGACCACATGCTACTCGTTGAATGAGGGGTCTGGAATAGCTGTGCTGAGGTGGGCAGCAGCCTGAGGAATCAGCGCTCTAGATTCGACATCGCACGGATACTAGTTTTGGTTATCGGCAGTGCGCATCCAGCCGCCGATTGATTTCTACAGGCTCTTCGTCATCTTGTCGTTATTAATTCTCGCCACCTCGTGCTCCCCTCTTAAGAGCTCTATGAGAATTTCGCTGTGAGTCAATTGCGGGTGGTGCCCTGCTCCTTCGATGGAAATTAGCTCTCGATTCGCATGTACTTTGCACTGATCAATCGCTTCAGGGTTGAGCGGATCGCCACTGCCGGTAATAATCCGAATTGGTCCGCGGAATCTGTCCAACGCGGCGCTTAGTTCGTTGCGCCATTTTCTGGAGCCTGCTGTGGCAAGCTGCTTTGCCGTGTTTTTGGCGGTCCTTCGTCTAAGATCATGGACGCTCGAATCAAGTTGATCCGCATATTCGGCTGTCCCGGTCAGTACTTGTGACAGTCGCGCGGAACTAACGTGTCTCAGGTATGCGCCTACAATTGTGGTGTTTCGGGCGAGGCGGCCATTCGATTCCTGAAGGAAGAACGGGGCAATCAATGTCAGTGATTTGATCTGCTCCGGGTAACGGTCGGCGGCAAGCACTGCGGCAGCCGCGCCCAGGGAATGGCCGATGAGATCGATGGGTTCTCCCGAGAGCACGGCCGGGAGCCATCGGCCCCAATCTCTAATTCCTTCGCCTCCGCTGAGCCCCAGTCCCGGCAAATCCACTGCCCTGCCGTTAATGCCTTCGGCTACTGGCGCCCAGGTATCGGCATTCACCGGTAGTCCGGGAAATATCAGCTTGTCTGCACCGGCAGTGCCCAGCTCGAAGGTCTTCACCCCATCAAAACTGCGGAACCGGCGAGGTTCATCACCTGCGTCGCCGAAACGGTGTGCTGCCATATGGTTTACCCAATGACCCAGCCCCATTTTAACTTCAGGCATTGTGATCCCGTTTCGATCAGCCAAAGCTAGGGCGCTCTGAGTCGGGTAACGGTCTTCGGACAGGAAAACCAGTGTTTCAGGGTCTGCCTTGGTTATCCAAGAGGGCAGACGCTTGATGACACTGACCGGTATTCTCAACCGTGGCGCTTTGACGCCCAATTGATGACCTGCATCCGTCAGGAGCTCGGCAAGCGACGGAGTTTCATCGTCGAGGACCCAATAGGAGCGCTCGACTGCTTCGGGGTCGATTGCCGCCGCCGACATGAACGCTGCCAGGTAATCCACGGTCACCACCGGAAGGAACGTCGAACCATTTCCGGGTAATGCGGTGGCACTGCCGTCCCAGACTTGCTTGACGGTACTGCCCAAACCGATGAGCTGATCTGATTCTCCAGTCTTGCTGTCCCCGATGACGCTAGATGGATTAATGATTGTCCATGGAATTCCCCGCTCCTGCGCGCGGGCTTGGAAAATCGCATCTGACTCAACTTTCGATGCTTCATACGGCCCAAGTTCTCGGTAGACCCTTGCCCGATAGTCCTCTGACCACGGAATCAGGGATGGATCCTGCCCACCCACCCGATAGCCCGAAATATGCACGATGCGCTGCAGATGCGGAAGGTCCTTCGCGAAATCGATGATCTTCTCAACGATTCCGACATTGGCTCGTCGCGCTTCCTCTGTGTTCATGCCGAATTTAAAAGAAGCGGCGCAATTATGGATCTCCGTGATCTGAGAGAAGGAGGACCGGCCTTCGTCAAGGATTTCAGGAGCCTCAAAGTCGACAATCGCGGTATCGACGCTGCGCTTCACGCCATGTGCCTGGAGCCACGCTTGAAGCCGTTCTCTGGACCCGGCGCTGCGGACCGCTGCGGTGACAATCGCCCCCGATTGGACGAGGCTGAGCACGAGGTGTCGCCCAATGAGCCCCGAGGCGCCGAAAACCAATGCATGGCGAGCGAAGGCATGAGTTGTCATCGCTGGCTCCTGGCAGGTTCGCATCTCTGGTTGATAAGCTCGGCGACAACGTCAGCGGCTGCTCTTAGCGGTTGAGTGTTTTGCATGGCCCTCGAAACAATCACTGCTCCCTCAATCGTTGAAATGACTACAGTTGCCAGCGCACGGGCTTCGTCTATGTTTACTCCGTTGGCTTCCAACAGTGCAGCTGTGGGTGCGATCCAAGATTCAAAGGCCTGCGCACAAGCTTGCCGGAGCCTTTCACTTTCTGAGCCCATTTCCAGAGTCACCACGGATACCGGGCATCCCAACCGGAAATTGCTGGTCCCAACGATCTCCGCCAATACGTCAATGGCGTATCTGGCGGCTTCCGCAGGACCACCTGCTGCAACTGATGTCTCGGCAATTAGGTTCTCAAACTGCTTCGCGGCAAGCTCGACAGCTGCCACGCCTAGTCCTTCTTTACCGTCGGGGAAATGAAAATACACCGAGCCCTTGGGTGCGGAGGCATGTTCAATAACCGCATTAAGGCCGGTTCCGCTATATCCGTTGGCCTGAATAAGTTCAAGCATGGACTCTGCGAGCCGAGCCTTTGTTAGCTCACCTTTGGATGTCATGGGTTAAAAATAGACCAGTCTATATATTTTTGCAATCAACCATTTCACTGTTGATTTTCTGCATACAGAAATCAGGTCACACCGCATGCCTTCCGCATGATCTCGCACCCCAGGAAACCACAGCCAGCAAGACGGATTATCAGAGCCCCGAGCGCCACTCAACCCCGAGAGCAAAAGGGGTAATTTCAACGCGGGCGCCATCATCGCTCCAATCGAAGCGGGAGGGCGCATGATTCCCCTCTTCAAATAAAAACAAAACCCCCAACTTGAAAAATCCAAGTCAGGGGTTCTTTTCTGTAGCGGTGCCGGGACTCGATCCCGGGACCTCACGATTATGAGTCGTGCGCTCTAACCAGCTGAGCTACACCGCCACAAGTGAGAAACTATCCAGTAGAAGCCAAGATAACTTCTCACTCAGAGCCCCCTGCCGGAATCGATCCGGCGACCTCGTTCTTACCAAGAACGCGCTCTACCACTGAGCTAAGGGGGCAACGAGTAAATACTCTACACGGGTTTGAGGAGAAATAAAAATCGGGCCCTTGCCCCTCGAAGCTCGTCACTAAACCACAAAACAACTAGTCAATCCCACTTTAGCCATATACCCCGCCTACTTGAGACGAAGGGTGGGCCAAAAAAGTTGCCAGTGACGATCCTCACGGATCATTTTGCGCGCTCTATTCACCATTTCACCGCACGTGGCGATAAAATCCGCACCACATTACGGCACTACCGGCAACTCATTTCAAGTGAATCCCAAGACTGAATTCTGCATTGAAACCATTCACCTCAGACCCTCGCGGTCAACCCGAGAACACCTCCGCAACCATTTCCCGCTAGCGAGCCAAACATGCTTCAATGGGGCGATGCTCCCCTAGCACTCCTTTCACCCCGACCTCAGCAAGTTGCCACCCAATATGAGGTTGAGTAGTGACGATGTGACGTCAACGACAATTTGGCCTTCGATTTTGCATTCGCGCAAAACCTGTGTAGAGTTATTACTCGTTGCCCCCTTAGCTCAGTGGTAGAGCGCGTTCTTGGTAAGAACGAGGTCGCCGGATCGATTCCGGCAGGGGGCTCGAAATAAGAGAGATAATCTGATTCAGATTGTCTCTCTTTTCGCTTTCTTTTGTGGTGAAAATCGTCACCATTAGGCATTCAATTCGCCTGAATTCCTGAAGGCAATTCCTCTTACTGTTCTGCCGAGAATACCGTTACGGCATAGACGCAGTGACGGTGAACCTAATAAACCCTCCTGCGGAGCCTTGGCAGCCACGTGGGAGCATTCTCGCAGCCGCAAGGCATTCTTCCGATACGCATTGCTAGGAATCTACGAAATATTTTGCCCACCTCAAATATGGATTTGCCAATCGCCTTATTGAATGTGTTAGCGTAATCGCGACCACACGGGAGTCCACTGGCAAGGGCTGAGATCGAGCTAAAGCTGTTCGAGACCGTTGAACCTGTCCGGGTAATGCCGGCGAAGGAAGTGAGTTCTCACATGAATGAAAATCAGCAGCACCCTGCCCACGAAGCAAC
Source organism: Glutamicibacter sp. (assembly GCF_032154645.1). Taxonomy (GTDB): domain Bacteria; phylum Actinomycetota; class Actinomycetes; order Actinomycetales; family Micrococcaceae; genus Glutamicibacter. The sequence continues at coordinate 42,385 of NZ_JALDXV010000014.1, read as the reverse complement.
TTTTGCACGGCAGGGATCAGTAGAAATCCCCGTCACGAGGATCAGCCTGGCTGACTCTCCCGATGGAACAAAAAACGGGCCACTGGATGTCTACCGCACCAGCGGTCCAGGCAGCGACCCGGTCAAGGGCTTGTCGCCATTCCGCGAAGCATGGATCCGTGAACGCAACGATGTTCTCCAATACCAAGGACGCGAACGCAACCTGCTCGACGATGGTAAATCCGCGGCTAAACGAGGTAAAGCCAGCGCTGAGTGGGCCGGGCGCAAGCCGAATCCGCTCAAGGCAGTCCACGGAGCCCGTGTCACTCAGATGCACTATGCCCGTCAGGGGATCATCACCCAGGAAATGCGCTATGTCGCCGCCCGCGAAGGCTGCAACGTGCAGAAGGTCGTCGACGAGCTGGCCGCAGGTCGGGCCATCATCCCGGCGAATATCAACCACCCGGAAAGCGAACCGATGATCATCGGACGCGAGTTCCTGGTCAAGATCAACGCCAACATTGGAAATTCGGCAGTCACCAGTTCAATCTCCGAGGAAGTTGCCAAGATGCAGTGGGCAACCCTATGGGGAGCAGACACCGTCATGGACCTGTCCACGGGCGATGACATCCACACCACCCGCGAGTGGATCCTGCGCAACTCCCCCGTTCCCATCGGCACGGTGCCCATCTACCAGGCGCTGGAGAAGGTCAATGGCGAGGCGAACGAGCTGACTTGGGAGATTTTCCGGGACACCGTGATTGAACAGTGCGAGCAGGGCGTGGACTACATGACCATCCATGCAGGCGTGCTGCTGCGCTACGTGCCGCTAACTGCCAACCGCGTCACCGGCATCGTCTCCCGTGGCGGCGCAATCATGGCCGGCTGGTGCCTGGCCCACCATCAGGAAAACTTCCTTTACACGCATTTCGACGAGCTGTGCGAAATCTTCGCCCAGTACGACGTCGCCTTCTCTCTGGGCGACGGGCTGCGACCAGGTTCAATTGCCGATGCCAATGACGCTGCGCAGTTCGCTGAGCTGGACACCTTGGCGGAGCTGACCAAGCGGGCGTGGAAGTACGACGTGCAGGTCATGGTGGAAGGCCCCGGGCACATCCCGCTGCATCTGGTGCGTGAAAACGTCGAACGACAGCAGGAGCTGTGCGAAGGTGCGCCCTTCTACACACTCGGCCCGCTGGTCACCGATATCGCACCGGGCTATGACCACATCACCAGCGCCATCGGCGCCACGGAAATCGCCCGCTACGGCACCGCGATGCTCTGCTATGTGACGCCCAAGGAGCACCTTGGACTGCCGAATAAGGATGACGTGAAGACCGGCGTGATCACCTACAAGATTGCCGCCCACGCGGCCGATCTTGCCAAGGGCCACCCCCTGGCGCAGGAGCACGACGACGCACTGAGTAAGGCGCGCTTCGAGTTCCGCTGGCATGACCAGTTCGCGCTCTCGCTGGACCCTGTCACTGCCATGGAGTTCCACGACGAGACGCTGCCTGCGGAGCCCGCCAAGACCGCGCACTTCTGCTCAATGTGCGGGCCGAAGTTCTGCTCCATGCGCATCAGCCAAGACATCCGCAATGAGTTCGGCTCCGCCGAAGCTCAGGAAGCGATCGTGGGCATGGCGGAGAAATCAGCCCAGTTTCTCGCCTCGGGCGGCAAGGTCTATGTCGGGGCCCAAATCCCGGTAGGCGGAACCACCACCATCTAGCGGACCTTGGAAATGCACAACGCCCTTGGAACCTGTTCAATCAGGTTCCAAGGGCGTTGAGTGAGAATCCCCGTTGACTCATAAAATTCCTCCGTCACGGATACTACGTTGCGTCACAAGACAACCGTCGGCACATCAGCTATTGATTCTCGGGCTCGATGGATATCTGCTCAGCACCATGCGGCTAACAATGATCGCGCGTAAGGAAGTCAGCAAGAGTCCCTGAAACCTGTACCGACTCGGGAGCAAAACAACGGAATCTCCTATCCTTGACTCCCGAGCATCAGATCAAATTTGATTTCCGCACTTTTGAGTGAATAAGTTTTTCGCGGTTCTTGGAGGACCTCGTGATCATGTTCATCAATGCATTCACTGTTGATGCGCGAACTCCTCTACTTGATACCCGTGTCCGGAACCCAGTATCTACCGGGTGTGTGCACGATGCCTCCGGAGCGGCAGCAAGCTAGTACGTCTCTCCGAGCCGGCTTACTTGCTGGTGTACAGAAATTCACTCCTCATTGCCCGTCGATAATATAGACATTCACGAATTACAGCAGTGTTAAGTCGCTTCATCTCGTTAATTAATATTAACGAGAAAATTCGAGCCAAAGCGTAAAAAGCACTAGCCATCCTCTAAAAGTATGATTGATCCACACCCGCCCTATCTGTAGGTTGTTAACCGTTATTTAGTTCCAACGATAGGAGTAAAGATGAATTTGCGCACTTCCGGAGTGATCGCAATTACGATTTCAGCTGCACTTTTGACCGCTCCAATTTCTGCAACAGCAGCAACGCCAACTGCTGGTGTAGCCACGGGCAGCATTAGCATCGGCTCGACGATATCGCAGCTGACTGCTAATGATTGGAAGCAGATTGCGGCACGCGCTAAAACAACCGGTGATTTTTCGGCAGCTAAAGCAGCTACAGACATAGCTCAGCGCAAAATGCCCCTAGAAAATCGAAATGTCGCTCGGCCTGCCAATGTGGTCGTTACCATCGCAAAGAAAGCAGTCATCGCAGCGCTTCGTTATGGGGCAGATAGGCTTCCTAAAAAGTGGCGCCCATACGCGAGCAAGGCTGCAAATTTCCTTGACGACTTACAAAAGTGGCAAGAAGGCCCGATTATTTCTGGGCTGATGGCCATGGGGGTTCCAGCGGACGTCGCTCAAGGGATAGCCACGTGGGTAGTCGTCTTTGGGGGATTGTAAATTTCAGTTCAAGAGCTGAGGTAGAGAATTTGTCTAAACTTAATGCACCCGAAAAAATAGGCTTCGGAGTTTTTCTCCTACTGGCCATTCTAACGGCCGGTCTTCCAGTATTTCTAGGCTTCTTCACCCCTCTGTGGCTACCTCAGTTCGGTAGCCTCCTTGATGGTGTATTGCCCTGGACTCCACTGTTAGTCGTTCTGTACATGATCATTATCGTAGTCCTAGCCGAGATCAGCGATCGTATAGTTTTACGCGTTTTCAATAGCGCCAGTCGCGTCAGCGTAGAGGTATTGCAGTCTCTGTTGACCTTTATCGTTATGGTTGGCTGTTACAGGCTGACGATGACGGAATATCGAGCGGCTGTAGTTGCGGCGTTGATTGCCAGTATCGGTTACTTAGTACTTTCACCTGTCATCAATCACCTTTACAAGACTGCACCAAGGGACTAGCGGCCGGTTCTGGATAATGAATTCGGAATCATCTCAATGTTGGTTAAGGCGTGCTATTGACTCGCGAAGCTGCAAAGATGTCCAACCCCTCGTGTGCCTCAATACTCGGCATAAACAGAATTCATCAATTCGAGTGCCTCGGCTTTGAGCGACTTCAAGCGAACCATATAGTTGATTTCGCCGAGGTATGAGCGAACGTGGAGCAGACTCCACCCCGCCAGACATCTGTACCCAAACTTAAAACGTCGACCGAGAACGTACAACGCCCCTGGATCCTGTTCGAACAGGTTCCAGGGGCGTTATCTATCTACGCTAGGTCAGACGCTGCGGCTTAGTAGTCGCGGCGGCGTCCCGAATCGCTGTAGCGGTCGCGTCCACCACGGCTGCCGCCGCCGAAGCGCTTATCTCCGCCGCCGCGACGCTCATCACGGAAGCCGCCCGAGCGCTTGCGGTCGTTGAAGCTGCCGCCACGGCCACCACGGTAACCGCCGCGGTCGCCTTCGTCATCGCGACGTGGCTTGCGGCCGGAGTCCAGCTCCAGATTGATTGGCTCGCCACCGATGCGGGTCTTGGACAGCGCACGCCACTGGTCCTTGCTCAGCTCTGCTGGCAGCTCGACCAGAGTGTGGTCCGAGCGGATTTCAATGCCGCCGATTTCCGAGGAGTTGAAGCCGCCTTCGTTGGCCAGTGCGCCAACGATGGAGCCTGGCTGCACGCGATTGCGGCGGCCTACGGCGATGCGGTACATGGCGTTGCCCTCGGCAGCAGTCTTGCCGCGGCGTGGGCCGCGCTCGCCGCGGTCTGAACGCTCGCCGCGTTCGCCGCGCTCGCGTTCCATGCGTGCCTTCTTCGCTGGTGGGATAACCGGCTCGGTCATCAGCAGCGGGCGGCCGCCCTGAGCCATCATTGCCAGTGCTGCGGCAATTTCCAGCTGATCCAGATCTTCATGCTGGGCAGCGAACTGCTCAACGATTTCGCGGAAGGTGGTCAGGTCCTGACCGGTGATGGTGGCATCGATGCGGTCGGTGAACTTCTGGATGCGGCGGTTGTTGACCGAATCCAGCGAAGGCAGCTGCATCTGGGTCACCGACTGGCGGGTGGCCTTTTCGATGGCACGCAGCAGGTACTTCTCACGCGGGGTCATGAACAGGATCGCGTCGCCCTTGCGGCCCGCGCGGCCGGTGCGGCCGATGCGGTGCACGTAGGACTCGGTGTCATGTGGGATGTCGTAGTTGATGACGTGGGAGATGCGTTCCACGTCAAGACCGCGGGCTGCCACGTCGGTGGCGACCAGGATGTCGATCTTGCCCGCGCGCAGGTTCTCCACGGTGCGTTCGCGCTGCTGCTGCGGAATGTCGCCATTGATCGCAGCCGCGGTGAAGCCACGGGCCTTGAGCTTGTCGGTCAAATCCTCGGTAGCCATCTTGGTGCGAACGAACGCGATCACGCCGTCGAACTCTTCGGACTCAAGGATGCGGGTCATTGCGTCCAGCTTGTGGGCGCCCATGACCTGCAGGTAGCGCTGGGTGATGTTCGAGCCGGTGGTCTGCTTGGACTTGACTGCCACTTCCTGCGGGTTGCGCAGGTACTCGGAGGCGATGCGGCGGATGGTGCGCGGCATAGTAGCGGAGAACAGGGCAACCTGCTTCTCTTCCGGGGTAGCTTCCAAGATCTTGTCGACCTCTTCTGCGAAGCCCATGCGCAGCATTTCGTCGGCCTCGTCCAGCACCATGTACTGCAGGTTGGACAGGTCCAGCGAACCCTTGTTGATGTGGTCGATGACGCGGCCCGGGGTGCCGACGACGACCTGTGCACCGCGGCGCAAGCCAGCGAGCTGAGGACCGTAAGGCGAACCGCCGTAGACAGGCAGCACGGTGAAGTCAGGCAGGTACTTGGCGTAGGAGGTGAAGGCCTCGGCAACCTGCAGTGCAAGTTCACGAGTCGGAGCCAGAACCAGGATCTGCGGGGTGTTTGCCGGACCATTCAGGTCGGCCAGCTCTGCCATGCGGGACAGGGCAGGAAGAGCGAAGGCAGCGGTCTTGCCGGTGCCGGTCTGGGCCAGGCCGACGACGTCGCGGCCTTCAAGCAGCAGTGGGATGGTGGCAGCCTGGATTGGCGATGGCTTTTCATAGCCAAGGTCTGCCAGCGATGCCAGGACGCGTGCATCCAGGCCAAGTTCGCTGAAAGTAACCGTTGATTCTTCGGTGGTCTTTTCGTCGGTGGCGTTTACGGGCATGTCAGAAGACACGAAGATTTACCTCATTCGTTAGGGGAAGGCCTAGCCGTCCCCTAAAGAAACGACGCAAGGCTACACAGTCAGATACAAGTCACGCTCACCAAGCGCTCCCCTATGACATAAAAACCCGCACACACTTTGCGGAAATACAACACGAGAAGGCTCTAACCTCAAATATTGGGCCAGATGCAAGGGATACCCTGATGTTCGCGAACACTCAATACTACCGAAGGATCAGCGGGTTTGTCAGGGTGGAGGCCATGTGAGATCGGGCACCGCGCCGAGGCAAGTAGGCTTAATCCCGTGAATATTCGTGAATTATTGCGCCGTCCCGACGAACCGGCACCCGGTGCGCTGCAGATCGCTCAGATGTTATGGCTGCTGACAGGTGTCCTGTTCATCGGCTTTGGTGCGTTCCTGCTGAACGAACAATCAAAGCTGGGCGGACTGCAGCTTGGCGCCATCTCGCTGAGCCTGATGATGTTCGCCGCCGGGGCGATGTTTGCCGTGCTAGCCTACCGTCTATACCGCGGAGAACGCGCCGCACGCACCCAGTTGACCTGGGTCGGATTAATCGCAGCGCTGCCCATGGTGCTGCGCATGGGGCGATACTCGCTCTTGGCAGCTTTGGTGCTCTTCTGCGTGGTGCTGATGTGGCTTCCGACGAGCAACCAATACTTCAGGGTGGTCTCCCCCAAACCGCAGCGCCGCCGCTAGTCGGACCTGCCCCCTCGAGCAATGCCTGCCACACGATTGATCATCGTATGGCAGGCATTATTTGTTTATTTATCTGTTGTCGTTCGGAATTACAGGCCTGCGAAGGCGCGCTCCAGGTCTTCGATCAGATCTGCGGCATCCTCGATGCCCACCGAAAGGCGCAACAGGTTCACTGGAACGGCAAGTTCGGTGCCCTTGACCGATGCGTGGGTCATCTCCGATGGGTAATTCATCAGCGATTCGATGCCGCCCAGGGATTCAGCCAGAGTAAATAGTCTGGTGCTTTCGGCGATCTTGCGTGCTGCAGCCTCGCCTCCAGCCAGTTGCACTGAAACCATGCCGCCGAAGCCGCTCATCTGCTTCTTGGCGATCTCGTGCCCCGGGTGCTCTTCGAATCCAGGGTAGAGCACGCGTTCGACTTCCTTGCGATCACGCAGCCAGGAGGCGACCTTTGCAGCATTCTCCGAATGGGTACGCATGCGCACGCCGAGGGTCTTCAAGCCACGAGTCGTCAGGAAGGCGTCCATAGGGCCTGAGACCGCGCCGACGGCAAACTGGATGAAGCCGATCTTCTCTGCCAGCTCTTCGTCCTTCACGATCACCGCACCGCCCACAACATCCGAGTGGCCGCCGATGTACTTGGTAGTCGAATGCACGACGATGTCGGCGCCCAGGGTCAGCGGCTGCTGCAGGAACGGGCTGGCAAAGGTGTTGTCGACCACCAACAGCGCACCCGCAGCGTGGGCGATATCTGCCACACGGGCGATATCGGTGATCTTCATCATCGGGTTCGACGGGGTTTCAACCCACACCAGCTTTGCCTTGTTCTTGTCGATGGCGGCCGCCAGTGCCGCCTCGTCGCTCATGTTGACCGGGGTGTTGCCGATGCCCCAGCCGCCGAGGACGCGGTCGATCAGGCGGAAGGTGCCGCCGTAGGCGTCGTTGCCCAGCACGATGTGGTCGCCGGGGCGCAGAATCGCGCGGATCAGCGAGTCTTCCGCGGCGAGGCCCGAACCGAAGGAGAAGGCGTGGGTGCCGAATTCTGCGGCAGCCAGCTGCTCCTGCAGTGCGTCGCGGGTCGGGTTGCCGCCGCGGCCGTACTCGTAGCCGCTGCGCAGCTTGCCGATGGCCTCTGGCGCATAGGTGGTGGAGAAGTGCAGCGGTGGGACCACTGCGCCGGTGATCGGCTCGAATGCCTGGCCGGCGTGGACAAAGCGGGTGTTGGATCCCTGTACATTCTGCGTCATGGTTGGTCCTTAGAAGGTTAGTGGCGGCTTGCGTGAGCCAAAAGGTCTGCGGTGGTCAGTGCGGCGATGACTTCGCCGTCATGGGTCAGCAGCACGGCGGGATGTTCGCGCAGCAGCTCGCTTGCGTGCTCCACCGAATCGCCGACGCCCAAGAGCTGTACCGGCGGACAGTCAAGCTGATCCAGCGTGCTCTGCGCAGATGCGCCCGACAGCAGTGCTTCAGCCAACAGCTGCGAGCTGACCACACCGCGGACCTCGCCGATACGGGCGGGCAGTGGGCGCGTGGTGATGATCAGGGCATCACGCTGTGCCTCGCGCAGGGCGGCGGCGGCCTGAGCCAGGGTGCTGTGCTCCCCAATATGAACTGCGGCACCCTCCCCCAACTGCGCGGCGACGGCCAGCAGTGGTGAATCGGCCGCTGCGGTGAAGCCCTGATCCAGCATCCATGCATCGTTGTAGATCTTCGCCAGGTAGCCGCGGCCGCCGTCCGGGGCGATGACGACCACGACGTCGTCTTCGCTCAGGTCCTTGGCCACTCGCAGCGCTGCGGTGACAGCCATCCCCGAGGAACCGCCAAGAAGCAGCCCTTCCTCCTTGGCAAGTCGGCGGGTCATCGCGAAGGATTCGGCGTCGTTGACGGCCTCCACCTGGTCTGGGACCGTCGGGTCGTAATTCCCCGGCCACATGTCCTCGCCGACGCCTTCGACGAAGTAGGGACGTCCGGTGCCGCCGGAATAGACCGATCCGTCGGGGTCTGCGGCAATGATCTTGACCGGGCCCGAGGCGCGGTCAGCGGAAATGTCCTTGAGGTAACGTCCGGTACCGGTAATGGTCCCGCCGGTGCCGGCGCTGATCACCACGTGGGTCAGCTTGCCGTCGGTATCGTTCCAGATTTCGGGACCCGTTGATTCGTAATGGCTCTCGGGTGCTCCCGGGTTGGAGAACTGGTCTGGCTTGTAGGCGCCGTCGATCTCCGTCACCAACCGATCCGAGACTCCGTAATATGACTCTGGAGATTCCGGGGCCACCGCGGTGGGAGTGACAACCACCTGAGCGCCGTAGGCGCGCAGTACGTCGCGCTTTTCTTCCCCTACCTTGTCCGGAGTGACGAAGATGGTGTTGTAGCCCTTGATCTGTCCGACGAGGGCAAGCCCCACACCCGTGTTGCCGCTGGTCGGTTCCACGATGGTGCCGCCGGGCTGCAATTCTCCGCTTGCTTCTGCACGTTCTACCATTTTCAGTGCGATCCGGTCCTTGATGGATCCGCCTGGATTCAGGTACTCGAGTTTCACGAGTACCGTGGCCTTAATGCCGTCGGTCACGCGGTTCAGTTTGACCAGCGGAGTGTTGCCGATCAGATCCAAAACAGTAGACGCATACTTCATGTCAAGAACTTTACCGGGGCTTGTCATACTTGTCTTTGCCCTGCGTAGTTTAACGTCATGGACTAGACCGAGGACACACATCGGTGTAGGTCGGGCGATAGCCTAGGAGTGAATAGTCAGGAGATGAGTACCGGAACATGCAGCCTCCTACCCCGGATGCCACAGGCACTTTCGACCCCGGGCGCCCACTGTCTTTGACCAAGTCCTTGAGTATTTTGCGCCGCGGCTTGGGTGATCCTACGATCAGGCTAAACGAAGGGGAAGCCTGGCTGGCGTTCGATACGCCCGAGGGTGATGCCTCGTTGCTGATTCGCAAATCCTCGCTTAACTCTCCCGCAACATATAAAGCATGGGGTGATGGTGCAGGCTGGGCGGCCGCTCATGCCCCGGATTTACTCGGGGCTGGCGACGATTGGTCTGGCTTCGACGCGCCCGCGTTCGCTCAGAACCTTCCAGAACTGGTGCTCCGGGCCCGCAGAGAAAACATGGACCTCTTCCTGCCGCGCACGAACCGGATCTTTGAGCACCTGCTCGGTGCGGTCCTAGAACAGCGCGTCACGGGGATCGAGGCGAACCATGCCTGGCGTTGGCTGATCCGGCATAAGGGACGCAGCGCTCCGGGACCAGCTCCCACCGGACTGCGCATTGCTCCGGGCCCCGAGGGCATCGCCTCGGTGACGCGGTGGGAGTGGCAGGCGGCACGCGTAGATGCACAGCGCGCCCGCACCTTGCGTCAGGCGGCGTCTGTCGCGGGAAGCCTTCAATGGTGGGCACTACAGCCGATCGACGCACAGAAGCCTGGCGCGCGCGGCCCGGGAACCCTAGAAGCAGCCTTGCTGTCGGTGCCGGGCATCGGTCCTTGGACCGTGGCCGAAACGTTGCAGCGTTCACATGGCTCCGGCGATCTGATTTCCGTGGGTGACTTCCATCTGGCCGGCTTTGTCGGGCAGGTACTTGTCGGACGCAGGATAGATGATGAGCAGATGATGCAGCTCATGGCGCCCTTTGCACCGCACCGGCAGCGGGTGGTGCGGATGATGCAGTCCAGCGGTGTTAAAAAGCAGAGCTTCGGGCCCCGCTACGCGCCGCTAGACCACCGCGAGCGTTAGAACCCGAAGCTAAAAGTATTAGGAGTCAGCCTGCGCCGATTCTTGGGCGATCTGTGCGTGGACTTCGCTCATGTCGATCCCCTTGACGGCGGTCACCAGGTCTTCGAGCTGGGTAGCGTTCAATGCACCAGCCTGCGAAAACACCAAAACCTTTTCACGGAAGGCCATCAGCGTCGGGATGGAAGTAATGTTTGCTGCGCGGGCCAGACCCTGCTCAGCTTCGGTATCAACTTTGGCGAAGACGACATCGGGGAACTTCTCCGAAATCTGCTCATAGACCGGCGCAAACTGACGGCAGGGTCCGCACCAAGCAGCCCAGAAATCTACGAGGACAATATCGTTCTCTGCAATGAGCTGAGCGAAGTCATTTTCGCTGACATTTTTTGTAGCCATGGTTACACGGTAGCGGAGAGTTGCCCAGAAAACGTAGAAATGTGCGATTCAGCAACGTCATCGCATGACACCGATCACAATATGGGTTGGGCCGATTTTCTGAAACTTTGCCGAAAATCAAAAAACTCCCAGATCTTTCGATCTGGGAGTTATTTGTGGCAGATACTGGATTCGAACCAGTGAAGGCGTTGCCAGCTGATTTACAGTCAGCCCCCTTTGGCCACTCGGGTAATCTGCCGAGATGAACCTTTCAAGAACATTTGTTCTTGTCGGAACGAGAAATAACTCTACAGGAGAATTTCGGCGATGGGAAATCGAAAGGGCCTTTTTCGTTGTAACCCTGATCACAGCCCATTTTTGAGGCTCAAAACCGGTAGTCTTGGATGCGAATCAGAACCGTTCTAACAAGGAGTAGGCATATGGCTAGCGATTCCAGTTTTGACGTTGTAAGCAAGGTAGACAGCCAGGAAGTAGCCAACGCGCTGCACCAGGCGCAGAAGGAAATCCAGCAGCGCTATGACTTCAAGGGCGTTGGTGCAGACATCGATTACAGCGGCGAGAAAATCCTGCTGAAGGCTAACTCGGAAGAACGCGTCAAGGCAGTTCTTGATGTTTTCCAGTCCAAGCTGGTCAAGCGCAACATCTCTCTGAAGTCTTTGGACGCTGGCGAGCCCTTCGCTTCGGGCAAGGAATACCGCATTGAGGCGAGCATCAAGGAAGGCATCGCCCAAGACGTCGCCAAGAAGATCAACAAGTTGATTCGCGACGAGGGCCCAAAGGGCGTTAAGTCGATCATCCAGGGCGACGAGCTGCGCGTATCATCCAAGTCCCGCGATGACCTGCAGAGCATCATTGCACTGCTCAAGGACTTCGAAGAAGCCGACCTGCAGTTCATCAACTACCGCTAAGCACTCGCGCCTGCGGTAAAAAGTTAAGGAGAGGAGCTCGATTGAGCTCCTCTCCTTACTTATTAATTTGAGTATTAGTACTGGCGGCCGCCAGCCATCGATTCCAGCCGGGCGATGCGGTCTTCCATTGGCGGGTGGGTGGAGAACATCTGCTTGACGCGGGAGCCAAAGGGATTGGCGATCATCAGGTGCGAGCTGTTCACCAGACGCTGGTCGTTATTGGCCAGCGGGGCCTGGCTGATGCCAGAGTCCAGCCGACGCAATGCACTGGCAAGGGCCAACGGATCGCCGGTGAGCTTGGCACCGTCTTCATCGGCATCGTATTCACGGGTCCGGCTCACAGCCATCTGAATGACCGAGGCTGCAATGGGAGCCAGCAGCGACAGCGCCAGCACTGCAATCGGGTTGACGTTCCGGTTCTCACCGTTGTTGCCTGCACCAAAGAACATTAGGAACTGGGCAATCGAGGTAATAACGCCCGCAATTGCAGCCGCCACCGATGAGGTTAAGATGTCGCGGTTGTAGACGTGCATTAATTCATGACCCAGCACGCCTCGCAGCTCGCGTTCGTTGAGCAGCTGCAAAATCCCTTCGGTGCAGCACACCGCAGCGTTTTGAGGGTTGCGCCCGGTGGCAAACGCGTTGGGCGATGCGGTTGGTGAAACGTAGAGACGCGGCATCGGCTGTTGGGCGTTCATCGACAGTTCGCGCACGATGCGGTACATCGCCGGCTGCTCGGCTTCGGTCACCGGGTAGGCGTGCATTGATCGCAGTGCGAGCTTGTCGCTGTTCCAGTAGCCATAGGCGGTGGTACCAAGGCCAATCAGGGCGAAGACCCAAATGAACGTTGGGTTGTTGGTTCCCGAAGCGATCAATGAGCCTAGGGCAAGTAGCAGTGCAAACATGCCGCCCAGCAGGAATGCGGTTTTCAGTCCATTGTTATGTCCGTGCACGTTCTCGTACTCCCCTAAAGGTCAATGCCGAATTTTCGAACTTCGGTGTATCTCTAGTCTAATCAACGGCTGGTTGAGCGCAGCGGTTCCATCGGGCGCAGAAGATCACAATTAATTCTGAAATCCGCAGGTCTGGAATATTGTGAAGCTATAGGTGTTGTAAATTGTGGCCTGCAACTTCTATTCAGTAAAACTTGAATGGCCGCTAAAGTTCGACATCATTTGAAAGCGTATCCACCGCATGAGTGCAAGCACGACCGTGACACCTATCCGTTCCGAGCATAGCTACGGCCTCATTCAAGGCGCTTCAGCGTACTTGATTTGGGGGCTTCTCCCTGTTTACTTCCTCATGCTGCCGCAGATCTCGGCATTTGAATTCGTTGCGGTGCGCGTGGTCTTCTCGCTGTTCTTCTGCGCCATCTTGCTCTTTGCCACCAAACAGTTCAAACAGTTCCTGACAATGTTCAGGGACGGTAAAACCGTCGGCAAGTTGGCACTGGCCAGCGCGCTGATTGCGGGAAACTGGATCCTCTACGCCGTCGCAGTGCTCACCGGGCATGTGCTGGAAGCATCCCTGGGCTACTTCATCAACCCCATCGTGGCGATCCTACTGGGAGTTGTTGTGCTCAAGGAGCGTCTGCGCCCCCTGCAATGGGTTGCTGTCGGTTTCGCAGCGCTTGCAGTGGTCGTCTTGAACGTCGGCTTGGGAACGGTCCCCTGGATTTCGCTGGGGCTGGCCTTCTCCTTCGGATTCTACGGTTTGGTGAAGAACCAGGTGGGCCAGAGCGGCACCGCGCTGGGAACTCTGACCATGGAGACCCTGTGGCTGGCTCCCTTCTCCGCCATCTTTATCGGTTGGCTGGCAACACAGCACAATTCGGCACTTTTCAACGCGGAGAACGCCGGTGAAGTGCTGCTGCTGGCAGCCAGCGGCATCATCACCGCGGTGCCATTGCTGCTCTTCGGCGGGGCGGCACGGCGCCTGCCGCTGAGCACCCTGGGCTCGCTGCAGTTCTTGGCTCCGCTGCTTCAGTTCATCCTCGGGCTGCTGGTATTCGGCGAGCAGATGCCGCCCGAACGCTGGATGGGCTTTGGTCTGGTCTGGATCGCTGTGATCTTCATCCTTGTCGACATGCTGCGTGCGCCCAAGGCGGGAAACATGCCCGAGCCAAAGAAGATCGGCTAGCCCCTGCCGCGAGGCAACGATAAGTGCATAAAAAGAAACACCACGGATCTTTGAACTTTTGGTTCAAGGATCCGTGGTGTTTTAGGTGGCGTATCCGGTCAGGGCTCCGGTACGCTGCACCGGCTTATTAGGCGTGCTTGCGGATTGCCGCTTCCAGCACGTCGAATGCCTCTGCCAGCAGCTCGTCGCCGATGACCAGTGGAGGCAGCAAGCGGACTACGTTGCCGTAGGTACCGCAGGTAAGGATCAGAACACCGTTGGCCAGGCACTCGTCGGCGATGGCCTTGGTCAGCGCTGCGTCTGGCTCGATGCCGCCTGCCTTGACGAATTCAAGGGCGATCATTGCACCACGGCCGCGAACGTCGCCCAGTGCTGCGATGTCCTTCTGCAGGGCGGTGAAGCGGGTGAAGAACTGCTCTTCAATCTCGCGGGCACGGCCTGCAAGATCCTGCTCTTCCATGAACTTGATGGACTCGAGTGCTGCAGCCACTGCGACAGGGTTGCCGCCGTAGGTGCCGCCCAGGCCGCCGCCGTGGACCGAATCAAGCAGTTCGGCGCGTCCGACGATGCCGGACAGCGGCATGCCGCCTGCGATGCCCTTGGCAACGGTGACGATGTCTGGTTCGATTTCTTCGATATCCGAAGCGAACCATGCGCCGGAGCGGGCAAAGCCCGCCTGGACCTCGTCGGAAACGAAGACGATGCCGTTTTCCTTGGCCCATTCAGCGATGCGTGGCAGGAAGCCCGCAGCTGGAACGATGAAGCCGCCCTCGCCCTGGATTGGCTCGATGATGATCGCAGCGATCTGGTCGCCGCCGATCTGCTTCTCCATGGCCAGGATGGCGCGCTCTGCAGCTTCCTTGCCGGAGATGTTTGGGTTCTCTTCACGGAATGGGTAGCTCATTGGCATGCGGTAGATCTCCGGTGCCAGTGGGCCGAAGCCGCGCTTGTATGGGGCTGCCTTGGCGGTCAGGCCCATGGTCAGGTTGGTGCGACCGTGGTAGGCGTGGTCGAAGGCGACAACTGCCTGGCGGCCGGTGGCGATGCGGGCAACCTTGATGGCATTTTCTACCGCTTCAGCACCGGAGTTGAAGAAGACTGCGCGCTTCTCGAAGTCACCTGGGGTGATCGCCGCAAGCTTTTCAGCCAGCTCGATGTAATTCTCGTAGGGAGCAACCATGAAGCAGGTGTGGGTGAAGCGCTGCGCCTGCTCGGCAACTGCCTTGGCAACAGCCTGGTTGGAGGCGCCAACGGTGGTGACGGCGATGCCGGAACCGAGATCGATCAGCTGGTTGCCGTCGACGTCAACGATGATGCCTCCGTCGACATCAGCAGCGTAGACAGGCAGGGTGGAAGCTACGCCGGCAGCTACCGACTTTGCGCGGCGAGCCGACAGTTCCTGCGACTTTGGACCAGGGAATGGTCCATCGATCTTGCGCTTCTGTTCAATGCGGTAGGTAACGTCCACCAGCTTTTCCTCTCGGTACAGTGAGCCGCCACTGTGGTGGCGGCAAAGTTTCTAGTAAGCAGAATATGTCTCCGATGCTGGTTCCACTACGAGATTCAGCACAAGTACCCACGAGATTATTAGTGCAAATGCACAGAAATGGCCCGGCCCCTGTTCCGCACGGGGAACAGGGGCCGGGCCCAAGACGGTCGTCAGCCTCGTTTAAAGGGTGTGTGCCGGCTCGATCACGTCGTCATCGGTTTTCTCCGGGTGACGCGAAAGATTGATCAGGGCGAGGACTAGTCCGCCCCAAATGGTGAGCATTGCAATGATCATGAAGACAATGGCAATCGGATCCATTTCTAATACTCCTTTACCGCAGTTTCAGGGACTTCTTCGGCGATGACGTTCTCTTGGTGCTGAAGATATTCGGGGTCATTAAGTTTGGAGTTCTTGCTCCATGGAATCAGCGAGAGCAGCACCGCACCGACCAGCAGCGCGCCTGCCATGCCCCAGCCGAAGATTCCGTTGAACCAGGCCGGGTAGCCGGAATACTGCTCGGAGAGCTTGGTTTGCAGTTCGTTGATCAGCATGTAGCCGAGGGCTGCAGGGCCGACGCCGCCGACCAATACCATCCAGCCGGTGCCCAGTTTGATGGAGCTGTGGCGGTTCAGGTGCTTTGCCAGCTTTGGCAATGCGCCCAGGCCTGCACCGAGAATGATGACGATGGCCAATGCACAGGCAAGGATGCCGAACTGGTTCACGAAGGCGTCCATGGTGTCCAGCAGGTACAGGCCCGTGGTCGTGGGGAACAGCAGCAGCGAGATGACCGCGACAGGGATCGAAACGATCAGGGTCGCAGGGGTGCGGCGCCAACCGAGCTTGTCTTGGAAGGCCGCCACGATTACCTCGAGGATGGAGATCAGCGAGGTCAAACCCGCAAAGACCAGAGAGCCGAAGAACAGCACGCCGATCACCGAACCCAATGGCGCCTGGGAGACGATCGTCGGGAAGGCGATGAAGGCAAGGCCGATGCCGCTGGTGGCGACCTCTCCCACGCTGGTCCCTGCGTTGTGAGCCATGAAGCCCAAGGCGGCGAACACGCCGATGCCTGCCAGCAGCTCGAAGCCCGAGTTGGCGAAGGCGACGACGTAGCCCGAACCGGTCAGGTCGCTCTTGCGCTTCATGTAGGAGGAGTAGGTCACCATGATGCCGAAGGCAACAGACAGCGAGAAGAAGATGTGTCCGAAGGCCGCAGCCCACACGGTCGGGTTCTTCAGCGCCGCGAAGTCCGGGGTGAAGAAGGCGTTCAGGCCGTCGACGGCGCCGGGCAGGAAGACCGACTGAACTACGAGGATGGCGAACATGACGATCAGCAGCGGCATAAAGACAGCATTTGCACGGGAAATGCCCTTGTTCACGCCAGCGACCATGATCACGATGGTCACCAGCCAGACGAGGATCATCGGTACGAAGATCCTGCCGACAAAGTCAAAGCCCACGCCGGCTTCAGGGGCAGTCTGCAGGAAGTCCGTGCTGAAGAACGCGGCGGCGCCGTCTGGGTTCTTATCCCAAGCCTTGGTAATGGAGAACCAGCAGTACATGGCAGCCCAGGCGATGATCGCTGCGTAGTAGATGGCGATGATGAAGCAGATCAGCACCTGCCACCAACCAAGCACTTCTGCCTTGCGGTTCAAACGACGGTAGGACAACGGGGCCGAGCCGCGGTAGCGGTGGCCGACTGCGTAGTCCAGGAACAACAGTGGAATACCTGCGCAGAGGATGGCGACCAGGTATGGAATCAAGAACGCGCCGCCGCCATTTTCATAAGCGACGTACGGGAAACGCCAGATGTTTCCCAGGCCCACGGCCGAACCGACAGCGGAGAGAATGAACAGTTTTCGCGAGGAGAACGT
The DNA here is from genome assembly GCF_032154645.1 of Glutamicibacter sp. Lineage (GTDB taxonomy): Bacteria > Actinomycetota > Actinomycetes > Actinomycetales > Micrococcaceae > Glutamicibacter. Next base: position 25,523 of record NZ_JALDXV010000014.1, on the reverse strand, counting down.
CTCACGCTTTTCAGGTGCGAGCGGAGCGCCTTGTTGAGATGATGAAGAGCTCATGACACCAAACTAGCGCAAAACTTTCACAATGTGGTCATTTTCCTGAAGAAAGTGTCCATCATTTGAGCATTTTGCGCAAAACCATGCATGACGCCACTCAACATAGAATAAACGTATGGCAATAACCTTACGCGGTCTTCTGGAGCATGACGAGCTTGGCCTGAACGCATTGACCGATCCGGAGCACTCGCTGCAGACGGCGATCACCTGGGGCGCGGTCACCGAACTCCTCGACCCCTCCAAGTTCCTCACCGGCCGAGAAATTGTCATGACCACCGGGGTTCGGCAGAAAACGGCAAAGTCCCAGGCCGAATTCGTACGCACCCTCGCCCAGGCCGACGTAGTGGCACTCGGGTTCGGCATCGGGCTGGAACACGAAAGTGTGCCCAAGACCATTATCGAAACTGCCCGCGAGGTGGGCCTGCCGGTCATCGAGGTCCCCTATCGCACTCCCTTCGCCGCCATTTCCCGGCTCATTGCCGAGGCGTTGAACGCCGACCATGTTAAACGCATCGAGAACCTGCTCAAGGCCCACCAGAAGCTAGCCCAGTCGCTGCTCTCCTCGGACCTGGAACGAATGCTCGACGAACTGGCCAAGATGCTGCATACCGAGGTGTCTCTGAGCCTGCATGGAGAAGTGATCAGCGGAGAGTTCGACGAACAGCGCACCTGGCATGAGGTTCCCGTGGCCACGGGACTGCGGGATCGGTGCACCCTGCACATCGCCGAGCCCTACACCCATGACCCGATCGTTGAATATGCTCAGTCGCTGATCGGACTGGAGCTTGCTAACAAGTCGCGATTGCGCGCCTCCCAACGGCTGGCCAACGGCCAGGTGCTCTCAGACCTTGCTTCGGGCACCCTTTCGGGTTCCGACGCCGCGGTGCGTCTGGGCTCCCTGGGCCTCGACCCGCAGCGCGAACACTCGGTGCTGCTGGTCCAGGCAACCAGCCACAGCGAGCGACTCCAGACCCTGCCCCTGCCAGCGGACCTGGCCTCCCAGGTCACGGCCATCATCGAGGACCGGCTGGTGATCATCGTGGCTCACAAACAGGTACAGCAGTCAATCGAGCGCCTGGATGAGTATCTTGCCACGGCCGGTGTAGGCGCCAAGGTGGGATACGGCGGACGCTATTCAAACACCACCGGCATCCGCTGGAGCTACTTCGAAGCGCTCGAGTCGCTGCGCCACGGCGAACGGGTCAACGTCCCTACCAAGCTCTCGCTGACGTCGCTGCTGCTGGCGGCCCGGGACGTCCCGCTGCAAGATCTCGCCGCCGAGGCCCTGGGGCCGATTCAGGAATTTGACCAGTCTCACGATTCGGGGCTCTTACAGACCCTGCGTGAATACCTGAATCGAGACGGCTCGGTGGGAGCGGTGGCCGAATCGCTGGGCCTGCACCGCAACACGGTGCGCTACCGCATGCAGCAGATTGCAGAACTCTCCGGCTACGACCCCAACGTCACCAGCGACCGGGTGCAATTGTGGATTGCCCTCAGTGCACTTGAGCTGGGCTAGGAGTAGATAGGATTAACCCATGGCTGACATGTTTCTAGAGAAGTTCCGTTCCCTTGTCCCCAAGTACCTTGAAGACCAGTGGAATGAAGCCGATGGCCTGACCGCCGAGGAATTGCGCGAGGCACTGGCCCAGTCCAAGGTCGAGATCCCCTTTGTGCTTGAGGAGTTCTACCTCGCTCTGGGCAACAATGAAGACTTCATGGAGGCCTACCACTACTTCTTCGATCCCGAAGAGCTGGAAATCGAAGACGGCTACCTATTGTTCCTGGAAGACGAGGAAGAAAAGTTCGTCTGGGGCTTCAAGGCCTCGCAGCTGGAAGTTCCAGATCCGATCGTCTACCGCCGCAGCAACAAGAAGGGCACCTGGAGCAGCGAGGAAGGAACCTTCAGCGAATTCACCCTCGACATGTTCACCTGGGTCTTCGAAGAATTAACCGCTGAACTGGAGGACTAGTGCTCTACCGTTCCCACGAGCCCGAAGGCTACCAATGCCCGTTCTGTGAATTGGTCAACGACCTGCCGTTCACCGAGTACAACCTCTGTGCACCCAGCGATCTGATCTATCAAACTGAACTGGTGGCGGCAATCATGGCCTGCGACGGCTTTGGGAACCACGGCGGGCACGTCATGATCATCCCCACGGCCCATGTTGAATCGCTCTACGAACTGGATGAAGACACCGGTGCCGCGATCATGCGCGAAACGCAGCGCATTGCCCTGGCCATGAAGATCGCCTGGAACCCTGATGGCACCAGCACCCGGCAGCACAACGAACCCGCAGGAAATCAGCATGTATGGCACTACCACCAACATGTGTTCCCGCGTTATTGGGACGACCAGCTCTACCGCCAACTGCGCCACCGCGTTCCGGTGGAAGACCGGGCGATCAAAGCCCAGCAGCTGCGCGAGGCGCTGTTCAGCGACGATCATCCGCAGCGCCTGCGGGAGGCCGACGTGATCCGCTAGCCAGCAGCCCGCGTTTAAGAAATAAACCTGCCAAGTAGAACTTGGCAGGTTTACGTATTTAAGCCTGAATTAGGACTCGCGAGTCACTACCGCGTCGGCGAAGGAGATCAGCGCCTGCTTCACGGTACCCTCGGGCAGTGGAGCAAGGGCCGCAATGGCGTCATCGGCCCAGCGGCGTGCTACCTTCCATGCTTCGTGAATCGCGCCGTTGCCGGCGACTGCCGCCACAGCTTCGGCCAGGGCATCGTCGCTGCTCAAGTCGGAATCCACCAGTGCAACGATCCGCGCGGCTTCCGCATCGCCGTTGTAGGCGGCCTGGCGCAGCAGCAGCACCGGAAGGGTCGGAACGCCTTCGCGCAGATCGGTACCCGGGGTTTTGCCGGAGTCCGCCTCCTTGGAGGCAATGTCGATCACGTCGTCGGCCACCTGGAAGGCGACGCCTACCTTTTCACCATATTCGCGCAGGATCTCAACGTATTCGGGGATGCCGCCGAAACGGGCACCGAAGGCGCCGGAGGTAGCCAGCAGCGAAGCGGTCTTGTCGCTGACCACCTGAATGTGGTGGGCGATGGCATCTTCGTGCTCGCGCGGGCCGATTGACTCGTGCAGCTGCCCCAGGCAGAGGCGCTCGAAGGTTCGCGACTGCCATTCAACAGCCTCCGGGCCAAGCTCCGCCCCGAAGACCGAAGCGCGGGCGAAGATCAGGTCGCCGGCCAGGATCGCCACCGAATTGCCCCACACCTCATGGGCTGTGGGTGCGCCGCGGCGCATTGGGGCCGAATCCATGACGTCGTCGTGGTAGAGGGTTGCCAGGTGGGTCAGTTCCACCACGGCCGCCGCCTTGATCACCTCATCGGTGACGCCGTGGCCCAACAGCGAGGTTAGCAGCACCAGCAGCGGACGCACCCGCTTACCGCCTGCTTCAACCAAGTGGCGGCTGGAAGCGTCGATCAATGGGTCGGAATTGGCCAGCGCATCACGCAGTAGTTTTTCAACCTTGGCCATGCCGGTGGAGATTGCTGGGCCGAATTCTGGATCCTCGGCGATCAGCGCAAAGCCCGAGGGAAGATTGATGGCCGCAGCAAGTACCGCGGTTTCAGGATTCAGCTCAATCGAGTCGGACACCTCGTGCCCGGCTGCGGTCCAGTTGCTCTTGGAATCAGTCACTGTTCTACGGCTTACTTATCTTTCATCGGGGTGGTCATCGCTTTGAACGAAGACGTGTTTTATACGCAGGAGGCGCATAAACATCACTTCACTCTAACCGATGACTTCAACTGTTTGCTTGCAGCACCCGCCCGCGTGTGTTTTACGCACTCAGGGCAGCTGCGAAACTGGTCAAAACAGAGTTTACCGGCTCGCTTGGCGCGGCCGGACTCAATCGGCTGAATCTCACAACAGTGAACTCTGCCGTGACAGGCGCCACCACGAGGGCCCTGGCCGCACCATTGCGCGGTAGGCTTAGCCTTATCATGTCTGCAGATTCGTCAGTTCTCAGCGCCCGCGACCTGCGTGGGAGTGCTCCTGTATTAACAAGTGTCACGTTTGAATACGCTGGCGCATCCGCGCGCCTGATTGAGGACTCCATCCGCCATTCCTCGCTGGTCTGGACCCGCCGCGGCCGAGGCCTGGTGGGATTCGGCGCCGCCGCGACCCTGCATACCCGGGGCGAGCACCGCTTCATCCATGCCCGTTCGTGGTTCAAGCAGCTGCTGGAACAGGCGCACATCACCGATCCGATTTCCCGGCCGGGCAGCGGACTGATCGCCTTCGGCTCCTTCGCCTTCTCGATGACCAGCGCCTTCGACTCGCGACTGGTGATCCCGGAGGTCGTTGTGGGCCAGGACGATGAAAAATCATGGATTACCCTCACCGGCACCGCGCAGCAGCTGCGGGGTGCAACCCTGCAGTCGGCATTGCAGAAGGCGCAGCAGGCGATCGCGGATGCTGCCGGACCGGACAACGCCCCGGGAGACATCGAACTAACCAGCGGACAACTCACCGCGGGCTCTTACCTGCAGGCGGTGCGCAAGGCGCTGGATTCCTTTGAAGACAGCGGCATCTCCAAACTCGTTCTGGCCCGCGATATCCTGGCGCGCAGTTCCTCCCCCATAGATCTGGGGCGTGTGGTCCACGAACTGACTGCACGCTACTCGAACTGCTGGACCTATCTGGTCGACGGTTTGGTCGGCGCCACCCCTGAAATGCTGGTGCGCGTCACCAATGGACTAGCCGAGGCCCGAGTGCTGGCAGGCACGCTGGACCGCGCCATGGACGGGGCCCAGGAAGCTCAGTTCGCCAAGCGCAATCTCTTCGACGATCCCAAGCAGCGCCATGAGCATCAGCTGGCCATCGATTCCCTGACCGAGTCGCTGAACCCGATCTCCCACGGCATGCAGGCCCCCGATCAGCCGTTCATCCTGGAACTGCCAAATGTCTGGCATCTTGCCAGCGATGTGCGCGCAGAACTACGGGCCGATGAACACGGAGTCCTGCCCACCGCCTTGGACATCGCAGAAATCTTCCATCCCACCGCCGCCGTCTGCGGTACGCCGACCAAGCAGGCAGGCGTGGTGCTGCGCGAACTTGAAGGCATGGACCGCGGCCCCTATGCGGGTCCGGTTGGCTGGATGGATTCCCGCGGCGACGGCGAGTTCGGCATTGCCCTGCGCGGAGGCATCCTCGAGGATGAAAACCTGATGCGCCTCTACGCCGGGTGCGGCATCGTGCCGGGTTCGGTGCCCGAAGACGAACTGGCAGAATCATGGGCAAAGATGCGCCCGATGCGTCAGGCCCTCGGCGCAGAGTAGCCCAAGCTCAACCGAATTCCCAGCGTTGATGGGCCGAAGGGCGCCATTAGCACCAGTTCTACTTATGCTCAGCTTTGCGTGTGTGAGGTGAATCTCATCCTAGTGTGTCCGTGGTTATGATTATGGCTACGCACTATGATCCACTCGCATTACCGAAAGTAGGTTCTGATCTTATGCGTGGTACCAAAAAGCACCTGATGTCTGCCCTCGCAGTCAGCTCCATTGCACTGCTGTCATTGACCGCCTGCGGTTCAGATTCCGGCTCCAGCGCCAGCGAATCACCGGCGGCCGACGGCGCGTTCGCCCCGTTGAATGCCGGCAAGCTCACCGTCTGCTCCGATATCCCATACAAGCCGTTCGAATTCGTCGACGAAAGCGGCAAGAACGTCGGCTTCGATATGGACATCGCCGCAGAAATCGCAAAGGACGCCAACGTCGAGCTGAACGTCATCGACGCCAGCTTCGACTCCATCGAGTCCGGCCTGTTCAACGTCCAGTGCGACGTCGCCATCTCCTCGGTGTCCATCACCGACGCCCGTGCACAGAAGATGAACTTCTCGACCCCGTACATGGATGACGATCTGGTCCTGATCGCTTCGGATGCCTCGGGCATCACCGATCTGGAATCTGCCAAGGGCAAGAAGATCGGCGTCCAGCAGGCTACCACCGGCGAGAAGTACGCCAAGGAAAAGGGCCTGACCACCGTCGGCTTCGAAGATGCAGGCCTGCAGACCCAGGCTCTGTTCTCCGGCCAGGTTGACGCCTTGCTGGGCAACCAGTCGGTGCTCGGCTACGCGGTCAAGGACAAGGCCGGCTACTCCACCGTCGGCGAGTTCAAGACCGGCGAGCAGCTGGGCATTGCGGTGCCCAAGGACAAGCCGGCAACCCTCGAACTGGTCAACGGAACCCTCAAGCGTCTGACCGATGCAGGCACTTTGGATGAACTGACCACTAAGTGGTTCGGCACGAAGTAATTCGCACTCGTCCGCTTCAGTGAAAGCGGGGACTTTGGAACCAGCGGCAACCGCGATTTCCAAGGTCCCCGCGTCATTCCGAGAGGTACAAATTCATGGCAATGACAACTAGTCAGCGCGCCAAAATGAGCAAGACTATCCAGATCGTCCTATTCGTGGTCATCATCGTGGTGTTGGCCCTGGCAGTGGACTGGCCGCGAACGCAGCAGGCATTCTTCGCCTTCGACAAGCTCAGTCCAATGTTCCCCGACATCATCGTTGTGGGTCTGAAGAACACCCTGTTCTACACCATCATCTCCTTTGCCTTCGGCCTGGTCCTCGGCCTGGTCCTGGCTTTGATGAAACTTGCTTCCTTCGCGCCATATCGTTGGATCGCTACGGCGATCATTGAATTCTTCCGCGGCATCCCCGCAATTCTGGTGCTCCTGGCCTTCGGCTTCGGCCTGCCCACCGCCTTCGGCAGCTCTTGGCCGCAGCCGGTGAACGTCATGTGTGCGCTGGGCCTGGTCTCCGCGGCCTATATTGCCGAAACCCTGCGCGCAGGCCTGCAGGCGGTGCCCAAGGGGCAGGTCGAGGCGGCTCGCTCGCTGGGCATGCCTGCCTGGCGTGCAATGGTCACCATCGTGATCCCGCAGGCTTTCAAGATCGTCCTTCCCCCGATGACCAACGAGATCATCCTGTTGACCAAGGACAGCTCGCTGGCGTTCATCCTGGGCATGGCCATCACCCAGTACGAGCTGACCAAGTTCGGCCGCGACGGCATGTCAGCCATCGATGCCGGCATGACCCCGCTGGTCATGGCGGGCCTGTTCTACCTGTGCATTACGATCCCGCTGAGCTTGGTTGCACGCAAGTTCGAATCCCGCTCCGCACGGACCAAGCGCTAGAAAGGACACGATAATGACTTCTGCGAATGCGACAATCAAAGCCGAAGGCGTCTCAATCACCGCGCTGCGCAAGTCCTACGGCAGCAACGAAGTGCTCAAGGGCATCGATCTTCAGGTGAAGCCGGGCGAGGTGGTGTGCCTGATCGGCCCATCGGGCTCCGGCAAGTCGACCCTGCTGCGCTGCGTGAACCTCTTGGAGAAGCCCAACGACGGCAAGATCACCGTCGGCGGCTTCGAGGCCACGGACCCCGAGGTCAACCTGGATAAGATGCGTGAATCGGTGGGCATGGTGTTCCAGCAGTTCAACCTCTTCCCGCACCTGACGGTGATGCAGAACTGCACCGTGGCCCAGATCAAGGTGGCCAAGCGCGGCAAGGCCGAGGCCCAGAAGATCGCGCAGGAAAACCTGGAGCGCGTGGGTCTGGGAGACTTCGGCAGCCGCTACCCCGACCAGCTCTCCGGCGGTCAGCAGCAGCGCGTTGCCATCGCCCGCGCCCTGTCGATGAAGCCGACGCTGATGCTCTTCGATGAGCCGACCAGTGCGCTCGACCCCGAAACGGTGGGCGATGTGCTGGCGATCATGAAGAAGCTGGCAGCCGACGGCATGACCATGCTGGTGGTAACCCACGAGATGGCCTTCGCCAAGGAGGTCGCGGACCGCGTGATCTTCATGGACGGCGGCGTCGTGGTGGAGGAAGGCGTGGCGGCCGAGGTGATCGGCAACCCGCAGCAGCCGCGTACCCAGGACTTCCTGCGCCGCGTGCTGGACCCCACCCACGTGGACATCTAAGCTCCGCCCCGCGCAGCACCCCGAATGCCCCGCCCACCGCTCAGCGGTGGGCGGGGCGTTCGGCATTCTAGCCCCGGGGCCAGCTCAGGGCGGCGATGCGCCCGTTCAGTTCCAGGTGCGCCGCGCGCAGGCCGGCGCGCGAGGCGGGTACCTCGATCACCCGCAGCGCCCCGGGGCTGCTGCCCTCCATAAGTTGCGCCAACCCGTCGGCGGTGTCGGCGCGGTGGTATTCCCAGCCGTAGCCTTCGGCGAGCGCGGCGATATTCATGACCTGTTCGGTGCCGAAGAGCCGCTCCACGCTGCGTTCATAGCGCCCCGAGTCATGGACTGCTCCGTGTTCCAGGGTGGAGAAGATCGCCCCGCCCTGGTCGTTGTACACCACCACGTCCAGGGTGGGGGTGGCCTCCCCCTTGGTCCACACCATGGAACCTGCGTCGTGGGCGAAGGTGATGTCCCCCATGACCGCCACGGTGCGTTCGCCGCTGGCCAGCGCCAGGCCCAGTGCTGTGGAGATGGTCCCATCGATGCCCGCCAGCCCCCGGTTGGCGAAGACCCTGCCCGGCTGTCGTGGGCCGGGAGCCGCGGCGAGGTCGAAGTCGCGCACGATATTCGAGGAGCCGATCAGCAGCATCGGAAGTTCCGCCTCCCAGAGCACCTCGGCAACCCGCGCTCCCTGCAGCCCTGAGGCGGAGGTGGAAGAGGTAGTGCGGATCTGCTGCGCCTGAGCGTCAAGCTCCTGCCAGGCCTGAAGCCATCCCGCTGGAGCAGTGCCGGCGAACTGGGCCAGGATCTGCGGATCGCTGATCGGTGTTTCGCGGCGGCGCCCCGGTTCGTACCACGCGGCAGGGCTCGGCTCCCAGATCGCTGTCTCGATCCGTGGATCTGCCAGCAGCCTGCCCACCGGGCGGCTGAGCGTGGGGCGTCCGAAGAGCACCACCCGTTCAATGTGTTGGTGGCCCACCGCCAGCAGCGGACGGTAATGGCCAATGGCGTTGGCTGAGAAGCGGGCGTTGGAGGAGGGTTCTGCGAACAGCGGCAAGCCCTGGGCCCGGGCGAAGGCCTGGGCCTGGCTTCCGGCGCCGTGCCCCGCAACGACCACGGTGCGGTGTTCCGCGCCGCCACCGTTGTCTTCCCACGCCGCCGCCGGTGCCGCACTTCCCCAGGTGCCCGGCTGGATCCTGGTCCATTCCTGACCGGCCAGCTGGGCGTGGTCCTCCGGTGTCAACGGATCGCGGAACTGTAGGTTCAGCTGCACCGGGCCCGGCGGCACCGTGCCGCCGCGCAGCGCCGCCACTGCCTGTGCGACGGCCGCGGACGGGTCGGTTCCGGCCACCACGTTGAGCGCCGCGCGCACGTGGGGGCCGAATAGGTTCTTCTGCGTGGTGCTTTGGCTTGCCCCGGTGCCGAGCAGCTCGTCGGGGCGGTCGGCGGAGAGCACCAGCAGCGCGGCCGCCGTGTGGTTTGCTTCCATCACCGCCGGCAGCATCTGGCCGATGGCCGATCCGCTGGTGGCTGCCACTGCCACGGGAAGGCCGCTGGCCTGGCTCAGGCCCAGTGCCACGAAGGCGGCTGAGCGTTCGTCGATGCGCACATGCAGGCGCAGGATGCCGGCCGCTTCGGCTTCGGCCGCCGCGTAGGCCAGGGGCGCGCTGCGCGACCCGGGGGAAATGACTAGGTCCCGGATGCCTGCGGCGATCAACGCGCCCAGCACCTGCCGGGCGGTGCTGATGGCCCGCTGTCCTGTCTCTTGCGGCACTGCCACGTTCATTCTCACCTCGGGATATGCGCTGAACACTTCGGTTCCAGTCTATCGAGGTGCGCACGGCGAGGGGCGCCAAGCCGCTGCCTGACGCCCCTCGCTCCACGGTTCAAGCGCCGTTACTTATGTCCCTTGCCGTTGTTCGACTTGGGCGCAAATACCTGCACCACGGTGGGGCGTGGGCCGTAGAACTGGCCGCGCTGCGCCGCTCCTGGCGCCGCGACGAAATCGGGGAAGAGCGAGGTTGGCGAGGCAAAACTGCCGCCCTCCCCCGGGTGCTGGACCGAAACGAACACCGACCCGTCCCTATCGTGCACTACCGGGCCGCAGGTTTCAGCCCCGGTGGGCACCGCAAGGAACTGTTCAACGCGTCCGCGTTCCCTTCCGGTGAGGGTGACCTTGTGCAGCGCGTCGGAGTAGCCGATGGTGCTCGGTGCACCGTCGGTGGAGATCCACAGGTTGCCCTGAGAGTCGAAGGCCAGGTTGTCCGGGCAGGAGATCGGCGAGACCTTTTCGGCCGGGTAGCCGGAGAAGTAGGTCGAGGAATTGACCTTCGGGTCGCCCGCCACCAGCAGGATGTTCCAGGTGAACTTCGTGGCGGTGGCGTCGTTGCCGGCCTCGGTCAGTTCGATGACGTGGCCGTCGCGGTTTGCCACGCGCGGGTTCTGCTCGGTGGCGCCTTCCTTGCCCGCCTTGCCGCGGTCGGTGTTGTTGGTCAGCGCCATATACAGCTTGCCGCTCACCGGGCTTGGCTCGACGTCTTCCGGGCGGTCCATCTTGGTGGCGCCCACCTTGTCCGCGGCGATGCGGGTGTAGACCAGCACCTCGTCCACGCTCATGCCTTGAACCTTCGACTCCCCGCCCACGACCAGCGGCAGCCAGGTGCCGGTGCCGTCGAATGCGCCGTCGCCCGGTAGTCCGCCGCTGCCGTCGATCTGGCTTTCCGGCGAGTTCCCGGTGAAGCGTGCCACGTAGAGGTCGCCCGCGGAGAGCAGGGACATGTTGTGGCGGCGGTCGTTCTTGCGGTAGGTGTCCTTGGAGACGAACTTGTACACGTATTCAAAGCGCGAGTCATCGCCCGAGTAGGCTACCGCCTTGCCGTTTTTGGCGATGCGCACGTTCGCACCCTCGTGCTTGAAGCGGCCCAGGTTGGTGTGCTTGACCGGGGTGGAGTTGGGGTTCTGCGGATCGATTTCAACGATCCAGCCGAAGCGGTTGGCCTCGTTCTCATAGCCCTCATGGTTCAGCCCGAAGCGCGGGTCGGTGTCCTCCCAGCCGCGCCCGGTGGCGCCGGTGCCGATGCCGTAGCGGGCTTCTTCGGCGGTGCCGCGGCCGCGGAAGTACTGGTCGTAGTTCTCCTCACCGGAGAGCACGGTGCCCCAGGGTGTGGTGCCGCCGGAGCAGTTGTTCAAGGTGCCCAGTACCGTGGTGCCTGCGGGGTCGGCGACGGTCTTGAGCAGGTCGCTGCCTGCCGCGGGCCCGTCGACCCGGAATTCGGTGGACATCGTGATGCGCCGGTTGCGTTCGCCGCCGCGAACGTAGGTCCACTTCTTGTCGTTCTTCTTGCGGGTCACTTCGACCACCGAGAAGCCGTGGGCGTTCATGGCGATGCGGCGCGCCTCGTCCTTGTTGTTTTCAAACCAGGTCGCATCGAACATCATGTCTTCATTGGTGTATTCGTGGTTCGCCACCAGCACGCCCGAGCGTCCCGAGTACTTGTCGACAATGATGTCCAGGTAGTCGCAGTTGTAGCCGAACTGCTCGCCCTGGTTCTTGGCGCTCTGCTTGGCTGCATCGAAGTCGGCGGTGTTCTTGAACAGCGGATCGCCCCAGCGGATGATGCCGTGCCATTCATAGCCCTGCGGCACGCTGAGGTTGTCTACCGAGCGCGATACCGGTTCAATGGCGGTGAATCCCAGCTTCCCCTTGCCCGCCGGTTGCTTGCCGGCCAGCGTCACCGCGGCCGATGCCTGCGGTGCACCGAAGAGCTGCGGGCCTACTACCAGCGCCGAGGCGCCGATCGCTCCCAATCCGAGCATCTGCCGGCGTGAGAGCGCCTGCTCGGCAACGTCCTTGAAGTAGCTGTTCGACGACGTATTGCACTCTGGCTTGGTGCAGGCATCGGCGCATTTGAAGTGGCAGGTGGCGGCGGAGCGTCCGCCGCGGGTGTGTCCGAGCATGGGCAGCAGGGTGCGAGTGGGATTCATGTGGTGGTCTCTTCCTCGTTTAATGGCTTTCATTGTGGGGCATGAAGCGATTAGAGATTTTCACCTGCACATGGCCTGATTCCTGCCAAAAGGTTAACGGTGGGAAAACTTCAGTCGTTGACCTCGGCGTTTTCTTTCAAGGCCGCATAGCATTCGGCCAAGCGGCGGTGCCACCAGGCGGTGCGTTCCTTCCCCGGATTCAGGTCGCGCAGCAGCAGTTCCTCGGGCTCGACCCGGTGCACCGGAAGGTATCCGGCGGTGGCCAGCAGCGGCCGGCTGGTCACATCCTGGGCAAGCAAGGTGCCGGTCGACAGTCCGCAGGCATAGGGCAGTTCGGGCAGTGCGGCAGCCAACGCGGCCGCCTGGGCCAGCCCAATGGAGGTATCCAGGGCGCTGGAGACCACCACGTCGAGTTGCGCCTGGGCGGCGATGTCCAACACCGCCTGAATTCCGCCCAGCGGCTGCGCCTTGATCACCATGAGGTCGGCCGCACCCAGCCGAGATACCTCCAGCGGGTCGCTGTGCTTCCTGACCGCTTCGTCGGCCGCAATCTTCAGCTCCACATGCCGAGCGCGCAGCTGCCTCCGTACTTCCGCCAATCCGATGATTCCCGGCACCGGCTGTTCGGCGTACTGCAGGTCGAAGTCGCTCAATCGTTCCAGGGCGGCAACCGCGGTGGGAATGTCCCACCCCATGTTGGCGTCTACCCGCAGCGCCGCGTCGGGGTAGAGCCGGCGCGTCTCGGCCACCCGCGCCAGATCATCGTCAAAGCTCTGGCCTTTTTCGGCAACCTTGATCTTGATGGTATGCGGGGCGTCGTAATTTTCCAGCACCCTGCCGACCTCGCCGGCGCCGACCGCCGGCAGCGTTGCATTAACCGGTATGCTGCTGCGCAGCGGTGTGGGGAACGGCTGGTAGGCCGCCTCGATGCCTGCGGCCAACCATTTGCTGGCTTCTGCCGGCCCGTATTCGAGGAAGGCGGAGAACTCGCCCCACCCTGCAGGGCCTTGGATCAGCAGTGCTTCGCGCTGCGTCACGCCGCGGAACTTCACCCGCATATCGAGGCTGACAACGTGGCTGTGTTCGATGATCTCTTCGAGGCTCGGCAGCTGCATATTCATACCCCTAGCCTAGCGAGGGTGGCGATAGTTACATGCTTCAAGGCTGCGTTCGGGCACCGGGGGTATGACACCCTAGAGTTATGACCCGCAAACCAGCTCTGCTTTCCCCGCGCCACATTCAGTGGTGGTGGGCCGCGCTGCTGGCTGTAGGAATGTTTGTTGTCGAGTATCTGTTTTTCGTCAGATTCCGTGCCGGACAGTGGGCCGACGAGGTCGGGTTTGCGGTGTGGTCCCGATGGTGGCCTTCAACCACGCTGCAGCAGCCGGTGCGCCAGTTCCTCGACCTGTTGCCGTGGATCTGCGGCGTCATGGCCGCGGTGTTCTTGCTGTATCGGGTGATCAGAGACCGCAGTTTCCTGCGGGCGATCATCGCCATCGCCGCCGCGGGCGCCGCCATGGCAACCACCCAAGTGCTCAAGCATGCGATCTTGGTGCGCCCGGATTTCAACTTCGGAACCTCCGGAAATTCCTTCCCTTCGGGGCATACGACGGCGGCCGCCGCCGCCATGGGGCTGATGTACGTCATGTCTCCGCCCAGGCTGCGCCCGGTGGTTCAACCCGTGGCGTGGATCTTCGCCACGGCTACCGGGCTTGCCACGCTTGTGTGCGGCTGGCATCGGCCCAGCGATATCGCCGCAGGTTTCTTGGTGGCGGCGTTCTGGATGATCGTGGCCAGCGCGGTGCTGCAGCGGATCCAGCCACTGAGCCATGAGATCGGCGAAACGTCGTGGTCGCGCACCGCAGGGATCCTCAGCTTCATCACCTGGGTCGTGGTCATCGTGCTGTCCCTTGTACTCCCCCACCCGCATATCCAAAAGGTGCCCGAAGCCTTGCTGATCAGCTACGCGTTCATCGGGATCGCACATGTGCTCACCGTGGCCCTCTTCTCGGGGCTGCTGCTGCGCTCGGTGGTCATCGGTCCCGCACGCGGCTAGGCACCGCGTTTCATCAGGGCGTTGAGCTTGGTTGCCGCCCGCTGCGAGTCACCGATGGTGACGGCAAATCGGCGCTGATCCTTCAGTTCAACAGCCAGGCCTTCGAATTGGCGCATCACTACTGCCGAACCTCCGGGGAAGAAACGCCAACCCCAACCGCCCCATTCCATGGGGATGATCTCTTCGCTGGTCACCGTCGCAATCTCGGAAATGTCGATGGTCTTCAGCGGGAAACCAAAGATGGCGCTGGACACCCGCAACTTGTCATTTCTCACCGTCACCCGGATTTTTGCCAGTCCCAGCACCACGGGGGTCACCACTACGATCATGGCAAAGCCGATGATCAAGGTAATCCAGTCGGTTGCCCCGCTGCCGGTATCGCTGGAAGAGAGCGCAAAAACGCCTGCGCCGATGATGACCGCGGCGACAACCCAGATCAGCCAAGGGCCGGACATGGTTTCGTTGAAGTCCTGGTTCATCTCGGCGGTGGTGAGGGCCGGCTTCTGCACGGGCGTATGGCCCTGGGCCGCGGCGATGCGCGCCTTGCGCTTGTCACGGGAGTATTTGGAGTTCTGCTGGAAGACGCCGCAGATCCACAACGGCGCCAGGCCGATCAGCGGGGTGAGCATCGCGGCGAAGATCCATCCTCCGCTGACCGCCTGCGTGGGGTCCCCCGCCAAGGCAGTTGGCACCGCCGAGCTGAGAAATACACCGAACATGGTCCAGGCCGCAAGGCTCCCGACGAACAATAGGCCAAGCAGGGCCACCGGTTTGCGGCGCAGGCCCAAGGCCGCCTGGCCCAGCACCGCGCCGAGCAGTGTCACGGTAACGCTGGCGGTGAAGAACACCGAGGTCATGGTGAAGCCGTCTGGGTAGCGGCTCTCAGACCAGTGGGTTGCAGTGATTTCGGGCAGTGAATTTCCCAAGATCAGACGGGTGAGCACCACCAGCAGCAATGGCAGCCATAGGAGCGCTATGACAGTGGAACGGTTCTTGACCTCAATGCGTTCGGTGGAAATGGTGAACCCCTCTCACGTTGGGCCTGTCGGCCGCGTGCGGTACAGCGGTCACAGGTTGAACTACCAGCTTATTGGAAAATTTAGTTGACTTGGAAATATCGTCGCCTCGACCGCCGGCACCCATGGCTAGGGCCCCTGCACCAGGTGGTGCAGGGGCCCAAACCCTGTGATTAGAGCGAAGCCAGCGCCGACTTTGGATCGGTCATGGCATCGGCGACATAGCGCAGGAATCCTGCTGCGGTGCCGCCGTCGCAGACGCGATGGTCGAAGCTCAGGGTCAGTTCGCAGATGGAGCGGACCTTGATCTTCCCGTTGACAACCCATGGTTTCTCGACAATCCGGCCTAGGCCAAGGATGGCTGCTTCCGGATAGTTGATGATCGCCGCGGAGCCGTCCACGTTGAACACGCCGTAGTTGTTGATGGTGAAGGTGCTGCCGGAGAGGTCTGCGACCCCTGCCTTGCCTTCACGTGCCAGAGATGCCAGGCGGGCGAACTCGGCTGAGAGTTCCTTGGCGTTCAGCTTGTGGGCGTCGCGCACGTTGGGAACCACTAGGCCGCGGTCGGTCTGGGCGGCGAAGCCAAGATTCACGCCGTTGAAGATGGTGTGGCGCAGCGAGCCGTCTGCTTCCACATCGATGCGGCTGTTCAGCTCCGGGAAGCGCTGCAGGCCGGCCACGGTGAAGCGGGAGATCAGGGCCATGATGCTCGGCGCCTGGCCTTCTGCTTCCTTGATCTTGGTACGCAGCTTCAGCAGCTTGGTGACATCCACGTCGACCCACACGGTGGCTTCAGGGATTTCGCGGCGCGAGGTGCTCATGGCATTGGCAATGGTCTTGCGCACGCCGGATAGCACCTGACTCGATGCCAGCGGCAGTCCGGTGCGCTTATCTGCTCCGTCGGCCGGGGCGACAGGCTCCGCGACGGCCGCGGCTGGCACCGCTGCGGGCACCTCCGAGGCACCCGACGGGGCTGCCGAAGCGGCCGGAGGCGCAGCGTCGATCAACGCCTCGACGTCCGCGCGCAGCACGAGCCCCTCAGGCCCGGTGCCCTGGACCTGGCGGATATCGATGGAGTGCTCGCGAGCCAGTTTGCGCACCAGCGGATTGATCACGCGGACCGCCCGGGTGCTGGTCTCCGAAGAAGAAGCGGCGGTGGTGATCCCGGTGCGCGGGCGTCGGCGACGGCTGGTCTTCTTCGCCGCGCTGGTGCCATAGCCGATCAGCACATTGCCGCTGCCCTCGTCCTCTGCTTCTTCGGCTGGGACCTGGGTGCCCGCAAGCTCCTCTTCCAGATATGACTGCGCACCTTCGGCGGGCGCCTGGGCAGGTGCCTCTGCTTCGGCTTCTCCCCCGGTGTTGACGGAGAAGAACGGCTCGTCAACCAGCATCATCTGACCCGCTTCACCGTGCAGGGTGGAGACGGTGCCCTCAAAGGGGCTCGGAATCTCCACCAGCGACTTGGCGGTTTCAACCTCTGCGATGGGCTGGTCGATGGCCACAGCGTCACCTTCGGCGATCATCCAGCGCACCAGTTCGGCCTCGGTCAGACCTTCGCCGAGGTCCGGCAGCAAGAATGTTTTGATGGCCACTTTATGCCTCCCACTGCAGCTGGTCGAGGGTGTCCAAGATGCGCTCGGCGCTTGGCAGGTTGTACTTTTCCAGCGTCGGGGCTGGGAATGGGATGTCGAATCCTGTCACACGCAGCACGGGAGCTGCCAGCGAGTGGAAGCAGCGCTCCTGGACGCGGGCGACGATCTCGCTGGCCACCGAGGCGAAGCCCTGGGCCTCGGCCACGACGATGGCGCGGCCGGTCTTGCGCACCGAGGCGCTCACGGTTTCATCGTCGAATGGCACGATGGTGCGGATGTCAACGACCTCTAGGCTGATGCCCTCTTCGGCAGCCAGCTTGGCAGCCTCCATGGCCACCGAAACGCTTGGACCGTAGGTGATCAGGGTGGCGTCCTTGCCGGCGCGGGCGATACGTGCAACGCCCTCGGTCTTCGCGGCCTTGCGTGCCTCGTACTCGGCGGCAAGTTCTTCCAGATCAACCTGTTCCTTGGACCAGTACAGCTTCTTCGGTTCGAAGAAGATCACCGGATCCTCGGAGTCAATGGCTTCGCGCAGCATCAGGTAGGCGTCGGCCACCGTGGATGGGGTGAAGACCTTCAGGCCCGGGGTGTGCGAGTAGTAGGCCTCGGAGGAGTCGCAGTGGTGCTCCACGCCGCCCACGCCGCCGGCGTAGGGGATGCGGATGACCATTGGCAGCGGCAGGCGGCCCTGGGTGCGGTTGCGCATCTTGGCTACGTGCGAGTTGATCTGCTCGAAGGCCGGGTAGGCGAAGGCATCGAACTGCATTTCGATGACCGGGCGCATGCCGTTCATCGCCATACCCACCGCCATGCCGACGATGCCGGATTCTGCCAGCGGGGTATCGAAGCAGCGTTCGGAGCCGAAGCGCGCGGTCAAACCATCGGTGATGCGGAAGACGCCGCCCAGGGTTCCCACATCCTCACCGAAGATGACCACCGACTTTTCGGCGCTCAGCGCGTCAGCCAGCGCGGTGTTCAGCGCCTTGCCGAAGGTCACCGGCTGGTTCTGCGCCGCGGCTTTGGCCGCCGCGCGGGCGGTAGCGTCGGAGACGTTCGGGTTCACCTGCGAAGTGGTGGTAGTCATCTTAGGCCTCCTCGCGGGCTAGTTCGTCGGCCAGCAGCGCCTGCTGCTCGGCCAGCTGTGGGGTCTTGGTGGAGAATACGTGCTCGAAGAGCTCACGCGGATCGGTGTTGGCGTCCTGGTTCATGCCGTCGCGCAGATCCTTGGCCACCGCCTCGGCGGCCTCGGTGATCTTGGCTGCCGCGTCCTCGGTGAGCAGTCCCGCATCGTCGAGGTAGGCCTGCATGCGGGTCACCGGATCCTTGGCCTTCCACTCGGTGACCTCGGCGTCTTCGCGGTAGCGCTTGTCGTCATCGGCGTTGGTATGGGCCTGCATGCGGTAGGTGTGCGCCTCGATCAGCAGCGGGCCGTTGCCCTCGCGGGCCAGGCGGACCGCGCGGGTCATCACCGACATCAGGGCCATCAGGTCGTTCCCATCTACGCGTTCGCCCGCCATGCCGTAGCCCACTGCCTTGTGGGCCAGCGATGGGGCCGCGGACTGCTGGGAAAACGGTACGGAGATCGCGTACTTGTTGTTCTGTACGAAGAAGATCACCGGCAGGTTGAACACCGCAGCGAAGTTCAGCGCCTCATGGAAGTCGCCCTCGGAGGTGGCGCCGTCGCCGCACATTGCTACAACGACGGTGTTTTCGCCGCGCAGCTTGGCGGCGTGGGCCACTCCCACCGCATGCAGCAGCTGGGTGGTCAGCGGGGTGGACATCGGCGCGCAGTTGTAGGCCTTGGGGTCGTAGCCGCAGTGCCATTCACCGCGAAAGCTGGTCATAACCTCCATGGGCGCGACACCCTTGGTGAGCACGGCGACGGTGTCGCGGTAGGTGGGGAACAGCCAGTCGCCGTCTTCCAAACACAGTGCGGCCGCCACCTGGCAGGCTTCCTGTCCGTGGCTCGATGGGTATACCGCCATGCGGCCCTGACGGACCAAGGCCGAGTTCTGGTCGTTGACGCGGCGGCCGGTCACCAGGGCGGAATAGGCTTCCATGAGGCGGGCCGGGCTTGGCAATGGGTATTCGTGGCCTGGTTCGGTGCCCTGCTGGTCTTGTGGACGCAGGGTGCCATCTGGATCCAGGAGATTGATCATGTGGCGTGCTGGCAACATGTAATCTTCCGGGGTGATCCCGAATTTCCGGCTGACTTCTGAGATGCGATCTGCGGTAGCGTCAGTGCTCATGTTCTCCCACCTTTCGTGGCATTGGTGGAGACACGGGACACCATTGTCCGTGACTCGTTTCACCTAAACATCATTTGCCACTAATTATGGGTATCAGTTGCAATCTGTATCCAGTCAAAGCTTCAATCGTGGAAAGTTGAGTATGAGATCCTTATACTTGTAGACGATTTGTATCAGGAAATTGTGTTTGACGAAGTCTCGTCCGACCCATGTTTTAGGAGCTTCAATGGCCGCGGAAGCGGAACTCAAACTGGACGACGTCGACCGCGCCATCCTGGCCGAGCTGACCAGCGATGGCCGCCAGTCGGTGACCACTGTGGCGCAGAAGGTCCATGTCTCCCGAGCCCATGCGTATTCGCGGATCGCGAAGCTTCAGGACGCGGGGGTCATCACCCGCTACACGGCGGTCATTGATCCGGTAAAAACTGGCCTTAAAGCCAGCGCCTACGTGACCTTGAAGCTGCGCCAGCACTCGTGGAGGGAGCTGCGCGACCACCTCGCGTCCATTCCGGAGGTGCACCACATCGGGTTGGTGGGCGGTAATTTCGATGTGATCCTGCTGGTGCGCGCCAAGGACAACCTGGACCTTCGCCGCGTCGTTTTCGAAGAGCTGCAGTCGCTGCCCACGGTGCTCGATACGCAGACCCTGCTCATCTTCGAAGACACCGACACCCGGTAAGCAGCTCAGGCCGAAAAGACGAACTGCCCTCAAGCGCTGGACTCTTGGGCAGTTCGTCTACTGGTTTTCATGGGCGCCTCGGCCGCTTAGGGCACTTCGAACTCAGGGCCGTCATAGTCGGTCTTCACTTCGATGTCGTCCGCGACGATCTGCTGCGCAAGGTCGGCGACGTCGGACTTCACGTTATCAGGCACATCATCGGCAAGGGTCAACCGAACGGCCTCCGGTTTCTCCAATCCGATTTGTACCGTCCGATCGGGCCGATACTCGCCCTTGACAAAGTCCTCTACCGCGGAATAGGCAGCGGCTCCAGAGTCTGCAACGGCAGATCCGACGAACACCTTGGGGTCATCCTGGGTAAAGTCGCGCACATTGCCGAATTGGCGGGCCGCCCCTGATTCTTCGATGGCTTCCGCGACTCCCGGACGTCCAGCGTTGAGCATGGTGAAGATGTTGTCTGCACCAGCCTCGATTTCAGCCAGCGCGATCTTCTTTGCCAGTTGCACGTCATCCTGGTCGCCGGAGAAATTGGTCAGCACTTTGGCCTCGGGATTGGTGTGTTGGACTCCATCGACAAAGGCCGCCCGCCCCTTCAGGCCGGGAACCGGACGAATTCCCGACATGTGGCCCACCACATCGCTTTCGGTCAAGAGGCCCGCAGCGGCGCCGGCCAACCATGCCGACTCCTCCTGCAGGACCTCGTAGCTTGACAGGTTCGGGCCCTTGGCGTCCGATTGGGTCACCACGAATTGGATCTGGGGATACTCCGCGGCCACGATCTTGGCCGCTGCCGAGTTCTGTCCGCCGTGCGCGATGATCATGTCCACGCCGGATTCGCCCAGGTCGCGTAGGGCCTTTTCCAGCTGCTCCTGCTTTGGCTCCACCCCTTCGGTGTGGCTGATCTCGACACCGAGTTCGTTTTCTGCACGCTGCAGGCCCCGATACCCGGATTCCATGAATCCGCCGTCCTGCGAGTTCCCAGCCAGCAGCATAGCGACTCGTACAGGTTCGTCGGGAGTTGAACTTTTCACTTCTTCCACCTGCGGGGCTGCGCTGCAGCCGGTGAGCACCAGGGCGGCTGCCGCCGCCACGGCAAGAGATCGTGCCATTGATATTTCCTTCTGTGTAGGGCGCGTGAGACGACGCCAATCGGCGTCAGCTCATTACAACCCTGCCCGCTGCTCACAGGTTGCGTGATATGGATCACGCGATGAGGAGAAACTATCATGGCTTTCTCCGAATCATAAACCTCGTGTCACCTGCAGTCTTGTGAAGAAATACAAAAACGCGCCGCCAGCCCCTGACAGGTCTGACGGCGCGTTTTCGCCGAAATAAAACTACTTCTTGCCGGTGAACTCCGGCTTGCGCTTTTCCTGGAAGGACTTGAAGCCCTCCGCATAGTCCGCGGTATCGCACAGGGCGGCCTGCGCGCGGTTCTCGGTTTGCATCGAGGCCCACAAACCCACCCGCTGATCGCGGATCTCTGCAACCAGTTCCTTGGAGGCGACAAATGCCTGGGTGGCGCCCTGCGCCACCTTGGCGATGATTTCATTGCCGCGCTCTGCCAGTTCATCGGCGGGGAAAGAACGGGAGAACAGCCCGGAACGAACGGCTTCAGCCCCGGAAATCAGCTCCGCGGTGTAGATCATGTCGAGGGTGCGGTGGGCACCCAGGCGCTCGGTGAACAACCAGTGTCCGCCGGAGTCCAAGGTCGCGCCGAGGTTGGCAAATGGCGAGCCGATCTTTGCGTTGTCGGCCACGTAGACCACATCGGTGGCGATGGCCAGCCCCAGCCCGACGCCCAGGCAGGCACCCTGCACCAGCGCGAAGGTGGGTGCGGGGAAGCTCGACATCTTTTCCAGCAGCGGCTGGACCTTGCCTTCAAGGTATCCGATAACATCGTCGTCCGCGGGGTTGACCCCGGAGATGTCGCGGCCCGCGCAGAACCCGCGTCCTTCGCCGGTGAGCACCAGGGCACGCACCTGACCGCTGCGCACCCCGGCGGCCGCCGTGTCGAAGGCCTCGGACAGCTCGGCCAACGCCGCCTCGTCCAAGGAGTTCATCTTCTGCGGAGCGTTGAGCACGATCCGGGCCACCGAGTCGGCAATCGTTAATTCGATCATGAAGTCGGCCTTCCTAGGCGTCGAAGTCGACGCTGAGCTTTTCGGTGGTTGGGTGCGACTGGCAGGTCAGGACGTAGCCGGCCTCGACCTCGTCCGGTTCCAGTGCGTAATTCTCCGCCATGGTGACCGATCCGCAGGTCACCTTTGCTCGGCAGGTGCCGCACACTCCGCCAGCACAGGCGAAGGGTACATCCGGACGCACGCGAAGGGCCGCGTTGAGCACCGTTTCATTGGCGCGCACCGGAGACTTGACCTCGCCCTGCAGGCCGTCGAGGGTGAAGCTGATCTCGTAGCTTTCCTCATCTTCGTCAACCTGAACCGGGCGGCCGATCTGGCCCTGCGGCTTGGTCGGCTCACCGGTGGTGAACAACTCGAAGCGAACCTTCTCCGCGGGGATGTCCATGCCCGAAAGCTGGTCGCGGACCAGCTGTACCAGCTCGAAGGGACCGCACAAGAACCATTCGTCAACGCTCGGTGCCTGAACCACGGTGTTCAGCAGCGTGGTCAGCTTCTCTGCGTCGATGCGTCCTGAGAGCAGCGGCGAGATGCGCTGCTCACGGCTGAGCACGTGGTGCAGGGCCAGGCGTGAAGGATAGCGGTCCTTCAGGTCTGCCAGTTCTTCCAGGAACATGACATCCATGGCCGCCTTGTTCGCATACACCAGATCGAAGCGAGTATTCTCGTTGGCTTCGAGGATCGTGCGGGCGATGGCCATCACCGGGGTGATGCCACTGCCAGCAGCCACCGCAACGAAGTGATCCTGGCTGGTGGTGTCGATGGAGGAAGGGTTGTTGATCTCGGTCAGCCGGTGTTTGGAGATGAAGGCACCGGCCGGGCTCATCACGTCGATCTGCTCTCCGGCTTCCAAAGATTCATTAGCCCAGGTGGAAAACAGACCGCCGAGGTCGCGCTTGATGGCCACCTTGATCTCATCTCCGGTGGGCGCAGCGCAGATCGAGTAGGAGCGGCGCAGTTCAACTAGTTCGCCCTCGGCGTTGGGCAGTTCCTTGCGCAGCGCCACATATTGGCCGGCAACGTAGTCGTATTCTTCGCTGAGTTCTTCGGGAACGGCGAAGGTGACCTCGATAGAGTCTTTGGTCAATCGGCGGACGTTGGAGACGGTGAGTCGGTGAAATGCCGCACGTCGACGGATGGGTGTGGTTTGGTCGGTCATGAGAGCACCTTGAAGTAGTCGAAGGGTTCCAAGCAGTCTTTGCAGGTGTACAGCGCCTTGCAGGATGTGGATCCAAAACGGGCCAGTTCGCGCGTGTTCAGCGAATGGCAGCGCGGACATTTGACGCTCATGCCAAGTGTTACGCGCCCGGCATGGCCCCGCCCGGTCGGCGGGGCGATGCCGTAGTCTTCCAATTTGGCTTTGCCTTCTTCGGTCATCCAGTCGGTAGACCAGGCGGGGGTCAGCACAAGCTTCACTTCAACTTGCTCGTATCCAGCCTCGCCGAACACCTTGTACAGGTCTTCGGTGATCACGTCCATGGCCGGGCAGCCGGAATAGGTCGGCGTGATGACTACTTGCACCGCGTCATCCGCGACGACGTTCACCTCGCGCAGGATGCCGAGGTCTGCAATGGACAGCACTGGAATTTCCGGGTCGCTCACCTTCGAGGCGATGGCGAACAAATCCTCGGTGTTGGCGATCAGCTTGCTCAAGACTGCTCCCCCTTATCGGGCAAAGGGTTGGTTGATTGGTTACCAGGTGGCACCGGGGTGCTTGCGAGCAAGCACCTGCATCTCGGCCAGGATGTAGCCAAGATGCTCGGAGTGCTCTCCGCGGCGTCCGTGGGCCATTGACTGCCCGGTGGCTGGAATCTCTAGTCCGGCCTCGGCCAGCACTGCGGAAATTTCTTTCTCCCAGTCTTCGCGCAGGCTCGATGGCAGTACGGCTACCTCGGGCAGGGCGCGGTGGATCTCTTCGTCCAGGAACATTTCATCGACGTAGGGCCACAGGATGTCAAGTGCGTGGCGCATTTTTTCTGCCGACTCTTCGGTTCCCAATCCCAGACGGATGGTCCACATGATGGAGTGGTCGCGGTGGTAGTCGACTTCCTTGACTGCCTTGGCGGAGATCGCCACCAGGGTTTCGTCGGCAGACTGCGCCAGCTTGGAGTACAACAGGTGCTGGTAGATGGAGAGGATCAGCTGTCGGATGATGGTGACGCCGAAGTGCCCGTTGGGCTGTTCGACCATCCACAGCGAGGTGAATTCCTCTTCTTCGCGCCAGTAGGCCAGGTCGTCCTCGGTCTTGCCCATGGCAAGACCCGCGTAGGTCAGGAAGGAGCGGGCGTGGCCCAGCACATCCAGGGCGATGTTGCCCAGGGCTATGTCTTCTTCCAGCTCCGGTCCACGGGAGATCCAATGCGAGAGGCGCTGAGCTAGGATCAGCGAGTCGTCGCCAAGGGTCAGTGCATAGGCTGCGACTTCCTGGCTAGGGGCAACGCCGTCCACGGCGATGTCCTCCGGACGCAGGGCGTTGCCCGGGGTGACGCGGGTGGCCGAGGCCAGCGCGTCGCCGAAGCTGTCCAGGGTGGCATCGAGTTCGTCGTGATTCACAGGTGCTTCACTCCCTCGCTGGCCTTGTAATAGGTCGCATGGCGGTAGTCCTTGCCCTGAGGGGATTCGAAGAACGCGTCCTTCTCATCCGGGTCGGAGCTGATGATGTCGCTGGACTTCACAACCCACAGGGAGACGCCCTCATTGCGCCGCGTGTACAGGTCGCGGGCGTTGCGCACCGCCATCTCGGCGTCCGGTGCATGCAGCGATCCGGCGTGAACGTGCGAGAGACCGCGCGATGATCGGACAAAAACTTCCCACAGGGGCCAATTGCTCTGGCTCATGTTAGGCAACCTCACTTTGTGCTTGCTTTGCGGCGTAGGCGGCGGCGGCTTCGCGAACCCAGGCACCCTCACGGTGTGCTTCGCGGCGGCGCTCCAAACGCTGGGCGTTGACCGGGCCGTTGCCCTTGATCACTGCCATGAATTCGTCCCAGTTCAGATCCTTGTGGATCCACTGCTTCTTCTCTTCGTCATAGCGCAGTTCGGGATCCGGCAGGGTCAGACCCAGGACCTTGACCTGCTCGGCGATCATGCCGACGAAGCGCTGGCGCAGTTCATCGTTGGAGAAGCGCTTGATGTTCCAGGCCATGGACTGCTGGGAGTTCGGCGACTGGTCATCCGGTGGACCGAACATCATCAGCGAAGGCTCGTAGAAGCGGTTGATGGCGTCCTGGGCCATCTTCTTCTGCGCTTCGGTGCCGCGTGAGAGCGAGAGCAGGATCTCGAAGCCCTGGCGCTGGTGGAAGGATTCTTCCTTGCAGATGCGCACCATGGCGCGGCCGTAGGGTCCGTAGGAGGCGCGGCACAGCGGCACCTGGTTGGCGATGGCTGCGCCGTCGACCAGCCAGCCGATGGCTCCCATGTCCGCCCACGAACGTGCAGGGTAGTTGAAGATCGATGAGTACTTGGCCCGGCCGGTCAGCAGTTGGTCGTTGAGCTCGTCACGCGGTGTCCCCAGGGTCTCGGCGGCCGAGTACAGGTACAGGCCGTGGCCAGCCTCATCCTGCACCTTGGCCATCAGGATCGACTTGCGCTTCAGCGATGGGGCGCGGGTGATCCAGTTAGCCTCCGGCTGCATGCCGATGATTTCGGAGTGGGCGTGCTGGGAGACCTGACGGGTCAGGGTCTTGCGGTAGGGAGCCGGCATCCAGTCGCGTGGTTCCACGCGAGAATCCTTCTCGATCAACGCATCAAACCGAGCCTGCGTTTGCTCTTCCTCGTAGCTTGGGACGGCATTTAGTCCCGGCTCCTGCGGTGTGGTCGGGGCCATGG
>NZ_JALDXV010000037.1:0-3308 GCF_032154645.1 Glutamicibacter sp. | reverse complement strand
GACCAGCACTACGACATCATCTCCGCGTTCATCAAATCCATCCGCGGCTCCGACGTGGACGCCTCCCTGCACTACCTCGCCCGCATGCTGGCGGCGGGGGAGGACCCGCGCTTCATCGCACGCCGGCTGATGATCAGCGCCAGCGAAGATGTCGGCATGGCAGATCCCACGGCCCTTCCGCTGGCGGTGGCGGCAGCTCAATCCGTGGCGCTGACCGGAATGCCGGAGGCTCGCATCATGCTCGGCCAGGCCACCGTGCACCTGGCCACCGCTCCGAAGTCCAACGCCTCCTACAACGCAATCAACGCAGCCCTTGCGGACGTGGCCGAAGGCAAGGGCTCTCTAGTGCCCGACCATCTGCGCGACTCGCACTACCCGGGGGCCAAGCAGCTGGGCCACGGGGTGGGCTACATCTATTCTCACGATGCACCGCATTCCATCGCCGCCCAGCAGTACCTGCCCGACGACCTGGTGGGAACGAACTACTACACGCCCACGGCCAACGGCGCTGAGAAGACCATCGGCACCAGGCTTCAGCGCCTGCGGGAGATCATCCGGGCCAAGGATCCGCGGCGCAAACGCTAGCGGGTGTGGCCCATGCCTCACGCGGCGCGCCTGTGGATTCGTGTAAACTTGAAACTTGGCTGGCAAGCCGTGCTCGTTCACGGTTGCAGTGATTAGCGGGACGCGACGCCCACACACTCTCCGACCCGGAGGCCAGTAGATACCCGTCGCTAAACGAAAAGGACACATCAATGGCTAACGCCCGTGCCCGCCGTACCGTACGCCTTTCGCGTGCCCTCGGCCTTGCCCTGACTCCAAAAGCTGAAAAGTACATGGAGCGCCGCCCATACGGTCCAGGCCAGCATGGCCGCGCCCGCAAGAAGCAGGACAGCGACTACGCTGTTCGTCTGCGCGAAAAGCAGCGTCTGCGCGCCCAGTACGGCATCCGCGAAGTTCAGATGCTGAACGCCTTCAAGGAAGCCAAGCGTCTTGGCGGCCAGACCGGTGACAACCTGCTGGCTCTGCTCGAGTCCCGCCTGGATGCACTTGTTCTGCGCGCCGGCTTCGCCCGCACCATCCAGCAGGCTCGCCAGCTGGTTGTGCACCGTCACATCCTGGTCAACGGCCAGCGTGTTGACCGCCCATCGTTCCGCGTGAAGCCGGGTCAGCTGATCCACGTTCACGAGAAGAGCGAGAAGATGGTTCCATTCCAGATGGCAGCAGCCGGCGAGCATGCACAGGTGCTGCCAGCCGTTCCTGCTTACCTGGACGTGAAGCTGGAATCCCTGCAGGCAACCTACCTGCGTGCACCAGAGCGTGCTGAGATCCCAGTGACCTGCGAAGAGAACCTCGTGGTCGAGTACTACGCACGCTAAACCGTGCGCTAGCAAGGGCCCGCAACCGGCACCCGGTTGCGGGCCCTTGGCTTAACTACCTGTCGGAGCGAAGATTTCGATAAGGTGGACTGGCACCAAAAACCCAAGCAGAAGAGGAAGCACATGTCGGGTTCGGATATCGCAGGGCTTATTGCCGCGGGAGCATTTGTCATCTTGGTGGCATTCCTCGCGGTGCCGATCATCAAGCTGGGCAAGGTATTCGACGAACTGCGCGGCTCCATCAAGGACCTGGCAGACGGAACCACCCCGCTGATCGGGGAGGTGACCAATACGGTCGCCACCACCAACGATCAGCTCAAGAAGGTGGACACCATCACCACCAACGTCTCCGACGCCACCGCCAACGTCTCGGCGCTGTCCTCTCTGATCGCCGCCACCGTCGGCAGGCCGCTGATCAAGATTGCAGCCTTCACCGAGGGCGTGAAGGCGGCGATGAACTCCAAGCCTTCTGGCAAGGCGCGTCGCAGCCGCTAGACATAGCCCGCTAACAAGGTACTCCCACCAGATTGCCATGTTGGCCAACAGCTATTTAGTTCAAGAACTTAAGGCGAGGAGACTAGAATGAAAAAGCTCTTGTGGGTTTCGATCGGCGTCGGCATTGGCGTGCTGGCGTCCAAAAAATACACCGAAGTTTCATCCGGGGCGGCGCTGAATCGCCAGATCGGTAAATATGCCGATCGCGCCTCGGAAATTGCGGAGGCGTTCCTCACCGGAATGCGCAGCCGCGAAGAAGAATTGCGTTCCGCCCTCGGCGTGAACGACACCAAGTGAAGGGATCATCCGTAACACGATGAAAACGCAGGAAATTGCCCGTCGGTGGGTCGACTTTTTCGTCTCTAAGGGCCACACGGCGGTGCCCAGCGCCTCGCTGGTCTCATCCGATCCATCGTTGCTGTTCACGGTGGCCGGCATGGTCCCCTTCATCCCTTACCTGACCGCGCGCGAAGAGCCGCCGTACACCCGCGCCACCTCGGTGCAGAAGTGCATCCGCACCGGCGATATCGAAGAGGTCGGCAAGACCGTACGCCACGGCACCTTCTTCCAGATGTGCGGCAACTTCTCCTTCGGCGACTACTTCAAGAAGGACGCCATCCACTTCGCCTGGGAGCTGCTGACCAGCAGTATCGAAGACGGCGGCTACGGCCTGGAGAAGGACCGCCTGTGGGTCACCGTCTACGAGGACGGCGAGGAGAAGGACCTCGAGGCCCGCCGCATCTGGCAAGAAGAGATCGGCCTGCCCACCGAACGCGTGGTCGGCACCGGCAAGGAAGACAACTACTGGAACACCGGCCAGCCCGGTCCCGGAGGCCCCTGCTCGGAAATCTACTACGACCGCGGCGCCCAGTACGGCATCGAGGGCGGCCCAGCGGTGGACGAGACCCGCTACATCGAGATCTGGAACCTCGTGTTCATGCAGTACCGCCTCTCCGCCGTACGCTCCAAGACCGACTTCGACGTGGCCGGCGAACTGCCAAAGCGCAACATCGACACCGGCCTGGGTCTTGAGCGCCTGGCAATGATCCTGCAGGGCGTGGAGAACATGTACGAGACCGACCAGGTCCGTCCAGTCCTGGACAAGGCGGCGGAACTTGCTTCCGTCACCTACACCTCCACCGAGGATCCTGAAGATCCAAACCACGCCAACGACGTGCGCCTGCGCATGATCGCGGACCACATCCGCTCCTCGCTGATGCTGATTTCCGACGGCGTCACCCCGGGCAACGAGGGCCGCGGCTACGTGCTGCGCCGCCTGATCCGCCGCGCGGTGCGCGCCATGCGCCTGATGGGTGTTGACTCCGAGGTGCTCCCGGAGCTGCTGCCGGTCTCCCGCGACGCCATGAAGGGCGTCTACCCGCAGGTGGAAGCCGACTTCGAGCGCATCGCCCGCATCGCCTACGCCGAGGAGCG
>NZ_JALDXV010000013.1:0-98985 GCF_032154645.1 Glutamicibacter sp. | reverse complement strand
CCCGCCACGAAAGTGGCAAGGACGGAAGCAATCGCTTCCGTCCTTTCTTTTTGCCCATACGACGATGGCTCCGAATCACTAAGGATTCGGAGCCATCGTCGCATGCGTGATGAAAGGAGACTAACCTTCGAGCTGTCCGGTCTGCTTTGCCTTCAAGGCCGCCAGCCGCGCTTCAACCTCGGTTTGTTCTCCCAGGTCCTCAAGGGACTCGAACTGTGCGTCAAGGCTTGAGGAGGCCAGTTCCGCTGCGCCTCGAACACGAGCTTCTTCGCGACGAACCTTTTCCTCAAAGCGTCCGATTTCGCTGGAAGGATCCATGATATTGACTGCCTTGACAGCTTCATTGACTTGATTCTGAGCGTGAGCGGCCTTGGAACGAGCGATGAGCTCATCGCGCTTGCTCGTCAATTCAGTGCGCTTTTCCTTCATTTGGTTCAGGCCGGTTTTCAGTTTCTCAACGATCTCGCGCTGCGAGGTGATTGTCGGCTCAGCGGTCTTCATTTCAGACTCTGCTTGCATCTGTCGTTGAATCGCAACCTTGGCAAGATTGTCGAACTTGGCAGCATCGGTAGCATTACCAGCAGTCCGGAACTCGTCTGCCTTATTCGACGCTGCCAGCGCCTTGTTACCCCAATCAGAAGCTGCCTGTTCGTCTTCTTTGTAGTCGTCTTCGATCATTCGCAGGTTGCCGATGGTTTGTGCGATTGCCTGCTCGGCTTCAGCGATGTTGTCGTTGTAGTCGCGGACCATCTGGTCCATCATCTTCTGTGGATCCTCTGCTGAATCGAGGAGCGCATTAATGTTTGCCTTGGCGAGTTGAGTGATTCGCCCGAAGATTGACTGCTTTACCATGGTCAGATTTCCTGTCTATCGAATGTAACGATCATGGGTACTACATCTAAAAAACTTTTCAGTGCGTGAGTCCTTAGAAGCTTCCGCCGGCGCCGCCGAAGCCTCCACCGTCGCCGCCACCGAATCCACCGTCTCCACCGCCGAAGCCGCCGAATCCGCCGCCTCCAAACATCGAATCGTCGCCACCGTGGCCTCCGCGATGTCCGCCATTGAGAATGGAATCTATCAGAATGCCGCCGAGAACTGCACCGCCAATGCCGTCGAACATGCCGCCCCTGCCGCGACCTCGTCCACCAAAGCCTCCGTCAGAGCCGAAGCCGTCACCGCCACCGAAACCGTTGACGTCCTGTTCCGCCATGCTTGCAGCCTGATCTGCCAATTGGATGGCGCGCTGTGCGGCAGCTACTGCAGTAGCCGGATCGCGCTGCTCCATTGAGTGTGCATCGTCAAGACAACGCTGTGCTTCGGACAATCTGGTACGAGCTGAGGAACGGACTCCACCGCGTCGTGCGCGGATGTAGTCCTCGGTACCCTCGACACGTGACTCAGCAGTGCGCAGCAGGCTCTGTAGCTGAGCCCGAGCAGCTTCTTGCTGCTCGGCCTGATTGCGAAGGGTGGCCAGCGCCGAGGACAAAGGCATTGACGCCTCGTCCAGCTGGGCAATGAGCGCCAGAGGATTGTGCTTGCCGCCCTGAATAGATTGTTTGATACTGTTCAAGGTGCTCATAACGGTTGAAACTGCACCCGCCAGGTCCGGCTGTGAACCATTGTCAACCAGTGCCTTAGCTTGTGCCACGTCTCGTGCTGCGAGGGCAACGGCGGATTCCAAATCGGTATCTGCATGTCTGAGCGCCTCGGCAGACTTGGTGATGGCCTCCATCAAGACGCCTGCCTGATCTTGAGATTCCTCAGCGTTCTGAATTAGTGCAGCCGCAGCGGAACGGTCCTTCGTCAACTCGTCAGTAGCCTGTTTCAGCGCTGACGCCGAAAATGACAGACGCTCGGAAGCCTGTTCGACGTTGTCCATTATCTGTGAGACGGCCGTTTGATCGTATTTAGCGGTGAGCTGTTCAAGAACTGAAACCTGAGCGGAAAGTTTTTGATTCAAGGGCTCCTGCTCGGCGGTCAACTCGGTTATGCGCGTTTCTGCGTTTTGCTCCAACTGCCTCAACGACTTAAAGGCATCTGCGTGTTTCTGCAGAATCTCATTTACCTGACCACAACGGCTAATAATCTCGCCCAGCCAGTTGCGCTGATCTTGCTCAGTGTCTGGGATATCGTCGTCAAGTTGCTGCTGCAGATGGAACGACTTGGTCAGCTGTTCTTTAGCATTGGACAAATCCTTGGCAAAAACCTCAATTGCCGACTTGCCGTACTGAGCCTCTGCGAATCCCAACTCCTGCTCTGAGGATCTAATCGAGTCATCCGCTGCGACCAGGAGCTGGTCTGCCTGACGGCGCAACTGTTCTAGTGGAACTAGTTGTGTCTGCGGCTGTCCATAACCGATAGGTCCTTGAGCCTGTCCCTGAGGAAGGCGCGCATTCCTATTTTTGCTTCGACGGTTGAGAATCAGAAAGCCCAGGACGCCGACGCCGGCCACGATGATCATCACCCAAAAGAAACTGATTCCGGATGAAGAACCAGAAGTAATGGGGTCGTTGTTTGCAGCGCTTTCGATACCGTCGATTGCGCCCTCGGCTGCTCCGGCCCAATCATCATCGCTGAGCGCAGGTAGAACTTTCTTGGAGAAAATATCCTGCCGATAGTCATTAATAGGGCTGTTTTCTGAACTGCCCAAATAAGCCTGACGCTGTTCGGTAGCGACGACGAGTAGAACATCCGAGGTGCCCATGTTCTTTTTGGTGTAAACCTCTTTGGCCCATTCACGCGGGTCATTCGGGTCCGTGAACTCGTCGACATAGACAGCGAAGAAGCTGATTCCTGTATCGTTTCGCAGCTGCGTGATTTGCTTTTCTAGGTCATCAATATCTGAACCTAGAACATTCGCGTCGTCGACGATAAAGTCTCCAGGAGGAATTGTCACTGGGGATTCCGCCATAGCGGGGACACCTAGTCCTAGACCTGCGACCGAAGCCAAAACGGCTCCCGCCAACAATCGACGAACCTTGATTCCCATGCTTCCCACCTGAACTGCTAAGTCGAATTGAACCTGAAACAGAACGGGTTCTGTCCCTAGTAGAACGTGATTTTTCACTTCGTTTTGATTCTATTTGCCCCAGTGAGCCACGTCTACGACATTTAGCTGCGAGAATAGTTAACTCACAGCGAGCGCAAAGTTAGTGCAGTTTCATGCCACAGAACCGAACTGAATAATAGAACCCAAGAGATCCTAGAATTCGAAAGAGGCGAACCATGAGCCAGAATCCGAATGAGCCACGCGACAACAACTTGGGTGACTCTTCACAGCCGGTAAATCCAGTCGACCCGACGGTCAGCATGCCACGCAGCGATGCGCAGCCGGTCGACGATAACCAGCCGACTTCTGCCTTGCCCGTGAACCCAACTGAACCAACGGTCAGCATGCCACGCAATGACGTACCGGCACATAATGAAAATCAGCCGACTGCAGCACAGCAGCCGGCGAATGTTCCACCAGCGCAGACCGAGCAGCCACAGTATGCTGCGCAGCACAGCGCCGGACACGGGGCTCAGTACGGCAATCACAATTCGGGTGCCCACAACGGTCCGGAATATCCAGCGGCCTACAGTGCACCGGACGCTTCATACGTGAACTATCCTGTTCCACCAGAGCGCAAAACTTCCGGGGCAAAGAAGTTCACCAGTGCCACACTGGTCTCCGGTATGGTCGCTGCGGCACTCGTCGGCGGTTTGGCGGCTGCTGGTACCACCTATTTCATCTCCGGCAACAACGCCGGTGCAGTGTCCTCGACTTCGGCTCCACAACAGGGCGTTGTCATCAACAATCCTGATAAGGTCACCGAAGTCACCGCAGCGGCAGCCAAGGCGAGCCCTAGCGTAGTCACCATCGAGGTGTCGGGTGGCAGTTCAAGCGGTTCGGGCTCGGGCATTATCTTTGACAAGGATGGTCACATCCTGACCAACACCCACGTGGTGACACTGGGCGGACAGGTTGCCGACCCGCAGATCTCCGTCCAGACCAATGACGGCAAGGTCTATAATGCAAAGGTCGTGGGAACCGACCCGATGTCGGATCTGGCAATCATCAAGATCGATGCGCCGAATCTGGTTCCTGCAACCCTGGGTAATTCCTCGGACATGAACGTAGGCGATACTGCGGTAGCCATTGGCGCTCCGCTGGGTCTAAGTGGTACCGTCACCGACGGCATCATCTCGACGATGAACCGGACCATCTCGATTGCTTCATCGGCAGTGCCGGACAGTACGTCGACCGACGGAAACGGGGACAATGGCAGCCAGTTCAACTTCCAGTTCCCTGGTCAAGAACAGCAACAGCAGCAGAGCTCTAGCGGTTCAATTTACGTCAATGTCATCCAGACTGACGCAGCAATTAACCACGGCAACTCCGGTGGCGCACTGGTCAATTCGCAGGGTCAGATCATCGGCGTTAATGTTGCCATCGCATCGGCAGGTAACAGCGAAGACGGCGGCTCCATCGGTGTTGGCTTCGCCATTCCGATCGACTATGCCAAGCGCATCGCCAATGACTTGATTCAAAATGGCAAGGCAACCCACGGTCTGCTGGGCGCAACGGTTCAGGCAACCGCTGGTTCGCAGAATTCTGCAGGCAGCCCAACCAGTTCATTCTCTGTTGGAGCAACGGTGGTTGACGTGAGCAACGGTTCGGCAGCGGATAAGGCAGGCCTGAAGTCGGGTGACGTCATTACCTCGGTCAATGGACGTGCAGTTCGCGATTCGCAGACGGTGACGGCCGCAATTCGTGAAGTACCAGCCGGCGGTAAAGCAGAAATCACCTATGTACGTAACGGTCAGGAACAAAAGACCACTGCTACGGTTGGCGAATTAACCGCCAAGTAAATATGACTCCAAGAGTCGTCATATAGTCACGCTACGACACGTGGCGCGGAGTGGTGAACAACCATCCGCGTCACGTGTTGTTCTATGAGCGATAAAGTCAGGTAACCCTGCCACAGGTAGATACGATAGAAAGTGAAGAATTTTCCGGGTCAACCTTGGCTGCCCGGTGTTGCCAATTATGAGGAAGGCGCGCATGAGCGACGCGAACAACACGCCACTGACCCTAGTGGTGCTGGTCAAGCATGTTCCAGATGTTCAGTTTGACCGACATATCTCTCAGGACTCGCTACGGCTTGACCGTTCCGAGTCAGTTCTTTCGGAACTCGACGAGTATGCGGTGGAAGCTGCATTGGCCATTGTTGAGGAGAACGGTGGATTCGCTGCAGGGCACCAGGTCATTGCCGCTACCGTTGGTCCAAGCAGCTCTGCTAACTCCGTGAAGAAGGCCCTGCAGATGGGCGCCTCTTCCGGTCTGCACCTGAACGATGAGGCGATCGCCGGTTCCGACACCGTAGCTACCTCTAAGGCGCTTGCTGCTCTGGTTTCATACGTACCAGACGTTGACCTGGTAATTACCGGTATGGCATCTACCGACGCCGAAACGTCGGTGATTGCTGCACAGCTTGCCGAGCGACTTGGTTTTGCGCAGCTCACCCACGCGCAGTCAGTCGAGTTTGATGCTTCGCAGCGCGAAGTAACGATTCATCGCGAGCACGGAGACCAGCGTCTGAGCTTGAAAGCGGCACTGCCAGCGGTACTTTCGGTGACCGACCAGGCCAACGACCCTCGTTACCCAAATTTCAAGGGCATCATGGCTGCGAAGAAAAAGAGCATCGAGGAAGTTGATCTGGCAGCACTAGGCCTCGAAGCAAGCGAAGTCGGGGCAGAGGGATCGACCACCAGTGTGCTTGCCGCCGATCAGCGGCCGTCGCGCGAAGCCGGCACCATCATCACCGACAGCGGCGACGCCGGCATTGCGCTGGTCGACTTCCTCGCCGAACAGAAGCTGATCTAAGGAACCATAACGAACATGTCTTCTGCACTAGTATTTTTCTCCAACCTGTCCACCGCGCCAAGCAAGGCCCAGCGCGAGCTGCTTACCCTTGCAGCCCGATTCGAAAACCCGACCGTGGCCGCAGCGTCGCTCATTGCAGATGAAGCGCGCGAGGTGCTTGGACAGTACGGCATCGCCACCGCGCTTCAGGCCCAAAACCCGAACACCGATTTTGGCGGCCACGAACTTGCGGTGCTTGATGCCGCGCTGCAACACACCGATGCCGACCTAGTCTTACTCGAAAATGACAGCTTCAGTCGCGAGATTGGCGCTCGGATCGCGGTCCGCCGAAATACCGCCATCGTCACCGACGTCGTGGATATTTCTGCGGATCTCATCGCTACCAAGGATGAACTGGCCGGAAGCTACAGCGCCAGCGTCAAGTCGACGACCGGTGTACTCATCGCCACCGTCAAGCCGAACAGCGTCGAAGACGCACCACACGGCGCACAAGACGGGGTCTCAGTTAAGGATCTGGAGCTTGCCCAGTCTTCTGGCCCATCTGTCAGCATCGTTGCCGTAGACCAGAAGGTTGTATCGGACCGCCCCGCGCTCAATGAAGCACGCATCGTTGTGGCCGGCGGCCGCGGTGTTGACGGTGATTTCGGGCCCGTTGAAGATCTCGCCGACGCGCTGGGTGCAGCCATCGGTGCTTCACGCGCAGCTACCGACGCCGGTTGGATTTCCCACGATGCGCAGATTGGACAGACCGGCGTGACAGTGTCACCCCAGCTGTACATTTCGGCAGGCATTTCCGGTGCCATCCAGCAAAAGGCCGGTATGCAGACCAGCAAGTTCATCATTGCCGTGAACAAGGATATGGACGCGCCGGTCTTTGAAATCGCAGACCTGGGCATTGTAGGGGACCTCTCCAAGGTGCTGCCGCAGGCAGCCGCCGAGATTCGACGCCGTCAAGCATGATCGACGCACAGCAATTCATTGCAGCATCGACCGAACGCGTCCTTGCTTTTGCTGCGCATCCCGACGATCTCGACTTCGGGGCCGCCGGAACCATCGCCGCATTAAGTGCCGCAGGTGTCGAGGTTCAATATTGCATTATGACCGACGGGGATGCCGGTGGATTCGACGATCGCGACCCGCTGGAAACTGCCAGACTTCGACATGAGGAACAGCGAGTTGCCGCCTCACGCGTGGGTGTCAGCCAGGTGCACTTCTTGGGTGAACGGGACGGCTACCTCGAAGCCAGCCACGAGGTGATGGCCAAAGTTGTGCGGCTGATCCGTCAGGTTCGGCCAACGATTGTTTTGGCCATGCACCCCGAGCGCAACTGGGATCGGATTCAGCGTTCGCACCCAGATCACCTTGCCTGCGGCGAGGCCGTAACGAGGGCCATCTACCCGGCGGTTGAGAATCCCTTTGCCTATCCTCAACTGTTGCAGGATGAAGGACTCGAAGCATATAAGGTTCCATGGCTGTGGCTCTACGGCGCACCGAAGGAACGCGAGAACGGCTTCATCGACATCACGAACTTCTTTACTCAGAAGATGGATGCGTTACGCGCACATTTCACGCAGCACCCGGATGTTGCAGCAATGGAGAAGTTCGTCCTGCAGCAATGCCAGCACAATGCGCAGCGAGGGCAGCTGCCCGAGGGCGCGCTGGCCGAGGCATTTCACCTGGTAGCCGTCAACGCGGATGACACCATCGCCGGGTTCTAAGGCCACTGGAATCGGTACGAAAAAAGAGCAGGACCTCAAGTTCAAACTTGAGGTCCTGCTCTTTGCGGTGAATCGGATATTAGCCGTTGTCGCTGGTGGTTTCTTCAGTCTTTGGCGAAGCGTTAGCGTCCAGTGGAAGATCAACAGAGGCTTCGGTGTCTTCCGAAGGCACATCCGGAATCGGGGTGTCCTCGATCGTGATGTGGATGGCAAGGACGTCATTGGCGGGGGACAGCCCTGCATCGATGTCTTCACCACTGCTGGAAGCCATCACCGATGCGCCGGTTTCTTCGTGAACCGCCCAGACAACGTACTGCTGCGAGTCATCCAGCGGGGGCAGGCTGGTTATTTTTACCCCAATAGCGTCCTTTGACTTGGAAGAGCTCAAAACTGCTTCGCCGCCATGCTGGAGCTGGATGGTCTGGCTGACTGCATCGCTGGCCTTGGCGGCTTCGGATGCCTTGGTCCCGCCATTGAGCAATGAGAACCCAACAATCGCAAGCACGACCACGATGACGGCGCCAACGATGCCGAAAATCCAGCGCTTTGGCTTTGAACCAGTGTCCGCCCGTGAAGTACTTGCGACTTGGCTTACAAGGTCCAATCCAAGATTTTCGTCCTGAGGCTCTTCGCGGTGCTGGGATTCGCTACCGTTCATTGTCTTGGTTACTCCCGAGTTGTCGTGGGCATAGTTCAATACCTGCGGTTTTTACAGGCACAGTAAAGAGCCTACTTTATAAAGATTAGGTAAAGCTGTATACGTGGCTTGATTGAGCTGGTACTTTAGGCCCCGGCAAATCCGTGCTGCCGCCAAGCCTCGTAGGCCACGATTGAAGCGGTGTTCGCCAGATTCAATGAACGCCGGCCGGGCAGCATCGGCAGTCGTACCAGATCGGTGATCCGTGAATGCTTCTTATCTTCGGCGCTGAGCCCCACGGACTCTTTGCCGAAAAGGAAGATATCGCTTGGTTCATAGCTGATGTCGCTGTATAGCTTGTCGCCCTCGGAAGTGAACGCGAAGACGCGACCTGCGCCCAAAGCTTCGAATGCGGCATCGAGATTTTCATGCACCGTGACATTTGCCAGATCGTGGTAGTCCAAGCCGGCACGTTTCAAGTTTGAATCTTCAAAATTAAAACCCAGTGGCTTAACTAGATGCAGCTCTGCGCCGGTGATGGCGGAGAGGCGGATGGCGTTTCCG
Organism: Glutamicibacter sp.; assembly: GCF_032154645.1. GTDB lineage: Bacteria > Actinomycetota > Actinomycetes > Actinomycetales > Micrococcaceae > Glutamicibacter. The sequence goes on along the minus strand of NZ_JALDXV010000013.1, from coordinate 90,200 downwards.
GAGTTACCCGGAATTTCTGGAGCATTGAAAACGATTCGAAACACCTATCCAGCTTAATGGGTGTTTGGATGATCGAACGACCAGATCAGTACATTCCGCCAAGTAACTTTGCCAAGACTTCACGATCAACGACGTTGGGGGATGGGCCCGAACCCAAGAACAGCTTGAGCTCGCGCACCAGCGTTGCGGCATTGACTACATTCTGCGAGGAAGAAGACGACGGCTCCGCATTGCGGCGATATTCGATGACCGGCTCATGGTGATTTCCATTAGCTGCAAGAACCAGTGTGTAGGCGGCGACGTTCATTTGCATGAAGGCCCGCTGCATACCGGAAATCTGAATTACCGGAGGTTGCGTCATCTTGTTGCCATTGCGCAGCACCGCTCCGTCAAAGGAATAGTAACCTTCCGGAAGCGTCATGGTATTGATCACGGCCATGCGATAGCCAGCCATCACCACGTGGTCAAAATGACCACCATTGGGCGAATGCAGCCCCGTCACTAGCCGCGCGGCAGGAAGCACCGTGAGCAGGTTCTTGGACAGCAGGTTTATTGTGGTGGCCTCGCGGGCCAGCCTTGAGCGTGCCGCGAACAACCCTCGTTTCCGCGGTTCGCCGTGGATACGTTGCTCGGACCTGGCCGCATTCAACAAGGTGAAGTTCAAGTCATCCAGCGGCGGCACATACTCGGTGGGCAGCTGGGCCTTGGGCTGTTGAGGCGTTGTACGTAAACGCTCATCATAGGGTCGCGCCCGGTACCCGGCACGAGGAGCCTGACCAGGAGACTGGAATGTCCGCTCGAATGCATCGGGAGCCTGCATGTCACTGAGCATTTGATAGGCGCGCTGGACATCTTTAAAAGCGTCTTCACTGCCGCCTAGGTCCGGGTGTGTCGCCCTGGCCGCCTTGCGGTAGGCAACTTTGATCTCTTCCATACTTGCCGCAGGGGAAACGCCAAGAATCTCGTAGGGGCTTGGCGAACTCATGCTGTGGCAAGTTCCTTCCGGCGAGCGTGGATGCAGGGCTGACACTGTCTATCCTAGCCAAAGAACTGTGGCCCAAGCTTTTCGATTCTGAAAGTTAGCTGACAGTTGTATGGAATCACTTCGGTGTTGCTATTGCCCCACCCGGTACTCGGAGAGCAACATGGAGTCCTCCTCTAGCAGGGTGTGAAGATGCAGTTGTATTTCCGTTTCCTCAGGCGATGAGCAGATGCGAGCCCCTTGACCGGCGGCGAGCACGGGAGAGTAGCTCAGGCAGAGGGAATCAAGTACTCCGGCGGCGGCGAACTGACCGAAGAGCCGAGGACCACCTTCGGCATGAATAAACTGCAGCCCCCGTGAAACGAGTTGGGCTACGATCTGGGAAGGGTCCACGCCGTCACCTCGACGACCGATCTGAATGATTTCAACATTACTTGGATAGCTTGCCCGCACTTGCTCGCTGACCGGTTCAGCGCAAAAAAGCAGCACCGGGGCTGGGGATTCGTTGAGGGCAGGGGTCTGTGGGCTCAGCGAGAGGCTGCGCGATACGATCGCTAGCACCGGGTCGGGGGACAGGTTATGAGCCAACCGCCAGGCTCGATCTTCGTCTGATACAAGCGGGCCTTCGTAGCCTTCTGCATGAACCGTACCAGAACCGACGAGCACCACTTGGGCAAGTCTGCGCAGCAGCATGAACACCCGATGGTCCGCCGCGGACCCCAGAGCGCCGGACAGGCCGCCAAGCTGAGCGGAACCATCCACACTCGAAACGAAATTGAACCTGATGAAGGGTAGTTGTCGGCTCCCATACCGCGAGAGCAGGTAGTCGTCGTCGACGTTTTCAAGGACATCTGGCAAAAGTGCGCGCATGGAATCTATCCTCAGGCTTGCCGGTTGGCTTCTCGTTCGGGATGGGCTGGTGGATTCACATCACCCATATTGTGGATCTGTTTGACCGGCTGCCGCCAGCCTTGTGCGGCTTCGATCAGGCGTACTGTTTGCACTGATTCAACGATATTGTGCATGCGGATGATGCGTGCTCCGCCCATGGCGCACATGGTGGCAGCGACCATGGAACCAATGACGCGCTCGGATTTCGGGAGGTCCAGGGTTTCACCAATGAAATCTTTGTTGGACACTGCGGCCAGAGTTGGATAGCCAAGATCTGCGATGCCTTGAAAGTTTGCGGTGATGTCCAAAGTGTGCCGGGTGTTCTTATTCAGGTCGTGTCCCGGATCGATGATGATTTTCGATTCGTCGATCCCGAACTGTTTGGCAAGTTCGACGCGCTGCTGAAGATACTCGCGTACCTCTGCCACCACGTCATCATAGTGGGGACGTGGGTAGATGGTGCGAGGCTTGGCCAGTGAATGGGTCAACACGATATGAACATTATTTTTGGCAACTACCTCTGCCAACTGCGGATAGGCAAGGCCCGTGGTGTCGTTGATGACGTCTGCCCCTGCATCGATGGCAGCCTGTGCGACCCGAGGCTGGAAGGTATCGGCGGAGATAATGACGTCGCTGCGGCGTCGCACCTCCCGAATGACCGGAACTATACGCTCAGCTTCCTCCTGCCAGGGCAGCTCTGGACCCGGGGAAAAAGGGACTCCGCCGATATCGAGCCAGTCTGCGCCTGCATCCACGGCGTTCATCGCTGCTTCCACTGCCTGGTCGAGTCCGAAAGTCGATCCTGCGTCATAAAAGGAATCCGGGGTGCGGTTAATCACTGCCATGACGGCAATCCGCTGCGAGAAATCGATGCTCTTGCACGCAAAGTGATGAACGGGGACCTTTAGATCTGGCAGAAACATTGCTGGCGGCTCCCTTGTCATCAAATTCTTTGAATTTATCTACTGCATCATTCATATCACTGCCCACCGCAAAACTAGTGATGGTCAGGTGAACGCTCGGTAGTCTTGAGTCATGCAGTTTTCCCATGTCTCCGCCGAAACCGGTCAATGGATCATCGATGCCTGCGCCACCGCAGATCCACTGACTGTCACCTCTCAGGTGCCCGTCGGCTATGAACGCTACGTCCGCATCTTGCACCCAGCTCTGGACGAAAACGACCAGCAGGTCACCTGGGCCACGGTGGCGGCCAGCCGCCACCACATCCTGACCGCGGCAGACCTTTTCGAAACTGTCGCAGGACTCGACGCCCAGGGAAACCCCGTCTCCGATGACGCATGGGTCGACACCGATCTTCCGTTGGATGAACTTCCCAGCAATCTCTGGGCCCAACTTGCCAAGATCCTGATTCATGCATCGGGCCGGCAAAACTTCATCGCTGGCCTTTGGGCAGGCTATGCCTTCATCGAAGGCGGGGAGCGAATCCAGATCGAATTGGAGCCCGACCCATCCTTGAGTGAAGAGCAAAACGCCGCGGCCTATGCAGCGGCGCTCGCCGAGGCGCAGAAGCCAGCATTTAGCGAAGAGGATTTGTCCCAGGGGGCCTTGGAGCTCGGCGGTGGGTACCGCAATTTCCATTTATTCGAGGTGGATGCCGAATTCCTGGCCAATCCGTTGTGGGCTCGTACCTCCGAGGGGGAGCAGCGCCAGCGTCCGTCGTTGGCATTCGCGGCAGACCGGTCCTGGATGCTGTCTACCGAACCCTATGACGATTGCACGATCGTTGGCGGATCTGCCGAGCTGATCGATGCGATTCTGCGCGACCCAAACCTAGAGGCCATCGAGGTCGGCGAATTCACACGGATCGGCCATTCAAACTAGGCGGATAAAACTCGTACCATTGAAGGTATATGAATACTTCCGCCGTATACCTGGATCACGCGGCAACCACCGACCTGAACCCGGCGGCGCTCAGCGCGATCACCGAACAATTCGCACTCACCGGTAATCCCTCCTCGCTGCACACGGCGGGGAGGCGTGCCAACCGCGTGGTGGATGACGCGCGCACCGCAATCGCAACGGCTGCCGGGGCGCATCCCAGCGAGCTGATTTTCACCTCCGGGGGCACGGAATCCGACAATTTGGCGCTCAAGGGTTTGTATTGGTCGCGGGTACAGGCCAATTCAAAGGCCCGCACCATCTTGCTTTCCGGGATCGAGCATCATGCGGTGTTGGATACCGCCACGTGGCTTGAAGAACATGAAGGGGCCACGCTGCTGTGGATGCCGGTGGACCAGGACGGTGTGCTTGATCTTCAGGTGCTCGCGGAGCTTTTAGAAGAACACCACGAATCCATTGCACTGGGCACCATCATGTGGGCGAACAACGAGGTTGGAACCGTCCAGCCCGTGGCACAGTTCGCCCAGATGCTTGCCGCTTACGGGATCCCCGCGCACAGCGACGCGGTGCAGGCATTTGGCGCAGTCGAGGTGGACTTTGCCGAATCGAAACTTGCCACGATGGCGATCAGCGCACATAAAATCGGCGGACCCGTAGGCATCGGCGCCCTGCTTGTTCGCCGCGACATTACCCTGACCCCGGTGCAGCACGGCGGAGGACACGAACGGAAGATGCGTTCGGGCACCATGAACGCCGCCGCGGCTGCAGGCTTTGCGGCGGCCGCCACCGACGTCCACGCCCATTTGGCAGCCGAAAACGCACGACTGTGCGCGCTGCGTGAGTATGCGGTGCAGCGCATTGCACAGCTGATCCCCGACGCGGTGCTCAACGGTCCGCGCGATGCCCAGAATCAAGGGCAGCGGCTGCCTGGCAACCTGCACTACACGTTCCCCGAATGCGAGGGGGACTCGCTGCTGTTCATGCTGGACATGCAGGGCATCGCCTCCTCCACAGGCTCTGCCTGCACCGCCGGGGTGCCGCAGCCCTCGCATGTTTTGCTGGCCATGGGCCGCGACCCCCGCACAGCTCGCAGTGTGCAACGCTTCACAATGGGGCATAGAACCACTCAAGAAGACGTTGACGCATTATTGGAGGCCTTGCCGCAGGCTTATGAGCGGGCAAGGAAGGCTGGCATGGCAGCCGACGAAAGCAGCATTCACACGGCAGGAACAGGTTTTTCACGATGAAGGTACTCGCAGCAATGTCCGGCGGCGTCGACTCGGCAGTGGCCGCAGCCCGCGCCGTAGAAGCCGGCCACGACGTGGTGGGAGTCCACCTTGCACTCTCGCGCATGCGCGGCACCCTGCGCACAGGTTCGCGTGGCTGCTGCACCGTGGAAGACTCCAACGACGCCTGGCGCGCCTGCGACAAGCTGGGCATCCCCTTCTATGTCTGGGATTTCTCCGACCGCTTCGCAGAAGACGTGGTTGACGACTTCGTCTCCGAGTACGAGGCCGGACGCACCCCGAACCCCTGCATGCGCTGCAACGAAAAGATCAAGTTTGCCGCCCTGCTGGAGAAGGCATTGGCACTGGGCTTCGACGCGGTCTGCACCGGACATTATGCCAAGGTCATCCGCGATGAGGCAGGCAACCCCGAGCTGCACCGCGCCGCCGACTGGGCCAAGGACCAGTCATATGTTCTGGGCGTGCTCACCCACGAGCAGCTTGACCACTGCATGTTCCCGTTAGCAGAAACCCCCTCCAAGGCGGAGGTTCGCGCCGAGGCCGCGGCCCGTGGCCTGACCGTGGCGAATAAGCCGGACAGCTACGACATTTGTTTCATTCCCGACGGAGACACCCGCGGCTGGCTTGCCGAACGCATCGAGATGAAGCCGGGCGCCATTGTGGACCACGAGGGCAACCAGCTCGGAGAGCACGGCGGCGCCCAGGCCTTCACCGTCGGACAGCGCAAGGGACTGCATCTCGGGCGCCCTGCCGCCGATGGGAAGCCTCGCTTCGTGCTTGAAATCCGCCCGAAGGAAAACAAGGTCATCGTCGGACCGGAAGCGCTGCTTGCCGTGGATCAGCTCACCGGCATCCGCGTGTCGTGGGCGGGTCTGCCCATCGACGAAATCGGTACCGGAACCAGCTTTGAGTGCATGGTCCAGGTGCGTGCCCACGGAGACCCGGTGGAAGCCGTAGCCCACATGGAGCGTGCCGACGACGGAAGCGAGAATCTGGTGGTGAACCTTCCCGAGGGCATGCGCGGTGTTGCACCTGGCCAGACCATGGTGGTTTACCAGGGCACTCGCGTGCTCGGTCAGGCGACCATCGACTCGGCGCGTTCCAGCGCTTGGGACCCGGCCCAGGTCGGCTAGCCACTCAGACACAACGCGAGCGCCGCGGTTCACCCGAAAGTGAACCGCGGCGCTCGCGTTATTTCCTGCGCTCGCTGCGGTTGCAGCAAAGTAAAACCACGGATTCGGAATATTCTCTCTTCCGAATCCGTGGTTGATCACGCTGTATTAGTCTTCGTCGACGATGCCGAACATCCGCGCTGAAATATCTTGGTACTCCACCCGGGTCTTTCCCGCCTCAAGTTTTGGCAGCTGAGCGGGGGAGTGGATGTTGCAATGCACAAAATCGAAGGTGGGCCACCACTTCTTCGGACGCTCGTAGTCTTCGGCGCCGCAGACCTCGCACACCAGATGGATCCACACGGGACGCTTGCCGGTGCGATTAGAGCGAGACTGCGCCAACCATGCAGGGGGATTTGCGTTCAATTCTCGAAAATCAGCCTCGCTGATCTTTCCTGGAATGCCGTGCTTCTTAGCCATTTCTAGGGGAATATCCAACGCAATGGCGGCGTCTCTACGTGTCATCATTACCTCTAAGCCTAGTTGACCGGTTGAGTCAACTACCAGTGCTGTCCGGCAGCATCACCCTGAGAGGTTGAACTCGTGATGCAGAACACCGATTCTGGGCGCTTTAGCCATCGGGAATGCGATTCAAATCACGAAAGCATTAGTCATTAGTGGCTTCGATCACATACTCTTATGTGAAGCATGTGTTATCCATCACCAGTACAAACATGCTCACGGATTATTTAAGGATCACTCAATGACTCGCAAAAAGAACGGGCTGCGACTCGCCGCAGCCGTTTTGGGTATCTCCGCACTCGCACTGACCGGCTGCACCTCTGCCGCTCCAAGCGGGAGCGAAGGCGACGGTTCAAATGGCGATGCAGCAAGCGCGCCCATCACCTTGGGCACCACCGACAAGGTCACCTCGCTGGACCCGGCCGGTTCCTACGACAACGGTTCATTCATGGTCATGAACCAGATCTTCCCGTTCCTGCTCAACTCCGAGCCGGGAAGCCCCGATCCGTCAAACGACCTGGCGGAATCTGCAGAATTTACCTCGCCCACCGAGTACACCGTCAAGCTCAAGTCGGGTTTGAAGTGGGCCAATGGCCATGACCTCGACTCAAAGGACGTCAAGTTCACCTTCGACCGCCAGCTGAAGATTGCCGACCCCAACGGCCCGTCGTCGCTGCTGGGCAACGTGAAGTCCATCGAGACACCCGATGCCAGCACCGTGGTCTTCAAGCTCAAGGTCCCCAACGACCAGACCTTCCCACAGGTGCTCACCTCGCCCGTCGGCCCCATCGTCGATGACGAAGTATTCCCCGCCGACAAGGTTCTGGACGATTCGGAAATCGTCTCCTCCAAGGCCTTCGGCGGCCAGTATGTGATCGACTCGTACAACAAGAACAGCCTGATCTCCTTCTCTGCCAACGACGCATATGCGGGTCTGCTCGGCCCGGCGGCCAACAAGTCGGCGGCCATCAAGTACTACGCCGATGCAAACAACATGAAGTTGGATATCCAGCAGGGCAACATCGACGTCGCATGGCGTTCGCTGACCCCTACCGATATTCAAGACTTGGAAGGCCAGGAAAACCTGACGGTCCACAAGGGGCCGGGCGGCGAGCTGCGCTACATCGTCTTCAACTTCGACACCATGCCATATGGTGCAAAGACCGCTGACGCCGACGAGAAGAAGGCACTGGCGGTTCGTCAGGCGGCCGCAGACCTGATCGACCGCCAGGCAATTGCCACCGAGGTCTACAAAGACACCTACACCCCTGCCTATTCCTACGTGCCCCAGGGCTTCACCGGCGCGATTGAGCCGCTGAAGGACATGTACGGCACCGATGGAAAGCCTGATGCGGCCAAAGCCAAGAAGGCCCTGGAAGATGCGGGAGTTCAAACACCTGTCAACCTACCGCTGCAGTACAACCCAGACCACTACGGTCCAAACTCGGGCGACGAGTACGCAATGATCCAGAAGCAGCTGGAAGCCGACGGCTTGTTCAAGGTGGACCTGAAGTCCACCGAATGGGTCACCTATCAGAAGCAGCGCGTCACCGACTACCCTGCCTACCAATTGGGTTGGTTCCCCGACTACTCGGATGCCGACAACTTCCTGTCGCCGTTCTTCGCCAAGGACAACTTCCTGTCGAATAACTACGACAACCCGGCTGTCGACAAGCTCATTGCTGCCCAGCGCGGCATGACCGATCCGGCAAAGCGCACCAAGGCCATCGAAGAACTGCAGACGATGGTCGCCAAGGATCTGTCGACCCTCCCACTGCTGCAGGGTGCCCAGGTTGCGGTTGCAGGAAAGGACGTCAACGGCGTCGACAAGACCTTGGACGCATCGTTCAAGTTCCGCCTGGGTGTTCTGAGCAAGTAGCCATCCGCTACATGAGCTAATTCCCAGATTTCCAGGGGGTTCGCGGTCCCGATCAATCCAGATCGGCGGCCGCGAATCCCCTAAATCTGCGCCCTGAAGCGGCGCACCAAGCCTCAGATTTGCAAGTTTAAGGATTGACGATGACCATCACGTCACCCCCGGGCCAAGTGTCCAGCCCGCTGGCGGCACCCAAGCCAGCCAAGCAAAAAGGCGGAGGCTTCCTCCGCTACCTGATCACGCGGTTCCTGCTGATCATCCCTACCGTGTTCATCCTCATCACGGTTGTTTTCTTCCTCATGCGCATCACCGGCGACCCGATCACCGCGGCCCTGGGTGGACGGCTGACCCCGGATCAGCTGGCGGCCCGTATCCACGAAGCCGGCTACGACAGACCGTTAATCCTTCAGTACTTCGAGTACCTGGGCAACATCTTCACCGGTGATTTGGGCCGGACCCTCACCGACAACCGCGCGGTGTCTGAAATTCTCACCACCTATGGAGCGGCAACCCTGGAGCTGGCGATCAACGCCTTGATCGTTGCACTGATCATCGGCATCCCGCTGGGGCTTGTGGCCGCGAAGTTCCGCGACCGCTACCCGGATGCTGTACTGCGCGTGCTGGCCATCCTGTCCTACGCCACCCCGGTATTCTTCGCCGGCCTGCTGCTCAAGCTGGTCTTCGGAGTCTGGCTGCCCTGGCTGCCCATCGCCGGCCGCGCCGACTGGCAGACCGAGCTGCAGCTGACGAGCCTGCAGGCCCCGAGCGGAATCTACTGGCTCGATGCATTGCGCAGCGGCAATATGGAAGCCTTCGGCAACGTCATGGAACACGCAATCCTCCCCGCCGTCGCCCTCGGCTTGCTGACCGGCGGCGTATTCCTGCGCCTGGTGCGTACCAACGCCATCGGCACCCTCGGCCGTGAATACGTCGAGGCCGGTCGCTCGCGCGGCGTCAGCGAATTCCGACTGACCACCAAGCACGCCTACCGCCCGGCACTGATCCCGATCATCACCGTGATGGGTATGCAGATCGCCATGCTGCTCGGCGGCGCCGTGTTGACCGAGACCACCTTCGAGTGGAAGGGACTGGGCTTTAAGCTTGCCGAATACCTGACCGCCCGAGACTTCGTCGCGGTGCAGGGCATCGTGGTGCTCCTGGCAATCATCGTGGCAATCACCAATTTCATCGTTGACATCCTGGCCGCTTTGATCGACCCGAGAGTCAGGTACTAGCCATGAGCACAGCAACACTATCCAAGGCAAACAGCAGCTGGCTCTCCAAGCTGCCCATCGTCTCCCACCTGCGCATGTCCTCCGGACTGCAGCGCGGAATGCTCGTTACGGGTCTGATCCTCAGCGTGCTCTTCGTGATCTGCGCGGTGTTCGCACCATTGATTGCACCCTTCGGCTTCGCCCAGTCATCGGACGCCGCTGGAGATTTCCCGCGCCAGGCGGCTCCCGGCGGGCAGTTCATCTGGGGCACTACGGCCAGTGGTTATGACGTTTTCTCTCGCACCGTATTCGGCGCCCAGACCGCTATCCTGGTCATCATCGCGGCCGTGGTGATGTCCCTGTTCGTGGGCGTCTTGCTCGGCCTGCTCTCCGGCTACCTCGGCGGCTGGTTCGACCGGATCATGGTGGTGCTCGCGGACGCGATCTACGCCTTCCCTTCGCTGCTGCTGGCCATCGTGATGTCCATCGTGATCTCCCACGGCCAGTCATCGCTTTTCGGCGGTGTCATGGCGGCCGCCATCTCCATCACCGTGGTGTTCATCCCGCAGTATTTCCGAGTGGTGCGCGCCGAGGTGATGCGCCTGAAGGCCGAGCCTTTTGTGGAGTCCGCCCAGGTGATCGGCTCTAGCCTGTGGCGGGTCATGTTCACCCACCTGCTGCGCAACGCCACCCGTACCCTGCCGCTGATCTTCACGCTGAACGCCACCGAGGCGCTGCTGACCCTTGCCGGCCTGGGCTTCCTGGGATTCGGCATCGAGCCGACCAGCGCCTCGGAGTGGGGCTATGACCTGAACCGAGCCATGTCGGATGCCACCAGCGGGATCTGGTGGACGGGTATGTTCCCGGGCCTTGCCATCGTGCTGACGGTGCTGGGGCTGACCCTGGTCGGCGAATCGATGAACGACCTGAACGATCCGCGTTTGCGCCGCTTCAGCCGCAAAAAGGCAAAGCGCATCACCCAGTCAGGAGGCCGGGCATGAGCAAGGACATAACTGTAAAAGAAGAAATCGCCGATGTTCTGCGCATCGAGGACCTGAACATCGACTTTGTCACCGATGCAGGCGCGGTCCCGGCGGTGCGCGGCGTCGACCTTGAGGTCAAAGCCGGAGAAATTCTTGCCATCGTCGGCGAATCGGGATCCGGCAAGTCGGTCACCGCCCGTACCGCGTTGGGGATTCTCGCCGAAAACGGAGCAAGCCGCGGTGCGGTCTACCTGAATGGCAAGAACATGCTGACCCTTCACGGGTCCGAGCTGCGCGAGGTGCGCGGCAAGGACGTCGCCATGGTCTTCCAGGAACCGTCCACCGCTTTGAACCCGGTCTTTACCGTGGGATGGCAGATCATGGAGGGCATCCGCGCCCATTCGAAGGTCTCCAAGAAGGAGGCCAAGGCCCGCGCTATCGAGGCCATGGCGCAGGTTGGCATCCCGGATCCCGAACAGCGCGTAGATTATTACCCTCATCAGTTCTCCGGCGGCCAGAAGCAGCGCGTCGTCATTGCGGCGGCGTTGGCGCTCAAACCCGAATTGATCGTCGCAGATGAACCGACCACAGCACTCGACGTGACGGTGCAGGCGGAAATCCTGGCTCTGCTGCGCGAGCTGCGCAGCGAACTGGGCACCGCGATCGTGATAATCACCCACAACATGGGTGTGGTGGCGGACATAGCCGACCGGGTGATCGTGATGAACCAGGGAAAGATCGTGGAGCAGGCACCGGTGCTGCAGCTGTTCGAGCAGCCGCAGGAGGACTACACCCGCTCCCTGCTGGCAGCAGTTCCACACCTGGGCCGTGAAAGCGCATCGGAGGGATTGGAAGAACGTCCTACGGCAGGGGCGGAGGTATTGGTGGAAGCCAAGGACCTCGTCGTCCATTTCCCGGGACGCATGGGTTCTCCCGGATTTACCGCGGTGAACGGTGTGGATTTGAAGATTCACGCCGGCGAGGTCTACGGGCTGGTGGGGGAGTCGGGTTCCGGAAAGACTACCATCGGCCGCACCATCGCCGGGTTGAACAAGATGACCAGCGGATCGCTGAACGTCCTGGGCTACGAAATGGCGAGCTTCAAGGAACGCAGCTTCAAGCCGCTGCGCGAGCAGATCGGTTTCGTATTCCAAGATCCCGCGGCAAGCTTCAACCCACACCTGACCATCGGTGAATGTGTGGCCGAACCCTTGATGGTGCACCGCGCGCTGGGAGCCTCGGCGACCAGGACGAAGGTGGGCGAACTGCTTGAAGCTGTGCAGCTGCCAGCTGGATTCGCCGACCGCTACCCGCACGAGCTTTCAGGCGGCCAGCGCCAACGAGCATCGCTGGCCCGCGCACTGGCATTGGAACCGAAGCTGTTGATTGCCGACGAGCCGACCAGCGCATTGGACGTTTCGGTGCAGGCCAGGGTACTCGAACTCTTCCGGGAGCTGCAGCGCGAACTTGGCTTTGCCGCCCTGTTCGTCTCCCACGACCTCGCAGTGGTGGACCAGCTCTCCACCTGGGTGGGCGTGCTCTTCCGCGGCACACTGCTTGAGGAAGGATTGGGGTCGAAGGTCTTGGCGAATCCAAAACATGAGTACACCCAGCGGCTGATCGCTTCCCTCCCGGTGCCGGATCCACGCGAACAAGCCCAGCGCCGTGCACGGATTGAAGAACTGAACAAGCAGTCCTTCTAGCTGACACCGGCGGCTGGACCCATCGCCCGCGATGATAGGAATTTTTCTTCGGAAACTTCCTATCACGCGGGCGATAGGCATTTAAGTGCCCGGCGTCACCTTCTGGGTCAACTGCTGGTTGACCACGTAAACTACAAAACATGAGCGAGCCGAACCCTAAAGAATCAACACAGTCCTTCGACCCGCGCCAGAGCTCACTGCAGGGCGAGGTCCAGCAGGAAGTGCTCGATGAGCTGTTCGCCATCCGCGGGAGCATCGATAACTTCGACGCGCAGCTGGTGTACCTGCTGGCCGAACGCTTCAAGGCGACTCAGCGAGTTGGACATCTGAAGGCAGCACACCAGCTGCCGCCAAGCGACCCGAATCGCGAGAAGGCCCAGATCGAACGCCTGCGCAACCTCGCGCACGAGGCGCACCTCGATCCAGAATTCGCCGAGAAGTTCTTGAACTTCATCATTTCCGAGGTCATCCGGCATCACCAGAACATCTCTGACTCGCACAAGTCACATGGTGCAGATGCCTGATACGAGTGCTATCGCGGAGTCTGCCGCCCAGCGCAGGGACGTCCACGCCACCGCGTTCTGCCAATTTCCCGGCACCGACCCGGTGGAGATCCACCGGGTGATCCGCGGCGAACTGGGCGAGCCCAATCTTGCGGTCTTTCCGCAGCTTCCCGACCGCGGCGTCGGAGCCGACCCGCTGGGACGCAGCGCCGCGATGATTGCGGAGATGGGATTCGATCTGCAGCCGCATGGCTGGCGCATTGCCGTCCCGGATGGAATCGACGCCCGTCGTGCGCGCAGCCTGCTGCGCAGCGATGAAAACCTCCTAGCGGATATCGCCGGTGCGGAAAAGACGGCGCCCACCCGCTTGAAGAGCACCGTGCTCGGCCCATACAGCCTGGTAGCGGGCGTCTACCTGAACAACGGCGAACGCGTGCTCAGCGATTTCGGCGCCCGAAGGGACGTCATCGAAGCCTATGCACACGGGGTAGCAGCGCAGCTGCAACGCCTTGCCCACATCACCCCCATCGAACACTTCACGGTGCAGCTCGATGAACCACTGCTGCCAGCGGTGCTTGACGGCCAGATCCCCACCGCCAGCGGATACCGGACCTTGAGGTCGGTGCCGCGCAACGAGGTCAGGGCCGGCTATCAGCAGTTCATCCGGGTGCTCGGCGCGGCGCTGGGAGACCAGTCACTGCGTCTAGCGGTCAATCTGCCGGCCGCCGATACCGGCTTGTCCGAGCGCATCCAACTGCTGCATCAGGCCGGGATGGCTGGTTGGGTGATCGATCCGATGAACCTCGGCCATCGCGAATGGGAAAGCATCGCAGGACTTGTCGAGGATGACTGCCAAATTTTTCTCCAGGTGTTGGAGCCGGGCGGAAAGGCGCCGGGGGTGGTCGACGGGGTGAAGACGATCCTGCGCCCATGGCGCCAACTGGGGTTGAGCCTTGAAAAACTCGGCCAGCTCACGCTCATGCCGCGCGGCAGTTTCGCACGGTCTTCAGCGGCCCAGGTGGTGGACTGCTTGGGGCATGTCACCGGCTACGCCCAGGCGCTGGAGCAGACCCGCATCGACGCCTAACTGGGGTTTGCCTGCTAAACGGAGGAATTTGCGCCAGTCTCTAAGCATCTTCATGGCAGCGTCATGTATCTTAGGAATATCGGCGATCGAAGGATGAGGAACATCATCTTCAGAAGGTTGGTTGACGAGGATCTTCACCTTGTCGGGCAGCCCCGTACGCGCCGTGCACAAAGTTTCAGGGGGAAATTGGATGAAGGCACGAATTCTGGTCGTTGATGATGACGAGGCGTTGTCAGAGATGATCGGCATCGTCTTGCAAAATGACGGCTTCGAAGCGTCGTTTTGCTATAACGGCTCCGGCGCCTTGGAAGCATTCCGCGAATCAAATCCCGATCTAGTACTGCTTGACCTGATGCTGCCGGGTATCGACGGCATCGAGGTATGCAAGCAGATCCGAGCCGAGTCCGATGTTCCCGTGGTCATGTTGACCGCTAAGTCGGACACCGCCGACGTGGTGCGCGGGCTTGAATCCGGGGCGGACGACTATGTCCCGAAGCCATTTAAGCCAGCTGAACTGGTGGCTCGTGTGCGCGCACGGTTGCGCCCGAACGAAACCCACGCAGCAGAAACCCTTCAGGTTGGAGAGGTCAGCATAGACGTGGCGGGCCATCGGGTCACCCGCTCCGGCCAGGTCGTTTCGCTGACCCCGTTGGAATTCGACCTGTTGGTCACCATGGCCCGCAAGCCTTGGCAGGTCTTCTCCCGCGAACAGCTGCTGGAAGCCGTCTGGGGCTACCGGCACGCCGCGGATACCAGGCTGGTCAATGTCCACGTGCAGCGGCTGCGCTCGAAGATTGAGGTCGATCCGGAAAAGCCTGCGATCATTCAGACCGTCCGCGGCGTCGGTTATAAGGCTGGATCGGCAAGTTGAGCAACCACGCCCCGGCCGGAGGAGAGCTGTTACCGGTCGATGTGCGTGTCAACGATCTCCCTCAGGTATCGCGCTTCTACCGCATCAAGCACTGGATCCAGCGTCCGATCAATCTGCTGCGCAATCGGTGGCAGCGCCACCTGATGTACCGAACCGTCATTTCGACGCTGCTGTTTACCTCGCTGGCCCTGCTGGCGGCCGGGGCATTCCTGTCCAATCAGATCGCCTCCACGCTTTTTCAGGAGCGCTTCAACCAGATTGAAAAGGAATCCGAACGCGGCCTGACCCAGGCGCGCTCGATCCTTGAATCCGCCTCCACCACCGACAGGGCGTCCACCCAGGCGCTGGTGAACTCCACCCTTGCCACCCTTGAGGGCGATGGCGCCACGGTCATCCGCGACTTCGTGCTGATGCCCATCGCCGGAGATGAAAACCTCTATGTCGGGCCCATGGCCTCAGGATCGCTCACGCCCCGCATCATCCCCGCGGATCTTGCCGAACGGGTGGCGGCGGAGCAGGGGATCTTCTGGCGTTCCATCCAGCTCTCGGCCGACGGGGACAAGAACCCAGGATTGATCATCGGCACCAAGGTATTGATCCCGCCGGGTCGAGAATACGGGCTGTACCTTGTCTACGACCTGAGCAGCGTGCAGGAAACCCTGGCCTTCATCAACCGCGCCATGACCTTCACCGGCATGGTGCTGCTGCTCGTGGTCGGCTTCGTCGCCTGGTCGGTAGCGCGCACCGTGGTCCGCCCCGTGGCCGACGCCGCCTATGTCTCCGAACGCATCGCCGCCGGCGACCTGGACCGGCGCATGAAGGTCTCGGGCCGCGACGAGGTGGCGCGACTGGGCACCGCCTTCAACCACATGGCCGCCTCCCTGCAGGAGCAGATCACCGCGCTGAACAACCTCTCGGCAATGCAGCAGCGCTTCGTCTCCGACGTCTCCCACGAACTGCGCACCCCGCTGACCACCGTGCGCATGGCGGCCGAGCTGATCCACGACGCCCGCGAAAACTTCGACCCGCTCACCGCCCGCTCGGCCGAGCTGATGTACAACCAGATCGAACGCTTCCAGAACCTGCTCAACGACCTGCTGGAAGTCTCGCGGTTCGACGCCGGCGTGGCCGCACTGGATCGGGAATCCACCGACCTGAACGTCATCGTGGGCAAGGTGATCGTCACCGCGACGCCGGTGGCAGACGACTACGGTTCGATCATCCGACTCAACGCCCCCACCGAGGGCTGCGTGGCTGAAATCGACCCGCGGCGCGTGGAACGAGTGATCCGCAACCTCGTGCTCAACGCCGTCGAGCACGGCGAAGCCAAGCCCATCGACGTGACGGTGGCGGGCGACGAATCAGCGGTGGCGGTCACGGTGCGCGACTACGGCATCGGCATGTCCGAGGAATCCTGCAAGCACGTCTTCGACCGGTTCTGGCGTGCAGATCCCGCCCGCGCCCGCACCACCGGCGGCTCGGGTCTGGGCCTGTCCATCGCCATGGAAGACACCAGGCTGCACGAGGGCAGGCTGGAGGCCTGGGGCAAGATCGGCGAGGGTTCGGTCTTCCGCCTGACCCTACCGCGCACCGCAGCGGACACCATCGACTCTTCGCCGCTGCCGCTGGAGCCGACCGCCGCGGCCAACCCGGTGGCCAGCGGAACCGACAGCTTCCCGTTGACCGGCGAGGTGCCGAAGATCGGCTTTACCCCGCTGGTGCTGGCCGATGAAGATGCCGACGACGACGTGACCGACCCCGGGGCACCAGGCACCGCCGCCAGCGCACAGGAGAACTAATGCGACGCTCACTGCTTCGAACACTGGCCCTGCTGCTGGGACTCATGCTTACCGCCACCGGCTGCGCATCGATCCCGCGCTCCTCTCAGGTGCAGCAGTTCGACGTCGACGCCGACGGCAGCGAACAGGACACCTACAGCTACACCGCCGATGGCCCGGTGGACGGGGCCGATGCGCGCAGCATCGTTGACGGCTTCGTCGCCGCCGGCCGATCGGTGTCCGAGGACTATGCGGTGGCCCGCGAATTCCTGACCCCCGAGCTGAAGCAGAAATGGCGCGGGGACACCAACACGCTGATCTATGAAGCTGTCAACGTGGTCAACGGGGCCGATGCGAACCAGTACACCATTCAGCTTGAAATCATCGGCGACGTCGATGCCAACGGCGTGCGCACCATGTATCCGGACCATTCAACCAGGGCGGTGGACGTCGTGGTGTCAAAGGTCGAGGACCAATGGCGGATCTCCGATGCCCCCAACGGCACCATGCTTGAAGCATCCACGTTCAACAAGATCTTCTCCGCGCAGACCCTGTATTTCTACAACAACAGCCACAAGTACCTCGTCCCGGACATCCGCTGGTTCGCCACCGGCAGCGGCACCGCCACCTCCATGGTGCAGGCGCTGCTGAAGGGCCCTGCGCCATACCTGCAAAATGCTGTGGTCTCCGCCTTCACCTCGGCCGGTTCGCTGGTGCGCTCGGCGGTTCCGGTGCGCGACGGCACCGCGACCGTTGATCTGGACTCGGCCACCTTCCAAGACGCTAACGATGAAACCCTGCTGCTCATGGACCAGCAGCTGGAAGCAACGCTCACGACGCTGAAGAACGTCACCGACGTGAAGATGCTGCAGAACGAGAAGGAGCTGACCCTGGTCGACCAGGGTGCCACCATCGACGCGGCGGAGATCAACCCGAGCACGCCGGATACCCTGATCGGGGTGTCAAAGGATGCGCTGGTCTACGTCAAGGGCCGTTCGATCATTCCGGTGGGCGGGCTGCCAGATGTTTCAGCCTTCAAACCCCGTGAACCGGCCATGTCGCCGGTGGGCAACCGCTACTCCTTCCTGAACAAGTCGCGCACCCAGATGTGGACCATCGGGGAGGACGGAAAGTTGAGCCTCGCACTACAGGGGCATGAGCTGATTCAACCGTCGATGGACCTTGCAGGTTGGACCTGGACCGCCGACAACACGGCGAAAAACCCGATCCATGCGGTTCCCAATGACGTTGAAAACCAGGGCGAGGGACGTCCGATCAACGTGTCGTGGTTGGAAAATGCGAAAATTGATTCCCTGCGGATTTCCCGCGACGGATCACGGGCGTTGATCGTTGCCACCAAGAATTCGAACACCACCGTCTACGTTGCAGGAGTCATCCGCGACGCGGATGGCGTGCCGCGCGGGCTGACCAAGTCGCCGATGAAGATGTATCCACAGGTGCCGGTGAACACCGCTGTTTGGGACTCCGACCGTTCGATCATCGTCGCCGGTCTGAGCGGCAACGAGCAGGTAGCCCCGGTGAAGATGAGCCTGAGCGGCGGCAGCGAACCATTCCAAGTGCTGTTGGGAATGATCGGGATTACCGCCGGAATCGGCGATCAGCGAGCGGTCTACGCAGAAACGGTTGATCAGCTCTTCACCCGAGTCGGCAACTCATGGCACGTACTTGATGACTTCGCAAGGGACATCTCCTACCCAGGCTGATCTGCACACTCGGTCGGCATCCTGCACTTTCACGGCCTCGGCGCAGGCACCATGGAGCATGAGTACCAATGGCCGAATGCTGCGCATCATCGACGAGCTGATCCTCACCGAGCCCCTCGGGTGGATCGGGCACAGCCTCATGGAGACCGCGAACCTCGTGATGCCAGCAAGCTGTGCAGTGTGTTCGCGTGCCGATGCGAGGCTGTGCACTAGGTGCTGCCACGCGTTGCACGAACAGTTGAGCCTGCCGCCGCTGCCTGAGGGGCAGCAGCGTTATCTTGAGCTGCCATGGCAGCAACGGCAGATCCCGGTGGCCGCGAGCGGGATATATGCAAATGAGCTGGCGCGCGCAATTCTGGCCTACAAGGACCATCAACGATATTTTCTTCGACACCTGCTGGCTCCTTACCTTGCTGCTTCGCTGAATATGATGCTGGTGCCGCAACCCTCAGACTGTCGCACCTTGTTGGTACCAATGCCCAGTTCGCTGAAGGCAAGTGGCAAACGAGGCTATCTTCCGGTTCAGTCGCTGCTGCGCACCGCCCAAAATAATGGGATGCTGGCCGCCGGCTACAGAGTCACACCGCTGCTGCACTACAGCCCGGGCCAGCTGTTGTCCGGGGCGCAGAAGAGTAAGTCGGGTTCGGACCGGCGAGGACGAAAGATCAGGTTCATTGCCGAGCCTCCGCCAAGACCAGGCCAGCCCATCGTGCTCGTTGACGATGTGATGACCACCGGGTCGACGCTGCGAAATGCGGCGGTGTCTTGTGACCTTGCAGGCTTTGAGGTGCTTGGAGCGGTAGTGCTCGCGCTGACCAAAGGACCGTCGGAAAGTCACGCGTTCTGATTACGCTCAACGCGATATGAAATCTAGCTGAAGGGCATATGAAACTTCGTCGCCGTGGCCTAAAGTGAAGTATGGGTTGCATCCCAGAGATGCAGCGAAAGCCCATCTTCAGTTCGGAGGCGTAACTCCGTAACTGTTGTGTCACCCGACTCTATTTTGGAGGACACCATGGAGCTGAACTACAGCGGACGTAACATCACCATTTCCGATCGTTTCCGTGAGTATGTTGACGAGAAAATCACCAAGGTCGACCAGCTGGCATCAAAGGTCCAGCGCATCGATGTGAAGGTCGTCAAGGAAGCTCATGCCCGTGATCAGAGCACAGCACTCTCCGTGGAATTGACGGTAGTCGGACGTGGGCCGGCAATCCGAGCCGAAGCTCGCGGGGCCGACAAATTTGCAGCTTTTGATGTCGCCTTCGCGAAGCTCCTCGAGCGCCTGCGCAAAGCCCGTGACAAGCGCAAGGTTCACCGTGGAAACCACACCCCGGTGGCAGTTCATCAGGCCACCAGCTCACTGCCGGTAGTACCTGCAGAGAAGTCTCTGGTTGAAGAGACCCTCGCAGCACAGGCAGCCAGTGAAGCTGCAGAGGCCGAGGTAAACCGTGAGTACTCACCGGTGGTCATCCGCCGCAAGTCATTCCCTGCCGAGGTCATGAGCGTCGACGACGCAGTGGATCGCATGGAGCTCGTCGGACACCCGTTCTACCTGTTCATCGATGAATCAACGGGGGCCCATGCGGTGGTCTATGGGCGCACCCAGTATCAGTACGGTGTCATCACCCTTGACGCGTCGCTCAGCGCCGATGAAGTTTCAACCACTGAAACCCGCGGCTACCGCGACAAGGCCATGGCAAACGAGGGCTAGTCATTAGCACCTTGACTTCATCGGGCGGTCAACGCACCCTCAGCCTGTCTCAGGCTCGTAGGGCGGCGTTGGCCGCTCAGTCTTTGTCTAGGGCACGCTCGGCTGATCCGGTGACACCGCGCAAGATCAATTCGATGTTGGACTCAATTGCTCAACTGCAGATCGACTCAATCAACGTGGTCAGCCGGGCCCACTACATGCCGTTGTTTGCCAGATTGGGCAGCTACGATACCAGCGTTCTTGACGGTCTGGTATCGAAAAAACGCGGTCAGACAACCGAGTATTGGGCGCACGAAGCTAGTTATGTGCGCAGTGAATTGGTTCCGGACCTGATGAGCTGGCAGCGTCGTCGATGGATTGACCGCTCGGATCAGTTCGAAGCCGAGCATCATGACCTGGTTGAAAGGATCCTCGATTACCTTGCGAAGCATCCGGGGACCACCGCACGTGAACTGAGCAGTGTCCTGAATGTGGCGTCAGTTGCCGAGAAAACTAACTGGGGATGGAACTGGAACGACACCAAATTTGTCACCGAATCCCTCTTTGCCCAGGGGCGGATCCTTTCCCTCGGCCGCAGCACCCAATTTGAACGGCGCTTCGCTCTTGCCAGCGACGTATTGCACGTCAATGCTCAACCGTCGAGATCAACTGATGCACTGTCGCGGCTGATCCTGCGCTCATTGAAATCTCAGGGGGTGGGCACTGCACACTGCGTAGCAGAGTACTTCAGATTGCCTCAGTCCGAAGTCGTCGCCCAACTGAATGACTTGGTCGGAGCCGAGAAAGTTGAAGCAGTGAGCGTGCGGGGAATTCAGCAGCAGTGCTACCGGCTTCCGGGCACGGTGATCCCACGGAAAATTGATCAGGATTTGCGGCTCTTGGCGCCCTTTGATTCGATGGTATTCAACCGCCGCAGGCTTCAGATGTTCTTCGATTTCAACTATCGGGTCGAAATCTACGTTCCCCGCGAGAAGCGCCGCTATGGCTATTACGTCTTCCCAATTTTGCTCGGCGAGAAATTCGTAGGCCGCATTGACTTGAAGGCCGACCGCCAAAGTGGTGCACTCCGAGTACTGTCTGTGCACTTCGAGCAGGAGCCAACCGATGAAATTAACTGCAAACTTGCGCAGGAATTGGCTCGCATGGCCCAATGGCTGGGGCTGGAGCGTGTAGAGCATAAACTGTGAGTCATCTGTTCATCGGGTTTTTGTTGTCCCTAAGAACAATGTCAGGGGAGAGGAAATAGCCGTGCCGGCTGTTTTCCTCACGTAGACTAAATACGCCAGATTTACTGCGCTTGAGATATTGGGAGCTACCACGTGGCATCATTGTTAGAACGTATTCTGCGTACCGGCGATAAGAAGACCCTCAAGGTCCTTCGAAAGTACGCCGACACGATCAATACGTTGGAAGACGAGATTCGCGGCCTATCCGATGAGGAACTGAAGTCTGAAACCGACAAGTTCCGCGCTCGGTTGGCCGACGGCGAATCGCTTGATGCTCTGCTCCCGGAAGCCTTTGCGGTAGTCCGAGAAGCCGCCGATCGCGTGCTGGGCATGCGCCACTTTGATGTACAGCTCATGGGTGGTGCAGCACTGCACCTGGGCAATATTGCTGAAATGCGAACCGGTGAGGGTAAAACCCTCGTTGCTACCGCCCCTGCCTACCTCAATGCACTGTCCGGCAAGGGCGTGCACGTGGTCACCACTAATGACTTCCTCGCCCAGTACCAGTCTGACCTCATGGGACGCGTTTTCCGATTCCTTGGTCTTAGTTGCGGCTGCATCTTGGCCAACATGGACCCGGCCGTGCGCCGTAAGCAGTACGCCGCCGACATCACCTACGGCACCAATAACGAGTTCGGTTTCGACTACCTGCGCGACAACATGGCCTGGAGCAAGGACGAATTGGTCCAGCGCGGTCACAACTTCGTCATTGTCGATGAGGTTGACTCCATCCTCATCGACGAGGCCCGAACACCACTGATCATTTCCGGTCAGGCGTCGGGCGATGTAAACCGCTGGTACGTTGAATTTGCAAAGATCGTCTCAAAGCTGAACCGTGAAGACGACTACGAAGTTGATGAGAAGAAGCGCACCGTTGGCGTGCTCGAATCAGGCATCGAAAAAGTTGAGGACTACCTCGGCATCGACAACCTCTACGAGGCGACCAACACCCCGCTGATCGGATTCTTGAACAACGCGATCAAGGCCAAGGAACTGTTCAAAAAGGACAAGGATTACGTCGTGGTCAACGGCGAAGTCATGATCGTCGACGAGCACACCGGCCGTGCACTTGAGGGCCGCCGTTACTCTGAAGGCATGCACCAGGCAATTGAAGCCAAGGAACATGTAACGATCAAGGCCGAAAATCAGACCCTGGCAACCATTACGCTGCA
Organism: Glutamicibacter sp.; assembly: GCF_032154645.1. Lineage (GTDB taxonomy): Bacteria > Actinomycetota > Actinomycetes > Actinomycetales > Micrococcaceae > Glutamicibacter. The sequence continues at coordinate 67,735 of NZ_JALDXV010000013.1, read as the reverse complement.
GAACTACTTCCGCATGTACGACAAGATTTCTGGCATGACCGGTACCGCCGTAACCGAGGCAGCAGAATTCCATGGCACCTACAAGCTCGGCGTCGTCGAAATTCCGACGAACCGACCTGCCATCCGCCAGGATCAGGCAGACCTGATCTACAAGAACGAAATTGCCAAGTTCAACGCCGTTGTCGAAGACATCGAGGCGCGTCACAAGACCGGTCAGCCGATCCTAGTCGGCACCACCAGCGTGGAGAAGAGCGAATACCTCTCCCGCCTGCTGGCGAAAAAGGGCATCCGTCACGAGGTGCTCAATGCAAAGCAGCATGCTCGCGAGGCTGCCGTGGTGGCTATGGCCGGTCGTAAGAACGGCGTTACCGTGTCCACCAATATGGCGGGACGCGGTACCGACATCATGCTCGGTGGCAACGCCGAATTCCTTGCAGTGGCGGAAATGGAACGCCGGGGAATCGACGCTGAGAACCATCCAGAAGAGTACAACAAGCTGTGGGATGAGGTCTTTGCCCAGGCAAAAAAGACCGTGGCAGACGAGGCAGTGGAGGTCGCAGAGCTCGGCGGCTTGTATGTACTGGGCACCGAACGCCACGAGTCGCGCCGTATCGACAACCAGTTGCGTGGTCGTGCCGGACGCCAGGGCGACCCCGGCGAATCGCGTTTCTACCTGTCGATGACCGACGACTTGATGCGCCGCTTCAACTCTGGAATGGCCGAGCGCATCATGAACAATCCGTCGATGCCAGACGATGTTGCGCTGGAATCCAAGATGGTCTCCCGAGCAATTGAGTCCGCGCAGGCACAGGTTGAAGGCGTCAACGCTGAACAGCGCAAGAACGTGCTGAAGTACGATGACGTGATGAACCGCCAGCGTGAAGCTATCTACACCGACCGCCGTGCCATCTTGGAAGGAAACGACCTTGAAGAAAAGGTCGGGCATTTCCTTGAGGACGTGGTTAAGGCGATGGTTCTCGAAGCAACACAGGTCGGCAACCCAGACGACTGGGACCTCAAGCAATTGTGGCTGAACCTCAAGCAGCTGTACCCCATTGGCATCACTCAGAACGAAGTAATTGAAGAAGCCGGGGGACTTGGCCACGTGACCGCCGAGTTCCTTGAGCGTGAAATCCTCTCCGATGCCCAGTACCAATACGAACTGCGCGAAAACCAGATTGGATCGGGGGTCTTGCGCGATTTGGAACGCCGCGTCGTGCTCTCCACCATCGGCCGCAAGTGGCAAGAACACCTCTACGAGATGGATTACCTCAAGGAAGGCATTGGATTGCGGGCCATGGCGCAGCGCGATCCTCTGGTCGAGTACCAGCGTGAAGGCTTCACCATGTTCCAAACGATGATGGAAGGCATTCGCGAAGAGAGCATCGGTACGTTGTTCAACCTGGAAGTTCCAACAGGATCCGAAGAGGCGAGCCAAGCGGCACCAGCAGCTCCGGCACCGGCAACGAACCTGCAGTACACAGGGCCGGACGAGGAAGGCCACGCAAGCACCACACGTGAGCAGGCCTCGAACTCGCAGAAGAAGAACAAGAAGAAGGCGAAGAACAAGCGCTAAAGCATTTCTAAGCCGGTAACCTGCCACCGTCCGTGCCATGGTTCTATTCGTAGGGCCACGGCACGGACGCGGTATTTAAAGCCAAGGATGACAGTGCATTCCCACGCCCCACCAAGTGTGGCACGCAAGCGCATTGACTGAACCTGGCCATGGGTGGTGCCAGGCTCGGGGGCGAGTTTGTAGCCGTCTGTTTCAAGCAAAGCCTGATTGCGTAGTTTGCAGATGCAGTCATTGGACATGATGAATTTGAGTTGAGTAACGCTGCGGTAACCGGCAATAATTTCAAAGACTGCACGGGAAACGGCGTGCGAAAGTCGGACAACGCTCAACTTTTCCGGCAATGTTTGGCCGCATCGGTGGAAAATGTAGTCCATAGAAGTCGCAATACAAGCCGGTGAGCGAGTCTCATGTCGGCCCTGAACAAAAATGTTCCTGCATCGCTGACTGCCGTCGTGCTGCAGTAAATCCGGAGGCACTGACCCTTCGGCGGGAAGCGAATGGACGAGATCACGGAAACTGGTGTCGGTGCTCATTGGTTGTGCTCCTAAAAATTGTTGGTGATGACGAGGACCCGGTGCGTTTGAGCCTGTCCAGTGGGCCGGTGGCTAGACCAGTCGTGGGATCTTCAGCACTATGCCCAGTTCCAGGCGGTCTGGATCGGGGCCGATGGCCCGTTTATTGAGTTCGTAGATTTTCGGCCAGAAAGTTGAAATTTCCGCGATGGTGGCTTGCCTGCCCAACTGCGATTCAGCGATGTTCCACAGTGTGTCGCCGTGGCGGACAATGACTTCTTGCTCCACATCTTTCGGTGCCTTTCGCGGAGTTTGAGGTGTGCCAAGCACACGGGGCAATTGAACGGGCAGCGGCTGTGCGCTCCATCGAGGGGTGGGCAGCTGCGTCATGGAATTCGGTGTGCTTTGCTGTCCTTGCTCGGTGGCAGGGTTGAAGGCTGCCGAAACTGCGGGCGCCGGGGGTGGGTCCGCTGCAGCGTGTGCCATCGAAGAACTGGCAAGCACAATTGAGGTTCCCAACGCAGTACCCACGACACCTTGTGTCAGGGCAGGCGCCCAACGGTGCGCCAGCTGCAGCAATCTGATCCGCTGATGGTGGACAGCCCAGCGGAGCAGTGCGACCAGGGCTACTTTTAGAATCGCCAGAAGGCAGAGGACTGCCGAAGCGTATGCGAGCAAAACCAGCATGCTGTCTATTACCGAGATTTCTGGGTTGAATTTCGGATGGGAGTCGACAATCCAGAGCACGATGCCGGCGATGGTCACTGAAATGCAGACAGCAAGAATGACTGCTATGAAGAGTTTCCGCCGCAGGATCACTGTAATACTCATTTCAGAAAATTTGATGTGATTTGATGCACTTAGGTACACATGGTGACACTTAAATGAATTTTAGGGAAGAGGGTTTCATCAAAAACATTTGACTCGTACAGTTGGCTCATGCGTTGGGATTCGCTCTTCGATGATTTGGAATCACAGTTCCACGGTGAATTCGCTGCGCAATTCCGCGATGAAGTCACGCAGAATATCAGGGCGGAACAAGCAGTTGAGACGTGGGCCGAGCGGCTCGAAAAACTCATAAGCCACGAACTGCGGCTACGTTTGGGACCGGGTTTAGACATACTGGGGGTCCTCGGGCCACTGGGTGACAGCTATCTATGCTTCGAAACCGATCAAGCAGATTGGCTGATCAGCTATCGGTCCATCCGCAGTCTTAGCGTTCCTTCGGGCCGTGAGCAAGCTAGGAGATGTCGGATGGGTCGCCCGAAAATCAAATTCTCGACGTTGCTGCGAAGCCTGATGCGAGATCGATCCAGGATTCAGCTATTCGACGATAGCGGCGCAGCAATTGCTGAAGGAACACTGAGCCAGGTGGGAGCGGACTTCTTGGTGCTTCTGATACATCCTCGTGACGAGTTCGCCAGAGCATCGTCGGTTACTGAACAAACGATGGTACCGCTCAGCGCCGTTGCCTGGGTGATCCTCCCCAAGGGCTTCTAGTCCACAGATTTTCTAATAGTCTTTCGCGCCGAAATAAGTTGTCGTAGGCTCACCTCAAATGCATCCACATTTTGGAGGTGTCCGTTGTGCTCAGTGAACAACATTCCAAGGATTCTCATCCGAATGTCGCAGCGCGAGTCAAACGTCCCAGTTGGAAGGATCCAAGGCTTGCCCTCGGCGCGGCGTTGATCACCGCCTCCGTGATTGGCACCGTTTACCTGGTGCGGGGGATGAACGAAACAACTTTGGTTTACGTTGCAGCGACGAACATCACCCTTGGTGAGCAGCTCACGCACGAGAACCTCAAAACAAGGGAAGTACAACTGGGAGACTCGCTGGGCCATTACCTCGCGGTCGATGACGACGATCTGGGACAGGCAAGGGCCAACACCTTCATCGAGGAGGGCGAGCTGATTGCCCAAACTTCGATTACCACAAGCCAACTGGGATCTCGTAGACCGGTAAACGTTGAATTGCCCTCAGGACTGAGCGAAGCAATTACACCGGGAAGCTTTGTTGACGTCTGGGTTGCCAAGCGGCAAAGAGGCGGAGCGACCTATGGCGTACCGGAAAAACTGGCCTCAATGGTGGAGGTGTCAGCGCGGGTGAATCACACCGGCAGCATCGTTGGTGACAACGGATCAAATCTGGAATTGCTGGTTGAGTCGGACGACCTTGAAACCTTCCTACAGTCGTTGGCCAATGATTCAAGAATCACGGTGATCTACAATCCGGCCGGGGACCAACAATGAGCCTGACGGTAGTGGTCCTAGGGCGAGAAGAGAAGCTGGTTCGCGAGATTGAAAGCTATCGTGGTGAACTGATCGTCATCCGCATCTGCGACGAACCTGCAGAGGCCATTGCGGTGTGCACCGTCGAATCTGTCGACGTTTTACTGGTTGCCGAGCGCCGCCTGCTGCCTCCAATGGAGCAGATCGACAACCTCAGAATGCAGCGCACCATAGTCGTTCTGCGAGACAGGGAAGCGACAGGCGAGAATGCTACGCCGGGGCTCCTGGAAGTAGCCGATTCAATGTCGATGATTGAGCTGGAAGCATCGATCCTGCAGGAACAGCGCGGCATGGAGGCGTATTCGGAGTTGGCCCCGGAGAGTGGAAACACATCCTTTGGCGCCGAGGGTCGGCAGCCGGGAAGGATCATCTGTTTTTGGGGTGCCGCAGGTTCTCCGGGACGCAGTACGGTCGCATTGAACTATGCGGCTGAAGCAGCCGTCGCAGGTCAATCTGTCGTGATCCTCGATGCCGACACCTATGCGGCGTCAATTGCCATCCAACTGGGAATGATCGATGAATCGGCATCCATCGCACAGATTTGCAGAGTCGTTGACGGCAATGCCAAGGACGCCGCGAGGTTGAACGCCGCATGCATGGCGGTAGAAGTCGGCGATGGCTCAATGCTGGTGGCCACGGGGATACCGCGGGCCAGCCGGTGGCCGGAAGTGCGTGCAGCGGCGCTGCGCCGGGCAGTGCAGATCTTGCGCTCCCACCATGCTCTGGTGGTCGTGGACGTCGCGCCCTACATCGAGCTTGATGAACAGCTCACCTTTGACACCATGGCGCCGCAGCGCAATGCGGTGACGGTTGAAATGCTGCGGTGCGCCGATGAGGTAATGATGGTGGTGGCAGCCGACAGTGTGGGACTTCCGCGGGCCATTAGGGCTCTTGATGAACTTGAAGATCGAGTGCCTGGAATTGAGGTAAAGATCGTATTTAACAAGCTTGGTGTAGCGAACTCCGGGCGCAGTCCTCGGCGCCGAGTGATGGAGGCTTGGGAACGCTTTGGGCCAACGCACTTAGTCGTTGGTTCCTTGCCCAATGACAATGAGGTCTGTAGTGCTGCAATCTTGGCAGGAAGCCCACTGTTGGAAATTGCTCCAAAAAGTTCATTACGCTCCTCAATTCAGCAATTAGCTGGCATAAAATCCACGGATTCGACCCGAAAGGGAGCGAGTCGTCGATTTGAGCGGAGCCGGTGAACAACGAGTCTTTGAAAACATGTAATGTGGATAAAACTATAGGCTCGCAACGGCGCGGGCCGATCGAACATCGTTCTTGGAGGCGTTCACTTGAACTCGTCGGAATCCAGCATGTCTGAATCATTCATGGATGCGACTCTCACCTCATCCTTGGTGAGCGAGTACTACGGCCAGATCGCGAAGGAGGACGTTGCGGCTTACCGGCCAGACGAACTCCAATCGCGTGTCGCCGCCCATCTGGAAATTGGTTATCAACGCGAAGCGGATACAGCAAACGTCGCCATCACCGGCAATGCCGGTGTTTCGGTAGTCAACATCGTCACCGATGACATGCCGTTCTTGGTGGACTCAGTCACCGCGGCGCTGGTCCAGCTCAACGCCCCCATCCAGTTGGTGGTCCACCCTACTTTCGTGGTTTCACGCGACCGTACCACCGGCGCGATTGCACAGCTGAGCTTCACCAGCACCCAGCATGTGGCCAGCGGCGACACCGCCGCACTTTCGGACCTAAGCACCCTGACCTCTGCCGATACGCTGACCAAGGTCGAATCGTGGATCTCCGTCGAGCTGGCTCGCGAACTCAGCGACGAGCAGGCCAAGGAGATCATCTCCACCCTGTCCAAGGTGCTCAACGACGTGCGCGTTGCTGTCACCGACTGGGCTGCGATGCTCGACCAGGCTCGAGCAATTGCCCAAAGCCTGCCGCAGACCGCCAACGCCGGCCAGATTGCCGAGCTTGACCAGGCGGTACAGCTGCTTGAATGGATGGCGGACGACAAGTTCACCTTCCTGGGCTACCGCCAGTACGACCTAGAAACCAAGAACGGCGAAGACGTTCTGGTGCCGCACGCCGGCTCCGGACTGGGTCTGATGCGCGACCTTGAGAGCCAAGGCCCGCAGCACCTGACCAAGCGTGGACGCATCACCGCCCGCGACAAGCGCGCCCTGATCGTCACCAAGGCCAACTCCCGCTCCACGGTGCACCGCGGCGTGTACCTGGACTACGTCGGGGTCAAGAGCTTCGACGCCAACGGCGAGGTCAACGGCGAACGCCGTTTCATCGGCTTGTTCTCCTCCAGCATGTACACCTCGAGTGTCAACACGGTCCCAGTGGTCCGCGAAAAGGTCGACGCAGTGCTCAAGAGCACCGGCTTCGCACCGAACTCCCACTCGGGCAAGGACATCACCACCATCCTGGAAACCTACCCACGCGATGAGATGTTCCAGATCAGCGTGGAAGACCTCACGGAAGCCGCCCTAGGCATCCTGCGCCTGCAGGAACGCCGCCGCACCTCGGTCTTCCTGCGCACTGACGACTACGGCCGTTTCGTGACCGCCATGGTCTACATCCCGCGCGACCGTTTCTCCACCGCGGTGCGCTACCGCGTCGAGCAGGAACTGCAGAACGCTTTCAACGCGGAATCGGTGGAATACGAAGCACAGCTCGGCTCGGGTTCGCTGGTGCGTCTGTTCTACCGCCTGCGCCTGCAGCGCCACGGCCTGGCACCGGTGGTCGACCGCAAGGTACTGGAGGACCGCATCGCGAATGCCGTGCGCTCTTGGTCCGAAGCGATCGTCGACGCCGCGCGCGCCAACCTTGAGCTCGGCGAGGCCAACCAGCTGAGCAGCATGTGGGCCGAGGCCTTCCCGGCCTCCTACAAAGTTCAGTTCGAAATCGACGAGGCACTGAGCGACATCGAACTGCTGTCCGAACTGGAAGGCCCCTCCGCCGCGGCCGGCCCGGTCGTCTCCTTCTACAACCCCAGCACCGACGACGAAGACGCGCTGGTCTCCAAGCGCATGAAGATCTACGTCGACCGTCCGCTGCTGCTGTCGCGCATCCTGCCGGTGTTGCAGGACCTGGGTCTTGAGGTCGTCGACGAGCGTCCATATGAGTTGAACCCAGAGGGTATCGGCCAGCGCTTCATCTACGACATGGGTCTGAAGCTCGATGAAAACATCGACTTCGCCGTAGTCCAGGACAAGCTGGCCGCTGCCTACGCAGCAGTGGTCCGCAACGCCGCAGAATCCGACAAGCTCAACGCCCTGGTATTGCGCGAAGGACTGGACTGGGAAGAGGTCGCCATGCTGCGCGGCTACGCCCACTACCTGCTGCAGCTGGGCGTGCCGAACTCCACCGGCTTCATCGCCAGCGCGCTGGTGAACAACGCGGCGGTCACCCACGGTATCGTCGCCCTGTTCCACGCCACCTTCGACCCGAAGCTGAGCGCCCAGCAGTCCGAGGATGCCCGCACGGCTGCCCACGCACAGATCGCGCAGGCGCTGGAAGCAGTTCCGACCCTCGACGCCGATACCCTGCTGCGTCGCATCGTGAAGGTCATCGAGGCAACCAAGCGTACCAACTACTACGCGGACGGCCACCAGGCGCTGGCATTCAAGCTGGCACCTGAGGAGATCGACTTCGCACCGTTCCCACGTCCAAAGCACGAACTGTGGGTCTACTCGCCGCGCGTCGAGGGCACCCACTTCCGCTTCGGCGCAGTGGCCCGAGGCGGCCTGCGCTGGTCGGATCGACGTGAAGATTTCCGCACCGAAGTTCTCGGCCTGGTCAAGGCCCAGATGGTGAAGAACTCCGTGATCGTGCCAACCGGCGCGAAGGGCGGCTTCTACGCCAAGCAGCTGCCAAACCCTGCAGTTGACCGCGGAGCATGGATGGAAGAGGGCAAGGCAGCCTACCGCATCTTCATCCGCACCCTGCTGGAACTGACCGACAACCTGATCTCCGACGACAACGGCGAGCACGTTCAGGCACCGCAGAACGTTGTGCGCCGCGACGGCGACGACACCTACCTGGTGGTCGCAGCCGACAAGGGCACCGCAAGCTTCTCCGATATCGCCAACTCCATCTCCGAGGAGAAGGGCCACTGGCTGGGCGATGCGTTCGCCTCCGGCGGCTCGGTGGGCTATGACCACAAGGGCATGGGCATCACCGCCCGCGGCGCCTGGGAATCGGTCAAGCGCCACTTCTTCCAGCTGGGCCTTGACACCCAGAGCGAAGAATTCACCGCGGTTGGCGTCGGTGATATGTCCGGCGACGTCTTCGGCAACGGCCTGCGCCGCACCAAGACCGTCAAGCTGGTGGCGGCCTTCGACCACCGCGACATCTTCCTGGACCCAAACCCGAACCCGCACGTAGCCTTCGAGGAGCGCGAGCGCCTGTACTTCACCCCGCGCTCCAGCTGGGCCGACTACAACCCAGAGCTGATTTCTTCCGGCGGCGGCGTGTACTCGCGCAGCCTGAAGTCGGTTCCGCTCAGCCCCGAGGTCCGCGAGGTCCTAGGCCTTGACGCCTCGGTGACCGCGCTGTCCCCGAACGAACTGCTCAAGGCCATCCTGTCGGCTCCGGTAGACCTGCTCTACAACGGCGGCATCGGCACCTATGTGAAGTCTGCGGCCGAAACCCACGGCATGGTGGGGGACCGCGCCAATGATGCGATCCGCGTCAACGGCGATCAGCTGCGTGTGAAGGTCGTCGGCGAAGGCGGCAACCTGGGCATGACCCAGCTGGGCCGCATCGAAGCCGCCCGCAAGGGCATCCTGCTGAACTCCGACGCCATCGACAACTCCGCCGGTGTGGATACCTCCGACCGTGAGGTCAACATCAAGATCTTCGTCGACCGTCAGATCAAGGCGGGCAACATCGATCCTGAAGAGCGCAAGGACTTCCTGCTCTCGATGACCGACACCGTCGGCGACTTGGTGCTGCAGACCAACTTCAACCAGAATGTGCTGCTGCTGAACGAAAAGCACGCGGCATTGACCTGGGCTCCAGCCTATGAGCGTCTGATGCAGTGGTTGGAAGAGCACGCTGACCTGAACCGCGAACTTGAGTTCCTGCCCACCGCAGAGCAGCTTGACGAGCGCCGCCTGGCCGGCGAAGCGATGACCACCCCCGAGCTGTCGGTACTTGCAGCGTACGCAAAGATCCAGTTGGCCCACGCGCTGACCGAATCGGACCTGGCCGAAGACCCATACTTCGCCAAGACCATGCACCGCTACTTCCCGCCGCGCCTGGTCGAGCGCTTCGGCACCCAGCTGCAGTCGCATCCGCTGCGCAAGGAAATCATCGCTACGGTCATTGCCAACGATGTAGTGAACATCGGCGGCATCACCTACGTGTTCCGCGCCATGGAAGAAACCGGCGCCGGCGAGGTGCAGATCGCCAAGGTCTTCTGCGCCCTGCGCGAGGTCTACCGCTTCGATGCACAGTTCGAGGCAATCAACGCCCAGCCTGCCGGTACGGACGTTGACTACTGGGGCCGCCAGCATCACGATATGCGCCGTCTGCTGGACCGCGCCACGCGCTGGTTCATCAACCGCGTTGACCAGGAACTGTTGGTCAACCAGGCAGTTGAACGCTACGAGGCAATCGTCACCCAGCTGCGCGAAGAGCTGCCGGGCCTGTTGCGCGGAAACGACCAGGAGCGCTTCAAGCAGTGGCATGCAGATGCACTGGAGAAGGGCATCGGAGAGCGCCGCGCCAACATGTGGGCTTCCCAGTTCGAATCCTACGCACTGCTGGACGTGGCCGACCTGGTACAGCGCCGTCAGGACGACGTGGCCAAGGTCGCCGAGACCTACTTCGTTCTCTACGACATGTTCCAGGTGGACAACCTGCTCAACCGCATAACCAACCTTCCGCGTTCGGATCGTTGGCAGGCGCTGGCCCGCGCAGCCATGCGTGATGATCTGTACACCACGATCATCGACATGACCGCCAACGTGCTGGAGGTCGAGGGCGAGTTCGCCACCGCCGACGAGCGTGTTGCGGCGTGGGAAGAGGCAAACGAGGCTAATCTGGATCGTGCGAAGGCTATGTTCGCCGAAGTGAACAGCCTGGAACGCGATGACATGGCATCGCTGTCCGTAGCCCTTCGCCTGCTGCGTTCCATCGTCCGGAGGTAATCACCCCTAATGGCCCTCATCACCGAAGATCTACGTCTAAAAGCCGACCTCGGCCCCGGTGATGAGGACTGGCTCCACCTGCTGGTGGGGGACTGGCAACTGGTAGCGGACCTCGCGTTCGCGGACCTGGTGCTCTGGTTCCCCACCGGCGACGGTTCCTATACCGCATTGGCTCATGTGCGTCCCTCCACCACGCACACGACCTTTCACACCGACTTCGTCGGGGAGAGGATCCGCAAGGATCTTCGCATCATGGTGGATGAAGCATGGAACACCCGACAGATCCAGCGTTCGGCAGATCAGGCCGGAACAGAGATGATTCCAGGGCTTACCAGCGTTCAGGCGATACCCCTGGTACGCCAAAACCGCACCATCGCCGCGATCACTTCTCATTTCGATCGCAATCAATCGCGGACCCCATCAAACCTTGAACTGGTCTACCGCCAAAGCGCCGAGGACCTGCTGACCATGGCCACACGAGGGCTGTGGCCCGATTTCGCTAGCCCCACAGGCTCACGCCGTGGCGCGCCCCGTGTCGGCGACGGCTTTATCCGACTTGAAGCCGCAGGCGCGGTGGAGTTCGCCAGCCCCAATGCCGTTTCCGCCTTCCGCAGGCTTGGCGCAGCAGATGTGCTCCAAGGACAGCGGCTTGCGGATCTGACCATGGCCCTGGTGCGCGATCGGAGGGTGGTCGATGAAACGCTTCCGTTGGTGCTGCAGGGAAAGATGCCCTGGCGCACGGAAGTCGAGCACCGCGGGGTGACGCTCTCGCTGCGCGCGATTCCCCTGCGCGATCAGTCGCGGCGCTGGGGCGCGCTTGTCCTGTGCCGCGATGTTTCCGAGCTGCGCCGCCGTGAGAAGGAATTGGTGACCAAGGACGCCACCATCCGCGAAATTCACCACCGCGTCAAGAACAACCTGCAAACCGTCGCAGCGCTGCTACGCATGCAATCTCGACGGATGAACTCGGAAGAAGGCAAACAAGGCCTAGAACAGGCGATGCGCCGCGTATCCACGATTGCTTCGGTCCATGATTTCCTGTCCAAGGGCCTGAACGAAACAGTCAAGTTCGATGATCTGATGGATCGACAATTCAGGCTCATTGTAGAAATCGCTTCGCCAGGTCAAAAGGTCTCCACGCGCCGTGAGGGAACGTTTGGCATGCTGGACGCGGATCTGGCCACGCCGCTGTCGTTGGTAATCAACGAGCTAGTCACCAACGCCGTGGAGCATGGACTCGCCCACCGCGACGGTACCGTGGCATTGATCGCTGAACGCTACGTTGGAGCAGATTCCAAGCAGTGGCTAAAAGTCACAATTGAGGATGATGGCCATGGCCTACCCGAGGGGGAGCGGCGCGAAGGATTGGGACTGCAAATTGTGCGGACCTTGGTCAACAGCGAACTTTCCGGCGAAATTCAGTGGCTTCCGGGCGAACCCAACGGTACCCGTGTAGTCATAGATATGCCGCTGACCCTGGATCATTAGCAAATTAGGAAAGAAGCCAAATAGGCGAGTGGGGTAAGTTTTCTTACCCCACTCGCCTATTTTCGCGCAATGTTTAGCGGAACTGCTTCATCAATGACTTGACGCTCGCAACGTACTTCTTAGTGTCGTCGTACATTCCGTACTTCTGAACTCCGCCCAGGCCTTGGTAATACGAAGCAATTGCATCGTCCAAGTTGTCGGTATTGTCCAAGTTGTAGCGGATCACCGCAACACCGGCAAGTGCGTTGTCCCTAGGATCCATCAGATTCAGTTTCTTGCCAACGCGGCCTGAAATCCATTCTCCGGTGCTGGGAATAACCTGCATGGCGCCGATTGCATTCGCGGGAGAAACTGCGCGCATGTTGAAACCTGACTCCTGCATGCCGTGTGCCAACGCCAAGGCTGGATCGACACCCATTCGGTTTGCCTGGGCAACAATGATGCTTTGCATCTCCGAACGGCTCGGAACCGAGATTGAATCTAGGTAGTCCTTGTTGTTATTTGCGTTATCCACCACGTGATCTTCGTAGGTGCGGCCCAAGAATGAGTTCGGCACCTTCCGTGGCTTGGAGCTGCTGGAGGTTGAAGAAACCGATGAACCGCGGACCTTAAGCTTGGTGCCGATTTTCAATGGAGTCTCTGTACTGATCGAAGGATTCAGATCCAGCAACGCAGCGAGCTTCATATTGTGGCTTGTCGAAATTCCACCCAGGGTATCGCCAGACTTCACGGTGTACGTTGACGTCTTCGGTGCACTGCTCTTCGGTGCGGAGCTCGATGACTTCGTGGAGCTTCCGGATCCGGAGACCTTGACCTTGTCGCCTGGGAAGATCTTCTTGGACGCCGAAATCCCGTTGATCGAGAGCAACTCCGACAGCTTCATGCCGTGCTTGGCGGCGATGCCGCTCAGGGTGTCGCCAGACTTGACCGTGTAGCTCGCGCTTGAGCTGGAAGCCTTCGGTGCGCTGCTCTTGGAAGAAGACTTCGACGAATCATTCGAGCCGCCGTTGACCTTGATCTTGTCTCCGGGGCGAATGATCTTGCTGGAGGAGATGTTGTTTTTGCTCAACAAGGCCTGCAAGCTCATGTTGTGCTTGGCAGCGATGCCGCTGAGGGTGTCACCAGCCTTGACCGTGTAATTTGACGACGATGAGGAAGAAGACCGGTGCGAGGTGTTCTTGCTTCCTGAATTTGAGCTGGAACCACCCTTAACCTTGAGCTTGTTGCCAGGGTAGATGGTTTTGCTGGCAGAGATGTCGTTCATCTCCAGAAGGCTGCTGAGACTCATATCGTGCTTATTTGCAATGCCACTGAGGGTGTCGCCCGACTTCACCGTGTAGTTTCCGGTGCCGGAGCCCTTGGACGATTTTGAGCTCTTAGAGCTGCTGGAACTCTTGGAGGAGCCCTGCCCCGGAACCTTGAGGCTCTTACCTGCAACGATAAAGTCGTTTTTCAGATTATTTAGGTCTTTGAGCTTGCCAACTGTGGTGTCGTATTTGACGGCCAAAGCTGACAACGTTGCTCCAGCGGGAATCTTGATTTCCTTGACGCTGGCCTTGGCAGGAAGTCCCAGCGTTGAGACGCGGGATGCGATCAGGTGCGCCTTAATCTGATCTTCTGCGATCTTGATGTTCTGAGGCGTAATTGACTTGGCACTGGATCCTGGAAGGGATACCGCGCTGGCTGGTGCAGCTTGAGCGGCCGGTGCCAGCGCAAGGCTGCCAATCACGGCGGCAGGAATTGCAGCACCTGCAACGACACCTAGCGTGTGCTTGGATGCGTATTTCGCTTCGTTGGGCATGTAGGCATTCCTCATTTGTACGGTAGCGACGACTGCATTCACGATCCGGTGCGACCAGCCTGATTGTGCTGAATGATGATCGTGTTGCAATTGTTATCAAAGTGATACATGAAAATTTACACTACTTATGTGACTGGTGGGAACAACTGAGACTCGATCTAGGCAATTTTCTGCGCGTATTAAGGATTTGTGGGAACCTTAAAGGGTGAAAGACATCGAAAACCTTGTGGGCCAGTGGCTCAATCTGCCAGCTGTTGCTGAGATCCTAGACGTAGACATTCGCCGCGTACATCGGCTGCTCGACGAACGCGTCATTATTGAACTGCGAATCGGAGAACGCAAAGTACGTTCGATCCCAGCAGATTTTCTCCAAGACGATCAAGTTGTCGATAGCCTGAAGGGCACTCTGTCGGTCTTGAAGGACGCCGGGTTCTCTGACGAAGAGAGCATCAAGTGGTTGTTCACCGAAGATGAGTCTCTTCCTGGCACTCCAATGAATGCGTTGCGTACCGGACGTAAGACCGAGATTCGACGTCGGGCTCAGTCCTTGGCTTGGTAGCCCACCGTTGTTAAAACAGTTGGGGCTCGATCATCTGATTCAGATGATCGAGCCCCAACTGTTTATGCAATCTTTATTAATGCTCAATGCCTACTTGCTGCGTTTGGTCACAGCGTCGCTCAGATACTTCATGCCAGCAAGCGGCAAGTCGGCAACTTGAATTTTGCCAAGGGCTACCAATGATTGATTCGTCAGTTCGCTGATGCTTCGTTCGGTTGCTGCCAGAGCCCCGCTGTCTCGCAAAATCGTGCTCAGTCGGTCGACCTCGGCATCGCTGAGATTCGATGCCCCCAGCCGTGCCTGGATGAAGTCTTGGTTTTCCTGAGTTGTCAGTGACAGCGCGTGGGCAATTAGTTCGGTGCGTTTTCCTTCGCGAAGATCGTCTCCCGCAGGTTTCCCAGTGATTTCCGGGTCGCCGAAAACTCCGAGTACATCATCGCGCAACTGGAACGCTTCTCCGAGGGGGAGGGCAAATGCGCTGTAACTTTCGAGCAGCAGTGCATCGGCATCTGCCAATGCACCGCCCAAAAGGAACGGATTTTCCGTGGAGTACTTGGCGGATTTGAACCGAACGATGGTACGCGCGCGCTTGACAGCTTCGGCTGGATTGTAGGCCGGGCCGGCGGACTCTTCGAGCACGTCGAGGTACTGGCCCGCCATGACCTGGGTGCGCATGCGATTGAAAATTCTGCGGGTACTTGGATTGACGCTCGGAATAGATGCAAAAAGCTCTTCACTTAAAGAAAGGCATAGGTCGCCTGTCAGTATGGCACTGGCCATGCCATAGTGCGCCGCACTGCCCGAGAGCCCAAGCGCCTGGTGTTGAGCTTCGAAATGTTTGTGTACGCTCGGACGCCCACGCCGTGTATCGGAGTTGTCGATAATGTCATCATGGATCAAAGCTGCCGCCTGAAAAAGCTCCAGGGCCGCACCGAGCTGAACCGCATCCGGCGATGATGGGCTACCACCGGCACCCAAGAATCCCCAATAGGCGAAAAGTGGTCGAAGACGCTTACCGCCGCGTGTTAGTTCGCGAATTGCATTGACGATTTCCGTGGCGCTGGTGGTAATCGAAGAAACTTCCTGACTCTTAACTTCAAGGAAATCTTCGAGTTTCCGGGCAACGGAATCTGTAAAAGCCCGACTCAGACCCCGGACTTCGGATTCGAGGGAAGAGGTTGCTTCAGGCATCGACATGCAAATTCATTTCTACGCGATTCGTGCTAGGTGACTACCACTAACTGTACCGGGAATGTGCCTTAAGGGTGTTATGAGGCAAGGAACGGCGGATGGATTTATCTCAAACCATTTCGAACGTACTTTCGAATAGTGGTGTTGAATGGATAGACTTGACCTTATGGCCGACATAGAGCAACGCGCGATTCTCCACATAGATATGGATGCGTTCTTTGTTTCTGTCGAATTGCTGAGCCGGCCCGAACTCGTACATGGGCCGGTCATCGTGGGCTTTCCCGGAGGCCGGAGCGTTGTTTTGTCTGCTTCTTATGACTGCCGCTCCAGGGGTGTGCATTCGGCGATGCCAATGAGCCAGGCTATTGCCCTCATGCCTGAAGCCACGATTATTGAGCCTCATCACGAAAGGTACTACCGAATCTCCAAAGAGATAATGGGCTATTTACATTCGATTACCCCTTTGGTCGAGCAGGTCAGCGTCGACGAAGCGTTCTTGGATGTGACTGGAAGTATGCGCATGCTCGGAGGACCGGTGGCGATCGCTGAGGGGATTCGAAATGAAATTGCCCGTCGCTTCGAGCTGCCGTCAAGCGTGGGAGTTGCTAGGAACAAATTTGTTGCCAAGCTTGCCTCGACCTATGCGAAACCGAATGGGATGACGGTGGTGCCTCCTGATCGTACCGTTGAGTTTTTGCACCAACTGCCGGTTGCGAAAATGTGGGGCGTCGGAAAGCGTACTGCCCAGCAGCTTCACGTGATGGGTATCGACACCATTGCCCAGCTGGCGCAAATCAGCGAGTCCCGGCTTGTGACGCATTTCGGCGAACATGGTCGCTCACTGCATCTGCTGGCCCATGGCATTGACGACCGTCCGGTCCAGCCGGAACGCGAAGAAAAGAGTATTTCGGCCGAGCATACATTCGCTGAAGATATTTGGGATGTCGAGTTGTTGGAGTATGAATTACTCAAACTCAGTCACCGTGTCGGTCAGAGGCTACGAGCTCAGGGTAAAAGTGGGAGAGGTGTTGGGATTAAGGTGAAGTACCAAGATTTCAGCACAGTTAATAGGAGCAAAACCCTCATGGCGGCTACCGATTCATCATCCTTAATTGGGCGTGAAGTCGTGCTGTTGCTTAAGAACTTATTGCCATTGAAGCAGCCGATTCGATTGCTAGGGGTAAAAGCGGAACGTTTAGAAAGCCAATCGGGTGGAATTCAACTGAGTCTTGACCCGATTGAAGGAAAAACGCGCGACGCTGAGCGGGCAGTTGATCAGATCATCCGGAAATTTCCCAGTGCCTCAGTGGGGCCTGCGCGTTTCCTCGGTCCCAAGGACAAATAAGCGTAATTTGCTAGCTATGTATTAGTTAACAGTGTGGAAGATCAAGTGGCAGGGTATGGTCAAAAGAGACTATCCTTGAAGTAGGAACACGCGACGATCTTGGAACTTATTTCCGAAGTCACACGTTGAACCTAGGGATGGTAAATGGCCGTCTGGAAAGTCATTGGAAGGAGAAGGCGATGCCGCTATCGGAACACGAGCAGCGTCTGTTGGAGCAGTTGGAGAAACAGCTGCATGAAGACCGTCGCTTTGCCTCCAACATGAAAGCCCCAGCAAGTACTGGGCGACTTTCCACTCGAAACATTGCTCTGGGCATCCTCTTGGTGATCCTTGGGCTCGCTGGCCTATTATTTGGTATTTCCCAGCAACTCATCATCGTAGGAGTCATTGGCTTTGCAGTGATGTTCGGTGGAGTCATGTTGGCACTGAGGAAATCAGCAACAGGAAAAATTGGTCAGGGCCGTGCGCCCGGCGCCAAAAGTACTTCAAACAGCAGCTCCCAGTTCATGTCAGGGCTCGAAGAAAAATGGAATCAGCGTAAGCGAGACCAGTCTGACGGCTAAGACAAAAAGTTTTTAATGGGGTGCGACCACTAGGTCGCACCCCATTTTTGCGTCTTGGCAAACTTCGGATCACAGAGGATTCCAGTTGTAAGCAAACCGCGCGGGCGCGCGCACGACTCGCCGGTGAATGCGATGTGCGATTCTTGGCATACTCCAAGGGTTGATTCGAAAACGTTGCTCGCCGAACGACTCCACTTCCCTCCCCAAGTTCCTCCACTTCGCCCCCTTTCGCCCCGCTTCCGCGGAAATACGGGAATGGCGAAGCCTGAAATGAGGCCCTAGGCCTCCAATCGCCAATTCGTGTGCCCGGTTCCCTCCACTGTGGAAAAGGTCGAAAACCTACGAAAATACGCGATTTTTTATCTCTAAACATTCGGGATAACCCTCTAGGCGCGTTGACAGTGGAGGGTTGTGGAGTAAAGTGGAGTGCAGTAGAGGGAATTGGGGATTCTGGCCACTTTCAAGAAAGGCGGTGTGCATGTTCCTTGGAACTTACACGCCGCGACTTGATGAGAAAGGCCGCCTGATTCTGCCTGCCAAGTACCGCGATGAACTTGCCTACGGGTTGGTTCTGACACGCGGACAGGAACGCTGCATCTACGTTTTCAGCCAGCGGGAATTTGAGAAGCAACATGAGCAGCTAGCTCAGGCATCTCTGACTTCTCGCAAGGCGAGGGACTATGCTCGTGTGTTCTTGTCTGGTGCTTCAGACGAGGTACCTGATAAGCAGGGTCGCGTCACGATTCCACAAATCCTAAGAACCTATGGAGGGTTGGATCGTGAAGTCACTGTGATCGGTGCGGGCAACCGCATTGAAATCTGGGACACGACGGCCTGGCAGCAGTACTTGCAGGAACAGGAAGAAGCATTTTCCGACACCGACGAGGATTGATCATCCGATCACCGGACGTAATCCACGTTGCAGCTGCTGCGATGAGATCTCCAGCCACCTTGAGGGGGAATGGTTCTGGCTTCACTTCCCCGGAGCCAGAGCACTTCACCACCAAAGGGTTGGAGGGGGATCTGATTGCAGCAACAGATTTGAACGCGAAAAGGGGGCGCAGTGCCGAATCAGGATTCCCAGCGACCAGCATCCGAACGACATGTTCCGGTACTTCTGGATCGTTGCGTCAATCTGCTGGCTCCAGGCGTTGAGCGGGCCAATGCGGAAGGACGCGAAGCAATCGTTGTCGACTGCACCTTGGGAATGGGCGGCCATTCGGAAGCCATCCTGAAAAGATTCGACAACCTTCACCTGATCGGGCTCGACCGAGATGAACAGGCTCACGAACTAGCTGGTGCCCGTTTGGCCCCTTTCGAGGATCGCGTTGACCTGGTTCACGCGGTCTACGACGAAATCGCCGATGTCGTCGCCGACCTTGGATACCCGGGCGTCGACGGAGTGCTTTTCGACCTTGGAGTTTCATCCCTTCAGCTTGACGAGCGTGAACGTGGATTCGCCTATTCCTACGATGCGCCGTTGGACATGCGCATGGACACCTCGGTTGGCCCAACTGCAGAAGACCTCGTCAACGACCTGGAACGTGAGGAACTGCTGCGCATTATTCGCCAGTGGGGCGAGGAGAAATTCGCCGGGCGAATTTCCACCGCCATCGTTGAAGCACGCACCAAGGAACGAATAACCACTACCGCGCAATTGGTTGAGGTCATACGTTCGGTAGTTCCCGCAGCCGCTGCACGAAACCACGGGCATCCCGCCAAGAGAACCTTTCAGGCTTTGCGCATCGCGGTAAACGAAGAATTGGACGTTTTGGAACGTGCAATTCCAGCGGCAATGCATTCCTTGAACGTCGGCGGGCGCGTAGTTGTTATGAGCTATCACTCGCTGGAAGACAAGATCACCAAGAGACACTTCGTCCAAGGTTCGACATCGTCGGCCCCTCCAGGATTCCCCGTAGAGCTCGAAGAGCACAAGGCGGAGTTCAAGGTGCTGACCAAGGGCACAGAAAAGCCCAGTGAAGCCGAAATAGCAGAAAATTCCCGTGCAGCCTCGGCCCGACTTCGGGCCGTGGAACGAGTTCTTAAGAGGAGCTAGCATGAGCCAACGAGCCCAGCGCCGCGTGCAGAAGAATGCTGCCGTCACTGTCCAAGCAATGGCCGACGGCAATGCCGCCCGCGCCGTGCGCCCAGAGCCCGTTCCAGCTAGCGACCTTCCGGTCAGCGACACACCTCATCGCGTCACACTGTCGTTGGTCCCAAGGATCAACTCGGGCAATAGGCGCTCAGTGGTGGTGACCTCCGCGGTGATGGTACTGCTCTTCATCGGCCTCATTGTGTCACTGGTATTGATGAACACCTCGGTGGCCCAGCGTCAGTACGACATCGTTTCTCTGCGAAATCAAGAACGTGCGTTGTCGCAGGAAAACCAGGCGCTGCTTAAAGAGGCGCAGTCGTTGTCGGCGCCTCAGGCCCTGGCTAAGAAGGCCAAGGATCTCGGACTGGTGGCACCAGGTGCGCCGGGCATGATCGATCTCACTAAGGGAAAGATCACCCAGAAGGCAGATGACGCGGTCAAGGGCGAAGAGGCTGCTACCAAGTACCAGACGCTGCCGCTGCCAGGCGAAGCGATCAACGGTGCAAGCAAGGCCAAGGAACAGGCTTCCAAGGATGAAGCCAAGTCGACGACTCCACAGACGTCAGTCGGTAAAAAGGCTGATTCTGAAGAAGCGGCAAAGGTCGAGACCAAGGCCGCGCCTACAAAGGTCGATCGCAAGACCGACGATGAGGGACGGCCGGTATTCACCGATGGGGAACTCAACGGAGGCACGATTCCGGCGCCAACCATGAAATCCCCAACGAACTAGGCTTGTCTTTCTAAGCTTGTTCACGAACGGTTTTTAACCGCTAGAAATCCAGGTTGAAGGAAAGCTAGGTTCCCTGTGAGCGCGACTGTCATCAATACGGCGAAGAAACGGATGCGTTTCGTCCTGCTTTTGTCGCTCGTACTGCTGGTGGTCATCGCCCTGCGGCTCTTCTGGGTACAGGGAATCAATATGACTGCAGTGGCCGATACGGCGCAGGCTGATCGAAGCCGTACCGAAGTCATCCAACCTGCCCGTGGATCAATTCTGGATAAGAACGGCACAACTTTGGCCGTTTCGGTCGACCGCTATGATCTGGTCCTGGACCAGCGCCAGCAGGGTGAGAGCATCCGCCGCAAAAAGCTCGACGGGTCTAACGTCCGCGAGCAGGTCACCTGGGAACAGGCAATTAAAGAGTTGTCGGAGGTCCTTGATCAAAACGTCGATGAACTGACCAAGGCAATTCGCCCACAGGACGGAGCTAAGCCCAAGGGATATGTTGTGATCGCCAAGAGCGTCACACCCGAAGTGCGCAACGAAGCCATGGAAATCGGCATTCCGCGCCTATCATCCCAGCTTCGCAGCGAACGCCAGTATCCACAGGGTGTTATCGCCGGACCCTTGCTGGGATTCGTGCGCAATTCCGAAGATCAAACCGGTGTTGTTGGTGCCGAAGGCCTAGAACTAAGTCAAGAACAGCACCTGGCAGGAACCCCAGGCAAGCGAAGCTATGAAGTCAGCGCCGACGGCGTGCGCATCCCCACCACAGACCTCGATGAGACTCCAGCGGTGAACGGCCAGAACATTCTGCTGACCATTGATTCGGACATTCAGTATGAGGCACAGCGAGCGGCGGAAGCCAAGCGCAAGCAGTTCAACGCCGACTGGGTGACCGTGATCGTTGAGGAAGTTAAAACCGGCAAACTGCTGGCCATTGGCGACTCGGCCGAACTGGATCCCAACAACCCCGGCGCCACCGACCCCGAGTTCCGGCGTTCTGTATCCGTCACCCGCGCCTTTGAGCCCGGATCCACCGGCAAGGCCGCCACCTTCGCCGCGGCCATAGATTCTGGGGCCGTCAAGCCCACCGACGCATTCCGCGTCCCGAACGCCAAGACCTTCACCAACGAAACCATCCATGACTCGTTGGAGCACTCGACTTACGACATGACCGCTGCCGGCATCTTCGCCCGTTCATACAACACCGGTACCGTGATGATCGGCAACAAGGTCAGCAAGAAGACTCGTTATGACTACATGCGCGCCTTCGGCCTCGGTTCGCCCATTGACGTTGGACTGAACGGAGCCACCTCCGGCCAGCTGGCACCGCCGGAGAATTGGGACCGCCGACAGCAGTACACCACCCAGTTCGGGCAGGGCTATTCCCAGTCCGCCCTGCACACCGCTGCCATTTTCCAGACCCTGGCCAATGGCGGGGTCCGCATCCAGCCAAGTCTGATCAATGGGTATCAGAATGAAGACGGCTCGATTTCCGATCCAACGAATCCCAAAGAGGAGCGCGTTGTGAAGGAATCCACAGCAACTGAGATGCTCAAACTCATGGAAGGCGTCGTCGACCACGGTACCGGTACTAAAATGAAGATACCGGGATACCGAGTGGGCGGTAAGTCCGGCACCGGTCAGGCCGCAGGCCCGAACGGTGGATACGACGGATACACCTATTCATTCGCCGGCGTCGCACCACTGGATGACCCGCAGTACGTAGTGGTCGCGACCATGTACCGTCCAAAGGGCGACTGGAAGCAGTTCTCCGTGGCAGATACCTTCACCGAGGTCATGAGCCACACTTTGCATACATACAATGTGCCACCGAGCACGACCGAATCTGAGGCGTACGACGCCTTTATAGGTAAGGAACAAAAGAAACCTTGGTAGCCCAGGAAGCCGGCACGCCGCGCGCGCTGGAACGGCATTTGCGTCCACAAGACGTGTCAATCATCTCCTTCGAAGAACTTTGCGCAGCCATCGGCGGGCAAGTCAACGCGGCGGGGTCAACAGCCAACCCTAGGGTTCACGGCGTCAGCCTGAACCCGCAGGTAGTACAGCCAGGAGATGTCTTCTTGGCGATCTCGGGGGCAAAGCGCCACGGTGCAGAATTCGCCGCAACAGCCCAAGAGAATGGGGCTGCTGCCCTGATCACCGACGCCGCCGGGCTTGCATATTTGCCCGTGGGCTTCCAGCTTCCGGTTGCCGTGGTGCCCAATGTACGGCAGATCGCCGCCCTGGCCGCTACGCGGGTCTATGGAACCGACGAACGCAGCCCTCAACTCTTCGGCGTCACCGGCACCAACGGCAAAACCACCACAACCTTCATGATCCGCTCCATCCTCGAAGCGCTGGGCGTTGAGACCGGGCTGGTGGGCACCATTGAAATGTCTGCGCGCGGGGAGGTCATTCCGAGCGTGTTGACCACGCCCGAATCGACCCAGTTGCACGGTGTGCTGGCACGCATGGCCGAACAACAGGTTGAATCTGTGGCCATGGAAGTCTCCAGCCACTCGCTGAGCTACGGCCGAGTGGACGCGCTGCGCTTCGCCGTCGCGGGCTACACCAATCTCACCCAGGACCATCTGGACCTGCACGGAACCATGCAGGAGTACTTCGAGACCAAGGCGCAGCTGTTCACTGCCGAACGCAGCGAACGAGCCGTCGTACTGGTAGATGATCCCTATGGACTCCAGCTCGCTCAGCGCGCGTTGATCCCCACCGAGTCGCTCAGCCTGGACGAGTCGAACGCCGCGGCGGACTGGCGAGTAACTAACCTTGAACATTTCGCCTTGGGGCACAGCTTCAGCCTGGTGCACCGCGACGGGCGGAGCATCACCACGCGTACCGGTTTGCCCGGCATGTTCAATGTGGCGAATGCGGCACTGGCGGTGCTGATGGTATTGGCCAGCGGGGTAGAACTTGATCAGCTGCAGCTGGCGCTTGAAGCCCGGGACCCGCTCTCGGTAGCGGTGCCGGGACGCATGCAGGTAGTAGGCCATGCCCCGGTGGCAGTGGTCGACTTTGCGCACAACTCGGATGCCATTGCCAAGGCGTTGGATTCTGTACGTCCAGGGGAAGCCGGGCGCCGCATCATCGTTTTCGGAGCGACCGGCGACCGCGACAAGACCAAACGCCCGGATATGGGTGCCGTGGCGGCGCGCCACGCAGACATCGTCATCGTCACCGACGACGACCCACACAGCGAGGACCCGGCACCGATTCGGGAGCAGGTGGCGGCCGGCGCGCAGCAGGTGATCGACGCGGAACGCCCCGAGGTGCAGTTGTTCACGATCGCGCCACGGGCTAAAGCCGTAGAGTTTGCTGTGAGTTTGGCGTCGGAGAATGACGCGATCCTGATTGCCGGCAGGGGACATGAAGTCAGCCAAGATGTCGCAGGAATTGACGTGGAACTCGACGATCGAGTGGAGCTAGCTAACGCGTTGAATCTTCATGGTTTTGTGACCATCCACTAGTACGTCCAAGTCCACGTTTATCCTCGCCCAAGTGTAAAGTCCTTATTGCCATGATTGAACTGTCTCTGACCGATCTGCTGAAGATCACCGGAGGGCATGCAACCGCCAGCGTTGCGCCCGACACGGTGGTTTCTTCGGCAACCACCGACTCCCGTGAAGTTGTACAAGGTTCGCTATTTGTTGCCAAGCCGGGTGAATTCTCCGACGGCCACGCATTCATCGATTCGGCCTTGTCCCGTGGGGCCGTGCTCGCCCTTGCCGAACGCGTGACTTACGACGAAGAACGCAATGAACACCCCGCAGTCATCGTCGATGACGCGGTAGAAGCCATGGGTAGCATCGCCGCTCACATCG
Source organism: Glutamicibacter sp. (assembly GCF_032154645.1). Taxonomy (GTDB): domain Bacteria; phylum Actinomycetota; class Actinomycetes; order Actinomycetales; family Micrococcaceae; genus Glutamicibacter. The sequence goes on along the minus strand of NZ_JALDXV010000013.1, from coordinate 43,620 downwards.
TCAACTATCTCAAAGCCAAGAACAACGCCGAGGTCATCGGCATCACCGGCTCGGCGGGCAAGACCACCACCAAGGATCTGCTCGCCGCGATCCTCTCCGAAGTTGCGCCTACCGTTGCGCCGATTGGCTCCTACAACGGCGAAGTCGGCGTGCCGCTGACGGTATTCAACGCCACCGAAGACACCAAGTATCTGGTCATTGAAATGGGCGCCACCGGTCTGGGCCACCTGACCTACCTCACCGACATGGTGCACCCGAAGATCGGCGTGGTGCTCTGCGTCGGCACCGCCCACGCCGGTGAATTCGGGGGAGTGGAGAACATCGAAAAGGCCAAGGGCGAACTGGTAGAAGCCCTTGACGCCGACGGTGTGGCAATTTTGAACGCTGAAGACCCTCGAGTCGCTCGCATGGCATCCCGTGCAAACAGTGCGGTCCGACTCTTCGGCAGCGGTGCCGTTAAGCCGGAGAACGCCGGTGTCTGGGCCGGCGAGGTCTTGGTCAACACCGACGGCCAGCCGGAAATGACCCTTGAATTCCCCAACGGCTACAGCCAGCGCATCACCTCGGGCCTGCTAGGCCGCCACCATGTGGCCAACATCCTTGCGGCTGCCAACGCGGCCAACGAACTGGGCATCGAACCGGAGCTCGTCGCCCGCGTATTGAACGGCCGCAAGGCCGGCAGCCGCTGGCGCATGGAACGCATCGAGCGGACCGACGGCGTGAGCATCATCAACGACGCCTACAACGCCAACCCAGAATCCATGCGCGCCGCCCTGGTCACCCTTGCAGAACTCGGCCTGCCAAGCGCCGACGCGCCGGCCCGACGCACCTGGGCCGTGCTGGGAGAAATGCTGGAGCTGGGTGAAGAGTCAATCCACCAGCACGATCTGCTCGGCCGCATGGCCGTGCGGATGAACATCCAAAAGCTTGTAGTCGTTGGACGGGGTGCCAAGGCAGCCTACAACTCGGCGGTCCTCGAGGGCAGCTGGGGGGACGAAGCGTACTTCGTCGAGGACGCAGCCGAAGCACGGACCCTTTTGCAAGAACAGCTGGAACCGGGAGACATCGTGCTGTTCAAGTCTTCCAACGGTGCTGGACTGCGCCATCTAGGTGACGAAATTGCAGCATTCGGACAGAAAGGTGGCCGAGCATGATCGGACTCATCATTGGAGCAGGCCTTTCCCTGCTGCTGACAGTGGTGTTCATGCCGCTGTATATCAAGCTATTGACCAAGAAGCAGTACGGCCAAGTGGTGCGCGACGACGGGCCTGACTCGCATGCGGTGAAGTCAGGCACGCCCACCATGGGCGGCGTGGTTTTCGTTCTAGCGGTCTTCGTCTCCTACTTTGCTACGCACCTGATTCTGAGCATGTTGGGCCGCGCCAGCTCGGGGATCACCGCCAGCGGACTGCTGCTGTTGTTCCTCTTCGGCGGCATGGGCCTGGTCGGATTCCTGGATGACTTCATCAAGATCTTCAAGAAGCGGTCCCTTGGCCTCCGAGCCTGGCAGAAGATAGTGCTGCAGGGAATCATCGGCGTGGTCTTTGCCGTGCTCGCCCTGCAGTTCCCGAATGAACAGGGGCTCACCCCTGCTTCCACTGCCATTTCCTTCCTGCGCGACACCAACATCGACCTAGCCTTCGCCGGGCCGATACTAGGCCTAGTGCTGTTCGTGATCTGGGCCAACTTCATCATCACCGGCACCACGAACGGCGTGAACCTCACCGACGGCCTGGACGGCCTGGCGACAGGCGCCTCCATCATGGTATTCGGCGCCTACACGCTGATGGGCATCTGGCAGCAGAACCAGGCATGCAGCAACATCAACGCACTCGATGTCTGCTACAGCGTCCGCGACCCGCAGGATTTGGCGCTGCTCGGCGCGATCCTCTCCGGGGCGCTGATCGGATTCCTGTGGTTCAACGCCAAACCCGCCAAGATTTTCATGGGCGACACCGGCTCCCTGGCCATCGGCGGCGCGGTAGCTGCCTTCGCGATCCTCTCGCGCACCGAACTGCTGCTGGTGATCATCGCCGGCCTGTTCGTCATCATCTCGCTGTCGGTCATCATCCAGGTGGGCTACTTCAAGCTTTCGGGCGGCAAGCGTGTGTTCAAGATGGCACCGCTGCAGCACCACTTTGAACTCTCCGGATGGTCCGAGGAAAACGTGGTCATCCGATTCTGGATCCTTGCGGGCCTGTTCGTGGCCGCGGGTCTGGGCATCTTCTACTCTGAATGGGTCGTTGCACTGTGAGCATGAACGCCAATGAAAAACTAGCGGGGCTCACCAGCTGGGACGCAGACTGGAACGGGCTGCGTGTGATTGTGGCGGGGCTGGGCCTGTCGGGCTTCTCCGCCGCCGACACCCTGATCGAACTGGGAGCGGTCGTCACCGTGATCGACGGACGCGACGACGAACTGAACCAGCAGCGCGGCGAAACTCTGAAGATCGTCGGCGCGCACGAGGTGCTCCTCGGGGCACAGCACGTCGCGCATCTGCCGCAGGTCCAGGGGCAGGCCCCGGAACTGGTCATCGCCTCGCCGGGATGGAACCCACGCCACCCGGTCATCGCCGAAGCCACCGAAGCAGGCATCGAGGTGTGGAGCGACATCGAGCTGGCCTGGCGCGTGCAGAACCGTGAGGGCCATACCGCCCCGAAGTGGCTGGTGATTACCGGCACCAACGGGAAGACCACCACGGTGTCAATGACCGAGGCGATTTTGCAGGCCCAGGGCTTGAAGGCCATTGCCGTCGGCAACGTTGGAACCCCAATCCTTGACGCCGTGCGAGAGCCGGTGGACTATGACGTCTTCGCAGTGGAGCTCTCCAGCTTCCAGCTGCACTACACCCACACCATCTCACCGGTGGCATCGGTAGTGCTCAACATCGCCGAAGACCACGTCGACTGGCACGACGGATTTGAGAATTACAAGGCCGCAAAGGCAAAGATCTATGAGCGCACCCAGGTTGCGGCGATCTTCAATGCGCAGGAACCTGTCACCATTTCAATGGTGGAAGAAGCCGACGTCATCGAGGGCTGCCGTGCCATCGGCTTCACCACCGACACCCCAGCGATGTCGATGGTAGGGGTAGTCGAAGGGTTGCTGGTGGACCGCGCCTATATCGATGACCGCCGCAACAGTGCAGTAGAACTCATTGCGCTGAATGAAATCTCTGAGATCGTGCCCCGGCACACCGCGGCCAATGCCGCCGCAGCCTCGGCGCTGACCCGCGCCTATGGTGTGGAGCCCGAGGCGGTGCTCAAGGGATTGAGCAGCTTTGACGCCGGCGCCCACCGCATCCAGGCGGTAGCCCGCCGAGACGACGTACTGTGGATCAACGATTCCAAGGCAACCAATCCGCATGCGGCTGACGCATCGCTGGCTGCTTTTACCAAGGTGATCTGGATTGCCGGGGGCCTGTCGAAGGGCGTTGACTACAACGAGCTGATCTCCAAGCATGCTCAGCGTTTGAGCAGCGTGCTATTAATCGGGACCGACGTCGCAGGGCTGCGCAGTGCGTTGGCCGAGAAAGCGCCGCAGGTGCCGGTCTTCGACATCACGGCGCAGAGTATCGCCGAAGAGGGCATCGCTCCGACCGGACCCCAGGTAATGAACCGGGCAGTACGGAAGGCAGCGGAACTGGCGGTTGCGGGGGACACGGTGCTGATGGCCCCGGCTGCGGCGTCGATGGATCAATTCAGCTCCTATGCCCAGCGTGGCAACGCCTTTATCAGCGCGGTCAGTGATCTGATGGATAGTGATTCATCGAGTCAAGATTCAAGCGACAAATAGCAGCAACACCCCTTCGCAGCAGGGGGGAACGTAAGACAGACGGGGGCACGGGTGGTGACCAAGGAGCGTAAGCAGCCAGGAAAATCCGGCACTGCACGTCGGAAACCAACCGACCCCCGCGTCCAGACTTCCGGGGCGAAGGCCGAGAAATTTCTGGATCAGGTAGCTAATCGCGGTGCCCGGCTTGCAGTCACCGACTATTGGCTGGTGGTGTTGGCCTCGATCGTGCTGGCGATTTTTGGCGTCATTATGGTGCAGTCTTCGGCCTCGGTGGAAGCGATCGCCGCCGGCAGGAACGGCTTTACCGTAGCGCTGTCGCAGGCAATGTTTGCCGTGGTAGGCATCGGCTGCATGCTGGTCATGCAATTCATCAAACCCGACAGTCTGAAGAAACTTGCCTGGCCCTCGGTCATCGCGGCGTTTGTACTGTTGTTCCTTGTCGCTTTCACCGGCTTGGGCCATACCGTGCTGGGCAACCGCAACTGGATCAAGATCGGCGGCTTCGGCCTGCAGCCCAGTGAGTTCGCGAAGCTGGCCTTGGCGGTCTTTGCCGCGTTCATGCTGGAGAAAAAACAGCACATGCTCTCTGACGTCAAGCACCTGCTTGTCCCCGTGGTAGCACCGGTAGGCATTGCGATTTTGGGGCTGGTGCTCATCGGCAAGGACGTCGGCACGGCCCTGGTATTGATCATGATCATCGGTACCGCCATGTTTCTTGGCGGCATGCGGATGAAATGGATTTTGGCATTGGCTGCTGTCGGATTCGTCGGGCTTGCAGTTGCGGTCATGGGCTCCAGTAACCGCCGCGGCCGCATCCTGGCTTGGCTAAACATTGAATGCGGCGTCGACGACCAGTGCTATCAGTCCAAAATGGGTTTGCATGCGTTCGCCTCGGGCGGCTGGTTCGGCGTGGGGCCGGGCCAGTCCCGCATGAAGTGGTCCTACGTACCAGAAGCGCAGAACGACTTCATCTTCTCCATTCTGGGAGAAGAATTCGGTCTGATCGGCGTCCTGTTCGTCCTGGCGTTGTTCACGGTTTTGGCTATTGCGATGTATCGAATCGCCGCACGCGCCGCGGACCTTTACACCAAGGTCCTCATGGGTTGCCTGATGGCGTGGATAATCGGCCAGACCTTCGTCAACCTGGGTACCGTTACCGGTGTCCTGCCGGTGATCGGCGTGCCGCTGCCGTTCATCTCATCGGGCGGTTCGGCAATGCTCGCCGTCATGCTCGCCATGGGCTTCGTCCTCTCGTCGGCCCGTGCACAGAAGCTGGAACTGCTGAAGGCCGAGGCACCTGTCGCAGTTGAGAAGCCAAGCACGCACGAATAATCACCGCCTGCGATTCCGAACTTTCTTCAATACCGATTTGGCCACCAACTGGCTTTGTACCCTAGGAGTAGAACTACATCATGAGCGATACAATTCGTCTGGTCGTCGCGGGCGGCGGAACTGCCGGACATATTTCGCCCATGTTGGCCATCGCCGACGCGGTCAAGGATGAATTCCCTGAAGCGCAGATTACCGCAATCGGTTCCCCGGGCGGACTGGAAACCCGGCTCGTTCCAGAAGCCGGTTACAATCTGGAACTCATTCCAAAGGCGCCAATGCCCCGCAGCATTAGCCTTGACATGTTCAAGTTTCCGTTTAGGTTCATGAAGGCAGTCAACGGGGCCAAAAGGGTGATGAAAGAAAACAACGCCCAAGCGCTGCTCGGCGTGGGCGGCTACGTCTGCACCCCCGCCTACGTCGCTGCAAAGAAACTCGGCATCCCGATTTTTGTCCACGAGGCCAATTCCAAGGCCGGGATGGCAAACAAGGTCGGCGCCAAGTCGGCGGTTGCCGTCGGCACCACCTTTGCCAATACCGGACTGCCCGGTGAGGAGCAGGTGGGGATGCCCATGCGCTCGAATGTTGCGCACATGGACCGCACGTCGCTGCGCGAGGAAGCCCGATCCTTCTTCGGCATCACGGACGAGAATCCGCTGTTGCTGGTCACCGGTGGATCTTCGGGTGCGCAAAGCATCAACACCGCGGTCGCTGCAAGCCTGGACAATTTGGCGGCGGCGGGAATCAACGTCGTACATATCACCGGCCGCGGCAAGCAGATTTTGGATGATCATGGCCGGCTGTTGACCCATGATCGGTACACCCAGGTTGAATACGTCGACCGGATGGAACTTGCCTACGCGGCAGCGGACCTGATGGTCTGCCGTTCCGGAGCCGGAACCGTCTGCGAACTTGAAGTTGCAGGCACGCCCTCGGTGCTAGTCCCACTGCCGATCGGCAACGGCGAGCAGAAGCTGAACGCACGTGAACTAGTGGCGGCCGGGGGTGCACTGCTGGTAGACGACAAGGACTTCACGAAGGCCTACATCGACGAGACCGTCGCTGCACTGCTTGTGGACGCGGATAAACTTGAACAGATGTCCCTCTGCGCCGCAGCGTTGGGTAAACGCGACGCCGCACAGAACATGGCACACAAGATCATTGCTGAAATTTCATCCCGCGGCACTGTGGGACAGGAAGGCTAATCATGTCGAATCGAGCTGATCAGCTCAATGCTGAACTAGGCAAAGTGCACCTTATGGGTGTCGGCGGCGTCGGTGTTTCGGCGGTAGCCCGTCTGCTGCTCGACTACGGTCTGAGCGTTTCGGGTTCCGACGCAAAGGACCTTCCGGTGCTCGATGACCTACGCGCACGCGGGGCACGCATCAACGTCGGCTACGATCCAAGCAATCTCGACGACGCAGACACCGTGGTGATCTCTTCAATCATCAAACCGGGCAACGCCGAATATGATGAAGCTGTTTCCCGCGGACTGAAGATCTTGCATCGTTCCCAGGGCCTTGAGGCGGCTATGCGTGGACACGACATGATCGTGACGGTTGCTGGAACCCATGGCAAGACCACCACTACTTCCTTGACGGCTCACATGCTCAAGAGCATCGGCGCGGCGCCGAGTTTTGCCGTCGGAGCGAACATTGCAAGTCTGGGAACCAACGCGGAACTGGGCACGGGAAATTATTTCGTCGCCGAAGCCGATGAATCCGACGCGTCATTCCTGAACTACCGACCCGACGTGATCATCGTGACCAACGTCGAGGCCGACCATCTGGACCACTACGGCACTGCCGAGGCGGTGCACCAGGCATTTGTCGACTTCGCAGACCTCTTGCCTCCGGACGGACTGCTGATCTGCTGCGCCGACGACCCAGGCGCCAACGACCTCGCGCATAAGATGCGTGAGCGCCGCCCGGATATTCGGGTTCAGACCTACGGATTTGCGGAGCACGCCGACCGCCGACTATCCGATGCCCATGTTCGCGATGGTGGAAGATTCGCCGCCACGATTGAATGGGGCAGCGGACAGGAGTATGTCTTGAACCTCGCGGTGCCAGGAGCACACAACCTCCTCAACGCCGCTGCAGCGCTTTCGGTCGGCATAAACGCCGGGGTGGACGTAGACGAGGCACTGGACGCGTTAGGCAGCTTCAGCGGCGCAGCTCGACGCTTCGAATTCAAGGGCGAAGCCGCTGGCATTCGAGTTTACGATGATTACGCGCATCACCCCACCGAAGTTACCGCAGCGTTGAAGGCCGGCCGTGCTGTGGCAGAAAACGGCAAACTTCACGTGATTTTCCAACCGCACCTTTTCTCGCGCACCCACGAGTTCTATCGTCAATTTGCTCAGGCGCTATCCCTGGCAGATACCGTAACCCTCTTGGAAATCTATCCCGCACGCGAAGAACCGATCCCCGGTGTCACCAGCGAGCTGATCGCCGAGCGTGTTGAAGTGCCAGCCAAGGTGCTTGGACCTGAGCAGGCGGTGGCACACGTGTCGCGGTTGGCGGAATCAGGGGACATCATCATGACCGTTGGAGCCGGAGACGTCACCTATTTGGGTCCACAACTATTGGACGCACTTGCCTAAGTCCTAGTCCCTCTGAGTCAGCTAAAGGAACCAATGGACCACAACGCCAAGGTTGTTGAACTACCACAAAGCCCAGAGAAGAAGCGTCGAAAAATTCTGCTGATCTCGGCGGCTGTAATTGTCGTGCTGAGCCTGGTCACCGTTTTGGTATTGAGCTTTTCGCCGCTGCTGGCGGCAAAGCACATCGAAGTGACCGGAACCAAGCTGATGAATGAGAAAAAGGTTATGGAGTCTCTCGCACCTCTTGAGGGAACTCCATTGCCGCGAATCTCAGAATCAAAGGTCACGGAGCTGTTGGGCGATCAGCCGACGATTGAAGGTGTGGTGGTTCGGGCGCAAATGCCCGACACATTGGTTGTTGAGATCATTGAAGCGGTGCCAGTTGCGATCTTGGTCGATGGAGACTCCGACTACCTGGTCTCGGAGACCGGTACCAAGCTCAAGAAGCTTGGCGAGAAGGACGAGACCAAACTGCCGAGAATAAAAGCTTCGGATGCAACAAAAGATCCGGAGAAGTTCAAAGAACTTGCCGGCGTTCTCTCCGGTGTTGACGAAAAGATCTTGGAGCAGGTCTCTACTGCAAGCTTGACCGAAGCGGGCTTTGTTGAGCTTGCCCTTCCCAAGAAACATGTCTTGATTTGGGGTAATGGAGATAACGCAGCATTGAAGAACGAAGTGTCCAAGATATTCCTCAAAGATCTGAAGGAAAACAAGCTGGCCAAAAAGACCGTCGACGTGTCAAATCCGGAAAATCCGGTGACGTATTAAGTCGGTTCATTCTGGGCGCGGGATGAACAGTCTTGCGAAAAATTCTGGAAAGATAGTCTTGAATAAACGACACGCCTAGAGGCGGTCGTTGCACTAAGGCGACATGACTCATAGCGTTCTAACTAGCGATAGCTTGACAGGAACCGAACCTTAAGGCTAAAGGTGAAGGTTTTACGCCTGAGTCGTGAATTATGTAGCACATCTAACAAGGGAAGCGGGACGTGGCAGCTCCACAGAACTACCTCGCGGTCATTAAAGTCGTCGGAATCGGCGGTGGCGGTGTAAACGCAGTCAATCGTATGATCGAAGTCGGTTTGAAGGGCGTTGAATTCATCGCCATCAATACCGACGCTCAGGCACTGCTCATGAGCGACGCCGACGTGAAGTTGGATGTAGGACGCGAGCTCACTCGCGGCCTCGGCGCCGGCGCCAACCCTGAGGTTGGCCGTCAAGCAGCAGAAGATCACGTAGAAGAAATCGAAGACGTCCTGCGCGGAGCAGACATGGTCTTCGTTACCGCAGGCGAAGGCGGCGGCACCGGTACCGGTGGAGCTCCCGTCGTTGCGCGCATCGCACGCTCCTTGGGTGCGCTGACCATTGGTGTGGTTACTCGACCATTCACCTTCGAAGGCCGCCGCCGTGCAAACTCTGCAGAGTCCGGCATTGAGGCTTTGCGCGATGAGGTCGATACCCTCATCGTGATTCCAAACGACCGTTTGCTGTCGATCTCCGACCGCAATGTTTCGGTACTGGACGCATTCCGCCAGGCAGACCAGGTTCTGCTCTCCGGCGTGCAGGGCATCACCGACCTGATCACCACCTCTGGTTTGATTAACCTTGACTTTGCCGATGTGAAGTCAGTGATGCAGGGTGCAGGTTCAGCGCTGATGGGCATTGGTTCCGCGCGCGGTGAAGATCGTGCGGTTAAGGCTGCCGAGCTGGCAATTGCCTCGCCACTGCTGGAAGCATCCATCGACGGCGCCCACGGCGTGCTGCTCTCGATTCAGGGCGGTTCCGATCTGGGCCTGTTCGAAATCAACGAGGCTGCCCGACTGGTCCAGGAAGTGGCCCACCCGGAGGCAAACATCATCTTCGGCGCCGTCATCGACGATGCGCTCGGCGATGAAGCACGCGTCACGGTGATTGCCGCCGGCTTCGACGAGCCGGATGTTACGAGCAAGCCAATGGCACCGGCGGCTGCAGCTAAGCCAGCTGTCGCACCGCGTCCGGTGGAGCCAGCAGTCCCTGCAGCTCCGGTTGAGCCAGCTGCTCCAGCACCCGCGCCAGCGCCGGTTGCTGAAGAAAAGCCTGCTGCTGAACGCAACTCCTTCCAGGACCTGCCAGACGTCGTCGACTCGGACCTCAATGGTTCCAACGATGACCTGGATGTTCCTGACTTCTTGAAGTAGACACCGCAAGAAGACTAGAAGTGCTACATTTCGCGTCGAACCTCGATCCTAGAATTCAACTGGCGTTCACAACACAAGCCGAGGGAAACCTCGCCCTGCATGTGAATGACGACCCCGAAACAGTGGGGGAGAACCGTGCCAGATTGGAAGATTCGATCGGGGTTCGACGTTTTTCTTTACATTTCATGAATCAGATTCATTCCACCGTGGTGCACCCTGCAGAACGGGTGGAGCGAAGCAGCTGGGCAACACCTGCGGCACCGACCTGCGACGCATTGGTTGACGCCAGCGGGGAACAGGCGCTGGCGGTCATGGTTGCCGACTGTCTTCCGGTATTGTTCGTCGGCCTGTCTGAGGAAACGCAACAAACTGTTACGGCAGTAGCGCATGCAGGCCGCAGGGGGCTGCTGGATGGAATTCTGACCAGGACCGTTGAGCAACTGCGTGGGTTCGGAGCATCCAAAATTGAGGCTGTTATTGGCCCTGCCATATGCGGCCATTGCTATGAAGTACCTCAAGCGATGGCCGAAGAATCAGAACTTATGCGCCCGGGAATTCGTTCACTGACCACCTGGGGTACTGACTCGTTGGATCTTCCAGTCTCGGCGCAGCAAGAGCTGGAAAATCTCGGCGTGTGGGTGAGGCAAAGCAATATTTGCACCTTGGAGGACGAGCGATTTTTCTCATATCGACGTTCTGAAAAATCGGGCAGACTCGCCGGACTCGTTTGGGCAGATTCCCGGCCCGGTGCGACACGCCGACCAGAAAAAAGCGAATGAACATTGCTACTCGAATTCATTGCGATAGCGTCGAAGTAGCGGAATCATGCATGGGGTGCATGCACGGGACAAACGAGGAGAAGTATCGTGGCTGACGGACTGCGTAAGGCAATGGTCTACCTTGGCTTGGCGGATGCCGTCGAGCATGAAGAAGCACCAGTTGAAAAGCCGGAACCGCGGCCTCAAGTCCGTGTAGTCGAAGATCCTGCTCCTAAGCGGCCGGCGGAAACCCCCCGCCCTCAACCCGTAGTGCGATCTGCAGCTCCGCAACCAACTACCCCTGAGCCGGATGCCGAGTATCGTGCACCGGTGACTCCGATCAAGCGTGCCCCTTCAGTGAGGGATGAGGATTCCGAATTGCGTCAGATTACTACCGTGCACCCTCGTTCTTACAACGATGCAAAGATCATCGGTGAGAACTTCCGTGACGGCATTCCGGTGATTATGAACGTCACCGACATGGGCGAAACCGACGCCAAGCGTTTGGTTGATTTCTCGGCTGGCTTGGTCTTTGCGCTTCACGGCTCGATCGAGCGCGTGACCAACAAGGTCTTCTTGCTCTCGCCATCGACGGTTGAAGTGCTGGGCGAGGACCGTAAGCAGTCAGAGGCTCAAGCAACATTCTTCAACCAGAGCTAATACACCAGGAGCGAGCGCACAAATATGGTGTTCGGGATCATCTATCTCGCTTTGGCAGTCCTGCAGATTCTCCTTCTTATGCGGATTGTGTTGGATATAACTGAAAGTTTTGCTCGGCAATGGCGCCCCAAGGGCATCGCCTTGGTCGTGGCATCGGTAATCGTCTCGATCACCGATCCGCCGCTTCGGTGGCTACGTCGACGAATTAAGCCATTGGATATCGGTGGAATCCGGCTTGACCTGTCCTTTTTGATTTTCTTTATTGTTGTGATCATTGCAAAATTGATCGTGGCAAATATTGGAGCAAGTACTGGCATCTGAGTTGGAAATTCTCTTTGATTAGAGGGATTGTCCGCAGGTGTTTGGCAAGGTAGATTCAAAGAAATGAGACTCGGGGTTGGACTTGGTTTCGTAATTAGTGACCAAATCGTTATACCCTTGAGGAAATAGTGCTCCGACTTCACCGGTCGCGACACTGAAGAACGGTAAGTGTTTCATATGGCAAACCACATGACATGTGAAAATGACCCAGTATTGAGGTGACCAAATGGCTTTGACGCCAGAAGACGTTGTCAATAAGCGCTTTCAGCCGACTAAGTTCCGTGAAGGCTACGACCAGGACGAGGTAGATGATTTCCTCGACGAGATCGTGGTGGAGCTCCGTCGCCTAACCGGTGAAAATGAGACTTTGCGCCGTCGTCTAGCTGATCTTGGTGAGGACGCTAACGCAGTGGCCAAGGAGCAGGCAGTGCCTGCACCGGTATCCGCAGCTCCAGCCGCCAAGCCAGCTGACGAGAAGAAGCCAGAAGCTAAGCCAGCTGAAGAAGCCAAGGCCGCAGCTCCTGCAGCCAAGCCAGCAGAAGAGAAGAAGGCTGCCGCCCCTGCTCCTGCTGCTAAGCCAGCAGAAGAGAAGAAGGCCGCAGCCCCGGCTGCTGCACCAGCAGCACCAGCTGCTGCCGCTCCTTCGGCAGAATCTGCAGCCAACGTTTTGGCAATGGCACAGCGTCTGCACGACGAGTACGTCGCTTCGGGCGTTGAACAGCGCGACAAGATCATCTCCGAAGCCAAGACCGAGGCTGACTCCTTGGTCAACTCGGCTGAGGAGAAGAGCCGCAAGACCCTTTCCGCCCTTGAGCAGCAGAAGTCAGTACTTGAGCGCAAGCTCGAGCAGCTGCGTGGCTTCGAGCGCGACTACCGTGCACGTCTGAAGACCTACATCGAAGGCCAGCTGCGCGACCTGGAGTCGCAGGGCTCGATCGACGGTTCGGCAGGCAAGGCTGCTAACTAAGTGCCGTTCGTTCAATAATTGAACACGTCATAAAGTAAGATCAACGGTGGTGCACGGATTTCATCCGGCACCACCGTTGACGTTTTAAAAGGAATTGATGGGAAACAGCGTGGGCGAATTACCACTTGGCAACGCAGGGTCGAAAACACGACGCTATACGATCTTGGGACTGTCGATCGCATTGCTTGCCTTGATCATCGATCAGGGAGTCAAGACGCTGGTTGCCAACAACATGCAGCTGGGCGATCTCATTGAAGTAATCCCGGGCTTCTTTTCAATTAACTACATCCTGAACCCTGGTGCAGCGTTCTCCATGGGGGAGAACTTGACCTTTCTCTTCGCGCTGCTGCAGGCGGCAGTCGCGGTTTACGTCACCTACCTGTTATTCCGCAAGGTGAAGGTCCTGAGCTGGGCCATTGCACTCGGTGCGTTGCTTGGCGGCGTGCTTGGCAACTTGGGCGACCGAATTTTCCGCGAACCCTATTTCGGATTTGGCCACGTCGTAGACATGTTCGCCGTCAACCATTTTGCGATATTTAACGTAGCTGACTCATTCATTGTTTGTTCGATGATCGCCGTTGCCTACTTGCTGATCCGAGGGGTGAACTTCGACGGCACCATCGGCGAGCAGTCAAAGAGCAAGGATGGAAAGTCTCAGTCGACCGACCAGAAGCCGGCGGACCCAGAAGCATGAGCGGAGCCATTGAAGCGTCTCATCACGACCTGATAGTCGATGATGCCGACAGCGCATCGCGGCTCGATGCCTATCTGGCCCGAACCCTGAACATTCCGCGCACCCTAGCCTCATCCTTGTGCAAGGACTCTCATGTGCAGGTCAACGGGAAAATCATTGCCAAGTCACTAAAACTTAAGGCCGGGGACAAGCTGTCGGTGGACATTCCGGCGCAGGCCGATCCGCTGGAGATAAGGGTAGAAGCCGTGGAAGACCTGAAGATCATCGCCGATGACGACGACTATGTTGTGATCGATAAGCCGGTTGGTGTCGCTGCGCATCCTTCCCCGGGCTGGGTTGGGCCAACCGTAGTCGGTGCGCTCATGGCCGAGGGATACAACATCTCGACTTCGGGTGCTTCGGAGCGTCAAGGTATCGTGCATCGGCTCGATGTTGGCACCAGTGGGCTGATGGTGGTGGCTAAGACCGAGCGGGCCTACACGGCGCTGAAGCGAGCATTCAAGGAACGAACGCCAAAGAAGATCTACCACGCGGTGGTTCAGGGCCTGCCAGACCCACTGGAAGGGACCATTGACGCACCCATCGGCCGCCATCCCGGCCACGACTGGAAGTTCGCCGTGCTTGATGGAGGACGCAACTCGGTGACCCATTACAAGGTCGTCGAGGCGTTCGGTAGGGCAAGCCTGGTGGAAATACATTTGGAAACAGGACGCACCCACCAAATTCGAGTGCACTTCTCCGCCTTTGGGCATCCATGCGCCGGCGATCAAACCTATGGGGCCGACCCCAAGCTGTCTGCGGCGCTGGGTCTGACTCGACAGTGGCTGCACGCAAAACGTCTCGGGTTTGAACACCCGGTCAGCGGCCAATGGGTGGAGTATGAAAGCCAGTACCCAGCTGACCTCGACGGCGCACTCGAATTGCTGCGCGAGGGAACCTACTAAAGTACATTTCTACGCAACGGATCGACACCGCGCCACGCGCTTATCGGTCCGTTTGCCGTGTTGCCCACAGTCCGAGTCGGCGCCACCGTTTACTCAGATTCTGTGGCTAGACTAGATGGGTGAGTGCGACACGTGACGGATTTGTTCATCTTCATACCCATACCGAATACTCCATGCTTGATGGAGCGGCCCGACTAGGCGAACTCTTCGCCGAGGCGAACCGCCAAGGTATGGAAGCCATGGCGATTACCGACCATGGATACCTCTTCGGCGCTTTTGATTTTTGGCGTCAAGCCACCGGTGCCGGAGTCAAACCAATCATCGGCGTAGAAGCCTACGTAGCTCCCGGAACCCACCGCACCGACAAGACACGTGTTAAGTGGCGCACCGAAGAACGCCAAAAAAGCGACGACGTCTCCGGCGGTGGCCTGTACAACCACATGACGCTGCTCTCTTACAACAACAAGGGCATGGACAACCTCTTCAAAGGATCCTCCCGCGCATCCTTGGACTCGGTTTTTGGCAAGTACCCCCGCTGGGACCGGGAGTTGCTCAACGACCACCACGAGGGCCTGATTGCGACCACCGGCTGTCCCTCGGGAGAGGTCCAGACCAAACTTCGCCTAGGCCAATACGATGCTGCCAAGGCCGCCGCCGCAGAATTCCAGGACTTGTTCGGCAAAGAGAACTACTTCTGCGAACTAATGGACCACGGGCTGGAGATCGAACGCCGTATCACCAAGGATCTGCTGCGCCTGGCCAAGGAGCTGCAGATCCCGCTGGTCGCTACCAACGACCTGCACTACACCCATGAGGCCGATGCCAAGGCCCACGAAGCACTGCTGGCCATCAACTCTGGTTCCACGCTTGATGAGCCAACCTACGACCAGGGCGGCAGCCGCTTCGCCTTCAGCGGTTCGGGCTACTACCTTAAGAGCGCCCGTGAAATGCGCGAACTGTTCAAGGAATTCCCAGAGGCTTGCGACAACACGCTGGACATTGCCGACCGCGTTGAACTGACCTTCGACACCAATGCCAACTACATGCCGAAGTTCCCTTGCCCGCCGGGGGAGGATGAGACCAGCTGGCTGATCAAGGAAGTCGACAAGGGCCTGGCCTACCGCTACCCCGGAGGCATTCCCGAGGATGTCCGCAAACAGGCGGACTATGAACTGGGAATCATTATCAAGATGGGCTTCCCCGGCTACTTCCTCGTTGTGGCCGACTTCATCAACTGGTCCAAGGACCACGGCATTCGCGTCGGACCGGGGCGAGGCTCCGGTGCAGGCTCCATGGTGGCCTACGCCATGCGAATTACCGACCTCGATCCGCTGCAGCACGGCCTGATCTTCGAACGCTTCCTCAACCCGGAACGTGTCTCCATGCCCGACTTCGACGTCGACTTCGATGATCGCCGCCGCTCGGAAGTAATTCACTATGTGACCGAGAAGTACGGCGATGAGCGCGTATCGATGATCGTCACCTACGGATCGATTAAGACCAAGCAGGCCCTGAAGGACTCCTCCCGTGTCCTCGGCTACCCATTCAGCATGGGCGAAACCCTGACCAAGGCCCTGCCTCCGGCGGTGATGGCCAAGGACATTCCGCTAAACGACATCGAGAACCCCCAGTCCAAGCGCTATTCAGAGGCCGGGGACTTCCGCAACCTGGTTGCCACCGACCCGGAAGCAAAACGCGTCTTTGAAACGGCGAAGGGTCTTGAGGGCCTGAAGCGACAGTGGGGCGTACACGCTGCAGGCGTCATCATGAGCTCAGACCCGATCATTGACGTCGTGCCGATTATGCGGCGCATCCAGGACGGCCAGGTCATCACCCAATTCGACTACCCAACCTGCGAAGGTTTGGGTCTGATCAAGATGGACTTCCTGGGTCTGCGAAATCTCACGATCATTTCCGACGCCCTGGCAAATGTTAAGGCCAATAAGAACGTCGAGATTGACCTTGAAACACTTGCGCTGGATGACGCTGAAACCTATCAGCTGCTGGCCCGTGGCGACACCCTGGGCGTGTTCCAGCTTGACGGCGGACCCATGCGTTCGCTGCTGAAAATGATGCGCCCGGATAACTTTGAAGACATTTCCGCAGTTCTGGCGCTGTATCGTCCCGGACCGATGGGCGCGAACGCGCACACCAACTACGCACTGCGTAAAAACAAGCTGCAAGATGTTGTGCCGATCCATCCTCAATTGGCAGAACCCTTGGAGGACATCCTTGGCGGCACCTTCGGCCTGATCGTGTATCAGGAGCAGGTTATGGCCATTGCGCAGAAGCTGGCCGGCTACTCGCTCGGCCAGGCAGATATTCTGCGCCGCGCCATGGGCAAGAAGAAGAAGTCGGAGCTGGACAAGCAGTTCGCAGGCTTCAAACAGGGCATGAACGACAACGGGTACTCCGATGAGGCAGTGCAGACCCTGTGGGACATTCTGCTGCCATTCTCCGACTACGCGTTTAACAAAGCTCACTCGGCCGCCTACGGTGTGGTTTCCTATTGGACTGCCTACCTCAAGGAGCATTACACCGCAGAGTACATGGCCGCCCTGCTCACCTCCGTGGGCGACGATAAGGACAAGCTGGCCTTGTACCTGAACGAATGCCGCCACCTCGGCATTACCGTGCTTCCGCCCGACGTCAACGAATCCGCACTGACCTTCACCCCGGTCGGAGACGATATCCGCTTTGGCATGGGAGCGATCCGCAACGTCGGCTCGAACGTCGTCGACGGCATGGTCCAGGCAAGGGAGGAAAAGGGGTCCTACGCAGACTTCAGTGATTTCCTGAACAAGGTCCCAGCGGTGGTCTGCAACAAGCGAACCATCGAATCGCTGATCAAGGCCGGCGCCTTCGACTCGATGGGCCACCCGCGCCGCGCGCTGGTAGCAATCCACGAAGAAGCCGTTGACTCAGTCATTCAGCTCAAGCGCAATGAAGCGGCAAACCAGTTCGACCTTTTCAGCGCGCTGGATTCCTCCGAGGCCTCCGACGCGATGGCCGTGGCGGTGCCCGACCTGCCCGACTGGGAAAAGAAGGAAAAGCTGGCCTACGAGCGGGACATGCTTGGGTTGTATGTCTCCGACCACCCGCTGCAGGGTCTCGGGTCCGCACTGGAACAGTATGCCGATATGTCCGTGACGCATGTACTTTCGGACGACGGACCGCAGGACGGCCACATCATCTCGATTGCCGGCATGATTTCTGGCCTGCAGCGGCGCATTGCCAAAAAGAGCGGCAATCCCTATGCGCGCTGCGAAGTGGAGGACCTCTCAGGCTCCATGGAAGTCATGTTCTTCGGACAGGCCTACCAGCCGATCGCCGAGGTGCTTGCGGACGACCTGATCGTGGTGATCAAGGGTCGTGTTCAACGACGCGACGATGGCTCAATTACGCTT
This sequence comes from Glutamicibacter sp., assembly GCF_032154645.1. GTDB lineage: Bacteria > Actinomycetota > Actinomycetes > Actinomycetales > Micrococcaceae > Glutamicibacter. Next base: position 25,963 of record NZ_JALDXV010000013.1, on the reverse strand, counting down.
AATGCCCAAGAAATGATGATCCCCGAGCTGTCGGAGGACGCTAATGGCGGGCCTGTGGTCATCGGCATCCCCACGCACAAGGCCACCGAGTCATTGGTCCAACAGCTGGGGGACGTATTGCGTACCCACAGCGGAAACACCGAGGTGAGGGTGAAGCTCTCGGGTAGCCGGGGCACCTCGTTGATGCGGTTGGGCATGAATTTCAGGGTCAACCCGAACCCTGCGCTCTTCGGCGATCTCAAAGTGCTGCTCGGGCCACACTGCTTGGATGTCTAAGCGCCGAACAGCTCAAGGGTGAAGCTAGATGACCGGGTGAGGTAACCAATGGATACCTCACCCGGTCATCAGCGTTAAACTAGGGTTCGTGAACTCCATTCCAGAAACCAACTTTTCCGAACTGGCAACTCTTGACTGGCGTGAGAAGGACTTCTCCTATGCCCAGCTCAAGGCCCATCTGCCGCGGCCGGCAGTCAATTCGCAGACTGCAGCCGAAGCGGTGGGGCAGATTATCGAGGACGTGCGCGCCCGCGGCATGCAGGCCCTCAAGGATCTCGCATTGCGTTTCGACCACGTGGAACTGGAACACACTCGAGTTGCCCAGGCCGAGCTGGACCGCGCGTTGGATGAGCTTGACCCACTGGTCCGCAGGGCCCTGGAAGAATCAATTTCCCGCGCCCGTGAATTTGCCGGAGCCCAGGTGCCGCAGGACGCGGTCGTCGGCTACAGCAACGGCGGCAGCGTCACCCAACGCTGGGTGCCGGTTCGCAGAGTGGGGCTTTATGTGCCAGGCGGCCTGGCGGTCTACCCATCGTCCGTGATTATGAATACTGTCCCCGCCCAAGCCGCAGGTGTACAGTCGTTGGCGTTGGCCAGCCCGCCGCAGAAAGAATTCGGCGGCCTGCCGCACCCAACCATTCTCGCCGCAGCGAAGCTGCTGGGCATCACCGAGGTTCACGCGATGGGCGGCGCCCAAGCGGTAGCCGCATTTGCCTACGGTGTAGATGTTCCACAGGACCCCCGAGGCGGCATTGAGCCGGTTGACGTCATCTCGGGCCCCGGCAACGTCTTCGTCGCCACAGCCAAACGTCTGGTCAAGGGCGTCGTCGGCATCGACGCCGAGGCCGGCCCAACCGAGATTGCGATCCTCGCCGACGACAGCGCCAACCCGGGATTCGTTGCGGCAGACATGATTTCTCAGGCGGAGCACGATGCCAATGCGGCTGCGGTGCTGGTAACCACCTCGCCGCACCTAGCAGAACGGGTGCGCGTCGAGTTGGTGGCCCAGGTCGCGGCGACCAAGCACACCGAAAGAGTGCGCGAGGCGCTGTCCGGAAGCCAGTCGGCCATCATCCTGGTCAACGATATCGCGCAGGGAATTGACGTGTGCAATGCCTATGCGGCCGAACACCTTGAAATCATGACGGCTGATTCGGAGGCCGACGCCGGGCGCATCACTGCCGCGGGCGCAATTTTCGTTGGAGATTTCGCGCCCGTGTCCCTGGGCGATTACTGCGCCGGTTCGAACCACGTGCTGCCCACCAGCGGCACGGCGCTGCATGCCTCGGGGCTGAATGTGAACACCTTCCTGAAGGCCATTCAGGTCATCAACTATGACAAAGCGGCCCTGGGCGACGTGGCTGCCCACGTGATCAATCTGGCCAATGCGGAGGATCTTCCGGCGCATGGCGATGCTGTAGCAATCAGGAATGCACTCTAGGCGCTAAACTAATACATGACATGTGAGGATTGTGCGGCTATGCTGGTCCGCAACCTCACGGTGTGCCATGAGTTGGAGGTGCCATGAACTGCCCATATTGCCGCAACGCTGATTCGCGTGTTGTTGACAGCCGAGTTGCTGATGACGGCGTCTCCATTAGGCGCCGTCGCCAGTGCACAGCCTGCACGCGACGGTTCACCACGATTGAAACCGCAAGCCTGAGCGTCTTGAAGCAATCGGGGGCCGTTGAACCGTTCTCCCGCAACAAGGTCATCAACGGCGTGCGCAAGGCCTGCCAGGGGCGACCGGTGACGGACCATGATTTGGCGATCCTGGCCCAAGAGGTGGAAGAAGCAGTGCGGACCTCCGGGGCCGCAGAAATTTCTGCCCATCAGGTTGGCTTGGCGATTTTGGAACCGCTCTCGCGGCTGGACGAGGTAGCTTACCTTCGCTTCGCCAGTGTTTATCATAATTTTCAGTCGCTGCAGGATTTTGAAACTGCAATGCAGAAGCTGCGTGAGCAGCGCAGCACCTCGCCGCAGGGAATCCAGCGTCCACTCAGCGCCGACTAGGTGCAGCAAACGCGATGAAGGCCTCGACCGCCATGGTCGAGGCCTTCCACGTCGTAACGCCTTGGTTGATCCGCTAGGGCAGGGTGAGGATTTCTGCGCCGTCGTCGGTGACCAGTAAGGTGTGTTCGAACTGTGCCGTGCGCTTTTTGTCCTTGGTGGTCACGGTCCAGTCGTCGGCCCACATATCCCATTCGATGGTGCCGAGGGTCAGCATCGGCTCGATGGTGAACACCATTCCGGGCTCGATCAGGGTGTTGTAGTCCGGGGCCGCATCGTAATGCGGAATGATCAAACCAGAATGGAAGGATTCACCCACGCCGTGACCGGTGAAGTCCTTGACTACGCCATAGCCGAAACGCTTGGCGTAGCTTTCGATGCTCCTGCCGATGACATTGATTTCACGGCCCGGCATGACAGCTTTAATGGCTCGGTTGAGCGCCATTTCGGTGCGCTCCACGAGCAGGCGAGATTCTTCATCCACGTCACCGACCAGGAACGTTGCGTTGTTGTCGCCATGGACGCCGCCGATGAACGCGGTGATGTCGATGTTGATGATGTCGCCGTCGGTTAGCACGGTGGAATCTGGGATTCCGTGGCAGATGACCTCATTCAAAGATGAGCATAGGGACTTTGGGAATCCGCGGTAGCCCAGGGTCGAGGGGTAGGCGTTGTGGTCCATGAGAAACTCGTGGCCGATACGGTCGAGCTCATCGGTGGTGATTCCAGGCTGGCAGGCTTTGCCTACTACTTCCAAGGCCTGCGCCGCTATGCGGGAGGCAATTCGAATTCTTTCGATGACCTCCGGGCTCTTCACCTCGGATGCGGTGTTTGGTGCAGGTTCTTTCTTGCCCACGTATTCAGGTCGTTCGATGTGTTTGGGAACGGGAAGCTGAGGGGAAATAGTACCGGCGCTCAAGTTTCCGATTGGTGCAGTCGCAGCAGTTGCCATGGTTTTATTCTATCGCCCGCGCCGCCGTCTGCCGGCGAGCAAAGAGCCCCGTTCACCTTGGGGAGGTAAAAACCAACGCGGATAGGTTAGCGTTGAAAGCGACAGACTCCACCATGATCAAAGGAGACGCCATGAGCTCGGTTGGAACCCCTGGCGAGGGCCAGTATTGGTACAACGTGACGACCAAGACCATTGAGCGCGGCCCGCAGTCCGACTGGTCCCGGCTGCTGGGTCCCTACGACAGCGAAGAAGAGGCCCGCAACGCCATGGCCAAGGTCCAGGCGCGCAACGAAGCGTGGGATGAGCAGGAGGAAGACGAAGAATAACGAGAATGCCGCGGGCGCTTTCTGCATCAGCAGAGAGCGCCCGCGGCATTAGGTCTCGAGCAGTTCAGCGCAGGGCCGGCTGTTTACTTGTCGAACTCGTAGTCAGCACTCGGGAACTGCCCCGACAATACGTCCTGATGGTAGGAGCTGACGGCCTGGGAGACGACGGAACGAAGATCCGCATACTTTTTGACGAATTTTGGTGTGCGATGGCCGCCCAGGCCAAGCATGTCCTGCCACACCAGCACCTGACCGGTGGTGGAGGACCCCGCGCCGATGCCGATGGTTGGGACACGCAATGCGGCGTCGATTTCGGCCGCGGCCGGGCTTGGCACCATTTCCATCAGGATGCAGAATGCGCCGGCATCCTGCAATGCGATGGCATCTTCCTTCATGATCTGTGCGGTGTCGCCGCGTCCCTGGATGCGATAACCGCCCAGGGCATGTTCGGACTGCGGGGTAAAGCCAATATGTCCGATGACTGGAACACCTGCAAGCACCATTGCCCGCACATGCTCTGCGTAGGCCGCGGTGCCTTCCATCTTCACCGCGTGGGCATGGCCCTCTTTCATCAGGCGCACAGCGGTCTCGACTGCCTGCGCCGGGGACTGCTCATAGCTGCCAAAGGGCAGGTCCGCCACCACCATGGAGCGCTTGGCACCGTTGGCTACGGCCTTGGTGAAAACGATCATTTCGTCCACGCTGATGGGAAGGGTGGACTCGTAGCCTATGACGGTGTTGGCTGCAGAGTCACCGACCAGCAAAATTTCTATTCCAGCAGAATCAAAGATCTCTGCCATCATGACGTCATAAGCGGTTAACATGGCAAATTTTTCGCCGCGTTCTTTTGCTTGCTGTAGATGGTGAACCCGAATGCGAGACGGGCCTTTCTCAGGGTTCGCTACATATGGTTGAGGCATGAAATGACTGTATCGCACTTGGAGCAGGCGATGCGTGCACCTGCGCGGGTGCTAAAAGATATAGTCTTGCAACAGGTCATGATTACTACCGGCCCAGTAAGCGCCGGATTCGAGGATTTACAAGGCGGTGGAAGATGGATCGTCAGCAAGAGTTTGTGCTGCGCACCATTGAAGAACGTGACGTTCGTTTTGTGCGTATGTGGTTTACCGATGTGGTGGGCTCGCTCAAATCGGTCGCACTGGCTCCGGCAGAGGTGGAAGACGCCTTTGAAGAGGGGCTGGGCTTCGATGGTTCGTCAATTGACGGCCTCTCCCGCATTTCCGAATCTGACATGCTGCTGCAGCCGGACCCGGCCACCTTCCAGCTGCTGCCGTGGCGCGGCGAGGTGGAGCCAACCTCCAGGATGTTCTGCGACATCCTCACTCCGGAGGGCCAGCCGTCGAATGCCGACCCGCGCCAGGTGCTCAAGCGTCAGTTGACCGAAGCCGCTAATATGGGCTTCACCTGCTACACCCACCCCGAGATAGAGTTCTATCTGCTCAAAAACGCAGAACTCGATCAGCACGGTCGTCCTCAGCCAATCGACAACGGAGGATATTTCGACCACGTGCCGGACGGGGTTGGTCAAGACTTCCGCCGCGCATCCGTGACGACCCTGGAAGCGTTGGGCATTTCGGTGGAGTTCTCCCACCATGAGACCGGCCCGGGCCAGAACGAAATCGACCTGCGTTACGCAGACGCCCTGCAGACGGCCGACAACATCATGACCTTCCGCACCGTCATCAAGGAGATGGCAATGCAGAAGGGCATCCACGCAACATTCATGCCAAAGCCATTCGCCGAGCACCCGGGCAGCGGCATGCACACGCACTTCTCGCTCTTCGAGGGAGACGCCAACGCATTCTTCGAAGCCGGCCGTGAATACCAGCTCTCGGATGTCGCCAGGTCGTTCATCGCGGGCATCCTGCACCACGCCCAAGAGCTGACAGCCATCACCAATCAGTTCGTGAACTCCTATAAGCGCCTGTGGGGAGGGGGAGAAGCCCCAAGCCACCGCTCATGGGGGCACAACAACCGTTCGGCCCTGCTGCGGGTGCCGCTGTACAAGCCGGGCAAGGGACAAAGTGCACGCGTGGAGTACCGCGGCATCGATTCCGCTGCCAATCCCTACCTTGCCTATGCCTGCCTGCTCGGCGCTGGCCTGAAGGGCATCCGCGAAGGCTACGAATTGGAAGAACCAACCGAGGACGACGTATGGAGCCTGTCCACGGCGGAACGACGCGCCTCGGGCCACGTCCCATTGCCGGGCAGCCTGCATGACGCCCTGCGCGCCTTGGAAGAGTCGGAATTGATGGCAGAAATTCTCGGCGAACAGGTCTTCAATTCCTTCCTCGCCAACAAGCGCACCGAGTGGGAAGAGTACCGACAGGTCATCACCCCGTACGAACTGGACAAGTACCTGGGGAACCTCTAAACCCCACTCAGCGCCGGCGCAGCGCAAGATGCAGGAGCCTACGACAAAGTCATGACAGCGATATCTTCACGAGCACTGATCAATGCCGGATTTTCCGATACCGACCGGGCAAAGAAGTTCTTAGAATCTAAGGAGCTTGCCACTGTAGATCCAGAGCTCATCGTGAGGACGATGGCCCACGCGCCGGATCCAGACCAGGCGCTGCTGCTAGCCCTGCGCTTGGTGGACAAACATGCGCAAGCTGTCAAGATCTTTGCCGATCCCCACAGCGCGCAGGCATTGATCCGGCTGTTGGGAAGCTCCTCGGCACTCGGGGAATTCCTGATCCGCTGCGCAGATGGTTTGGAAGTCATCGGTTCTGCGCCGCCTACCGACTTTGTCCCGGTGAATGCCGCCACCCTGAAGGAAAACCTGCTGCAGTCGGTCGGCGCCAGCTTGAGCCCCAACGGACACTGGATTGCGGCAGTGACCGGGGCTGAAGCCCGCAACAAGCTGCGCGTCGGCTACCGGCTGGCACTGTTGTCCCTGGCCCACCGCGACCTGAGCAGCACCCAGCCGCAGTGGGTGATCCCGCAGGTAGCGGCCGAGCTGGCAGACATGGCCGCCGCCGCTCTGGAAGCGGCGCTTGCCGTGGCCCGTGCCGAAGCAGCCGAGCAGTTCCCCGAGCAGGAGATCGATCAGGTAAAGGTCGCCGTGATCGGCATGGGCAAATGCGGTGCCCGGGAACTGAATTACATTTCCGATGTCGACGTGATCTATGTACACGGCTCGCTGCCGGGAATCAGTGAAGACCAAGCAGCCGCCATTGCCACAGCGCTGTGTGGACTGACCGCACGTGCCATCATGGTCCCAGGCCCGGAGCCGATGCTCTGGGAAGTCGATGCCAACCTGCGCCCGGAGGGCAAAGACGGGGCGCTCTCGCGCACGCTATCCTCCCACGAGGCCTATTACCGGCGGTGGGCCCACTCATGGGAGTTCCAGGCCCTGCTCAAGGCCCGCGCCATCGCCGGTGATAAGGATCTGGGTGAAGCCTATGAACGCATGGTATCCCCGATGGTCTGGTCAAGCTCTCAGCGTGAAGGCTTTGTGGAGTCGGTCCAGGCAATGCGCCGACGCGTGAGCAATAACATCAGCAAGGACGATGTTCCGTGGCAGATTAAATTGGGTCCAGGCGGGCTGCGCGACGTCGAATTCACCGTGCAGCTGCTGCAGCTGGTCCATGGCCGGGCTGAACCGCTCATCCAAGTGCCCACCACCACCCTGGCAATCCAGGCCATGAGCGACACCGGGTACATCGGCCGGGACGACGCCGTGAACTTTGACGGTTCCTACCGATTCCTGCGTCTGTTGGAACACCGCATCCAGCTGAGCCAACTGCGCCGCACCCACCTGATGCCGCGCGGAGAGAATGCCCAACGAGTGCTTGCCCGTGCCATTCGCGGGGCAGGCGACCTGCAGCACACAAGTCCAGAGAAGCTCATGCGGCGTTGGAATGAGACAAAACGCCTCGTCCGCTCCCTTCATGAGCGCATCTTCTACCGCCCGCTACTGGTCAGCAGTTCCAACCTCTCCGCCGATGAGGTGCGGCTGACGGCAGAATCGGCCCAGGCACGCCTGAGCGCACTTGGATACCTGGACCCCAAGGCCGCCATGCGTCACATCGAAGCGCTGACCGGGGGAGTATCCCGACGCGCCTCCCTGCAGCGTCAGCTCTTACCGGTCTTGCTTGACTGGTTCGCCCGTGGCGTCGACCCGGATGCCGGCCTGCTGGGATTCCGTCGACTCAGCGAGGCGCTGGGCAAGACTCACTGGTTCCTTGGCATGCTGCGCGACACGAACGCCGCCGCCGAGCGACTGAGCCACCTGCTGTCAAACACGCGCTTCCTGACGGATCTGCTGGCCAACGAACCTGCCGCGGCGGCCTGGCTGGGCAATGACAGTTCCCTGCGCCCGCAAAGCCGTGAGAGCCTGCTGCAGCAGAACGCCTCGATCATCCAGCGCACCAAACAGCCCGAGGCAGCCATCCGCCAGATCAGGCTGGTGCGCCGCCGGGAGATCCTGCGCGTCGCGCTCGCCGATGGTGCGGGGTTGCTGCGCGTGGACCAGGTAGGTCAGGCGCTGTCCGATATCGACTCGGCAATGGTCGACGGGATCCTACAGGTTCTGCTGCGCGCGGATCAGGATTCCCATGGCAAACAGGCGAGCATCGCCGTTATTGCCATGGGCCGCCAGGGCGGATATGAGATCGGATACGGCTCTGACGCCGATGTGCTGTATGTGCAGCGGCCGGTGGAATCCGCCGACCCTCAGCTGGCCCAGGAACAAGCCGAACGAGTTGTTGCGGACCTGATTTCGTGGAGCTCCAAACCGCTCAAGCCAGCCATTCCCGCCGAGGTGAAGCTGAAGATTGATTCGGACCTTCGTCCAGAAGGACGCCAGGGGGCACTGGTGCGTTCGCTGGATTCCTATGCTGCATACTATGAGCGCTGGGTAGAGGTGTGGGAGCGACAGGCACTGCAGCGCGCCAGAGCCTTCGCCGGGGACGAGCAGCTCGCCGCGGATTTTATGAACCTCATTGAGCCGTTGCGTTATGGTCGAGGCCTGGATGATGGCGAAATTCGCGAGATTCGAAAGATCAAGGCCAGGGTGGAGGCCGAACGCCTTCCCCGCGGGGCAGACCCCAACAGGCATCTTAAGCTTGGCCGCGGATCTTTGTCCGATGTCGAATGGCTGGTGCAGTTCTACCAGCTGCAATATGCCTGGAAGCATGAAGAGTTGAGAACTACCTCGACGCTGACGGCTTTGGACCAGCTTGCAGCCTTGGAGCTGATTTCCGAGGAAGAGGCACATCAGCTCGATATTGCGTGGCGCCTTGCCACCAGAATCCGAAGTGCGGAGATCATCACCTCCGGTCGTTCCAGCGATGTTCTTCCCGGCTCGGCCAGGGATATGGAAGCCGTGGCGCGTTGGTGCGGCTATGAACCGAACACGGGGATGGAACTGGAAGAGGACTATCTGCGTGCCACAAGGCATGCACGCGCCATCTTTGAGCTGCTTTTCTACGGGTTTGAAGACTAGGGGGCCGCATGTCGCTGACGAATATCTCAAGTTCACAATGGAACCCGGAGAGCGGCCGATACCGTATCTACGAGCAGGAATCGCTGGTGGGCCGCGGAGATGTGCTGTGGGCCCAGGCTTCCTCGGCGCTGATGCGCTGGAAGGTGAAAACCAGAAGCGGATTCACCATCCATCCAGAGAGCGTCGTTTCACTGGGATCCCGGCCGAATCTCTCGGTAACCATAGGGCGGGTGACTATTCAGGAACCGATTGAGGTCTGCGACGTATTGGTCAGTACCGATCGAATCGGCTATGCCTACAAAACTTTGGCGGGCCATCCCATTGATGGCGAAGAATCCTTCATCCTGCAAAAGCGCGGCGCTCAGGTGGTGCTGATTATTCGTTCGCTGTCTGCACCTTCTGGCGAGGCACGGTGGCGCAGGAGATTTGCCCTGCTCAGCATGGTGCAGAAAGCCGTCAGGCTGCGCTATCGTCAGGCGTTGAAGCCCGAGCAGGAGCTTTCTCGGCTGGGGCGGGTCTTGCGTTCCTCCGAGGGATAAACGCAGCGTTGCACGGCTAGCGTGCTGTTTCGAAACCTAGGGTGCTTCCGGCGCAGCCTTCAATATGTGGTGGGTATCCGGCCAGGGGACATTGATCCGTTCTGTTGCTGCCAGCGCTTTGGTCAACAGTGCGTCGCCGAGAATGATTTCCTGTCGGGATACCTCAAGTAGGCTCAATTCACGAGGTCCTGCATGTTCTCCGCTGTCGATCACCCAGGACTGCATCAATTCGTAAATGCCGCGTTCAAGGAGCAATTGTTCGCCGCGGTGGTACTCGCAGGGTCCGTGAACTTGGTGGCCCAGTACATTGCGCGCAATCACTCGATCGTAATTGGAATCCACCGGTTCTAAATACCCGACGGTTTCCCCATCATCGCGTTGCACGCTCAACCATGCCGAAGTGTCCATGACCCACCAGCCTAGCCCATATGCCAAACCGCCGCCCTGTCGGTGACCACGAACAAAAATCGCACGAGCTGTCAAAGCGATGCTCAGACAGCTCGTGCGATTTTTCTGAATTCTGTCTCGTACCTAATCTAGGTCAAGAAGTAATTAGCAGCCGTAGTACAGTTCGAACTCGTACGGGTTCGGGCGAAGGCTCAGCGGCTTGATTTCGTACTCGCGCTTGTACTCGATCCAGGTCTGGATCAGGTCTTCGGTGAAGACGCCGCCTTCGAGCAGGAAGTCGTGGTCGGCCTCCAGAGCCTTGAGCGCGTCTTCAAGGGTCTCAGGTGCACGCTGAATGTCCTTGGCCTCTTCAGCAGGAAGCTCGTAGAGGTCCTTGTCGATCGGATCGGCAGGCTCGATACGGTTCTTGATGCCGTCCAGGCCAGCCATCAGCTGTGCGGCGAAGGCCAGGTACGGGTTCGAGGAAGCATCCGGTGCGCGGAACTCGATGCGCTTGGCCTTCGGGTTCGAACCGGTGATTGGAATGCGGATGCCGGCCGAGCGGTTGCCCTGCGAGTACACCATGTTGACCGGAGCCTCGTAGCCCTTGACCAAGCGGCGGTAGGAGTTGACGGTTGGGTTGGTGAACGCAAGCACCGCGTCAGCGTGCTTGAGCAGGCCGCCGATGTACCAGCGGGCGGTGTCGGACAGGCCCGCGTAGCCCTTTTCATCGTAGAACAGCGGATCGCCGTTGCTCCACAGCGACTGGTGCACGTGCATGCCGGAACCGTTGTCACCGAAGACGGGCTTTGGCATGAAGGTAGCAGACTTGCCCCAGGCATCAGCGACGTTCTTCACGATGTACTTGAACAGCATCAGTTCGTCGGCTGCGTGAACCATGGTGTTGAACTTGTAGTTGATCTCGGCCTGGCCGGCCGCACCGACCTCGTGGTGGCTGCGCTCAACTTCTAGGCCGGCATTGTCCAGCTCGACGCAGATGGCGTCGCGCAGGTCTGCCTGCTTGTCGGTGGGGGACACAGGGAAGTAGCCGCCCTTGAACGGAGTCTTGTAGCCCTGGTTGCCGCCTTCTTCCTTGCGGCCGGTGTTCCAAGGAGCCTCATCTGAATCGATCTTGTAGAAAGCACCCTGTGGCTTTGATTCGTAGCGGACGTCTTCGAAGATGAAGAATTCTGCTTCGGGAGCGAAGAACGCGGTGTCGGCAATGCCGGTGGACTCAAGGTAGGCTTCAGCACGCTCTGCCACGCCGCGTGGGTCGCGGTGGTATGGCTCGCCGGTGCGTGGGTTGATGATCGAGAAGTTCATTGCCAAGGTCTTCTCGATACGGAAAGGATCGATGAAGGCGGTGGTGACGTCCGGGATCAGCTGCATGTCTGAATCGGAAATTCCAGCGAAGCCGCGGATCGAAGATCCGTCGAAGAGCTGGCCGTTGACGAAGAAGTCGGCATCGACGGACTTGGCTGGCACGTTGAAGTGCTGCTGAACACCTGGAAGATCGGTGAAGCGAATATCAACGAACTTGATGTCCTCTTCGGCGATGTAGGCCAAAGCTTCTTCTGGACTCTTAAACATGTGCAGGTTACTCCCTGGTGAGATTTGAGTTTGGTAAACGGAACGATCATGCGAAGTGATCTGATCTGTTCTCTTGCTTACCCGTTAACCTTACCTAGGATCCGTTTCTTATTGGTGTCTCGATTGTTTCATCCGCGTTACATGAGCGTCATTTGGGCGTGTCGCGCGTCTCTGAGCTGGGCGAATGCGAAGAGTAACTTTATCTGTGGCTGCCAGTAATGCTCCCGAAAATTACACAGACAGCCTCGATAGACTTGGATTGTGGAACGTAAAGACTTTAGTTCGTGGCTCGAAGGCCCGCCCCAGCCCAACTCTCAGCAATGGCCCGGAGAACAGCTGGGCCGTCCCGAGCGCGGTCCCGGCTCGGTTGCACGGTTCCCGCGCCGGCTGATGGCGGTATTTTTGGACTGGGGACTATCGATGCTGATTAGCTATTGGCTGTTCAGCTCTCATGAGCTGGCGACTCTTCTCGTATTTTTTGCTGGCCAGCTGTTGGGCGTCGGTCTATTAGGGCATTCTCTGGGGCATCGCCTGTTTGGTATGCAGGTACAGTCGATGGATGGAGACGCAGTGAAACCGCGGCAGGGCCTGATCCGGTCAGTTCTCTTGTGTCTGTTTATTCCGGCATTGGTTGTGGACAAGGATCAGCGTGGCCTGCACGACCGCCTTGCGAAGAGCATCCTGGTAAATATTCGGTAGATGGTTTTCGACAGCAGCCTGAAATGACGGCTTAAACCAAAAAAGAAACCGCCCAGTGCGGTTTCTTTTTTGGTTTAAGTTGACTTTAGCGTCCGCGGGTGGCGCGGCGGTTTGGCCGGACTCGGTTTGGATCAATGCCCTTAGGAATTGGCAGACGGTTGGCCGTCAATGTGCTCAGGCGCTTGTCTACGGCGCTGACCTCAAGCTTGGTGATTGACTTGGGAAGCTTTTTCATCTGCTTGGCGACGTCCTGCAGCTCAACCTGCCCCTCTTCCTGGCCAGCGTTAATCACATGGATTGGAACGTTGGGCAGAACTCGGCCGATGCGCTTGCGTTCCGAGATCACTAGTTCGCGAACACGAGACTTGGGGCCTTCGGTGACCAGAACCACGCCTGGGCGTCCTACTGCCATGAACACCAAATCCTGATGGCGGTTGTAGGCAACAGGTTCTTCCTTCAGGATCCAACCACGGCGTAGTACGCTCATCGCGGCGCCAGCAGCACCGGGGCGTCCGATCAGCTGGGAGAATGCAGCCTTCTCGGCGCGTCGGGACATGATGAACATTGCCGCCAACAATGCCAATGGGATGGCAATGATCAGCATCGTGATCCAGTTGTCGATCAAGATACCGATGATCAGACCCACAGCGATAACGCCCAAGGCTGCCAGCAACATCCACCAAACGACCATGGGGTCGTAGCGGCGGGTCATCTGGAAGACCTGGCCGATTTGCTTTAGGCGACCTGGCTCTTTGTTCGGCTTTTCAGCTTTTGGTTTACGTGAAAACAGCCCGCGCTTTGGTTGCGAGGCGGCATCGTTGTCGGAGTTTTTGGCCATAGTGCCTCAATTCTACCCGAGATTTCTAGGATCATATTCGAAGTGCACAACACCTTTACGCCCGCTGGAGGCATGCCGTTCAAACGTGTTCAGGCTCCACCGCCACCGAGTTGGAATAACTCGCTGGCAGCGGAGCCTGAATTGCTGCAGTATTGGTGCGGCAGGAAAGTTGTGGTTAGTGGTTCACCAACGAGGCGGCTTCCTGACGGGTGTCGCCGGATGATTCAATGTGTGCCAGCGCCTCAGGGATTTCGCGTCCCTTCTTGCGCATGGCACCCGCCCAGAGACGTCCTGCGCGGTACGAAGAGCGGACCAACGGTCCGGACATCACACCTGCGAAGCCGAGTTCCTCGGCTTCCTGCTGCAGCTCCAAGAATTCCTGCGGCTTGACCCAGCGGTCCACCGGGAGGTGGCGTTCGGTTGGTCGCAGGTATTGGGTAATGGTCAGCAAGTCGCAGCCCGCCTCGTGCAGGTCGCGCATGGCCTCGGAGATTTCTTCGCGGGTTTCGCCCATGCCAAGGATCAGGTTGGACTTGGTGATCAGGCCGCGCTTGTGGCCGTGGGTGATGACGTCCATGGAGCGTTCGTAGCGGAATGCCGGGCGGATGCGCTTGAAAATACGCGGAACCGTTTCAACATTGTGCGCGTAGACCTCGGGTGCAGAATCGCAGATAGCGTCCAAGTTCTCGGGTTTGCCTGAGAAATCCGGGATCAGCAGCTCGACACCGGTGTTTTCGTTGAACTGGTGAATGCGGCGAACGGTTTCTGCATACAGCCAGACGCCTTCGTCCTCAAGGTCGTCGCGTGCCACGCCGGTAACGGTGGCGTAGCGAAGGTCCATCTTCTTAACGCTCATGGCTACCTTGAATGGCTCTGAACGGTCCAGTGCGGCTGGCTTGCCGGTGTCGATTTGGCAGAAGTCGCAACGGCGGGTGCACTCGGATCCACCGATCAGGAATGAGGCTTCGCGGTCTTCCCAGCACTCGAAGATATTGGGGCAGCCTGCTTCTTCGCAGACGGTGTGCAGGCCTTCGGACTGCACGAGGTTCTTCAGGCCCACATACTCTGGACCGATGTTGAGTTTAGCCTTGATCCAATCTGGCTTACGCTCAACGGGAACTGCAGCATTGCGCTTTTCAACGCGAAGTAGTCGACGGCCTTCTGGCTCGATGCTCATGAACTGCTCTTTCTTAGGGGAAGGAATTGTTGTCTAGACGACTTGTGGGCTGAGGAGACGCTCAATCTCTTCCTGAACCCGATCGACTACATCGCTGGGCGACACTTCTCGACCCAGCTCCTTAGACATTGTAGTGACTCCCGCATCAGAAATGCCGCACGGGATGATCTGTTCGTAGGCGGCGAGATCATTTGAACAATTCAGGGCAAAGCCGTGCATTGTAACGCCGTGGTTGATGCGGATGCCGATGGCCGCAATCTTGCGGTCCTGTTCTCCATCCTTGCCAGGAACCCATACACCAGAGCGGCCCTTGACCTGAACAGTGGGGATTCCATACTCGTCAATGACATTGATGAGCGCTTGTTCCAAGGTTTCCACGTAAAGTCGAATTGCGCTGATTTTGCGAAGCTTGACTATTGGGTAACCAATGAGCTGTCCTGGACCGTGCCAGGTGAGTTTGCCACCGCGATCAACGTCTACGACGGGGGTACCGTCGAGAGGAAGATCCTCGGGCTCAGTCCGTTTTCCTGCGGTGTACACTGCTTCGTGTTCGAGGAATAGGACTTTAGGGGTTTGTTCGTCCGCGGCTACTGCATCATGCAATTGGATCTGGTAGTCCCAAGCTTGCATATAAGGTACATAATTTGTGCCGAGTCCGACTCTTTCGAATTCGATCGCCATGGAAATTACCCTACGCCGTTGAACGAAACGTCGCTAATTCGACAATGTGTAGTAATAGCTGTGGATAACGAGTTTGCTTTTTGCTTTTCTCGGGTACAACGGACGTATGAGTGAACTAGGTAACGTCCTGGCGTGGCCTACATGCCCCGGGTATATGACCATCAAACCGTTAACTACCAAGTCACCATGTAAAGTCTGGTTGATTCGAAGGGACTCAGACCAAAAGTACATGGTTCTAAAGTTCAGCGAGGGGACCGAAAATCTTGCATCGCTGAAGCAAGAAAATGTCGCCTTGAAACAGAAATATGTCGTTGATTTTTACGGGATCCTTACTACGGATCTTGGCGACGGACTGCTGATGGAATATTGTCCCGGTGGAAATCTCGCATCCTTGGTGCAACATCGTTCTGTATTTACCCTCGGCGAATCCGTCACAGCTTTGGCACCCATCGCACAAACCATCAGCGGGCTGCATGCACATGGCATTCGCCACGGTGATATCTCTCCAGCGAATATATTGTTGACTGCACAGGGCATGCCAAAGATTATCGATTTCCAAGAGTCCTCGGTCAGCCAGATTCAGGCGCCGATGGCCGGAACGCCGGGGTTTATCGCTCCTGAGGTCATTCACGGCGGGATCGAACAGAACTTTGGCGACCAAGACGTGTACGCGTTGGGAGCCTGCCTCTGGTTTTTGCTTTGCGGGAATGCTCCGGGGGATCTTCACACCCGCGCACCGGTGCGCGTGCAGTTCCCGGACATCCCGGAGATCGTCCAATGTTTGCTTGTCGATTCGCTCAGCGACGATCCGCTGGAGCGCCCCAGCGCCGAACAATTTGCCAGAACGCTGTTTACCAGTGCCGCCGCTGAACCAATTCATTGGGAAGGGCATATCGACCCCGAAACCAACCACCTCATGGAAACCGTTCATTCCTACGACAAGCCAGGGTCCCACAGACGGAAGCCTCGAACGCGCCACACCAACCCTGAGTCAGGCAACCAGTGGCATGGGCATGAGCTTCGACGAACGCCTGGGGCGCTCAAGATCACAAGTTCTGCGATCGCGGCGCTGATTGTGTTCTCCGGAGGCGCATATGCGGTGTCGTCACTTCTCTCCGGCCAGGAAGCTTCGCCACTTGCGCTGGCTGCACAGCCTACTGAAGACTCCAGCTGTCACATCAAGGATGTTAGCTATGTTCCAGCGTGCGCTTTTGAATCCGACACGGTCATTTCTTCATTTTTGACCTTGTCGGCTCAACGAGACCAGGCAATGAATACCAAAGACCTAAATGCCCTGAATGATATCTATGTGAAGGGTTCCGAGCAGCTTTCGCGAGACCAGCAGACCCTGAAGCAGCTCTCGAAGCTGGGGCTTAGCATACAAGGCCTAAACACTAAGCTGCGTGATCTGAGGGTGATCGCTCGCGGGGCGGGTGACGTGGTGATCTTGGGCGCCAAATCAACGATGAACGATTTCAAGTACGTAGATTCCGATGGCAAGACCCTGCATGAAGTTGCGGCCGGGGGAGAAGAGCAAATAGAAGTTCAGGTGCAGCTGGTTGAGGGCAAATGGCGGCTGGGAAATGTGCTGAGCAGGCAGAAGTAGCCGCAAAAAACGCCCTAACACCACTGCTCATTGGTGTTAGGGCGTTTGAAGACGCGGTGCGCCAAGGCTTTAGTGCCAGAGCACTGCCACGGCGATGTTGATGAACGTCATGCCGCCGACAGCGTGGGCCAAACCGGTGGAAACTTCCTCGCCGGCCTTGACCTTCTTGCGGCCAATGAAAGCGGCCACTGCAACGACGATGGCGATGACCAGCTTGACGCCGATCTTGATGTGGTTCAAGTCGCCGCCGTTGGCTTCTGCCAAGCCAACCATTGCCAGTCCGGTGATCAGCTGTACCAGCGCGCCGTACCACTGCCAGATGGTCACGGTAGGGTTCTTAAAGTTGGCTAGCCAGCCGCCGAAAATTGCTGCTGCACCAAGAATGTGCACGAAAAGAAGAATGGAAAACAGGATTGTCATACCCCTAGCCTAATCGATCTTCGACTGTTCGTAGAAAACGAGAAAATCGCCCCCGCCCCCGATACGGGGGAGGAGCGATTTTCTTAGCTAGTCCGACTAAGTTGAGCTAGTGCTGTTACAGTCCCAGATCGCCTTCGAAAGCGCCGCCCTCAAGGCGAGCCTTCACGGTCTGCAGGAAGCGACCGGCGTCGGCGCCGTCAACCAGACGGTGATCGTAGGTCAGGCACAGGTACATCATGTGGCGGATGGCGATCGAATCGTTGCCCTCGGCGTCGGTGATGACTGCCGGGCGCTTGACGATGGTGCCGGTGCCCAAGATGGCAACCTCTGGCTGGTTGATGATCGGGGTGTCGAACAGGGCGCCGACCGAACCAATGTTGGTGATGGTGAAGGTGCCGCCGGAGAGCTCGTTCGGGCCGATCTTGTTGCCGCGGGTACGTGCTGCAACGTCAGCGATCTTGTTGGCCAGGCCAGCAAGGTTCAGGTCGCCTGCGTTGGAGACGACCGGTACCAGCAGACCCTTTTCGGAATCTACCGCGAAGCCGAGGTGCTCGGCGTTGTGGTAGGTGATCTCCTGCTTTTCCTCATCGTAGTTGGCGTTGACCGATGGGTGAGCCTTCAGTGCCTCGGTGACAGCCTTGGCGATGAACGGCAGGTAGGTCAGGTTCACACCGTTGGTGGCCTTGAAGCTGGCCTTGGCCTTGGCGCGCAGGTTCACGATGCGGGTCATGTCGATCTCGTGGACCTGGGTCAGCTGAGTCGAGATGTCCAGGGACTCGCGCATGCGGCGTGCGATGACCTGACGGATGCGCGGAGCCTTGACGGTGGTGCCACGCAGCGAGGAAGCCTCGACGACTGGAGCAGCTGGCTTTGCGGCTGCTGGAGCTGCTGCGGCTGCTGGCGCAGCTGCTGCTTCCTTGGCGGCAACTGCTTCAAGCACGTCCTGCTTGCGGATGCGTCCACCAACGCCGGTTCCCTTGACCGATGCAATGTCAATACCGTGCTGGTTGGCCAGACGGCGAACCAGGGGAGTGACGTAGCCGGACTCGTTGGATTCTGCTGCTGGAGCTTCAGGTGCAGCTGGGGCCGCGGCAGGAGCCGGAGCGGCTGCCGGGGCTGCAGGTGCAGATGGAGCAGGAGCGGCGGCAGGAGCTGGGGCTGCAGGAGCGGCCGGTGCTGGTGCAGCGGCGCCGGCGGCACCGATGACAGCGATGACTGCGCCGACTTCAGCGGTCTCGTCTTCTGGAACGCGGATCTCCAGCAGGGTGCCAGCAACCGGGGAAGGAACCTCGGTGTCGACCTTGTCGGTGGAGACCTCAACCAGAGGCTCGTCAACTGCTACTTCTTCGCCGACTTCCTTCAACCAGCGGGTGACGGTACCTTCGGTGACCGATTCGCCCAGCGCTGGCAAAGTGATTTCGGTGCCGGAAGTTGCGCCGGCGGCTGGTGCAGCAGGAGCGGCGGCAGCTGCAGGGGCAGCTGGAGCTTCCTCGACTGCTGGTGCAGCGGCAGGTGCCTCTTCGGCGGCTGGTGCGGCTGGGGCAGCGGCTTCGCCGGAGCCCGAACCGTCGCCAATGCGGACCAGTGGAGCGCCAACTTCGGCTTCCTCGTCCTCGGCGACAAAGATTTCTTCAATGATGCCAGCAACTGGCGAAGGAACCTCGGTGTCTACCTTGTCGGTGGAAACTTCCACCAACGGTTCGTCTACCTCGACACGGTCGCCGACCTGCTTCAGCCAGCGGGTTACCGTACCTTCGGTAACGCTTTCACCCAGTGCGGGTAGGTTTACGGTTTCAGACATCGTCCCGTATCTCCTCGTTTATAAAGCTTGAATTCTGTAGGAGGCGTTGCCTCCGAGCCTAGTGCATTCAGGCAACGCGTCGGAAAACGCGCTGCCTGAATGACTCAAATGCGTCTTTAGCCGTGCAGAGGAGCGCCGGCCAAGGCCATAGCGGCCTCACCCAGGGACTCGTTCTGGGTTGGGTGCGCATGGATCAGCTGAGCCACGTCCTCTGGGAATGCCTCCCAGTTCACGATCAGCTGTGCTTCGCCGATCTGCTCGCCGATGCGGCCGCCGATGCCGTGAACGCCCACGATTGGGCCGTTCTTGACGCGGACCATCTTGATGATGCCGCTGGTGCCAAGGATCGAGGACTTGCCGTTGCCGGCCAGGTTGTACTCGGTGGTTTCGATCTGATCGGCGCCGAACTTCTCCTTGGCCTTTGGCTCGGAGTAGCCCACCGATGCGATCTCAGGTTCGCAGAAGGTCACCTTCGGGATGTTGATGTCCTCGACGATGGTTGGCTTCAGGCCAGCGATTTCTTCGGCCACGAAACGGCCGTGCTGGTAACCGCGGTGAGCCAGCTGGACACCTGGAACAATGTCGCCGATGGCGTAGATGTTGCCTACGCCGGTGTGCAGGCGCTCGTTGGTGATCACGAAGCCGCGATCGATGGTGATGCCCTGCTCCTCGTAGCCCAGGTTTGCGGTGACCGGACCGCGGCCCACTGCCACCAGAACGATCTCGGCTTCCAGAACCTTGCCGTCGGCCAGCGAGACCTTGACGCCGTTGGCGTCCTGCTCAACCTTCTCGAAGAAGACACCGGTGTTGAACTTGATGCCGCGCTTCTTGAACGCGCGCTCCAGAACCTTGATGATGGCTGGGTCCTCGTTTGGAACCAGCGATGGCAGGCCCTCAACGATGGTGACGTCCACACCGAAGGAGTTCCAAACGGATGCGAATTCAACGCCGATGACGCCGCCGCCCAGGACGATGGCGCTCTTTGGCACCTCTTCCATGTTCAGCGCTTCGGTGCTGGTCAGGATGCGGCCGCCGATTTCCAGACCGAAGGTCTTGGACTCGGAACCGGTGGCGAGGATGATGTTCTTGCCCTTGTAAACGGTGCCATCGACATCGATGGAATCCTGCGAGATGAGGCGGCCGTTACCGGTGATAACGTTGACCTTCTTCATCTTCAGCAGGCCTTCAAGGCCCTTGTGCTTTCCAGCGACAATGCCTTCCTTGTACTTGCGTACGCCAGCCATGTCGATGGACTGCAGCGAGGAGTTGATGCCGTACTTGGCACCCTCGCGAGCGTTCTCGGCAAGCTCAGCTGCGTGCAGGTAAGCCTTGGTTGGGATACAGCCGGTGTGCAGGCAGGTGCCGCCCAGCTTCTCCTTTTCGATCAGTCCGACGCTGTAGCCCAGCTGGATGGCGCGCAAGGCTGCCGAGTATCCAGCGGATCCACCGCCGAGGATGAGGACATCAAATTCTTGCGTTGCTGCCGAATCGGCCACGTGAACGCTCCCTCGTATTAGCTAAGTGAGGTCGGCTTTGGCCGACCAGGGGATCGGGTCGCAGAGCACAGGGTTTTGCGCTGATAGGCGCGGGCCATGAGTCTACGGTGATGTTTCAGAACTTACCTTAGTACCGTCAATACGCCATAGTCATCTTCGGGCGCTTAAAAGTCAGGCAAGTCTCGTCTGTTGAACTGCCCGTGGTGCGCGAATTACCGAGAATCCGGGCACCACGGGCTGACGTCACAATTGCGACTAGTTGGAGCCCGCAAGCTTCTCGGCATAGGCCACCAGGGTGCGAACCTGGGAACCGGTGCCGTTCTTCGGGGTATAGCCCCAGGCGCTGCCCTCGTTGAAAGCAGGACCGGCAAAGTCGATGTGTGCCCAAGGAATCTTCTTGCCGTCGACCTCGCCGACGAACTCCTCCAGGAACACTGCGGCGGTCATCATGCCGCCCATGCGTTCGCCGATGTTTGCAAGATCCGCTACCTGCGAGTCGATGCTCGGGCGCAGCTCCTCTGGCAGCGGCATGGCCCAGGCCAGCTCGCCCACCTCGTTGGAAGCGGCAACGAGCTCGTCGCGGACTGCCTCGTCGCCCATGATTCCGGCGGTGCGCAGGCCCAGTGCGAGCATCTGGGCGCCGGTCAGGGTTGCCATGTCGATCATTACATCTGGCTTTTCTTCGCTGGCTGCAGCAAGGCCGTCGGCCATGACAAGACGGCCTTCGGCATCGGTGTTCAGCACCTCGACGGTCTTGCCGCCGAACATGGTGATGACATCGCCGGGACGAGTCGACGCTCCGCCTGGCATATTTTCCGCCAGGCACAACCATGCGGTCACCTTGAGGTTCAGGCCCAGCTCCGCAATCGCTGCGATGGTCTGGAACATGGCGGCGGCGCCCGACATGTCGGACTTCATGGCGTGCATGCCTGCAGGCGGCTTCAGTGAGATGCCGCCGGTGTCAAAGGTAATGCCCTTGCCGATCAACGCCAGGTGCTTGGCAGCCTTGGCCGGTGCGTACTCGACCTTGACCATGCGCGGCTGGCGTACGGAGCCGCCGCCAACGCCGATCAGGCCGCCGAAGCCGTCCTTGGCCAGTCGCTTCTCATCCATGACGGTGACCTTCAACGGCAGGGACTTGGCGTAGTCCTTGACGGTAGCGGCGAACGACTCGGGGTAGAGCAGATTTGCTGGGGTGTTGATCAGGTCGCGGGTGGCACGAACCGCACGTCCCAGTACGGCCGCGCGCTTGAGCGCCGCCGGCAGATCCTTGTCGGTGGCGACCGAGGTGGCGATCAGCGCTTCGCTGAGCACTGGCTTGTCGCTCTGCTTGGAACGCAGGTTCTCATAGCGATAGCTGCCCAGGGCAATGCCTTCGGCGACCGCTGCCGCCCGCGCAACGCTGTCGGCTGGGAACGCGAAGATTGCGCTCTTTGCGTTGGAAAGCTGACGGGCGGCTGAACCAGCGGCGCGACGCAGCTTCTCATCGGTAAGTTCTGCAAGATCTTTTACGCCCAGCCCGATGAACATCAGGACTTTGGCCTTGGTTTCTTCCACGGCTGGCAGCAAGGTCACTTCATCGGCCTTACCGGCAACGCCAATGGCGTTCAGCGTCTTCTCAAGTTCGGTGGTGGTGTCCGCAGAGAACGGAGAAGCGGCAATGAATACCTTGTCTTCGTTCTTCCATACGCCCAGCACCAAAGTATCCGCGCCCTTGCGCTGAATCTCGGTGCCAATGGCAGTCAGTGTGAGATCACTGGAGTTGATCACAAAATCAGTCCTTCTGTGCCTTTGTAGGGTCTAAGGATGAGACAGTCCGCGTAACTTCCGGTCACGGTAAGACCGGCAGACTGTGTACTCCCAATAGAAAATATTATCCGAGGTATAGCGTCATGGTGCGTTACTTCACAGCGAGCGTAAGTCGGTCCACGATATGATGATGAATTGAGTTCATTGCGCAGACCCTGAGCATCAGGTGTCGCGAGTGAACCATGGAACCGATGAAAGTCGTTCCCAGCGCAGTAAGAGAGGTGGACATGTCCAAAGAACCGTTGATGACTCTTGTCGCGAACGAACTGGACGATCCAAGCCTGCAGGGTTTGGGGATGTACATCTCCCTGCGTGGAATGTCGGATGCGGGCAACACCCATTCGCAGGTAGCCAACGAACTATTCGGCAAGCTGGACTCCGAACTTTTTGCAAGCTTCGACGCTGATGAACTTGTCGCCTACACCTCACAACGGCCACGCGTGACATTCCTCGGTGATCATTTCGCCGGATACCAGGCTCCGCGCCTGGAGATCTACCTGATGACCGACGAACTTGAACAACGCTTTTGGCTTGTCACCGGCGTGGAGCCTGACTTGAAGTGGGAACGGGTCATCACCGAACTGATCAGTTTCGTCAAAGCATTCAACGTCGATTTGGTCGTCAGCACAGCATCGCTTCCTATGCCCGTTCCACACACCCGACCGGTTGGCGTCACAGCACACGGAAACCGCAAGGATCTGATAGAGAACATCTCTACGTGGAGCCCGACGGTTGAATCCCCAGCGGGTTTAACCTCGCTTCTTGAAATCCGGTTGAACGACATCGAGCGCGATGTGGTCGGCTACTCGCTGCACACCCCGCACTACCTTGCAGAATCTGAATACCCAGCCGTTGCGGTAGCCGCCCTGGAATATGTCGGTGCCGCACTAAAACTTGCCTTGCCCACCGACAACCTGCGTGAAGCGGGCCGACTGGTGGATGGACAGCTTGCTGAGCAGTTGGAAAACAGCACCGACGTGAGGCAAATGGTCGACGGATTCGAAAAGCGGTTCGACGCCCATTCGCAAGAACACGAACGCCGTTCGCTCCTTCTGGACGAAGGGGAGAACCTGCCCGATGCAGAAGAGCTCGGTACTCGAGTAGAGGACTTCCTGGCGACCATCGAAGATACCGACGACTGGCTGAACAGTACCGATAACGGACAATTGCCAGGTGATCCGGAGTAGTGACTTCCACGCAGCTTAATTCTGCGAAATCGTGGACTGTTTATGGTTTTGCCATACTCACCTACATCTCAGCGATCGCCCAGCGCACCAGCTTCGGTGTGGCGGGCCTGGAAGCCACCGAGCGATTTAACGCAAGTGCACAAATCTTAGCGACGTTTTCGGTGGTGCAGCTTGTGGTCTACGCCGGGGCGCAGGTGCCGGTCGGTTTAGCCCTTGATAAGCTCGGCCCTCGAATACTTATTACCAGCGGTGCGGCACTGATGACCGTGGGCCAGGCGTTCCTTGCGATATCCACTAACGTGCCCATGGGCCTTGTCGGCCGCGTCATGGTTGGCATGGGTGACGCGATGGTTTTCGTCTCGGTGCTTAAGCTGCTTCCGTTGTGGTTCTCCGGTTCCAGAATTCCGATTCTGACGCAGTTGACCGGAACTTTCGGGCAACTTGGCCAGCTCATCAGCATTTTCCCGTTCCATATGATGCTGATCAGCATCGGCTGGACTCAGGCATTTTCCATGCTGTCGGCGCTGGCGTTCGCAACGCTTGTCACGACAGTCGCGTTTGTGCGCAATGGCCCGCGATGGTCAGGCGCGCAAGTCCACGGTGAATCACATCAAGGTTCCAGGCTTGCCGCCGCGATTCGTCAGCCAGGAACTCGGCTCGGTTTTTGGACGCATTTCACGACCGCTTTCATGGCAAATGTCTTCATGATGTCTTGGGGCTACCCCTTCCTTGTCCAGGGCGAAGGCATCGACAGTTCGATCGCATCAAGCTTGATGACAATCTTTGTCGTCGTTGCCGTGTTGGTGGGCCCGCTTCTGGGAGCGCTTACCTCTCGCTACCCGGAAAAACGATCGACTTTTGCCCTCTCGATCGTCGGCTGGATTGTGCTGATGTGGATCATCGTTCTGGCCTGGCCAGGGCAGGCTCCGATGTGGGTCTTGATCATCTTGATGATCGCCGTGGCAGCAGGTGGACCTGCATCGGTGATTAGTTTTGATTTCGCCCGGACGTTCAATCCGCCGCAATTGATGGGAACAGCTACCGGCGTAGTGAATACCGGCGGTTTCATCGGTGCTTTCATCACGATCTATGTCATCGGATTCATCATGGACTGGCAATACAAGGCAGCCGGCTCCGTCGGAGAACTGTATAACCTGCCCGCCTTCAAATTTGCATTGTCGTTCCAGTTCGTCATGACTGCCATCGGCGTCACCTTCATGCTGATTGAGCGCGGCAAAGCGAAACGTCAGCTGAACTCCAAATAGCTTCAACGCCGGTCTCCTTCCGCGCTTGTCCACAGCTCGTCGCGGTGAGGACAGCGCGTCCCTTCAACTGGGTGAGTGTTGGATCATGACAACAACACCTGAACGGCAACCGCTTTCGCTGTCCGATATAGAGGACATCCTTGCTTATATCCCGCATGCACTCGGATTTCAGCCCAGCAATTCGATGGTGCTGCTGCTGATCGACGGCAAGCGGCTTGAAGCGACGTTGCGCGTGGATCTTCCCGATGAGGCATCGGCATCGAAGGACCTGGATTCGTGGCTCCGGCAGGTAACGAATCTCGCAGGTCAATTGCCGGGGATCCAAAGCGTCATATCTGTGGCGTTCGTGCCAGAGGTGGTAGGGGAGCATGAACAGGCCCCGCTCGCGGAACTACATGAACGACTTGAGGCCCACCTGAGCGCGAGGCAAATTGGGCTGCAACATTCATGGTGCGTGGATGACACTTCGGTGTGGGACTATGACGCACCAGGCTGGAACAAGGCAAAACCGCGGCCTTCGACGTTATCGAATGCGACCAATTTGTCGATGGTGCTTGCTGGGTCTGCGCCCCTGCAAAAGCCTTGGGACGGATGCGGCATTCCACCGTGGCCCAACGCTCGGGAAGTCTTCGACAGGTCTAAGGCACCTGGCGCCCAAAAAAGTGCAGGGCTGGTTCGATGGGCTGAGCTGCTCAATTTCCCCGTAGACCGCGCACTGATTTATCTCCACTCGGATCCGGATTGCGCCGTAGAGCTGTTGCGTTCCCTCCATTGGAAGGTTGTCCGTGACCTGCTTCCGTATCTGGCTGGCACGGATCAGGACGCTACCTTGAAAATTTTCAATATTTTGACCGAACGGAAACAAGGTGAAGCCGTTCCTGAACTTTCGAATTTTCTCCTTGGGCGTGGTTGGCGCAGTCCCGATTGGCAGCGGACTGAGCGGCTCTGGGCCGTCGCCCGGGATCTACTCGGCGTGGCTCAGGGGAATCAACGGTACGCACTGTTGTGCGTACTCGCTTGGATAGAGTGGGCGCGTGGCCGAGGCTCGTTGGCCATGACGCTTTTGGAGCAGGTGCTGCGCGAATGCGAAGATTACAACTTGGCTGTGCTTCTCAAACAGCTGCTGATGAGCGGTGTGATGCCGTATTGGGCCACCGATCAATTACGCGCCTGGCGGGCACAATTCGTGTGACACAAAGTGTCTAGGTAGCTTCAAGTGGTATCCGGGGATGAATTCATGGATAATGGTTCAACAGACCCGGTTAGGTTCGAAAATGCTGGTGATTCCAAAACATAGATTTTGGGAACATTCGGCGAGTGTGGTGCGTTGAATAATATGTGCTCGCTCAAGGTGAATCGTCTTGAACGAAACGCCCTCGGACTTGACAGGGTCATAGTGGTGTTACCGGCAGGTGCATCCGGAACGCATCG
>NZ_JALDXV010000032.1:0-21639 GCF_032154645.1 Glutamicibacter sp. | reverse complement strand
TCCAGGTCTGCATCCTCGAAGACGATGAACGGTGCGTTGCCGCCCAGTTCCATCGAGGTGCGCAGGACCTTGTCCGCTGCATCCTTCATCAGCTGCTTGCCCACCGGGGTGGAGCCGGTGAACGATACCTTGCGCAGGCGGTCGTCGGCCATCAGCGGGCCGGAGATCTTCGATGCCGAGGCGCCGGAAACGACGTTCAACACGCCTGCCGGCAGGCCGGCTTCCATCATGGTGGCGGCGAACAGCTGGCTGGTCAGCGGGGTCAGCTTGGCTGGCTTGAGCACCATGGTGCAGCCTGCGGCAACTGCCGGGCCGACCTTGCGGGTGGCCATGGCCAGCGGGAAGTTCCATGGGGTGATCAGCAGGCATGGGCCGACAGGCTTGTGCTGAACAAGGATCTTGTTCTTGCCCTCTGGGGTGGTCAGGTAGCGGCCGTAGTGGCGCACGGTCTCTTCGGAGAACCAGCGCAGGAACTCTGCACCGTAGGTGACCTCGCCGTAGGCCTCGGCCAGCGGCTTGCCCATTTCCAGGCTCATCAACAGCGCAAAGTCGTCCTTGCGCTCGGTGACCAGGTCGAAGGCGCGGCGCAGGATCTCAGCGCGTTCGCGTGGAGCGGTCAGGGCCCACTTGGCCTGGGCTGCATCGGCTGCGTCCAGTGCTGCCATAGCGTCTTCGCTGGTGGCGCTGGCAAGGGTCAGCAGCTTTTCGCCGGTGGCTGGGTCGAGCACGTCGAAGGTGCCGCCGTCCGAGGCGTCGCGCCATTCACCGTTGATCAAAAGGCCGGTTGGTACCTTGGCGAGCAACTCTGCTTCGCGCTGAGCGGTAATCGACATACGCACATCTCCTGAAACTGTTACTGAGGCTAGTAGTTGTTGGTATCCACGCTATTCTCGGCATCACAGCGCTGTAAATCGCCCTATGCACTATGAACCGCCAGATTCATTGTGCAATTTGCCTAAGGTTAAAAGCTAGCCCTGCTGTTCCTGCTTCTGCGCCAAAACGGCCTCATAGAGGTCGCGCTTCTTGACCCCCGATTTTTCGGCCACCTCGGCCACCGCCTGCTTCATCCTGGTCCCCGCGGCAACCAGCTGGTTCACCTGCGGCAAGAGGTCCTCGACGGTGGCGGCTTCGGGCTCGTCGGCGCCGGCGATGACCACGACGATCTCGCCGCGCACCCCCTCCAGCGACCACTCGTGCAGCTCCCCGAGGCTTGCCCGGCGCACCTCTTCAAACTTTTTGGTCAGCTCTCGCGCCACCGCCGCCTGGCGGTCCGCTCCGAAGGCTTCGCTGGCGGCTTCGAGGAAGTCATCCAGCCGATGCGGGGCTTCGAAGAACACCATGGTGCGCTGCTCGTCGAGCAGTGCGTCAAGCCGCTTGCGCCGTTCTCCGGCCTTGCGCGGGAGGAACCCCTCAAAGGTGAATCGCCCCGTGGGCAGGCCCGAGAGCGCCAGGGCGGTGAGCACCGCAGAGGGGCCGGGCACGGCCGTGACGCGGATGCCCTCCCCCATCGCTGCTGCTACCAGCGGATATCCGGGGTCCGATACGGCCGGCATACCGGCGTCGGAGACCACCAGGATCGTCGCCCCGGTCTTGGCCAGTTCGATGACCTCGGCGAGCTTGTGCGCCTCGTTGTGTTCGTGCAGGCTCATCACCCTGGCGGTGATCTTCAGCCCCAGCGCATTGGCCAGGTGATGGAAGTTTCTGGTGTCCTCCGCGGCGATGACATCCGCGCCGAGCATCATCTCCCGCAGGCGCGGGGACGCGTCGGACAGGTTGCCGATAGGGGTAGCTCCAAGGACGATCACGCCGTCATTCTCTGAATTCTGCACAATCTTTAGCCTACGCGAAGTACGAAAAGCGCACATTCCCCCACCCGCCCCGGTAGCATGACAAATGATGAGCATCTCGGCCCTGAAAACCACCGACGCCGGCCATGTGCAGTCTGCACGCCAGGCCTTCACCTTTCAGAGCCTGAAATACCGACTGGTGGGCGCCGCCTCCCTTTCCGGGCCGCTGCTGTGGATCGTCCCGTTGACGGTGACGGTGCTGGCGGGCATCCTTCGCTTCGTGAACCTCGCCCACCCGCACACGCTGATCTTCGACGAAACCTACTACGTCAAGGACGCCTACTCGCTGCTGCAAAGCGGCTACGAGCGCGAATGGGGTGACGAGGTCGACGATCAGTTCGCCGCCGGAGACCCGCAGCTCAGTCAGGACCCCTCCTTTGTGGTGCACCCGCCGCTGGGCAAATGGCTGATCGGCCTGGGCATGCTGCTCTTCGGCGACTTCAACGGATTTGGCTGGCGCTTCTCCACGGCGCTGTTCGGAACCCTCGCGGTGCTGCTGGTGACGCTGTGTGCGCAGCTGCTGTTTAACTCGCACTTCCTGGCAGGGGTCGCCGGGCTGCTGATGGCCGTGGACGGGCACTCGATCGTCATGTCCCGTACCGCCCTGCTGGATATCTTCCTGATGTTCTTCGTGCTCGCTGCCTTCTATGCACTGCTGCTGGACCGGCGCCATGGCCGGCTGAAGCTTGCCAAGCTGCTGGCGGTCCCGGCGGGCAACCGGCCCAATGAGTTCCTGCTGCGCAGCGGCCCGATGATTTGGTGGCGGCCGTGGCGCTTCACTGCGGCGATCATGATGGGCTGCGCCGCAGGGATTAAATGGTCGGCGCTCTCATTCATCGCGGTCTTCTGCGTGATGGCGGTGCTCTGGGACTTTGCCGCCCGACGCACCGCAGGAATCCACAACTGGTGGACCTCCGCACTGCTCCGCGACGGAGTCTACGCGTTCTTCACCATGATGCCGTTGATGCTCGCCACCTACCTGAGCACCTGGATCGGCTGGCTGAGCACGCAGGGCGGGCGCTACCGGCATTGGGCCGAAGAGAATCCGGGTGAGGGCGTCAGCTGGCTTCCCGCTCCGCTGCGATCGCTGTGGCAGTACCATCAGGCCGGGTACACCTTCCATACCGGGCTGAGCTCCGAACATGGTTGGCAGTCCTCCCCGTGGACCTGGCCCTTTGCCGGCCGTCCGGTGCTGTTCTACTTCGAAGGCTACGATCAGGGCGCCAATGGGTGTGATATCAAACGCTGCACCGAGGTCATCACCGACCTGCCCAACCCGGTGATGTGGTGGGCCTGTTGGCTGAGCCTGCTGTTGCTGATCCTCTGGTGGGTCGGTGCGCGAGACTGGCGTGCGGGCGCCATTTTGGCCGGAGCGGCCGCCGGCTTCCTGCCGTGGCTGCAGTACCCGGAACGCACCATGTTCTTCTTCTACACCCTGCCAATGGTGCCGTTCCTGGTCCTTGCGCTGGCGTATATGATAGGCAAGTTCATCCCCTCCGAGCCGCGGCGAAGTCCGCTCTACCGAACCCGCATCGCCCTGGTTGCCACCTTCCTGGCAGTCGTCTTGCTGGTTTCTGCGTTCTTCTGGCCTATCTGGAGCGGCGAAATGATCCCGGATGAATACTGGCGTGCCCACCTGTGGATCCCCAACTGGGGTTAATCCCTCGCACCGCAGAAGACCCACGAGTTCAAAGGACCTCCCTCCATGCAAGAAGTGCACGTTCAACCGCTGACCGAGTTGTCCCCGGAAGTGAATGTCACGAACCTGCTCCTTGACCGCGTTGCACAGGCGCCCGCCGAACCGCTGTTCATGGTGCACCGCGGCGACGATTGGGTTGACGTGGGCGCCGAAGAATTCCTGCGCGACGTCAAACGCCTGGCGATGCGCCTGATCAATGACGGATTGCAGGCAGGCGACAAGGTAGCGATCATCTCCCGCACCCGCTATGAATGGGCACTGGCGGAGGAAGCCATCTGGTTTGCCGGCGGCATCTCGGTGCCGATCTATGAGACCTCCAGCCCCTTTCAGATCGAATGGATCCTGCGCGATTCGGGAGCCCGGGTGGTCTTCGCCGAGGACCACGAACTGCGGGCGCATGTCCGCCAGGCGGTAGCCCAGCTGGGCGAAGCGGTCACCACCCACATGTTTGAAGGATCCGCCGGGGCCAACAACCAGCTGATCCCCTCCGCGGGCCTGCACAAGCTGCTAGTCGAGCCGCAACAGGTCGACGAGCAGGTCATTGAAGAACGCCGCGCCTCGATGCGACTGAGCGACACTGCCACCATGGTCTACACCTCGGGCACCACCGGGCGGCCCAAGGGCTGCAATATGACCCATGCGAACTTTGCGCTGGTGGCCCACAACCTCGCCGGCCACATGCTAGAGATCCTCGGTCAGAGACGCCGCACCCTGATGTTCCTGCCGCTGGCCCACGTGCTGGCCCGCGCCGTGCAGCAGACCTGCATCCACGGCGGGGCGGTCATCGCCCATTCAAGTTCGACCTCCACCCTGGTTGAGGATATGGCCGCGGTCAAACCCGGCTTCCTGCTGGCGGTGCCCCGCGTATTTGAGAAGATCCGCACCACCGCGCTGTCCACCGCGGAGGCCAGCGGCAAGGGCGAACTGTTCCTGAAGGCGGAGCAGACGGCCATCCAGGTTTCGAAAATCCGCGATGCCCGGGGGCGCGGTGAGAAGGTGCGCATGCCGCTGGGCCTGCGGGCGCGCTTTGCGCTCTTTGATCGGGTGCTCTATCCGAAGCTGCGCGCTGTCTTCGGCGGCCAATGCGGCTACGCAATTTCAGGGGCCAGCGCCCTGAACGAAGATCTGGCGCATTTCTTCCTCGGTGCTGGGATCAACCTGGTGGAGGGCTACGGTCTGACCGAGACCACCGCCCCGGCCACGGTCAATCAGGCATCGCTGGCCCGGGTAGGTACCGTGGGCCGCCCCATCCCCGGCACCAGTGTTCGGATTGCCGAGGATGGAGAAATCCTCATCAAGGGTATCGGCGTCTTCGCCGGATACCACGAGAATCCCCGGGCCACGGCCGAGGCCTTCGACGCTGACGGTTATTTCAAGACCGGGGACACCGGAGTGCTTGACGAGGCAGGGTTCTTGAAGGTCACCGGACGTAAGAAGGAATTGATTGTCACCGCCGGCGGCAAGAACGTCTCCCCTGGTCCGCTGGAAGAAATGATCCGCGCTGGACGCATCGCCGCCCAGTGCGTGCTCGTGGGTGACAACCGTCCGTTTATTGCGGCGCTGATTTCACTGGATCCCGAAGAGCTGGTGCTCTGGGCCAAGGCCAAGGGACTCGGTACTCTGTCCCTTGCCCAGGCCGCGAAGAATCAGGTGGTCCTGGACGAAATCCAGTCATATGTCGACATGGCAAACCTGACCGTGTCCAAGGCCGAATCGGTGCGCAAATTCGTGGTGCTGCCGGTGGAATTCACCGAAGAATCCGGGCACCTGACCAGCACGCTGAAGCTCAAACGCCAGGAGGTCCTCAAGGACTACGCATGGCAGATCGATCAGCTATACCAGCGCTGAGCTCCGCTCCCCCTGAGAACGCAGAAGGCTGGCCATCCACCGAAGTGGATGGCCAGCTCTCTGCTGTTCTTGCTTAGTTAGTCAGCCCAAAGGCGCGGGCTTCTTGACGCAGCCGAGCCGCCTCGCGCCGGCGTCCGGTGGGCCAGCAGGTGATCAGCACGATGACCACAGTGAGCAGCACCATACCGGCGATGGCCATTGCCGAATCCATCCAGAACTGCTCGGGGTACAGGCGGATCAGGGTGTCTTGGACGCTGAAGGTCCAGCTTCCCTCCGAGAAGAACAGTGCATGGAAGCCGCTGAAGAAGCGCTCCCACCCTGTCAGTGCAGCCACCATGAGCAGGGCCATCAGGCCAAGGGTCACCAGGGCGCCGGAGAACAGTGCGCGGCGCACGCCACCGGCGTAGCGCGCGGCAAGGTACCAGATGCCGATGATGAAAAGAACTGCCAGGACGATCCCGAGGACATAGGCGAAGCCGATGAGATTTTTGACGTCCACCATGTGCTGGACTTCGCCCTCGGTAAAGAGCAGGGAGCCATTGGGCAGAACCAGTCCTGCAAGGTATTCGGGCCCTGCAAAGTTGTTCAGGTAGTCGACCCCATAGCTGCCATAGGTCAGCCGCTGCGCGGCGGTGAAGCCGAAGAGGTCGGCGGGGAAGCCGGGGCGAGCATAGGAGAAGGCGAGGAACCCCGGGGTGGCGACCAGCCGGATGGCTGCAATCAAGGTAAGCACCGGGAAGATGATCGCCACGAGGATCTGCATGGGGCGTGCCAGGGCCGGCTTGGAGTTCAGCGCGCGGTCGCGGGCAACGCGACGCTTCATGGCTGCCTCGGAGGGAGCCTCGCTGGAGCCCTGGCTTCCAAAGACCCGTGAGCGCGCTTCGGCCACCGCGGCGGCAGTTGAGACCTTCACTTCGTCCTTTGACGCCGCCACCGGAGGCACCGAAGCCTTGGGTGCCGGTACGTCCTGCTTAGCTGCGGCGGCACCTGCGGACGCTGCGGCGGCGGCAGGCTTGGCGGCGCTTGCCTGCGGCTTGCCCTGCGTCTCAAGCTCGGCCTCATGCGGCAACTTAATAGCGCGGATCACGTCTTCCACCGACTGATCCGAGCTCTTGGCTTCGGGCATCACCGTGGTCTTTGCAGGTTCCGCCGCCGATGCGGCTGCCGGGGCTGCCGCAGTTTTTGCGGAGGATGATTCCTGCCGCCCTGATGCCTTCGGCTTGGCAGGAGCAGCGGGACGGTTGAAGGTAGCTTCGAGGTCGGCCTTGCGCTCGGCTTCGGCCTTTGCTGCTGCGTCGGCCTGGGCCATGTTCTTATGGGCTTCCAGTCGCGCTGCCAGTTCCTCGGCCTTTTGACTTAGCGGGGCCTTGGGCGTCTGCGTAGTTCCCTGTTCCGAAGCCCCGTTAGGGTCCTTCGCAGCATCAGCCATGAGGGGTCCTCCTGCTATTTACACGGTCACGTGATGAGTTTTTGGGGTTGCTTGCTAAGCCCGGCTCCGGGCTCTGCGATTTCAGCATAACCAGCAAGGTGTCTTGTCCCACGCATAGCCACACCACAATGCCTGGGTTATCGGTGACGCAGCGGTGAAAGTGCTGGTCTTCTAGTTCTGCTCGTTGGACGGGTCTTCGGGCAGTACCGAGAGCCTGACACGGCCATCCAGCCGCGGACCGCGGGTTTCGTGGGGCTGCGAGCCTTCGCCGTGCAACGGGGCCGCATGACGCGCGCGGCGCTCCGACCGCTTTGGTTCGCGCACGGCATCTACCAGGGCGTTGAGTTCGTCTTCGGGTTCAAGCACATCCGGGATGGTTCCACGGATCAGGCTCCACCCGCTGGGAACGGTGAGCCGGTTGGCGTGGCGGGCGCACAGGTCATAGCAGTGCGGTTCCGGATAGGTCGCCAATGGTCCCAGTACAGCGGTTGAATCCGCATACACGTAGGTGAGGGTAGCGCGTGCCGTCTCACGACAGGCCGGGCGAGAGCAAAGACGAAGACCTTCCACGCTCCAAGTCTACTTCCTTGCCCAGTGATTCACCGGTAATGGCCATCCCGGCGGTAGTGTTGAACTATGTTCGAGAAACTGCCGGATCAACCCAGCGGGCCGCGTCGGAACCGACACGGCCGGGGTCGCCGTGGACCGCTGATCCCGATGCACGTACCGGCATATCGCACACGCCCCGAACGTTTCGACGACGCCGTTATGGCCAGCGCCCAACGACTGGCGCAGCGCTGGGAGTCGCGGATGGTGCTCATCGACTTCCGCATCCTCCCGGTGCCCAGCGACAAACTCTTGGACCTCGCCCATGCTGCCGGCGACCGCGTACCGCTATCCTCTTCACGGGCGGCAACCGCCACGGAACGCGCCAGGGTATCGATCTACCGGCTGCCGCTGGAACAGCTGGCCTCCTCCACCGTGGAACTCGTGGACCTGGTCCACCAGTGCATCGTGCACGAGGTTTCGGAACTGTGGATGATCCCGGTCAATGAGGTCGATCCCGAATATTTCCCGGAAGACCCGGATTTCTAGCAGTTTAAACGCCCCTGGGCGGCGCGGAACTCCGCGCCGCCCAGGGGCGTTGGCTATCGGGGCTTTTAGCCGCCGACGTTCACCACGATCCCGTCGCGGCCGATATTCGCCTGCGGCATCGCGGCCCAGGCAATCGACTGGTCCGATCCCAGGATGACCTGCCCAATGTAGGCGTTGGTGTCCGAGGAGAAGATCACTGCCTGCGCGTCCTCGCTTGACTC
The DNA here is from genome assembly GCF_032154645.1 of Glutamicibacter sp. Lineage (GTDB taxonomy): Bacteria > Actinomycetota > Actinomycetes > Actinomycetales > Micrococcaceae > Glutamicibacter. Next base: position 13,500 of record NZ_JALDXV010000032.1, on the reverse strand, counting down.
GCGGGGGTCGAAGACGGTTGACGTTCCGGCCTTGACGCTCAGCTTCTGCGGTTTGCCCAGCGTTCCGTCCTTTGCAACTACCACCGCGTCGATCGAGGAATCAGATTCCACCGCGGCGATCACGAACTTGCCGGTACCGTTGGCGGACAGCGGCATCACCTGGTTGCCTGCCAATGCGGTGGAGCTCACCGCCCATGCCGTGTCCGTGGGGTCCTTCGGGTTGGAACCGCGGACCATGCGCACCGCGGAGGTCACCGGGGCGTCGGCCTCCACGACGATGCTGTAGTAGCCGCTGGCCAACTGATCAAGGTTCACGATCGAGGTGGCGTTGGACGCGACTGCAAGATTCTCGTCAAAACTTGCGGCGACCTCGCCATCGGCTCCGAGCACCTTGACCTTGTAGCCGGCGCCCTGGGAGCCGGTGGCTGCAACATGCAGCTGCGGCACCAGAGATTTATCGGCATCGGAAAGCTTCTTGGCATTGTCCTTGCCGTCGATCCACACGCCCGGAATGACCTGGGTGTTGGCGGCCGAGGAGTTCGGCGCCACCAATTCAACACCGGACGGAGTCAAACCGCGCAGGGCCGCCTGCTGTACATAGGCACTGACCTTGCCGCCGGTGCTGGTGACAGTTGCCGCCACGGAATTCAGGTTCTGGGCGTAGCCGCCGAGCACGATGGCTCGCTGCTGGCCCGGGGCAATCACGATGTTCTGCAGCGTGGCGGTATCGATCAGCCCCTCGGGCCCGCGAAGGTCGATGGCTACCTGGGCCGCGGTGCTGGTGGGGTTGCTCAGATGCAGCACCGAGGTGGATCCGGTGGTGGTCTGCAGGCCGGTGAACCGCCAGTTCGACGCCGGGGCCTGGCAGGTGGCAGCGGCCAGCCCTGCGAGGTCGCCGTCCTTGGCCTGGTAGCTGCGCAGGCTGCTGCCGATGGACGGCAGGCCGCCCAGCGGCTGCACGGTGTACTGCTGCTGGCTGTTGACGTTGTTGGTGGTGTTCACCTGCGAGCTGCGGCCGGTCAGTCCCTGGTCGTCGGCGCTGCGCGACTGGGATGCTTCCTCGTCGTCAATGCGCTTGGTCAGCTGCTTGACGTCGCTGCCGTCCAGATTCGAAAGGCTCGATCCCGGGATACGCTTGGCAAGGTCGGAGACGACAGTGCTGCGCAGGTTGCTGGAGACGTCCTTGGCGCCCGGGGCAAACTGCGGATCGGTGCCGTCGACACCCTTGAGCAACTGCGGGGTGGCGGCGCAGACGCTGACCGCGTCGCCGGCAGGCAGGCTCGTGACCGCGGCGGGCAGTGCCACCGGGTTGGCGTTCGGCGCCAGCAGGGAGGCTGCGGCGATGACTCCGGAGGAGGCGATCACGGCGGCCAGGCTCAGCAGTACCGCCCCGGTCTTCTTGCGGGTGGGCGAATGCTCGGCTTCCTTCACCGCGGCTGCGCGCGCCTTTTCCAACTTTTCGCGGCGCTTGCGCGCGGTGGCGCTTTCCTCCTTGGCCTGCTTCTGCTCCGCGTCCTGCACGGCGGCAGGCTGCTTCGCTGCGGCGGCCTTCTTCGGCTTGTCAGCCTTCTGTGCCTTGTCGGACTTTGCTGACTTGTCCGCCGTTGCTGGCTGTTCCGGCTTTTCCGCCGCCTCAGATCCCTTGGCTTGCTGAGCCTCGGTGCCGGCGGCGGCCGCGCTCCTCGTCTCTGCGGGCGTCGGCGAGTCCGCCTGCTTTGGCTGCGGAGCCTTGGCGGCGTCCTGCTGCGGATCGGCGGCGGACTTTGGTGCGGGCAACGGCGGCTGCGCGGAGGAATCCTGCTCGTTCACGTTCTTCTCATCACTCACTGGTTCTTCTCCTGCCCTGGCTCGTCGTCCGTGATCTTATCGCCCAGCTTGGGCTCCAGGCTCTCGCGCATTTCGCTGGCCCTCGCACGGGCTTCACGCCGGCTGAGCGGATGATCGGACTGGGAGATGACGCCGGTGACGGGCTGTGCCGCCGCCAGTACTGCTTCGCCGTCGGTCACCTGATCGGCATCACGCTGCTCTTCACGGACCCGGTACTGGTCGTTGCGGTAGTTCGCGAAGCGGCGCGAGCTAGGCACCGGGATGGCCAGCAGCACGGTGAACAGCAACAGCACCGCGGAGATCACGAGCATCGGCAGCGCCACCGGTTCGCGGTGGCTCAGGTTCAGCGTTCCGCCCGAGGCCGGAACCTCGAAGGCCTGGGCCCACTGGTTCTCCGAGTCTTGCGGGTAGCCCACGCTGCGCAGCGGCGCCGAATCCAGTGAGGCCCGCAGCTTGGGGTCTGCCGCGGTGGCAAGTACCAGTGTGCGCGGGGAATCGGCGGCAGGGATCTGCACGTTCTTGATGGATGCGCGGTTGCTTGGCAGGACGGTGACCTTGCCGTCGGCATCCACCAGGCGGGCAAAGCCTGCGCCCTCGTTGGCTTCGGTGCTCTGGTAGTCCACGCGCCACAGCCAGCCGCTGTCTGTCTGGCCTACGGCGGCCAGGCCGGTGGCCGCGTCCAGCACGCGCACGGTGGAGGACACCGCTTCACCGCTGACGTTGAGCACTACGTAGCCCACGCCGAGGTCGCGCAGCTCTTCACGGGCGTCCAAGCCCGACTCGGACAGTAGCATGGCCACCACTTCGCGCTGTACGTCTTCGGCCGCCGAATCGTCGTTGCGCTGTGGGTGCAGCAGCGAACCGGTCAGCTGGGACACCTGCGAATAGCGGCTGAGCGTATCGATGGTTTCACCGTTGCCGGAAACGATCTCGCTGTCCACCTCGCCGGAAGCGCGCGGGGTCAGCACCAGGGTGCGTTCATGCAGTTCGGAGCGGCCCGCATCCGCGGCGGTGGCCGGGATGGTGCGCTGGTTGGAGGGCTGGACCTGAAGCGGTGCGGTCAGCGCGCTCAGCGTGCCGTCCGGATCCTGCGGATTCAGCTGGGTGCCAAGTCCCACGGCGCCGCTGGCAAGAATGGTCACCGCAGAAAGCACCGCCATGATGCTCAAGACCGCCCTATTGGCAGGTCGGCGGGCCGGGCGAGGCAGATCTTCGCGGCGCAGCGCCGCGCTGGCGTTAGCTGCCGCGGCGATCAGTGCGAACACCGCAAATGACACGAAGGGACCGGTGTAGGCGGTGACGGTGGTGTGCGAGTCGAGGCCCACCGGGATGAACCCGACGCCCCAACCGGCGGCCAGGGACAGGGCCGCGGCCCACACCAGTCGGCGGGAGTTGCGGCGCATGCCCTCGTCATGGCTCAGCGAGGTGCCCACGGCACCAGTGACTGCCAGCAGAATGATCGGGGCGCCGACCAACAATGCCGCAACCAGCGACCACGGGCCGGCAGGCAGGAAGCCCCAGCCAAGCGGTGCGGCGGCGGCGTTGAATTCTTCGGGGAACCCAAGGCTCATCTGCCACAACGGGGCGGGGTTGAACCCGGTGGCTGCCCCCGGCTCGGTGAACAGCAGCCGTGGGTCGGACAGTGCAGAAATCAGCAGCGGCAGGTTCCAGACCACGGCCGGCAGCGGCACCCACCACAGGGTCTTGGCGCGGCGCGGCGAGAAGGCGGCGAGGATGTAGATCGCCAGGACAGCCGTCAGGAAGAATGCCATGGACCCGGCCGAGATGATCCACAGGATCAAGGCGGCGCAGGCCGAAGCGGTCCACGCCGACCGCGTGGCTTGGAGCTGACTCGGTGGGAGCTTTCCTTCCACCGGCACGCTGGTCCCCATGGCGCGCAGCACCGCAAGGAACAGCAGCGGCAACATGATGTGCACCAGCACTGCGCCGACGCGGCCGGTGGCCAGCGCGGAGAACAGCGAGGGCATGAGCGCCCAGATCAATGCGGCGATGAAGCGGACGGCCCGGGAGCGGCTGACCGCCCCGATCCCCCACCAGGCGGTCAGCGCCGCCAGCGGTATGGCCGCATAGAACAGGTACACCGATGCCTCATTGGCATGGTTGAAGCTCAGCGCGGAGAACAGCCAGAACAGTGAATCGCTGTTATCCGGTGCCGCGCTTAGCCCGGTGGAGGTGCTCTGCCACCAGGACAGTGCATTGGCGCCGATCTCCCCCATGGTGTTGGAGAACGGGCGGGCGGCGCCGCCCGCGAGGGCGCCGGCTCCGAACAGCGAACGCCAGGCGATCATGGAGACGCCGGTGGAGATGATCAGGGCCAGCAACAGGGAGAACACCGCGGTGGTACGCGGGGGCCTGGCGATCCTGACGAAGTCTGAGAAATTGTCGCCGCTGGGCTCCTGGGCCCCATCCGAGCCGCTGCCGTCGCCGAAGACCATCGAGTCGTCGCGGCCGGTGTCGAGGTTGCGGCGGTATTCGCGCACCTGGGAACCGGAGGCCATGAGCTTGCGGACCTGGCGGCGCGGTACGCTGCGAATCTGCCTGACATTGCGCCGGGACGCGCCGAGCTTGACCGGGGAGAACAGACCGCGCAGGGTTGCTCCGAGGTAGCTGAATCCGTGTCCCGGGTCTTTTGCCAGCACCGCCAGCAGGAAGTGGCCGAGGCCGCCGAGCAGGATGCCTATCCACAAAAACGGCAGCGCCAGAGGAGAGGCGAACTTCAGGCGCTGGAATACTTCGGCACGTTTGGCCTCCTGCGGACCGGCCAGCGCTTCCACCACCTCAACCTGGTGGTAGATCTTCGCCTCGGGCACAACCACCACGCGGTGTCCTGCCAGGCGGTTGCGCCAGCACAGGTCCACGTCATCGCCGCGGCCGGGGATCGCCGGGTCGAAACCGCCGAGCTGTTCGAAGACCTCGCGGCGGATGAACATGCCAGCCGAGGAGACGGCAAAGTAATCGCTGCGGCCGTCGTACTGTCCCTGATCGACTTCGTCGGTATCGATCAGGGTCAGGCGCTGTGCCTTGCGGTCGACGCTCAGGCCCACCTCGACCAGGTGGCGAGGGTTGTCGATGTCTAGCAGCTTGCATCCGGCGATGGACACGGATTCGGAAGCTTCAACCGCACCGGTCAGCTGCTGAAGGGCATCCGGAGCCGGCATCGAATCGTCGTGGATGATCCACAACCATTCATCGCGGTCGGTGCGGGCCTCGGGCAATTGGGCGACTGCCACGTCCAAGGACAGTCCCAAAGATCCTTCATCGGCGCTCAGCAGCGCTGCGTTCGACGGCAGATTTGCTTTAAGCACTTCTAGGGAGCCATCGGTGGATGATGCATCAACACCGATGTAGCGTTCAACTGGCCTTGACTGGTTCCGCAGCGCGGCTAAGGTACGTGGTAAAAAGTCAGCGCCATCGTGCGTAGCAACGATGGCGGTGACATGAATTGGTGGACGAATTAGATTGCTCGTTTCCGTAGACGGCGGCGTTCGCGCTCCGAGAGCCCTCCCCAAATTCCAAAACGCTCATCGTTGCTCAACGCGTATTCCAAACATTCCGAACGTACAACACAAGCGCCGCAAACTCGTTTAGCATCGCGGGTTGAGCCGCCCTTTTCTGGGAAGAACGCTTCGGGATCGGTCTGTGCACACAGTGCTCGAGCCTGCCAGCCAAGCTCGCCTTCATCGACTTCCTGCCCGACGCCGAGCCAGACAGCCTTGATGGACTCACGGGTCACATCGTCTTCGTCGAGTTGCGGGGCCCAGGAGCCCGCAGTTGAAATTTCTTCAACTTCAGTCTCGGATTCACTGCCCGATCGGACGTCATCTGCAGCCGTTTCAAGATCAGCTGCTACGGCAAGCCGGGAGAAATCCTCAGCTTGCGGATCGACAAACCAATCCGACGGTGCGTTGTCCAACCCGTACTGAGCAGACGCAACAGCCGAGGTCGAATATTCGGAGTACCCCTGCTCCACCTTCGCCATGGTGATGTTGACCTTTCACGTTGATTTGAGAAGATCGGGCGTTCAAAGCACCCGATCCATTCGGCACCATTTAGTCCATCAAAGTATTGGAAATGATGGTCTGGGCCAAACTCACCATCTAATTACATCTGTGTAACTCGGTGAGAGTCAAGCGGGACCGGTATTCTAAGAACACTTCTCAGGAAACTCTCGGCACAACACGCCGCACAAACACGCTGATCAACCGGGCGAGTCGTAACTTGCCTGAATTCCAAGTGAATTCTCAGTATCAAGATTTAAGGCAAAGGTGAGTAAAAACTTGACTTCCAACGCATTCGTCGAAGACCTTCTTTCCACCCATCGACGCTCCGCTTCCCCGTGGTTGACTTGGTACGCAGCAAACGGCGAACGCATCGAACTCTCCGGTCGGGTATTTGACAATTGGGTGGCGAAAAGCGCGAATATGCTCTCCGAAGTCTTCAGCCTCGAAGAAGGTGACGTAGTAGTTTTGAATCTTTCGTCACATTGGAAATCTTTGGTCCTAGCGCTCGCTTCTTTACATCACGGAGCTACACTGGTCCCGGCTGGCAGCGGGTTGGCGAGCAGCGCCGCACTATGGATCACCGATGCACCCAATGACGAACAGATCCCTGCTTCCGCCGAGATCCTCGCGGTCAATCCAGCGGCGCTGGCACTGTCCTTCGGGGAAGACCTAGGTCCGGTCGCTGAAGACTTCAATGCTTCGGTCCGCACATACGCGGACCAGTTCTACCCATCAGCGGTGGATGAAAACGGCCTCGCAATCGATGCCGACGGCACAGGGGAACTAAGCATTCAGTCCTTGTTCACAGCCGACGCCACGGCGCAGGGAACCATTTTGGTACGCGCCGACATTCCGGTGCTTGAACTGCTGCCCTATGCGGTCGCTCAGTGGGCTGCGGGAGATGCCATCGTCCTGTTGGGCGACGGTGTTGAGGCTACCCAGCGGCTTCGCGAGGGTGAACGCATCACCTTCGACTACCTGCCATAGAGGCAGGTTCGCTCCTGCTTTAGACTGTGGGGACGCTTCCGGTGTCGGTGGAATCGCTGCGTGCGTCTCCGGCGGCGGGAGCGTCCGCGGTTCCGGGGGCAACTTTCGCAGGGTGCCCGCCGAGCAGTTCATGGTCGTGGGCGAACTTTTCTTCCTGATCCATTTCTGCACCGAAGACCCAAAAACGGTAGGCGAAGAAACGGAAGATCGTGCCCAGGATCAGTCCTACCACCGAGCCTGCGATAAACAGGCTGGTCGCATCGGTCAGGCCGATCCAATATTTGGTGACCCACACACAGGCGGCGGCGATACCCAGACCGATGGCGTTCATGATCAAGAACATCACCAGTTCGCGGACCACATTGGCCTGGCGGCGGTGGCGGAAGGTCCAGTAGCGGTTGGCCAGCCAGGAAAATACGGTGGCCACCACGCCGGCAATGATCTTGGCCTTCACCTGCGAGTCGCTCATTGGACCGTGCAGCAGCCATACGTAGATGCCGGAGTCAATGATGAACGCTATGCCTCCGACAACACCGAACTTCGCCACTTCGCGCCACAGCAGCGAGACGAGTCCAGTAAATTTTTGCCTGATGCGGTCGAACATTTTCCTCCAGAGAGCCCCACGGTGACCGCAGAGCCAACGCTCTGGCGGTGACTCGTCAGATTGGTCGGGGAAGTCAGCAACTCCCCCGCACAGTACGATTTAGAATTTGTCTTTGCCTCTTCAAGGCAAAGGCAACATTCGACCATTTTATCGAATTTTTCTGGCAATTGGCCCACCGAATCTAGTCATCGAAAGCCACGCACACAAAGGATGCCCCACAATTCGCTAATCTAGAGGGGTGAGCTTTCCAAAAATTGGTGTAATTGGTGGCGGGCAGTTGGCCCGCATGATGGCCCCAGAGGCCCTGAATCTCGGATTTGAACTTCATGTTCTGGCCGAAGGACCCGACGTATCGGCCGCCCGCAGCGTTCCCGATGCACCGGTCGGCGACTACAAAGACCTTGAAACCCTGCGCGAATTCGCCAAGGGCAAGGACGTGGTCACCTTCGATCACGAGCACGTTCCCAATGAGTTTCTCACCACTTTGATCAATGAAGGCGTCAATGTCCAGCCGCGCCCGGCAGCGTTGATCCATGCCCAGGACAAGCTGGTCATGCGAGCAGCCATTGAAAAGCTGGGGCTGCCAAACCCTGCATGGGCCAAGGTGGAAAGCGTTGCCGAACTTGTTGAGTTCGGCGATGAGATCGGCTGGCCGATCGTCCTGAAAACTCCGCGCGGCGGCTACGACGGCAAGGGTGTACGCATCCTTGATTCAGCCGACGACGCCCGCGACGCCGCCGATTGGTTCGCCAACGGCGCCCTGCTGGCAGAGGACAAGGTTGATTTCTCCCGCGAACTCTCGGCCCTGGTGGCGCGCACCCCATCGGGTGAAGCCAAGGCTTGGCCGGTAGTTCACACCATTCAGGTTGACGGGGTCTGTGACGAAGTCATCGCCCCGGCTCAGGAGATCTCCGAGGCCACCGCTCAGACGGCCGCCAATGCAGCGCTGCGCATTGCCGAAGAATTCGGCGTCACCGGCGTGATGGCTGCCGAACTCTTTGAAACCCCCGGCGTCGGTGCAGGCTTCGTCATCAACGAGCTGGCCATGCGCCCCCACAACACCGGCCACTGGACCATGAACGGATCGGTGACCAGTCAGTTCGAGCAGCATCTGCGTGCGGTGCTCGACCTGCCGCTGGGCGATACCCGCGAACTGGGCGTGACCGTCATGAAGAACTACCTCGGCGGCGCGAACCAAGACCTGTTCTCCGCCTTCGCTGCGGCCCTGGCGGCAGCCCCCGAGGTCAAGGTCCATGCCTACGGCAAGTCGGTGCGCCCAGGACGCAAGATCGGCCACGTGAACGTCGTGGCTAATAATGGTGAAACCGTTGATGAACTTCGCGCAAAGACCGATCAGGTTGCCGCGTTGATTCGCGACGGCGTACCTGCCACCGCCTAATATTTTCGTGAGCGCTGCGGCTGTTGGAAAACAGCGGCAGCGCTCTATTCGAGACACCCAAGGAATACACTGCAATGACTGAAGCACCACTTGTCGGCCTGGTAATGGGCTCAGATTCAGACTGGCCCGTTATGCGTCTGGCAGCCCAAGCCCTGACCGAATTCGGCATTCCCTTTGAGGCCGACGTCGTCTCCGCGCACCGCATGCCCACCGAAATGATCGAATACGGCAAGTCGGCCCATGAGCGTGGACTGCGGATCATCATCGCCGGTGCAGGCGGCGCAGCCCATCTTCCGGGCATGCTTGCATCAGTTACACCGCTTCCTGTCATCGGAGTACCAGTTCCACTGGCTAAGCTGGATGGAATGGACTCCCTGCTGTCCATCGTGCAGATGCCAGCGGGTGTTCCGGTAGCAACCGTTTCCATTGGCGGCGCACGCAATGCAGGTCTGCTCGCGGTGCGTATGCTCGCCTCGGGAACCGACGAGCTTGCACAGTCGTTACAGGTAAAGTTGCTTCAGTTCGCAGATTCTCTGCGCGATTCCGCCCACGCAAAGGGCGCTTCGCTGCGTGCAGAAGTTGCCAACGAGAATTTCGCCTCCTAGGGAAAGTCACACAAGTACATGGGTTCAGCCACTCATCGCGCTCCGAGTCCGTTGCGCAATCCGGAGACCATCAGCTCTCCGCAGCGCAGCAAGCGCGCCCTGATTTTGGTCTTGCTGACCATCTTCTTCCCGGGCAGCGCACAGCTCATCGCTGGCAACCGCAAGCTGGGTCGCATCGCCGTATCGGTAACGATGATCTGCTGGTTGGCAGTGATCGGCTTGGTAGTCATCTACTTCACCAACCGCTCGATCATTCTCGGCTGGGTGGCTCACCCCAACTTCCAGCTGTTCCTGATCATCGTGCTGGGCACCCTAGCGGTGTTGTGGCTGATCATGTTCATCAATACGCTGATCATCATCAGGCCGAAGATGCTCGCCCCGGGCATGCGTGTGATTGTTTCGGTGTTCACCCTCGCAGCGATCGTCGCCACCAGCGGCGTCTTCGTCTACGGTGCATCGATCCTCAACACCGGCCGCCAGACCATTGAAAAGGTCTTCGAGGCAGGCCCTGCCTTTGAACCAGTCGATGGCCGCTACAACATCGCAGTCTTCGGCGCCGACTCCGGCTCGAACCGCGACGGCGTCCGCACCGACTCGGTGGCATTGATGTCGGTGGATGCCAAAACCGGCAAAACCCTGTTGATCTCCATGCCGCGCAACTTCCAGGGTGCACGCTTCGCACCTGGTTCACCGATGACCAAGGCATGGCCTGACGGCTACAACTGCGGCAACGAGTGCCTGTTCAACGCGATCTACCGCGATGCCGAAGACAATCACGCGGACCTGTTCCCGAAGTCGGTGAAGAATGTCGGTGCACAGGCCGCCATGGATGCCCTGCAGGGCACCACCGGCCTAGAGGTTCAGGGCTACGTCATGGTCGACATGGCAGGCTTTTCCAGCTTCGTCGACGCCTTGGGCGGCGTGACGATCAACTCCGGTGGCTGGGTTCCTTATAACGGCAAGTACTGGGAAGGCACCAACGTGCGCACCCACTGGTTCGCCCCCGGCACCCAGACCTTCAACGGCAAGCAGGCCCTGTGGTTTGCCCGTTCCCGCGACTTCACCGATGACTACCACCGCATCAAGCGCCAGCAGTGCCTGCAGCAGGCAATCATCAAGCAGGCCACCCCGCAGACCATCCTGACGAACTTCACGAATATCATGTCGGCCGGCGAGCAGCTGGTGGAGACGAATATTCCTGCAAGCCAGCTTTCATCCTTCGTCAGTGTTGCGGAGAAGGTTTCTTCCCAGCCGTTTGCACGGTTGACGCTCGGCGCACCCGACTTCCCTCGTTCATTCTCCACCTACCCTGATTTCGACCAGATCCAAGAGCGCATCCAGTCGATCATCGAGAAGCAGAGCGCGCCGAAGAAGGACAAGAAGAAGGAAGAATCCAAGAAGTCCGAGGACCCGGCAAAGTCCACCGAGGCTTCCGAATCCTCCGATTCATCTGAAGCCGCCGAGGAAACCGAGGACGCCTCAGATATCAACAATGCGCCTAAGCTCTCCGAGGGCGACACCCAAGAGTTCACGCAGCCTGACGGCAGCGCGATCACCGAGGAATACTTGGTCAATCTCGAGTTGTCCGGCTACAAAACGCGCATTGCGCAGATTGCAGCCAACAACGACGAATGCTCGGTGCCTTAAACGGTTATGACCCCCCAACCGATTGGCAACCCATATCCGTTTGTGAAAGGTATAGGCAATCAACCGTGTTTGAGCTGAACAACACGATAAGGGATTACCATTGGGGATCCGAAAATCAGATCACGGCGCTGTTGGGGTTGGAAAACTCCATCAGCCCGCAGGCTGAAATGTGGCTCGGCGCCCATCCTGGGTGCCCGAGCCACACCATGCAGGGCTCAAGTTTGGATGCGATCATCGCCGATGATCCGCAGCGAATCCTCGGCCCCGACATCGCACAGCGTTATGCTTCGCTGCCCTTCTTGATGAAGGTGCTCTCCGCCGCCCAGCCGTTGTCGATCCAGGTCCACCCGAATCTGGAACAGGCCAGGGAACGGTTTGCCAGGGAAAACGCTGCAGGCATCGAGTTGTCGGCAGCCGACCGCAACTACAAAGATGCAAACCACAAACCTGAAATGCTTTATGCGCTGACCGATTTTGCGGCCCTCTCGGGATTCCGCGAGCCGGAGGCGATCATCGAGGACCTCACCGCCTTGCAGGGCTTCCTCGGTGCCGACAGCGCGGGTATGCTCGACGAACTTCGCTCCATTTTGCGCGGCGGCGACCCGCTGGCCTCCGCCCTGCAATTCGTACTTGACTCAAAGCAGGACTCCTCGTCCCTGGTAGCCGAGATCTGTGCGGCCATCAGCAACAATGAGCAGCTCGCCCAGCAGGTACATCTGGCCGAATTGGTGCGCATCAATGCGGTATATCCCGGCGATTGCGGAGTCTTGGTGGCGCTGCTGTTGAACCTGGTGTACCTGCGCCCCGGCCAGGCCATCAGCCTCGCCGCCGGCAACGTGCATGCATACCTGCGCGGTCTGGGCATTGAGGTCATGGCGAACTCCGACAACGTGCTGCGCGGAGGGCTGACCAGCAAGCACATCGACGTAGCGGAGCTGCTTGATGTCACCGTGGCCGAGCCTGCCCCCGCTCCCCTGCTGGCGCCCCTTGCGGCGGGAGAAAACAGCAGCCTATACCAGCCTGGGTTCGATGAATTCCAGCTTCAGGTCATCGACTGCGTCCAGGGTCAGGATGCGGTGGAGTTGCAGCTTCATGGTGCTGGCGTGCTGCTGTGCACCGCGGGGTCATTCCGCGTGGAGACCCGAGCCGACACGAAGATCCTCTCGCGCGGCCAATCCGTGCTGATCGGCAACGACGAACTGCCCGCCACAGCCTCCGCGCTGCAGGCTGGTCAGCTCTTCGCCGCCAGCGCCCAAGGCCTCGCAGGCTGAGCTTCCCTTAAAACACTGCGAGCCGTGAACCACCGATGATCAGTGGTTCACGGCTCGCAGTGTTTTAAGGTTGTCTACCTGCTTGGTTTAGCGGGTGTAGGCATCCCACTTGTCCTGCTTGTGCTCTCCCTCGACGAAGCGGATGGTTCCTGACTTGGAACGCATCACGATCGACTGGGTGGAGATGCGGCCGTTCTTGTAACGGACGCCGCGCAGCAGGTCGCCGTCGGTGATGCCGGTGGCTGCGAAGTAGCAGTTGTCCGAGGTCACCAGGTCGTTGGTGGTCAGCACGCGGCCCAGCTCGTGGCCGGCGTCGATGGCCTTCTGCTTTTCTTCGTCATCGGTTGGCCACAGGCGGCCCTGGATCACGCCGCCCAGCGACTTGATGGCGCAGGCGGTGACGATGCCTTCTGGGGTGCCGCCGATGCCCATCAGCGCGTCAACGCCGGTGCCTTCGCGGGTTGCGGCGATGGCTCCTGCCACGTCGCCGTCCATGATCAGCTTGGTGCGGGCGCCAGCCTCGCGGATTTCGTCGATCAGGCCGGCGTGGCGTGGACGGTCAAGCACGGTCACGGTGACCTGGCTGATCTTCTTGCCCTTGGCCTTGGCGATCAGGTGCAGGTTCTGCTTGACCGGCAGGCGCAGGTCAACCAGCTCGGCTGCCTCTGGGCCGGTCACCAGCTTTTCCATGTAGAACACTGCCGATGGGTCGAACATGGTGCCGCGATCGGCAACTGCCAGCACGGACAGTGCGTTGTTCAGGCCCAGAGCGGTCAGGCGGGTGCCGTCGATCGGGTCCACAGCCACGTCGCACTCGGCGCCGGTGCCGTTGCCGACCTGCTCGCCGTTGAACAACATGGGGGCTTCGTCTTTTTCGCCTTCGCCGATCACCACGACGCCGTTGAAGTTCACGGTGGACAGCAGGCCGCGCATTGCGTCTACCGCTGCTCCGTCAGCTGAGTTCTTGTCACCGAAACCAACCCATGGCGAGGAGGCGATGGCTGCCGCCTCCGTGGCACGGACAAGTTCCAGCGCCAGGTTGCGGTCCGGCTCCGCGTCGGTTACCGACAGTCGCGAAGAAAGGTGGGCAAAATTGTTCTTTTCGGTCACGAAAGATCCAATCACTTCAGTCGTAGTC
>NZ_JALDXV010000036.1:0-4108 GCF_032154645.1 Glutamicibacter sp. | reverse complement strand
GTCGCATCTTCAAAATCTTCAGCGCTTCAGCAATAGATGAAAAGGTTCAGATTGCGGCTTGACAGACATAGAAGAGTCCGCAGGGGTCACATTACGCCGGGCGCGAAGCGGAATAGAACAGCGCTTCGCACGGCGCGTATGATTGTTTGTCCTGCGAATTTAGTGCGCAACGATTAGTGCGAGGGGAAATCGGGTTGTCCGAAACGATCGAACAAGATCTGTCAGCCGAGACTCGGTATGTGGCAAAGCTTTATGCACGACTGGACGAGCTGCGCGCGGAGAAGGTCCAGCAATTGGGGCGGACCCGGGCTCAGGGGGCGGTAGGCAGCTTCCAGAACATGTCCGAACGCGACTCCTTCGCCACGCTTTACGAAGACCGCATCGCACAGCTCGACGCGGTGGAGGACCGGCTGGTCTTCGGCCGGCTGGATATGGAGCAGCAGCCCGACACCCCGCGCTACATCGGCCGCATCGGTCTGAGTGATGAAGAGCTCAACCGCCTGATGATCGACTGGCGCGCCGCCGAGGCAGCACCGTTCTACCAGGCCACCGCGCTGAACCCGCGCGGCGTGCGCCGCCGCCGACACCTGATGCTCAAGGGCCGGGCGGTGGCAGGCATCGAAGACGACGTGCTCGATGAAACCTGGCTGGACGAGGGCCACACGCACCACGGCGAAGGCGCGCTTATGGCGGCGCTGCGCGAAAAGCGCACCGGCCGCATGGGCGATATCGTCGGCACCATCCAAGCCGAGCAGGATGCGATCATCCGCAGCGCGCTGCCCGGCGCTGTAGTGGTGCAGGGCGGTCCGGGTACCGGAAAGACCGCCGTGGCGCTGCACCGCGCCGCCTACCTGCTCTACGAATACCGCGAACGCCTCAAGAACGCCGGCGTGCTGATCGTCGGCCCGTCCAACTCCTTCATGCGCTACATCGAGCGCGTGCTGCCATCGCTGGGTGAAACCGGCGTGGTGATGAGCTCGGTGGGCGAGCTGTACCCCGGCATCCGTGCGGTGCCGGAGACCAACCGCACCGTCGCACGCATCAAGGGCCAGCTGTCCATGGCCAAGGTCGTCGCCGCCGCGGTGCGCAACCGCCAGCGTCTGCTGGCCGAAGACCGCACCGTGGTGGTGGAGGGAACGCGGCTGACGCTGACCCGCGGCATGGTGCGCAATGCACGCGAACGCGCCCGCCATACCCACAAGCCCTACAACCAGGCCCGCGAAACCTTCGTGAAGGTGCTGGTAGGGGACCTGGCCGAGCAGCTGCGTCAGAAGCTTGAGGAGTCCGCCGGGCAGTCATCGACCTCGGACCGTTCCTACCTGCCGCAGGAGGTGCGCGAGTCCTGGGACGTGCGCGTGGCGCTGAACCTGTGCTGGATGCCGATGACCCCGCAGAAGCTGATCGCCGAACTCTTCGCCAATCCGCACCTGCTGGCCGCCGCAGCGCCGAAGCTGAGCGAGGTGGAGCGCGACGCACTCTACCGCCGCGCCGAATCGCCGTTCACCGAGGCCGACGTGCCGCTGTTGGACGAGGCGGCGGAGCTCTTGGGCGAGCCGGAGGATCCTCAGGCGGCACTGCACGCAGCCCAATATCAGCGCGACGTGGAGAACGCCGAGGCAGCGCTGCGCAATATGAACACCATGCTTGAAAATGCGGGCATCGACGGGGTGGTCACCGCCCAGCAGGTTGCAGGGGTCAACCAGGAAACCGCGGCCCGGCAGACCGCAGCCGACCGTGCCGTCGCGGACCGCACCTGGGCCTACGGGCACATCGTGGTCGACGAGGCGCAGGAGCTTTCGCCCATGCAGTGGCGCCTGCTGGTGCGCCGCTGTCCGATCAAGTCCTTCACCATCGTGGGAGACATCGCGCAGACCTCCGCCGCCTCCGGCGCGAACAGCTGGGCCCAGGCCCTGCAGCCATTTTTCGGAGACCGCTTCGCGCAGGAAGAGCTCACGGTGAACTACCGTACTCCCGCCCAGATCGCCGACGCCGCCGTGCGCGTTGCCCAGGCCGCCGGCCTGAGGATCACCACACCGCAGGCGGTGCGCGAGGGCGACTGGCCGCCGGTGCTCACCGAAACCACGCAGCAGCAGCTACAGGACACCCTGCTGGCGGCCCTGGGCGAAGAGCTTGAATTCTCCGCCGGGGGCCTGCAGGCGGTGATCGTGCCGCAGGACCTGCTGGCCGCCACCCGCGCGGCAGTGGAATCGGCGTACGGCGAACGCGTCGGCACCGGTTCGGGCGGGTTGAGCCAGGACATCGTCGTGATCAGCGCCCGTGAATCCAAGGGCCTGGAGTTCGACGGGGTCGTCATCGTCGAACCACAGCAGCTCGTGGAGGAGGTCGACGGGGGAGTGGGCGACCTGTATGTTGCGATGACCCGCACCACCCAGCGCCTGCGCGTGATCCACACCGGTCAACTGCCCGCTGGACTGGAAGCCTAGCGCGCCCGCCGTCGCGAAGTGGCAATAAGCCAACTCGTGACGATAACCTTGGAAGAGCGCGGCATCAGGCAACCCCACTGGCCGCGCGGTAGCAATCACACGTCGAACTCGGCGTGTGCACGGGGCAGAACGAAGACAGAAAAATGGTCACAGCTAGCATGTCTGAAAGCAATCAGAACCCGGTGCTCGCCGGGCAGAGTAACGATTCCTCTTTTGCAAACGTTTGGCAGGAACTGAAGTGGCGCGGGCTGGTGCACGTGTCCACCGACGAAACCGAACTTGAACGTGCCCTGTCTGAAGAGACCGTGACCTATTACTGCGGCTTCGATCCCACGGCACCTTCCCTGCACCTGGGAAACCTGGTGCAGCTGCTGAACATGCGCCGCCTGCAGTTGGCGGGTCATCAGCCGCTGGCCCTGGTGGGCGGTTCCACCGGTTTGATCGGCGACCCGCGCCAAACCGCCGAGCGTACCCTGAACACCAAGGAGACCGTGAACGAGTGGGTGGCGAAGCTGCAGGCTCAGGTCTCGCGCTTCCTATCCAACGACGGTGAGAACGCCGTGCGCCTGGTCAACAACCTAGACTGGACCGCACCCCTGTCAGCACTGGATTTCCTGCGCGATGTCGGCAAGTACTTCCGCGTGGGCACCATGGTGAAGAAGGAGATCGTCGCCGCGCGCCTGAATTCCGATGAGGGCATCAGCTACACCGAGTTCTCCTACCAGGTGCTGCAGGGCTACGACTACCTTGAGCTGAACCGCCAGTACGGCTGCACCCTGCAGACCGGCGGTTCGGACCAGTGGGGCAACCTGACCAGCGGCACCGACCTGATCCGCAAGGTTGAGGGCCGTTCGGTTCATGCCTACGGGACCCCGCTGATCACCAACTCTGATGGCACCAAGTTCGGTAAGTCGGAGGGCAATGCCATCTGGCTGGATGCCGAAATGTGCAGTCCGTACACCTTCTACCAGTTCTGGCTGAATACTGCCGACGCCGACGTCATCGATCGACTAAAGGTCTTCACCTTCCTTTCGCGCGAGCAGATCGAGGCACTAGCAGTAGAAGTTGCCGAGCGTCCGTTCAAGCGCCAGGCGCAGCGTGAACTTGCATGGCAGGTGACTTCGCTGGTCCACGGCGAGGACGCCACCAATAAGGTGATCGCCGCATCTGCCGCGGTCTTCGGCAATGGAGACCTGGGTGATATCGACCTTCCGACGCTGCAGGCTGTCATCGCCGAACTCCCTACCGCACAGGTGTCGGCCGCCGATTTGGGCATCTTGAATGTGTTGCATGTTTCCGGTCTGAGCAAGACCCAGTCGGAAGCTCGTCGCACCGTTGGCGAAGGCGGCGCCTACGTCAACAATGAGAAGGTCGACGGCATCGATTCGGAATTGGCGGAGTCTGACTTCCTCCACGGACGCTACGCCATCGTGCGCCGCGGCAAGAAGAACATGGCAGTTGTCGAGCTGACCAAGTAGTAACTAAGCGAAACCGTCAGAAAAGTTTGTGAACCAGCACACTTTTCTGACGGTTTTCTTGTACCTATTCACTAAAACTCCAAGTCAACATGAAAAATCTGCAACTTTTGACGGCTACTGGCCGATTTGGTGTTGGGGTGCGGTCCGTGTAAAGTTTTATCTCGCGCCGCTGCTACGGAGCAACCG
>NZ_JALDXV010000012.1:0-106588 GCF_032154645.1 Glutamicibacter sp. | reverse complement strand
GGGGTGAAGGATGTCCCGTGACATGGGTGAAGGATGTCTTGAGACCAGACACCCTTACCTCCACAAATTGAAATTAATCCCGAAACTCGCTCGAGTTTCGGGATTTTTCGTCTGCAGGCTCATGACGGTTTGGTCCGGATGAGTGCTCGTCTCATTTTCGAATTATGAGGGTCGGGGCTTTTCGCTCATTCCCAAGACTCACAACTCCTGGCTCGATGAGCAGTCGCTTTCAGTGAGACTGCGAATGGTATTCCGCCCGATTTTGATCTCGCTGATCTATTTCGCACAGCTTCGCTGCATCAGGGAGCGACGCCTCACTGGTGCAGCGCGCTTCGTCCGAATAGGAACACGTGAAAGCGGATCTACGATTCATGGTCCAGTCCAATGCTGTATTTTCAACTTCCGAAATGCTCACAGGAAACTTTGCGAAGAAGTGCAGGGTGTTGTTGGACATTACGAAAAGATGAAGCGGATCGCCGGAATTGTACGCTGTGATTTTTGTGTATCGAATATCTGCAAATAGACTACATGCGAATATTTAGAGAAATCCTCGATGATATTCGTTCAAAGACGCCCAATCTATCCTTTGATCATGCGCTTGCATGATTTTCTCCGTGGCCATTTGAAAGGTCCAATCTTGATTTTCAATAACAATTCGAACTCCTCGGAATCCAAGTTTTCCGAACTTACCTCTCAAGCCGTTGGGCGCCGGCGTTTCTTGGCGGGAGCAACTGGGATCTTCGCGTTGGCCACGCTCACCGCGTGCGGAGCCGAAGTTGCGCCGGCCGCAGTTCCGGCCGAGCCAACTGCCGATAAGACTGTTCCTGGCACTCCCGAGGAAGCACTCAACGCCTTGAAAGAGGGAAATGCCCGATTCGTAGCTGGCCAGATGACCCATCCTCATCAAAATGCAGAAACTCGAGAGGAAGTGGCCGGGCATCAGGCTCCGTGGGCTCTGGTTCATGGTTGCGTGGATTCACGAGTCTCTCCTGAGATTGTGTTTGATCAAGGTATCGGCGACCTGTTCGTGACCCGTACCGCCGGTAACGTACTGGACGATACGTTGGTCGGCAGCATGGAGTTCGCCGTGAGCGCCCCGTATTCAGTTCCGGTTCTCGTGATTCTCGGACACACCGCCTGTGGAGCTGTCACAGGGACAGTCAAAGCGCTCAAGGATGATCCGAAGAATCCCTCGCTGCCAGGTGAAATGAATGATTTCGCCCAAGAAATTGCACCGGTAGCACGAAAAGTGGCGGAGCACGGCACCGAAACTGAGCATATTGATGCCGTAGTCCGCGCAAATACGGTGGCCGTGGCCCAAGGGCTACTCAAGCGTTCGGCAATTGTCCGAAAGGCAGTCGAGGAGGGAAAGACCAAGGTCGTCGCAGCCGTATACAATCTTGAAACTGGAACCGTCGACTGGGAAGTGGCAGCTTAAACCTTAGCCAAGAGCTTGCGGCGGACTGTCCCAAAGCAGAAGGCCGCCGCAAGTTCATCGCTGATCCAACTAGACGGCAAACGAATGTCTGCGGCGAATTAATCGTTGGCAGACCTCCTACGCACCATTTCGTTAATCCAAATTGGAGCGAATGGAGAGGTACACCCTGGGGGAGTAGGGTAGTCCGCCAGCACTTGCAGCTTATCTCCGATCGCCAGGGCCTTGCCCCTGTACTCCTCGTGCTCGATACCAATCTGGGCAAGCGTATTATTCATGGCCCATTGAAGCCGTTCCGGTGCAGACTTCATCTCGGCTTCAATCTCATCCAATAGAGCAGAAAGATCCAAAACGTCTGGAGCCTTCACAACCTGATGTGCGGTCAGTTCCCACCCTGCGCTTGCGACGATCGGGTCCGAATCTGCTATTAGGATCTGTCGAAGTTCTTCGAGATGTTTGCTCTTCTTTACGACGTAGCTAATGAACCAACCCTGGACCTTCGGGGTGCGCGCTTCGCGCAACCATCGTTCCAGCTCGTTCAGACTAAATCCTTGGGGCTTGCAAATTAGGATGGCGACCAGTCTGGTGGCAGTATCTTTAGTGCCCCATAGCTCTTCGGCCAACTCTTGGTTGCTTTTCAGAGCCTTGGCCAACGCCCGCAGTTTCGAGAGATTGACCCCGAAATCATCACCGTGTTTTTCGTTAACCGCCCGCATCTTGGGGTCTTCAAGTTCTGCCAATGCGGCCTGAACGTCTGCGACCGAACTCTCTGGGGTTAATACGGTGCTCATGCGGGGCTCCCTTGATCAGATAGTCTAATTGGATTTCTGCGTCACCGGCTGACGCAGGATCGTTCGAAGATTCTCGGGCTGAACACGCCGAGGATCGGATAGATAGATCTCGTGATGCTTGCTGGAGAGCTGCAAGCCCTGTTCGTCAATGTACTGGTGCATCTGTGCAAGTACCGACGCCTCGTCATCGTATGAGCCATGATGCAGCACCTGGACGCATAGGCCTTCATCCAGTGAATCTAGGCGAAGCAATTGGGGTTCGGAGAACTTTCCTGAACGATTCGCTAATTCGACAGCCTGCGCAACATCGACTTCCGTGATCCATTCAGGTACGGCAAGGAGCATGGTCCACAACCACTTCGACTTATCCCGGGAGCGCGTAAATGAGTCCATGTCTTCAGCCCACCACAATCCCTCAAGGGGCGGAACCACGTAGTCCCGTCCGGATTCCTTACTAGCGAATTTAATCTTGTAGGCCACAGGGTACAGCGTTTGAAGGGCTCGCTCATATATGGGATCGGTGTTGGGATCGCCGTGGCCATCAATCATTAGATACTTAGCCGCCGGCATGTCCACTATTTCAAACTTCGTGGATGCACGATACGGTGGGGTCTTTTTAAAGTCGAATTTCGGCATCAGAACCACTTGCGCCATTTGAAGATTCCGTAGAGGGCGGTCGCAAAGGCAACCATGACGAACAACGCCAGCGGATAGCCGTAGGCCCAGTGAAGCTCGGGCATATCGTCGAAATTCATCCCGTAGACCGCCGCGATCAGCGTTGGAGCAAACAGGATTGCGGCCCAACCAGAGATCTTCTTCATGTCTTCGTTCTGTCGTTGAGCAACGAGGGTCGCATTGACGTTCAAGATCTGTGAGAGTGCTTCCCTGTATTCCATGGTTTGCGTGTGGGCACGCGTCAGGTGGTCATTGACGTCTTGCAAATATGCTTGAAGTTCTTCTGGAACGTTGTATTTGCTGAACCCCGCGGTGAGAGCCTGCACCACTTCGGTCAATGAAACTGTGGTCTGCTGCATGTCGATCACCTCTTGGCTCAGGCGATAGATGCGTTCGGTAACTGAGGTGTCGCCGCTGAATACCTGACGTTCAATCTGTTCCTTGTCTATGCCCAGTCCCTGGAGCACGGGAACGTAGCCGTCGACGATCTCGTCGAGCAGCCTGTACAACACAGCTTCCGAGCCAAAACGCAGCAGCTTTGGATCGCTGAGCAGCTGTTGACCGCTGGCAACTTCATCGGTGAGGATCGCCCTAGCCCATTCATCACCCGGTGTGCCGTCGATCCACCGGTTGTCCTGGCAGAGGATGGCGATGGCGCCATGACGGAACAGGATGTGGAATTCGGAAAGCTGAACTTCTTCTAGGTCATCAATGTAGAGAGCCGACCTGATCACCAGGAGTTTCACGTCGCCGTAGCGCTCAAATTTGGGCCTCTGACCAGCATGCAACAGGTCTTCAACCAATACCGGGTGCAGGTCCCATGCCTCTGCCAGCTCTTGAATATCAGAGAAATCGGGAGCGGGAAACAGCCCCAGAGAGATGCGGTCCTGCGACGCGTGAGAAAATTCCAGCGCTGAGGCCGCCGTGGTGCCGTCCGGGGCTGGACGAACGACACCGTCTTCGACAAAGCGGAAGACGGGATCTACGTGCCCTTTGCTTCGCTGAGGAGCGCGTGCACCGCGTCGAACATCTCTCACCATGGGCACAATCCTCGCTCTCGGCTTACTGGGAGAATCCGTCGAACACCGGTGACGGTCCCAGTATGAACATACACGAGGCCGGGTTCAGCAACGTCGAACCCGGCCGTGAAATTGTGGAGCTAAGGAGAATCGAACTCCTGACCTCATCATTGCGAACGATGCGCTCTACCAACTGAGCTATAGCCCCATTGAATGCCACGTTACACCGCTTGCGGAGATGTTCAACCTGACGCTCCGTCAGAAGGCGGATACCTGAAAACGTGGTACCGGTTAAACACTGCGGCGCCGGTCCATTTGGAACCGGCGCCGCAGGATCGAGGTGAGCCTAGGAAACTTCCTGGAACTCGACGACCTCGGGAACGTTGCGCAGGGCAATCTTGGAGATGATCCAGATGAGCGCCGTCAGGCCAGAGGTCAGCAGCAGCTGCGTACGTGCCGCTTCGTCGGTCATGGACACCGCGATGACACCGGCCAAGACCGCCAAGACACCGTAGGTCAGGTAGGGGAAGCCCCACAGCTTGACCGGAAGGTACTCGCCGTTCTTCTCTGCCCGGGTGCGCAGGATCAATTCCGTGACGGCAATGAAGGTCCAGATCACGATGATGGTCGAGCCGACCACATTTAGCAGGATCGGCATGACCTGTTCTGGCCAGATCCAGTTCAAGCCAACGGCGAGGAAGGAGAACGCTACCGAGCTGAGCACGGCCTTGGCAGGTACGCCCTTGCCGGTGACATGGGTGACCCCCACAGGAGCGAGCTTGCGCTTGCCCAATGAGAACAGCATGCGCGAAGAACCGTAGATGTTTGCGTTCATTGCCGAGAGTAGGGCGATGACCACCACGGCGTTCATGACGATGGCAACACCAGGCACCTTTAGGACGCTCAGGGCCGCAGCGAACGGACCGACGACGATCTCCGGATCGTTCCAAGGAACGATGGAAACGATCACCAGGATGGAGCCCAGGTAGAAGACCAGGATTCGGGCCATGACCGAACGGACAACGCGCTTGATGTTGCCGGCCGGATCGTTGGATTCGGCCGCGGCGATGGCGACGACCTCGGTGCCGCCGAAGGAGAAGATCACGATCAGCACCGCAGCTGCAATGCCCGACATGCCGCCCGGTGCAAAGCCTCCGTGGGCTGCCAGGTTGCCAAGTCCAACAGGGGCCTCGGTAGGGACGATGTGGCTCAGGACCAGCGCTCCGAAGGCGAGGAAGATGATGATCGCGGCAACCTTGATGACCGCAAACCAGTATTCGAAGCGACCGTAATTGCGTACACCGAGCAGGTTGGCGCCGGACAGGGCGATGACGAAGAGCAGGACCCATCCCCACTGCGGCACCCCGGGGAACCATTGGGCTACGATCGCCGCGGCACCGGTGGCTTCGGCGGCGACCACGACCACCAGCTGGATCCAGTAAAGCCAGCCTAGGGTGCTGCCGGCGCTGCGGCCCATGGCCTTGTGAGCGAAGGTGCTGAATGCGCCGGAGGAAGGGTTGGCTGCGACCATTTCTGCCAGCATGGCCATGATCACGATGATCACCGTACCTGCCAGCAGGTAGGAGATCAGGACGGCAGGGCCGGCGATGGAGATCGCCTGGCCGGAACCGACGAACAGGCCAGCGCCGATGGCGCCGCCCAGACCCATCATGGAAATCTGCCGCTGGGTCAGGCCCGCGTGCAGCTGGGTATCCGTTGATTCACTCATGCTTGGACCTTTTCATTCACGGAGGCCAGCGCCGCAATAACGCGGTCCACATCCAGCGCGGAGCCGGAGGAAATACGCAGTCCATCGCCCGGGAAGGCGCGGACAACTACGCCTCCGTCGGCCAGTCGAGACTCAATCTCGGTCGTGTCATCACCCGCACCAATCCATACGAAATTCGCCTGGGACTTCACTACCGGGTAGCCGGCCGCCTCAAGTGCCTCGTACATGCGTTCGCGCTGGGCGACTACCTCATCGATGCGTACAGCCAGTTCGTCGGCGGCGTGCAGCGAGGCGACCGCTGCGCGCTGCGCGAGGTCTGAGACTCCGAAGGGGATGGCCACCTTACGCAGGTTGTTGGCGACCTCCAGCGGGCTGATGGCATAGCCGATGCGCAGTCCTGCTAAACCGTAGGCCTTGGAGAAGGTATGCAGCACGGCGACGTTTGGGTTCTTCTTGAACAGGTCAATGCCGTCGGCACGGACAGCCGATCGGTCGAAGTGTACATAGGCCTCGTCGATGACGATCAGAATGTCTCGTGGAACCGCTGCGATGAAATCTTCCAGCACCTTCGCCTCAACCACGGTTCCGGTGGGGTTGTTTGGGTTGCAGATGAAGATCAGGCGGGTCTTGTCGGTGATCGCCGCCAACATGGCAGGAAGGTCGTGCTTTGATTCCGCGTCTAGTGGAATCTCGACGGGGGTTGCACCGGCAATGCGCACCAGCGAAGGATAGGCTTCGAATGAGCGCCACGCGTACATGACTTCGTCGCCTTCCGCAGCCACGGCGTGGATGAGCTGTGCTGCCACTTCAACGGAACCTGCGCCCAGGGTGATGTGTTCAGGATCCACCGAGTGCAGCTGGGCCAGTTCGGCCGTCAGCTGCGGCGCCGCAATGCTTGGGTAGCGGTGGATTGTGCCAAGGCCTTCGCTGATGGCGTCGATAACCGAAGGCAGTGGGCTGTGCGGAGACTCGTTCGATGAGAGTTTCGAGGCTCCAGCCGCCGCAGGCTTTCCCTGCTTGTAAGCGGGAACTGACTGCAAAGATGGGCGCTGGTGAAGGGTCATGGGTTCCTCTCTGAAGACCATGGGCGCAATAGGGGTGCGGAGTAATCCCGCTCATATGCTCGCGTGGCGCGATTCACAGACTACGACTCTAGATCGCGCCATTCCATGGTTTCAATCGATGCCGGCTTGACTGTGCAAACTGTATAGAAAAATTCGGCTAATACACCATTTTACTGGTCATT
The DNA here is from genome assembly GCF_032154645.1 of Glutamicibacter sp. Lineage (GTDB taxonomy): Bacteria > Actinomycetota > Actinomycetes > Actinomycetales > Micrococcaceae > Glutamicibacter. The sequence goes on along the minus strand of NZ_JALDXV010000012.1, from coordinate 99,693 downwards.
CTGTATAGCGCTTGCGCCTTCTTTCGCGCAGGCTGCAACCAGTGGCAGGGTTCGACCCTGAAAGTGCTCATGAAGTGCGAACGCCGAGGAGGTTCTTGCAACACCCGGCACTGTGTTAATGCGGTTGAAAATATCCTGAAGGTCTTCAGGGGTTCGCGCGACGACGCGAAGCTGCAGATCCGAACTTCCCGTGACCGTGTACATGTCGATGATTTCAGGAATCGCAGCTTCGAGCGCGTTGGCCACCGGGTCGTGGCCGTATTTCTGGACAATCTCCACGGCGCAGAAGGCAACGAGCGTATACCCGAATCCCGCGGGCTGAATGCGTGGGACGATTCCCTGAATGACACCTGCATCATGCAGGCGCGCAAGCCTGCTGGTCACGGTTCCGCGGGCCACGCCGAGGCGGCGTGCGCATTCCATCACCGGCAACATGGGGAAATCTGTGAGTAGATCGATCAGGTCTGCGTCCAGTTGGTCGATGCGCATGGACTTGCTCCTTAGCCTCAACGGTTGTTGATGCGGGCAACACGCCTTTGTGCGCCCTGTCTCCAAGGCTAGCGCGGGTTGATCCCATGGATGCGCCGAGGTGTGCCTAAACGTGGGATAGCTCACGGCGAGGTGTGGAGGGAACGAGGTGGATAACGTGTTTCAACGAGTCACTGAAAGTTTGGCAAACGCTATTCCTAGCGTCGGTTCTTGCCGGTAGCCTTGTGCACGAAGAGCCACGGACTACGTGAACCGAGAGGACGAGCCATGCAGCAGCTCACCGTAAATCTTTGGATGAATGGAACGGCTGAGGAGGCGGGGCAGTTCTATGCCGCGGCGCTTCCCCAGACAACGACAGAAGTTGAATCGCGTTATCCCACCGAAGGCCTATTGGATTTTCAACAGCCGCTGGCCGGGCAGGCGCTGACGGTTTCAATCTGGGTTGGCGGTACCAAACTGACGCTCATCAATGCCGGGCCGGAGTTCAGCCCGAATCCGTCAATTTCACTGATCTTGAATTTTGATCCTTCAAGCTTGGAGGACGCAGAAGCACAGCTCGACGCGACGTGGGCGGCATTGCTGGACGGAGGTACCGTGCTGATGCCTTTGGGTGAATACCCGTTCAGCCCAAAGTACGGATGGGTTGCGGATCGCTATGGGGTGAGTTGGCAGTTGATGCTCACCAATCCGGATGGCGAACCGGCGCCACTGCTCATTCCAAACCTGATGTTCGCCGGAGCTGCACAGAATAAAGCCGCCGAAGCGGTGGAATTCTATACCTCTGTCTTGGGCGGCAACGTCAAGGCCATGTTCAAGTATGAGGAAGCCAACGATGTCGTCACCACCGATTCGGTGATGTTCACCGACTTCACGCTCGGCCCGGACATTGTTTCGGCAATGGATTCGGGAGTAGCACAGGACCTGGCATTCACCCCAGGCGTTTCACTGCAGTGGGACTGCGAAGGTCAAGAGGAAATCGATCGGATCTGGGACGCGATGTCGGCGGTGCCTGAAGCTGAACAGTGCGGCTGGCTGGCGGACAAGTTCGGCGTCAGTTGGCAGATTGTTCCAGCCAATATGGGCGAACTCATGTCGCGGCCCAACGCCTTCGAACACATGCTGTCGATGAAAAAGCTGGTCATCGACGAATTCTAGGGGTACGCGCGTTGCAGGCATGAGCTGTCGGTGGCACTGCGTAGGGTTTGATGTTGTTGCTGATTAGCCACAAGTACCACGATGCCGAGGGAGCTGCATGCCTGCACCAAAAATTCGAAACTTCGTCCTGCCGCCGTTGGCCGAAGGATTTATAGGAGACCTCGCGGGTGCCGGCTATATTGACGCATTGAGCTTCAGCGGAATAAATGATGACTTTGCCGCTGACGCCGCGCGCTTCGAAGAGTGCTCATTTAATTCGTTGAATGCACCCACCCTGTCGTTGCGTAATGCTCGACTGATCCAGTGCGAGCTAACCCAAGTAAGCGCGCCGGTGTTTCAAGGAGCCGGGGTACACCTGAATGATGTCCGCATGAGTCACAGTCGCTTTGGCTCGGCCGATGCCGCCGATTCCACGTGGGATTCCGTGGTTGTCGAGAACTGTAAATTCGGTTGGTTGAACCTTCGCGGGGCAAAGTTGCGTGACGTCGAGTTCCGCAACTGCCAATTTGACGAGTTGGATTTGGGCGAATCGCTCAGGGTGAGATTTACCGATTGCCGTACCGCCGTGCTGGCTGCCAACCAAGCAAAAATGAATTCAGTTTTTCTTCAGGGACTCGATTTCGCCACGGTAGACGGGATTACCGGTCTTCGCGGCGCAAGCATCAGCAGTCTCCAACTATCCGGGTTGGCCGAACAGCTGGCATCCCATGCGGGTCTCAAGATAACGTACTGATCGGTTCAAAGCGTCCAGCCAGCTGCTGTGCCGTAGAGCGAATCATTTCCTGCATCGCGGCAACGGCTGTCGTCAGGGTTACGTCACGGCGATGTTCCAGGCCAATGGTGCGTTGAAGCTGCGGATCCACCAGCTGCACTGAACGCAGCCCCGTGCTTTGGGTGAGCACCGTTGCCGGGACCACTGCTACACCGAGCCCCGCCTGGACGAAGCGTAAAACCGCATCCATTTCGCCGCCGTCAATGACAATATTCGGATCCAGTCCCAGGCCGTCGTAGGCACTCATCGTTGCAGCCCTCAGGTCATAGCTGCGGGAGAAAGCTATTTGCGGCACCTTGGCCAGGGCTCGCAAGTCGACGGTGTCTTGTTTACTCAGTGCACCATCGGGTGCATCGGCTACTACCAGACGCTCGGCAAGCAGTGGAACGTGCTGCAATGTCGTCTCATTGACCGCGTGCTCGCTGGTCACAATTAGTGCAAGATCCAATTGTCCGCCGGAGAGTTGTTCGAGCAGAACCCTGGACCCGGCTTCAGAGATTTGCAGCTCGATGCCCGGATATTTTGCATGAAATGACGATAGAACCTCGGCAACTAGTGATACGCAGAGCGTTGGGGGAGCGCCAAGCCTGACCCGTCCGCGCCGCAAGCCGGCTAGTTCAGCCATCTCCACCCTGATGGATTCTTCATCAGCCAGCATCCTGGTCGCTAGCGGCAACAGTGCGCGCCCTGCCGGGGTCAAGGTGATATTGCCGCGGGCCCGTTGGAAAAGCACCGACCCCAAATCATGTTCAAGGGTGGCGATCTGTCGGCTGAGCGAGGGCTGGGCCAGATGCAGTTCTTCGGCTGCACGTGTGAAGTGGCCCATACGCGCAATCGTTGTGAAGCCTCTTAATTGCTCTAAATTCATAGTGCATAGCATACCGCTATTGAAATGATGCTCATTATTCATTGGACGTATGGAAGTTGTGGCGTGAAGCTGGGAAACATGAGAAAACAACAGCAGATTTCAACGTCCGTGCTCGTCATCGGAACCGGTGGATCCGGCCTGCGTGCAGCCATTGAGCTGGCAGAACTAGGCGTCGATGTACTTGCGGTCGGCAAGCGTCCGCGCAACGATGCCCACACCGCGCTGGCGGCTGGCGGCATCAACGCCGCCCTAGGCACCATGGATGAAGAAGACTCTTGGCAGCAGCACGCTGCGGATACCTTGAAGGAAAGCTACCTGCTCGCCGACCCACGCACGGTGCAGGTCGTTGCCCAGGGTGCGCAACAAGGCATTGAAGATCTTGAACGCTACGGAATGAACTTTGCCCGTGAAGAGGACGGCAGGATCTCCCAGCGCTTCTTTGGAGCTCACAAGTTCCGCCGCACTGCTTTCGCGGGAGACTATACGGGGCTTGAAATCCAGCGAACCTTGGTTCGCCGCGCAGAACAACTCAACGTTTCCATCCTCGACACCATGTACGTGACCCGTTTGCTCGTGGAGGACGGGAAGATCTTCGGCGCCTACGGGTTCGATGTCAATGATGGAACCGGCTACCTCATCTATGCCGATGCTGTCATTCTGGCAGCCGGCGGCCACACCAGGATCTGGCGCCGCACGTCGTCGCGGCGTGACGAGAACACCGGCGATTCGTGGCGCCTGGCGGTTGAGGCAGGAGCAAGACTGCGCGATCCCGAATTGGTTCAGTTCCATCCATCGGGCATTATCGAACCGGAGAATGTCGCCGGAACTTTGATTTCCGAGGCGGCCCGCGGCGAAGGCGGAATCCTCACCAACGCCCTGGGCGAAAGGTTTATGGAACGCTACGACCCGCAGCGCATGGAACTCTCAACTCGCGATCGTGTCGCATTGGCCGCCTACACGGAAATCAGGGAGGGAAGGGGCACCGAGAACGGCGCTGTCTGGTTGGATGTCTCCCATCTGTCGCGCAATGTGATCATGGAACGCCTCCCTCGCGTCTACCAAACGGTGATGGAACTGCAGATGCGCGACATTACCGAACAGAAAATGGAAATTGCGCCCACGGCCCACTACTCCATGGGTGGTGTCTGGGTGGACCCACTGACCCATGCAACCGAAGTTCCCGGGCTCTATGCCATCGGCGAGGCATCCTCCGGCTTGCACGGAGCGAACCGCCTCGGCGGCAATTCACTGATCGAGCTCTTGGTCTTCGGCCGCATCGTGGGTCAAGAAGCTGCCAACTACTCGCGTGGACTCGCCAGCCAGCCGCGTTCTTCCTCCGCGGTTGCGCAGGCTCAGGCGGAGGTTGATGAACTGCTGGCGTCCCAAGGGCATGAAAATGTTCGCGCCCTGCAACGCAGCATCCGAGATTTGATGACAGAGCATGCAGGTGTATTGCGTGACGAGGAGGGTCTGTTGGCCGGCCTTGCCAAGCTGGGTGTTATTGAGCAGCGCATGAGCAACGTGGGCATCCACCCGGATATTGCTGGTTTCCAGGACCTTGCCCACGCTTTTGATCTCAGGTCATCTGTGCTCGCCGCGAGGGCAACATTAGAAGCCGCCCTGGAACGCCGCGAAACCCGCGGCTGCCACAACCGCAGCGACTATCCGCAGGCGGACCCTGCACTTCAGGTCAACCTCGTGTGGTCGCCAAAGGATGGTGTGGTGCGTGAAGAAATTCCACAGATACCAGAGCAGATCGAACAACTGATGACAGAGGTATCCCAGGAGGGCAAGCTCGTCGAATAAAAGTTCCTGTCAACTTTCGAAATATAGGTTCGGACCCGGTCGAAGCCGGGTCCGAACTTTTGTGCTTCAAGGCTAGTTACACCAAAACAGGTGATTAACTACAACTAAAAATCGTTCTGTCTAGCGAGAAAATGAAATAGCTGAAAAGGGTTATCCTCACGGCGACATTATGCCAATTCCCCACTTGACTGATGAACTAAAAATAGGGGGTTGACATCCTCGATGAGTTCTGGACCAATGCGGGCAAAGTCACCTGTGACGTCTGCTATTCTTGCCTTAGCCACAGGCTTCCCGGCATTTTCTGGCCGGTTGTAAGGATCGATGTGGACACCCAAAAGCACAGTTGAATAAGGGGACAATCGATGTATTTAACTCCGCGTGAGCATGAAAAACTCATGATCGTAGTGGCCGCCGACCTCGCCCGCCGCCGCCAAGAACGTGGACTAAAGCTGAACTTTCCTGAATCGGTCGCGATCATCACCTACGAAATCATCGAAGGTGCCCGCGACGGCCGTACAGTAGCCGAATTGATGAGCTACGGAACGACCATCCTCAAGCGCGAAGACGTTATGGACGGCATCCCCGAAATGGTCGACCAGGTCCAGGTAGAGGCTACCTTCCGCGACGGCACCAAGCTCGTGACCATTCACAATCCGATCCGCTAACACTTCTGAATCCAGCAACGAGGAGACCCGATGATTCCCGGTGAATACATCCTTCGTGATGAGCCGATTCTGTGCAATGAAAAACAGCAGACTCGTATTCTAAACCTCATCAACCGCGGCGACCGTCCCATCCAGGTCGGTTCGCACTACCACTTCGCTGAAGTCAACCACGACCTCGAGTTCGACCGAGTCGCCGCACGCGGCTTCCGCCTGGACATTCCGGCCGGCACGGCCGTGCGCTTTGAGCCCGGGGACGCCCGCACGGTGCACCTCGTTGAATACGCCGGAGCCCGCGAAGTCCACGGCTTCCAGAACCTCATCAATGGCCCATTGGGCAAGCCGATCCCGGTGGTTGAAACCGACGCCATCGGCGGCACCGCAGGCATCGATCTGGAGCGCGAAGCAGACCTGGTTGAGGACTACGACATCGACCTGCCGAATGAGGCCGAAGGCGATTCCATCGGCTTCAGCACTAGCTTCGGCGTCGACCCTGTGGATGAAACTCATCCGCCGCAGCCCCATGAAGCACGTTTGGCCGCCGAAGCTGAGAAAGCAGCTCACGGCGAAGCCAGCGACGGCCAGAAAGATGAGCAGGAGCACTAAACATGGGTTTTGAACTCACTCGCAAACAATATGCCGAGCTCTACGGTCCCACCACCGGGGATGCCATCCGCTTGGCAGATACCGACCTGCTGCTGGAAATCGAAAAAGACTACACCCTCTACGGCGAGGAAGTAGTTTTCGGCGGCGGCAAGGTCACCCGTGACGGCATGGGCCAGAACGGCCGTCTCACCCGAGACCAAGACGTCCCGGACACCGTGATCACCAACGTGGTAGTCCTTGACCACAGCGGCATCTACAAGGCAGATGTGGCCCTGCGCGACGGACATATCTTCCGTATCGGCAAGGCCGGAAACCCGGACATCTCCGACGGGGTGAACATCGTCATCGGCGCCGCCACCGATATCATCGCCGGCGAGCACAAGATCCTTACCGCCGGGGCCATCGACACCCACATCCACTTCGTCTCCCCGGACCAGGTTCCCACGGCGCTGGCCAACGGAACCACCACGTTGATCGGCGGCGGTTCGGGACCTTCCGAATCATCCAAGGCAACCAGCCTCACCCCGGGCCCGTGGCACATCAGCCGCATGCTGCAGGCCGTTGAGGGGTTGCCAATCAACATCGGCTTCTTGGGCAAGGGCCACGCCAGCGAGCGCGGCCCGCTGGCTGAACAGATCCGTGCCGGCGCCATCGGCCTGAAGATCCACGAAGACTGGGGATCCACCCACTCGTGCATCGACAACTCACTGAAGGTCGCCGACGAGTTCGACGTCCAGGTGGCAATCCACTCCGACACGCTGAACGAGTGCGGCTTCGTGGAAGACACCATCGAGGCTATCGCCGGCCGCGTCATCCACACCTTCCACACCGAAGGCGCCGGCGGCGGCCACGCACCGGATATCATCCGCATGGCGGCGCTGCCGAATGTGATGCCTGCGTCTACCAACCCCACCCTGCCGTACACCATCAACACCGTCGAGGAACACCTCGACATGCTCATGGTGGCCCACCACCTGAACGCCGACATCCCGGAAGACGTCGCCTTCGCCGACTCGCGCATCCGCGCCGAGACCATCGCCGCCGAAGACGTGCTGCATGATTTGGGCGTCTTCTCCATCACCTCCTCCGACTCGCAGGCCATGGGACGAGTGGGCGAGGTAGTGCTGCGCACCTGGCAGGTGGCCGACGCGATGAAGCGCCAGCGCGGCAAGCTGGACGAGGATGCCAACGCGGTGGGGGACAACGCGCGACTCAAGCGCTACGTCTCGAAGTACACCATCAACCCCGCCATCGCCCACGGCATCGCCGATTCGATCGGCAGTGTTGAGGAAGGCAAATTCGCCGACCTGGTCCTGTGGGATCCTGCATTCTTCGGCGTCAAGCCGGAAATGGTGATCAAGGGCGGCGTGATTGTGCAGTCGCTGATGGGCGATTCCAACGGATCGATCCCCACCCCGCAGCCGCAGACCCTGCGCTACAACTTCGGCGCCCTGGGCACCGCGGTGCATGCATCCTCAATCACCTTCCTGTCCCAGGCCGCCATCGACGAGGGCGTGCCCGAGCGTCTGCGCCTGCGCAAGGTCATCCGCGCCTGCCACGGCATCCGCAGCCTGACCAAGGCGGACCTCAAGCACAACGGAGCCACCCCGGAGATCCAGGTGGATCCACAGACCTATCAGGTCATCGTCGACGGCGAGGTCGCCACCTGCGAGCCATCGGAAGAACTTCCCATGGCACAACGCTATTTCCTGTTCTAAACCCGTCATTGAGAAGGACAACAATGATCATCGAAGAGCTCGTGGGAAACCTCCACGATCTGCCAGAAGATGCCTATGCTGGTCGACACCACGAAAAGGTAGTGCTTCCCAGCGCTGCCCTGGTCAAGCGCATTCAGCGGCTGACCAGCGACCACGACCGTGAGCTGGGCCTGCGGCTGGCACCCGGGCCGGACCTGCGCGACGGGGACATCCTGTACCTTTCGGACACCGAAATGATCACCATTGCGGTGCTCCCCACCGACGTCCTGGTCATCGCACCGGGCAGCATCTACGAAATGGGAACCGTGGCGCACGCGCTGGGCAACCGGCACCTGCAGGCGCAGTTCTTCGACGTGGACTCCGAATACCAGGCCCAGGTCATGGTGGTGCAGTACGACCACACCGTAGAAGATTTCCTGATCCACCACAACACGCCGTACAACCGTCAAGAACGCGTGATGCCGGTGCCTTTCCGCCATGCCGAACACACCCACTAGTTCAGCGCACCTGCTCACGCTGCTGCAGCTGGCGGATTCAGCCCTGCCCACCGGTGCCTTCAGCCATTCATTCGGCTTGGAAAGCTACCTGGAGACGGGGCAGGTGCACGATGAAGACAGCTTCCTGCAATGGCTCAAGCACTTCCTTGACCAGTCGCTGGTGTACACCGACGGACTGGTGGTGCGCCTTGCCTACGAGGCAGAGCAGCTGCAGGACGTTTTCTACCTGGACCAGCTGGCCATTGCGGCGGCGCTGCCCCGTGAAATGCGCGAGGCGGCGACAAAGATCGGCACGCGCATGCTGTCGGTGGCGAACATGGTCTTCCCCAGCACGCAGTTGCAGCACTACAGCCAAGCTATTGAACAGGGGCGCTGCTTTGGGCACCCGGGCATTGGATTTGCACTGGCCGCCAAGGCAGCCCAGGCGCCGCTGCCCGACGTGCTCAGCAGCTACCTGTTCTCCACGCTGACCAGCCTGACGCAGAACGCGATCCGCGCCATCCCGCTGGGACAGAATGCCGGACAGCGCGTCCTCGCGGCAATGCATGCACCGGTCGCCGGAGCGGTGCAAACCATCTACACCCTGAACATTCGTGATGTCGGCGCCGCCGCACCGGGACTGGAAATCGCGCAGATGCGCCATGAACACCAGCGCGCCCGCATGTTCATGTCCTAGTCCACGCCCGGCGCAATCATCTATCTAGAGTTATTACGGAGAAAAACATGGAACCAATTCGCATCGGCATCGGCGGTCCAGTGGGCGCCGGCAAGACCCAGCTGGTTGAGCGGATCACCCGCGCCCTGGACGGCGAAATCTCAATGGCCGCCATCACCAACGACATCTACACGATCGAAGATGCAAAAATTCTGGCAGCCAACGGCGTGCTTCCGCTGGATCGCATCGTCGGCATCGAGACCGGCGGCTGCCCGCACACCGCGATTCGTGAAGATACCTCGATGAACTCCGCTGCCATCGAAGAGCTGAAGGCAAAGCACCCGGACCTGCAGATCATCTTCGTGGAATCCGGGGGAGACAACCTCTCGGCGACCTTCTCCCCGGAACTTGTCGACTTCTCCATCTACATCATCGATGTGGCCCAGGGCGAGAAGATCCCGCGCAAGGCCGGACAGGGCATGATCAAGTCGGACCTGTTCATCATCAACAAGACCGACCTGGCCCCCTACGTCGGCGCTAACCTGTCGATCATGGAATCGGACTCCAAGGAATTCCGCGGAGACAAGCCATTCTGCTTCACCAACCTCAAGACCGACGAAGGCCTGGAGAAGGTCATCGATTGGCTCAAGCACGACGTGCTGATGACGGACTTGGGCTAGTGGCCGCACAATCCACCCCCGTCGAATTGGCTGAAAGCTCCTTCACCACAGAACTGGTGGGGGAGCTTCGGCTCGCCATCGGGCAGCGGGCAGGCAAAGACATCGCGGTCTCGCAATACAGCCGCGGCGCCCTGCGGGTCTTCCGCCCGCACTACCTCGATGCCACACCGCAGGTCTGCTACACCATCATCAATCCCGGCGGCGCCTACCTCGGGGCCGACAAGTACGGCATCGACATCACGGTTCATGCTGGCAGCAGCCTGCTGCTGACCACCCAGTCTGCAACGAAGATCTACAAGACCCCGCAGGGCCCGGCTCAGCAGCACATGCTCATCACGCTGGAAGACGACGCGGTGCTGGAGTACATCCCGGATCAGCTCATCGCCTACCGGGAGGCAACCTACCTGCAGGACACCGTGGTCAAGATGGGTTCCAGTTCATCGTTCATCATGTGCGAGGTGCTGACTCCGGGATGGAGCCCGGACGGCAGCCAATTCAGCTATGACTTGCTGCGGATGCGCACCGAGGTGCAGGTCGACGGGGAGCTTGCGGCGCTGGACAACCTCTGGATCCAACCCGCAGACCAGGCGATCGACTCCTCGCTGTACTTCAACGAGGCCACCCATGTGGGTATGCTCCTAGCCGTCGACCGGCAGATCGATGCGGCGATGGCGGCAGAACTGCGGGAGCTGAGCTACCGGATCGCGGCGGAACAAGCCGACAACGTACAGGTAGGGATCTCGCTGACCGCAATGCACGGGGTGGCAGTACGGACCCTGAGCACCTCTACCGAATCGGCGAACGCCGTGCTGATGTCCGTGGTGAACTTCCTGCGTGCCCGTTTGCGCGGCCAGGAGCCGATGAACCTTCGCAAGAACTAGAAATCATGCCGGTCGGCACTTCCAGCCGACCGGCATGACTCATTCCTGCAGCAGGTTGCGGGGGCGGAACTCAACCGGAAACGAGCTCATCGAGGTCCAGTACCCTCGTGCAGAATTCCAAGAGGGTAGAAACGTCGTGGGAGGCGATGAGGACAGCGGCGCCCCGCAGCGCCCGCTGTGAGAGCGTCTGGAAGATCACGCGGGTCGTGTCCTGATCCAACTGGGCCGTCGGCTCATCGGCGACGATGACGCAGGGATCGGTGATCAGCGTCCTTGCCATAAGGGCTCGCTGCAGCTGGCCATCGGAGACTTCCATCGGCTTGCGGTCTAATAAAACCGCATCGAGTTTGGCTTCCGCACTGACCCGTTGCAGGTCGCTGGCGTAGCGTTTGGGCCGAGGCCGCCAACGACCCTGGGCGAAGGCCAACGGCGCGCAGATGGTTGCACCCAGCGTTAGCCGTGGATCGGCGAAGGCGCGCGGACTTTGCGGCAGGTAGCCCACAGCATGCGCGGCGCCATCCGGTGTAGCAACCCGCACCCCACCGCTGGAGGGGGCGAGCAGTCCTGCGGCAATCGACAGCAGGGTGGATTTGCCGGCGCCGGAAGGAGCGACAAGTCCAACAATTTCCCCGGCCGCCACCTTGAGGTTGGCATGCTCCACCACGAATGCGCCGGCTCCGCCGTAGCGGTGGCTGATATCGCACAGTTCCAGACTCATGCACCCACCTCCGATGCCATCTTCTCCATGAGGTGCCCGCCTTCAATGCGGACCACGCGCGCACCGAATGCCCCGGCCAGCTGAGGGTCGTGCGTCGTCATGACGATGCTGCTGCCCTGGTGGGCCAGGCGCGAAAGAACGCCGATCACCACGTCGCGCGTCGCCCGGTCCAGGGCGCTGGTCGGTTCGTCCAACAGCACGGTTTCGGCCCTGGAAATCAGCGCCAGCGACAGCAGCACGCGCTGCGCCTGACCGCCGGAAAGCTCATGCGGGTAGCTCTTGAGCAGCTGCGGCTGCAGGTCTACCTGCTGCATGATCTGAACCAGCGCCTCATGCCGGTGCGGCTGGTGGTTTCGGCGAAGTTCACTGCGCAGCATGCTGCCTACGGTGCGCACCGGGTTCAGCGCCGTCGCGGCGGAACTGGGGATGAATACCAGGCTGGAACCGCGCAGCTTCGCGATCTGGAGCTGCGTGACGGAGTGTCCATTGACCCGAAGTTCTCCGCCGCTGTGCAGGTCATGGGGAAGCAGGCCCGCCAGGGATTTGAGCAGCAGGCTCTTGCCAGCCCCCGATTTGCCCATAATCATGGTGATCGTTCCCGGCAGCGCGCCGAAGGATACCTTGGAGAGAAGGTGCACCCGGCCCCCAGCAGCATCCTGTGCCCACACGGTCAGGTCGCGAGCCTCAAGTGCTGGCGTGACGCCGCCTTCCGGCGTTGCGGCGATCGCCGCCGTGTCGACCTGCCGTCCTTCTCCCTGCCCCTCTCGTTGTCCCTGCCGCGGTGTCGACCGGGTGCTTCGCCGCGCCATTGTTGGCGCAGTGCGCGGCTGTGCGTGCGCGAACACGGCAACCGACCAGCTGACCAAGACCAGCAGCAGCGCCGGGAAGAACAACAGCCACCAGGCTCCGAGCAGGATCCCTGCTCGGGCGTCCTCGAGGATCAGACCCAGGGATGCTGACTGCGGCGGCAGCCCGACGCCCAGGAATGACAGCGCCGACTCATGCCAGATGGCGTGCGGCAGCATCAACACCAGCGCGATGCCTGCCTGCGGGATAGCCGCGGGCACCAGGTGGGTGCACCAGATGGCGGCGGCCGGTGCGCCGGAGGCCCTGGCAAGGCTCACGTAACCGCGTTCACGCTCCTGCACCAGGCGTGCGCGGATGATGCGCGCCACCTGGGTCCAGTGGGTCAGCGCGATGGACAGCACGATGGCCCAGGCCATACCCGGCCACAGCGCAAGCACCACAACACCAAGCAGGAGGTGCGGGATGGCGTTCAGCGCGTCGACCGAGCGCATGATGATGCGGTCGATGATTCCGCCGAAGGCTGCGGCGAGCATGCCGCCGATGACACCGAGTACCGTGGAGAAGAACGTCGCGCACAGGGCCAGCAGCAGCGAGAGGCGCAACGCCTGCGCCGCCCGCACGAACACGTCGCGGCCCAGTTGATCGGTGCCGAACCAGTGCTGGGCCGAGGGCGGCTGATACACCGCATTCAGGTCCACCCGGTGCACCGCCTGGGGATCCAGCGCTGGGACGATCAGTGCATAGGCAAGGATCAACGACAGGATGACGATCGGCACTAGGCGCCGGTGACTTCGTAGTTTAGACATCGCTCACCCTAGGATCGATCAGCAGGTAGCAGGCATCGGCCAGCGCGTTGCCCAGAAAGACCGCAAGGCAGGAGGCCACGGTGACGGCAGCGAGCAGCGGAAAATCACCAGCCTTGGCGGCGTCAACCGTCGCCGAGGCGATGCCTGGCCACGAAAACACCGTTTCAATCAGCAGTGCGCCGGTGACCAGTTCTCCAAGACGCGAACCAACCACGGTGGTGAAGGGCAGCAGCGCCAGGGGCAGCACCTCGTGGACCATGATCTGCCACTCGCCGGCCCCGCGTCCGCGGGCCGCCAGCACCGAGTCGGAGTCCAGGGCCTGGAAGATCGAGGCGCGCAGGTTCAGCACCAGCCAAGGGAGCAGCGTGAGGGCAAGAACGCCGGCGGGCAGCACCAGATGCCAGGCGATGGATCCGGCGGTGGGGCTCTGCCCGGGAGCCGCAATGCCGGAGGTCGGCATGCCCAGACGCAGGGCGAACACCGCCACCGCGATCAATGCCAGCACAAAGGGCGGCAGCGACTGCGCCAGCTGGGCGAGCACCGTGGTCGCCCGATCGGCCAGGCCGCCCGGACGCGTACCGGAAGCCACGGCAAGTCCCGCCGAGAGCAGGATCGCGAGCAGAAGCCCGCAGCCTGCCAGCAGCAGGGTATACGGAAGGCGTTCGGCCAGCACCTGGGCCACCGGGCGGGCGTAGAGGATCGAGGTACCCGCCTCGCCCTGCACCAGCGACGTGAACCACTGCCACCAGGTGGTGAACCATCCCTGGTCCAGGCCGAGCTGCGCGGCCAGCTGCGCGCGCTCGGCCAGGCTCATCTGCTGGTAGCGCGAGCCCGCATAGGCGGCCAATGGATTGAAGGGGGCGATGGACGCGAGCCAGAACACCACGGCGGTGATGCCGAAGGTCACCGGGACCCCCAGCGCCATGCGCCGCCATAGGAGTTTCCCGGCGCCGCCCCAGCGCAGCCGGCGCGGCGCGACCGCGGCCCGACTTAGGCTCATGAGGCCCTGCTCCAGTCGCCGATCTTGACCCAGGGTCCCCAGGCAGTGCCGTGGTCGTGCGGCTCAAGGAGCATGCCGCCGGTGTCCCAGCGCTCGTGCACGCTGCTTGACTGCACATAGGTGTGGTCGATGAACGCGATCAGCAGCATCGAGGGATCGTTCACATAGAGGTCCTGGACCTTCCGGTAGGCCCGGTTGCGGGCCTCCTCATCGGTGCTCACCCGCCCCGCATGCAGCGCCCGGTCCATGGCCGCGTTGGCATAGTGGCTGGGATTGTCCCAATAGGAGCCGGCCGCGGGGTAGGAGGAATGCAGCATCTTGTACAGCTGGGTGTCCACGTCGTAGGGCGTGTCGCCGCCGCCGAGCATGATGGCATCGGTGTCCACGCGCGGTTCAGCCTGGTCGAAGGTCGCCGCCTGAACGGTGGTTTTCACGCCGAGCTGCTCAAGCTGAGCGGAGAGCGCCACCGACAGGTCCCGCCTGATCGTGTCCCCTGGGTTGTACATGATGGAGAATGCCGCCGGCACCCCGTCCCTGCTGCGCTGCCCGTCGGCACCAGCCTTCCAGCCGGCATCATCCAACAGCTTCTTGGCCCGATCCACGTCGTAGTCGAAGACTGCCGAGGGCTGGTAGGCATCCTGGTACTGGGGCGGGAGAAATGTATAGGCGGGGCGCCCGGCGCCGGCCAGCACCGCGTCGATCATCGCCTGGCGGTCGATGCCCACGTTCAGTGCCAGGCGCACCTGCGGATCCTTGGTGAACTGGTTGTCCGCCGGCAGGGAGATGCCGCGCCAGTCCGCGGAGGTGGCGCGCAGCACCTCGAAGCCCGGCTTGCCGCTGAAGCTGTCGGCCAGCTTGGGCGGCAGCACGGTGCCGGTGTAGCCGCCGCCCGCCAGCGACTGGGCGCGGGCATTGTCATCGGCCGACTGCTCGTAGACCACCCGGCCCACCTCCGGTGCCCCGCCCGCGTAATGCTCATTGGTGCTCAGCACCAGCTGGGTGGGCTCGAATTTCTGCACCAGGTAGGGGCCGGTGCCCACCGGGTGCTGGTTCAACGCCGATTCGCTCACCGGCTGTCCCGGCACAATCAGTTCTGAGGGGGCGATGCCGATCAACAGCAGCGTTTTAAAGGAGGACTGCGGTTCCTTCAGCTCGAATTCGACCCTGTGCGCATCGAGCTGCGCCACAGATTTCAGATTCTCCAGGGCCCCGGCGATGGGGGAGGCCGACGTCGGATCCATGATCGCCCGATAGCTGGCGGCCACGTCCGCCGCGTCAAAGGCGCTGCCGTCGCTGAAGGTGATGTCGCGGCGCAGGTCAACGATCCAGCGCAGCCCGTCCTTGGAGATCTGCGGCTCGCCCGTGGCCAGCAGCGGCACAATCTGCGGGAGTGTATCGGACCCGCCGGTCAGTGTGAACAGCGACTCATTGATCTTCCCCGTCCCGTTCATGTCGAAGCCCGCCAGCGGATTGAGCGTCTCGGGCAGGGCAGGGGTCAACAGCACCACATCGTCTTGCACTTGACTGCTCGCAGTTGCTTGGCACCCGGAGGTTGCAAGTACGATGGGAAGCACGACGAATGTTGCAGTGCGTCGTACTATTTTGTTCATTTATGGTCCTTCAACTGGGGTTTTTGGCTGTGAGAGGCGTCAACCCAAGATTACATGTGTCTGGCCAGACAGATGAAATTCACGCGGGACGATTGACTAGGCGAAGCACGCCCTGATACTGGAGGCCGACATGGCGGAGGCTGAGCGCCAAGAGATTGCTGCCAACGCAGTATCTGCGGTGCAGAAAAAGATTCCCGAATGGATCGACGTCTTTTCGCTGTGCGCCGATGAAACGCGGATGAAGATCCTCGTCGCGGTGCACGCTGCCCCGCAGTCGTCGGTGAGCCAGCTGGCCCAAGCCACTGGCCTGTCCGCCAACACGGTGTCCCAGGCGCTGGCGACCCTTCATAAGGCTGGCGTGGTGCAGGTGGAGCAGGACGGGCGGTTCCGCCGCTGGCGTTTAGAGCATCCCGAGGTGCACCGCCTGCTGCATCAGGTCGATGCCCCGCACTCTGCGCTCCACCCGCACCACCACTAGGGGGCAACGTTTTTAGCGTGCGCGGAGCAGTTGAATAATCTGTCTCAGATATCGCAATATCGGGTAAATGAACTGCGCTTATGAGCGTCTTTTGTCGACAGTGAATCTGCTTGAATCGAATCTCTGTCTCGAGAACTGAAGGTCACCCGTTCGAATCCGGTAGGGGGCTCCAGCAGATCCTCGGAAGCAAGTTTTCAACGTATGCATCCGGGGATTTTTTGCCGTTAACGTTTGGAGTAAAGCGTCCGCATACGTATCCATTTTGGAGCAGTGTCCATTTACATGCGAGTTAAAGCTGTAAATGAGAAATTTGGAATGTCCGAGAGTATGGTGTGCTTCCGTTTTGCTATCTCACCTCGGCAGTCTGACTGATGCGTTGGAACAGTATCGCCGCCGATCATAATGTGATCACTCCTGATATAGAGGAAAAATATTCTGGGCAGTAAGAACCAGCGTTTAGAGCTCACCCGGTACAACAAGGTCAAAGATCTAATCTCAGAATCAGCCGGAAGTTATGGTTGCACTTGGGTGAGTCCTCGTGATCCTCGATACTGGCAAACCACGGGTTATGTAGAGGCTCTTTAACCTGTTTTCCTAAGCAGCCACAACGTCCGTCTGCGTCCGTTCTGTTCACAGCTGATGCACGTGGGCTGGCGGCCTATAACCGAGTGCCGAATGCAGTCGCTGGGAGTTGTACCACCACCAGCCAACCCACCTGGAGGTCTCGGCCATGACCTCAACCTGTCCAGACCATTGCTTCCGGCCGATCAGCTCCGCCTTGTAGACCGAATTCAGCGCCTTAGCCATGGCATGATCGAACGAATCACCCTTTGAACCCGCCAAAAGCAACGACATTGGATTCAGCCAACGCTTGCCCGTATCAAATGGAGCGGAATTGCACGCCGTGATCCGTATTAAGCCGATATCGGCTTAATACGGACCTCGGAACGCAGTATACCTTGGATGCGTTTCAGGCGTGGTGCACTGAGCATGAGGGCGGCAGTCCACGGGCCGCACCGGCGTGTGTTGGGATAACGCCGTGGCGGAGTCGACCTTCTCTACGATTAAGAATGAAATGTTCCATAGCGGGCTTTGGCCAGCCGGGTGGCGGCCAGGACTGCGGTGATGGAGTATATCGAGGTTTGGTTACAACCGGAAGCGTCCGCATTCCAGTAATGGTGGGATCAGTCCTCAGACGGTGTTGGATGCGTATGCGGCCAAGAATTTTTTGGCTCTTGTGGCCTGAGTTTAGTTAGAAAAAATCATAGATTGTGTCTCAAAAACTTGACCAATTCATTGTTCGTCCCGAATACTGCGACAGAAGGTCGTCGGTTCTTGAATGCATAATACGAGCTCACCGCGATCTGTACACGGGTTCCTTTTAACGCGTGGATAATTTGCTCGACCTCGAGTTCGTCTTTGTGATGATCGATAAATCGAAGATTACTATGAAGAGCAGCAAGAGCTCTCGCCGCGAAGAATGTCGCTGCAATCTTCAAGATTTCGTTGGCTCGTTTGGTTTCGGCTAGTCCGGCCCGCAGGCGCTTATTCTCAGCTTCCAAGTCGATGGACTGCGCTGGTGTTGTTGCTCCGCTGTTCTTGTAGTTGTGGTTGCATACCCAGGTACGTAGTGTTTCGCTGCTCAGCCCCGCTCTATGGCAACGCGTCGGATAGCGCCAGTAGCTGTGCTTGGATCGGCCTGCGCATGGATCACTAGATCAACGGCGCGAGTTTTGAATTCATCAGTGTATTTGATTGGCAAGCGAGAAGTGTTCTTTTTCAATTTCCTTGCCTTTATTTAGACCCGGTACGATCCACAATACGTCAGCTCAAAGCGGTGCGAGACAATCCCAATTCCATGGTGTCTGTCTACCGCGATGTGCCCTTCTGGCATTGAAGCAATCAACACTGGAGACTGGGTAACCCTGTCTCGTGACTACGCTGAACAGTACGCGATGGATGATTCGGATCCAGAAAAGGACTGGCCGGTGATTGAATACCAGGTGCCGGTATCCACAGTGTTCACCGACGGCAATGATTCGGCAGAGTACTTCTACACTGACTCAGTTTTGTCGATGGCCGCTGTACATGACCAGAAGCCAACCTTCGAGCCGTCAAATGATGATTTCATCACGAAGGCTACCGCTGACAACGACGACTTTGCTTCGTCTGCCATTCGATCGATTCGGACGACTTCGGCGAAGGTCGGCTTCCTTGCCCTGATAGTTCTGTGGACTAGGCTCCGGTAATCGAGATCGCCGAAGAGCTGATGGTTCCAAACGAGCCCGCGTAGGTAACTACCGCAGTAATTGTTCCAGTCACGTTTCCGCGGAAACTCACTGTGGTGCCGCCTTCTGGAACGATGTAAGTGTAGGTTGTCACAGTACCATTGATATGCGTAGCTACGAGAGTTGCACCCGTGGTTGTAATTCCGTCGACGGCTCCTCCATTTACACTGGTAACCCGGATGCTCATTGAAGTTCCTGAAGGGAATGGTACTGGCTGAAAATTTTTATCAATTAAGTGAGTCTCGAAGCCTCGGTCGGCCTGGCCGGTTTGGCCGAAAACGCTTATTGCTACGTCAGTTGGATCTGCTGGAACGCCGCTTGCTGAAGCCAGTGGCACGGCGGTAGCAGCGGCAATTACGGGGACAGCCCAAGCTGCGCCCTTAACAACGGTGCGTCGATCTACGTTGGGATTGGTTCGGTACTCAGTCATAGGAAATCTCCCTTAGTGGTATGAATCACGACTCTCAGGGCAGGCGTATCTTGCATGTAAGAAATCGTTTGAACTTCATGGACTTACCAATAAAGCTAGGAGTGATTTGCGGTGCTTAAGTGCACTAATGTCAATACTTGCGTAGTGCCCAAGATTTTTTGAGGGTTTGCGGGTCCGCAATTAGGTAGGACGGATTCCGCGCAATGCGCGAAAGCGTGAACTTAGGAATCCTTCCCACCTCGAACTGTCGTGCAGACTCCCAGCACGGAGGGGTATAGAGGAAGAAGGAGAGGCAATGACATGTGCCGCTCCGGTCACGTCACGCGCTATCAGTTATCTAAGCCTGCAAATCACCGACTACAAGATTTAGCTGCTTCTTTGCATTGGAAACTGGTGCTGCTAGCGAAGAAGGATGAAGTCTGAGTTCTAGGTCCAACATCTTCTCACATTGAGTAATTGGGCGGCACTTAGCTTTTGTAAAGGTACGATTGCCTGCATGATAGGTCGAGAACGAGAGTTAGAAGATTCTTTAAGCTACTTGTCGTCTGGTGTCGATGTAATCATTACTGGAGAACCGGGTAGTGGAAGAACCACGTTGCTTTCAAAAATTGAACAAATGCTACTTGGCGAAGAGTTTGGTGTCATCAGAATTGCTGCAGACCGAATTCAACAAAGATCGTTCAGTTCTCTGGTGAATAGCAAAACTAGACCCTCTAGAGTTGTCACCGCAAAGTCACAATTTGCAGGTCAAATACTGCAAGATTGCACCATTGATAACATCGTCGACTTGGCCCAAAAAAAGAGCCTCGTGGCGATAATTGATAACTCCGATACGCTCGATCAAGCAACATGGCGAACAGTGATTTCGGCACGTGCCTTGGCTGATTTTCGAATATTGTCGTCTCAGCTGCCGTTTACCGAATCACTATTTGACGAGGCCATTCATCGACGCCTGCGCGCCTACACGATATATCTTTCTCCGATGAGTCATGGCGTGCTGGAATCATTGCTGGTCTCGCGGGCCGGGGCTCCTCTTGACTCGACCTGTATGAACTCAATTTTCGCCAAAAGCGGGGGATTACCAGGTCTTGCTCTAGGGATGCTTGACGTTGGGATCCGCGAGGGTGCAATCGTGAATGTGAATGGTATTTGGAGAAAGCGCGGTCAGTTGTGGTCGTCAACTCTCCAACGCCTAATGGAAAGACAAATCACGGTACATAACGAGGAGTTATACGAAGCACTAAGGCTCCTTAGCCTCTCCGGACCGGTAACGATTGAAGAAGCTTCCAGGCTGATTGGGCAGAAGCATCTTGAGCTTCTTGAAGCCAAAGGAATGCTGAAGTTCGAGAATGATAATGATGATCTCATCGCAACCGTTACTCCTCCACTTATTGCAGAGCACTATAGATATTCCTCATTCCGAGCCCCTTTGCGAAGGCTTGGTACGGCTGACTTGTCGAGCGGCAAGGGAGATTTCAGCAATCCAGTTTCTGGCAAGGAATGCTCGGTACCAGACCCGGATGCACTTTTTGTTCGAAATGTTCAAGAAAAAGTGCGGAATCAACTGCATCGGTCTAAAGAAAAATGGAAAGAAACAGGCGACCCCCGCGATCGGTTGGATTATGCCAGGGCTTTGAGCCGCAGTAACGCTCCCACACAACATTTAGTTGAAGTATTTAACGCAGGTAACGAAGAAACCACTCTGATTAACGCTCAGATTTTGGAGTTGCAAGGAAACTGGATCTCTACAGAATACGGAGTAGAGGAATCCATTTCATTTCTAAAGCAGAAATACTCAACTTCAGATGTTGAATATGCTGCTTTGCTGAAGGCAGCGGAGGTGCGGTTGCGCCTTGACAAGCTAGGATATGACGGAGATATTGAAAAAGATCTACCGGTCAAGCCTTCATTGCGAGAAGAAGTCCAAATTGAACTTCGATATGTACGATCTCTTGCGATGCTATCAGCCGGACGAGTATACGATGCGGGTCAAGAGCTCGCTGGCCTCGATGACGCAGTTCCGCACTTCCGTTGGTCAGATATTGCGATGATGAGAGGCCTTTATCTTTTGGGTATTGGCAACCATCGAGAGGCTACTTCTCTTGCCTATAGGGTGATGCAGCGTGCCCGCGAGTCACTTGATCCAAAGGCTATCCAGGGCGCCTGCTTTCTAGCAGGCTGGTGCCAGCTTATCGCGGGACACTATAGCGAGGTGGCGAAGTTCGTAGAGACAGCTTTGGCTACCGTTACCCCACGGGGTTTACCAACGTCGCCTTTGCTGGGCTTGTTATGCATGGGTAGCGTCGTTGCTGGTCGAACTGGAAATTTCGAACTGGCTGAACTGCGGCTTAAGAACGCTGAACAGCTCCCAGTTCAAGATGGGCCATTGCCCACAATGTCTGTAGCTCTCCCCAAAGGACAACTTGCACTTGCCGCAGGGGAAGCTGATCGGGCAATTGAAATCATTCAAACCGGATCTGAGCAGCTATGGCAACGTGGCTCGAAATGGGCGGCAGTACAAGGCTGGCTAATTGAGCTAGAGCTAAAACCGAGCATTACTCGATTAACAGAACTAAAACCTCGATTAGAGAGTGTCCAAGGTGAATTCACTGCTGCACTTATGGCCTATGTTGAAGGTCTGGCATACAAAGATGCTGAGCTTATTCTCAAGACTGCCCCACGTCTATTGGCAACAGGACGTGTTGGAATTGCCATAAATGCCTACAATGAAGCCGCTGCGCTGTATGCGAAACTAGGAAAGCCAGATGAATCTGAAAGCGCTAGAAATGAGGCACTGGGGTTGATTTCTACTCTTCCTCCAGGTACGTACGACACCGCTCGTTTTTGCGGAATCGGTGTCGCGTTAACGAAGCGAGAGTTACAATTAGCGCAATTGGCTGCGAGTGGATGGACAAATGCCCAGATAGCTGACGAGCTCGTTCTGAGCGTTAGAACCGTGGAGAGCCATCTTCGAAGAGCAATGAAGAAAGCTAATTTGACGAACCGAGGACAATGGAAAGAATTCTTGGAAAATAGGACGTTGAGATAGTTTCATGCAGTCGCTTTTCCCTGCAGGAACTCGAGTGGGTATTGTCTAGAGCGTATCCCGCTTAAGTGCGCCAATGTAAACTTGCAAAAAGCAGCTTTCGAGATACGCAAATTTCGGCAAAATATGCATTATCAATGCAATTCTCTACTGCTCTTATTGGCTAAGCCTTGGATTTAAGGCTACTTCTTACATGCAAGCAAGTGTTTGTTTCAAGATTCGTGATTCATTCCGCCAAATGAGATCCAGGCCCACGGGGAAAGGGATAAAGCAATAAAGAAGAAATCTGTAATACCGTATTTTCTCCTAGCCTTTTTGATGGCCATAACTAGATTTACTGGACTCGCCACAAAAGCCAAATAACTGCACCGAGCGTTCGCTACCTATCCGGACGCTATCACCGATGTATCCGTCTTTCGTTTCGATAACAGCGACGGTGTCTAGACCCTCAACGACGCACAAGCTGCCGATGGGCTAGGCAGTCCCATAGGTAGCTCAACTACGGCTTTGGTTTCGATGAAGGGCCGCGAGGTTACTAGACCTGATTACTGCTCTGCATTGTTCATCATGCCCGGTGACGCTCTAAAAGGTGAGCACGCGCCGCGCACCGAAAGTCGCGAACGTAGCAGTTGCAGGATTAAGCAATCACCGAGTTCTTCCGCTGCAATTGTGTTTTGCTGAGTATTATTTTTAGCGCTCGCGCACCACGCGCGTCTCATCCCAGACTGGCTCGGAAGACTCATAAACCTTCCCATCGGAGCCGAAGACCAGGAAGCGGTCGAAGCCCCGAGCGAACCAGCGGTCGTGGGTGACTGCCAGCACCGTGCCTTCGAACGCGTCGATGGCGCGTTCCAGTGCCTCGCCCGAATGCAGGTCGAGGTTGTCGGTGGGCTCGTCGAGCAGCAGCAGGGTGGCGCCCGAGAGCTGCAGCAGTAGGATCTGGAAACGTGCCTGCTGGCCGCCGGAGAGCGATTCGAACTTCTGCTCCGACTGGCCTGCCAGACCATAGCTGTCCAAAGCCCCAGCCGCAGCCTCGCGAGGCAGGCCCGACCGGTGCTCGTCGCCGCGGTGCAGGATATCGAGCAGGGTGCGTCCGAACAGGTCTGGGCGCGAGTGGGTCTGCGCGAAATATCCCGGGCGGATGCGGGCGCCGAGCTTCACGCTTCCTTCATGCGGCACCGATTCGATGACTACATCTGAGACCGGCAGGTGTTCCTTGTCCGGGTCGCTGCCACCCGAGGCCAACAGCCGCAGGAAGTGAGACTTGCCCGAGCCGTTGGAACCGAGCACGCCGACGCGGTCGCCGAACCAGATCTCCGTGGAGAACGGTTTCATTAGCCCGGAGAGTTCAAGGTTTTCGGCCACCACCGCACGCTTGGCGGTGCGTCCACCCTTGAGCCGCATGTTGACATTCTGTTCCAGCGGGATCGCCTGCGGCGGGCCAGCCTCCAAGAACTTCTCGAGTCGGGTCGTGGCCGCCTGATAGCGGTTGGCCATGTCCGAACGGAACGCCGCCTTGGTCTTGTACATGTTCACGAGCTCCTTGAGCTTCGCATGCTCTTCATCCCAGCGCTTACGCAGTTCTTCGAAGCGTTCGTTGCGTTCCTTACGCGCCTCCACATAAGAGCCAAAGGCTCCGCCGTGCACCCATGCGGTGGCGCCGCCGTGCCCGGGCTCAAGTGTGACGATTCGGGTTGCGGCGTTGTTCAGCAGCTCGCGGTCGTGGCTGATGAACAGGACGGTCTTCGGCGAGCGCGTCATGGTTTCCTCCAGCCAGCGCTTGCCCGGAACATCCAGATAGTTATCCGGCTCGTCGAGCAGGAGCAGCTCGTCGTTGCCTTCGAAGAGGGCCTCAAGAACCAGGCGCTTCTGTTCGCCGCCGGAGAGCGTGCGCGCCAAACGGTCGGAGGCCTGGTCGAATTCCACGCCCAGGGCAGCCATGCAGACCTTGTCCCAGGTGGTTTCCAGTTCGTAGCCTCCGGCGTCGCCCCATTCGATAATTGCCTCGGCGTAGCGCATGTGGACTTTTTCATCGTCGCTGGTGAGCATCTGGGCTTCGTATTTGGCGACCTTTGCCGCCGCCTCGGCCAGCTGCGGGGCAGCGGTGGAGAGCAGCAGGTCCCTAACCGTCGATTCATCGCGCACCTGGCCGACGAACTGGCGCATGATGCCCATGGTGCCGGTGCGGTTGATTGATCCTTCGTCGGCCTTGAGATCGCCAGAAATGATCTTGAACAGCGTGGTTTTGCCGGTGCCGTTGGGGCCGATCAGTGCGGTCTTGGAGCCGGCGGTGACCTTGAAAGTCACGCCGCCGAGGAGTTGGGTGCCGTCGGAGAGGAAATATTGGATGTCGGTTACGTCGATATGAGCCACCACGTCATCCTATCGGTGTATTGGATTTCCGTGCAGTTCTCGGAATTCAGCACACTGCTCCAACGTGAAAAGCAGCGCGTAGGAATCTGCGGGAAAGTTGGTTGCGGCGCTTGGCGGCGCCTAAGCCGAGTGGATGCGCCAGAAATAAAGCACGGTGTCGGCATCAGCAAGTTCTTTGGGCCTGTTGCCGCCGTCCCTTGCTAGGATCGCGAATATGAAGATCAGCGTCCACATGGCTATTTCGGACTACGCTTGCTGTGGCGAGGACCTATGGCTTGGAAAGCAAGTATCCTGGCCGGTTGCCTCGGTGGTCGAGGATCAATCTCAGCAGTTTGTCCTCGACAGCCATGAGCAGTGTTCCGAGAACGGCGCCGACGTCGTCGTGGTCGTGGGCAAGGTTGAAAAGATCCGCGTGCTCCGGGAGCAGCGCGGAACTAAGGTGTGGACCGAACCTGCCCGCTTGATCCACAGCATGGACGTCGACGCAGATGAGTTACAAATTGACCTCGATGTGCCCGATGGGCTGCGGCGGCCTGAACCCTTCAGTTGGTCCGAGATCGACTACGATGCCCAGGCCGAGGAAGCCCAGCGCGTGGATGATGCTTATCGGCGCGCCGAACAGGAATTCATCGAAACCGAGCTGCACAATCGGCTCATGGTGCTGGGACGCCAAGCAGCCGAGCTTCTGGGGCCCAGGCTGCATGTGCGCGCCGATGAACTGGGCGGGCTGTCCATTTCAGGGCCTGGAAGCCATGGGACGTGCTGGGGGATCGGAGTTGCCAGCGGAATCGACCAAGATGTTGATGACTATGTGATTTTGGAGGTCGGCGTCCAGGAGTGGCAGCTGGATCTGAGCGGAAGGGTCATTGATCTGCTTGCTGGCGTGGTCAACGCCCTAGCAGCGCAGCGCGTACGCAGTAGGACAGAGAAAACTCCGCCGGATCAAATTCTGGATCACGGCGGAGCGCTCTGGGTGTAGCCGCTGGCTACTGGTACTTGTAGAAGCCTTCTCCGGTGGCCTGTCCCAGCTTGCCCTTGTCGATGTACTCGGTCTTCAGCAGGGCGGCGAATTTCTTGTTCGTCTCATCTCCCATGGAAGAGATGTTGTAGGCGGTGTTCAGACCCACGATGTCGTAGATCTCGAAGGGGCCCTTGGGCGCGCCGGTGGCGATCTTCCAGGTTTTGTCGATGGTCGGAACGTCAGCCACGCCGTTGACCAACAATCCACTGGCCGCCTGCAGGAGCGGCACAAGCAGGGAATTGAGCACGTACCCCGGCTGTTCCTTGAGCACGCGGATCGGCACCAGCCCGGTGCGTTCAGCGAAATCTACTACCGCCTCATAGGCTTCCTCGCCGGTCTGTGCGGTGCCCATGACTTCACCGGTGTTGTTCTTCCACACCTCGTTGGCGTAGTGCAGGGCAAGGAATTTCTCCGGACGCTTGGTGTGCGGAGCGATCATTGAGGGAAGCAGCGTTGAGGAGTTCGTGGCGAATACCGTACGTTCGGGGGCAACCTGCGCAAGGCGTTCATAGGTATCCTGTTTGATCTGCAGCGCCTCCGGCACGGCCTCGATGACGAGGTCGGCGTCCTTGACGGCTTCGGCAAGATCGGTGGTGAGTAGGATTGAGTCGCGCGCCGCCTGCGCCTTGGTGAGGTCGCCGCCGTCGAAGAATTCGGCATAGCGCGTGACCAGTAGATCCAGGCGTTTGGAGGCCGTCTCCAGTGCAGCTTCGTTGATGTCATATCCGGTCACCGGCAGGCCGTGGTAGGCGGTCTGGAAGATGATCTGTGAACCGAGAACACCGGTGCCAAGTACCGTGGTGTTATTCAAGATCATGATGTCGCTCTTTTCCTGCCGGCACATGTCGGCATGTCCCAATGCAGCGGGCTGTTCCCACTGACCATGCTTATTACTAGCTAGTAATAAGAGTCTGCTCCCGCAGGACAGCGGAAGCAACTAAGTGTGAGCAGCTGTACTTAACTTGGGTGCGAAAGTCGGGAGTAAACAGTTAGGGGAACACCGTGTAGTGTTCCCCTAACTGGCAAATTCTAGAATGAAGCTGCGGTTATGCTGCCTTCTTCTTTGCGACCACGGCCACGGCGGCAACGGTAATCAGCGCAATAATGACAATGTTGCGGCCCTTGCGCGACTTCTTTGGAGTCAACGACTTCTGGGCGCTCTTCACGGCGCTCTCAACCGATGCGCGGGTGCGCTTTGCGGCTTTTGACTTGCCGGTGACGCTCTCGATGAGGCTGGCTCCCGCATTGCCGATAGCTTCGGCATTGACACCGGAAATTGCGTTGGTCCAGCTTTCACGAAGCTCCGCTGGCACTTCCTCCTTGGCCGACTTGGCCAGCTTGGTAAGTGACTTTTCAACTTCCTTGAAGCTCTTGCTAGTCTTCGACATTTCTTCCTCTCGGTTCCCGCGTCCGTACATTGAACGCTGTAGGGTCACAATGCCACCCTATCTAGCCTGAGAGACGCGCTCAAGCACATCGGTTGTGCTTCACGCGAACTTTCAGCCGATGCATCAGTCGTGCCTAGTTTGGCGACGACTGATCCCGACCGGTATTTGGGTGCGAGCGCAACGCCCTAATCCTGGTGCGCAGCGCACTGACTAGACAGAGCAGCAGTAATAGGGTGGCGACCGTTGAGACGGTGGCGAACAGCGGCGAGGCTTCCTGCCAGGTGATCCGGTCCAGCGTGATCCAGAAGACCACCCACAGCGCGCCGGCGTTCACATAGATTCCCAGTGCCTGCTTAAAGGTGGCAACGCAGAGCACCAGGCAGAGGATCAACAAGATGAAGGCTGCGGCTCCCTTGAACATGATTTGTTGCGGGTCGGGACCCAGCAGCGCGATCCAGGTGACCAGCTCAGCTAGGACGATAATTCCCAGCCAACCTGTGAATAGGCCAAAGCTGGCCCGGGTGATCCAACGGTCCATGTTGCTGCACAATCTGGTGCGGCTGATCATGATGTCGATCATGATCAGCGTCGCCAGCAATCCGATGGCGCACAACAGGCTTGGGCCGACGCGATCGCGCTGCAGCAGCTGGAGCCACAGAGCGTTGAGCACCACGACGAGCAGCACCCACGGCCTGAGCCTTCCGTGCAGCTGGGTGTGTCTGGCCGTTGGTGTGCACTGCCACACCGCGTAGACGGCAAGGCCCACCATCAAGCCGAGCCAGGGGACCTGCCCTGCGATTGGAACTGCCATGACCGTGGCGTCTCGTTCGAACAATCCATGTGCGGTAGGGCCCATATGGGCACCGTAGAGAATCCCGGTGCCGAAAACTGCCCAGACTAGGCCCGCAAATACTGCCACGGCGTAGCAGATCGACACTAGTGGCGTCGCATTTTGATGCGCCTTGGCCATGGTTTCCCTCGGTATGTTTGCTGATCTCGAGTCTGAACCTACCACGCTGCATGAATGAAAGCTTGTCGGCACGTCGCAGGCGATAAGCTGGATGGATGAAGCAAACAGCCAACTGGGTCCGCAACGCCATTTCTCTGCTGGACGCGGATGCCAACCGCAGCGCAGACACCCACCTTCACCGCTTCGAATTGCCCAAGGCCTGGGGGATCGAGCTGTACCTGAAGGATGAATCGGTGCACCCCACCGGCTCATTGAAGCACCGGCTGGCGCGTTCGCTGATTCTCTACGGCCTGGTCAATGGAAAGATCCACGAAGGCACCACGCTCGTCGAGGCATCCAGCGGTTCCACGGCCGTGTCCGAGGCCTACTTCGCGCGTATGCTGGGCCTTGCCTTCATCGCCGTGGTCCCCAAGTCCACGAGCACGGAAAAGATCGAGCTGATCGAGTTCTACGGCGGACAGTGCCACCTGGTCGATGAGGCGGGGCAGGTTAACCAGGCGGCGCGTGAGCTGGCCGAAAACAACAACGGCTACTACCTGGACCAGTTCACCTTTGCCGAAAGGGCCACCGACTGGCGCGGGAACAACAATATCGCCGAATCGGTCTTTGCGCAGATGAGCGCGGAACGGTATCCGATCCCGAGCTGGATCGTCGTCGGCGCCGGCACCGGCGGCACCAGCGCAACCTTCGGCCGCTTCGTCCGCTATAAGCAGCACGACACCCAGATTGCCGTCGCAGACCCGGAGGGCTCGTCCTTCTATGAGGGGTGGCGCACCGGGGACATGGGCTATTGCACCGGCAAGGGGTCGCGCATCGAGGGCATCGGTCGGCCCACGGTGGAGCCGTCCTTCGTCCCGGGGGTCATCGACCACATGATCCAGGTTCCCGACGCTGGTTCCCTGGCGGCCATGCGCTTGCTGCGCGCCAAAACCCGGTACTACGCCGGAGGCTCCACCGGCACCAATCTCTACGCGGCCTTCGAACTGATCGCAGGCATGCTCGCCCGCGGAGAACAGGGCAGCATCGTCACGTTGATCTGCGACTCCGGCGAGCGCTACGCCAACACCTACTACAACGATGCGTGGCTCGATGCCCAAGGGCTGGACCTGGCTCCGCACACCGCGGCCCTTGAAAAGTTCCTGGCCGACGGCAGCTGGGAACAGGCAGCCTTATAACCGCTATGGCTGCGAACGCAGGGTCGGCATCAGGCCCACTGTCTTCTTGCGCTGGTGGACCGAGAAATAGGCAAGGCCCTGCGTTCCTGCCACAAACCTGCGGCGCGATCCGGCTGGCAGGTAGATGATGTCACCGGGCTCAAGCTCGATGTCATCCGCCTCGGTATGCAGGATCCCGCCGCCGGCAAATACATGCAGCAATACGTCCAGCGCCGGCCCCTCGTGCTCGCCGATTTCGCTGCCCGCCGCCAGATGGATGACGTTGGCATCCAGGTCGCGCTGCTGCGGTTCAAGACGCCACTGCGCTCCGTCCGCAGCGCCGAAAGACAGGCGGTTGGTATTTGCCATCTTCGCCGGATGCCCATATGACTGGTTCAAAGCGTTCCCCTTTAGCCTCGGATTTCTGCCCTTGCATCTTTGAATCTATCCCAGTGCCGGCGCCCTGACACAGTCGTAGGATGGAAGCATGACCGATGACCGCTCCGTCGCCGCCGCGCGGGCCCAAACCCAGGCTGATTTCGCCGCTAACCTCGCATCCGTCCGCTCCAGGATCGCGAAGGCAGAAGCCGCAGCGGGGCGGCAGCTCGGAAGCGTGAGGCTGCTGCCGGTCACCAAGACCGTCCCTTCGCAGCGCCTGCGCCTTGCCATCGCCGCCGGCATCGACTGGTTGGGGGAGAACAAGGTCCAGGAGGCCGCGCAGAAATCCGAGGAACTGGCAGACATCCCCGGGCTGAAATACTCGGTAATCGGCCACCTGCAGACCAACAAGGCCAAACATGTTGCCCGCTTCGCCCACGAATTCCAGGCGTTGGACAACCTCCGCCAGGCCGAAGCGTTGCAGCGCCGGCTGGAAGTCGAAGACCGGGTACTGGATGTCTTCGTCCAGATCAACACCTCGGGGGAAGAATCCAAGTTCGGCCTGCCCCCACAGCAGGCGGCAGGGGTCGCCACCCAGCTGCCGGCCTTCGACCGCTTGAACGTCAAGGGACTGATGACCCTGGCGATCTTCTCCACCGACCAGGCAGCGGTGCGCCGCTGCTTCCAGACGCTTCGCGCGGTGCGGGAGGTGGTGCGGGACAAGGATGAGCGCATCGTCGAACTGTCCATGGGGATGAGCGGCGACTTTGAGCTGGCCATTGAAGAAGGAGCGACGGTAGTCCGCGTGGGCCAGGGGATCTTCGGCGCCCGCGCCCTGCCGGACTCGCACTACTGGCCTGGGTTCGCCAACTGAGAATCTCGACACCCTGGGTGATCTGCAAGAACAAGTAGCCAGTGCCCGGCAGGCGAAGTAGTCTGACAAGTGATAACACCACTGTTACTACAGGAGACGCCTTGCCTAACGTTGCAGAACACATCATTGACCAATTCGATGCTCAGGGTATCCGCCGCATCTACGGGGTCCCGGGGGACTCGCTGAACGGACTGACCGATGCTCTGCGTGAAAACGGGACTATCGAATGGGTGCACCACCGACACGAAGAAGGCGCCGCTTTCGCCGCCGCAGCGGAGGCGGAGATCACCGGAGAGATCGCCGTCTGCGTCGGATCCTGCGGTCCGGGCAACCTGCACCTGATCAACGGCCTGTACGATGCCAACCGCTCGCGGGTCCCGGTGCTTGCCATTGCGGCGCACATCCCCACCGATGAAATCGGCTCGAACTACTTCCAGGAAACCCACCCGGTGGAGATCTTCCGTGGCTGCTCGGTGTACGCCGAACAGGTCTCGGATCCCAAGCAGATGCCCCGCATGCTGCGCATCGCCATGCGCGAAGCCATAGAGAAGCGCGGTGTTGCAGTTCTGGTGATTTCCGGGGACGTGGCGTTGGCGGAGATGGAACGCGCCGAGCCGCAGAAAATTCTCAAGGCCAATCCGCGGGTGCTGCCCAGCGAAGAAGAGCTGGAACAGGTCGCGGAAGTCCTTGAAAGCTCCAAGAAGGTGACCATCCTTGCCGGGGCCGGCGTAGCGGGAGCCCACGACGAGGTCATCGCCCTGGCAGACAAGCTGGCGGCGCCCATCGTCCACGCCATGCGCGGCAAGGAGCACATCGAATACGACAACCCCTTCGACGTCGGCATGACAGGTTTGCTCGGCTTCGCCTCCGGGGCCAAGGCCATCGCCGAGTGCGATGTGCTGCTGATGCTGGGCACCGACTTCCCCTACCAGCAGTTTTATCCGCAGCAGGCGAGAATCATTCAGGTAGACATCCGAGGCGAACAGATCGGCCGACGCACCAGGGTGGACTACCCGCTGGTCGGCACCGTCAAGGACACCGCGGCGGCGCTGATTGAGATGCTGCCAACGCAGACCAAGCGCAAACACCTGGACAACGCCTTGGAGCACTACCGCAAGACCCGCACCAAGCTCGATGAGCTGGCCACGCCGTCCAAGGACGGTGCTGCCATCCACCCGCAGTACCTTGCACGGCTCATCGATCAGGCGGCGGACCAGGACGCCATCTTCACCGCCGACGTCGGCTCTCCGGTGATCTGGGCCGCCCGCTACCTGAGCATGACAGGGGACCGTCGAGTCCTCGGATCCTTCAACCACGGCTCCATGGCCAACGCCCTGTGCCACGCACTGGGAGCGCAGGCGGTGGACCGCAAGCGCCAGGTCATAGCCTTCGCCGGAGACGGCGGCCTGACCATGATGCTCGGTGAGCTGCTCACGGCAACGCAGAACAAGCTGCCGGTTAAGGTAGTCGTCTTCAACAACTCCTCTTTGAATTTCGTGGAGCTGGAAATGAAGGCCGCCGGCTTCGTCACCTATGCCACCGATCTGCAGAATCCCGATTTCGGGGCGGTCGCCAACGCGTCGGGTCTCAAGGGCTACCGGGTGACAAACGCCTCCGCGCTGCCCGCCACCATCAAGGAGTTCCTGGCCCATGACGGACCCGCGGTTCTAGACGTCGTTACCGACAGGCAGGAGTTGTCGATGCCGCCGGCCATCAAGCTGGAGCAGGCCAAGGGCTTCGCGCTCTACGCCATTCGCACGGTGCTCTCGGGGCGCGGCGATGAACTGCTGGATCTCGCCAAAACCAATTGGCGTCAAATGTTCTAGGGATAAATTGCCTATGCTTAATGCTGGTGCCGTTGCGGCGGCGCCAGCATTTGCTTTTAACCTTTCAGAAAGAGGCGTCGACGCTTTGACTTCGCAACCGGCTGCGGCACAGGCAGCAACCACCGAAGATTTCTCCCACAATCTTGCTGCGGTTCAACAACGAATCAACGCCGCCGCAACCTCGGTGGGACGCGACCCAGCGTCGGTGCGCCTTCTGCCGGTAACCAAGACGATTCCGGCAGACCGCTTGCGGCTGGCCATCGCCGCAGGAGTGGACACCCTGGGGGAGAACAAGGTGCAAGAAGCCATGGCCAAGCACGAGGAATTCGTAGAAGACTACCCTCATCTGCGCTACTCGATTATCGGCCCCCTGCAAACCAACAAGGCAAAATTTGTGGCGCAGTTCGCCGACGAGTTCCATGCCTTGGATTCACTCAAGCTGGCCGAAACCCTGCAACGCCGGCTAGAGGTAGAAGACCGCCGGCTGGAGGTCTTCATCCAGGTCAATACCTCCGGCGAAGAATCAAAGTCGGGAATCCAGGCTGACGAGGCAGCGCAGTTACTGTCCGCCATTGAACCGCTTGACCGGCTGATTCCCGTGGGGTTGATGACCATGGCGGCCAACACCACGAACGAGGCAAGCATCCGGGCAAGCTTCGGCCTGCTACGCCAGACGCTGCAGCAGCTGCAGGAAGCAGGGGCGCCTGAGAGCTTCACCGAACTCTCCATGGGGATGAGCGGCGACTTCGAGCTCGCCATCCAGGAAGGCGCCACGGTCGTGCGTGTGGGCCAGGGCATCTTCGGCGCCCGCAAGTACCCGACCACTGCCTAGCGGTTCCCGGAGGGAGCCGCTCAGCAGGCTCGTCAAAGTACAGCTGAAGTCCTTCACGTCCATGGCGTGCTGTGCCGTGGGGACCTTCTGCAATGCACAGCGCGTTGCTTCTCAGGCTAAATCGTCGGTAGCTCAGAGGACACTACAGGTAGGGCACAACTAGTGCTTGAGACACAAGTTGAAGGGCGCAAAACACACCGACGGACATCTCACAAAACTATTTTTAAACCGCCTGCACAATCGACAAAACTGTGGACAAACGAAGCCCGACCGCGAGAAATCGCGGTTTAAACGAGGTCAACTATCCACAGTTCCTGTGGACTGGTCGGTGTATGAATGAGATACTGGTAATACATCATGTAGTGGTTGCTTGACCGGGTAAGCACAAGATGTAGTATTGAACCCGATGGCGCGATAAACGCCGAAAACACCTCGAAAAGCATTTTTGAGGCATCCGAAAGGACAGTTCTCCCCGCGGCGGAAACCGCAGGTCGATGAACTGAAACAAGGACTTTTTAAAGGGGATCAGGGACTATGTCCATCACGGTTTACACGAAGCCTTCCTGCGTACAGTGCAACGCTACCTACCGCGCGTTGGACAAGAAGGGTGTCGAGTACAACAAGGTCGACATCTCGCAGGATGCGGCAGCGCTGGAGCACGTGCGTGGTCTTGGCTACATGCAGGCACCTGTCGTAGTCACCGACAATGATCACTGGTCGGGCTTCCGCCCAGACAAGATCGCACTGCTGGCCCCAGCCAACTAATCACGCAGTAAAACAAATTCAATTCGCTCACTCTGTAGTGGAGGCGAAAACAATGCCACCAACAGCTCTTGCCGACAGGCAATTCGCTGAGGCACACGAACCGCTGGTGTTCACCGATTCGAAGTTGGTCTACTTCTCTTCGGTATCGGAGAACACCCTGCGATTCGTCGAAAAACTTCAGATGGATTCGGCTCGGATCCCGCTCCATGCGCACGAGCCAAAGCTCATCACCAACGCTCCTTATGTGCTCCTGATTCCCACGTATGGGGGAGACAGGGGAAAACGTTCAATTCTGCCTCAGATCATGAAGTTCCTTGGGTATGAAGAGAATCGTAGAAACCTGCGCGGTGTTATCGGAGCAGGCAACACAAACTTCGGCGAGTACTACTGCATTGCAGCAAAGCGCATTGCAGAGAAATGTAATGTGCCGGTACTTTATAAATTCGAACTTATGGGAACCCCAGAGGATGTTCTCCGAGTTAGGGAAGGGCTAGAAACCTTTTGGACACCAGCGTCGCAGAAGCAGCAGAAACCATGACGGACTCAAAAGAGCTCCCAGCCCAGTTCCAGGGCCTGAGCTACAACGACCTGAACGCCATGCTGAACCTGTATGGCCCAGACGGCAAGATCCAGTTTGAGGTGGACCGCTACGCGGCACGTCAGTACTTCCTGGATCACGTCAACAACAACACAGTGTTCTTCCATGATCTCGACGAGAAGCTGGAATACCTAGTCAAGCACGACTACTACGAGCGTGAAACCCTTGACCAGTACTCCATGAACTTCATCCGTGACCTGTTCAAGCACGCATTCTCCAAGAAGTTCCGTTTCGAAACCTTCCTTGGTGCTTTCAAGTTCTACACTTCGTACACGCTGAAGACCTTCGACGGCAAGCGTTACCTGGAGCGCTACGAAGACCGCGTCTGCATGGCCGCCCTGCACCTGGCCCGCGGCGACGAGCAGCTGGCCAAGAACCTGGTCGATGAAATCATCGAGGGCCGCTTCCAGCCTGCCACTCCAACTTTCCTGAACGCCGGCAAGGCTCAGCGCGGCGAATTGGTCTCCTGCTTCCTGCTTCGCATTGAAGACAACATGGAGTCCATCGCCCGTGCAGTGAACTCGTCGCTGCAGCTGTCCAAGCGCGGCGGCGGCGTGGCGCTGTCACTGACCAACCTGCGTGAGCACGGTGCTCCGATCAAGCAGATTGAGAACCAGTCCTCAGGCGTGATTCCGGTAATGAAGTTGCTGGAAGATTCCTTCTCCTACGCCAACCAGCTGGGTGCTCGCCAGGGTGCAGGTGCTGTCTACCTGAACGCACACCACCCAGATATTTACCGTTTCCTTGATACCAAGCGCGAAAACGCTGATGAGAAGATCCGTATCAAGACCCTGTCATTGGGCGTCGTCATCCCGGATGTCACCTTCGAGCTGGCGCGCAAGAACGAGGACATGTACCTCTTCAGCCCATACGACGTCGAGCGCGTTTATGGCAAGCCATTCAGCGAGGTCTCGGTCACCGAGAAGTACTACGAGATGGTTGACGACTCGCGCATCAAGAAGTCGAAGATCAATGCCCGCGAGTTCTTCCAAACTCTGGCGGAGATCCAATTCGAGTCCGGTTACCCGTACATCATGTTCGAAGACACCGTGAACAAGGCCAACCCGATTGAAGGCCGCGTCACCATGTCCAACCTCTGCTCGGAAATCCTTCAGGTTTCCTCGGCTTCCGAATTCAACGACGATCTGTCCTACAAGACCGTGGGCAAGGACATTTCCTGCAACCTCGGCTCGATGAATATTGCCAAGGCAATGGACGGCAAGAACCTCGCCCATTCGGTAGAGATTGCCATCCGTTCCCTCAGCGCCGTGTCGGATATGTCTGATATTGCTTCGGTTCCATCCATCGCTGACGGTAACAAGAAGTCCCACGCCATTGGTTTGGGTCAGATGAACCTTCACGGCTACCTGGCGCGCGAACATGTCCGCTACGGATCCGAAGAAGGCATCGACTTCACGAACATCTACTTCTACACGATTCTGTTCCACGCGTTGACCGCATCGAACAAGATCGCCATCGAACGCAACGAGACCTTCGTGAACTTCGAGAACTCGAAGTACGCCACCGGCGAGTTCTTCGACAAGTACACCGAGCAGGAATGGGCTCCGGCCACCGAGCGCGTTCGTGAACTGTTTGAGGGCATCGAGATTCCAACCCAGGCCGACTGGGTTGCCCTGAAGTCTTCGGTCATGGAGCACGGTCTGTACAACCAGAACCTGCAGGCGATCCCGCCAACCGGTTCAATCTCGTACATCAACAACTCCACCTCGTCGATCCACCCAGTGGCAGCGAAGATCGAAATCCGCAAGGAAGGCAAGATCGGCCGCGTCTACTACCCGGCTCCTTACATGAACAACGAGAACATCGAGTTCTACGAGGATGCCTACGAGATCGGCTACGAGAAGATCATTGACACCTACGCGGCTGCAACCCAGCACGTAGATCAGGGTCTGTCGCTAACCTTGTTCTTCAAGGACACAGTTACCACCCGTGACATCAACAAGGCTCAGATCTACGCATGGAAGAAGGGCATTAAGACCCTCTACTACATCCGTCTGCGCCAGCTGGCACTTGAGGGAACTGAAGTGGATAACTGCGTATCCTGCATGCTCTAGAGCCTAGGTCTTGTAGCTAGTAATCAGCGTTACTTGACTGTCAGCAAGCCACCGAACTTTTCAAGGTTCGGTGGCTTGCTGTATTTAAATAACACCTAGTCAGAATGTGATTGAAGTGCGCGTGGGATCGGTCAAGTTATTAGGAATAGCAGGACAAACGGGGTACGATTTAAGCGAAATAATCTATAGCGAGCGCTTTTCGATGAGGGGCAATGACTGAGAAGATTCAGCTAACCAACAAGGTTGAAGCTATCAACTGGAACCGTATCCAGGATGAAAAAGATGTTGAGGTGTGGAATCGCCTCGTCAACAACTTCTGGCTTCCAGAAAAGGTGCCGCTGTCTAACGACATTCAGTCATGGGGTACCCTGACCGAAGAAGAGAAGCTGCTGACCATGCGCGTCTTCACCGGTCTGACCCTGCTCGACACCCTGCAGGGTACTGTTGGTGCAGTATCCCTGATCCCTGACGCGATCACCCCTCACGAAGAAGCCGTGTACACCAACATCGCTTTCATGGAGTCGGTGCATGCAAAGAGCTACTCCTCAATCTTCTCCACCCTGGCTTCCACCAAGGAAATCGACGAGGCTTTCCGCTGGTCGACTGAGAATGTGAACCTTCAGAAGAAGGCTCAGATCATTGAGAGCTACTACCACGGCGAAGATCCGCTCAAGCGCAAGATCGCTTCGACTCTGCTTGAGTCCTTCCTGTTCTACTCGGGCTTCTACCTGCCGATGCACTGGTCCTCGCATGCCAAGCTGACCAACACCGCTGACTTGATCCGCCTGATCATCCGCGATGAAGCCGTACACGGCTACTACATCGGCTACAAGTTCCAGAAGGGTCTGGAAGGTCTGAGCGAAGAGCGCAAGCAGGAGCTGAAGGACTACACCTTCGAGCTCATGTTTGAACTGTACGAAAACGAAGTTCAGTACACTCACGATCTCTACGATCCGGTAGGCCTGAGCGAAGACGTCAAGAAGTTCTTGCACTACAACGCCAACAAGGCGCTGATGAATCTTGGTTACGAAGCGATGTTCCCGGCATCCGTCACCGACGTTTCACCGGCAATTCTTGCGGCGCTAAGCCCGAATGCCGACGAGAATCACGACTTCTTCTCGGGCTCAGGTTCTTCCTACGTTATCGGCAAGGCCGTTAATACCGAAGATGAGGACTGGGACTTCTAAGTAAAGTAGTCTTGCATTTTCAGGAAGACCCAAACCCGTGTTTGAACGGAGTTGGGTCTTCCTTTTGTATGTTGGTTATGTTGGGATCCGAAGCGGCTGGATCGAACATTGACCGCGGTGGCGCCTCTGAGGTGGCGTCCCGCGTTTGAGTGTGGAAATGAACTAAAGGTGACCTAGTCTCTTGCTGTGGAGAGTACCCGTTCAGCATTTGGGAGTGGAACTATTTTTTGAAGCTCCGTTGCGGAGAGGTTGGCGCCGAAAGCGGGGTTGCCTGGCTGTAGCGTGGCACCGGCGGACAGCATCCCGATTGGCAGCGGGTCGAACCCTAGTGCATCAATGAATTCTGCAACTTGTTGTACGTCTTCACTGGAATCTCCGGCAATGGCGATGGCTTTGCGTTGATCTGCGCCCGCCAGTTTCGCTTCGTCTTCTAGGTCGTGATATCCCATATGGTTAAGTGCTTTGACTACACGAGGATTGCCCAGAAATTCCCGGACGATCTCGCTTGTGGAAGTTATTGGATTTCTTAGATCATCACGAAATCCATCTGTTTCCCACCAGTAGTTCATTGTGTCGATGACAAGCTTGTCCTTCAACTCAGCGGCGGGCATCGTACGGTATTTGCCCAAGGGCAACGCAAGGATCACGAGATCGGCTTCCCGTGCAGCGTCCGCCGGGTGAACCGGGATCGCGCCAGGGGTGAGTATTTCTATGGTCAGTGCAATCTTGTTCGGTTCTCCAGAACCTGCAATGAGCACACGATATCCGGCTGCGACCGCCAGCCGAGCTAGTGCGGTACCAACTTTACCGGCGCCCAAGATTCCGATGGTGCGGATATCCTCGTTCATGGTTTAGAGCCTCATATTCCTAGCAATTTACACTACGCCCACTGTCAGTTGACGTGTCATCTATATCAACGGTCGTCGTTGTGCATTCATTCCCAATCGGCGCATCCGAAGATTCAATGGGTTAACTGCTGCTAAGAGGTCAAACATGCTGGAGTCTAGAGTTCTTGAAGCCGTTCGAATCGATATCCCTTTTCGGAATCTACTTCTAGATTGAGTGTGCGGTCCAAGTCATCCTCGGTAGGTGGAAGAGAAATCGATTCGTCGTAGGCAATGGACCAGAGTGAAGTGAATAATTTGGAGTATCCGAGGACGTTCCTTAGATCGCGGGCGACAGTTCTTGTTCGTTCTAGAACTGCTTCCTTCGCCGCATGGTGGGCGTTTGGCCGTCCGTCGTCGTAAGGGTCTATCCCATTGATCTCAACATACCTGCCGAATTCGAATGGTGAAACAGTGAATTTTGGTTCTAGGATTTCGCATGATGGTTCGAAGTCTGACAAGTCATAGTCGTCTTCGAACCACTCGGCCAAGGCAGCAAGTGCTGCCATGGTGATGACGTGGTCGACGTAATCCTGTGCTTCTGGATCATCCAGATCTGCGGGAACTTTGCCTGCAGCAACGAGGGTTGACCATGCGTATTCTCCCCAGGCTTTAGTCCTTGAAGTGAATACATGGTGAATAAGTTCAATTGTCTCGGGATGCTCATGTTTATTCATGATCAATTCCTACCAGCGCACTCCGACAACTTCATTCACGTTATCCACTGGGATCAGAACCTAGGGCTTGGGTGTGGCGCAGAGTAACTGAAATTATGGGTAGAAATAGTATACGGACCGTTTACTACTGAGCTATTCTGAGGCCATGACTCTTCCCGATGTAGTTGTACTGTCGTCCGTCGAAGCCGGTTCTCTCGCCGTGGTAGGTGGTAAAGCCTACGGCCTGAATAAACTCATGCAATTGGGGGAGAACGTACCTGAAGGGTTCGTCGTCACCACTGCTGCCTACCAGTCGGCGCTGGACCAGTCATCGCACTCCGCCCTCGTTGGAGACGCGCTCGCACAAGAACTTCGAACGGCGTACCAAATGCTCGGCAGCCCACTGGTTGCTGTACGTTCAAGTGCCACAGCGGAAGATCTTCCGGGCGCTGCTTTTGCCGGACAGCAAGAAACTTACCTCGGAATCGCCAGCGAGACGGAGCTTATCCGGGCAGTGGAGGATTGCTGGGCTTCGCTCTACAGCGAGCGCGCGCAATCCTATCGAAAAGAGCGAGAAATTGACGATGCGGAAGTGTCCATAGCGGTTGTTGTGCAGGAAATGGTGGATGCAGAATTTGCTGGCGTCATGTTCACTGCGGACCCTGTTGCCGGGTACCAGGATCGCGTGGTGATCGAAGCCAACCCGGGACTGGGTGAGGCTGTTGTATCCGGCATGGTTACTACGGATCGGGCTGTTATCAAGGACGACGGTGAAGTTTTGGAACGCAGGGTGGGCCAAGCCGATACGATTATTCGTCTGAAAGAAGACGGTGGAACAATAACCGAACACGGCGGCAGCACCCTAAAACTCGACGAATCGACGTTGCAGGAGATCGCACAAGCCGGCAGAAGAATACGCGACGGATTTGGTCAGCCTATGGATATTGAATGGGCCGTGAGCGGGCAGCAACTGTCAATATTGCAGGCACGCCCCATGACCGCCCTGCCGCCAGCTCCGCGTAAGCTCAATATCTTTGAACGCAAAAGTGCTCCCATGCTCTTTGAGCTGTTGCCGCTTCGACCCACGATCCTTGAAGCCGAGGCGTGGATCGATGCCGGTATTAATCCGTTGGTCGGCGGAATGCTTAACGGAATTATCGGTGTCAAGGTCGACTACTCTGCTTCCTTGAAACGGGTTGACGGCGTCATTACAGAGTTCATCCCAGCCAGTCCACGCCCATCTTTGCGCACGCCTCGAAGACTCCTTGGTGCGTTCCTTCAACAGCGGACTGCCGGCGAATGGAATGAAGATGAACTGTATGAGCGGTATCTGCAGCTCTGTGCCGACCTTGAGCGCGAAGACCTTCAAGAGCTGCCTTTCAGGCAGTTGGTGAGCATTCCAGCGCGGGCCTGCGACGCCATGCAACTGGTAACTGAACTGCGCGTGAAATATTTGCGGCCGATCATTCCAGCGGCAGCCAAATTGATCGTGGCCCTAGCTATCAGCGGACAGCTCTCGAAGTTGTCGGCGCTCACCATCACCAATAACACAGTCACTCACCGCATCAATAGCGAGCTGCAGGAGATTGCCGCACAGTTCGCTGCGGTGCCCGCTGCACTAGAAGTGCTCTCAACGCGCCCCGGGACAGAGGTGCTCGAAGGCCTCCGAAGTTCCAGGCGGACCCGAAAACTTGGACAACTGGTCGAGGAGTTTCTGCAACGCTACGGCCATCGAGAAACAGCGAGCCTCCTGCTTCCACGCTCGGCAACCTGGGGAGCTGACCCCACTCCCGTGTTCCAGATGATTTTGTTGCTCGCCAATGGCCAGAATCCGGAAGAACAACAAAACACTGCGCTAGATGAAATCCTGAAGGCTCCCGCTTTCCGTGCACCGGCGATCGCTGCTCGGATTAGTCGTTGGGCGCGGCAGATCCAGAAATTTACTTCGGTTCGAGAGGACACCCATTTCGAGATCACTCGAACGATGCCGGTGGTGCGAGCCGCCATTAACGAGATCGGTGAACGATTGGCTGCGGGCGGCGGGTTGGATGATCCGCAGGACGTCTGGTTCTTGAACTACTCGCAGTTGTTGAACGCCGCCACCGTCGAATCCTTGTGTACCGCGGATGTCGCTGCCTCGGCAGCGGATCGGCGTCGACGCCATCAGGAACTGGCAACGGCTCCGATGATCTCACCGGCCACCGTCTACGACCTTTCACCGGTTCCGGGCGCGTTGCTGCATGGAACCGGATCGGGTGGTGGCCAGGTCACCGGCGTGGTACGGATCATCAACAGTCCTGCAGACTTTGACAAATTGTTAGCCGGCGAAATCTTGGTCTGCCCCGCGACCAATCCATCGTGGACCCCGCTGTTTGCTCGGGCTAGTGCCGTGGTGGTGGATCATGGGTCGGCTGCCTCGCACGCTGCCATCGTCGCCCGTGAATACCGCATCCCAGCCGTGATGGGTTGCGCCAGTGCAACCTCTACCTTGCGCGACGGGCAGCACATCCGCGTTGACGGCGACCGCGGCTTAATATTCGAGGCAACCGATGCCGCAGCATCCTGAACAGAAGGTAGCCACACGGCGCCGTGGACAGGAACTTGTCGATGCGATACTTCAGGCGGCCGCCGATGAACTTCTCGAGGTGGGCTACGCGGGGTTGAGCTACGAGTCGGTTGCCCGCCGCGCAGGGGCATCCAAGGTGTCGATCTATCGGCGGTGGTCAACCAAGGAAGAGCTAATCCGCGCCGCAGCCACGCAGCAGGTGGACATTCCGCAAATGCCCCCGGAACCTTCAACTTTGCGCGAAGACCTGCTGCTGGTCTTTCGGGGCATGGCGCAACAGATTCAACAGCCGGCCGGGCAACTGGTGCGCAGTCTTCTTGCCGCATCCTTGGCCCAGCAAGCCCCCAGCATGGCAGAAATGTCGTGGGGGATGGGCCCAAATATGATGCGCGTGGTCGTAGAGCGGGCGGTTGAACGTGGAGAGCTGCACCAGATTCCGCCTCAGCTTGTACTCAGCGCCCCGGTAGACCTGCTCAAGCAGCGCTTGATCAGTTACCGCGAGGTAGACGAACAATATATAGAGCAGCTCGTTGACCAAATCGCTGTGCCTTTGTGGAAGGCACAGGACACCAGGTAGAAGACACAGAAGGCCCGTGACAAGAAAGTAGTTGAACTTCTGCAATAACCTTGGAATTAGACGTTTTCGACCGAAGAAATGAGCATGCCCATGGCGGAAGTACCTGTGAAGCCCTACACCGATGTGCAGGTACAAAGCATTAGACGCAGGTCGATCTCGGTCTTGGCCCTGGGACAAATTCTGGGAGGCCTGGGCGGCGGTGCAACGCTAACCCTGGGCTCGTTGCTGATCGTGCATCTTTCGGGGCTTGACTCTTTGGCAGGCATGGCCGCGACAATGAATACCCTGGGCGCCGCGGCCATGGCCATTCCACTGGCTATGCTTGCCCACAAATACGGTCGACGCATATCCCTGTCGACCGGCGCACTCATTGCGGCCTTTGGCTCGGCGCTGATCGTCACCGCGGCGATCTTAGGATCGGTACCGTTGCTCTTCATCGGCATGCTGGTCCTTGGCACCGCCTCAGCGATGAATTTACAGTCTCGCTTTGCCGCTACCGATCTCTCCAGCGAAGCCACCCGAGGCAGGGATCTTTCACTGGTCGTTTGGACGACGACCATCGGCGCCGTCATCGGCCCGAACCTCTTCGCGCCCGGAGAGGTAGTGTCACAGGCTTTCGGACTTCCCGAGTACACCGGCGGGTTCCTGATCGCCATGGCTGCACAAGTCATCGGCATGATCATCTATTTTTCGGGACTTCGCCCCGACCCGATGAAGGTCGCCCTGGTCCAGTCCAAGGAACCAGCCCACAAACCGCGCCGCGGAGGCGGGTTCAGGCTGCTGCGTGAGATTCCCGCAGCTCGCAGGGCCGTTATTACCGTTGCGTTGAGCCACGCTTACATGGTTTCGCTCATGTCGATGACTCCTGTGCACATGCAGCACCATGGTGCGACATTGACGATCATTGGGTTGACTATTTCCCTGCACGTTCTGGGAATGTATGCTCTGTCGCCGGTCTTCGGCTGGCTGACGGATAAAGTTGGCGGCCGCACGGTGGTCCTAGCCGGACAGATCTTGTTCATTTCTGCAAGCCTCTGCGTGTGGTTTGCACCGACGAACGCCACAGTAGTTACCGTTGCATTGGGTTTGCTGGGGCTGGGCTGGTCGGCATCCACCGTTGCCGGTTCCACGATGGTTTCAGGCGCCGTGCCGGTGCAGGATCGCACGAGCCTGCAGGGCACCAGCGATTTACTGATGAATCTCGCCGGGGCGGCCGGCGGGCTGAGTGCAGGCCCAATTCTTGCAGTCTTCGGCTTCCATGGGCTGGCGTTGGGGCTGCTGGTCTTAGCTGCGATCGTCGTCCTTGTTAATCGCAGGACATCAACCCCGGTGCCGGCGATGCTGACACTCGACTAGCGCGCGCCGGATACGACAATGGCGTGTTTCGCATCCTCAGCGGATGCGAAACACGCCATTTATTTCAGACTACTTAGCCTGAATGTTGGTTGCCTGTGGGCCCTTTGGACCAGCTTCCAGGGTGTACTCAACAGTCTGACCCTCTTCGAGCGAACGGTAGCCGAAGCTCTGGATTGCGCTGTAGTGTGCGAAGACGTCAGCGGAGCCGTCCGAAGGTGCGATGAAGCCGAAGCCCTTTTCCGAGTTGAACCACTTTACGGTGCCAGTTGCCATTATGATATTTCCTTATTATTGGTCGGCCACGACTGTGGCCTAGGTACCGATCCGTAGTTTCGCATCGGAAAATTATGGGTTACCTCAGGCAGAGTTCTCGAAAGGATTCGCCTGCCGTCGATACGGACAATCGATTACTGATTTTGCCGGTATCGGCCAAAACGGATGTCACTGCACTAGCTGAATTGTCTGAAAATTCCGAGAGATCGGCCGGTAATGAGCCAAGGCCAATGGAGTAGAACAAGGAATCAAGTTCTGATGCGCAGAGTGGCAACGAACGAGACGTGCTGAGTGAAGAAGAGAAGATGAAGAATTCGTTTCGATTGAAGCAT
This sequence comes from Glutamicibacter sp., assembly GCF_032154645.1. GTDB lineage: Bacteria > Actinomycetota > Actinomycetes > Actinomycetales > Micrococcaceae > Glutamicibacter. The sequence continues at coordinate 55,636 of NZ_JALDXV010000012.1, read as the reverse complement.
TCCCCGTCGCCAACGGGATGTGCTGATTTATGTTGTACAGACGATTTGCTGACTGTTCCACAAATCCTACTGCTAGTGTTTCCCGGCAAAATATTCATCGGAAAACCCTGAGGTAACCATTAAACCTTAGCATTGACTACCACTACTTTGCGCGTGACGTTCATTACTGTCGGTAACAAATCCTAGTGTTACTCCCTATTCTCATGCGCTGTGGCATGTCCGTGCTGCCCGAACTGAGACGATGATGCAAAGTGTTGTTTTGACTATCAATGATGTTCACAGCGTTCTTGAGTGCGCCGAATTTCGAGGCTCGGCGAGCGCATCACCATGATCCGCCTGGTTGATAACCGCTGGCTGAAATTTGGTGTTATGTCTCACACGTTGGATACGCTGGAGGCTAACTACGTGTCGTAAAGAGTGCCAGGAGGGCAGCAATGACGCACCAGCTCACAGAAGACCTGGACAAGATCCTCGCCAATGGAGATTTCTATTTTGAATCTTTGGGCGACGGCAAATATCGTTCGTCATGGCATACCCAGGGTGCGTGGAATGCGCATGAGCAGCATATGGCTCCAGCATCCGGAATTCTGACGTATGAGTTGGAAAAATTTCAGCCTCGTGACGACATGCGCATTGCCCGCCTAAGCTTTGAAATTCACGGGTTGATTCATGCTGGTGAATTTGAAGTGACCACTCGTATGGTGCGTCCTGGACGAACGATCGAACTCATCGAAGCAGAAATGACAGCCAAAGGGCGAACCAGCATTGTTGCTCGAGCTTGGAGAGTTATCACCGGCGATTCATCAGCAGTAGCAGGCATTGAAGATGCAAAGGTCCCAGGGCCGGAAGACTGCATTCCTGAAGACATCACCCGGTTCTGGCCCGGTGGCTATATCCGGTCTATTGAGCTGCGAGTTGCCCCCGGGCATCGAGCAGGCAGGGGCATTGCATGGCTGCGCACCCCATACTCTTTGGTGGATGCCAAGGACGCATCACGCCTTGCGAGCCTCATTGGTTTGGTAGATACGGCTAATGGCGTTGCCCCTCGAGTACAGCCGGGAGACGGAACGTGGATGTTCCCCAACTTGGACCTGCAAATTCATATGTATCGCATTCCAAGCGGCGAGTGGTTGGGCCTAGACGTACAGCAGAGCTACGGGGATGACGGCATCGGCCTGACCTCGACTGTGCTGCACGATGAGCATGGCCCATTTGGTCGAGCAGAACAGATTCTGACGGTTCGCTCGCGCTAGTCTTGCTGGTCGAAAGACGCAAGCAGCTTCTTGAGCTCTGATTTCGGGATGATGGAGAATCCCTTTGTGCGGTACGCTTCACGCCCTGCTCCGTGGGCACGAAATAACGCATAGCCTCGTTTGATCAGGAAGAGTAGCGGTTTGCGGCGTTCAGAAACATCGCGGATGAACCGGCGGATGGTGGTCACCAGCGCCGGTTCATCTACGTAATAAGCCTGAACGTTGATGCCTTTTGCGCGCAGCGGCTCGAGGATTTCCGAGAGGAAGATACCTTCGGCGATGATCGGTCCTCCGTCGCAGGTGACTTCGCGGTGCCCACTGTAGCTGGAGGTGGCGATGGAGTAGTTGGGCACCATCGTCCGTCCCTGAACCAGCAATTCATCGATCGCATTCAATGCCGCCTCTATGTTCCAGGTGCCTGGATGGTCCCAATCGATTTCGCCATAGTCGGTACGTGGGAAATCAGTGGGATTGCCATCTTCGCTGATCTGTCGATAAAACTCGTCCAGCGGCAGATGCGGATTGCCGAAGCGAGCGGCAAGGTAGGACTTGCCCGAACCTGAGGGGCCGCCAATGAGGATGACAGGCGTAGATGAAGAAGGCACGCTTTTCATTATCGCCCACATTCTGTGCTCGGGAGTACTTGGGGAGTGCCTTCCTGCTCTCAACCTGTTCTGCTCAACGGGAACTGAGGCTCACTGTTTCCTGAGCGATTGAATTTGCATTTCTTCAGAAACTTAGCGTGCCCATTTTGCAGGTGCACAGACATGTATTCACCTCAAGAGAAAGTTGGTGCGCAGCATCCCTGTTAGATACACGTCGGAGCGGTTGATCCATGAAGACAAAGACAGGTGATTGGCGTCAAACGTTCAAAGTGCTGAAGTCCCCGATCGTGGCATCCTTGCTGTCTTTCTTGCTCGGGTTTACTATCGCTCAATTACTACCACCCTTCGCCTTGGACGACCTGTTTTGACGATGGCTCTGCTCAGATCCTCCTTCCGCAGGTATTTTCGCTGTTGCAACGGCGGGCCTTGCATACGCTGCATCGGTGCATCGTGCCGGCGTTTCTATGAAGACCATTGAGAACGAAAGTGTGAGGAATCAGCTGGAGCGGGCAAATGACAGGGCCCTGTCAGACGTCAGCGTAAGACGTATGGCTGGCCTTAGCCTGATCGACGTACTTTTCGGAAATTATGGAGAAGTTCCAGATCAACTCATGCATGAGGTCGTCAAGAACGTCTCAGGTTTCACGGTAGAAGATCTAACAGTAGACAGCGATAATGGAAATGAGGTGGGCGGTGACAACGCAGGCTAAAGAACCAGGCATTCTGAACGAAAGTATTCTGTCGGGCAGGGCTGAACTGATCTCTGATTTTGAGAAAGAGCTAGCCAAAAAGATCCTTCGCAAGTAGGAGCTTAAATATGGTTCTAAAGTAGCGAAGGAACGTCTAGAACTCGAAAACGCCGTGCAAGTTAGCTGAGTTCTCTGGGCTGGCGATGGTCATCGGGGTGGAAAGCCTTGGGGGGGATCCCTAAACCGTCATGGTTTGGGGATTCTTTGAAGATCGAGGCGTACCTAATTTGAGCGATCGTTGACCCCGGATTTCTGTAGTTTTCCAAGCACATCTTGAACATGCATGGTTGCTCGTTATTTTGCCAAGTATTAGCACGGCGGTACTGAGCCATCGCTGACAACTTTGAAGGTCTTGGGCCTTGTCGCAAAGTGATCGACTGCGCATTTTGTGCAATAGCACCAAGGCAGATCGCCGACACATTAGTCGGGAAGAGTCACCTGTTTTAGACTCATTACTATGAGCTTGTGGAATCCCCAATTAAACACCCCCCTTTCATATCTGTGGGAGGAGCCCAGCGGGGATCCGGGCACCGATCTGGATCGTGGCATCTCGTTGCTGCGTGAAGTCCAGGCGGGCTCGCGGGGGCCATTGCTCAGGTTCTATCGCCCCGATCCAACTCTTGCCTTCGGCCAACGCGATGTCCGGCTCCCAGGATTTGAAGCAGCGAGTCGAGCAGCTGTTGAGAATGGGTTTGCCCCGTTGGTTCGCAAAGCCGGCGGCAGGGCTGCCGCATATCACCGCGGAACGTTGATCGTTGACCATATCGAGCCGCAATCTGAAGCGGTCATGGGGCATCAGGCTCGTTTCGAGATTTTTGCCAAATTGTATGCAGATGCTTTTCGCCGTGTGGGCGTTCAGGCTGAGGTCGGTCCAATTCCCGGAGAATATTGCCCAGGCGACCACTCCGTACACGGGGTTCCCACTGCAGCCTCGGCGATTACTCATCCGGTAAAACTTGTTGGTACAGCACAGCGTGTGATTTCCGGGGCGTGGCTGTTTTCCAGCGTCTTCGTTGTCGAAAATTCCATACCATTGCGCAAGGTCCTAGATGACGTGTACCAGGCCATGGAAGTACCTATGGAGCCAGCTACCGTTGGCGCCGGCGACGATCTAGTCCCAGGATTGAACACCGAGTCATTCATTGATGCGCTGCTCGAGGAATACCAACAGCATATTCAGATTTCAGGCATCCCTGTTCGCTGAAACCAATAAATGCCTGCCCCATCACGATGGGCCAGGCATTTATTGTGAGGGGTTCTATGCGTTGACGCGTTCCACGACTTCCTCAATGCGAGGGTTGGTCGCTGCGCTGCCATCAGGGAAGATCAAAGTTGGAACAGTCTGGTTTCCATTATTGAACGACTCGACGATTTCTGCGGTGCCGTCAACTTCTTCGATATTGACCTCGGTGTATGCCACACCTTTCTGATCCATCAGGCGCTTGAGGTTGCGGCAGTATCCGCACCAGCTGGTGGTGAACATGGTGACCCCGCCGGCAGCAGGAACATACTTTTCAAGGTTTAGCTCAGTACTCATACCTCATATAACCACGCGACCTGTAGCTTTGTTCCCATACCGGTGACAATGAGACGCTGATTTCTATTGACCGGCGGGCTACACTGGTACAAAATTCCCACCGAGGTTCAAGGGGCAAGAGTATGTGCGGACGCTACGTGATGGCTAAGGCCATCGGCGACCTGGTGGCCGAGGCGGAGGCCGAAGCCGATGCAAACCTCGAGCTACGCCAATCATGGAATGTCGCCCCGACCACCGATGTTCCCATCGTCCTCGAACGGCTCATCGACGGCCAACTGCACCGTCAGGTACACGTGGCCCGCTGGGGTCTGGTGCCGGGCTGGGCCAAAGATCTATCGGTGGGGGTGCGCGCATTCAATGCCCGCAGCGAAACAGCCGCCGGGAAGCCGACATTCCGTTCAGCAGTGAAGAAGCGGCGTGCGGCGGTGCCGGTGGAGGGCTATTACGAGTGGAAGAAGGAAGGCAGCAAGAAGCGTCCGTTCTTCGTTCACCGTGAGGACGGGAAGCTCATCTTCTTTGCAGGCCTGTATGAATGGTGGAAAGACGAGGACGGCAGCTGGATCCTGTCCACCTCGATTATGACCATGGACTCTCCGACGCCTGAAGAGCCTGGTGTGCTGGGCGAACTCGCCGGCCTACACGACAGGCTCCCCATCCCGCTGGATCATGACACCATGGCACGCTGGCTCGATCCAGAAAATGAGGATGCGCCGGAGCTGATTGAACAAATTCGTGCAGAAGCCTTTGACGTTGCCTCAACCTGGAGCATGTATGAGGTGGATCCGGCCGTCGGCAACGTCCGCAATAACGGGCCCGAACTCCTCGAGCAGCATCAGTCGTTATTCTGATCTGCTGCGCGCTCCTTCAACTCCCACTTCAGTCCGGTGCTAAAGCCTAATGCCCCTAAGCCCAACCCGGTCAGCATTTTGCCGGCTATCAACGCGAAGGTTGTCGGCGGATACGGAGTGATGCTTGCCTTGGTGAGCGGGGCATAGGCAAACCAGCCGAAGGTGCGCTCCTGGGTGAGATCCCAGACCGTCAGCGCTATGCCGCCGACCAGAAACAGGACGCCTAGGACCAGTCCTGTGATAAAGATGGCCCGCGCCTGGGTAACCTGCTGGATTTTCTTACCGAGGATGAGCCCCAAGCTCATGCAGAGCGCGGCGAACCCCAGTCCCAGTAGAACCTCACCAACGATCTGCATCGTCGAGGGCCCCAAATAGAAGGTCTCGTTCTCCAGCGGTTCATAGGAGCCGCTGTAAAAGATGAACTCGGTCTTGCTGTCGATCCAGAGCAGTATCGCCCCTGCAATGATGAACAAGGCACTGAATAACCCTGCAAGCCGCAGGGCAAGGGGGCGTTGAGCTGAATCTGACATGGGAACATTCTGTCATAACCGCTGCTTAAAATATGTGTGCCGGGAGAACCTGAAGATTCTCCCGGCGCACATCAGCCACGGCGCTTAGTGTCCGCGCGCGATCCACTCCTGCAGATGAGGTGCCTCGGCACCGATGCTGGTGGAGTCTCCATGCCCGGTGTTCACCACAGTCTGAGCAGGCAGCGTCAGCAGCTTCGACTGAATCGAATCGATGATCGTGTCAAAACTGGAATAGCTGCGTCCTGTGGCTCCCGGTCCGCCGTTGAACAGGGTGTCCCCGCTGAACAGCACACCGAGGTCCTCCGCATAGAAGCAGGTAGATCCCGGGGAGTGCCCTGGGGTATGCAACGCGGTGAAGCTTGTGCCTGCCACGGTGAAGCTGTCGCCCTCATGGATTTCCGCGTCGATCTCCCGCTCCGGGTACACGGCGTCCCACAGCATCTGGTCTTCGGGGTTCAGGAACAGCGGTGCGTCGACCTCGTCGGAGAACTGTGCAGCAGCCCGAATGTGATCGTCGTGCCCGTGCGTGAGCAGAACTGCCATCACTTCGCGCTCGCCGATCGCCTCGCGGATTTTGGCGACGTCGTGGGCGGGATCGATGACCATCACTTCGTTCTCGTCGCCGATGATCCAGACATTGTTATCCACCTCCCAGGTGCCGCCGTCGAGGCTAAACGTTCCAGAGGTGACGACGTTCTCTACGCGTGCGCTCATGCGACCTCAACCACCGAACGCAGCACGGTGCCTTCATGCATCTTGTCGAAGGCTTCCTCGATTTGGTCGAGCTTGATGCGTTCGGTGACGAAGGCATCAAGATCCAGTCGGCCCAGCTTGTACTGGGAAACAAGCATAGGGAAGTCACGGCTTGGCAGGCAGTCGCCGTACCAGGAGCTCTTGAGCGAGCCGCCGCGGCCGAAGACATCCAGCAGCGGCAGTTCCAGGGTCATTTCCGGGGTCGGTACGCCGACCAGCACGACGCGTCCTGCTAGGTCGCGTGCGTAGAAGGCCTGCTTGTAGGTTTCAGGGCGGCCCACGGCGTCGATGACGACGTCTGCGCCGAAGCCTCCGGTCAGCTCCTGGATCGCTGCCACCGGGTCGACCTCAGCGGAGTTCACGGTGTGGGTGGCGCCCAGAGACTTTGCCTTTTCCAGCTTGGCCGGGTTCAGGTCTACGGCGATGATGGTGGTGGCCCCGGCCAGCTGTGCCCCGGCGATCGCCGCTGCACCCACGCCGCCGCAGCCGATCACTGCTACCGATTCGCCACGCTGAATCTCACCGGTATTCATCGCGGCGCCGATGCCTGCCATGATGCCGCAGCCCAGCAGGCCCACGGCCGCCGCGTCGGCGTCTTCGTCGACCTTGGTGCACTGGCCTGCTGCCACCAGGGTCTTCTCCGCAAAGGACCCGATGCCCAGCGCAGGGGAGAGCTCGGTGCCGTCCTCGAGCGTCATCTTCTGGGTGGCGTTGGCGGTATTGAAGCAGTACTGCGGCTGGCCCTTTTCGCAGGCGCGGCACTGGCCGCAGACTGCACGCCAGTTGAGGATGACGCGGTCGCCGACCTTGACGTTGGTGACGTTTTCGCCGATCTGGCTGACTACCGCGGTGGATTCATGGCCCAATAGGTATGGGTAATCGTTGCCGATGCCGCCCAGCTTGTAATGCAGGTCGGTATGGCAGACGCCGCAGGTCAGTACGTCGACGACGACTTCTCCCGGGCCTGGATCGGGCACAATGATGTCGACGAGCTCGACGTCTGCATTCTTGGCGCGTGCAATAACTGCTTTTACCTTATGAGGCATCTGGTTCGTGTCCCCTTGCTGAAATATATGAGTTGTAGGTCACCTCGATGCTATCGGGGAAGACCGTCGGAATCTAGCCTACGCGCCTCATGAACTTTCATGTGACTACCCGGGATAAGGCTCGGGGCAGCACCCTTTCGGCTTCAGATGCCCCGGCGCTTCTCTTCTCGAATGATTTCAAGCCCCTGGCGGTATGTAGTGACAGTGAAATCAGGGAACCGGGAAGCGAACTTTGACGAGTCGAAAATGTTGTCGGCCGCGTACCGGGGCAATAGCTCGTGCAGCTCACGCACCTGAGGCAAGAAGAGTCCTGCAGCCTGCAGCGCCCAGCGTGGCAGGATGACAGGTTTCGACTTGTGGCCGAATACCTGATCGGCCAGCTGGGTGAATTGTTGGTAGGTCAGGCGGTGCTGATCTATCGGCAGGTGCCAGGTCTGCCCGTAGGCATCGTCGGTATTGGCCAGTGCAGCAAGGGCACGGCTGGCATCCGGCGTCCAGATCAAGGAGCGCAGATACCGATCGGCGACGGGGATGCGCGGATTCTTGCCATGGGCAATGTTGTCGATGATCAAGGTGTTCGTGAAGCTCTGGGTGCGCCCAGGCCCATAGAATTCAGGCGCCCTGGCGATGAGCACCGGAATGTCTCCGCGTTGCATTTCATCGAGAACCATCTGCGCCATCTGGGCGCGAACCTTTCCCTTGCGACCCACCGGGGCAAATGCAGTCTCTTCCGTTTGCACCTGCTGGTCCTGCGGGTACATATAGGTGTTGTCGAAATAGGCGAATTTTGCTCCGGTCGCGCGGGCTGCGTCGAGCGCGTTGCGCAGCATCAACGGAAACTGCTGCTCCCATAGCTTTGTGTCGGCTGGCAGTCCGGCAGTGAAGTATACGACTTCGCTGCCGCGCATGGCCGCTGTGGTCTGCCCCGCGTCCAGGAGGTTGGCAGCGTGCAGTTGATCTAAATCGTTGACCCGGTGTGGATTTCGGCTGACTAAGCGCAGATCGTGCGTCATTGTGCGCTGCAGTTCTTTAGCCAGTTCAACGGCAATCTGCCCACTGCTTCCCAAAATTGTCTGCATTGTCGCTCCATAATTCGCGGTCGGAAGTTCAATGTTTACGGTGTTTACTTTGAGGTTATGTCAAAAAGTAAGCACCGTCAACATCGTTGTGTAGACTGCTGGTGAATGCATATGGGTTCTTATTGAAGGAGTGATCGAGTGACCGCGCAATCAAAGCCTGCGGGCTATCACCATGGCGACCTACGTACAGCGCTGGTGGGTGCCGCCACGGAACTGATCGAAAGCGGTGAATCCTTCTCGCTGCGCGCGGTTGCCCGCAAGGTGGGAGTCTCGGCCGCCGCGCCCTATCGACATTTCAAGGACCGCGAACAGCTTGAATCTGCGATTGCCGCTTCCGGGTTTGAGGTTTTATTGAGTCAGTTGAAACTGCATGGTTCAACAGGGGATTCTTCGCCAGACATCCCCGGGCTGGCCGTGGTTTACGTAAGGTACGCTCTGGATCACCCGGCCGTTTTTCGGCTGATGTTCGGGCAGGGATGCGCTGACGCCAACGACGATCGCGTCATTGCGGCAAAAAATCTTCAAGCATTCTTGGAAACTGCCGTGGGGCAGGCATTTCCAAATGCGAAGGATGAGGCCTTGCCTACCGCACTATGGAGTCTTGCTCACGGCTTGGCATTCCTCCACCTTGACGGAAAATTACCATCTTTAACATCGTCCGAGGTTGATCGGCGGGTGCGCCAGGCCTTCGGTGCAGTTTTGACAGGCGGGCAATCCGAATATGCCGCAAAGCAGGCAAGGAGACTAGATTAATGACAAGCGTACTAATGGTTCTTTCCGGGGCTCATTACTGGACTTTGAGCGACCGAACGCAACACCCGACAGGCTTTTGGGCCGAGGAATTTCTGGTTCCCTATGAAATGTTCAAGGATCAGGGCTATGACGTCTCTCTTGCAACTCCGGGCGCTGCGCCACCTACTGTTGACGAACTCAGCCTCGGCATAGCTGGCGGACTGCCTAAGAAGACGCGGAGGTACCGGGCTAAGCTTAGCGAGCTGGAACCGGTGCTTGCGAAGCCGCTGGACCTGCACTTGGTTGACATCCTTGAATACGACTTGGTCTTCTTTCCCGGGGGGTCATGGTCCCATGGAGGATCTTGCGATAGATGAAGTCGCCGGGCTAAAGCTTAATGCGCGCTTGGAATCTGGGAAGCTTTTGGCATTGCTATGCCATGCTCCAGCCGCCCTGCTGGCGACGGTAGACGAACAGGGAAGGTCGCCGTTCGCAACACGAAAACTCACGGCGCTTTCGAATCGAGAAGAATTGTTGAATTCGTTTGCGCGGAAAGCCCCTTGGCTCCTAGAGGATCGGCTGAAGGAACTTGGTGCAAGCTACAGCAAGGGACTCATCCCATTGCGCCCCCATGTTGTCGTTGATGGAAATCTTTATACCGGACAGAACCCCCAGTCATCGGCGAAGCTAGCCGAAGCATTAATTGCCAAGATTGCCGAGTAGGGATTCGGTTCTTCTCAGCGGCGCGAAGACAGCCACTATTGTCTTCGCGCCGCTCTTGATTGTGAGCGCTTTTGAATAGTGGTACCCCTCGGCCTCGGTATAGGGGTGAATATGGTGCAAAACCAAACTGTCTGTCGCGATGACTAGTGTAACTGTCATTCGAACATAGGTTCGAATACAATGGTTTTGCGATCAAGGAGTTCACCCATGGGCATGTTTACCGAGTCGGTCGAAGTGACCCGCGCCGCCAATGGAATGCCACTGCGCGTGAAGTGGCTGGGGCGGGAGTATCGACTCGTGGCCGAGCCCGAATGTTGGTTTGAGCGTCGAAAATGGTGGGATGAAAACCTGAGAATTCCGCGGGGAATCGGCGCTGGAATGGCTGACTATGAGATGTGGCGGCTGCAGCTAGCCCCGGCTCGCGGGCAGGGCGATCCGCAAAGTGTGGACCTGAGTTTTGATCCGCAAACCGAGCGCTGGCGGCTAATCCGAGTTCATGTGGACCTGCCGCGCAGCGCCTAGGCGCGGAGGAATATTCGAACCCGCGGGGCCGCATAATGAAAGGTGAAAACGAACATATATTCGAAAATCTGCTATGAGTTTTACCCACCTGAACGTTTCCTCATCATTTAGCGCCCACTACGGCGTCTCGCACCCTGCGCTGCTGGTAGCGGCGGCCAAAGCGCAGGGTGCCACGATGCTTGCGCTCACCGACAGGGACGGACTGTATGGTTCGGTCAAACATGTGGCGGCCTGCATCGACGAAGACATCACCCCAATCCTCGGTGTCAACCTTGCGGTATTGGATGACCATGGGCAAACCACCGGGAGGATTATCCTGCTGGCCCGAGGGCACTGCAGGGGGGCAGGGTATGCAGCGCTCTGTCGAAGCATCAGCCTGGCCCATCAGGCTGCCCGAGGAAAAATTGGATTGACCCCACGGCAAATCGCCCACAGGGCGGCTGATGGGAACCTTGTGGTGCTCATTGGCGGGGAGTCGGATGTGGCGCGGGCTGTCGGCCAGGGGCGCTATGCCCAGGCCCGAGCGCTGATGGCCAACTGGAAGCACCATATTGGCCGGATGCTTCGGGTCGAAATCACCACGCATCTTTCGGCGGCAGGCTCCCGCTACAGCCTTGGCGAAGCAGGAAAAATGCTACGCTACGCCGACGAACTGGGAATCCGCGCGGTACTGAGCAACGCCGTACGCTACGTCGACCCCGATGGTGCGGTCACCGCCGACCTGCTCGACTCCGCCCGGGCCCTGCACCGGCTCAAAGACCTGCACTCCTTCCAACCCAACGGCCAAGGATGGCTTAAATCTCCGCAGGAAATGCACCAGCTTGCCGCCGCGATCGCCCGCGCCACCGAACGTTCATGGAAGCAGCGGCTGCTGAGGGAAACCGAAGCCACCGCACGCTTTGCCGCACTCGACCCGGCCTCCGATCTGGGCTGGAAACAGCCGGTCATCCCCGAAGCCTCAGTATTAGGCCTGCACCGGCCAGCCATGCAGGAGCTGACGGAGCGCGTCTACAGCGCGGTACCCAGACTGCTGCCACATGAAGACCAAAGCCTTGTTGAAAAACAGCTCGAACTGGAATTGCGCATCATCAACCGACTGGACTTCGCTGGCTACTTCCTCACCGTGGCGGAAACCGTCAAGATCATCACCGATATGGGGGTGCGCGTCGCCGCCAGAGGCTCCGGAGCCTCATCGCTGGTCAACCACCTGCTGGGCATCAGCCAGGTCAACCCGCTGCAGCACGACCTGGTCTTCGAACGCTTCCTCTCCGAAACCCGCACCACCCTGCCGGATATCGACATCGACGTGGAATCGGCTAGACGCCACGAAATTTACCGCAAAATCTTCAGCAGCTTCGGTGAAGAACGCGTGAGCCTGATGAGCATGCAGAACGCCTATCGTGCCCGCGGAGCGGTCCGCGACGCTGGAACAGCGCTGGGGATAGAAGAAGACCAGGTGGATGAGATTGCCAAACAACTTTGGCGCTTCTCTGCCTCATCCTTCCGAGAAGCACTCACCCAGAAGCCCGAACTCGCCGAACTTGCCGCACGCATCACCGACGACTCCCAACTGGACATCCTCATCGACGCCACCGAGCGCCTCGACAGGCTGCCGCGGCATATTTCCATGCACCCCTGCGGCGTGATCCTCTCCGATGCCACACTGCTGAACCGCACCCCGGTCCAGTCCTCGGGCATCGCCCTGCCCATGAGCCAATTCGACAAACACGACATGGACTACATGGGACTGATCAAGCTCGACGTGCTCGGCGTGCGTATGCAATCGGCCATCGCCTACAGCCTGGAAGAGATCGCCCGCATCCACGGCGACAAGCAAACCGTGGCCCGCGCGGGAGGACACCAAGAGGACGGCTACATCAACGAGGACGGCACCATTGAACTGGCCAAGGTGCCGCTGGACGATGAACCGACCTTCACACTGATCCGCTCCACCCACACCCTGGGCTGCTTCCAAATCGAATCCCCGGGACAGCGCGAGCTGGTAGGCAAGTTGGCTCCCCGCGAATTCAACGACCTCATCATCGACATCTCGCTCTTCCGCCCCGGCCCGATGCAGTCAAATATGGTCAAGCCCTACCTGGAACACCGCCACGGCTTCGCCCCCGCCCAGTACCTGCACAAAAACTTCATCCCTGCGCTCGCCGAAACCCACGGAGTCACCGTCTTCCACGAACAGGTACTGAGGATCATCCACGCCCTCACCGGCTGCGGGCTGGGAATGGCAGATGTCTACCGCAGATATCTGGGCAACCCGGAGAAAGAGCCGATCGTCGAAAACATCATCCGCACCGAAGCCAGCAAAAGGGGATACCCGCCAGAAGTCATCGACAAAACCTGGGAGGTGCTCGCAGGCTTCGGCTCCTTCGGATTCTGCAAGGCCCACGGAGCAGCCTTCGCCGTACCCACCTACCACTCCGCATGGCTCAAGGCCCACCACCCCGAGGCCTTCCTCGCCGGCATCTGGGAACACGACCCCGGCATGTACCCCAAGCGGCTGCTGGTCTCCGAAGCCCGCCGCATGGGTGTTCCCGTCCTCCCATTGGATATCAACCGCTCCACCGGACACTACCGAGTCGAACGCATCTTCGAATACGTTCAACCGGCGGCACCGGTAGTGCCACGCGCCCCGGGAACCCAACGCCCGGGACGCTACGGAATCCGCCTAGCCTTCCGCGACATCCACCAAATGAGCGAACGCGAGATCGAACGCCTTGTCGCCGGCCAACCCTACGAATCCCTCGCCGACATCCGCGACCGCGCAGGCCTATCCCGCCGCACCTACCAAAACCTCGCAGCCCTCGGCGTCTTCGACTCCCTGCTCACCGGAACTTCAAGGGCAGACACCATCGCCCACACCCAATCCATGGCCCGCACCACCCTGCCCGCCAAATACCGTCCGGGTCCCGGGCAACTGACCTTTGACCTCGGCCAGATCGAACACATCAAAAACACCGGAACCGAACTGGAACCAGCAGAAGTAGTCCGCACCGAGCTGGACCTCATGCACCTAGACGTCAGCGAACACCTGATCACCTCCTACCGAAAGCTCCTAGGCCACCTGCCCATCACCCAGGCCATTGAGCTGCTGCACCTGCGCTCCGGCACCGAGGTACTGGTCGCCGGCGTGCGCGTCGCCACCCAAACCCCACCCATGCGCGGCGGTAAACGCGTCGTCTTCATCTCCATCGACGACGGTACGGGATGCATCGACGCCACCTTCTTCGACGACACCCAGCAGCGCACCGGACCGCTGCTCTTCTCCACCCGTATGCTGCTCATCCATGGCGTCACCCGCCGCACCGGCCCACGCGGCATCTCGCTGCAGGCGCTGAACGCCTGGGACCTGCACCAACCAGAAACCCTGCCGCAAGCCGGCTACCTGGACAATGCCGCCCGCCCGCGAGCCAACTACCGGCCGAAACTAGGCAACGCAGTCCCCGGCGGAGAAAGCGTCGGAGAACTCGCCCAACGCATGAACGCAGAAGGGCTCGACCAGCGCGGAGCCTGACCTAGGATGAGCCTCATGGGCACAGAGCAACATAAGACACCTGCATGCATACGTACCGACCTACCTCTGCGGCTCAACCCAGCGCTCGTCAAGGCACTGGCCAACAAAACACTCGGCCTGCCCAGAACGGAAGTCCGCCTAGCAAACTCTTCACCCAAATGGGAACAGGCCTTCACCGAAGTACAAAGAGTCCTACTGGGGAACAAACCGTTGGGCGTGCAAGCCATTGAACATATCGGCTCTACCGCGGTACCGGGATTGAGCGCCAAACCCATCCTGGACATCATCATCGGAACCGTCCCCGAAGCAGGCAGCGACGAACTACATCGCTGGCTGCTGGGCCACGGATTCATCTACAGGGGAGAAGCGGACGCCATACGCCCCGATACGATATACGGCTTCGAAATCGAAGCAAACAACAGGCTCATCAACGCCCACGTCATCACCTACGGGCAGACCGAATGGGCGCACTACCTCAACTTCAGAAACTACCTGCGAAGAACCCCACAAGACCGAGAAGCCTACCAACGGCTCAAAGAACAACTAGCCGCCACCCATGCACACGATCGAATCTCCTACCTCGAAGGAAAAACCGAATTCATCACCCAGCACCGTAAAGCACAGAGCCGATAGACCCATCCCAGCCCGTAGAATCCACTATCAACAACGAGAGGAAGAAATCCGTGCCAACATACGACGAACAACTCTTTCTCGCCTGCATCCAAAACAACCCAATCAATCAACAGATCCTCCAACTAGCGCCACAACTTGAAGTATCCGATTGGTGGCTAACAGCAGGAGCGCTATTTCAAACTGTATGGAATGTACTTGACGGCAGAGACCCGCAAGCAGGAATCCGAGACTACGACCTTTTCTACTTCGACAACGACACATCCTACGAAGCCGAAGACGCAGTCATTCTCCGCGCCAAAGAACTCTTCAATGACATCGATGCGGAAGTCGAAGTCCGCAACGAAGCACGCGTCCACCTCTGGTACGAACAACACTTCGGAGTGTCAGCAGCCCCATTTACCAGCACCACGGACGCAATCGACCACTTTGCCATCAAGACTTGCTGCTTTGCCGTCACCTCCGATAAAGACGGAAACCTGACTACCTACGCCCCCTACGGATACGAGGATCTATTCACCCGCAAGATCATCCCGAACCCGGTTCTGGCTACCCGCGAAGTATACGAAGCAAAAACCGCGCGGTGGTTAACCGAATGGCCCTCACTATCAATAGAACCCTGGCCAACTAACGGAACACCATAAAAGAGCAGACACCCCACTAGAGGCACCACACCAAAAAACATTGCTACCTTGGCACCATGGCCAAAGTTCTACTCACCGGCATGTCCGGAACAGGCAAGAGCACAGTCCTCAACGAACTCAACACCAGAGGTCATCAAACCCTCGACACCGACTACGGAGCGTGGACCCTGCCCAACGGACTATGGGACGAACCACGCATGACAGAACTCCTAGCAAAAAACCAACAACTCATCATCAGCGGAACGGTAGAAAACCAGGGGCAATTCTACGACCGCTTCGACCACATAATCCTGCTCAGCGCACCACTACGAGTACTCCTACAGCGCGTCAGTGAACGAACAAACAACCACTACGGCAAAACCAGCGAACAACAATCACAAATCGCCGCCCATAAGCAAAGCATTGAACCAATCCTCAGGCGGGGCGCAACACTCGAACTCGACTCACGACGAACAATTACAGAGCTCGCCAACGCCATCGAGAAGCTGCTCGATAGATAACACCGAACAACCCTGCACTACTCACACCGAAGAAACATGACCGTCTGCATCAATCACAAATGACGGATTATGCACAAAGTCCCAACGGAACCCATCAGGGTCGGCCACACACGCACTCATCCCACCCCAGGGCTGTACCGTCGGCGCAGAAATTGACGTAGCTCCCGCATCCAGCGCTCGCCGGTAGTGGTGTTCGACTTCTTCGTCGGAATGCACATTGTGTCCCAGCGACAGCGGGGGAGCCTTGTCGCTGTGGCCGATGTTTCCGTATTCGGTAGGCATTTGCTCGACATCCCAGAGCGCCAGCATCAATCCGTGTCCGGCACGGACGAACGCAATCTCCGGGTGGGCTGGCTGGACCAGCTCGAATCCGAGACCCTCGGTGTAGAACCTGGTTGCAACACCGACATCACGCACGCCGAGGGTGATCGCGCTGATGGTCGGCGGGGCCGACTTGTTCATGTTTCCAGCCTAGGAGTTGGCAATGGCTAAAGCCATACATCGATGGGAATAAGCGGTGACGCCCAGAAAGGCACGCCGCTTTCCTCCAGGGAGAGACGCAGATCCAAGCAGGTGGAAGCCTACAGGTAGATCCACTGCTCGTTGCGCAGCTTCGAGTGCTGGTTTTCGCGTTGGGCGCGAAATGTGTCGGTGGGGCCGTAGTGCTCATGGTGGCGTCGTTCTGCGGTGCTGAACGTTCGCGGCGACGATGAATGTCCTATCCCCGCGCGCTGTTGAATTTTTGAATTCTTGAACATTGTCTCTTCTCCTTTGCTGTTGGAAGTCGACACCTGCAGGAGCGAAGCTTCCGTCGAAAATGCAGATTCTTGGAGCTGTAGTGAGTCTTCCACCCAGCGATCCGGGTGGGGGATGCCGCGAACATGCGGTGAGAGCCATGCAGCGAGGGCTGAAACGGCGACCAGAGATCCGAAGAACAGGAGAGTCTGCCCCATCCCCACCCATTGGAGTCCGAAGCCGGTCAGCAGCGGCGCCAGCGGCATCGCAGCCAACGCCATGAAGGTGATCAGTGAATTAGCGCGCCCCGCCAACTCTTGAGGGATGACGGCCATGAAGTAGCCGCCAACGCCTGCATTCAGCGCTGGAACGCTGAAGTAGGCAAGGAACAACATGATGCCCAGCCAGTACAAGTTGGTATTGAGGCTCATGAGCACCATGGCGGTACCCAGGATTGACAGGCAGGTGCACGTCAGCGGCCCGGTGCGGAACTTGCCCATAACCGGTGTGGCGATGAGTGAGCCGGCCAGCATCCCCAACCCCATGAATGTTGAGACCAGGCCGATGACCCACGGTGCTTCTGCGCGCTGCTGCAGTCCATAGGTCAATGCGGTCATCAAGCCGTTGGTGCCGACATTGATCAGCGTGATCAGGATCAGCAGACTGCGCAGCTGGGGGCGGGAGAAGCACCACTTCATGCCGGCACGGACACCGTGCTTTACAGGCTGCGTGATGCCCGCCCTTACACCATCGCGACGTTCCTGGGTAGCGCGTTCAGCCGCCCGCAGCGGCGTGCCCAGGGCGAAGCCGGTCAGCGCTGCGAGCAGTTGCAAGGCGCTGATCAGCAGCAACGCGCAGCTTGCACCGAGACCGAGCAGGACACCTGCCAAGGGAGCGGAGCCGAGCATCAGCACCGAATCGCGCCCCTGATTTGCGGCCATGGCCCGACCCAATTGTTTGGGATGGACGATGTCCTTCAGCGCTGCATTTGTGGTTGATCCAAAGAAGCCGCTGCGAAGTTCCATGAGTACATGTGCAACGCATAGCAGCGTTGCAGTTAGCGACCCGGTGGCGCTTGCCAGGGCTAGGGTCGCGGTGAAGAGCGCCCCGCACAGACCCCCGATGAGCATCAAGCGGGCTCGATCGGTCCGATCCACTACCGCGCCGCCGATCAGCGTGACGCTGGCCCTGGCAACCAACCCCAGGGTCGCCAGTAAACCAGCCTGGGCCGGCGACCCAGTCACAGCGAGCAGGATCAATGGCAGCGTGAAGCTGTACATGGCCCCCGCCATGAGGGCCGAAGAATCTGCAATCCACCAGGTGCGGTAATACCGCTGATGCCTCAATGCAGGCAAGCGTGGTTCGTCTGCCTGATGCTCCAGTGCTGGGTTCGTGGTCATGGAACAACCATAAACGCGCAAATAAAGTTGCGCAATAGAACTTGCGCAACTTTATTTGAGTAATTGTTATGCTGTTTCCATGAGCAAAGCCAAGCCCAATGTCACGCTGACAACGCCAATGCTTAAGGCGATGGCCAATCCGCTGCGTCGGCAGATTTTTGATGCCCTGGGAGCCATGGGCACCGGCCGCGCCGCGGACCTGGGGGAGCTGCTTGGGGTTGCCCCCAACAAGATCAGCTTCCACCTGCGCGAACTTGCCAAGGCTGAAATGATTGAAGAGGCCCCGGAGTTGGCAAGGGACAAGCGTGACCGTGTCTGGCGGCCCGCGGCTACCACCTACACCACCGGCCAACCAGCCGAACGCACCGAAGATAAATCGCCCTCCGCCATCAATGCCTACCTTGGGCAGGTCATCCACGATGAGCAGCGGAGGCTGGAGGCGACCCTGGCCCACGCGCAGCAGTGGTATGCGCAGGGAAACGCCGCCATCGATCTGGCACAGTTGAGCACCAGCAACCTGATGCTCACCGAGGATGAGCGCCAGGAGCTGCAGCGTCGCTTCGATGCGATCGTCCCCGCCTTCCGTGAAGACCAAAAAGCAGGGAAGATTCCCACCTCCCAGCCCATCTCTCAGCGCAAGCTGTGGCACTACTCGGGCCTGCTCTCCGCCGATGAGTTGTTGAACGGGTCACACCCGGGTGATCAATCCGCCTAAAACCCTAAGTGAACACGGCACAAGGGCGGGTGCTGAACTAAACTGGATTCTGGCTGGCTGTGGCCAAGGTATGCCACAAGCTATGAAGCCATCCCAGATTGAAAGGTAGAACCCGATCTCATGAGCGAGCAGCTGACTCTCACCATCGACGGCGAGCAGGTACAGATTGACGCGGGAACCACCGGTCTGCAGCACTATGCCGATCAGAAAGACGTGGTTGTCATGCACGTCGACGGCGTACTGCGCGACCTGTCCCGTGCACTGGAAGCAGGTACCACCGTCACCCGTGTGACCATCAACGACCCCGAGGGGTTGGAGGTGCTGCGCCACTCGACAGCCCACGTCATGGCCCAGGCCGTGCAGCAGCTGCGCCCAGATGCCAAGCTCGGTATCGGTCCATACATCACCGACGGCTTCTACTTCGACTTCGATGTCGCCGAGCCGTTCACCCCAGAAGATCTCAAGCAGCTTGAAAAGATGATGCTCAAGATCGTCAACCAGAACCAGCTCTTCGGCCGCCGCGAGGTCACCCCGGAAGAAGCCAAGGCTGAAATGGCCAATGAGCCGTACAAGCTGGAGCTGCTGGCCAAGGCTGACTCCGCCGACACCTCCGGCGAGGGCGTGACCGTCGAGGTCGCCGCCGGCGAGACCACCATCTACGACAACGTGGACCGCAAGTCCGGTGACATCGTGTGGAAGGACCTGTGCCGCGGCCCGCACCTGCCGAACACCAAGCTGATCAAGAATGCCTTCGCACTGACCCGTTCGGCCGCCGCCTACTGGCTGGGCAGCGAGAAGAACAAGCAGCTGCAGCGCATCTACGGCACTGCCTGGCCGACCAAGGAAGACCTCAAGGCCTACCAGGAGCGCCTGGCCGAGGCCGAGCGCCGCGACCACCGTAAGCTCGGTGCGGAGCTGGACCTGTTCTCCTTCCCGGATGAGCTTGGCTCGGGCCTGCCGGTGTTCCACCCCAAGGGCGGCATCATCAAGCGCGAGATGGAAGACTACGTGCGCGACCGCCACGTAGAAGAAGGCTTCCAGTATGTGGGCACCCCGCACATCTCCAAGGACGGGTTGTTCCACACCTCGGGGCACCTGCCGTACTACGCGGACACCATGTTCCCTGCGCTGCACATCGACGAAGAGCGCGATGAGGACGGCAACATCACCAAGCAGGGTCAGGAATACAGGCTGAAGGCCATGAACTGCCCGATGCACAACCTGATCTTCCGTGGCCGCGGACGCAGCTACCGGGAACTGCCGCTGCGCCTGTTCGAATTCGGCCACGTCTACCGCTACGAGAAGTCGGGCGTGGTCCACGGCCTGACCCGCGTGCGCGGCTTCGCCCAGGATGACTCGCACTCCTACGTCACCAAGGAGCAGGCTCCGGCCGAGGTTGAGCACCTGCTGAACTTCATGCTCTCCCTGCTCAAGGACTTCGGCATGGACGACTTCTACCTGGAGCTGTCCACCCGCGATCCAGAGTCGGACAAGTTCATCGGCACCGATGAGCAGTGGGCGGAAGCCACCGAGGTTTTGGAGCGCGTTGCCACGCAGTCCGGCGTCGAGCTGGTTGCCGATCCAGGCGGAGCCGCCTTCTACGGTCCGAAGATCTCGGTCCAGGCCAAGGACGCCATCGGCCGCACCTGGCAGATGGGCACCGTGCAGTATGACTTCAACCAGCCTGCACGCTTCGGTCTGGAGTACCAGGCTGCCGACGGCTCGCGCCAGGAACCGGTGATGATCCACGCCGCCAAGTTCGGCTCGATCGAACGCTTCCTGGGCGTGCTCACCGAGCACTACGCCGGCGCCTTCCCTGCGTGGCTCTCGCCGGTGCAGGTGCGCGCCATCCCGGTGGCCGAGGCCTTCAACGACTATCTCTCCGAGGTCGTCGCCAAGCTCAAGGCCCAGGGCGTCCGCGTGGAACTGGATGATTCATCGGATCGCTTCCCGAAGAAGATCCGCAATGCGTCCAAGGACAAGATTCCATTTGTCCTCATCGCCGGCGGCGAGGATGCTGACGCGAATGCGGTGTCCTTCCGCTTCCGCGATGGCAGCCAGGACAACCAGGTTCCTGTGGACGAGGCGGTAGAACGCATCGTCACCGCCATCAAGAACCGCGACAACAACAACTAAGCACACCGGCTAAGGGAGTCCACCAGCATGCAGTACCCACAGGACGAGAATGTCACCGACGATTTTGAACTCGCCGGTGTCCCAGACTCGTTCCAACGCTTGTGGACTCCTTACCGGATGGCTTATATCAAGGGCGGCCAGGGACAGGTCAAGGACGAGAGTACCTGCCCCTTCTGCGCCGGTCCTGGGCGCACCGATGAAGAAGCACTGATTGTCCACCGCGGCAAAACCTGCTTCGTCATCCTGAACCTCTTCCCGTACAACCCAGGCCACCTGCTGATCTGCCCCTACCGCCACGTGCCGAACTACACGGACATCACCGTGGAGGAGACAGCGGAAATGGCGGCGCTGACCCAGCATTCAATGCGGGTGCTGCGCAAGGTGTCGAACCCGTCGGGCTTTAACCTGGGCATGAACCAGGGTGAATCCGGTGGAGCGGGCATCGCCGCCCACCTGCATCAGCACGTGGTGCCGCGCTGGAGCGGGGATGGGAACTTCTTCCCCATCATTGCGCAAACCAAAGCGATTCCGCAGACCCTGTCCGAGGTGCGCGCCGCAATCGCCGGGGCGTGGGGCGAGGTGGCTGAATCCGCCCTCGTCGAGCCCCTCGATGTAGCAGAATAGGCGAACGCATCAGCGCGTTGCCGACCAGAAATAGTCTGGTCGGCAACGCGCTTTTTGCTGCCCGAAGGCGGTTTATCGGGGTGATCGATGCAGGCTGTAGGGGTGATCGCAGGCCGCCCACGGGCCCTCCTGTGCGCCGCGGCCAATTTGCCGCCCGGCTGCGTGGCAATGGCGAAGGGAAACTCGCAGATCCACCCACGGGGAAATGCCCGGGAAACCGTGGAAAGCAGGTGCTAGCGGGGTCGAATCTCTTCCAGGGGGCCGGAGGCCCGCCCAGGTGCAATGAGCGCCACCCGGCGGAGGTCTTCGGTGCGAGACACGCCATTGAACGGTGTTCAAGAATGAGCTGATCAGGGTGTACGGTGTGTAATCAACATACATTGAACACCGTTCAAGAATTGCGAATCCCTGAGCCTGCCATCGGCTCGGCAAGCAGCACTCGCGGTGTTCCAGTTCGAAAGGCACCCCCATGACCTTGAACATTGCAGACCCCCACGAGGCATCTCCAGCAAACACCGTCAGCGCCGAGCAGCTCGCAGCGCAGGTCTTGGCAGGCCACCACATCACCGAATCCGAAGCACTGGGAATCCTCGCAACCCCGGATTCTGCGACGCTGTCCTTGGTAGGGGCCGCAGGAACCCTGCGTCGCAAGTACTTCGGAAACACCGTCAAGGTCAATTACCTGGTCAACCTGAAGTCCGGGCTGTGCCCGGAGGACTGCACGTATTGCTCCCAGCGCCTTGGCTCCACGGCGGAAATCCTCAAGTACACCTGGCTCAAACCCGACGAAGCGGTGGCCCAGGCAGGCTATGGCATTGCCGGAGGGGCCTCCCGCGTCTGCATGGTCGCCTCCGGCAAGGGTCCGACCGACCGTGACGTGGACCGGGTGGCCACCATGGTCGAACAGCTCAAGGAAGAACACCCGCAGGTTGAGGTCTGCGCCTGCCTGGGCATCCTCAAGGACGGTCAGGCGGCCCGGCTCAAGGAGGCCGGGGCCGACGCCTATAACCACAACCTGAACACCTCCGAATCCCTCTACCCGGAAATCTGTACCTCGCATAGTTACCAAGACCGGGTCAACACCGTGCAGCAGGCCCAGTCCGCCGGGCTCTCTTCCTGCTCCGGACTGATCGTCGGCCTGGGCGAAACCCCGGAGCAGCTTGTCGAGGCGATCTTTGCCCTGCGTGATCTGGGCTCGGAATCCATCCCCGTCAATTTCCTCATGCCCTTCGACGGAACCCCCATGGAGGGCACCTGGCTGCTGACCCCGCTGGCCTGCCTGAGAATCCTCGCCCTGGTGCGCATGGCATGCCCCGATAAGGAGCTGCGCATCGCCGGCGGGCGCGAAATGCACCTGAGGTCCCTGCAGTCCACCGCCCTGGAAGTCGCCAACTCGATCTTCCTCGGCGACTACCTGACCAGTGAGGGACAGGGTGCGGCCAAGGACCTGGAAATGATTGCCGACGCGGGATTCGTCGTCCTGGGCCAAGAATCCTCCAGCCCGGCCGAGGTGGCCCGAGGACTGCGGGAAGCCACCCATGCCGCGGGCCCAGCAACCACCCAAGAAGAACACGCCGGCGGCTGCGGCACGGGCTGCGGTACAGGCTGCGGTCCGAAGGATTCGGGGGCGGCCGGCTGTGGCAGCGCGGCCGCGGGCTGTGGATCCACTGCCCTGCGCGAACCTGTCCTGCGCCGCCGCGGAGCAGGAACCGCCGAGGATCCCAACGCATGAAAACTGCAACGCGTAACCTTCTGAGCCGGGATGCAGGGCTGCTCTGGCACCCCTATGCGGCGGTGGACGCCGGGGCGCACTACGCCGTGAACGGAGCGCAGGGAGCCGAGCTGCTCCTGCGAGATCGCAGCGGTGCCGAACACCGGGTCGTGGACGGCATGGCCTCATGGTGGTCGATGGTGCACGGCTACCGCAACCCTGTCCTGGACGCCGCAGCGCACGCACAAATCGAAAAATTCAGCCACGTCATGTTCGGCGGGTTGACCCATGAACCCGCCGTCGAGCTGGCCGAACGCCTGGTGTCGCTGGCTCCGCCGAACCTGCGCCATGTATTCCTCGCAGACTCGGGGTCCATCAGCGTCGAGGTGGCGCTGAAGCTGGCGCTGCAGTATCAGGACGCCTGCGGCAAACCCGAACGCCAGCGCTTTATGGCCCTGCGCGGCGGCTACCATGGGGACACCTTTGCCGCGATGAGCGTCTGCGACCCGCAGGACGGCATGCATGCGGCCTTCGCACCGCTGTGCAGCGAACAGATTTTTCTGCCGCGCCCGCCCGCCGCGGAACATACGGTGGGCGGAGGCTGGATCTACGACGAGGAAGAACTCGACGCCTGGGAGTCCCAGGCACGCCGCCTGGCCGCCAAACATGCGCAGAGCCTGGCGGGGATCATCTTCGAGCCGCTGCTGCAGGGTGCCGGCGGCATGTACCTCTACCCGCCGCGCGTCATTGCGGTGCTGCGCGAGCTTGCCGACAAACATGGGCTGCTGCTGATCGCCGATGAAATCGCCACGGGCTTCGGGCGCACCGGACAGCTCTTTGCGGTGCAGCATGCCCAGGTAGAGCCGGACATCATGTGCGTGGGCAAGGCGCTGACCGGCGGCTACCTCTCGTTGGCAGCCATGCTCTGCTCGTCGCATGTGGCCCAGGTACTGGCCGGAGGCGGTGCGTCGGCGTTGCTGCACGGCCCGACATTTATGGGCAATCCGCTGGCCTGCTCCATCGCATGCGCCAGTGTGGACCTGCTCACCGGTACTCCCGAGACCGGCGGTGCCGCGGCACGGCAGGCACCTTGGCAGGAGCAGGTAGCTCGGCTGGAACGAGCGCTGCGCAGTTCGCTGGCATCAGCACGCACCCTGCCACAGGTTAAAGCGGTGCGCGTACTGGGCGGGGTTGGGGTAATCCAGCTGCGCCAACCCGTCGACGTCGCCCGGGTGACCGCCGCCGCGGTGGAACGCGGCGCCTGGGTCCGGCCCTTCCGGGACCTGGTGTACGTCATGCCGCCCTATATCTGCACCGACGACCAGCTGCAGCTGCTCGGCGCCGCGCTGTGCGGTGCCGTCGAACAGGTCTACGGGGGGTTGAGATGAGGACACGGGCCACGGCCACGAGCTGGGATGCCTGGTTGAGCACCCGCGCCGCGGTGCGCACGGCGAGGGAGATGCAGCGCAGCGACAACTCGCGCGAAGCACTGTTCGACCTGGCCTCCAACGACTACCTGGGGCTCAGCTCGCACCCTCGGGTGCGACACGCCGCGGTCAACGCCGTCTGCTCCATCGGCACCGGCGCCACGGCCAGCCGCGTGGCCTCGGGCACCTGGGGGATCCACCGGGACTTGGAGGCGGCGTTGAGCAGGTACACCGGCAGGAGCAGGGCGCTGGTATTTTCCAGCGGCTACACCGCGAACCTCGGCGTGCTGGGCGCGTTGGGCGGCCCCGGAAGCCTGATGCTGCTCGATGCGCACGCCCACGCAAGCCTGATCGACGGGGCACGCCTCTCCGGTGCGGCAACGTCAAACTTTGAACACAACGACCTCGATGACCTGAACGCCGCATTGCGTGCCAACGCGGAATCCACCGCGGGCAAGCCCCGGGTGCTTGTGGTGGTGGAATCCCTATATTCGGTGCTCGGCGACGCCGCACCGCTGCAGCCGCTGGCCGAGCTGTGCTCGCACCATGGCGCCCTGCTGCTTATCGACGAAGCGCACTCGCTGGCCGCCGTGCCGGGCGGATCGGCCGCCAACGCAGCCGGGCTGGCTCAGGCGGAGCATGTACTGGTCACCGCCACCCTGTCCAAGGCGCTGGGGGCGCAGGGCGGAGCGGTGCTGCTTGGCGGGGCGCAGGCGTCATTGTGGCGCGAGCACCTGCTGAATACCGCCCGCACCTTCATCTTCGACACGGCCCTGGCCCCGGCCGCGGCGGCTGCCGCCCATGCGGCGCTGCAGCTGGCCACCGAGGAAAGGATTACCGGACTTGGAGCCAACGCGCTGATGATCCGCCGCCTGCTGTCCAACGAAGAGCATCTGGCCGGCCGGGTTGAGGATGCCGCCGGTGCGGTGCAATCGGTGCGCATGAAATCCCCGCAGCAAGCGATCTTGGCCGCAGCCCTGCTGCGAGAACGGGGCATCGCCGTTTCCTGTTTCAGGCCGCCAAGCGTACCCGACGGCATCTCGCGTCTGCGCCTGACCGCCCACGCCCATCAGCATCCCGCCGAACTTGCCGGCGCCGTACAAGCCGTGGCCCGAACCATAGGAGAGGTCGAATCATGAGTTGTCCATTCGCACCGGCACTGCCAGCACCTGCACCTTCCGCCACCGCGGCGGCCCCGCTGGCCCAGCGGCTGGACCAGGTGTTTCCGCAGCTGGTCACCGACCGCTATCGCAGCATCGAAGACCCCCAACTTGTACGCGAAATCCTGCGCCATGCACAGGAATTCACGCCTGCCAATGCCCTGCAGGCGGCGGTGGAACTGGAGCCTGCCACGCTGCGGATCCTCGCCCGGGGACGCTTCGCCCTGCCACCGGTGCTTGCCAGCGCCTCCGGGGCAGAGCACCTTGCGGTCAGGAGGGTGGTTGCCGGCTTTTTCAGCCCCGCGAAGGTTGCTCAGCAGCGCGAGTTCATCGCCGAACGCACCCGTGAACTGTGCGCTGGTCTTCGCGAACGCTATCGCTGGGGCGATGAGGTCGACCTCGCGCAGGAGCTCGCCGCCGTCATCCCGCCGGAGGTGATGGCCCGCATGAGCGGAACCACGATCCCGCCCATGGACCAGCTCAAGGGATGGAGCAGGGACTCGCTGGAATTGTTCTGGGGCTGGCCCGATGCCCGGCGGCAGCAGGAGCTTGCGCACAGCGCCGTCGGCTACCATACGTGGCTTCGCGGCTCCGTCGATGAAGCACTAAAACGCGATGACGGCAACCTCTATTCCGCCCTGCACCACGCGGGCGTAGACCGCGCCCGCATCGTTTCGCTGGCCTATTTCCTGGGGATCGCCGGTCAGGAAACCACCGCAATGCTCATCCAGGGCGCCCTGTTCACCGCCCTGCACGACGGCCGCTGGTCCCGCTGCGCCGCAGCGGAAGGCGGTGATGCAGCCAGCGACAGCGTGGTGCATGAAGTCCTGCTGCACGCATCATCCGTGCCCACCTGGCGCCGTGTCGTGCTCAGCGATACCACCCTGGCAGGCCAGAACTTCTCCGCCGGTGAAGAACTCGTGCTCCGCCTCTCCGGTGGGGCAGTCGCCGAGTCGGGAGACGACTCATTGGTCTTCGGGTTTGGGCTGCATCGCTGTCTGGGCGCGGGACTTGCCCGCATGGAAACCGAGGTGGTCCTTCGTCAGGCCGCAGGGGCGCTGCCCGACATCGAGCTGAGCGACCCAAGCCCCGGATGGCGCCACCTCATTTCATTTCAAACTCCCGAAGCTGTCATTACCCGCCGCAAGAGAACCAGGGAGCGCAGCGCATGATCTATGTCATTACCGGCACCGATACCGATGTAGGAAAAACCGTCGCAACGGCAGCCCTGGTGGCCAGGGAGCTGGCGCAGGGACGCAGCGTGGCCGTCTACAAGCCGACGCAGACGGGTGTGGACGCCGCGGAACCCGGAGATGCCCAGAACATTGCGTCATGGTTGGGGGAGCCGGCCCGGCTGAGCATCGCGGAGGGTGTGCGGCTGCGCGAGCCCATGGCCCCGGTGGATGCGGCGCTGGTGGCGGGGGGCCAAGCGGCGATCGACGCACTTCCAACACTCGATGAACACCGTGAACGGATTCGCAGGCTTGCACTCGACCATGACACGGTCTTCGTTGAGGGCGCTGGGGGACTGCTGGTCACCCTGTGCGCCGCCGGTGCAAATATCGCCGATCTAGCCGCCGCAGTGGAGGCCCGCCTCGTGGTGATCACCCGCCCGGATTTGGGAACCCTGAACCACACCGCGCTGACCCTTGAGGCGGCGGTCAATCGGGGCTTCAACCGAGGAACCCTGCTGCTGGGCAGCTATCCCGAGAATCCCACGGTCCTGCATCACAGAAACCTGGGGAACCTCCGGGCATTGGCAGGGCATCACGGGTGGCATTTCGCCGGGGCGCTGTCCGCCTCCATAGCATCCGGCAACCCCAAAGAACGACTGGTCAACGCCACGTTGGCGCTGAGCTTCGAGCAGGCTTCGGCGTGCATTTAATCAGCGCCGCGGGCGTGGAATTGGGTTGTTAAAACCAGCTCAAAAATACCCATTGCCAACGGCTATACATCGGGGTAGCCTCCTATACGTGAGTACAGCACAACAGGATCTGACAGGTCGAGCCAGGTTGCGCGACGCGGCAATCGAGGCCTTCGCCGCGCAGGGATTTGATGTTTCCCTGCGGGCGATCGCCACCCGCGCCAACGTCACCGCAGGGCTGGTGCGCCATCATTTCGGATCCAAGGAGGCGCTGCGGGAAGAATGCGACGCCACCGTGCTCGAACGCTACCGCCGCATGAAGGAAGATTCCCTGGAGGCAAGCCCCCAGCAGGTGTTCAACCATCTGCCCAGCTCCAGGGAGGGCGGGGTGCTGATCCTGTACATTCTGCGTTCGGTGCGCGACGGCGCCCAGGCAGGTACTCAATTCACCGAGCACCTGATCGCAGAAGCGCTCGTTCTTTTGGACCGGTCCGTCTCGCGCGGGCTGGTCGTCCCCAGCCGCAATGAACCGGCTCGGGCACGCTTTTTGATTCTGCAGTCCCTAGGGGCGCTGGTGTTGCACTTCGCGCTGAACCCGCCGCAGGATCCAGAAGACTTCGCCACCGTGATGCAGGACTACTATGCGCAAATTGCCCTGCCCACACTGGAGCTTTATTCTGAAGGGCTGTTCACCGACCCGGCCTATCTCAACGAGTATCTGGCCTCCGGCGCAGCCAATGTCCCTCCCGCGGGGTCCGCGGGAACTGCCGAACCTCGGTAAAGGAGTACGCCATGGCCACCACCATTCCGGCCATTGAAGTGAGCGGACTACACAAGAATTTCGGGCGCACCGCCGCCCTGTCAGGATTGGACCTGCGGGTTGAAACCGGCCAGGTTGCCGGGTTCCTGGGGCCGAACGGTGCAGGAAAATCCACAACCATCCGCATCCTGCTGGGCCTGCTGAAGGCGGACGGGGGAGCAGCGCGGATGCTCGGCGCCGACCCCTGGCAGGATGCCGTCGCCCTGCACCGCCGCGTGGCTTATGTCCCGGGCGAGGTGAACCTCTGGCCGAACCTCACAGGCGGCCAGGCCATCAGCATCCTGTCCAAACTTCACGGCCAGGTCGATGAGCAGCGCCGAAGCGAGCTGCTTGAACGCTTCGATCTAGATCCGTCCAAAAAGGCCCGCAGCTATTCCAAGGGCAACCGCCAGAAGGTCGCCCTGGTTGCAGCGCTCTCCTCACGCGCCGAGCTGTTGCTGCTCGATGAACCAACCTCGGGCCTGGACCCACTGATGGAACAGGTCTTCACCTCCTGCATCCGCGAAGCCGCCGACGAGGGGCGCAGCGTGCTGCTCTCCAGCCACATCTTCGCCGAGGTCGAAAAGCTCTGCGACACCGTCACCATCATCCGCGACGGACAGACCGTTGAGGCGGGCCGGCTCGCCGACCTGCGCCACCTGCAACGCACCGAAGTCACCGTGGATGTCTCAGGCGACGCCGCCGAACTTACCGCGGTCCCGGGCGTTGAGGATTTGAAGCTGGCCGGCAGCACCGCAAGTTTCAGCGTCGATCCGGCACAGCTGCCAGGGGTTCTAGCCGCACTGGCGCGGTATTCGCCGCGCAACCTGATCAGCGCACCGCCATCGCTGGAGGACCTGTTCCTACGCCACTATTCGGATGAGGCCCGCACCCCGGTCTCAGCCCAGGGAGGCGAGCTGCGATGACCACCGGCACCGCCCACGGGCGTCATACAGCGACCGAACGCATCCAGCCACAGGTCTCCTCGGCCGGCGGCACCAGCACGCTGGCCGGCGTCGGGACGGCCGCATGGTTCATCCTTCGCCGCAACTGGCTGCGCCTGAGCATCTGGGCTCTGGTTCTGGCCTCGATGATCCCGATCGTCTACGACTCACAGCAGCAGGCTTTCCCCACGCAGGAAGCGCGCGACGCCTACGCCCAGGTGGCCAACACCCCGGCCGTGGCAGCCATGACCGGTCTGCCCTATGCCGCGGGATCACTGGGAGGCATCCTGGTCATCAAGATCTGGATGACGCTTGCCGTCGCTCTGGCCTTCGCCGTGGTCTTCCTGATCACCCGCAACGGCCGCGCCGATGAGGAAGCCGGGCGCACCGAATTGCTGCGCTCCACGGCGCTGGGACGCCACGCCTACCCGAGCGCGAACTATCTGGTTTCCGCGGGGCTGTGTCTTCTCACCGGCCTGCTCATCAGCCTGTTGTGCCTGTCGGTTGCACTGCCCGCGACCGGCAGCTGGATCATGGGCGCCTCCATCGCCGGCACCGGACTGGCATTCATCGGCCTGGCGGCGATCTGCGGCCAGCTCGCTTCCACCAGCCGTGGAGCGAACTCGCTGGGAGTGGCGCTGATCGGCCTGTTCTACTTCATTCGCGCCGCCGCCGACCTGCAGGCCGACGGCATCAATCCCAGCTGGCTCAGCTGGCTTTCGCCCATTGGCTGGGCACAGAACATGCGCGCCTTCGGCGAGGACAACTGGTGGCCTCTGCTCGCTCTGACCGGCTTAGGCGTGCTCGGCTGCTTGGCGGCATTGCGGATCGACAGTTCCCGAGACTTAGGAGCAGGCATCCTGCCCGAACGCCGGGGACCTGCAGCCGCCAGCAGATTCACTACCACCGCGCTGGGACTAACGCTGCGGCTGCAGCGCTCCTCGCTGATTGGCTGGTTCATCGGCGCGGCCGTCTCGGGATTGTTCTTCGGCTCCGTTGCTCAGGCCATGAGCTCGCTGCTGGATCCCGATAACCCCTTCGCCCGCAATTTCGTGGGCACCGGGCACAGCATGCTCGACGGTGTTCTTGGCATCTTCGTGGTGTTCAACGCCTTGCTGGCCGGCGCCTTTGCGATCCAGTGCCTTGGCGCCGCGCGCAGCGAGGAAGAAAGCGGTCGGCTTGAACAGCAACTTGCGGGCTCCCTGTCCCGCGGCACGTGGCTCGGCGCCCACCTGCTCATCGCGGTGCTGGGTTCGGGGCTGATGCTGCTGCTCGCCGGCTACCTGACCGGGGCGTCGTCCCAGGGATCTGGCGATCCGGGCCAGCTGGCTGGCGCCTGCCTGGCCTTCTGGCCGGCGGTGCTCTCGATGCTGGGCCTGCAGCTGCTGACCTTCGGCTACCTTCCGCGCTTCACCACGGCAATCACCTGGGCGGTCTACGGGCTGTCGGTGATGGCGGCAATGTTCGGCGGGCTCTTCTCGCTTTCGGACGACGTCATTCGCTCCACCCCGTTCGGTGCCATCCCGCGAGTCCCTGCCGAGGAATTCAGTTGGGCCCCGCTGGCTGTGCTGACGTTGATATCACTGGTGCTCGCTGCCGCCGGCATGGCCAGGTTCAACCGCCGCGATGTCCTGACCAACTAACTACTCAGATCCGCCCGCCCTGTGCCACGCACACGGCGGGCGGACTACCAAGCACTTCGCGCCAATCCATATCGCCGACCCTGATGCCGCCTCATGGCAGGCAAGACCTCTAACAGTTTCACGGGTCAATTGGGACTGGGGTCCAAGAACTGGCACCGCGTCTAAGGAAACTAAGAGCTAAACCAGTGCACCCATGATTCGTCAGCATGGTGGAAAAAGGCTAGTTGACATGCTCTAACGCGGAAATGGAATTGTTACGTCAATCAAAGCATCCAATAGACAAGTCTACTATCGTAACAATGTTACGACACACACGAGGTAACAAAGTAGGCAGATCCTACGATTATTGAGTACTTCCTCGCCGCCAACCGGTTCTGCACCAACGCAGAGCGCGGAAAATGGCGGCGGTTATGCTGTGTCGAAAGGAATCAGTTCTCCCATGTCTAACTCCCAGAACTCCGTCGTCGGTTCGGATCGCGTCAAGCGCGGAATGGCCGAAATGCTTAAGGGCGGCGTCATCATGGACGTGGTCACTCCCGAGCAGGCCCGCATCGCAGAAGATGCAGGCGCCGTTGCAGTTATGGCTCTGGAGCGCGTTCCTGCAGACATCCGTGCCCAGGGCGGCGTATCGCGCATGAGCGACCCAGACATGATCGACGGCATCATCAACGAGGTCTCGATCCCGGTCATGGCCAAGGCCCGTATCGGCCACTTCGTCGAGGCACAGATCCTGCAGTCCCTGGGTGTCGATTACATCGATGAGTCCGAGGTGCTCTCGCCTGCTGACTACGAGAACCACATCGACAAGCAGCCATTCACTGTTCCATTCGTGTGCGGCGCTACCAATCTGGGTGAGGCTCTGCGCCGCATCAACGAAGGTGCTGCAATGATCCGCTCGAAGGGCGAAGCAGGCACCGGCGACGTTTCGAACGCTACTGGCCACATGCGCAAGATCCGCGCAGAGATCGCCAAGCTGTCTGCGCTTCCAGAAGATGAGCTGTACGTAGCCGCCAAGGAACTTCAGGCTCCATACGAACTGGTCAAGGAAGTTGCTGCAACCGGCAAGCTGCCAGTAGTACTGTTCACCGCAGGCGGCATCGCTACCCCTGCCGACGCTGCAATGATGATGCAGCTGGGCGCAGACGGTGTGTTCGTCGGCTCGGGCATCTTCAAGTCCGGCAACCCGGTACAGCGCGCAGAAGCCATCGTGAAGGCAACTACCTTCTTCGACAACCCAGATGAGCTGGCCAAGATCTCCCGCGGTCTGGGCGAAGCCATGGTTGGCATCAACGTCACCGACGTTCCAGTGCCTCACCGACTGGCAGAGCGCGGCTGGTAAACACCAGTTTACTAGGCATTTTAGGCCCCGTAGTTGATTTTCACAGCTGCGGGGCCTTCTTGCATTGAGTGCAATGGTTGGGGCTGATACCGTGGTCTAAGATGGGTATCCGCTAGTGATGCGGTTTGGTGATTGTACGTTTGCATAAAAATTATGGGTCAGTGGACAATTCCTGTGCGCTTCCTTCGAGCAAAGGGTAGCTGCGGCTTCCTACGCAACGTCGACGTGGATTGACCCTTTGAGCATTTTCACCATCCCAACACTCGTCTGTTTAACATCAATCGCAATCAACCCTGCCTTTCAGGGTTGATTGAGGCTAGCCCTTCATAGTAACCCCGTCTTCACCCGCTGGCAGGGCGAGACAAAGGCCGTTATGTTCTCTGAATCCGCGAGGGCAAGTTTGCAACTCGCAGGCTGGGGCATACTTCTCGACATGTTTCTTCCCTAGGGGCTGTATAAATACAGAAGTGGGACGAGTTTCGAAGCCCTGTACGTTAATGTGAACGTAAAATCTGTATATTTTGCCCGAAGCTTAAATGTCTACGGGCTAGAAGGCCATCCGTGTGGGCGGTGCGGTGCCCTAATCGTACGTGAACGGTTCATGAATCGATCTAGCTATTTTTGCCCGGCCTGCCAGCGAAAACGTTAGTTCAAGGGGCTTGCAGTGCGACCGAAGAATGCACACGAGTCTGTCTCTTTGACTCCACTGATTCGACCCGCTACACGTCAATATATAGTCCCGTTGCAGACAGTTACGGACGTCATCGCTTCTTCTGACGCGTACCAAACCATGAGGCATGGAGGGAAAGCATCTACGACGCCACATCGGCCGGCAATATTGTCCGGATCCTCAGCGAGTTCCCCGACGAGAAAGCGAAATGACCATTTTCAACGAGGCAAGTCTCCCCCACGCCTGACTGCGTCATGGGGCACTCCGAGCGCCAGCTCAAGACGTACCTCGGCGATCGATTCGGCGGGTTCTGTGAGTACATGTTCGGCAAGACCTTGGGCGTCTGTTATGGCTCGTCCTGCGATGAAGCTCACGGCCAGCTTTTCTACTGGGGCAATGTGCACAACTTCCTCCGGCTGCTGAAGCGACGCGATCAACACGATCTCGACGACGATGGCTCCTGGGTCATCAATACCGAGTCGGAAACCTTCTACCTGCTCCGGCTCGATGGTGACGAGAAGACGATTGTTTCGCTGGCGGTGGACACCGGGCATATGTTACCTGACGGTCGGCACACTTTGCGTTGCGATGGCGACGCCTTCCCGCTGGAGAGCCTCGTCGATCCACCGATCGAGTCGACATCGTGGCCGCGGCCAACCGTCACCACGGCAGCACTCAGGCGATCTGGCGGCGCATTAGGCAGAGGAACTTGCCCGCGCGTAAAGAAAAGATAATTGGTCGTGACGGACGTCCGGTCATCAATACCTTGGTTCGCGTCTCCGACCTGAACGACGTGTTCGGGTGGGCTGCGCATCGGGCGGCATGTCCAGAAGATGTAAGAGGTTGCGCCGCCGCTGACGGCCGCTTTTCGGAAGGCCGTCCCGGAGCATCTCCAGGACCGGAGGGGCTAAGGATCCGTCCGCGAGTCAGCGGCAGGTCTCGAATTGGTCGAGCAGTCTTTGTACCCCGTGAACGGGGCCTTCGAGCGAGATCCTCACGCCGTGCTAGTCGGAGCCGAAGCTGATGTTCGGCTCGTAGTCACCACCGCACGCCGAGCGCGTCCGGTAGTCGTCGCCAACAAGCGTGCGGATCGGCACGCCGTCCCGGCTGTCCTTCTCCTCGTACTCCATGCGCCCAGATCCATCAGCGGATGCCTATGCGGAGTTACTGGCGATTCTACGTATTCCCCTTCCAACGGCTGGGCTCGAAGTATCGGTGAGAAGTGAGAGGATAGGAGCACCGAGCGCTGGTTCAACCCTAACCGCGCAAACTTCTCAAAGCATTGATGCTCCAGAACACGAAGAGGAACTCCTGCATGAAGGCAAGCCCGATGTACTTGCTCGACTCATTGTCGAACAATGATGTGACATTCTTCATCCCACCATACCAACGCAACTATGAGTGGTCGCCCGATAATTGCAAGGTCCTGCTCGCAGATGTCGAGAAAGTTGCAGACTCTAATTTGGAGAACGTACGAACGGAACACTTCTTCGGCAGCATCGTCTATGTGGTCGAGGACTCAGGATTCGGCATCCCCGACAAGTTTGTTCTTACTGACGGCCAGCAGCGTATTACCACAACTATGCTCCTGTTAATGGCCCTGCGTGACAGTATTCAGGATGAGAAGTATCAGGCAGAGATCCAACGCCGGTACCTTCAGAATGATCGAGCAGACGCCGACGTCGAGTACAAGATTAAGTTAAAGCAGGTCGAGACCGACTGGGAAGCCTACAAGCGCCTTGTGCTTCGAACCGAGATCGACGCAAGTTACAAGAACTCCGCGGTGCACCAAAACTACCAGTTCTTCCGCAAGGCACTTGAGCCGATGAGCGACGACCGCAAGAAGAACCTTTTGGTCAAGGGGTTGTCCAAGTTCAGCATCATTTCTATCCAACTCGAACCAGAGCGCAATCCTTGGGAGAACCCCCAAGAGATCTTCGAGTCAATGAACTCGCTCGGTAAACCGCTTTCTCTGGCAGACCTGGTTCGCAACTATCTGCTCATGGGAAAGAGTAGCCAGCAGCAGACGGACCTCTACAACGGATACTGGCTTTCTCTCGAGAAGCGATTGCCCGGCCAACTCTCAGAGTTTATTCGCGACTGGATGCAGGCTGACCAGCACAGGAGCTTCAAGGTCGCCAGGGAAAGCAACTACAAGGAACTGTATGGCTCTTTCAAGGAGATTGTGCGCGGGCGGAGCGTGGAGACGCTCTTCGAGAGCTTCGTTCGATACTCCCACCCGTATGCGATCATCTGCGGCCTCGAGCAGACCGGCATCCACCGCATTGACCAGACGATTGAGGATCTCAACGTCATCGGCGTCAACCCTGCGTACTCATACCTGAGTGAAGTCCTGGCGGCACGGGAAGACAAGCTGTTGAGCGACGACAACGTGGTCAGCGTGCTCACGGGGTTCCGCACTTACATCTTGCGTCGCCGAGTGCTCGGCATGACTCAGGCCGAGAACAAGTTCTACCCTGTTTTGGGATCCAGGCTTGGTGAGCTATATGACTCGGAAGACATCTCCGACACCTTGTTCAGCCAACTCTCCTCTCAGGAGTATGCGCTCCGCGTTCCGAACGACGACGAGATGGGCGCGCGACTGCGGAGCATGAACTTCTACAACCTTGGGCGGTCGAGGAACTATCCCCGCCTGCTTCTTTCGTTGGCAGAGGAATCACTGACCAAATCTCGTCCCCAATGGGACGACACGCATCTGCAGCTGGAGCACATCATGCCGCAGAAGCTCAGCCCGGACTGGGTGCGAGTCCTCGGCGACGATGCTGAAGAGGTGCACCAAGAGCTCGTGAATAATATCGGCAACATCACGCTCATCCGCCACAACCAGGAGCTTGGCAACAAGGGATTCGCCGAGAAGAAGAAGACGTACCAAGGTAAGTCCGGCCTGCAGGTCACACAGAATCACGTGCTTGACAGGGATGTTTGGGACGGGGCAGCTATCAAACGGCGACGAGACTATCTGCTTCACATCTTGCTGCAACACATTCTCGAGGTGCCAGCTCGCTTCAAGCGAGCAAGCAACTGGAGTCAAAACGAGCGAGCCTCCGCCCAGTTCGATTCTCGCGAGACCCTGAACCAACTCATCGGCGAGACTATCGAGTTCATCTCAAACCCGATGCTCACAGCTCATGTCGTAAGTGACTCCAAGGTGTTATTCGAAGGTGCAGAGTGGTCGCTTGGTCCTCTTACTAAGGTTCTGAAAGAACGAAGCGGGGCGAAGATCAGCCAGTCCAGCAGTTTCCACGGTGCGTCGAATTGGAGTTGGGACGGAACGCGTCTCGTCGACCTAGACATCTAACTCTCCGGTAGCTCCTAAACGGGGACCTTGCTAAGACGCATCCGCGGCTGGTGCGTGCCTTGTGCTCTCCTGCCAGCGCCGTGTACGGCGTCTGCCTGCTAACACCGCGCCCTCTGGCCACTGTGGCCTCGGGTTCCGCGTCTCGATCCGCGACATGAGTTATCGCAGGAGCGACGCCCTGGTGGATGCCACTGCCCGACACGCATAGGCCAGGCTCCTTGCCGAGGCCGAGGGCGAGGCCCTGGCTGCTGACCCGGTCGACAGTGCGGAGGCCGCGGGTGTTGCGCGATATGGAGCCGTTGCATGCGTCGTGTCGTTTACCGATTGCGCGCGCCTCGCGATGCCCGAGGCTATGAGCAGCAGAGGTCTCAGTATGCGCTAGTCGTGCAGTCCGACAATCTCAATATGCTGTCGACCTGGATGGTCGCCCCACGTTGGCCTCGGCGAGCTGGCGACCTTCCGCCAGAGGGTCGAGATCGCCGGCCTTCTGACCGGCGTCCTCGTCGAGCAGATGAGCGCCGTCGGCCCGAGCCGGCTCGGATAACAGATCGGGCACCTTGTGTTCGATGAAAGCGGAGCGGTCCTGCCTTCGCCGATCGCCCACATCGCCCGTGATCCGTTCGATCCGCAATTCGAGCAGGTTGCGGTGGTCTCGCGGATCAAGAGCAAGCCGGTGGGGATCAAGCGTGCGCTACTGGACCAGACGGTGGTGTCTGGCATCGGGAACATCTACGCCGACGAGGCGCTGTGGGCTGCCAAGGTGCGCGGGGAGACGCCGGCATCGTCCTTGAGCAAGTCCGGGATTTCAGCTCTGATCGACGCGGCGCGAGATGTCATGGCGGCCGCATTGGCCCAGGGTGGGACGTCGTTCGATTCTCTCTATGTCGACGTGGCCGGCAGCAGCGGTTATTTTGCTCGCAGTTTGAATGCCTACGGTCTTGCCGGGCTCCCCTGCGCGCGGTGTGGGACACCGATCGTGCGGGAGAAGTTCATGAACCGATCGAGCTATTCCCACCCTGCTTGTCAGCGGAAACGTTAATCGTCGTCTGACCGATGCCTAGCACATGACTCGGCTACCCGCCATTGGCCAAGCGCTAAATGTCGGTGGTGACCGTTAGCCTGTTCCTGAGCTTGGACGCGACATATACGGTGCCGCGGCTCAAAGAATGGAAAGATCAGATCATGGCTGAGAAAAAGGTTGTGTTCGTTGCGTTTGCAATCGAAGACGAACGACAGAGAGATTTTCTAAAGGGCCAGTCCTTAGGACCGCGCTCACCGTATGAGTTCACGGACATGTCTGTGAAGCAACCCTACGATTCCGGTTGGAAAGACAAGGTCCGCACACGCATCCGCCGCTCTCATGGAGTGATTGTGCTCGTAAGCAAGAACTCGCTCACGTCTTCAGGGCAGAAATGGGAGATTCAGTGCGCCAAGGAAGAGGGCAAGCCGCTTCTCGGCATCTGGGCATACTCGAACGATCGGACTCCCATTGTTGGTGTCCGCACGGTGGTTTGGAGCGACGCAAACATCTCCGGCTTCATTGATTCGCTCTGAGGGGTACCGACATGCGTAAAGCACTTATCGTTGGAATCGACCACTACGACAAGATCGGCTCTTTGCAGGGTGCAGTGAACGATGCCTACAGTATGAAGAGCATGCTGGGGCATCATGCGGACGGCACGCTTAATTTCGCTCAACCGTTGCTGCTGACTGGCACGGGGCCGGGGGCGGCGGTTACACGTAACGAGTTGCGTGACGCTGTCGAGGAGTTGTTCAAGGATGATGCAGAAATAGCGTTGTTCTATTTCTCAGGGCATGGATACGTTGACGGTGCCGGTGGTTACCTGTGCGCAAGCGACTGTGCCAACGGGCACGACGGGCTATCACTGGCGGATGTGATGTCTTTCGCTAATGCCTCGCCTGCGAAAAATAAAGTGATCATTCTTGACAGCTGCCACAGTGGTATCGCGGGTGGTAACCCTGTCGCTGCCCGGGTCGCAGAGATCAAGGAGGGTGTTACTATCCTGACGGCATCCACGGCTGAGCAGTACGCCATGGAGCGCGGCGGTTCGGGCGTGTTCACGAACTTGCTTGTGGATGCGCTCAATGGCGCTGCCGCCAACCTTGTGGGCGAGGTGACGCCCGGCAGCGTCTACGCGCATATAGACCAGTCTCTTGGTCCTTGGACGCAGCGCCCGGTGTTCAAAACAAACGTCAAGAAGTTCGTCTCGCTTAGGTCGACTGACGCGCCTATCGAGTTGTCGCAGTTGCGAAAACTTACGTACCTGTTCGACGATCCCGCTGCGCAGCTCCAGCTCGATCCCACATATGAACCCGAACGGTCAGGCAGCGAAGCCGCCTCGACCCCTGCGCCTGATCCTGCCAAGAACGCGGACTTTGCGGTGCTGCAGGCGCTGGTCAAAGTGAATCTTGTCCGCCCGGTCGGAGCTCCACACATGTGGCACGCTGCGATGGAATCGAAGGCTTGTGAGCTAACGGTTCTTGGACAGCATTACTGGGCCCTTGTTGACCAGGCGCTGATCTGATGCACTCGCAGGATCGTATCCGAGAGATCCTTCAGAGTCAACGGACTATTGAAAGGCTAGCCGCGATCGAGCACGAGCGGTGGGCGCACTGGCAAAAGTACGTACATGACCAGTGTGAGCGCCGTGATGACGGTTCCTTGATTGTGCCTGCCGAATTGGCGGCGCGGTGGGAGGCGCAGATTGAAACGACCTACTCCGAGCTGTCCGATCAGGAACAGGAGAGCGACCGGGAGCAAGTCCGCAAATACCTGCCAACCGTCATCGATGCGCTGGCCCACGAGTGACGCCGTCCAGAAGTTCACTCGTCGCCTAAGCGAGGGTTTCAACTGCTCAACCGATCCAAACCAAGTCAGATCGAGTCAAATTCCGGTAGGATCGAGTCTGACAGCCGTTATACTGCGCTGTCAGGCTCGAGGAGTGCTTTAGTGATAGAACCGTGGCTTTCCGCCGACGAGATCGCCTCGCATCTGAGCGTCACCACGGAGACTGTCTATACCTGGATCGCCGAACGCTCGATGCCAGCCCACAAGGTCGGAAGGCTGTGGAAGTTCCAGGCCAGTGCGGTTGACGCATGGGTCCGAAGTGGTGGGGCCGCGGTGCCGAGCGTAGGCGATGGTTTATGAATAGCCTGAGCAGTATCTGCGCTCTCGTGAAGGCAGCTCTCGTCAGGGGACTTAAGAATTGGAAATTGGAAAGAGTGAACTGTGGCGCTGAAGAAATCGGATCTGTACTCCTCGTTGTGGAGCAGCGCAGACGAGCTCCGTGGCTCGATGGACGCGAGCCAGTACAAGGACTACGTCCTCACGTTGCTGTTCGTGAAGTACGTCTCCGACAAGGCGAAGGCAGATAACTCGTCGCTAATATTCGTCCCCGAAGACGGATCTTTCGATTACCTGGTCTCGCTCAAAGGCAAGCCCGATGTTGGTGAGAAGGTCAACATCGCGGTAAGGCGTCTTGCCGAGGAGAACGACCTGCTTGGTGTCATCAACAACGCCGACTTCGACGATCCCGCAAAGCTCGGCTCCGGCAAAGAGCATCAAGCCAAGGTCTCAAACCTGATCGGTATCTTCCAGGACATGGACTTCACCGGCTCTAAAGCCGAGGGAGACGATCTGCTGGGGGACGCATACGAGTACCTGATGCGGCACTTCGCCACCCAGTCCGGCAAGAGCAAAGGCCAGTTTTACACCCCGGCCGAGGTCTCCCGCGTGATGGCGCAGCTGCTCCAGATCCCGGCAGATACTCCCAAATCGACTACCGTGTACGACCCGACCTGTGGTTCCGGATCGCTGTTGATCAAGGTCGCCGATGCAGCGCCGAACGGGTTGACGATCTATGGTCAGGAGAATGATAACGCCACCTGGGCGCTCGCGCGGATGAACATGATCCTCCACGGCAACGAGACCCACGACCTCCGCCAGGGCAATACCCTCGCGGATCCGAAATTCACCTATAACGGCAACCTCCAGACTTTCGATTATCTGGTGGCAAACCCGCCGTTCTCTGTCAAAACCTGGACCAATGGTTTCGACTCTACTTACGGCCGATTCGACGGCTTTGACACACCGCCGGATAAGAACGGCGACTATGCATTTCTACTACACATGGTCAAGTCGCTGCGGCCACGTGGCAAGGGAATCGTGGTCATCCCGCACGGCGTGCTATTCCGAGGGAACGCCGAGGCGAGAATCCGTACTGAGTTGATCAAGCGCGGATATATTAAGGCGCTCATCGGCTTGCCGGCCAACCTCTTCTACGGCACCGGCATTCCCGCCTGCCTCATCGTGCTCGACAAAGAGGACGCCCAGGCACGAAGCGGGATTTTCATGATCGACGCCAGCAAGGGCTTTGCCAAAGACGGACCCAAGAACCGGCTCCGCCCACGCGACATGCATAAGATCGTCGACGCATTCATCGCCAGCAAAGAGATCCCTCGCTACTCGCGTATGGTGCCAATCAGCGAGATCGCGGATCCAAAAAACGATTACAACCTCAACATTCCGAGATACATTGATTCCTCCGAGCCTGAGGACATCCATGATCTCCGCGCGCACGTGCTCGGAGGAATTCCAAACGGAGACTTGGAAGCCCTCCAGCCGTACTGGGATGCCTTCCCAAGTCTTCGGAACGAACTTTTTGCCCCGCTCCGAGAAGGCTACTCTCAGCTGAGGGTTGAACCGAGCACGATTCAGGACAGAGTTACCGGCTCCGTCGAGTACGCATCCTTTAACCGTGGCACCGCTGAAATGGTGAAATCGTGCTGGGCGAGTAAGCGCCCGCTACTCCAGAAGATTGAAGCGGGCACCAAGCCCGCCGAACTCATCCACGACATCTCCGAGGCACTGCTGGTAGCTTTCCGGGCGCGTCCATTGATCGACGAGTACGGTGTGTATGAGCAATTGATGAACTTCTGGAACGACGTTATGCATGATGACGTGTCCCTGATCGCGGCGGAAGGGTGGACGGGGGCCGTGCGGCCCCGCGCGGCGCGAACGTGGAAGGACAAGAACAATAAAACCAAGTACGAAGAGGCCCATATCGTTCTCGGTACAGGGGCCAAGGCGAAGCGCTGGGTGATGGACCTGCTCCCACCCGAATACATAATCGCCCGCCATTTCGCCACGGAGCATGCCGAACTGGATCGTTTGATCGAAGAACGAGACTCGGCGACACTCGCCGTTACAGAATTCATCGAAGAACATGCCGTAGAGGGCGGATTGCTTTTGGATGCTGTCGATGACGAAGGAAAGCTCACGAACGCCATCGCGAAGGCTGCGATTAAGGACTTGAAGGCCAGCGGTGGAGATCGCGAGGAGATCGCCGCGCTCACCAAGGTCATTGCGCTATACGCGGCAGAGACGAAGGCAAAGAGCGCGGTCAAGGAAGCAACGATCGCGTTGAACGAAAAAGCTGTAGCGAAGTACGCAGTGCTGACTGCGGCCGAGGTGCAGGACCTGGTCATACGCGGCAAGTGGGGCGTGACGATTCAGGGGCGGATCAATGATGAAGTGACCGCGCTCGGACAGACTTTGATCGAACGCCTTGGCACGCTTGCTAAACGGTACGAAACGACGGTCGGTGAATTGGCTGCATTGGTAATTCGGTTTGGTGAAAAGGTGGAATGCCAACTAGCAGACTTGGGGATCCGCGAATGATTGAGTGGGGCACGTCGACTGTTGGCGACGAGTTTTTCGTTCAACTTGGAAAGCGTGTGGACGCGGCTGTTGCGCGAGGAGTCCCAAAGGTTTGCATCAACAATCGGGGCGTGCGCTGGGGATATGTCGACACGTCGGTGGCGGCAGTTGAGTTATTGAACGAAGCTGACATTCGTGACTTGCGTCTAATTGAAGGCGACGTGCTTGTTTGCGAGGGTGGTGAGATAGGGCGTTCCAGTGTCTGGCGTGGTGAAGTTCCAGAAGCTTATTACCTCAATACTCTTCACCGCTTGCGCCCCAGACAAGGATACGATCCCGAACTGGCTGCAGCTTTTCTTGAGTATTTCGTCGCTACAGGAACGCTTCACGCGATTGTCGGGAAGTCGAGCCTGGCTCACCTGACCAAAGAGAATCTCCTAAGGGTCCCGCTGCCCGTCCCGCCGCCTGTTGAACAGAGGGCAATCGCTACGGCACTGCGTTCCGTGGATGACCTTATCCGTGCGCTGGAGCGGTTGATTGCCAAGAAGCGTGATATCAAGCAGGGCTTGATGCAGGAACTCCTTACCGGCCGTACGCGTCTCCCTGGGTTTACTGAGGAGTGGGAACAAGAGAAGCTAGGTGCGATTGCAACTATGGGAAGTGGAGGCACGCCACCGTCTTCGATCCCCAAATATTACGGGGGATCGATTCCCTGGGTCTCGATTTCGGATATGACCAAAAATGGGAAATATATCGAGGTTACTGAAAACACTCTTACTGAAGACGGCCTGGCGTCGAGCGCGGCCAAGCTTTACGAACCCGATGTCGTCCTCTATGCCATGTACGCATCGCTCGGCGAATGTAGTCTTGCAGTTGGACGTGTCGCGTCAAGTCAAGCCATTCTTGGGATAAATGCTGGCCCCAGACTGGATCGGGAGTTTCTCTATTATTCCTTGCAGTACCGCAAAGGACATATAAAGCTTCTGGGACAGCAAGGAACTCAATCAAACCTGAATGCGGGCATGGTGCGAAACTTTGAGCTTGACCTCCCGTCGATTGAGGAGCAGGTCGCAATTGTAGTTGTTCTCAAGGACGTAGATGATGAGCTCCTC
Source organism: Glutamicibacter sp. (assembly GCF_032154645.1). Classification (GTDB taxonomy): domain Bacteria; phylum Actinomycetota; class Actinomycetes; order Actinomycetales; family Micrococcaceae; genus Glutamicibacter. The sequence goes on along the minus strand of NZ_JALDXV010000012.1, from coordinate 12,678 downwards.
ACTCTTGAGCGCCAATTGGCCTCAGCACGTGCTGTCAAAGTCGGAATGATGCAGGAGCTGTTGACTGGTCGAACCCGCCTGCAGGAGATGGAGGAGGCATGAGCGCAGTTGGCCAGAAAGAACGTGAGACACAAGACCGAGTGGTCCGTCACTTCCGTGAGGAATTGGGGTACGACTATGGCGGCAACCTGAAGTATTACGATAATCGCAACGTCGACGAAGCGAAGCTCCGTTCGTATTTGTTCGGTCGCGGGTATGACGAAACACTGGTCTCGCGTGCCGTCCAGCAGTTGCTGACAGTGGCTGCTCTTGGCGGTGGCGGTTCGCTCTACGATCAGAATCGCAAGGTCTACGAGCTTCTTCGCTATGGAGCGAGAGTCAAGGCTGACGTTGGCGAGGCCACCCAAGCGGTTCATCTGATCGACTGGGCGAATCCGGTAGCGAACGATTTCGTCGTGGCGGAAGAAGTGACGATCAAGGGGGAGAACGCTAAACGGCCTGACCTTGTGCTTTATGTGAATGGTATCGCGCTCGGCGTGATCGAGCTGAAGCGCTCCACGGTGAGTCTCGCTAGTGGTATTCGGCAGAGTATCGGAAATCAACGTGCGGATTTCGTACGTCCATTCTTCACTACGGTCCAGATGTTGTTCGCTGGCAACGATGTCGAGGGGCTGCACTATGGGGTGATCGATACCCCGGAAAAGTATTGGCTTCGGTGGAAAGAAGAAGGGGAGAACGCGGACCTTGACTTGGCGATCACGCAAATGTGCTCCAAGGAGCGTTTCCTGGAGATCATCCATGACTTCATCGTCTACGACGCGGGTGTTAAGAAGTCCCCGCGCCACAACCAATACTTCGGAGTCAAAGCAGCCCAGGCACGCATCGCCAAGCGCGAAGGTGGCATCATTTGGCACACCCAGGGCTCGGGCAAGAGCCTGACGATGGTGTGGCTGGCAAAGTGGATCCTAGAGACCCAGCACGACGCTCGTATTCTCGTCATTACGGATCGAACCGAACTGGACGTGCAGATCGAGGACGGATTCTCAGGAGTCGGCGAGAAGATCGTTCGCACCCGGTCAGGCGCGGACACGCTCTCAATGCTCAACACGTCCAACCCGCCGCTGATGTGCTCTTTGGTTCACAAGTTCCGCGGCAACGACGACAATATCCGAAACCAGGACGCTGAAGCATTCGCTAAGGAGCTTAGGACAAAGATTCCCGAAGGGTTCCGTGCCAAGGGCAACATCTTCGTCTTCGTCGACGAAGCCCACCGCACGCAAAGTGGCAAGATGCACCGCGTCATGAAGGACCTGTTGCCAGGAGCGATGTTCATCGGCTTCACCGGTACACCCCTGCTGAAGAACGATAAGAAGACCAGCATCGAGACCTTCGGGTCGTTCATCCACACCTACAAGTTCGACGAGGCTGTCCGAGACGGCGTCGTTCTCGACCTAAAATACGAGGCCCGTAAGGTTGAACAGCAACTCCAGGGAACGGCCGCGGTTGACAAGTGGTTCGACGCGAAGACCCGCAACCTTACTGACCTGTCGAAGGCTCGGCTGAAGAAAAAGTGGGGGACGATGCAGAAGGTCTTCTCCTCTGCGCCCCGTTCGGCACAAATCGTCCAGGACATCCTCATGGATATGGAGACTCAACCCCGCCTGATCAGCGGTCGGGGAAACGCCATGCTGGTGAGCGACTCGGTTTATCAAGCCTGCACATTCTACGAAGCTTTTGTAAAAAGCGGTTTTCGGGGCAAGGTCGCGATCGTCACTAGCTACAAACCCAACCCGACTGCAATCTCCAAAGAAGACGCAGGGGAGGGAGACACAGAGGAACTTCGCAAGTACGAGATCTACCGGCAGATGCTCGCCGACCACTTCGGTGAGGATCCCGACAAGGCGGTCGGGAGAGTCGAGGAGTTCGAAAGCGACGTCAAGAGAAAGTTCATCAAGGAACCGGGCCAAATGCGCCTGCTGATCGTGGTCGACAAGCTCCTAACCGGGTTCGACGCACCGAGCGCGACGTACCTGTATATCGACAAGAAAATGCGCGACCACGGACTATTCCAAGCGATCTGCCGAGTCAACCGACTCGACGGCGACGACAAAACCTACGGCTACATCGTCGACTATCGCGATCTGTTTAAGTCGCTCGACAAGACGGTCACAGACTATACCTCCGAGGCTTTCGGTGAATACGAGACCGACGACGTTGATGGACTGATCGACGACCGTGCGGAACAAGAACGCAAAGATCTTGACGAAGCTCTCGACGCCGTACGTGCTCTGTGCGAACCAGTCGCCTCGCCCAAGGGAACGCTCGAGTACCAGCACTATTTTGTGGCATCCACACCAGGAAGCGTGGAGCAGATCAAGGACAACGAACCCCAGCGCGTCCTCCTCTACAAATCCGTTGCCACCCTCGTTCGTGCGTTTGGGGCCGTTGCCAGCGACATGGAAGCAGTCGGCTTTACGTCGGGTGAGATCGCGTCGATCAAGTCAGAGGTTGCGCACTACGTCGCAGTCAAGAGTGAAGTCGAGGCCGGGGCTGGCGAGAACATCGACATGAAGCAATACGAGGCTGGCATGCGCCAACTCCTTGACACGTATATCAACGCTACTCCTGTCGAACAAGTCGCTGACCTCGACAAGACACTCGTGGAGTTAATTGTCGAACGCGACGCTGACGCAATCGATACGTTACCAGCCAGGATCAAGGGCAGTAGTGCAGCCACTGCGGAGACAATCATCAACAACGTGAGGAAGACCATCGTTGATGAACACGCTATGAACCCGCGCTACTACGACCACATGTCCGAACTCCTTGATGCTCTCATCGAGAAGCAGAAGAAAGACGCCGACGACTACGCGGAGTACCTGCGCAAACTAATTGAAGTGGCGAAGAACATTGGCATGCGCGAAGCGGCTGACGGACGTTCTTACCCGCAATGGGCGCACACGCCGGCCCGTAGAGCACTTGTAGACTTTACTTGGCAACCGAAGGACTTAGTTGTCGATTGCAAAGCCCTGCATGACCGGATTCAATCAAGCAAAGAGCATGGGTGGGCCGCACCAGGAGCAGGGAAAATGAAGGAACGCGCACTCGCACGCGAATTGCGGAAAGAACTTGTCGGCATCGAAGAGGAATCGCTGGCCGCACTCATCGAGCTGTTGAAGAATAACAATGAGTATCACTAACTACGATTTCACGGTCGCAGGACTCGATATCGAAGTCGTCCGCAAAGATATCAAGAACATGCACATTTCGGTCTACCCGCCGCAGGGCAGGATACGTGTTGCTGCTCCACATCGGACCACCGAGGATGCAATCCGCATTGCAATCGTGCAGCGCCTCTCGTGGATCAAGAATCAGCGCAAGCACCTTCGGGAAGCAGAGCGCCAGAGCGAACGCAGGATGCTTTCGGGGGAGAGCCACTACGTGTGGGGGCAGCGTTATATTCTCGACGTCTCCAAGCAGAGCGGCGCATATGCAGTTGAGCCCAAAGGGAACACGCTCTGGGTGATCACGCCTAAGGGAACCGACGCAGCAGGTCGCTTCGGGGCATTGGACCGTTGGTACCGCCGCGAGTTGAAGGCCGCACTCCCCGCATTGTTGGAGAAATGGCAACCTATTCTGGGCGTCAATGCCGAGAAGTACGTTGTGCGTCGTATGAAGACCAAGTGGGGAACCTGCGTTACCGGCTCGCGGACAATCTGGTTCAATCCTGAGCTGGCGAAAAAGGATCCGCGATGCCTCGAATACATTGTGGTTCACGAACTCGTACACCTGATTGAAAAGGGGCACGGCAAGAAGTTCGTGGCATTAATGGACCAGTACCTCCCGGATTGGCGGGCGCGGCGTCAGGAGCTAAACGATGCCCCGCTAGGTCACGAGGAATGGGACTGACACCCTTGCGTGTCGGTGGCTTCGCTTGTTCGAGTTGCCTTCGGTAGAATTAGTTGAGTAACGCCCCGGTGACTATTCGAGACTTCTGATTCGGACTCCCGGGGCGAAAGTATTTCCATTCTGGGCAGTGCGGCGCATCTGGTCTGCCTGACGATTCAACGATGGAGAATACAAATGCCGGAAGCCGAATGGCTTGACGTTGCAGTTGCTGCCGAACGTCACAGATGCAGTACCAAGACGATTTGGCGTCGCATACGGGAGGGTGTCCTTCCAGCTCGCGCAGAGAAGATCAGCGGTGGCGACGGGCGTCCGGTCAATAAGGTCCTCATCCGAGTGTCCGACTTGATTGATTCGTTCGGATGGACCGCTCACAAGGCGCATGTCCAGAAGATCCGTGAGTCGGCGAAACCACTCACTATTGAACAGAAAGCCGCTATTGGCAAGGTCTTTCTCGACCATCTTCGTGAGGCCAATCGAGGCGAAGGTCGGTCGGGAGTGGCCAGTCCGAGTGCGAATCGAATCCCCATAGAATTGCGACTCGACTGCCAATAAGTGTATGTATCTAAGGTATCGAGTCGGGCTACTTTTCGCGCTCACCGAAGGCCAACGGACGCGAAGGCAAGCCATGCTTGCGCTTTGCCGCGAACGGGCACGACTCGGTGATCCGACTAAAGGACGTTCCTCATGCACCTGCCCGACCTGTAAGCCGCGCCCGTGGAACCGTCGGCCATCCTTAACGAGTTCATTGCGAAAGTTGAAGTGCGACGACCTCGGAGTATACGGGGGTGACTTGCGCAAGCAACGCTACCTATGACTGCTGGGGCCCGCTGTCGCTCTCAACGAGTAAGTTAGGAGAGAACTCCTTGATCGCGGAGGCGTTCGAGATGGCGAACATTGCCTAGGCGTTCGATGAACACAGAGTAGCGATCGACGTTTTTGAGGGGCTCAGTTGTGAGCTTGAACTCCCGACGCAACCGTACGGTCTCGACACGAACGACGTCCCCAGCCGTACTGTCATCCGCAGCGCTATCAAGGCGTTTGAGAACAGTCAGAGCTTGATCCCGTGTGCAACCCGTCGAATGGTCGGCGGTGAAAGTATCAATAATGCGATCCATACGCTGGTCGCGACGACTTTCGGATTCGCGCTCCCGCGCCAGGCTTAGTTTATCGGCAAGGTGCTCAATTAGGAGACTGAAATTATTGTCCAACGCTGGAACACCGGGCGGGCGGCTCGTACTGCCAACGGAAGCACCCAGATATGCCAAAAGCTCTTTCGCGAACCCTGCCTTGCTGATCTGCGTGCTGAAGGTAGCTTCGAAGGCCTCTGCCAACGCGTCCCACAGACTCCCGTCTTTATTGTTGAGCCGACTCGTGACACCCTCCTCGCTGAGCAGTTTCGCAGTGTCCTCCTCTAGGCCGAGGAACGAGCATGCATAGCGCCTGGAGGCTGAGACGGCAACCTGCACAGGTACAAGATCCTCAGTCTCACGCACGACAACCCCGGGTGTGACATCGAGCGATGCGGTGGTCGACCACTCTGCCAGCTGCACAACAAGGTCATCGGGAACGGTCGGCTTACCGTGCGCGCCGCCCTTCCTAATCTGCTTGAGCGCCGTTTGGCCGGCAGCATCGCCGTCGACCAAGACAACGCAAGCGGGCCTGACCTGATCGCGACCGCGAGCCAAGTAGAGCATATAGGGGATGTTTGATCCTCCCGGGACGATGGTCACCTGATTGAGGTCGAGGCAACAGCTGGGTGCAGTCCCGGCGCGCAGTAACCGCATGTTCATACCGGCAAGCAGAACCTGATCTGCGATTCCCTCGACGAAGAGATTGTCGCCTCCGATGAACGCGGTCTCGGCGACGAACGCGCCGAGAGAGGTGCGTAGCGGCTCATAGTGGTTGCGAGTCGCATCCTTGACATATCTAGTGCCTTCGTCGCGCGCACCCTTGTCGACTACTCGCACCCGGTGGCCGGCGTTGCGGTTAATAAGGAATGGCGAGTGTGTAACATACACCACTTGGTCTTCGCGAACATCGTCCTCTGGACGCGCATGGTGTTCGAGCACCTGCAAAAGGTCCTGTTGACCCGACGCCGATAGGTATGCGTCAGGCTCGTCCATAAGCAAGATCTCGGGGGTCAACATCGGTCGATCATGGGCGAGCAGTTGCACATAGTAACTGAGGAAGTAGCGCAGGCCCCGGCTCCGCTCCGTGAAGGAGTAGTCAGTCCCCGTGCGGTCGCGGATCGTGAACACGAGTTCGTGTTCCCTCGGTGAAATGCGCAGCTGAAACTCCGGATCTTGGCTCCACCATCGCGAGACGTTCAAGTGGCGAGCGATCGAGTTGTTCATCTCCTGGATGAGGCCATTGACGAGGCCTTCGCGCTCTTCGGCGATTGCGCTCTGGAGTTCTCGAAAACTCGATTCCTCGATGCGAGCGATCTTCACTAGCAGATCGATGCCGAGCTGTTGCTCCTGTTGCTTCGCCGACTCGAGCGACGGATCTCCATTTACCAACTGGACAATGCTGGGTGCGGAGTTAGTGACATCTTCGGCGGTGGTCACTGAAGTGAACAATCCGAGCAGTTCGAGCCGCTTTTTTCGCGCAATTAGCCCGCCACCGTTGTTGGCGAGTTTTGCGATCGAGACGGAGTCCGGTAATGCGATTTCAGTGTTCATCTCATGTGGGTACGGCAAAAGGTCCTGAACCGCAGTTGCCTGCTCTTCGGTAAGGATGACGCGCTCGTCATCACCATTCACCACTACGACAACGTCTGGCTCTGGACGCAGCAACAGTAGATCGCCATTCTTACGCCGCGGGATGTCTTGGGCGTCAATATCCGCTGCCTCACCTCTGCCAAGCTCGAGTGTGAGACCGACCTCCGGGAAGCGACGGGAGCCGTGTTCTACAGAGAACAGCGTTGAAGACCGGCAGAAGTCGCGCTGGCGGAGGCCAATTCCTGTGAGTGCAATCTTGATGACGTCTAGTAAATGAGTTTTGCCGGATTCGTTCGCACCGACCACAGCTGTAATGTCGGGCTCGATAGGGATGCGCACGTGCGGCATCCAGACGCCGTCGACCTGCTGCCACGCCATCGGCTTCGCTCCAGGCGTCGCTTTCAATTCATAGTCGAAATTGAACGACTTGTAAAAGCGGATCCAGACCTGTCGTACACGCATGCGTGCCCCCTGCCCCTTGGTTAGTATGGCTCGAAGAACCGTGTTGCAGTTAATTGTAAGTACCTGCACTGACAGATTGTGGCCTGGCAAGAGACAGCAAGCTCCGTGACTTCCGTGTCCGTCGGTTTCCCACCTCCGGATTCTGAAGCGAGCAAGCAAGGCCTCGGTCTCGGGCGGATTCTAGCGGTCGTCGCAACACCGGGGTGATTATTAAAGCTTAATATAGCTGCTGAAACGCTCGGCTGGGTTTTCCCAGCCGAGCGTTTTGCGTGGCCGACCGTTAAGCTCTTGGGCAACGTGTTCAAGTTCCTCAGGACCGAACACGCTCAGAGCAGTACCTTTGGGGAAATATTGACGCAAAAGCCCATTGGTGTTCTCGTTCGATCCGCGCTGCCAAGGACTGGCCGGGTCACAGAAGTAGACCGGCATGTCCGTGGCCATCGTGAACGATTTGTGCCGCGCCATCTCCGCGCCCTGATCCCAGGTCAAAGACCCGCGCAGGTGTGCGGGCAGAGTGCTGATCGTCGCGGTGAGAGCTTTCGCGACGGTCTCGGAATCGTGTTGCCCGCCGGGCAGATGCACCAGCATGAGGTACCGGGACGAGCGTTCAACGAGGGTGCCGATCGCGGAACCATTCGCCGCCCCCACAATGAGATCTCCCTCCCAATGACCAGGCACGGCACGATCTTCAACCTCGGCTGGCCGGTCGCTAATCATGATCATCCCATCCGTGAAACGCGGGGTGCGTTCCCCAGGGAGTCGATGAGGTTTACGGTGGGTGCGACAGGTTCGAACAGCGGCAGCAATTTCCTTGCGCAGCGAACCGCGCGCCTGCACATACAGGGCTTGATAGATCGTCTCGTGAGTCAACCGCATCTCCGTATCACCAGGGAACTCTTGTTCCATAGCGTGACAGATCTGTTCCGGGGACCATCGTAAGCTCAGCTTGTCGATCACGTACGCGCGCAACCTCGGCTTCGTATCAAGCTTGCGTGGTTTCGGGCGCTCTCGCCGAGCAACAGCCGCGCGCTGGGCCCGGTAGGCGCCATATGGGCTTTGAACTGGAGCGTTCCGTCGGACCTCGCGACTGATCGTTGACGGAGCACGATGCAATCTTCGCGCGATCTCACGAACCAATGCCCCAGCCGCAAGCAAGTCCGTGATCAGTTCCCGTTCTCCCAAAGCAAGGAAGCGGGCATCAATCGATTGTTCAAGCCGGGCCAGTGTGGCCTGTTCTCTGGTCATACCAGTGTTGTAATCGATAACACGGCCATCGGGATAGATACGCGCATTCGCTGTGTGCCGGATCCCTTGATACCAGTCCTGCCCCGTTCGCGGGTTGATCCCTACTTTGCGAGCGGCCACGGCGTTACTGAGCCCTGCACCACGCAGGCGCAGATACTCGCATTTCGCAGGGTGCTCTGCCCGACGGTGTCCACTGCCAGGACCTCCCGGGGTCGCCGCTTTCAGGCCAGCCTCCCTGAGCCACGCGTACTCGCTACCGCGCTGCGCGCCGACCCTGCGAGCAGCTTCGCTCGCGTTGCCACACTTGTGGAACTCGACCAGAAATTCAGTCTTTAGTCGAGCAATCTCTTTTCGTGAAAACGACACGGTCGTCGCAACTCCTCAAAACTTGAGGTGTTGCGACGACCGCTAGAATCCGCCTACGGTAGGCGGGGCCTTTGCAAGTCCTGACTATGCAACCCATCCGGTGATTTACCTGTCCGATTATTTCGTCACGTTCGGATGACTGGTGTGCACCTGCTCCAAGTACACTTTGCGGTCTTCAACGTAGAACCAGATCCGCGCAGTACCCTTGGCCGTCGGCTTGTGCTGCCACCTCTCATGAGTCGCACCACCTCGTTGGATCGCGCCGAGCTCACCCTTCAAGCGGTAGTTTGTCGGGGTTGTCGCCAAAGGTGTGCGCGTGAGGAAGTCCCACGTCTCGGTCATGGGGTTGCGGATCGTCGCGACCAGATCCCGCCACCCCTTTTGTGCATCGGCTGTGGCGAAGCGGATCTCGTACTCGAACTTTTTCGGTGGACGGGGAACTAATGACCCTTTCTTGGCAACTGCCACGATCAGGGACGCTCCACAGTCACGGCGTCTTCAAGCCATTCCAGGTCAACGCTGCCAAGTCCTGCAGCGAGTGCGGTGGCTGTTTCCTTCCACGATGTCAATTCGGCGATCGCTAAATTCGGCTGGTTGGTGGAAAATGACGCCCGCGCAGCGTCGACGAGCTCTTGCGCACAGGTTTCACGATCGGCTGGCGACAGGGCAAGCATCCAAGGAAAGGTCTGGCTCATGCGCTCGGCAAGTGTGCCCTGGTTGTCGAGGGTTACAGAGATCAGTTGAGCAGCGAAATTCAGCAGGCGGGCGCGCCCTTGCGCCTCGCGCTGCGACATTAGCACCAGCGCCTCACCGTCCCGGCGAGTCACTGTGACAGGGTGGTCTTCGGCCTCAGCGAAAACCTCGGCTGAGTGCTTGCTCAGGTCCGAGGAGCGCCGTGTCTTTATCGTGGTTTCGGCTGCGATGGTCATACATCCATCTTATTCGGAATGTATTCGGAAGTCTAGGGGAAATGTGTAGGACAGCTACCTGCCGGTTACCAATTGAATCGCCGGGACCTCACGCGACAAGCGGGAATCCATACTCGCGGCCAACAATTGATTCATTACTGAGTAGCTCTATTCACGTAAGTCCTCCAGCTCAACGTACTAACAGTATCTATACCGAGCCAGACGGACATTGATATCTAAACATCCGAAAGTTTTAAGAAGGGTAAATTCGTAGGATTATTCGAAGCTGCAATCTTGGACTAGGGAATCAACGTTGCTGACAGACTGGCATCTCGCCGACCGACAGAACCTAGCCGGCAAAGCACTAAGGCATAAGCCTTCTGAATCGCGCACTCCTGCGCGCGATCGTGAGGTGTCGCCGCTTTCTCATTGCTTACGTGTCACATCAATAACAATGGGGTCGTTGAGTTTTCGTCTGTTGTAGGTCCAATAGTCTTGAAGCTATAGACTCCGTCCACAGCCTCTCAAAGAAGCTCAAATAGGAGGGACCGCAAGCTTTTCGGAACGCAATAAGAATTCGAGCTGGCCTTTGTTTCTAAATAACTGACAACCGGATCGACTTTGTCCACGCTGGCGTATCCCAATCGCCCTAATGAGAACAAAGAGAAGCAAGGACTTGGCTATTGTCGCGGCGAGCATCCGGACTTAGGTTAATTACACACAGCATGTTGTCCGAGCCTAAAGAGAAATTATGTGCAGATGGCTTGCCTACCTTGGGTCGTCGATCGAAATCGCTGACATTCTGGTGCGCCCGAATCATTCGCTGATCGATCAAAGCTTGCATGCACGAGAGCTCTATCTGCCAAGCGATCCGCTGGCTTCGCAATTCGCGCGTCATGCTTTCCCCACCAACGGGGACGGCTTCGGTATGGCGTGGGCAGGACGCAACGGAACATTGGGCCAATATAGGCAGACCGGACCGGCTTGGGACAGCCAGAATTTGCGCCACCTCGCCGCACAGATCGAATCAGGATGTATCTTGGCTCATGTCCGCGCGGCGCCTGGGGGAACCATTGCTGAACAGAACTGCCACCCATTCGTGCACAATGGCTGGATGTTCCAGCACAATGGGACCGTGCCGGACTTCGCAAACATCAAACGAGAACTTACCTTCGATGTAGATCCAGCACTCTATCCCTCGATTTTGGGCAATGCGGATACCGAAGTATGTTTCTATTTGGCGCTGACCTACGGACTGGAACAAGATCCAATCGCGGCGCTTTCTCGCATGGTGGCCAGGGTTGAACGGGCCAGAGTGGAACACAGCATCTCTGCCCCTTTTCGAGCGACGATCTGCGCCTCGAACTGAGATGAACTAATAGTGCTCCGGTGGATTAGTCCAGACGCCCCGGATGCCGCAGCACCAACGCTCTATCACGCAGCAGGACCCACCATGCTCGTGACCATCGACGGCGGTGAAGATCGGCTCCCCATGAACGCGCAATTAGTGGTGTCCGAACCCTTGGAGCTACATTGGAGCAAGCACACGTGGGTTGAGGTTCCCAGCGGAAGCATCGGGATCATCCGCGCCGGCCAGAGCCCGCAATTCACCCCGCTGAATCTTCATCTCTAACTGCGTTCAAGGCGGTGCCCTGTGTCATGCTGGGACCATGGGAGAGATTATTTTCGATGCGGCCGTCACGCTGAACGGCTACCTTGCCGATGAGAATCACAGCCTTGGATGGCTTTTCGAAATTCCAGGCGCAGGAGAACCGGATCCTGACTTACTGCCGTCTAACGTTGCAGTCCACGTCGAAGGGTCTCATACCTATCAATGGCTGCTGGAAAATGAAGACTTGCTGGCCCACCCCGAAAAATGGCAGCAATACTATCCAGGGGTCGTGACCTATGTTTTTACGACGCGTGACCTGCCGGTTCCTCAAGGCGCCGATGTTCGGTTTGTCTCGGGAGACCTGGCAGCCGTTCTGCCGCAAATTCGTGAGGTCGCCGGCGAGAAGAACATCTGGGTTCTTGGCGGCGGCGAACTCCTTGGACAATTCCTTGACCTTGACGCGCTGGACACCCTCGCTATGACAGTTGCCCCCGCTGCTGTGAGAGGGGGAGCTGCACTGCTTCCACGCAATATTGGCAGCGATCGATTGGAACTGGTGCAGGCGAAGCAGGCCGGACCATTTGCCAGGTTGGTCTACCGCATCAAGCGTTAATGCACCGTGCCGGAGCCGAACTCAGCTCCGGCACTTGTACACCGGGGAATCAACCCTTCCAGGAACGCAACACCATGTGACGCCCGCGGCCCAGTAGCTTCAACCCATTCGCGCTGAAGAATTCAGCGCTCGAAGGGGTAGCAGCGGCCAGTAGTTCTGGAATCACTTCTTCGTCGGGCGCCAATGGATTAACCATTGACCGGGACAGCCCATGTAGCAGTGCGGTGCCTACACCCTGGCGGCGGTACCCGCGGCCGACAGCCAACGAATGAATCATCAGCTGACCACCCAAACCCTGTTGGGCGAATCCACGCCCGACAATCTCGCCGTCGTCGGTGCGCGCCACAGCATGCTCCACACGACGCAACGCAGGGTGCCCGCTGGACAGCGGGGTGTCGACCTCTCGCCAGAGATTCGTCACCGCCAGCTCTTCTGCGTCGGCACCGACTGCTTCCGGCACATTGTTGCCCAGTCGGATCTTTCCATCCCAACGATCCATCGGAATCGCCAGCGGTCCGGCGTGCCAAGAAACCTGCGCATTGTCGCTGAAGCCAACGGCCTTGAGCTCCGAGGCATTTGCCCCTGAATTCACCCAGGCTTCAACTCGGCGGGCTCCGAGGCGCATGCCTTCGGCCAAGGCCGGACGCAATCCAGTTGCTTCGGCGTGTTCCGGGAACAGCAATACCAGTCGCTTGCGTACCGGCTGCCATGCCCACGAACACCCGTGGGTAGTAAAGATCTTTCCGCCGGTGGCAACGGCAAGCGCCTGATGCCAGTGGCTTAGTGCTTCCTGTGCGGAGGCAATCGTCGTCATTATTCTGCGTTCACCAATCCTCGACGGCG
>NZ_JALDXV010000031.1:0-24847 GCF_032154645.1 Glutamicibacter sp. | reverse complement strand
AAGCGTTACCGATGTGTTGATGCAGAACTGTTACCGATGTCCCGATACAAAACATCATGCATTTAACTATCGGGCAGAGAGATCTTGAAAGAGAGCACCTCTTGGGGAAGCTGCTGCGTCGCGACCCCAAGCGTGCAATCACGCTGCAAGCGGACCATGAGCCGAAGCTGCATCCAATATTCATACTTGTTCCTGGTCCAGTTCCTGATTGGGAAAAGGCCGAGGTATCACCCAGATAGCCTCCGGCGCAGGGGCAAGCAGGTGCTCCCACGGCAGTTATTTGCTGAAATATCTATATGAGCAGAACTGCAGATCTTCCCACCGGCGGCCAGGAGCTTGAAATCACCGTGCGGTGGAGCGACCTCGACGTGCTCGGCCATGTGAATAACGCCAGGGTCGTGACATTGATAGAGGAGGCAAGGCTACGTTGGTCTGGACGTCATCAGCCGTCAACATTGTTTCCCGACGGGCTGGTCGTCGCGTCATTGACGGTGGACTACCTGCGTCCGGTGTATTACACATCCAAACTCACCGTACGTGTTGGTGTTCAGCGCATCGGGTCATCGTCATTCACCGTACGACATATCGGCTATCAGGACGGCCAGCCGGTGTTCGACGGCAGCAATGTCATGGTGGTCTTGTCTGAGGATGGGAAGACCCCGCGTCAGCTCAACGACTTTGAACGTACTTGGCTGAGCGAACGGCAATTCGACCTTCTCGAAGCGTAGTCGGCCATTAAACGGCACTGCCGCCCGTGAAGATCGCTTGATGGGGAACCTCTTGGGCGGCAGCAGCGTGCGCTGTCTAAAGCATTTCGGCGCGGAGCTGAGCTGCAGATTTCTGCGAGAGCAGGCCCGGAGCCACATCGAAGACCGTCTGAGCGCCGATGATGCCCGCCCGATTCATTCGGTGTACTGCGCGGGCGTAGGCGACCAGCACGCTGGAGGTGAATTCGGGATTCGAGCCGAGGGTCAGCGAGTATTCGATGACCTGCTTCTGCTCCTCGCTAGTGTTGCCCGCACGGAATACGAAGCCGCCATGCGGCATATTTGCGTGCTCTGCGGCCATTGTCTGCGCGTCGATGAAGTTCACCGTGGTGTCGTATTCGTCGAAGTAGTGCTCCATGGTGACGATGGCTTCGCGCACCGCCGCCTCATCGGCGCCCCGCTCCAGAACCACGAAGCATTCACGCTGGTGCTTGTCGCGGGTGCCTAATACTGGGCGCAGGCCCGCACGAACTTGTTCGATGGCCTCTGCGCTGGGGATGGTGTACTGCACTCCGGCGGCAACTCCGGGGATGCGGCGGATTGCATCGGAGTGACCCTGGCTCAGGCCGCGGCCCCAGAAGGTGTAGGTTTCACCGTCGGGCAGCAGGGCCTCGCCGTAGGCGCGATTGATGGAGAACATTCCCGGATCCCATCCCGCCGATATCAGTGCGGTTTTGCCCGCTTTCGTAGCGGGCCCATCAACGGAGTCAAAGTACTCGGGGATGCGTGCGTGGGTATCGAAGCTGTCCACGGTGTTGAACAGTGCCGCATACTTCGGGCCCTGTGCCGGAAGATCCGAGCGTGAGCCGCCGCAGAGGATCAGCACGTCGATCTTCTCGGTGTGTGATGCGAGCTGATCGACGTGGAAGCGTGGGGCGGGGTCCACCAGTTGAAGTGCCTTGGGATCCCTGCGGCTGTAGACACCGACGAGCTCCATATCGCTGTTCTTGGCAAGAGCGGCCTGGACGCCTCGGCCGAGGTTGCCGTAACCGGAAATTCCGATGCGGATCTTTGAAGACATGAAAAGCTGTTCCTTTATGAGAGGTGATCACGGAGGGCGACTGAATGCCATGTCAGATACGTGTTTCGAGGCGTCTGCAAAACATGACCGGCATCGTCGTCTGGTGAGGTGAACAACTTTGATTATTTCAAAGGCGCGAAGCGCGGGCTAAATTGCGCAACCCTTTATTAACCAGCCGTCGGCAGGTGCTGGGGTGAACACCTGCCGACCGTGGGCAGTGGGTATTAGCGGCCGAAGATACGGCTGAAGAATCCCGCCTTCGGCTCTTCCTCGTGGCCCCGGCAGCGGTTGCTCGCCGGGACGCCCTTCATTACCGCGTCAACGTGCTGACCGCAGCCAGCCCATGTGATTTTCTGACAAACTTTGCATTGAACCTGACGGCACATGGTGCCTCCTTTCGAGCATCAGCCCGGTGATTAGGACAGCGAAAGGAAAAGCTTCTCCAGCTCTTCGACGGTCAGCCCGTCTTCTTCCTCTGCAGTTTTTTCTGGGTCGGCAATGCAGTACTGCATTGCCGTTGAGACAATTGCGAAACCAGCGCGGTCCAAGGCTGTGGACACCGCAGAAAGCTGGGTGACAACCTCGCGGCAGGAGCTGTCGCCTTCTACCGCATTGATGACCGCATCAAGTTGTCCGCGGGCTCGCTTGAGGCGGTTGAGAATACGCTTCTGAGTGGCTGCGTCTGCGTTGCGCATGGTGTTCTCCTTGGTGGGCAAAAGCTAATTGGCAGCTTCCATGTCCGCTTTGACGCGGTCCATATCTAAGTTCTTCAGCCCAATGATCAGGCTGTCCAGGGCACGGGCATCCAGTGCTCCAGGTTGGGAATGTACCAGTATCCCATCTTTGAACGCCATCAGGGTGGGGATGGAGGTAATCTGCGCTGCAGCGGCAAGTGCCTGTTGCGCTTCGGTATCCACCTTGCCGAAGACGATGTCTGGATAACCGGCCGCCGCTCCGTCGAAGATCGGGGCGAAATTCCGGCAGGGTCCGCACCAGGCGGCCCAGAAATCAACCAGCACCATGGGGGAGTCTTGGATTGTCGAGGTGAAGTTCTCCTCGGTCAGTTCTACGGGTGACATCAATGAACCTTTCTTAGTATGAGTTGCTTGGCTTGGCTCCGGGGCGCCTTTGTCCGAAGAACCAGCCGCCGCCTGCCGCTATTGCCGCAGTTGGGAGGAGCAGGTTCGCCGGGGCAGGCAGTTCCTGCATCAGCACGATCAGCCCCATGACCAAAACGAAGTAGCCGAAGCCGCGGCGCAGTTTCTTCTCTGGGATCTTCGCGGTCAATCGAGCGCCGAGCAACGAGCCGATGATCGCAGCGGCCGTAATGCTCAGCGTCAGGGGCCAGTTGATCGTGGTGGAGTTCAGATGGCCCAGCATGCCTGCTGCCGAGTTCAAGGTGATGACCAGCAGCGAGGTCCCGACGGCTTCCTGCATTTTCAACCCTGCCAGCAATGCCAGCGCCGGAACTATGAGGAAGCCTCCCCCGGCGCCCACCAGTCCGGTGACCAGTCCGACGGCCAGGCCTACGGGCGCGAAGAGCATCAGTGAGCGTGCTCTGTGGGTCGCTGCAGGTGCGGACCTGCGCCCGCGGATCATGTTCCAGGAGCTGGCCAGCATGATCAGCGCAAAGGCGACCATGAGCACCGGCCCGGGGATCATCGAGCTGGCAAGTCCGCCGAGGAATGCACCGCTCATCGAGGCAGCCGCGAAGATGAGTCCCGGCGCCCAGCGCACATTATGTGCGCGGGCGTGCGGCGCCAGACTTGCCAGGGAGGTCACGCCCACCACGAACAGCGAGGTGGTAATCGCCTGCTTGGCGTCCATTCCCGCCACGTAGGTCAATAGTGGAACCATGAGGATCGACCCGCCGCCGCCCAGCAGCCCCAGGGTCAGGCCCACAAGCACCGAAAACGCGAGGATCAAAAGCAGCAGTGGTTCGAAACCCATGAGCTACTTCCCGGTGTCGCGCAGCTGCTGGCCTGCGTTGGGGATGTCGGCCAAGAAGCTGGGGGCGTTCTTCGGTTTGTTCCACGGCATGACGGCCAGTGCGCTGATCATGGGGCAAGAGTCGCGCAGCGCGGAGAAGACCAGCCCGCCGCCGATGGCCGCGGCCAAGTAGCCGAACTTCGGGTTGATGAACTTTGCTCCCGCAAGTCCGAGTAGCACCACGGACCCTGCAGTCATGCGCATCTGCCGGTCAAGAGCCCAGCGCTGTGCTCCGCGGATTACGGTGCCTCCTGCCTGTTCAAAGGCGGCGATGCCTCCGGCCAGGACGCTGCCTGAGTCGATGTCGAAGTCAAGCAGGCACTGCTGCGCCTGGGTGGCGCGGTTGCCCGACTGGCAGACCAGTACCACCTGCTTGGCAAGCTTCCGTTTGACCTCGTCGGCATGTTCGGACAGCAGGTTCAGCGGGATGTTGTAGGAACCAGGGATATGCACGGCTTCGAACTCTCCGGCGGTGCGCACGTCCAGGACTGCTACCGAAGAATCTGGGGTCTGAAGCAGGGTCTTGAGCTCGTCGGCGTTGATAGTTGGCAAGGGGGCGTTCATGGTGTGTTGAGCTTTCGTAGAAGGTTAGGCGTCGGAACGAACCCAGCCGGCGTAGCTGCCGGAGAGTTCCACGATGTTGTAGCCGGCATCGCGCAGGGCGCTGGCCGCCACCGCGTTGCGCAGGCCCGACTGGCAGTAGGTGACGATGGTTCCGTCGGCGGGAAGTTCGTCCAGGTGCCAGAGCACCCGTCCGCCGGATAGCTGCTTCGCGCCCGGGATGTGACCCGCGGCGAATTCGCTCTTGCTGCGGACATCGAGCAGCAGGTCGTGCTCGAAGTCTTTAAGTTCTGCCGGGGAGATTGACCGCGGGGAATAGCCGGGCAGGGTGTGGATGCTGGTGATGTAGCCGGCCGCGGTATCGATGCCTACGCGCAGCAGGTGGGAGCGCATTTCCTCGGCCTGGGCGGCGTCGTCCGCCAGCAGGATCAGTGCACGGTTGTCTGTTTCGGGGTTGTAGGCCCACGCGGCGAAGCTCGCCATCTTGTGCGGTCCGGGGACGGATAGCGCGCCGGCGACGGTGCCCTGAGCGATCTCGGTGTGAGGGCGGGTATCAATGAAGACTGCGGTGCCCGCGCTGGTCTGCGCGGCGATGGACTGTGCATCCATTTCCCGCAGCTGCGGCAGCGGACCGAGCACCGCAGCGCCGTCGCGGTTCTGCCGCTTCATCCGGCCGAAGTACGCATGGGCATCCGGCTGGCCGTCCAGCAGTTCGGCGATGAAGCCCTCCACGTCGTCGTTGGCCAGATAGCGTCCCCACCAGGCGAAGCTGCGTTCGTAGCCGACGGTGGTGGAAGGCACTGCGCCCAGCGCCTTGCCGCAGGCGCTGCCGGAGCCGTGCCCCGGGTAGACCTGCACGTGGTCTGGCAGTTCAAGGAAGACGTTCTTCAACGAGGTGAACAGGTCCTGCGCCCCGGCAAAACGGGTGTCGACGCCGCCGGCCGCCTCGTCGAGCAGGTCGGGGCGGCCCAAATCCCCGGAGAAGACGAAGTCGCCGGAGAGCAGGTAGCCTGGCTCGCTGCTGAATGCCCCGTCGGTGATTAAGAAGGAGAGGTGCTCCGGGGTGTGGCCGGGGGTGTGGCGCGCAGTCACGGTGATATTGCCCAGCTTGATGGCGTCGCGGTCCATGAGGCGTTCCGCCTCGAAGCCGTACTGCCAGTCTTCGGTACCTTCTCCGGAGACGTAGACGGCAGCGCCGGTGGCGGCAGCCAGCTCTCGGGTGCCAGAGAGGTAATCGGCGTGGATGTGGGTCTCGGTCACCGCAGTGATGCGCATGCCGTGCTTGGCGGCCAGCGCGAGGTAGTCCTCGATGTCCCTGCGGGCGTCGACGACGATTGCCTCGCCCTTGGCTTGGCAGCCGATGAAGTAGCTTGCCTGCGCAAGGTCTTCGTCGTAGAGGCGTTCGAGCAACATGGTCAGTTCCTTTCGTGGATGGCTTGAAATCCACAATAGGCCATACCCTCGGGGGTATGTCAATAAATAGGGGTGGGGGTATATGTGAAAGTGTGCGGAATCACTGCGAAGCTGAGGTTGCGCTATCTGGAACTGGGTGCGTTATTCCAGGTCAAGGTGAATTCATTGTCGTCGGGGTCGACGAGTAGGCGACTGCGGGAGGAACCCGGGCCGCGGTCGCCAGCGCCAAGGGAGAGCAGCCGGGCGACCTCTGCTTCGACGTCAGCTGGCTCGTTCAGCGCCAGTTCGAATCCGATGCGCATCGGTTCGAGTTTTGGCTCCACCGGTGGTCCGCCCCAGGTGAACTTGCTGCCGCCCTCGGGTGCCTGAATGGCGGTCTCCTCATCCTGGTCCCAGACCAGCGGCCACCCAAGCGCGGCGCTCCAAAACCGCCCCACGGCTTCGCTGCCATCCCCCGCCAGGGCGCCGATCGTACCGGTGCCGGCCAGAAAATTGTTTCCCGGCTCAATCACGCAGAATTCATTGCCTTCGGGATCGGCGAGAACAACATGAGGCTCCTCGGGCAGCTGCCCGACGTCGTGATGCCGGGCGCCAAGTTGCAGGGCTCGCTCGACGATCGCGTTCTGATCGGCGATTGAGCCGCTTGTCAGATCGAAGTGGAAGCGGTTGGGCCACAGCTTGGGCTCATCGGTGCGGATAAAGCGGAGGGGGAGCTCAAGTGGCCCTGTGGCCAGCACGACAAGGTCTTCCGCGGGGCGTTGGAGCATACGCGCCCAAAAGTCGCAGAGTGCCGCCGGGTCGTTGGCGGCGAAGGTGATGGCATTCAGCGATGAGGCCATGGGGCGTTCCTCTGAGCGGTCGCGGCGTGGGTTGAGTCAGAGTATATGCGCAATGCGCCGGGTAGGGAACGGCTGCCTACAGCCTTGGGAAGGAGCGCGTCCAACGACCGAGTTGCTGCCGCTGCTGCGGGTCAAGGGTCGCCACAAGCTCAAGTCGGCCATCCTCGCCCGGGTGCAGAATTCCTGCATGCTCGGCCGGTACGCCGGCCAGTGCCTCGCCGGCCGCCGAATCGGCAGGGGCGCTCGCCGGGGTGAAAATGAACAGCAGCGCCGGGGACCCGTTCCAGGTTTCGTGCACCGATAGGGTGCCTTCGGCGAAGCGCAGGGTCTCCTCGAGGTCCAGCCAGCCGGTCAGAGCTCCCACCCGCAGCGCTAAGCCCGGCTTTGGGGTGTTCTTGCGCCAGCCAACTGCGAGAGTCTGGGCGCAAAAGCTCGCTTCGCCCAGCTGCAGATCGGGGATGGCCGCCATTAGCCGATCGATTTCTTCAAAGCTGAACCGTTGATTTTTGCTGAAAAGTCCCATGGCTACAGGCTATCGAGGTGTCCTGCCAGTTTGTCGCTGGCGGTGCTCAGATGCTCCTCCAGCACCCTGGCGGCCTCGGCCTCCCGCCCCTCGGTGATCAGCTGCAGCAGCTGGGCATGCTCGTCGGCGATGTCCTTGGTGGACAGCAGGGTGGCGTCCTGCACGTGGGTCATGCACAGTCGGATTTCGTCGGTCAGCTGCGCATAGATGGCGCTGGTTCGCGGGGAGTCGAAGGCCTGCACCAGGGCCGCGTGAAAGCGGATGTCCGGGTCGATGATGTCGATAGGGGAAGCTCCGACCAGCGTGGTGATCTCTGCGTTGGCTTCAAGGGCCGCCGCGGGGACTTCGCGCTGCGCCGCCAGCAGGCGCACCGCCTCGACCTCGATGATGGAACGTGTGCGATAGATATCGCGCGCGTCGCGCGAAGAGAGTAGCGTGACCCTTGCAGTCTGGTGCGCATTGCGTGTCAGCAGGCCGCTTGCGACGAGGTTCTCCAAAGCGGCTTTGGCAGTTGGGCGGGCAACTTCATAGTGCGCGGCGACGTCGACCTCACCCAGCGGGGTGCCGGGGGCCAATTCGCCGCTGAAAATCCGGGCGCGAAGCGATTTGACGATCGCCTGAACCACGGAGACCACTCCTAAACGGGCTGCCATGCTCAACCTTCCGCCCAGCGTAAAAATTCACTTCCAAGTATTCCACGCCGCACATTAAGATAACCTGTGTACTTGTTAGACAATTTTAGTATTCGGCAGGTTTTACCTAGCAGATAAGAGGAGCGCATCATGGCATTGAGCACGCCAGCACTCGGCGACAGCACGGTTTCACCCAGCATTCTCGACCTAGTTTCCGACCCAGAACGGGTCAAGACCAGATCGATCGACCGCGTTGCCTATGCCTCGGATGCCTCCCACTACCTGTTCACCCCGCAGGCCGTCGTTATCGCCAAGGACGCCGAAGAGGTCGCGCGTCTGCTGAAGGCAGCGCATCAGAACAACCAGCCTGTCACCCTGCGCTCCGGCGGCACCTCGCTGGCCGGCCAGGCCAGCGGCGACGGACTGATGATCGACGTGCGCAAGAACTTCCGTTCCATCACCGTCCTGGACCAGGGGCGGAGGGTCCGCGTGCAGCCGGGAGCTACGGTGCGACAGGTCAACGCCCGGCTTGCGGTCTACGGGACAAAGCTCGGTCCGGACCCAGCCAGCGAGGGCGCCTGCACCATCGGCGGCGTCATCTCCAACAACTCCTCGGGCATGGCCTGCGGCACCGAATTCAACACCTACCGCACCCTTGAATCGATGACATTCGTGCTGCCTTCGGGCACCATGATCGACACCGCGGACCCGGAGGCCGACCGCAAGCTAGCCGCCGCTGAGCCCGAGCTGGTGGCAACCCTCGACCGCCTGCTCAAGCGGGTGCGCGGCAATCGTGACTCGGTGGCGAAGATCCACCAGCACTTCGCACTAAAGAACACCATGGGCTACTCGCTGAACTCCTTCCTCGACTTCGACACCCCGGCGGCGCTGATGGCCCATCTAATCATCGGCTCCGAGGGCACCCTCGCCTTCGTCGCGGAAGCGGTCTTCAGCACCATCCCCATCCGCAAGCTTGCGGTGACCACGCTGGCGGTCTTCGACAGCCTCGATTCGGCCACCCGCGCCCTGCCCGAACTGGTGGACTCTGGGGCGGCTACCCTGGAACTGCTGGATTCAACCTCGCTGCGCGTGGGGCAGTCGCTGCCCGGCGTACCGGAGGCAATCCTCGGCTTCGACGTGGGCAGCGAGGCCGCCCTGCTGGTGGAGTACCACGCGGATGTACAGGAGGACCTGCAGAGCCTGCAGCGCATCGGCCAGGGGTTGTTGGACGATGCCCCGCTGCGCAGCCGGGCGCTGTTGAGCGACGACGCGGCGAACCGCCAGTCGGCATGGAAGTTCCGCAAGGGCCTCTACGCCTCGGTCGCCGGAGCGCGGGCGTCGGGAACCACCGCCCTGTTGGAGGACGTTGCTGTGCCGGTGGCATCGCTGGCGGATACCTGCGGCAGCCTGCAGGAGCTGTTCACCGAGTACGACTATGAGGACTCGGTGATTTTCGGGCACGCCAAGGACGGCAACATCCACTTCATGCTCACCGACCGTTTCGAGGGCGATGCCGCGCTGAACCGCTACAACGGGTTCAATGACAAAATGGTGCAGCTGATTCTGGACAAGGGCGGCAACCTGAAGGCAGAGCACGGCACCGGAAGGGCCATGGCGCCGTTCGTCCGCGCCCAGTATGGCGATGAACTCTACGAAGTGCACCTGGAGCTCAAGGCGGCCTGCGACCCGCGGCTGATGATGAACCCGGGCGTGATCGTGGACGAGGACCATGCCGCCCACATGCGCAACATCAAGCTGAATGCCACGATCCAGATTGAGGCGGACCGCTGCGTAGAATGCGGCTACTGCGAACCCGTCTGCCCCTCCAAGGACCTGACCCTGACACCGCGGCAGCGCATCGTGGTGCAGCGCGCCATGGAGAAGGCTAGGGCTGAAGGCAATCACGAGCTGCTCAAGGAACTGGAAAAGGACTACGAATACGACGGCGTGCAGACCTGTGCCGTGGACGGCATGTGCGTCACCGCCTGCCCGGTGGGCATCAACACGGGCCTGCTGGTCAAACGGCTGCGCCGCGAAGATGCCAACCCGGTGATGGCCGCCGGCTTCACGGCGGCGGCCAAGGGCTGGGGCGCGGTATCGCGCGGCGGCGCCATCGCGCTGACGGTTGCCGACAAGCTGCCGGTCCAACTGGTGCGCGGCACCACGGATGTGGCCCGCAAAATCATCGGCGAAGACATTGTCCCGCAATATGCCGCGGACCTGCCCGCCGGCGGCGCACCACGCAAGCCGCTGATCGGCAACCTCGGTGCACAGGGCACCACGCCGCTGGCGATCTACCTGCCTGCCTGCGTGAACTCGATGTTCGGCCCCGCCGGCGAGGGGGAGGGTGTAGCCGCCGCATTTACCAAGCTTCTTAAACAGGCGGGAGTTTCGGTCTACGTCCCGAAGGGCATTGAATCCATGTGCTGCAGCACCCCATGGACGTCCAAAGGCTACAAATCCGGTCACGACCTCATGGCGGAGCACGTGCTGGAAGAAGTCTGCGCCGCGCTGCCGGGACACAACCTGCCGATTATCTCCGATGCCTCAAGCTGCACCGAAGGCTTCGCGCTGACTCTTGAACAGCACGGCTTCGAGGTCACCGACCTGCTGTCATTCACTGCCCGGCATCTGCTGGACAAGTTGCCGGTGGGGCATAAGCTTGCAACGCTGACCCTGCATCCTACCTGTTCCTCGAACCAGATGGGGCTGAATCCGCAGCTGCAACAGGTGGCCGAGGCGGTGGCCGACACCGTGAGAACCCCGGTGAACTGGGGCTGCTGCGGCTTTGCGGGGGATCGCGGTATGCTGCATCCGGAGTTGACGGCTTCGGCCACTGCGGCGGAGGCCGCCGAGGTCAAGCAGATCAACTCCCAGGCGCACGCTTCCTGCAACCGCACCTGCGAACTGGGGATGAGCCGGGCCACCGGCAAGGATTACCAGCATGTGGTGGAGCTGCTCGCGCAGGTGACCAACGCCTAGGCGCGAACATAAGGCACAGCCGTGTCCGAATATGCCCTGCCTGAGGTTGAGGATCAAGTCAGAATCCCAATTAAGTGGGAGCGTTGGTCTTCGGCGGGTTTCGAAGCTTTCTGCAAGCACCTGATGAATTGCGAGGATGCAAGGCTATTTTGGCCTTGATTCTTGTGGTGCGAAATGTACTGCTATTAGGCCTTCCGGTGCGAATGATCTAGGGATCAAGAAGCGCTGTTGCGCGTAGGCTGAAAACAAGAATGAGGTGCTTGGAGGGACCCCGAATGCTGATCGCAGCAATGCAGGCAGAAGCCGCAGTCTTGGATTACGACGCGAACCTGAATGCTATCGATGCCGCCGCAAACCATGCAGCGCAGCGCGGTGCACGGCTCTTGCTGACCCCAGAACTATTTGTCGTCGGCTACGCGCCCTTCGCGCTTCGAGAGTCTTTCGTCCCAGCAGTGTTGGACGAGCTTCGAGCTCGACTTTCCGGGATCGCCCAGCATCGCGGTATCGCGCTGGTGTATTCCATGCCGGATGTCGTGAATGGTGAATGGAAAATTACCGCCACCTTCATCGACGAGCAGGGCCTCGAACGTGCCCATTACCAAAAGGTACATCTCTTCGGCGACGAAGAGCAGGAGGTGTTCGTTCCCGGAACCAACGCTCCCGCCGTCTTCGACTACCAGGGGACAACGCTTGGACTGGCGATCTGCTTCGATGTCGAATACCCGGAACTGGTGCGGGAAGCCGCACGCCGCGGAGTGGAAGCGCTGCTTATCCCTACCGCCGTGGGCCAGGGCTATGAAATCCTCAGCACCGCTCTGGTCCCCACCAGGGCGATGGAGAGCCAGCTCTACATCGCCTATGCCAACCACACCGGAACCGAAAACGGTTTCCAGCTCTCAGGAACCAGCGTGATCGCCGCTCCGGATGGCCGCATTCTGGCGCAGGGCGGTACCGATGCCGAGATCATCTTTGCCGACGTGGAGCAAGATCGCCTGGCCCAGGTGCGCGAGGAAGTGCCGTATCTGCGCGAGGCCAAGACCGAACTGTACGCGCAGTGGGCGGCGCAGCGCTCCGGAAACTAGGACAGAAAGCGCAGCGCAAAGAACAGTTCGTTGCGCACCTGTGCTGAGCCTAGGTCGACGTCGAGGAACTGGGCAATGCTTGTGATGTGGCGCCGCACCGAATTGCGGTGCAGGTCCAACCTCTTCGACGTTTCATCCCAGGAGCCGTTGGAATCCAACCAGCAGCGCAGCACCTCAAGGTACAGGTCCCGGCGTTTTGCGGGGAGCTCAAGAACCCCACCCAGCGTCTGCTGTGCGAGTTCCCGCCCGGCGTCCTTGGGCAGCAGGGTCTGAAAAGTGCGCGGAAGTTTCGCCGCGTCCATGCTCCGCTGCTTTTCCAGAACCTGAGGGATGAGCCCCTTGGCCTGAGCCAGGAGCTGTCCTGGTTCCTCGGTGAGCCCCGGGTTCAAGATGGCGGGCCGACTGAAGGCGGCGAGGTATCCCGCCTTGCTCAACCTGCGGTACTGGGCCTCCGAGGGCTCGATTTTGCTCAATGCAATGAAGACACCGTCGTCGCGGCTGACCAGTTCAGTCTCGAGCAGGATCCGCAGATGAGCCAAATGGCGGGAATCATCTGCAGCTACCGACTTCCTGCTCGGGGCAAGTACCAGCGCCCGCAATGGTTTGCGGTGATGCGGTCCCAGTCCTTGATTGAGGAGCCTGAGCTGTTCCTGGTCGAGCATCTGCGGTGCTCCGGTGAGCAGGGATGTGGCCAGCTGGGCCGAGGTGAAGGAAACCATCGCGCGTTCGCGGGCAACTACTTCCAGCAGGCCCAGGGTGGTGGCCATGAGTGTGTGGTCGAACCCGGAGGGATCTTTGGGGAAGCTGGCCTGAAGTACTCCGAGCAGCGGGGCCTGCCCCTTGGCGGCGCTGGCTCGGATGGGAAACGCCAGATGGGTGGTGTTTCCCTCGCGCAGCAGTGCAAACTGTGATGAGCCTTCACCAAGAGAAGCCTGGGCGTAAAGATCGGCTTCGTGTTGCTCGGAGAGTTGCAGGGCAACGGGGCCCGGGGTGTTGAAACGGACCTGACCCGTGGAATCCAAAAGCTTAATCGAGCACCTGGCCCGCTGCGCCAAGGTGGAAACCAACTGTTCCTCGGGGTTGCTCTGCGTCACGCAGCGCATGAGTGCGCGGTTCGACTCGGCGTTGGTCCGCAGCAGTGCGGCACCGTCAGCCTCCATGAGTTGGGCAAAGGCCAACCCGATGGCGGCGAAGGGCACCGATTTTGGTATTTGAAGCAGCGTCACGTTGTGGCTCAGGCACGCAGCGACCAGCGACTCGGGAACCTGCGAGAAATATGGTTCCAGACCGAATCCGAGTGCACAGACTTTCGCCTGGGCTAATCGCTGCACGAACCGGTCTACCCACTCCTGGTCTGCTGCGTGGGGCACCAGCGGGTAGCCGCTGGTGAGAATCAATTCATCGTCCACCAGGTAATCGGTGGGATCGTCGATGTCACTGGGCTCCACCCAGCGCAGCGGGCGATCTCCCGCGTCGTGCAGCACCTGAATCTCCGCGGGTAGCTGGC
Source organism: Glutamicibacter sp. (assembly GCF_032154645.1). Classification (GTDB taxonomy): domain Bacteria; phylum Actinomycetota; class Actinomycetes; order Actinomycetales; family Micrococcaceae; genus Glutamicibacter. The sequence goes on along the minus strand of NZ_JALDXV010000031.1, from coordinate 11,531 downwards.
GAAGAAACCTGCGCAGCGTGATCGAATCCCAGGGGCGGTTAAAGCCCAGATCAGATGAATCCAGTGTGCCCAATTCCGGTGCGAAATGTCCCATGTGAAGGTATTCTAGTTCAAAACTTCTAAGTCTGAGAGGTGGGTCACAGACTTAGGCTGGTATCCGACAGCAATACCTCTTTCCTCAGTGAGGATCAGTTATGAACAGCACCACGGACGTGGCTTCCGCCAGGCCCACTGCGCTCGGCCCGCAGCTTCGACGCCGCAAGTCGATCAGCATGATGATCAGCGACGCCGAAAACAACTCGGGCGCAGGCCAGCTGCGCCGCACCCTTGGCATGTGGCAACTGACCATGATCAGCGTCGGCGCCACCATGGGCACCGGCATCCTGGTGATCCTCGGGGCCACCGTGCCCATCGCCGGTCCTGCCATCTGGATCTCCTTTGTGATCGCAGGCATCACCGCGCTGCTTTCGGCGGTCTCCTACGCCGAAATGGCCGGCATGGTCCCGGTCTCCGGCTCCAGCTACTCCTACACCTACGCCACCATGGGCGAGGGCATCGCCTGGATCTGCGGTTGGTGCCTAGTGCTGGAATACGCGGTCTCCGTGGCAGCCGTGGCGGTCGGCGCCGGTGAATACGTCAACGAAACACTGCGTACCTTCGGCATGGAACTGCCCACCGCACTGGCCGGCGGACCGGCCGAGGGAGGCGTGGTCAACCTTCCGGCGCTGATCGTCGTCGCGCTGGCCACCCTGCTGCTGGTGCGCGGCATGCGCGAATCAGCCATCGTGAACACCATCGTGGTGATCATCAAGGCCGGCATTCTGGTGTTCTTCTGCATCGTCGCCTTCAGTGCCTTCAACGCGGGCAACTTCGACCCGCTGCTGCCGATGGGTGCCGCAGGCGTCACCGCCGCAGCCTCGACCGTGTTCTTCTCCTACATCGGCTTTGACGCCGCATCCACCGCGGGCGAAGAAGCCAAGAACCCCAAGCGTGATTTGCCGCGAGCCATCATGCTCTCCATGCTGATCGTGACCGTCACCTACGTACTGGTTGCCATCTCGGCCATCGGCGCCCGTGAATGGCAGTGGTTCGACGGCACCGAAGCAGCCCTGGTGCAGATTGTCGGCGAGATTACTGGCCAGCCAATCCTGGTGCTAGCCTTTGCCGTGGCCGCCGTGCTGGCCATCGCCTCCGTGGTGTTGACCGTGCTGTACGGCCAGACCCGCATCCTGCTCTCCATGTCCCGCGACGGACTAGTGCCGCCCGTCTTCTCCAAGGTGTCCAAGAAAACCGGAACCCCGGTGGCCGGCACCCTGATCACCGGCGGCGTTGTGGCGATTACCGCAGGCTTCATCCCGCTCGGTGCCTTGGCCGACGCCACCAGCATTGGCACCCTGTTTGCCTTTGCGCTGGTGGGCATCTCCGTGATGTACCTGCGCAAGAAGCAGCCGCTGGCCACCCGAACCTTCAAGGTTCCGTTCTACCCGGTGACGCCGATCCTCGGTGTGCTGGCCTGCCTCTTCCTGATGAGCCAGCTCAGTGCGGAAACCTGGATCGTCTTCGGCCTCTGGATGCTGATCGGCATCGGAATCTACCTTGGCTACGGCCGCTCCCGTTCCCGTCTGGGGCAGCTGAGCAAACAGCAATATATCGCCACTCACATTGGCGAAAAGTAACAACCACACGCACTACCCAAGGAACAATTGAGGTTATGAGCACCGAAACCATCAACATGCTGAACCCCGACTTCCCGTTCAGCTACGATACCTACCTGGCCAATCCTGCGGGCCTTGGCTCGGTTCCTCAGGAGCTGTACGGCACCGAGGTGGCAGTGATCGGCGCGGGCCTGTCCGGCGTGGTGACCGCCTACGAGCTGATGAAGCTGGGCCTGAAGCCCGTGGTCTACGAGGCAGACCAGATCGGCGGCCGACTGCGCACCGCCAGCTTCCTGGCGGCCCCGCAGATCACCTGCGACCTGGGCGGCATGCGCTTCCCTGTCTCCAGCAAGGCGCTGTACCACTACATCGACCTGCTGGGTCTTGAAACCTTCGACTTCCCGAACCCGCTGGCAGCACCCACCGACTCCACCGTCATCGAACTCAAGGGCCAGAAGGTCTACGTCGAGGACCCCGCCGACCTGCCGGTCTTCTACCAGGAGGTCGCCGAGGCCTGGAAGCAGGCGCTGCGCGAGGACGCCCACTTCGAGCAGATGCAGCGCGCCATCATCGAGCGCGACACCGCCACCATCAAGCAGATCTGGGACTCGCTGCTCGAGGAGTTCGACGAGGAGAGCTTCTACGGCTTCATCGCCAACTCCCAGGCCTTCAAGGACGCCGGCTTCGAGCACCGCGAGGCCTTTGGCCAGGTGGGCTTCGGCTCCGGCGGCTGGGACACCGACTTCCCGAACTCCATCCTTGAAATCCTGCGCGTGGTCTACACCGACGCGGACGACAACCACCGCGGCATCACCGGGGGAGCCGCCAAGCTGCCCTACGCCCTGTGGAACCACGCCCCGGCGGACATGCAGCACTGGCCAGCAGGCACCTCGCTGGCTTCGCTGCACGGCGGCGCACCGCGCGGCGCGGTGGCCAAGGTCTACCGCACCGATGAGCCGGGCTTCAACGGCGCCAACACCATCGAGGTCACCGAGCGCTTCGGCCGCACCGAGAAGTTCGGCGCCGTGGTCTCCACCGTGCAGTCCTGGCTGCTGTCCACCGGCATCGACACCGACGAGGCATTGTTCCCTGCCGAACTGTGGACCGCCATCGAGCGCAGCCACTACATGCAGTCCTCCAAGACCTTCGTGATGGTGGACCGGCCGTTCTGGAAGGACCGCGACCCGGTCACCGGCGAATACCTGATGTCCATGACGCTCACCGACCGTCTGAACCGCGCCACCTACCTGCTGGACAACGGCGATGACCAGCCGGCGGTCATCCTGCTCTCCTACACCTGGAATGACGACGCCCTGAAGTGGCTCTCGCTGACCGCCGAACGCCGCATGGAACTGATGCTGCACTCGCTGGAGAAGATCTACCCGGGTGTGGATATCCGCAGCCACATCGTAGGCCAGCCGATCACCGTGTCCTGGGAAGACGACCCGAACTTCATGGGCGCCTTCAAGGCCAACCTGCCGGGCCACTACCGCTACCAGGAACGCCTGTACACCCACTTCGACCAGGCTGGCCTGCCAGCGGAACACCGCGGCATCTTCCTCGCCGGCGATGACGTCTCCTGGACCGCAGGCTGGGCCGAAGGCGCTGTGACCACCGGCCTTAACGCAGTCTGGGGCGTCGTGAAGCACCTAGGCGGCCAGGATGCCGCGGCCAACCCGGGACCGGGCCAGTTCCTCGCCGAATATGGACCCAAGCGTTTGGACATCAATCCTGCGCTGAAGGCATAGTCCGCTAGGTTCCAACGCCGGGTGCAGGGGTGCTGGATGAAATTCCCGCAGCCTACAAGGACATCCACCAGGTAATCGAGGCCCAGAAGGATCTGGTGGAAGTCGTCGGGCATCTGCGTACGATCCTGTGCGTCAAGGGGTGAGCGCTGCGCCCTAGCCTGACACTTTGCCGAAACTCTCTAGTTCAGTCGCCGGTAAGGTGTCAGGCTTGAGCCATGCGGATTAACCACGAGTCAGTCATTCCGGTTCCTGTTGACCAGGTGTTCACCTGGCATGAGCGCCCCGGGGCGATGCAGCGCCTGCTGCCGCCCTGGCAGCCGGTCACGGCGATTAAACAGGCGCAGTCGCTGGAGGACGGCGTTTCCGAGCTCGGCCTGCCCGCTGGCCTGCGCTGGGAGGCGCCGCATGTTGCCCAGCGTTATGTGCCGCAACGGTTGTTCGTCGACGAAATGACAATCGAAGGTCCGTTGCGCGGGGCGGCGAAGTCGCTGTCCTGGAGACACGAACACCACTTTGACCCGTTGGGCGACGAGCACTGCCTCGTGCGCGATGTGGTGGAAACCAACCTCCCAGCGGTTCAGGTGCACCGCATGCTCACCTACCGCCATCGTCAGCTTGCAGAAGACCTCGCCGCCCACCGCAGCGCCGCCGCAAACGGGATGAAACCACAGACCATTGCGGTCACCGGATCCCACGGTCTGGTGGGGACGGCCCTCTGCGCGTTCCTTGAGTCGGGCGGGCATCGGATGATCAGGCTGGTACGCCGCGGTCCGCAGGGGAAGGACGAACGCAGCTGGGATCCGCAGAACTCGTCAACAGAGGCACTGGCCGGCTGCGACGCGGTCATCCATCTTGCCGGGGCAAGCATCGCCGGAAGGTTCAACGACAAGCACCGGAAGAACATTGCGCGCAGCCGCATCGAACCAACCAGAAAACTCGCGGCCGCCGCGGCACAAGCCGGCGTGAAGGTCTTCGTCAGCGCCTCGGCCATCGGCATCTACGGGGCCCAGGCGGGGGAATCCCCGCTGGATGAGTCTGCTGCCGAGGGCGATGACTTTCTCGCCCAGGTAGTCCAGCAATGGGAACAGGCGGCGCGGGAGCCGGCCGCTGGGCAGATGCGGCGAGTCCAGGTACGCACCGGACTGGTGCAGAGCCCGAAGGGCGGGACCCTGAAAATGCTCAAACCGCTGTACCAGCTGGGCCTCGGAGGGCGAATGGGCGACGGGCTGCAATGGCAGTCGTGGATCGGGCTTGACGACCTGGTGGATATCTATCACCGCGCCCTGTGGGATGAGCAGCTGTCCGGTGCGGTCAACGCGGCGGCCCCGCACCCGGTCCGCAACAGCAAGTACTCGGCCACCCTGGCTGCAGTCCTGCGCCGGCCGGAGATCCTCCCGGTTCCAGCCTTAGGGCCGGAACTGCTGCTGGGCAAGCAGGGATCCGAACTGCTCGCCATGGCAAGCCAACGGGTCGCCCCGAGCAAGCTGCTGGACCGGGGCCACAGGTTCCGTTCGGCCCACCTGGAGGATGCGCTGCGCCACTGCCTCGGCAGGCAGTAGCCGCCCATCTAGCGCGACACGGCGTTTGTGCCCTATCATCATTGAGTCAGGAACCACGCAGGTTTTAGGTTCCGGCGCTCTCAAAAGGGGCGATACCCGTTGCGCGGATGCAACCGGTAGCGGCAGACATATATGGAATTTTCTTCAGCACCATTTTTTGAAAAGAGTCCATGATGTCCAGCGTCTCAGCTGCAATCGCCCATGCCCTCAAGCCCATCGCCCCGCAGATCTTCGGCTTGATGGGCAACGGCAACGCTCATTTCCTCGACGCCGCAGTCCGTGCGGGCTTCGACTACACCGCCGTGCGCCACGAATCCGCCGCGGTCTCCGCAGCCGACACCTACTTCCGCATCGCTAACAAGCTGGCGATCGCCTCCACCACCTACGGGGCCGGATACACCAACACCATCACCGCCCTGGCCGAGGCCGCCGCGGCCAACACCCCGCTGCTGTTCGTCACCGGGGACGCCCCGACCACCGGCCCGCGCGGCTGGGACGTCGACCAGGCTGCCATCGATGCAGGCGTGCGCGCAGCCCGCTACGTGGTGAACCGCGAGACCCCGGGTGCCATCGCTCTGCAGGCGGCGGCCCATGCATTGCGCGAACAGACTCCGGTGGTCTTGGCCATTCCCTATGATCTGGCGGCGCTTGAAACGCCTGAGGCCTCGCTGCCCGATTTCGCAGACCTGCGCAGCACCCCGCCGTCCCCGGAGCTGAATTCCACGCAGCTCGAGCAGATCTCGCAGATTCTTTCCAAGGCCCAGCGCCCGCACATCCTCTACGGCCGCGGCGCCATCGACGCGGCCGAGGCGGTCAAGGAGCTGGCGGCCAAGCTCGGCGCCACCACCTCCGGCACCCTGCTGGCCCGCGACCTGCTGGACTACGACTTCGACCTAGGCATCACCGGCGGCTTCGCCACCGACCGCAACGCTGAAATCATCGCGCAGGCAGATGTCGTGCTGGCCCTGGGTGCTTCGTTGAACCAGTTCACCATGCGCTTCGGCGAACTGGTCAACGGCTCGGCGACGTTGATCCAGCTGGATCTGGCGCCGGCGGCCACCAACCCGCGCGTTGACTACTTCGCTACAGCAGACGTGCACACCGCGGTCAAGCACCTGATCGAGTCCGTTCCCGGGGTCGAGACAGGCTGGGCCGCCGGCCTGGACCTGAGAGAGCTGCGCACCCGTCCGGCGGGCGAGGAACGCGCATCCGACGGCCTGCTGGATCCGCGCCGCGTGGCCAGCGAACTTGAAAACATCCTGCCTAAGAACCGCGTGCTGGTCCAGGACGGCGGACACTTCATCGGTTGGGGCTCAAAGTACTGGTCCACCGCCGGAGCCCGTTCGCTGACCTGTGTGGGCACCGCCTACCAGTCCATCGGGCTGGGCATCGCTTCGATGGTCGGCGCGGGACCCGCCGCCGGGGACCGCACCGTGGTGCTGGCCTCGGGCGACGGCGGCTTCCTGATGGGCCTGGCGGATCTTGAATCCATCGTGCGCACCGTCGCCAGCGGGGTCATCGTGATCTACAACGACTCGGCCTACGGTGCGGAGATCCACCAGTACGGTTCCATCGGCCTGCATGAGGATCCCATGTTGATCCCCACGGTTGACTTCTCTTCGATCGCCCGTGCCATGGGCGCCACCGGCATCAAGGTTGAATCCATCACAGACCTGGATCAGGTGCGCGACTGGGTTGACGCCGGAGCCAAGGGCATCTGCCTTGTGGATGCGCGGATTTCCACCTCGGTGCGCGCCCCGTATATGGAGGAAGTCCTGGCGGCGAACCGCAAGGCAGCGGCCGCCGCCACGTCACAATCCGATTAAGGCTCTGGCCATGGAGTAATTCCACAGCGTAGGGTTGCAGGGTGCACAAGATTTTGGTTGGAACCCTGAGCCTAGGCTTGGGAGCGGCGCTCCTGCTCCCTGCAACCTCCGCCTCAGCAACACCCACCGGCCTCGACGAGGGGGCCGGCGCACAGGCACTCCCGCTGTCCGAAACCTCGCTGCGCGTCGCCACCATCTCCACCAATCTCACCGCACCGAATTCCGAAGAGCTCTACGGGCAGCTGCTCGGCGGCGGCAACATCGAGGCGACCCGCGTGGCCGATGCCATCAGCGCGGTGAACCCGGACGTCGTCGTGATCACCGGGATGGATGCCGAGGCCAAGGCCGTCGCCGCCTTCCAAGCAGAGTATTTGACTTCTCCCGAGGATCAGCGGTCCGACATCTCCTACCCCTATTCCTACCTTGCGGTGGGCTCAAAGGGCCTGCAGAGCGGGGCGGATCTGGATGATGACCGCGTGGTCGGCGGCCCCGGCGATGCGTGGGGGCAGGGAGCCTTCGCCGAGCAGGGTTCGGTCGTGGTGCTCTCCAAGTACCCCATTCAGCAAGACGACGTAGCCTCGGTGACCGAGCTGAAATGGGGCGAGGTCAAGGGCGGCAAACTTCAAGAGGCGCAGCTTGGCGGTGCGCTGGCGGCATCGATCCCGGTGATGAACAACGGCCTGTGGGACATCCCCATCGAATACCGTTCGGAACGCGTCCATATCCTTGCAGCGCAGACCGAACCGGCCAACAGCAGCCAGGACTTCTCCACCCTGCGCCAGCACGACGAACTCAAGGTCGTCTCCGACTATATTTCCGGCGCGCACTACCTGCGCACCGATCAGGGAGCAGCAGCCAAGGGCCTGAAGGGCAAGAACTTCATCCTCGCCGGAGCCCTGGCCCAGCCCGAGGGCTCGGCTACGCAGGTCGACCCGCTGGCCAAAAAGTTGGGCAGCCAGGACCCGATCAACAGCGCGGGGAACTACCTGATGCCATCCCAGAACTGGAACCTGCTGGGCCAGGGACGCGTGGGCGATGACGCCCCCGCCTCCTTCCAGCCGATGACCGGGGCGGCCCCGGATGCCATTGAAGCATCGGAATTGATCTGGAGCGATATCCAGTACTAGCCGGCGCCCAGCAGCGAGCGCAGGTAGCCGTTGAGGAAGCGGCCCTCGGGATCCACCGCGCTGCGCAGCTGCCGAAACTCTGTGAACCGCGGGTACAGCTGGGCGAAGTCCTCGGCCTTCAGGCTGTGCTCCTTGCCCCAGTGCGGGCGCCCGCCCAGGGGCCGCAGCAGCGCCTCGATGTCTGCAAAATATTTCGGCGCCGCATCGCGGATATAGCGGTGCACGGCAATATACACGCAGTCGCGGCCGTTGGCGGTGCTCAGCCAGACGTCGTCCGCGCTGGCCGTGCGGACCTCGATGGGGAAGAGCACCGGTGACGGGGCGCTGCTGAAGTAGCGGCGAAGCTCCTCCATGGCGGGCTGGAAGTGCTGCAGCGGGAGCGCGTACTCCTGCTCGGTGAACTTCACCCGCCGGGGGCTGACAAACGCTTCGTGCCAGTGTGCGGTGTAGCTTCGGTCGGAGAGCACCCGGCTCGCAAAGCGGCTGAGCCTGTCATTGAGCCGCGGAGCCGCGGCGCCGAGGGAGCATAGGGCCTGCAGTGCGCCGTTGGAGAGCAGCTCGTCGTTGACCCAGCGCGCCACCGGCCCGGGCGCATTGCGTTCCGTGTCCGCTGGAAGCCGCGTATTGATCTTCACCTGCGCCCGGGGGCTGCCGGGGAACCAGAAGAATTCAAGGTGGTCCTCAAGCGCCGCGCGCTCAATGAAGCTGCGCGTCAAGGACTCGATCGGTTCGATGCTTTCCACCGCGTGCATCATGAACGCCGGAACGCAGCGCAGCCGTACATGCGTGATGACGCCCAGGGCGCCCAGGGACAGCCGGGCCGCCTCGAAGAGCTGCGCGTTTTCACTCTTGCTGGTTCTGACGCGGCTGCCGTCGGCCAGCATCAGTTGGATCCCGGTGACGGTGCCGCTGAAGCCGGTGAACTTCAGGCCGGTCCCGTGAGTCCCGGTGCTGATGGCCCCGGCGATCGACTGCTTGTCGATGTCGCCCATGTTCTCCAGCGCCAGACCGAAGGGCTTGAGCAGCGCGGGGATCTGCCACAGGCGGGTGCCGGCGCGGAAGGTGACCTCGTGGCTGAGCGCATCGACTTCTTCGATGCCGGCGAATCCGTCCAGATCCAACAGCACCTGATCGGTCTGCGCCAGTGCGGTGAACGAATGCCCCGCTCCGATGGTGCGTACGCTGTGGCCCGCCAGCTGCGCAGCATCAAGACTCTCCGCCAACTGATCCAGGCTGCCGATGGAGCGTCGAACCAGCGGGGTGGAGGTGACGGTGCCGGCGAAGTTGCTGAAAGTGCTCATAGGAATGCCTTGCCCTCGCCGCGGTAGGTTGGCCATTGGTCGATGATCTTGTCCTTGGAGAACACCGCTACCTTATTAAGCCGTTCGGCAGGTTCACCGGATTTGGCATGCCGCAGCCACACGGTATCCCCAAGCTTCAGCCGCGACGCCGCAGGCCCGGTCAACGGAGTCTGGACCTCTCCGGCGCCCTCCAGCCCCAGATATTTCAGCTTCTTGGGGTGTTCGATGGCTGGCAGCCGGTCCTTGCCCGCGGGACCGGACGCGCTCCAGCCGCCGCCAAGGATCGTGACCGTGTCCTCGTCGGGCCGGCGGACCACATGGAAGCCCATGAACAGGGCCGGCTGCGGGGTGAACGAGCGGTAGTTGTCGAACAGCGCCGGGCCGAACAGCCCCGACCCTGCCGAAAGCTCCGTGACAGCTTCCTCTTGGATGGTTGTTTCAAAGGAGCCGGTGCCCCCGGCGTTGACGAAACGAAGTTCCGCGATTTCGCCGACCTTCTCCACCGCCTCGGTACGGCGTTCGGCGAGTTCCGCGGCGCTGCGCTTGCGCAGCTCACGCGCCATGAGTGCCTTGGGAGATATACCGCCGTCGGGCACCGACGCGATCTGCGATTCGTAGCCCATCAGCCCGTCGAGTTCGAAGCGTTTGTGCTTGCTGACGTATTTGGCCAGGGTGAGCAGATCTTCTGGATCGGTCAGCGGCGACCGTGCGGCGCCGATGCGCAAGGAGGATGTTGGATAGAAGGCGGCATCGAGTTCCAGGGCGACCTTGAGCACCGCATGGCGTGGAACGACCCTGTCAATCAGGTCCAGCTGCGCCCGTGAATCGACCATAATGGTGATTTCTCTGCGTGCTTGCTCGTTTCCGGCCCAGCGGCTGATTGCCTCGGGGTCGGTTTGCGGGTAGGCCACGACCAGATCCCGGTACCCCAGGCTTGAAAGCCATAACGCCTCCGCCAGGGTAAAGCAGAGGACTCCTCGAAATCCGGGGGTATGCAGCGCCCTGCCCAGGGCCTTGCGCACACGCAACGACTTTGAAGCAACGCGGATGGGCAGTGTCCCCGCTCGTTCGCGCAAGGCGATCGCGTTGGCGTCGAAGGCATCCAGATCCAGCAGGAGTACCGGACGGTCGTTGATTCCTGCCTGCTTCAGCGCATGGTTATACCGTTTGGCCTGTGCGTTCTTCATGGCCTAACTCTTCCATCGGTTACAGGCGCTTTCAAGGATGGGTCTCTAGATTGTTTTGCATTCTTGACCTTGGGTGGGCGCACCGCCAGACATTTAAAGCAACTTCTCGGTTCGGCTCGATATGCTTTGAGCATTATGAGCAAAGATCCAATTTCAATGACGGTCATCGGCGAGGACGGAAAACCTCGGACAGTGATTCAAGACGCCATCATGAAGGGCGTCGGAGTTCAGCGTCCATTGGTTCTTGCTTATCTCAAGCGCCTGCGCCGAAAGCACCCTGAAGCTTCGGCCAGCGAACTGGCAAGCATCGCAGAGAGCGACTACCTCAAGGTTGTTACCGGTTCCGGCGCCGCGGTGGGCGGTACTGCCGCTATTCCTGCCGTCGGAACGGGAGTTGCACTGGGACTATCGGTGGCGACGACCATTGGCTTCCTCGAAGCCTCGGCGCTATATGCCCAAACCTTGGCTGAGCTGCACGGAATTGCTATCGAGGACCCGGAACGCTCGCGGGTGCTGGTCATGGGTGTGCTGATGGGCGAGGAAGGCAGCGCAATGATCGCCGGCCTGACCCGACAGGCGGCCGGCCGCGGTGGTGGTCCTGTTAAAGGTTGGGCAAAGGCCTTCGGCGCCAACAAGTCAACGAGTTTCTATTCGGCAATGCAGCGAACGATGCAGAAGACCTTCATGCGCAAGGTCATTGGTACCCAGGCCGCCAGCGTAGTGGGCCGCGTGGTTCCCTTCGGCATTGGAGCGGTCATCGGCGGAGCCGGCAACCGGTACCTGGCGAAGCGAGTCGTTGAAACAGCCAAGGTAGCTTTCGCAGGCATCCCGGAAATTTCGCCGACGATGCTGGAACTCGATGACCCGCGAATCATCGACACCGAGATCGTGACGGACTAGCAACGCTCTTCTTAGTCTTCAGAAAATTGCAGTAGAGAAGATGAAGTACTGCGACTTTTAAAGATTTCTTCCTCGAAATGGTGTCTCTTCAAATTTGCGGGTAGCGGATTAAAGCGCGAGTTCTCGGGGTTTTAATGCGTTATCGACGTTATTGAAGCCTCATATTCTTGGCTTGTGTCGACGCTCACCGTGAAAAAGTACCCCACCGATTTGCAGGCCACCGAAAAC
>NZ_JALDXV010000011.1:0-109539 GCF_032154645.1 Glutamicibacter sp. | reverse complement strand
GGTCCTCACGGCTGATGGCAGACATATATCTCCCTAGAATGGGCGGTTGGGTTTCATAGACAAGTCTATCCCGTACCGGCGCCGAATCAGGTCCTTATGTGGCCGATCAGCTACGCTGTGCGCAATACCAGTCCGCGCAGTTCCTGCCCCAGTGCGTTCTCCCAGAATCCGATGACGCCTTCCGAGCCGCGGGCGCCCACTACCGGTTTACGCACCACGTCGAGCTTCTTGCCCGTCAGGTTTCCTTTTCGGCGTACCCGCGGCTCCTCGGTGAATGACTCATGGCGGTGCTGGGCGTTCACGGTTCCCGCTGCCAGCGCCGCTAGCTGTTGGTTGAACACCGGGTCGCCGACGGCATCGTAAATATAGCGGGTTCCGAGGATGCCGTGTTCGCTGGTCCCCATCAGGTATTTCTGCGCTCCCGGCAGAGGAGCGTCGCGATAGGTCAGCGGGACATGGTAGATCACGTCGGTGAGGTCTGTGTTGTCGGCGTAGAAGCGGAACTCTATCCCCACCTTGCCCGCCGGATCTTCCAGGCGGAAGCCGCCGACGTGTTGCAGGTTGGGCTCGCGCTTGCTGGTGAAGAAGGCCTGTTTGATCAACCAGGCTGAGACCAGTTCGTCTTTGCCCGGCTTCATCGAGGTGTTGTAGATGATTCCCATGCGCGTCGCTTTCGGATGAGGCGAGTTCTTGCAGTGACTGAAACAAATAATCGGTTAGGAGACAGACTATGACTATCGTAGTTGGCATGGAGACTAACCGCGAGTGGAAGAGTATCAACGAGGCGCAGGGTTATGGTTCATCGCTGCTTGAAGATGATGCAATCGTGCTTCGAGAATCGGAGGCCGAGGACTTCGCCAAGCTTTCGGAATGGTGGAACGACCCGCAGTGGGCCGTATTGCAGCAACGCGTCATCAAGCCGCGGCCCGGCACATCCCTGGCGCAGATGTTCAGCTCATGGAGCGAGAATCAGCCCAACTCCGGTGACGCTGGCTTCAGCATCTTTGAGAAGGCCACTGGTTCCTTCATTGGACACATCACCCTTTACGGAGGAGTACTCCCCCACCGTTCCTCGACCATGGCGGTGATCATCGGCCCGACTTCTGTCGGCCAGGGGTTGGGCACCCGGGCGGTCAAGCTGATGACGGGCTATGGGTTCAGGGAACTGGGACTGCATCGTATTTCACTGCGGGTGGCGTCATTCAATACTCGTGCGCTCAAAGCCTATGAAAAAGCGGGTTTCACGCTTGAGGGAAGAGAAAGGGATTCGTACTTCCACGACGGCGCATTCCACGATGAGTTGATCCTTGGACTGTTGGATCGCGAGTACTTCGCCAACGGACGGTAGAGCGGCAACCACCCCAGTTCAACTGGCAATGGGTAACTGAAAAGGTCGGTTTCAGATGAGCATCTGAAACCGACCTTTAGTGTCTAAACCCAGCTTGGATCTAGTTCGCTGCCTTCAGCATCGACTTGACCAGCGGACCTGCGGTCTGTGCACCGCCATTGCCGTCTTCGACGAAGGCAGCAATCGCGATGTCGTCCTGAGCCGCGATGGCCCATGCGTGGGCATTGCGTTCGCTGTCGTATTCAGCGGTTCCGCTCTTGCCGATGATCGCACCGTCACCGGTACCCTTCAGATCCTTCAGGGTGCCGTGATCGATGACCTGAGACATCATCTTGGCCAGCTCATCGGCTTCGTCCTGCGTCAGCTTCGAGGCCGGAGCGGCAGCCGCCTTGGGCTCCGGGCTCACCACAAGTTTCGGGGATACCGTCTGCTTTGCCTGCACCGATGCAACGACTGTGGCCATACCCAGCGGGGACGCCTCGACGACGCCCTGGCCGATCATGTTTGCCGCCTGCTCCGTACCTGTGGAGTCGGTGGGCACCGAGCCGAGAACCGCACCCACGCCGGTGCCGTCTTCACCGGTCAACCCCAGCGCGGCGGCTGCTTCTGCCAGCTTCTTGCCGCCAATGTCGGCTCCTTCATTCAGGAAGACGGTATTGCAGGATTGTGCAATGGCCTCGGACAGCGGAATGGTTCCCAGGGCACTGGACGGATACCCGTCATAGTTGCTGAAGGTTCGACCATCGATGGTGGCGGTCGGCGTGCACTGCACCTTCGTATTTGCATCATCGCCGTCGCGGATCATTGCCAAGGCGCTGATGACCTTGAAGGAAGAACCAGGTGCGTACTTTCCCTGCAGCGAGGTATTCAGCCCCGAGGTCACCGGTCCCGAAGACGCAGCCAACACCGCGCCGTCCGACGGTCTAATCACGACAATCGCAGAGTTGGATTTGGAGTCTTCAAGAAGCTCATCGGCCTTCTCCTGCAGCTTCTGGTCCAAGGTGAGCTGTACATCCTTGCCCGCGACAGGCTTATTGGCAAAGAGCTCTTCTTGAGCTTCCTTCGCAGCGTTGTATCGGGAAATGCTCACCCCGTCGGTTCCAGAAAGCGTGTCGTTGTAGGTGGCCTGCAGCCCGGAGAGACCTACCTGGTCCCCCGAGCGGATCTTGCCGTCCGATTTTTCAATGACTTCTGCCGTGGCCTCGCCGACCGAACCAAGCAGGGGGCGGGCGAAAATGCGGCTTGGAGCCAGCGGGATCTTGTCTTCCTGCGCCACAGCTCCCGGAATCTTCGCAATCTGCGCGTCCGTGACGGTGCGCGTCGAGTCATCACGCAACACAATTGCCTCAACCCACGCCTTATCGCTGGCTGCTTCGACCTTTGCCGCATAGGCGTCCGGATCGATCTCCACGAGTTTGGCAAGTGCCTTAGCAGACGAAGTCCATTCGTCCTTGGACGCCTGGGTCTTGTCGATTCCTACGTTGATGACCGGGCGGTCGGTAACGATATTCTTTCCATCCCCGTCGGTGATGTTGCCGCGCTGCGCGGGCACGAAGCTGGCGGCGAGGTAGTCGCCCTCCGCCAGCTCTGGGGCCAGCACCGATGGGGTGAAGCGCAGCTGCCAGGTTTTGCCGTCTTCGTCGTATTCCCACACCGCCTTGGTTTGATACGAGAAGTCGTTGTCCGATGCGTCGACGTCCCACACCGTATTGATTGTTGCCGTGGCGGTTTTAACGCCATCCTGCTCGGCCTCGTCAATGGCCACTTCACTCAGCGTGCTCTTGTGGTCCATGTCCCCGAGCTTGCCGAAAGCTGTTTTCATTTCTTCTGCCGCTACCGATGCATCGGTGTCGGTGAAGCTGACGGCCGAAAAGTCACCCGAATTCAGGGCCGAGACCAAGGCGTCGGCAGAACCGGAGGGGTCCACTGGTGCGGCGCTGCAGGCACTGAGGCCGCCTGCGACGAGGCTCGCAATGGAGACAGCTACAACTTTTCGGTGAAATGCACTCATATACGCCATTCTATGGGCCAGTTCTAAGAACCAGCCATGACGCGACAAGGTGTTTATTAAAGCTTCAGCGTGTAGACGATGAGCAGGATGTCGGTGTCTGGCACATACCAATCCCGCTCTTCGGCACGAACAAATCCCAGTGATTCATACAGCGCACGCGCCGCCTTCCAGTCCTGGCCGGTGGTGAGGGATACCGTGTGCACCCCGGGTTCGAGCCGTGCCCGTTCTATCGCCGCAAGAACCATCGCACGGCCGGCACCTGAGCGTTGCACGCTCGGGTCGACGCTGAGCATGCGAATTTCAAGCTCACCGTCCAGGGCGATATCCGCATAGACATTCCCATAGGTTAACAACGTCATGGAGGCGATCGTTGCTTCTTCATTGCGGGCCACGTAAACCTCTGCCGCTGCGGCGCGCTGCGCTACCTTGCGCACGAACCGGAGATACTCATGCTCCGGATCATCAAAGTGTCCGGCGTGCAGGTAGGCGTCGACGGTAATATCCCCGACCCGCTGATAATCAGCCTCGGTGGCTAGTTCAATTTTCAGCGCACCGTCGGTCACGCGGAAATCTTCATGAAGTGACATAGTTTCTTAATTTTGCCACCAACAGTCCGGCCCTGCGACCACCCTGCCATGCCTGGCGGCGCAGGCTCCCAAATTGTTACAACCCGCGAGCACTACACCTTCAAGTGACCCACCTCATCAACAATCATCCTAGTCAATGACGATTTATCGATTCTTGATCTAATAACACGAGCATTCATGTTAGGCGGGTCACGCGCTCTAAGGTCCAAAAAGTCGCTTGCCAAATGTTTGTTAGTAAAGTTAACTAACAGTCATGACTTCCACCTCGGGCACCCGCAGAACCATGACCCGGCGAACCGCTTCCCTGCCTTCCCACGGCCGTGAACACAACCTCGCCCTCGTGCTTCAGCACCTCTATGCCCAGGGGCCCATGAGCCGGGCAGACCTCTCCCGCGCCAGCGGCCTGACCCGAGTGACCATCTCAGATCTGGTCACCGAATTGATGTCCCGCGGCCACGTCATCGAGCTGGGCACGTCCAACGCCAGCCGCCCGGGCAAGCCAAGCATCCTGGTAGACATCAATCGCAAGGGCCTGCAGATCATCGGAGTCGACCTCGCCGACTCGGCGGTCATGCGCGCGGCCGTCATGGACCTGGACGGCAAAGTGCTCACCCGCGTGGAATTGGAAACCAACGACGAAAAGGGCGATGCGGCCACGGCCCAGGTCATCGACCTCACCGGTCAGGCCATCGCCGCCGCGACCGAACCAATCATCGGCATCGGCGTGGGAACGCCGGGCATCGTCAACAGCGAAGGCCTGATCCTCACCGCACCGAACTTCGGCTGGACCGATGTGGATCTGCGTGGTGAAATTTCTGAGCGCTATCAGTTGCCTACCCATGTACTGAACGACGCCGACGGCGCGGTGATGGGCGAACACACCTTCGGCAACGGCAGCGCGCACATGATGCTGGTCAAGCTCGGCCGCGGCGTCGGCTGCGGCACCCTGGTCAACGGCACCCAGGTCCGCGGGGCCAATGCGGCCTCCGGAGAACTCGGCCACGTCATCGTCGGCACCGATCAGGGACCGCTGTGCATCTGCGGCAAGCACGGATGCCTCGAGTCCTGGGTGTCCGTCCCGTCCATCCGCCGGGCCCTGACCGAGCAGCCCGACGGAGTATCCGCCGAGGAGCACCGCGCGACCATCATGCATCAGGCGGCCGAACGCCTGGGGATCGTGCTGGCTCCCATCGTTTCCGTGCTAGACATCCAAGATCTGGTGATCGCCGGCCCTGCTCAATATGTCGATGCGCAGCTGCTCGCCGCACTGCAGGACACCATTACCGCACGCACCAATGCGTCCCAGCGCCCCAACTTCACGGTCCAACTCTCCGAGAACCCGGATGACATCGTGCTGCGCGGTGCAGCCGTGAATGTGCTGTTCAACGAGCTGGGGGTGGCCTAAACAATCAACCTCGCACCACCCGATTCACAGTACTCAGTAGATTCACTCGCATATCTTTCCCGAAAGGAACCTTCGACGTGAAGAAGAAGACAATGCTGTCTCTGGCAGCCAGCACCATGGTTGCCTCTGTAGCTTTGACCGCCTGCGGCGGCGGGGCCAGCGCCCCAAGCGAAACTTCACCTGCCGCCATCGACAAGGCGGCCAACGCCGACAAGTCAATCACCCTCTGGCTTGCAGGCGGCGACACCCCCGACGAATTGCGCGCCTACCTGAAGGATAATTTCAAGGCGAAAACCGGCGCCACCCTCAAGATCGAGGAACAGGGCTGGGGCGACCTCATCACCAAGATGACCACCGCACTGCCGGATCCGAACAACACCCCAGACGTCGTGGAAATGGGCAATACCCAGTCCCCCACCTTCACCAACATCGGTGCATTCCTCGACGTCAGCGACATGTACGAGGAGCTGGGCGGCGACAGCCTGATCCCTTCCTTCGTCGAGGCAGGCAGCGTCGACGACACCAAGTACACCCTCCCGTACTATGCAGGCTCGCGCTACATGTTCTTCCGCAAGGACCTGTGGAAAGAGGCGGGAGTAGACACCCCGAAGACCCTTGACGAGTTCAACTCCGCGGTCACCGCCATCACCGAGAAGAACCCTCGCGACATCAAGAACTTCTCCGGATTCTTCCTCGGCGGCCAGGACTGGCGCAACGGCGTCTCCTGGATCTACGCCAACGGCGGAGATCTTGCCAAGAAGGAGGGCGACCAGTGGGTCTCCACCCTTGCCGATGAGAACACCCTCAAGGGCCTTGCGCAGCTGCAGGAAATCTACAAGAACGCTTCCAAGGCGCCGTCCGACGCCAAGGACGTCACCCCGTGGCTGTACATCAACGATGCCGACCTGATCCTTGATGAAGAGGGCAAGCCCACCGGCAAGACCACCCTGTCCGCCGCCACCATCATGGCTCCGAACTGGGCACAGTTCTCCATAGGCGACCTGAAGAAGGTCGACGGCAAGGAAGCCCGCGTCTGGAACGACGAGAAGTTCGGCATCTTCGCCCTGCCGGGCAACGACGGTCAGCCTGCCCCTGTGTTGGCCGGCGGGTCGAACATCGGCATCTCGGCCAAGAGCCAGAACCCCGAACTGTCCAAGGAATTGCTGCGCATCATCTTCTCGGAGGAATACCAGAACATGCTGGGCAAGGCAGGGCTGGCACCGGGCAACCTTGACTACTCCTCATCGCTGGGCACCGACCAGTTCGCCACCACCGCCATTGCCGCCATGAAGAACTCCAAGCTGACCCCGGCCGCACCAGGCTGGGCGGCGGTGGAGACCAACCAGGTCCTTGAGGAATTCTTCGGCAAGATCGAATCATCCACCGATCTGAAGGCCCTGGCGGAGGAATACGACGCCAAGATCACCCCCATGTTGAACCTCAACTAATGATCGGCAGCTAGTACCAACGGTGGTCGAAGTGCACAGCGCTTCGGCCACCATTGATGCCACCACTTTGACTGACCTTTACGCCTCCCAGCAAGGAACCCCGTCATGACCTCCCAGCTCACCGCGCCGAAGAAGGCGAAGGACCCGGCGCCGCCAGCAGCCGCAGCGGCGGCGAAACGCTCCCGGTCGCGTGCCTGGCTGCTGATCCTGCCAACCATCGTGCTGCTTGTCCTCGCCCTGGGCTACCCGGTGGGCTGGCAGTTGGTCACCAGCTTCCAGGAATTCGGGCTGAAGCAGCAGTTCGGCCAGGCACCACAGTTCGTGGGCTTCGCAAACTACACGCAGCTGTTGACCGACTCGAATTTCTGGGTCGTGCTGGCCCGCTCCCTGCTCTTCTGCCTGCTGGCCGCCGGCTTCACCGTGATTTCCGGATTCATTCTGGCGCTGCTGATGAAGCGGGTGCACAAGTCGATCAGGCTGATCCTGCAGATTTCGCTGCTGCTGGCCTGGGCCATGCCAGTTGTTGCCTCGATGACCGTCTGGGTGTGGCTGGTCGACTGGCGGCGCGGCCTGCTGAACTGGGTGCTGGTTAAGCTCGGCGTCGACGCGGCGGATCACAACTGGCTGGCAAATCCCACCACCTTTTTCATCACCGCCCTGATCATCGTTGTCTGGGCCTCGGTGCCATTTGTGGCGCTGAGCATCTACGCCGGGCTCACACAGATCTCTGAGGAGATGCTGGAGGCCGCGGCCATGGACGGCGCCTCCGGATGGCAGCGCACCCGCCTGATCATCCTGCCGATCATCGCACCGGTGCTCTCCATCGTGATGCTGCTGCAGCTGATCTGGGACCTGAGGGTGTTCACCCAGATCAAACTCCTGCAGGATGCCGGCGGCGTCGCCAATGAAACCCACCTGCTGGGCACCTACATCTATCAGGCCGGCGTGGGCTCGGGATCCTTCGGCATTGCCAGCGCCGTGTCGGTGTTGATGCTGCTGATCACCATCGCCATCAGCTGGTACTACGTCCGCTCCCTGATGAAGGAAGAGAACTGATGCGCACCAAGCTCTCCACCTACTCCGCCGGAATACTGGCGCTGATCGCGGCCGTGATCTGGGCCTTCCCCGTGTACTGGATGCTGAACTCATCCCTGCTGCCCAACACCACCCTGCAGTCCACTACCCCGCACTTCCTGCCCATCGGCGGATCCTTCGACAACTTCAAGGCGGTGCTGGCCGACGGCGGTTTCCTGCGCGCCCTGGGCGTCTCGCTGACGGTGACCCTGGCCACCGTGCTGGTATGCCTAGTGGTGGCATTCCTCGGGGCGCTGGCCATCAGCCGCTTCCGCTTCCGCGGACGCAAGTCCTTCATCCTGGCGCTGCTGCTGATCCAGATGCTCCCCGCCGAGGGAATGTTCATCGCCCAGTACAAGATGTTCTCCTCACTGAACATGCTCAACTCGGTGATCGGCCTGACGGTGCTCTACGCAGCGGCCGTGGTGCCCTTCACCATCTGGATGCTGCGCGGCTTCGTCGCGGGCGTCCCGGTGGAACTGGAAGAGGCGGCGATGGTGGACGGGCTCTCGCGCACCCAGGCGTTCCTGCGCATCACCTTCCCGCTGCTGGCCCCGGGTCTGGTGGCCTCCGGCGTGTATGCCTTCCTGCAGGCGTGGAATGAATTCACCGTGGCGCTGGTGGTGATGACCGAGGACCAGTCCAAGACCCTGCCGCTGTGGCTGCGCTCCTTCATCCAGGCCTCAGCCACCCGAGAGACCGACTGGGGCATGGTCATGGCTGCCTCCACCCTGGTCGCAGTACCTGTCATCATTTTCTTCCTGCTGGTCCAGTCCCGGATGTCCTCCGGCCTGGTCGGCGGCGCCGTGAAGGGATAATTTATGGATACTCACTACGACGACGCCACCGTGCGCCCCCTGGCCCGCCGGGTACTCATGCCCGGATTCATCGGCACCACCCTGCCGGACTGGGTAGCCGAAGAACTGCGCGCGGGGCTCGGCTCACTGTGCATCTACGGCGGCAACATTCAGGATAATCAGCAGCTGGCCGCCCTCATGGCCCACGTGCGTGAAGCCTCGCCCCAAGCCATCCTGGCGCTGGACGAAGAGGGCGGGGACGTCACCCGCCTGCACTACCGCGACGGTTCAAACCAGCCGGGCAACGCGGTGCTCGGCCGGCTGGACGACCCGCAGCTGACCCGGGCCAGCGCCCGCGCCATCGCCCGCGAAATGCGTTCCTTTGGCTTCAATCTGAACCTTGCGCCGGATGCCGACGTGAACACCAATGCGAAGAACCCGGTGATCGGCGTGCGCTCCTTCGGGATCAGCCCGCACAAGGTGGCCATGCATACCGCCGCCTTCACCGTGGGCCTGCAGGGTGAAATGGTGGCCGCCTGCGCCAAGCACTTCCCAGGCCATGGCGATACCTCCACCGACTCGCACCTTGCCCTGCCGGTGGTGGCGGTCGACCCCTTTACCCTGGCCGAGCGGGAGCTGGCCCCCTTCACCGCGGCAATACAAACAGGCATCGCCGCGATCATGACTAGCCACATCATGGTTCCCGCCCTGGACCCGCAGAACCCTGCCACCTTCTCCAGTGCGATCCTCGGCGATCTGCTGCGTGGGGAACTCGGCTTCGAGGGGGTCATCGTCACCGACGCCCTGGACATGGCCGGTGCCAGCGCCGAGACAGGCATTCCGGTGGCCGCCGTCCGCGCCCTGCGCGCCGGGGCGGACCTGCTGTGCCTGGGAACGGATATGACCCGCGAAGACTACGACCTGGTCATCGCCGCGATCACGCATGCTCTCAACGATGGGACGCTGGACATCGAAAGGCTGCGCGATGCCGCCGCACGGACCACCGCACTGGCTGAACACTACCGCCTTGACGACGAGGTCTGCGACCCGGTGGAGCTTGCGGTGGGCGATTGGAGCCGCGCCTTCGAAACATCAGATGCGGTGGATGCCTGGAGTGCGAGCGCCGCACCGGTCCAGCTGGTCCAGCTGGACACCGACAGCAATATGGCCGTGGGCCGCGTGCCCTGGGGACTTGCAAGTATTGCTCCCACCGTCAAGGAAGAGCAGATCGCCCCAGATGCAAAGGTGCTGCTGGCTGCGCGCGCGATGACCGAAGAACACACGGTGCACGCGCTGGCGGCGCGTCTGCGCGGCAACGGACAGCAGGTATTGGTGTGCAACTTCGGCTGGCCGGCCCCCGGGGCGGACATCACCACCTATGGAGCTTCCCCGGTCTTGGCACGCACCATCTTGGAAATGTTGCAGGTTCCTTCGGCATAAAGATGCCCACGCCCGGTCCCCCATGGAATGATGAAGGCACTAGCGCTAACGATGAGGTTGCCGTCGATTTCCAGCCGGGCATTCCGGCACAAACTCCCTTGAAGATTGGATTCTCATGCGCGTACTCATTGGCTCTAGCCCCGAAGAAGTTGCACGGATCGCCGCCGATAACGTCATTGAAGGCCTCGCCGAACATGGCAATGGCAGAGGACAGGTCCTGGGGCTTGCCACCGGGTCCTCTCCCCTGGGCCTCTACCGTGAACTGGCGGTCGCCGCCGCCGAGTCGCGGGTTGACTTCTCCGCCGCCGCAGGCTTTGCGTTGGATGAATACATCGGCATCCCAGACACCCACGAGCAGTCCTACCGACAGACCCTGATCAATGAGGTCTGCAACGTTATTGGCCTGCCCGTCTCCGGCCTGAACGTCCCGCAGGGCACCGGCGGCACGGTGGCGCAGGTCCAGGCCTCCGCCGACGCCTATGACGCAGCGATCAAGGCCGCCGGCGGTATTCAGGTGCAGATCCTGGGCATTGGAGCCAACGGGCATTTAGGCTTCAACGAACCGGGCAGCGCGTTGACCAGCCGCACCCGCATCAAGCGGTTGGCGGCCAAAACCCGCGAAGACAATGCCCGCTTTTTCGATGGGATCGAGCATGTACCGACCCACTGTGTAACCCAGGGCTTGGGAACCATCCTAGAGGCAGGCCGGCTGGTGTTGGTGGCTACCGGCGCAGGCAAGGCCGACGCCATCGCCGCGGCCGTTGAAGGTGCGCTCTGCGCTTCCTGCCCGGGTTCGGTGCTGCAGCTGCACCGCGACGCGGTGGTGGTGCTTGACGAGGCCGCAGCGTCCAAGTTGACCCAACGCGAGTACTACGATGACGCGGCCGCGGGAATTACCGATGAAAATCTCGTGGTCGGCTAGCCTTGCCTCATGGCAGTGTATTTCGAATGCGTGACCCGTACGAAAATGAGCGTCGAGCAGCTCTTTGACAAGTCTTTGAGCATCGACGCCCACACTGCTTCCATGGCGCAGTCGGGTGAGCGGGCAGTTGGCGGGGTCACCGCCGGGAGGATCGGCTGGGGTGAGCAGGTGACCTGGCGGGCAACGCACTTCGGCATTCCCTTCAAGATGACGTCCAAGATTACCGCCCTAGACGCACCGCATACGTTTACCGATGAGCAGCAGCGCGGACCATTCAAGCGATTTCACCATGTGCATGAATTCTTCGCCGTGCGGGGCGAGACCATCATGGTGGACAAGATCCACTTCCAGGCCCCGCTGGGCCCACTGGGCTGGATTGCAGAACGATTGGTGCTCGGCTGGTATATGCCAAAGCTCATCCGACTGCGCAACCAGTACCTGATATCGGAGGGTCACTAGATCTCCGGCCCGTGCGCGACACTGCGGTGCGGCATGACATGGCCCCTTGCCTGTAGCGTGGAAACGGTAGTCCACTGACCGTTTACCCACGAAAGGCTCATGCCTCGACTATGCTGCGCAACGAAACCCGGCCAACTAACAATCCAGCGTTTCGGGCGGCGGTGGTCGCCTCTCATGTCCTGACTCCCGTGGTGTTGGCAACATTGTTCATCATTAGCTCTCCCGTGCGCAATGCCTCGGTGAGCTGGGCGCAAGCGCTAGTCGCGGCGTTATTCACCACCATCATTCCGTGGTGTGTGCTGCTCTATGCAAAGCTGCGCGGCGTGGTCAGCGACCTGCACGTGACTCAGCGTCAGCAACGCCATTGGCTCTACGCTGTCACGGCTGGGTCCATCATTGCCGGTCTGCTGGTACTGCGACTCATGGACTCTGGAAGGGCAATCTACGGTGAAGTGGGTTCAATCCTCCTTGGGCTGGCAGTTGTTGCGCTGGTCAATATCTGGTGGAAAGTTTCGGTCCACCTTGCCGTCGGCACCTTCGTGGCCCTGCAGTTCGGAAGCGGAAATCCAGGGCTGCACCCACTGATCATCTGCTTTATTGCCCTGCTGTCATGGGCGCGTATTAAAAGCAATGAACACACCGCTTCGCAGGTCTGCGGCGGCGTGTTCATCGGTGTGCTGGTTTACTATGCTTCGCTGGCCATGGCCAGCCTGCTGGCCTAGACTCCCGATTCCGGCATCGGCAGCTTCGCCGGATCAACCAATCCGGCGTACTGCCAGCCCGGGTAGCCGACCGGTCGGCCCACTGGGGTTCCTGCTTCTTCGGCGATCAAGGCGCCGGCGGCCCAGTCGTATTCCTGGGTGCCGAATTCAACATAGGCGTCCAGCGCCCCCTCTGCCACCAGGCACAGGTCAAGGGCGGCGGAGCCGAGCCGGCGGACGTTCACGTATTCGCCGAGCAGCTGTCCCAGCACCGAGGCTTGGAATTCGCGGCGCTGCGGATCGTAGCCGAAGCCAGTAGCCAAGATCTTCGCTTCGGTGTCCTTCGGGCCATGCAGCTGGGTCAGGTGATCGGTGCGCAGGTCCCGCCGCCAAGCGCCCAGGCCTCGGCCAGCATAGTATTCAACGCCCAGCGCTGGTGCCAGAACGGCGCCGGCTACCCACACCTCGCTCCCGTCGTCCTGCTGCTGGCAGACGCCGGCTGAGGAGCAGTAGTAGGCGATATTGCGCACGAAGTTCGTGGTGCCGTCCAGCGGATCGATGCTCCAGCGGTAGCCGCTGGGGTGCTGCGGCTTGGCGCTGGGATATTCTTCGCCGGTGAGCTCGTCGTTGGGGCGCATGGTTTGAATGGTGCGGCGGATCGCTTCCTCCGCCGCCCTGTCGAAGTCGGTGACCCAGTCACCGGCAGCCGACTTTTCATCGGTGTTGAACTTCGATTCATCGCGCCGTGCCAACACGGCAGCACCGGCGGCGGCGGCCTTGCGTGCTAGGAGCACCAGTGGGTCGTGGGTTACCGAACGGTCCATGATCATTCTCCTTCTGCTGCCAGGGCAACTTCGCGGGCCGCCTCCGGGCCCTGTTCTAGAAGCACGTCGAAACCTGCCTCGTTCAATACCGGCACGCCCAGCGAATGCGCCTTGTCCAGCTTCGATCCGGCTGCTTCACCGGCGACCAGGAAGTCGGTCTTTTTGGACACGCTACCGGTGGCCTTGCCGCCGCGGACGATGATCGCTTCCTTGGCGGTGTCGCGCGAGTAGTTCTCCAGGGTGCCGGTGACCACAATGGCCAGGCCTTCGAGGTTCTTTGGGGTGTTGACGTCCTGCTCGTCGATCATCTTCACCCCAGCTTCCTGCCAGCTGGCGACAATCTGGCGGTGCCAGTCGACCTTGAACCAGTCGACCAGCGCCTCGGCGATAATCGACCCGACGGAGTCGATGTGGCTGAGCTCTTCGACGGCATTTCCCGCGTCGATGACTTCCAGCAGCGCCTGCATGGACCCGTAGCGGGTGGCGATGGCGCGCGAGGCGTTGGGGCCGACGTGGCGGATAGACAGCGCAACCAGCACACGCCACAGCGGGTTTTCCTTGGCCTTTTCAAGCTCTGCGAAGAGCTTCTCGGTGCTCTTGGTGGGCACCGAAGGCTTCTTAGCCGTCGCCTTGGTGAAGAAGTACGGGACCAGCTCGAACTTCCCGGTGCCCTCCCCCTTGGAGCGTTTCTCGCGCCACACCTTGACATCCGCCAGCTCGTCGAGCTTGTGCTTCAGGTCGAAGAGCTCGGCCTCATTGTGCAGCGGTCCGGGTCCCGCGGGGAGGATCAGTCCGCCCTGGGTTGCAGGGTCCTCGCCCGGACCGCTGGTCAGCGCCGCGGCCGCTTCATAGCCCAGGGCCTCGATGTCCAGTGCACTGCGTCCGCCGAGGTAGGCGACGCGTTCGGTCAGCTGCACCGGGCAGGATTCGGCGTTCAGGCAGCGGATGTCTACGTCGCCTTCCTTGGCCGGCGCCAGCGGCTGGCCGCAGGAGGGGCAGTTCGTGGGCATGACGAATTCGCGCAGCTCGTCATTGCCTTCGCGCAGGGCAAGCACCGGGCCGACGATTTCTGGGATGACGTCGCCCGCCTTGCGCAGGATGACGGTGTCGCCGATCAGCACATTCTTGGCCTTGACCACTTCCTGGTTGTGCAGGGTGGCGCGTGCAACGGTGGAGCCAGCGACGAACACCGGTTCCATCACGCCGAAGGGGGTGACGCGTCCGGTGCGGCCCACCTGCACCTGGATGTCCAGCAGCTTGGTGTGGACTTCCTCCGGCGGGTACTTGTAGGCGACGGCCCAGCGTGGAACGCGGGAGGTGTATCCCAGCTGTTCCTGGGTGGCCAGGTCGTCGACCTTGATGACGATGCCGTCGATGTCGTGGATGAGTTCGTGGCGGTTTTCGCCGTTCTGCGCAATGAAGTCAAGGACCTCGGCACGGGAGGTGACGACCTTGCCATAAGGCGAGACCGGCAGGCCCCAGGCACGCATGATTTCATAGGCCTGAGACTGTTCCGTCAGATCGAAGTCGCGGCTTCGGCCCAGGCCGTGGACGAACATGC
The DNA here is from genome assembly GCF_032154645.1 of Glutamicibacter sp. Taxonomy (GTDB): domain Bacteria; phylum Actinomycetota; class Actinomycetes; order Actinomycetales; family Micrococcaceae; genus Glutamicibacter. Next base: position 94,962 of record NZ_JALDXV010000011.1, on the reverse strand, counting down.
GCAGCGGCCGTTTGGCGGTCTGTGCCGGGTCCTTCTGGCGCAGCGATCCGGCGGCGGCGTTGCGCGGGTTGGCCAGTGGGGCCTTGCCCTGTTCGATCAGCTTTTCGTTGTAGGCATTGAAATCCTCGGTGGCGATGAATACCTCGCCGCGGACCTCGAATTCTGCTGGCCAGCCGGAACCCGTCAGCTGCTGCGGGATGTCGGCGATGGTCAACGCGTTATGGGTGACGTCTTCACCGGTGGTGCCGTCTCCTCGGGTGGCCGCGCGCACCAGCTTGCCGTCGCGGTAGGTGAGGTTCAGGGCCAGGCCGTCGATTTTCACCTCGCACAGCCAGCGCACCGGTGTGTTCGGCTGCAGGCGGGTGGCATTGGTTTGTACACGGTCGAGCCAGGCGTCGAGCTCCTCAAGCGAGAAAACGTCCTCCAGCGAGTACATGCGGCTGGCGTGGGTGACAGGGGCAAAGGCTGCGGAGACCTCGCCGCCGACCTCTTGGGTGGGTGAATCCTGCCCGGCCAGGATCGGGTAGGCGGCTTCAAGCTGCTCCAGTTCCTGGAACAGTGCATCGTATTCGGCGTCGGAGACCAGCGGTGCATCCTGCTGGTAATAGGCTTCGCGCTGCGCACGAATCTGCTCTACCAGCACCTCGTAGCGTTCGCGGGCCTGAGCGGGCGGGACGTTCGTCGTTTCAACTGGGGTTACCGGATTTTCACTCACGTAACTAATTGTGCCCCACGCGCCCTACAGATTCGGCGCTTTATTCCGTGGTGTCAGGTTCGAGTACGTCGATGACTATCACCGCAATATTGTCGCGGCCGCCGGCTTCCAGTGCAGCGGCGGTCAGCACCTGCGCCGCCTTGTCCCGATCCTTGTAATTGTTCAGGATGTTTTCAAGGACGTCTTCGGTCAATTCGCCGCTCAGTCCGTCAGAGCACAGCAGGTAGCGGTCGGAAATGCGCGGCTGCAAGACGGTGATATCCGGTTGGCTTTCGGCGCCCGCTCCGAGCGCCCGGGTGATCAGGTTGCGGTGCGGGTGGTTGCGCGCTTCCTGCTCGGTGATCTGCCCTGCATCCACCATTTCCTGCACCGCGGAATGGTCGCGGGTCAGCTGCTGGAGCACCCCGTCGCGCAGGCGGTAGCCGCGGGAGTCCCCCACATTGACCAGGGCCAGGCTCGGCACCTCTTCGATGACCGGAAGCTGCGCGGTGGACGCCGCCTTGAGGTCGCGATGCGCCTGAAGCATCTCGGGGGTGATTTTTGCAATGACGTCGGTATTGCGTTCGAGCCTGAAGTTCTGGGTCCACGGCGGGATCGCCACCGGGGCGGTCACCGCGTCACGGCCCTTGCTGGTGGCCCTGATCATCACCAGTGCGCACAGGGTGGTGCCGCCGCGGGATTCCAGGGCTTCGCGGATGCGGTCGTCGGCCAGCTGTACCTGGCGCTGCACATCCGGCACGGCAGGCAGTTTGCGCACCGAGGTCTTGTTCGCGAAGGTGCACATCTCTTCCATGGTTTCCACCGCGAGCTGGCTGGCCACCTCGCCGGCTTCGTGACCTCCCATGCCGTCGGCCACGGCGTAGATGATCTTGCTCAGCAGGATCCGGTCCTGGTTGTCGGCGCGTTTGCGCCCGACGTCCGTATACCCGGCCGCCGCCAATTCGAACGGGACCGGTTGCAACGACGTATTCATCAATCAATCACCAATCCCGCACCTACACCAGCAGAGAGTTCATAGGGCTGAATGTCTCCGAAACCTCGCACTGCGGTGATCTCTTGGGCGGTCAGCACGAACCGAGTATCGTTCTTCAGCGTATTGGCGGTCACCGCATCGGTCAACACGGTGCCCGGTTGCGCCAGCGAGGTCAGCCGGGCCGCCATATTCACCGTCGGACCATAAATATCGCCAAGTCTAGAGAGCAAACGACCCCAGACTACGGCACCACGGGTCTGTGGCAGCAACTCATCTGCCTCGAACTCGCGGGAGAGCGAGAGGGCGATCTGGGCACCGGCCTGAGGGGTCTCCGCCACGTACAGAACCTCGTCGCCGATGGTCTTCACCAGACGCCCACCGCCCACCGAAATGATCTCCGCACTCTTTGACTCAAAGCGCTGCACCATCTGGGCCAGGGTGCGTTCGTTCATCCGTCGGGACAGCGAGGTGTAGGACACCAGGTCGGCAAAGCCGACGGCACGGGCCAGCGGCAGCGGGGTGTCATCGTCCCCGCCGCTGCCGTGGGTGTAGGCGGCGACGCCTGCCTCCGCGCGCAGCGCCATGCGGTGCACCGCCGAGTTCAACTGGCGTCGCCAGGAGTAGAGCAGCAAGTCCTCGATCTGCGGGATCAGGTCTGGAAGCATGTCGAAGAGCTGGCGGCGCGCCTGACGGTCGGACATGTTCTGGTTGGCGATCATGTCTTCCACCAGCGCTTCGATCTGCCAGACCACCATGCGGTCGGTCATCTGGCCCACGGAGCGCATCAGCGAGATGGCGGTTTCCTCGGTGAGCTTTCCGTCGCGCACCATGCCGACCATGGTGGCCAGCGCTTCTTCGTCGCGCTTGGTGAAGAACACCTCGTCGTCGCTCAGCTCGGGGAAGCCCATGGCGCGCCACAGCTTGCGGGCCGAGTGCAGGGACACCCCCGCCTGCGCGGCGACTTCGCGGCGGCGGAACTCGCGCTGCCCGCCGATCAGCCGGCGTTCCAGTGCGGCGACGGTGTCGCGCACTTCTTCGGGGGTGTGGGCAGGGACCTGCAGCGGCCCCTCCATGGCCTGGGCTAGCTCACGGATGGGGTCGGCTTCCTCTGCGGCACTGGGTGCCGGGGCGTGTTCACGGGCCTGGTGGGCAGCGGCGGCGGCGGACTGCGGGGAGTCGGCTCGCGTCGAATTGTTATTCTCGGTGCTCATTGCCCCATGCCTTCACTGTTGGATGCCTCGGCTTGCGCCGGAATACGCGCATTGCGCAGGTTCGTCATTGCCTCAATGGCCAGCGTTCTAAAGTAGGGAACCGAGGGGATATGTGAGAGGCGCACATAACCGTGGCTCAGGACGATATCCAGCGTCCCTGCCCGCGTCATCGAATTCTGCTTCTTGGTGTAGGCGATCAAATCCCTAATGGAAAACAACCCCACCGACTGCAGTTTGCCGGGGTTCAACGAGGAACGGAAGAGGATGCGTTCGGTGGTCAACACGATGCGGCTGCGCATCCAACGGACCCAGGGGGTAACGCACCAGATCGCCACGAGCACCGCGTAGAGGATCACGCTCACCAGCTGCCAGAGCTCGGCATTTTCCGAAAGCCATGATGACAGGTCGTTGCGGGAGAGATAGCCAAGGACGAAGGAGCACATCACGGTGAGCAGCAGCAGGGCGATGAACGGCTGAAAAAGCACCCGGGAGTGCTCGCGCGTCGAAACAATGACACGCTCTTTTTCATGCAGAGGCACCTTCATCTTCTACTTCCTCGCCCCTCCTGCCGTGCTATGCCATGAATATCCAGTCCCTCCTAATACTAGTCCCGGCCCCTGAGCCGCACTTTGATTAGGCGTACTTTCCGTCGGCGCGCCGCACGTGGTGTACATCGCCGGCAAGCACACGATGCTCGGTGCCGGCGGCGTCGCGGACCAGCAGTGCGCCGTCTGATTCCAAGGTCTTTGCTACACCTTCAAGCTGGCTCCCATCTGGGAATTCGACGCGAACATCGACGTTGAGCGTTGCCAGCTGTGTGCTGACAAGTTGGCTCAGGGATTGCGAACCGTAGTTGACCAGCGCCGCGGCGGCATCGCCGGATACTTCGCGGAAAGCGATATCCAGTGCGGTGAAATGACGCAGGTAGCTTCCGAGCAGGGCGGCGCGGGACACGGCTGCTCCGTTGGCAAGTTTCAGCGACGTTGCAGTGTCCACTGGAATTTCGCTGCGGTCCTGATCCACGTTCATCCCGGTGCCGACCACCACGCCGAAACCCTGCGGTGTGCCGACCAACTGGGCCAGAATGCCGCAGATCTTCTTATCCCCCGCGAGCACATCGTTGGGCCATTTGATGCGTGCGGCCACGGTGGTGTGTTCGCCTACCGCCTGGCACCAGGCAAGGGCCGCGAGCATGGTGTACCAGGACAACGACTCGGTGGGCATGGACTTCCCCGGAAGCGCCAGCACGCTGACCGTCAGTGCGGAGCACTGCGGGGTCAGCCAGGTGCGTCCCAGACGCCCCTTGCCGTGCTGCTGGAATTCGGTGAAATAGACGCTGCGGTCCCCCGCTTCTCCGCTTTGCGCAAGGTTTGCCAGCTCGGTATTGGTGGATTCGGAAGTTTCCTTGATGTGGATTGTTCCAAGTCCCAACTCGGCTGCCAGGGCAGTGAATTCTTCAGGCTTCAGAGCCGCCCGGGCATCGGTGTTTTGCGCATTCATATTTCAAGCCTATGACACCCCGATGCCCGGAACCCGCCCTTTAAAGGAAGATGTCTTCCACCAGTGGAATCTGCGGGTTGATCGCATACTTGCCGAGGTCTTTCACGCCTGCAAGTTCAAGGACCTGCCCGTCGGTGAAGAAATTGCCGCTGACGTTCTGCGGGTTGCTGGAGAGGATCGCCATGGCCGCGTCGGCCACTACCTGAGCACTGCGCGCTCCCTGGATCATTTTCATACCGCCGGGCAGATTGCGAATGGCGGCGGTATCGATCAGGGTTTCGGGCCACAGCGAGTTCACGCCGACACCCTCATCCTTGAGCTCTTCGGCCAAACCGAGGGTGGTCAGCGACATCCCGTACTTGGCCATGGTGTAGCCCAGGTGCATCCCGGCCCACTTGGGGTCCAGATTCAGCGGCGGCGACAGGGTCAGGATGTGGGCGTGCTCGGAATTGCGAAGGTGCGGCAGTGCCGTCTTGGAGAGCAGGAAGGTGCCGCGTACGTTGATGTCCTGCATCAGGTCGTAGCGCTTCATGTCCAGTGCATCGGTCTTAGCTAGGTTGATCGCCGAGGCGTTGTTCACCACGATGTCGATGCCGCCGAAGGTCTGCACCGCGTGGTCAACGGCGCGCTGCACGTCTTCATCAACGCGTACATCGCCGACAACCGCCGACGCTTGGCCGCCGGCTGCAATGATCTGATCCACGGCGGTGTGAATGGTTCCTTCAAGGGTTGGGTGCGGGGTATCAGTCTTGGACAAAAGCACCACATTGGCCCCGGCTTTGCCTGCAGCGGTGGCGATGGCAAGGCCGATACCGCGGCTGCCGCCGCTCATCAAGATGGTGCGTCCTGCCAGACGCGCGGCATCTGGGGCGATTTGATTGCGCAATACTTCAGTCATGTGACTTAGGTTACTAGAAGCGGGGCAACTAAGCTACTCACAAGTAACTTATTCTGGCGTCGGCCACCCGTTGAAAACACGCATTTTGTATGATTCCTACAAACAGACTGGCTGTTTTCCCAGTTAGACTGACTTAGATGGCATTTTTCTTGTGTCATTCCTACACATAGACAACTATCCAAGGGAGTCGAAGGCATGACGCAGGGCCGCACCGAGGCAGAGCAGCAGATCGACCTGTCCACCACAGCGGGCAAGCTGGCTGAGTTCCGCCGCCGTCAGAAACTCTCCGAGGCACCCAGCGGCCAAGAAGCCATTGAGAAGCAGCATGCCCGCGGCAAGCACACCGCCCGCGAACGCATTGAGATGCTCATGGACGAAGGCTCGTTCGTCGAGTTCGACGCGCTGGCCGTGCACCGCTCCTCGGCCTTCGGCATGGAGAAGAAGAAGCCGCTGGGCGATGGCCTGGTCTCCGGCTACGGCACCGTCGACGGCCGACTCGTTGCCGTGTACTCCCAGGATTTCACCGTCTACGGAGGTTCTCTCTCTCAGGTCAATGGCGAGAAGATTGTCAAGGTCCAGGAATTCGCACTGCGCAACGGCTGCCCAGTGGTCGGCATCCTGGACGGCGGCGGCGCCCGCATCCAGGAAGGCGTTGCATCGCTGGCAATGTTCGCGGACATCTTCCGCAACAATGTCCACGCCTCGGGCGTAGTTCCGCAGATCTCCCTGATCATGGGGCCCAGCGCCGGCGGTGCGGCCTACTCCCCTGCGCTGACCGACTACGTCATCATGGTCGACAAGACCAGCCACATGTTCATCACCGGTCCGGACGTCATCAAGACCGTGACCGGCGAAGAGATCGACATGGAAACCCTAGGCGGTGCGCGCCAGCACAACACCAACACCGGCACCGCCACTTATCTGGCCTCCGATGAAGAAGACGCGGTCGAATTCTGCAAGGAACTGCTCGACTTCCTTCCTTCCTCCAACCTTTCTGACTCGATTCCTGCAGAGTTCGACGAAGAGCTGGAGATTACCGAGGAAGACCTCAAGCTCGACACCCTGATTCCAGACTCCGCCAACCAGCCATATGACATGCGCGCGGTCATCGAATCCATCGTGGACGACGAGCACTTCTTCGAAATGCAGTCGCTATACGCGCCAAACGTTTTGATCGGCTACGCCCGCATCGAGGGCCGCACCGTGGGCATCGTCGCCAACCAGCCGATGCAGTTCGCCGGCACCTTAGACATCGCGGCCTCGGAAAAGGCTGCACGCTTTGTACGCAACTGCGACGCTTTCAACATCCCGATCGTCACCCTGGTGGACGTGCCTGGCTTCCTGCCGGGCAAGGATCAGGAGTTCCAGGGCATCATCCGCCGTGGTGCAAAGCTGCTCTACGCCTACGCCGAAGCCACCGTGCCGAAGCTGACGGTGATCACCCGCAAGGCCTACGGCGGAGCCTACATCGTCATGGGTTCGAAGAAGCTCGGCGCAGACCTGAACCTTGCATGGCCTACCGCGCAGATCGGCGTGATGGGTGCCCAGGGTGCAGTGAACATCCTCTACCGCCGCGACCTCGCCGCAGTGGAGGCCGAGGGCGGCGACGTCGAGGCCCGCCGCAAGCAGATCATCGACGACTACGAGGCTGAACTGCTCAACCCATACCAGGCTGCAGAGCTGGGCTACGTCGACGCGGTCATCGCCCCGAGCGACACCCGGCTGCAGCTGGTCCGCGGCCTGCGCGCCCTGCGTGAAAAGCATGCAACCCTGCCTCCGAAGAAGCACGGCAACATTCCGCTGTAAGCACTCGTTCCGTAGTTCTTCCCAATCACGCACAAGGAGACCGCATGACTCAGCAAGCAGCATCCATCGATGCAGCGCAGATCTGCATCGCCAAGGGCAATCCAACAGCCGAGGAGCTCGCCGCGCTCACGGCACTGATCTCTGCCATGGGCAATGCACGCAGCGACGAGAAGGCAACCGTTGCAGCACCTAAGCGAATGGCACGCGCGCGCCGCCGCCGCGCGCTGACCACCCCGCGCCTGTCGTGGAACCTTGGGCGCCGCTAGGCCGCTTAGACCCTGAGCAATAACAAATGACCGGTGCGCCTGCTTCCTCTAAAAGCAGACGCACCGGTCATTTGTTTGTTGGACGGCTTAGAACTGCGGCGAACTTTGGTCGCGCAACGGCTCGGGAGCATGGAAGACAGGAACCATCTGGGACAATATGTCCCTTGATGCCGCAACTCGGAATACATTGCCGGCTACGGTTTGACACCCAATTTAGATGACTCCGCCAGGGACGCTTACCTCAGTATCTTCCTTTACCATCATGGAAGCTCGCACGGTTTGCCTTCGGAGACCTGCCAAGGCCACAGCAAATACCGAAGTGAGTATGAGCGCTAGTGCCGGCGCGACTGTAGTCCAAGGGGCACGTTCAACGTAACCGATTCCTTCAGAGAGCAGCAATCCCCACTCAGGCATCGGAGGTTGCGCCCCGAGGCCCAAAAATCCAAGCGCGGCAAGTGCCAGCGCAACACCCGGTAATCGAAGCATCCCATGTCTCAGCAGCGCGGGGATTGCCGCTGGGAGCACGTGCCGTGACCAGATCTCAAACTTTGACGCCCCAGCGAGTGGCAACCAGCGAATATGCGGCATGGCTCGAACTTCGTCAATGAGTGTAACAGCGTGGGCTGTCAGCGGGGGCCATGTCACCCAAAGTACAGCGAGTGCGGCTCCTCCCGCCGATGGCCCCATCAAAGCTGCGATGATCACCCCGGCAAGGATTGGGGGTGTGGCATTGGCAATTTCAGCCGGCCCTCGTGATAATTCACCAAACACCGCTAGGATCAATCCCACCAAAATTGCGCAAAGAACGATGAGGAATGCCGGAGTGAGCGTACCAATAGTTCCGTGTGCGACCCTTGCCAGTAAGTCTCGGCCGCTTGAATCAGCTCCGAACGGCAGGTCAAAGCTGGGCGGTGACAGTCGTGGATAAGCTATCGTATATGGATCTCGCGGTAAACCAAAAGCAAGAATCGCCAGCAGCCCGGCGCAGGTAATCGCGACGGTCCATCGCGCTACGCGTGCGTCGTTACGCGCTTCAGGAGGAGACGGCAACGTTCCTGGTTGTAGTGCGCCGCCGCGCAACAGGTGACGAGCGATGCTTGTTGCCACACCAATGAAGACTGCGGCCAACGCCATCAACAACACGCCCGCTTGGAGTGCGGGAATGTCCTGGGCATTTGCGGCTCCTAGAAGATACCGACCAAGGCCAGGAATCGCAAAAACTTGCTCAACAGCCACCGCACCACCGAGCAACCCAATGACTACGAGACCCAGCTGATCAATGGATGCGGCAGCCGCCCGGCGGAATATGCCTCCGAGGATAGTCCGGCTCGGGGCATCAGCTAGACGCCACACGTTAACCCAGGGTTCTTCCGCCACGCCAGAAATTGCGTCAGCGAGGAGTCTTCCAAGCAGGCCTCCTGCCGGAATCCCCAGTGCGAGCGCCGGTAGGATCGCGGTATTTATGCCAGTCCATCCGTAGGGTGGTAGCCACTGCAACTGCACTGCTATCACTACCAGCAAGGCACTAGCCAGTAAGAACTCCGGTAAAGCTGTCAGCGCGACGCCTACGGGACCTGAGCCGCGTTGCGGTTGATCACGCAATACTCGCACAACTGCTGGAAGGATCAACGCACTGGCAATTACTAGCGCCACAAGAATTGCAAACCCAGTAAGAGTGATCGAAACACCCAGTGCCTTCCATACACCGGGACCAATTTCTCCACCACTCACCCATGAGTTTCCCAAGTGACCATGCAACACGCCCTGCCACCAACGCAAACTTGTCGCAAATGGGCCTCCGTCAAGGCCAAGTTCTGCTCGGATTGATGCTAATACCTGTTCAGTAGGTTCAAGTTCTGCATAGCGAGCCCTCAACACGGCTACTGCTGGGTCGTTCCGAGAGAGCCAAGGCAGGGCGCCGGCCACGACGAGCAGCACCACCGCAGACAGTATGCGAGAGGCAAGGCCGAGGGCATGGTTGTGTCGCACCGCGGACCTCATTTCTTTTTAGTAGGCGGCTAGTGGGCGTCGATGTGGGTGTCCCTGGTAATTAGCAAGCGCTCTCTGGAATCTCTCGCGGCGTGGTGCAGTGCGGATGATTCGCCTTGGATGACGCGTTCATGCAGCAAGGGGATCGCCGCATCGGCGCCAAGGATTCGGGCTTCGACACGCATGATGGCTTTCTGGCGGTCCTCGCCTGCTTCGGTTTCCGAAGCTGTGGCGATTGCCTGGTCTACTTCCGGTGTGCACAATTGCGCGATAGAGAATCCTCCGCCACAGGTGAAATCAGAGGCTAGATATGCAACCGGATCGCCTGAGTCGAGGACCGTGGCGCGAGAGAGAATGAATGCGTCGAATTTTCCGTCAAGAGCGTCGGCCTCAATGTATTGGTATTCGCGTACATCCTGCTGAACCTCGAATCCTGCCGTTTCGAGTTGCTGTTCGAGGATAACGGCAACTTCTGGTAGCTCGGCACGGTCTGTGAAGGTTCCAAGAGTAATCTTCACACCATCAACTTTGGCAGGTTCATTACGGCTCGCGAGTAATTTGGTGTACTCAGGATCGTCGCGAAGTCCGGCAGCATAGGGCAAGGCCGGTCCAAGCAATCCCTGAGCAATGTCTGCACGTCCTTCATATACTGATTCAACGATGGCCGCGCGGTCAATTGCTTCTCGTGCCGCTGCGCGCACCGCCGGATCAGCGAAAGGCCCAGATTCAGTATTAAGATACAAAGTGTTTGTTCGTGGCATCGGAACTTCAGTGAGTAGGTTCTGATCTATCGAGGCCGCCTGACCAGCAGGAATTGCTTCGACTACATCTGCTTCGTTTGTACGTAGGGCCGCGGCGCGAGCGGTTCCATCAGGTACGAACCGTACATCGATACCTGTGGAGAGTGCAGGTTCGCCCCAATACTCGTCATAGCGATCGAGCGTTGCTCCACTGATGCCATCAACGTTGACGATTTTGAATGGACCGGTGCCTGTACCGACTGGAGTGACTCCATTGCTGGAATAGGCACTGTCATCGAAGATAGCGAGCTGTGGACTCGACAATCGGTGTGGTAGCAAAGGGTCTGACTCACCCGTGGTAATAATAATGGTGTTGTTGTTTTCGACTACAACTGTGAGGTTGACGCCGTCGAGGATGCGCGGCACGGGGCTTGCATCGCTCGCATGTTGCAGCGAGTTCACGACTGAATCTACGGTCATCGATTCGCCATTATGGAAGGTCACACCTTGGCGAATTTGGAATCGCCAAGACGTTTCATCGATCCTTTCCCACTCAGTTGCCAGTCCTGGCAGTGCTTCTCCAGCCTCGTCAAGGGTCACGAGCGTCTCCGCTGCAGACCAACGTGACAGTTTGAAAGCGTCATCGCTGAGCGGACTGAGCCCCGAACGAGGTGGCTGCATGTGTGCCACCGAAATTCGGTTATCCGTGCCTGCGTGCGAGCTTTCATCTGCTGAGAAGCAACCAGAAAGTACAAGTGTGCTGGCGAACGCCAGCGTAAGAAGGACGGATGTTTTGGGATGCAAGTGTGACATATTCAGTGGTTTCCATATTCTGCTGTATTAAACGACGAAGTTTGGCTCGGCGGCGACAAAGCAATTTGTCGAGTGCAGCGTTGCGCTAGGTCAGGGTCGTGGGTCACCAAAAGTAGTCCGAGTCCGGCCTTTGCACTGACGGTAAGCAATTCGTTCGCGACGGAATTCGCGGTCGCATGGTCTAGCGCGCTGGTAGGTTCATCAGCAACGACTATGGATGGTCGCACGGCTAGCGCGCGGGCAATAGCGGCACGCTGCGCCTGTCCGCCAGAAAGTTGCGCTGGACGACGATTGAGGAGGCCGAGGTCGAAATGCGCTAACTGTGCGGCCTGTTCGATAAGATCATCTGACGAAGAAACGGCTGATAAGTTGGACAAGGCTTGTAACCGATTGATGGCAAGAGTGATAGAGCGTCGGATGCTCCATGTCGGCACAAACGAAGCGGCCGGATCCTGCGGGACTCCTTGCACCAGTTTGCGCAAATGAGCCGACGGACCACGTGTTGGTGAATTCCAGGTATTACCTAGTACACGCACCTGCCCGGTAGTGGGAGTCCTAAGCCCCAGCATAATCTCGGCGAGAGTCGTTTTCCCGGAACCAGAAGCACCAACAACTGCAATGGTTTCTCCAGCACGCAAGGAAAAGCCTGTTTCGGCGAGTACTTGCCTCTGGCGTTTTCCCTGCACACGGGTTGCCGTAATTGCTGAAACTTCCAAGAGCGGTGGCGTATTCGCATTTAGAGTCATATCTTCTGCTCGTGGCTTTCCAAAGGAATTTGACTAATGCGTCCTGCTTCGATCCGAAGATGCCTCGTGGCTAGTAAGTTCGCAACTCTTGGGTCGTGTGTGACTACAACCAGAGTTTGCTCGTCGGTAATTACGTGTTTAAGCAGCTTTGTAGTTTGTTCCCTTGACGCATGATCCAATGCGCTGGTCGGTTCATCGGCCAAGATGAGCGGGGCTCTAGTGAGCGTGGCCAAAGCTATCGCCGCCCGCTGTACCTGCCCGCCGGAGAGTTCGGCAGGTCGTCGACGCCACAGTAAAGGGTCGTTAAGCCCAACAGATACCAGTGCATCTTGAACTTCAATATTGGACCGGCACGAGACTCTACGTAATTGTTTGTCCAATGGCACCAACGGATGAAACGCGTCTAGACCTCGTTGCGGAACGACCCCTATGCGCGAGAAATTTGCGCCCCGCTCCCCCTGAAACCTTAGACCGTTCGCCCAACGTCCTGTCATCGTCGCAAGCAACAAGGACTTGCCACTACCGGAAGGACCTGTAATCACGATCCTTTCGCCCGGAAAGAGTTCAAGACTGTCGATCTCGAGAAGCAAGCGTCGATTTCCGACGGCATCAACACATGCGTTTCTCAGAACAATGACCGGTCGGATAGATACTAAACTCATAATGAGAATCATTATCAACAAAGATTTCAGGGAAATGCAAATCATTGCTTGGCCGGGAGACTCGTCGTACTTGGTCCCAAATTTCGCGAAGTCGTCCGTGACCGAACCTAGTACTCGATGGCGAATACGGCCCAGCGGAAGCTACTATCCGCTTTGTTCTTGGAGAAAGCGTTATTTCGACAGGGAAATTTCCCCTATCGCTGGACGGCTTCGCCAAGTACAGAGTATAAAGCGAAAAACCGGAGAATTGACTTGTCACAAGTCCCTTCGCCGAGGAAATGATAGCAAGTCAATTCGTGTCATCCGGTCAGCTAGGTTCCGCATGTGGCCCGGTACTTTTCAAGATTGCATGGAGCTGACTACCCCTGCCTCTCTGAGCGAGAGTTTCCACGAAACCAAAACATGGATCGTCAGCTCAATCAATAAATCAATGGAGCAAAATGAGCGAATATCCCGAAACGTGAGGTCACCTTATTTCAGTAGACAAGAGCGCCCGCTGCCATGCGCCATACCACCTAGGCAAATCTGACTGTTGCGGTAGCTTCTTCAATAATCGTCTTCCGAGCGGTCGGGGTAAATACATCCGAAAATCGAACCGCTGTTTCCCTTGGAGCGGGTCATTCTTTATTCGGAACTTGGGAGGCCAAGCAGAAGTATCTGTGTTGTGCTCTCATAAAAATTGCGCCCACTGGCGCGGGACTACATACTAAAAGTATCCATACCGGTCCCACCAAACGTTCGGCAATTTAGAACTGCGATAGATCCTGATCAAGCATCGGCAGATCAGCGCGCGTGACGAGGTGCGAGCTCACCGCGTGCTCCACCAGGCGTGCCTTGCGGTTGCTGGCGAGCTTGCCCGGTCCGCCGCGCAGACCGGCGATGCCGTTCTTATCCAGCTTGTCGCAGACGTTGTCGAGCTTGCGATTGAACTTGGTGATGCCCCAGCCCAATCGTTCTGCAGCGGCGGCGCTGGAAGGAATGGCGCTCAGCCCGGTGCCGTCGCGGCGCAGCATCGGTTCGGCCAAGGCCACCACCAGGGCACGCTGGCTTTCGGTGAGCAGCACCGGTCCAATGGTGGTCGCACCGTCCGGATCGGCAACGAACTGCTCCTGGCGGAAGGCGGGCTGGGAGATGTGAATGGCAAACTCGTAGGTGGTCGGGCCAGCAGTGAAGACCACCGAGGTGCGGCTGAACACCAGCGGGATCCTGCCTCCGGGAGACAGCCACGCCTGCAATCCACCGGTTTTATCGGCGATGGTAGCCGTCAGTCGAGCACCGACATTCGACAGCCACCACAGCCCCTCATGCCGAGACACCGTGAGGAACTGGCGGTGCAGGTAGGGATTGTCGTCAATGTCCAGGTCCCCTTCGCGGCCTACCGTGAAGACCTGAGCTTCGGACACCGGGAAGTACTCACCGCAATATTCAATTTTGACGATATCCGGCATATGCTCACTCATTTTTTCCTCACCAATTCCACTCATTTCAGCTCTTTGCACAGTGACTTGCCGGTTCCGAAACCTGACCGTTGGCGCGAACTACCTTGACCTCAATGCACGTTTCGCCATCTGCCTTGGGAACACTGACCTCGGTCTTATCAGTCCTGTTGATGTCTCCGGTCTTCGTGGCTGTCACCGTTGACCACTGGTAGAAATCCCCCTTGGCCGGCTCGGGATTCTTCCAGCTGAAGCTGATCTTATCCCCGTCATCTGCGGTGCTGAACCCACCCACCGGTTTGACGCTGGCCCCGACCACCGCATCCGCCGGAGCACCCGACGTAATCAGCGGCCCGTTCGGCGTCGCCTCTTTTTCCGGCGCCCCAAGGAGGTTCACCGACACGGCCACGGCAACGATGACGCAGACCGCTGCGATGGCAAGTATCAAGATCTTGGGCAGGCGCTTGCGTACCACCGGCACCACCGGATCGCGCTGTTGCGCATCCGGATCGGGAACCTGCTGGTCGTCGCGCAGCGGGGCGCTGCGGAATCTAGGCTGCGTGGCCTCCGGCACCACTGCCTCGGCCTGATCGTCAAAGATTGCCCGCTGGCCGGGGACCCGAGAGATCAGCGGATCGTGCCCCAAGGGAAGCTGCGCGTCGTCGATGGAAACCACCCGGCGGACACGGGTGGCCTCCCCCTCGGATTCTTCCCCGTCCTCGACGCTGACCTCTTCAAGAATTTCGAAGGGTGTTACCGAGAGCCCAAGATCTGCTTGGATGCGCTGCAGCGACTTGGCTAGCTGCGCTGCAGAGGCAAACCGGCTCTCGGGAACCTTGGCCATGGACACAGCGAGCGCCTGATTCAGCGCTTCGGGGACATCGTGGCGTTCCAGGTGCGGCAGTTGAGCATCCAAGATCCTTTGGATCAGGGTGGCTTGAGAGTTGTCCTGCCCCGGCTGCACGAACGGCGAATGACCTGCCAGCACCGTGTACAGGGTGGCGCCCAGCGAGTACACATCCATGGACACGCTTGCCTGGTGCCCGGAGGTGAATGCCTCGGGTGCCGACCAGGGGACCGACAATCCAGCCACGTCGGCGCCCTGGACCCCGGAGATGCCGAAATCGGTCAGCGCTGGTCGGTTGTAGTCGGTGGTCAGCACGTTCGCTGGTTTGATGTCGCGGTGGATGATGCCCGCCTGGTGGGCGGTTTCCACGGCAGAGCACAGCTGCACACCCAGTGCCAGAGCCTCGGCAACGCTGAGCACGCTCTTGCGGTAGCGGGCATCCAAACCAGGCCTGGAGCAGTACTCCATGGCCAGGTAGGAGCGGGCGTCATCGGTGATTTCAGCCTGGTAGATGGTAACGATGTACGGGTGGGTGGACAGCGTCGCCATGAGGTTCGCTTCGGCTTCGAAGCGCTCGCGGGCATCCTTCATCCCCATATCCGCCAGCAGTACCTTCACCGCTACCTTGCGGCGGGGTCGCTGCTGCTCGTAGAGAAAGACATCGGAGAATCCACCGGTGCCCAGCGGCTTGACGTAGCTGAAACCCTCGATGACCGGCGCTGGGGCCGGCGGGCGGTGAGTGCTCACGGAAGATCCTTAAAGCCCAGGGTGACGCCGTCGCCGAGGTCGGCCACGTCGCCGCTGAGCAGCAGCACCGATTCTTTGGTTCCAAGACGGTGCGGCGACTGGCCCTCGCGCAGCAGCACTGTGCCGTTGGTGGCGCCGAGGTCGACCAGCTCAACATGCCAGCCGTCGATCTTCACCTGAACATGTGATCGTGAAATATCGTGGTTGGGGCTGAGTACCTTCATCAGCTTGGGCTCGGTGGATCCGCCTGGTCCGCTCCAGGTTGGCTGGCGACCGATCACCACGGAACGGGTGAGCAGGTGGGTTGAACCTGGGCCCGATGACTGTTCTGTGACAAACATTCGGCCCATGGACGGCTGACGGACTTTGGTGGCTTGGCCGCTGAGCTTGACGTGGCAGGTGCGGCAGCTGGTGGCCTCCGGCGGGTTGGGGTGTCCCCCGGTGCAGACTCTCGCCAGGATCAGCTGATGCGAGGAAATGGTGCTCAGCTCGGGTGCCGCCGCTTGCGGTGGGGTCGCAGGGGTGCGCAGTACTGTGCTGTAGACGGTGTCTTCGTTGTCCACGGCATCCGGCGCGGGGGCTGCTGGGCTGGCGGGAGCCGAACGCGGTTTGATGATGGTGTCCGCGTCGTCCGGTTCCTCGGTTTGATACTGGGTGCTTGGATCATCGCGCTTGCCCAGTAGGACGCTGGCCAGCGAGATGTTCTCAGAGCTGACCGAGTTTTCATAGCTCTCAGGATCTTTGGTGTCTGCGTCGTCGGCGCCCTCGGGCTTGGCAATTTTCTTGCTCTGCGTCTGCTTCACCGATGCCGAGTCCGGTTCCCCGGCGGCAGGCACTGCCTGGGCCTCTTCAGGAATTTTGATCACTTCGGTGGCTGGTTCAGCTACCGGCTTCTGAGCCTGCGCGTCGGCCGCCACCGGTGCGGCAGCTTCTGCTTTCTTCACCGGTGCGGGGGCTGCGGCCGGGGCGGCGGACTTAGCTGGTTCCGGCTTCTTATCCGGCGCGGACGCAGCAGGCGCGGTCTCAGGCTTCTTCGCTTCGGCCTTCTTCGCTTCGGGGGCGGCTGTTGCGGCTTCAGGCTTGTTCACCGGTGCGGCGTTGGCCGCCGGACGTGCCGAGCTTGCCGACAGCTGAGTCGCCTCGGGAGCCGTGGTGCTTGGCTCGGAGGACGTTTGGGCGCGTCGGCCCTGCTGGGCGGGCTTTGCTTCGTCGGCCTCGGCCGCGCTGGATGAGTCCTCGGTTCCGAAGTGCAATGCGCCGGTGCGCACCATGCCGTGAATGATGTCGAGCGCGTGAGGATCCTGCACCGCGTTTTTCGAGTTCTCTGTGCTCAGGGACCAGGCTGAAGCGGCGGCGCACCGCTGCTCGGTCCACGTAGCGATGTCGGCGGCGCTGACCTTGTGCCTGCCCTCGGCATCGGTGTAGGTAAACTGCACCGCGCCGCGCACCATGACATGGGGAGCCTTCGTGCGGGAAACCATGGCAAAGTCAGGCATGGCGGTAATCTTCATGCCAACGGTCCCCAGCAGCGTCGAGAGCAGCTGTTCAAGACTTTCCTTGCCGTCCATGACATCCCACAGACCCTTGACGGTGTCCAAGGCGGTGTCAGGCGGCAGCACCACGACATGGTTGACGCCGACCAGTGCGTACCAGTCGCCGGGAAGGTAGCGAAGGCTGTTCATTGTCCGTCCTCTATCTTGATCTCAACGCGCTCACGCGGAACTGTAATCTCTACATCGATTGGTTCGTCGATTTCAGCGCTTGCCACATCCGCAACAATCACGCTTACATTATCGCGCCCACCCTGCGCTAATGCACAGAGCACCAACTCATCGGCCGCTTGCTGGGGGTCGAGGAAGCGGCGGAGGATCTCTTGAATCTGTTCGTCGCCCAGTTCGCTGCTCAACCCGTCGGAGCAGACCATCAACCGGTCGGTCGAGTCTATGGGGAGCATCCAGTAGTCGGGCCTGCTGTCTGCCCGCATCCCCAGTGCCCTGGTGACGACGTTGCGCTTCGGGTAGGTCGCCGCCTGCGAGACCGTGAGTTGTCCACTGTCCAGCAGCTCCTGAACTTCCGAATGGTCCACGCTGACCTGTTCCAGGATTCCTCCGGAAAGCCGGTAGGTCCGCGAATCCCCGACGTTGAAGATCAGCCACTGGGCGGCGCCAGCCACCGAGACGATCGCTGCACCGGTCAGCGTGGTTCCCGCCCGGGCGGAGCCGGCGTTGATGATCTCCTGATCGGCCCGCGCCAGCAGCTGATCCATTGACTGCGCAGTGAAGTGCCCCGAGGTGGCGGCATAGCCGTCGGCCACGACCTTCAGGCACAGCGAGCTGGCGACATCTCCTGCCTCGTGACCGCCCATGCCGTCCGCCACGGCAATCAGTGAATCCATGGCCAGCAGGCTGTCTTCATTCAATACTCGGCGCAGCCCCTTGTCGGTGGCCTGGCCGTACTTCAAGGTCGGGATGACTCCCGCGGGTAATACACTCACGAATTGCTGACCTTAAAGTAACGTTCTCCGAAGTGCACGATGCTGCCGAACACTGCAGGCGACGGGGTGCCGGCTTCCAGCTTGCGCTCGGTGCCGTCGGCGTTGAGCACGTAGGTGCCGTTGGCCGAACCCTGATCCGTAACCCAAACACCCTGCGGCCCCGCGGACACCAGAAGGTGGGTCTTGGAGACCGTGCGCTGTGGATCATCGACCACCAGAAGTTCGGCGACGTCGACACCTTGACTTGGCTGCGGGTTGCGGCCGATGAGTGCGCTGTCCTCCACGAGGATGTCTGCACCATCGTCAAAGAGCAGGTGTACTGGCACCGTAATTGCTTCGCGCAGTCGGGTTTCGCCGCCGTCCACGTCCGGGTCATAGGAGGCCTGGACGATTTCAGGGGTGCGCGGCACCGGCGCCACAACGGGAGTTGAAGCCTCCGCCGTAGCTAGCTGTTCTTCTTTTTGGGGTGCCGGTGCAGCTACCGGCTTGACGGCAGCGGGTTTGGCAGCAGCGGGCGCCGCCTTTGCTGCGGGCTGCACCTGAGGTTTCGGTTGAGCTGCAGCTTTCTCGGGTGCTGCTTCCTTGGAGGGCTTGGCCACAGCCGCTGCAGCTGCAGGCGCCGCCGCGGCGGCCGCAGGCTTGCTCACTGGCTTCGGGGTAGCCGGTGTTTTCGCGGCAGGTTTCGCAGGAGCCGGGGAAGCTGGCTTGGCAGCCGGTTTTGTTGCCGGTTTGGCTGCAGGCTGGGCGTCCTTGGCAGCGGCAGCCGGCGCCGTGGGCTTCTTGGCACCTGGAACCGAGCTGATCACTTCCGATTCTTCGGACGGTGCAGGAGCTTTCGACGCACCGGCCGACTTGGCCGCCGGGGTAGCCTGGGCCGGAGCCGACTTGGCCGCCGGAGTCTTGGACGCAGGGGCCTTGGCCGCAGGCTTCTTCCCCGCGGCGCCAGCAGGCTTGGCAGGCTTGGCAGCCTTGGCAGGCTGAGCGGCAGGGGCAGGCTTGGCGGCCTGCGGGGTGCCCAGCGGCAGGACCATGGAGTGCGCGGCATCGGCATCGTGCTCCACGGCCACGTCGCCGTCCTTGAACTCGCGTCGGCCGTTGGTGGCAGGAGGCGCAAAGCTGCTTGGTCCGTCGCTGCCGCCGGAGACCAGCGGATTGCGTCCGGCCTTGACGTCGAACACCAGGGTGCCGGCCACCTTGTCGTGCCAGCCCTGGCGCTTGCCGTTCTTGTCGAACTCATTCGAGGCGGCGACCAGGGCGGGGCCGATGACCGGGATGATGCCGCCCACGCCGATCAGC
Organism: Glutamicibacter sp.; assembly: GCF_032154645.1. Taxonomy (GTDB): domain Bacteria; phylum Actinomycetota; class Actinomycetes; order Actinomycetales; family Micrococcaceae; genus Glutamicibacter. The sequence goes on along the minus strand of NZ_JALDXV010000011.1, from coordinate 75,823 downwards.
AGGCGGCGGATGATCACGCCCTTCCACCCGGGGGCATTGCCCTCCATATTGGTGGTGCGGATTTTCATCACCAAGTTGCCCACGGTCTTGCCCTGGGTGGCTTCCCACCACCAGAGGAACACCGTATAGCCCAGGCTGATCACCAGCAGCACCAAGTTGGTGGTCATCATCTGCCCGATGATCTCCGGTGCCACCGCCGCCTGGGCAGCCTTGCCCATCAGCCGAGGCAGGAAGGCCAGCCACAGGATGAACAACGGAAGCGCGTCGATCAACCACGAGAGTACTCGTTGGACGGTGGTGGCATCCACGAGTTTGAGTTGAGTTGCCATCCCTAGTCTCCTGCCCGTTTGGTGTTCTTGGTCAGTTTGATGTTTGACATGAATTTCGGATTGCGGTTGATGGTACCCAACAGTTCATGCACTAGCGAACGCGGTGAATACTTGGCGCGCAGCTTCTGCCAAGTGCTCATCTTTTCACCCATTGCAGCGGACTGGCGGGTCACTTCTTCCCAGTAGTCCTTCACCGCGGCCTCGTCCGGGTACTGCGCGGAGAAGTTCGCCTCGTCGGCGGTGCGGGCCATGACATAGGCCTGCTCCCCCAACTGGGTGAACCCGGCGGCGAGCAGCGCGGCATTCTCCCTGCGGGTGGCGCCGACCTGGGTCACCACCCGGTGGTCCGTGGCGGCGCTGAGCAGCTCCTGCCACCCGCCGTCGATCCGGTCCGAGGTGCTGCCGGTAGTGGCGCGCTTTGTGCGGCGTCGATGCTTCAGCAGCGCGATGAGCATGAAGGGAAGCAGCAGCACGAAAATCGACCCGAGGGTGATGGCCACGATCAGGATGATCTTGCCGAACTGGGCAATGATGTTCTGCGGCTGTTCCTGCAGTGCCTGCGGTTCGGGGGCCGTCTGCGGAGGCAGGTCGGGCACCTTCTGCGCCGGCGGAGGCGGCTGCAGCACCTGCGGCTGCGGCACTGCCTTGGGTTCCTTCTCCGGCGGGGTGGGCTCGTCGTTCTTGGTAGGCGTCGGGTTGAACGGCACCCAGCCAAGACCCTCGTAGTTGATTTCCACCCAGGCGTGCACATCGCCGCCGGTGATCGCCACCGGCTGGGCGGGGTTGTACTTCTGCGGATAGAAGCCCATGACCACGCGGGCGGGGATCCCCTGCTCGCGGGCCATCAGCGCCATGGCGGCGGCGAACTGTTCGTCGTCGCCGATCATTTCCTTGGCGCTGAGCAGCGCGGTTATGCGTCCGGCGCCGTGGCCGGAGAGGGACTGCGGTTCGCCCTCAGAGCCATGGGAGAGGAAGCCGCCGGTAGACAGCGCGTTCTCCAGGCTGCGGATGCGGTTCAGGTCCCCCTCCGCGGCGCCGATGAAGTCGACAGCCTTGGTGCCAGCCACCGGCGGAACATTCGCCAGCTTCGGCATGCGCAGATCGCCCAGCTTGGCGTCGGAGAGCTGTTCGTCGCTCGGGCTGAGCGGGAACTGGACGTTCATCGTGTAGCTGTCGCCATTGCGCAGGCCCACGGAGCTGAGCATGGTTTCCGCCCCTGGGCTGTAGAACAACGAGCGGGACAGCTCGTCACTGCGCGCGCCGCCCAGGTCGATGGAATTGAGCTTTCCGCCGCCGGGGACCCAGGCGCCCTGGTAGTCGTCGATGGTGATCTCTAGCTTGCCGCTGGGGCGCTGGGAATCCGACTGCCCCGAACGGATCTCGGTGGAGTCGCCCACCGGCGAGTAGCTGCCGCTGGATTCCGGGTCCACGTTGAAGACCATGCCGTTGTAGGAGTCCAGTGCCGCGAGCCTGATGCGCTGGCCCTCGGGCAGGCCGCGCACGGTGAGCAGCGTGGTCTCCGACTTGTCCTTGACGTACCTGCGGAAGTCGGTCAGCGGGCTTGGGAAATCGTACAGGTCCACCGGCGGTTCAAGCACGTCGCGCAGCACCTGCCGCGGAGCGTCGGGGCTGAGCAGCGGGGCCGCCACGGCGGTCAGCCCGCCGGCGCCAAGCAGCACCGCGGTGCCCAGGGCCACGCGGCGCAGCAGCAGCTCGCGGTTGCCCTTGGCTTCCTCGCCGCTGCGTTCAAGCACATCCAGCCCCTGCTCGTCCTGATGGGCTAGGTGGCGGCGCCAGGCAAGCCAGCAGACGATCACGGCGACGAACACCACGCTGCGCGCAATGAGCAGCGGGACGTCGCGGGTGCCGAAGACGATGCCCACCACAAACAGGGCAAGCACCGGAATGACGGTGAAGTAGGGGCTGCGCAGCCGCCAGGCGGCAAGGCCTGCCAGCAGCGATGCCAGCAGGGTGGAGAGGAAGGCGACGATCAGCACGCCGCCGTAGGAACCCACTGGCGGGGCGACGGTGAGCATGTCCTTCCAGGAGAGCACGACGCCGGAGACCAGGATGCGCAGAGATTCAAGATTGGGAAGCAGCGAGAAGGTCGCCTCCCGCGGGGTGGCCAGGGGCGTGCCGAGCAGCAGGTAGACCAGCACGAAGGCGCCCACGGTCCGCCAGGTGTCCCAGCGGAAGTACACATTGGCCCAGGCCAGGCCCAGGCCGGCGATGACGCCGCCGAGTCCGGTCAGCACAAAGTTGATGCTGCCGCCGTAGGCGTCCCAGAGTCCGAACGCGCCCAGGGCCAGGGCGATGCCCAGCACCGCCGCGTCCACGCCGTAGCGCCACAAGGGTAGTTTCTTGCTCATGCCACCGCCCTGCGCAGCATCAGGCCCAGCTCGTCCAGCTGGCCCAGGGTCAGCACGTTCAGTTCGCCGATCCGCGCCTGGGCAGGCTGCAGGCCTACCCCGCAGCGGATCGCGATGGCACGCACGCCGAAGGGCACGTGCTTGGCTGCTTCGCGCAGCGCCCGCGCGGTGGTGCCGGCGCCGGTGACGAAGAACATCACCGAGACCCCGGGCACCGCGTCGACGGTGCCGCGCACCACGTCGATGAGGGTTTTGCGTATGGCGGCTCCCTGCAGCCGGGTCAGCCCGTCCATCATGTCTCGTCCGGTGCTGGTGCGCACCGGTCCTGCCTGGGTCATGATCTCCAGTTTCCGCTGGTCAAGCGCCGCCTGCAGGCCAATGGAGGCGGCGACGCTGACTGCCAGCTCAAAGTCTTCTTCGCCCTGCGCGCCAGAGTATTCGTCGAGGTTCGTGGACAGCGCCACCGCCAGGTGGGAGCGGCGGGTCTGTTCAAATTGGCGCACCATCAGCTCTCCGGTGCGTGCGGTGGACTTCCAGTGGATGTAGCGCCGGTCGTCGCCCGGCTCATAGTCGCGCAGCGCGTGGAAGGAGACGTCGGAGCTGGACAGCTCCTTGGTGGGCATGCCCTCCAGGTCGCGGATGAATCCTGCGGAGGTCGCGTCGAGGGTGGTGGTCTTGGGGTGCACGAACAGTTCGAAGGTGCCCGTCCACTTCACCTGGCGGCGCAGCAGCGCGAAGGGGTCCTGGCGCACCGAGCGCACCGGGCCCACCTGCAGCACCTGGCGGCGGTGGGTGGGGATGGTGAACAGGTCCTCGTAGTCCTTGCCGGCCCCCAGCTGCGGGATGCGGAACGCTGCGATGCCTGCGCCCACGGGCAGCTCCATGACCACCGCCCCGGAGGTCCGGTTCGCCTTGTTGGTGACCTTCAGGGCTCCCACTGCGCGCTGTCCCACGGCCACGCGGGTGCGGTTCAGGTCAAGATCCACCTGGTAGTCGTGGCTGCCGAGCACAAAGACGACGGCGATGAGCAACAGCAGGGTGGCCATGAAGGCGCCCATCAGTGCCTCCTGCCAGCCGAAGGAGGCGCCAAGGATCCACAGCAGCACTGCTGTGGCGGCAACGACTAAGCCCAGCGTGGACACCACGGCGCTCACCGGTGAGAGGTAGCGCCGGGCCAGGGCGCCGGCTGCGCGCAGCCACGGCTCGCAGACCTCGCGCAGCAGCGCGTAGGCCTCGCTGGCCAGGGACGCGGAGGCCTTGGCGGCGGTGGCTATGGATGCCGCTGGTTTTTTCGCTGCGCGCTTGGTTGACCGCCTGCCGCGTGGGCTCATACCCCGCTCGTCTCTGTGGTGCTGCCGCGGCGGGTCGGTGCGCCGGTGGCGCGCAGCACCGAGTCGATGACCTGTGCCGCGGTGGCCCCGCTGAATTCTGCCTCGGGGTCCAGCACCAGGCGGTGGGTGAAGACGTGCTCGGCCAGTTCCTTGACGTCATCGGGCAGTACATAGTTGCGGCCCTGGGAGGCGGCCCAGACCTTGGCCGCGCGCACCATGGCCAGGGCGCCGCGCACCGAGACGCCCAGGCGGGTCTCCGGTGCCTCGCGGGTTGCCTCGCACAGCGCCGCCACATAGTCCAGCACCGCGTCGTCCACGTGGACGCTGGCCGCCAGGTCTGCCATTTCCGCGATGGCCTCGGTGGTGATCACCGGGGAGAGCACGGTGGAGCGGTCGCGCAGGGCGCTGCCGCCCAGCAGCTGCACGGTGGCTTCGCGGTCCGGGTAGCCGATGGAGGTCTTGATCAGGAAACGGTCAAGCTGCGCCTCCGGCAGGCGGTAGGTGCCCGCCTGCTCGATGGGGTTCTGGGTGGCGATGACCATGAACGGGCGCGGCTGGGTATAGGTGGCGCCGTCCACGGTGACCTGGCCTTCTTCCATGACTTCCAGCAGCGCGGACTGGGTCTTGGGCGAGGCGCGGTTGATTTCATCAGCCAGCACCAGGTTGGCGAAGATCGGCCCGTGGTGGAACTCGAACTCCTGGGTGCGCTGGTCGTAGATGGTGATGCCCGTGACATCGGAGGGCAGCAGGTCGGGGGTGAACTGGATGCGCGAGTGGCTGCCCTTCACGGTGGCCGCCAGGGAGCGGGCGAGCATGGTCTTGCCGGTGCCGGGGGCGTCCTCCAGGAGCACGTGCCCCTCGGCCAGCAGCGCGGTGAGCACCAGTTCGATGGTCTGCGACTTGCCCAGCACCGACTTGCCGACGTTGGCGACCAGCTTGGCGAAGGTTTCCTGGTACCACTGCGCCTGCTCGGTACTCATGCTCATGTAATTCTGCTCCTCATTGTTCATTGTCTTGTTCTCCTACCAGCTCACGCGGTTTGATTCGGTGCCGTCCACGATGACCCATACCGGCATGGCATAGCCAGACTGGTTTTCACAGGTAGGTACCGAATGCCCATTGCCGTTGCCGTCAGTGGAAATCTTGCGACTGTAGACATCGGAGAAGGATCCGGCGTTCTGGTTGCGGCAGCGAATCTCGTAGCTCCTACCCGGCTCGAAGTTCTTGATCGTCACGTCGAACTGGTAGCAGTTCGTCGTGCCGCAGTACTTGGTGCTGTAGGGTCCACGCTTGAGGATCACCTCGCGGGCCGGTTTCGGCTTGGAGGTTTCGGTCTTGCTCCAACTCTTCTTCTGCCCCTCGCTGTCCGTCGCGGTGATGGTCAGCGTGCGCGAGGCCGAGTAGCCGATATTGTTCTGCGTTTGGCTTCCGTCGTTCTTGGTGCCCGAACCGTTGATATCCACCTTGCGGGTGATCTTGCGTCCATTGTCGGCGCCCGCATTCTTGTTCCAGGTGAAGGACACCGACTGGTCTCCCTTGCTGGAAGAAATATTCGCGTTGTCGCGCAGCGGGCCGTAGGGGCTGGTCGAATTGCTGACGGCGCTCGGCTCGGCGGGACCCGCGGCGTTCAACGCGCGCACGCGGAAGCTGTGCGCCGTGCCGTTGGCGCCGGCCTCAATCGCGGAGCCTGGCCCGCCGACGGAATTCCAGCCGCCGCCGTCCATTGAATACTGGTAACCGGTGATCGTTGAACCGTTGGCACCGGGCGCGGTGAAGTTCAACTGGATCATCCTGTTGGCTCCGGTGGCCTTCGCAGTGACAGCACCGACGGTCTTCGGTCGTCCGTAGGGGGTGACCGCCACCGAGTTGGCGCTGTACTCCGAGGCGCCCACACGGTTCACCGCGGCGACGCGGAAGGTGTAGGAGCCGGAGGTGCTCAGGCCGGTGACCGATTGGCTGGTCTTGTTCGCCGCGATGCCGCCGATGCTGCGCACCTCGGACCCGCCCTGGTAGACCTTGAGCACGTAGCTGGAGATCGCTGCGCCGTTGGCGCCGGGGGCCTTCCAGGCCACGTTGACCACGCCGCCGTCCACCGCCGAATCCTTGCGGATCGCGGTCGGGGCCGAAGGCTTGAACGGCTTGCCTGCGGGGGTGACCGCCGCCGAATAGGCGCTGAACACCGATGGCTTGGACGCCTTGTTCACTGCGCGCACGCGGGCCTGGTAGGCGGTGCCGTTCTTCAGGCCCTCCCAGGTGTAGGAGGTGCCGGTGATGCCGGTGACCTGGCTGACGCCGTTGGCCGGGGCCGGCGAAATTTCAAGCGTGTAGCTCTGGATCGCCGAGCCGCGGCTGACCGGGGCGGTCCAGTTGAACGTGGCCTTGGTGTCCCCGTCCTTGCCCACCGGTGCCGCCGGCTGCTCCGGCTCCACATCCGGGCGCGCCTCCGCGGAGGCCGGAGAGGCGGCGGATTCGCCGATCTCGTTGAATGCGGTCACCGTGAAGGTGTAGGTGGTGTCGTTCTTCAGCGAGGTGATGGTGCAGGTGGTGGTCTTGCATTCCTGGGCCACGCCGTTGCCCGAACGCACCATGTACTTGGTGATTTCCGAACCGTTGTTCGCCGGGGCGTCCCAGGCGAGCACCGCCTGGCTGTCGCCGGTTGACTGGATGCGCGGCAGTCCCGGGGCATCCGGGGCGCCCTTCACATTCAGCGTGACGGTGCCCGCCACGTTGCGGGCAGGATCCTTGGTCACGTCGCCGATCAGGTATTCGACGCTCATGGTGCCGACGAATCCTTCCTTGGGGGTGATCGCCACCTTGCCGTCGCGCACCTGCGCAGTGCCCGAGTTCTGATCCAGCGGGCGCACGCTGATGATGTTCAGCGGCCCCTGGTCGGCGTACGGGTTGTAGTCGTTCGCCAGCACGTCCACGACTTCGGTCTTGTTGTTGGCCGCCTGCGGCACGTTGTCCGCCACGGCGATGGGCAGCTCGCGGGTGGAACCGGTGACGGTGACATACATCTGCGCGTTCACCGCCGGGTTCACCCCGTCACTCACCGAGACACCCACGGTGCCGGAGGTGCCCTTGGGGGTTTCCGGCGGCGCGGTGAGTTCTAGCAGGTAACCGTCGACGAGCTTCGCGTCCACGCCCTGAACCTGGCTGGCTTCAAGGTTGAACTTGAGCTTTGCCACGTCCTCCTTGTTCTGGTCGTTGGCAGCCTGGCGCAGATCAAGGCGTGCTGGATCTCCGCCCTGGGCTACGTTCAGGGTGTTGGATTCGAGGGTCGGCGGGAAGTTCTCCGGGTCCGGGCGCTCCTCGGGAGTCTCGGTTTCCTCGGGCTGCTCTTCCTCAGGCTGTTCCGGCTCCTGCTCCTCCTCCGGCTTCTGGGACTCTTCCTTCTCTTCGGGCTTGTCGCTGGCCTCGTCCTGCTTCTTTTCCTTCTTCGGGGCCGCGTCTTCCTCGTCCTTCTTTTCCTTCTTCTTGCGCTGCTCCGGCGCGCCGTCGTCGTTCGCATTACGCGGCTGATTCTGCGGCTGCTGGTTGGTGGAAGGAGCCACGTTGATCGGGACGGTAAGCGTGGAGGTCAGGCCTTCCGGGTCATCCGGTCCGTCTCCGTCGGTGACCTCGAAGGTCACCGCTCCCATGCCGTCGAAGTCCGCCGGGGCGGTGAAGCGCAGCTCGGTGGCCGACTGTACCAGATTGCCGTCGGATACCGGCATGGAGCTGACCGAGTCTTCGGTGCTCAGGCGCGGGCTGTGGCCTTCGCGCACGAGCACCAGGTCCTTGAGGTCAAGATCCAGCGTTTCCCCGGCCTTGGCCTGCAGGTTCAGGTTGCTGCGCAGGATCGGGCGGGCGCCAGCCAGGCCCGGGACGTGGATGAACGCGGTGGAGTCCAGCCCGTCCTGGTCGGTGACGGTGTAGGCGATGACCTGCGGCTCATCGGTGGGGGTCACGATGATCCCGGATTCGGTGACGCGCGCGGTGTCCGGCGCGTCGGGCAGCGTCAGGGTCAGTTCGGAGCTGGCCCCGTCGGGGTCTTCGTCGTTGTACAGCACATCCACCGACACCTCGTCGTTGGACAGCACGTCCTCCAGGGTCACGCGGTCATCGCGGGCGATGGGCGCCAGCAGCGGCGCGTTGGGGTTGGAGACCACGGTGACGGTGCCGTTGCCGGTGCCGCCGCGGCCGTCGGAGATCGAGTAGCGCACCGAGGTGCTGCCCTGATCCGGCGGGCTGGTCAGCAGCACGCGCCCGTCCACCACCGAGACCTCGCCGCCGTCGCGGCTTTCAACGTCTGCCATCAACGCCACCGGGTCCCCGTCCGGGTCGGTGTCGTTGTTCAGCACGTCGATGGCCACCGGACGCTGGGGGCGCACGGTGATCATGTCGTTGACCGCCACGGGCGGGTTGTTGGACTGGGCCAGGGGCGCGATGCCGATCTTGGCGATGCCGGTGGCCCGGGCGCCCAGCCGGTCCTCCACCACGTAGGTGAACTGGTCGGTGCCGCTGGCCTGGTGGCTGGCGGTGTATTCGATGGTGTCGCCCTTGATGTTGGCGACGCCCTGGCGCGGGGCATCGCCCAGCTGGACCAGGGTCACCGAGTCGCCCTCCGGGTCAATGCCCTCCAGCGGCACCTGGACGGTGGCGGTGGAGCCGGCGAAGATGCGGCCGGTGACGGGTTCCGGATTCGGCGGGGAGTTCTTCTCCTGATCCGCCTCGTCCTTGACCGCCGGCTGCACGTTGAAGGTGACCTGCGCGCTGGCTTCCTGGCCGTCGGGTCCCAGGACCGTGTACACGGCGGAGACCTGGCGCGGCTTGCCCTTAAAGTCGCCCGCGCGGAAGCGGATCTCGTCGTCCGCCACGGAAATCAGCGAGCCTTCGCCCAGCTTGTCGGTTTCCTCCAGCTTGGGGCTCAGCTTCATGGCCGCCCCGTTGGGGTGCACGTCGTTCTCCAGCACCTTCACGGTGGTGACGTCGCCCTCGCGGACGTTGACGGTGTCGGGGTTTGCCTGCGGCGGGTCCATGCGCGGCGGCGCCGGGATGGGGATCACTCGGATCTCGCCGGTGGAAGATTCCTGGCCATTGGAGATGGTGTAGTTGATGGTGCTGGGGCTGGTCACGCCGCGCACGTCGCTGATGCGCACGAAGGAGTTGCGTTCGACGCTGACCGAGAACTGCTTGTCCGTGCCGTCGGTGGCGCCGGTGACCACCAGCACGCCGCCGGTGGCGTCCGTGTCATTGCCCAGCACGTCCACCAGCACGTTGCCGCCGGCCGGCAGCTGGGCGATATCGCGTACCGCTACCGGCTTGACGTCTTCCTTGGCAGGCTGGCGCACGTCCACGCGCACCAGTCCCGGGGCGCTGGCAGGGCCGTTGGTCGCCAGGTATTCGGTGTAGAAGGTGCCGGGGCGTTCGCCGGTGACGGTGACGCGGCCCGACTGGTTGTTGGCCTTGAGTTCCAGGCCCGTCACGTCATCGATTCCTGCAAGGCGCAGGCCGTCTCCGGATGGGTCAGCGTCGTTGTCCAGTGGTTCAAAGCTCATGGCCTCGCCCACCTGCGCCACCACGTGGTCGGTGGCGGTGACGGGTTTGACGGTGGAGTTCGAGCCGACCTCCACGAGGATGCGGCCTTTGGTGCTTTCGCGGCCGTCGGAGACCTGAATGGTCACTTCCTTCTGGCCCAGTTGCTTGCCGTCGTCCTGGAAGATCAGGGTGCCGTCGGGGCGCACGCGGATGGTGTCGTCCCCCTTGGAGGTGCCGCCCAGCAGCTGCAGGTCGTCGCCCTCCGGGTCGACCCAATCGGGCAGCAGGTTCTTGCTGACCGATTCGCCCTTCTGCACGCGCAGGGTGGTCACTCGCTTCTGTTCGGGGGCCTTGTTGCTTTCCTCGTCGACCACCTTCAGGTTCACCGTTGCGGTGTCCATGCCGCCGCGGCCGTCCTCGGTGATGTAGCTGAAGCTGGAGCTTCCCTTGGCGTCCTCGGGGACGGAGATCTGGAATCCGGTGCCGTCGTAAACGGGGCTGATCTCGCCCAGGCTCGGGCCGTCGCCCTCGATCTTGGCGGTGAGCAGGTCGCCGTCCGGGTCCACGTCGTTGAACAGCACCGGGATGACTGTGGTGCGTCCGGGGCGCACGTTGAAGGAGTCGTCCTTGGCGATCGGCTCCTGGTTTTCCTCGGTGCGATCGGGCAGTTCGATGGTGTCGGTGATTTCCTTGGTTTCTTCTTCCTCGGACTCCCCCTCACCGGCCGGTGGTTCCAGGTCTGCCCAGTTGGAGACGATTTCCATGCCCTCATTGGTCAGCCACACCTGGCCTGACTGCACGTCATTGAGCACCACCACGTCGCGGTTGACGCGGAAGACGAGCTCCGCCTGGGCCGCCATTTCCGGAACGCTGACCGATTGGTTCTGCAGCAGGTCGTCGCAGGAACGCAGGTACTCGCCGCTGGTCTGCCAGGCAGCATAGGTGCAGGTACCCACGCGGACCGGCTGGATCGGGGTGCCAGCGGTTTTCACCTGATCGTAGGCGACGTCCTTGCCCTTCAGCGCCGCCTTCACCAGGGTCTGCTCGGTGGCGATGGCGACATCCTCGGCTTCCGGACCGGGTGCCTGAATCCTCGCGTTGGGGCTCGACTCGACCTTGTTCGACGAGCCGTCGGAGGTGACCACGGTGCCCGTGGAAGGTTCAAAGACCACGGCGGTGTGGCCCACAGCGCTCAGCTGCGGGTCTTTCATCTTCTCCAGCCCGTCGACCTGCCGAGGCTCTGCCGCCACCGGATATCCGTCGTCGTCGAGGGTGAAGCTTTGAATGGTGTTGCCGGCGTAGTCCACGGCCCAGATGGTGTCATCGGCGCCGACTACCGCATCCACCTTGCCGGAGGCTTCCATCAGCGGTTCATTGCCGTCGGAGTCGAATTCTGAAATGTTCTCCAGTTTGGTTGCCTGAACCTTGCCGTTTTTGGCGTCGGTAACGGCAACGACGTTGGAGCCGAAGGAGAAGGTGGAATTGGCAGGGAGCTTGTTGTCACCGGCGAACTGCACCATGGCAGGGTCGATGGTGGTGACATTTTCCTGTTCGAGGTTGCGGACGAGAACGTTCTCTCCGCTTTGCTCCAAGTCGTAGTTCGCCATTGGTGTGACAACACCACCGTCTAGGGTTTGGGATTGGTAGTTAACGTGGCCGATTTTTCCTTCGGACTTGTTAACCACCCATACGCCGCCGTCGTTGAGGTCGACGTCGGCTGTTTCAAAACCTGGATAGAAGATCGCGCCAGTTACGGCGAGCGCTGCAACTACCGGGATAGCGGTTGCTTTGAAGCCCGTACTTTTCAGCAGTCCTGACAAGCCGGTACGCCCAGAGTTCCCCATGTGCAGTGTTCCTTGTGGTGTTGTTACTTTGCGAGCATGGATCGCCGTGCAAGCCAGTAATGACGCAGGAAATCCTTTACTATTCTACTTAAAGGACAAAATCATCTCCATGGAGAGTACTCCCCATCGAGCACCCCGGCTCTCATTAGTAGTTTTTAAAATCGGTTGAGCGTCATACTTCCACCAGGGCGTCGAGCGGAAAGTAGTGGACCCAGGGGGCGGTCCCGCCGTTGTGGGAAAGGTCCAACACCGCATCGATTTGCACCCCTGCATCCAGTGGAAGTGCTGCGACGGCGAGGGTGGTTCGCACCGGATAGGGCGCAGCGAAGCATGAACCGTAGACCCGGTTGATTGTTTCGAAATCTTCGTAGCTTCTCAGATAGATCGTCGTCTTCACCACGTGGGTGAAGTTCAAGTTCAGCTCCTCCTGCAGTGCTCCGAGATTTCCCATCATGGCTTCGCATTGCTGCTCCACGTCGTCGCTGACCAACTGCCCGTGCTTTCGGTCCTGACCGATGATGCCGGCGGTGAATCCGAGTTCCCCATGGCGGACAAAATGTGGAAAAGGTGCACTGGACGCAAAAAGCGTTTGGCTGAAGTGATAGTTCGTGGTGTTCTTCATGGTTTCTTACCTATACAAAAAGGACGGGCTTAAGGTGACACTTTAAGAAGGGAAAGCGATCTAGATCGCAGATCGTGACGGCACTGATCTCACCATCCGAACTCATGCGGTGACTTTGTCGGAATTAATAGACAAATACACTCTTCAACAAATCTTTCAGATCTATTAGTGTTAGCTACATGACATCTTCAACCGCACAGCGTGAGCCCTCGCGCATCGACGAGATTGCCGAAGCCTTCTTCTCGAAAACACTTGAGATTACTCCAGAATTCGGCGTTTCACTTGGAATTCCAGGTTATGAATCGGCCTATTCCGACTACTCCCCCGCGGGCACCGCGGTCCAGATTCAGGTGCTTCGCGAAACACTCGAACAGCTGGCGCAGGCTTCGCCAGTGGATGCAATCGACGAGGTGACCCTAGACGCCATGACCGAACGCCTCGGTCTCGACCTAGAAATCTTGCAGACCGGCCGCACCGAACTGAACAATATTGCCAGCCCTGCACAGGAGATCCGCGCGGTACTTGACCTGATGCCGCAGGAATCTGCTGAGGATTACGGTTTTATCTCCGCGCGTCTGGCGAATATTCCAGCGGCCATCGAGGGTTACATCGCTTCCCTGCGCGACTCCGCTTCCAACTCTCTGGTCGCGGCCCGCCGTCAGGTGGAGATCGTTGCTACCCAGTCCAAGGACTACGGCAAGGATGCCGGATTCTTCGACCAGCTGGCCCAAGCAGGTGCAGTCGTTGATGCATCCCTGGAGCCATCGTTGACCGCGGGAGCCGAGGTGGCAAAGAAGGCGTACCGAAAGCTTGCCGACTTCCTCCAGAACGAGTTACTGCCTCAGGCGCCGGAGGTCGATGCGGTAGGCCGCGAATACTACGCGCTGATGTCACGCCGGTTCCTTGGCGCTGCGGTTGATTTGGAAGAAACCTATGCTTGGGGCGTCGCCGAACTCGATGCGATCATCGCCGAGCAGGAGCGCACCGCGCAGCAGATCAAGCCGGGCGCGAGCATCGAAGAAGCGAAGCAGATCCTCAACGAGGACGCAGCGCGCAAGCTCGATGGAACCGATGCCCTCAAGGCATGGATGCAGGAGAAGGCCGACAAGGCCATCGCCGACCTGAGCGATGCCCACTTCGACATCCCGGCACCGATGGATCGCATCGAATGCATGATCGCACCGACCCAAGACGGCGGAATCTACTACACCGGCCCGTCCGAGGACTTCACCCGACCGGGCCGCATGTGGTGGTCGGTACCGCCGGGAGAGGAGCAGTTCACCACCTGGTCGGAACTGACCACCGTGTACCACGAAGGCGTTCCGGGACACCACCTGCAGGTGGCCACCGCGCAGCTTCAGGCAGACACGCTGAACAGCTGGCGCCGCATGGCCTGCTGGGTCTCGGGGCATGGCGAGGGCTGGGCCCTGTATTCCGAGCGGCTCATGCATTCACTGGGATACCTCGCAGATCCAGGCGACTACATGGGAATGCTCGACGCTCAGCGCATGCGTGCGGCGCGCGTCGTCTTCGACATCGGCGTCCATCTTTCCCTGCCGGTGCCCGAGCAGTGGGGCACCGGTACCTGGAACTCGGAGAACGGTTACGAGTTCCTGAAGAAGAATTTGGATATCTCCGAAGGCCAGCTGGACTTCGAGTACACCCGCTACCTTGGCTGGCCGGGTCAGGCACCTTCCTACAAGGTGGGTCAGCGCCTCTGGGAGCAGATTCGCGACACGTTGGAAGCCGAACAGGGTGATCAGTTCTCACTCAAGGACTTCCACACCAAGGCACTGCAACTGGGTTCAGTTGGTTTGGACACCCTGAAGCGAGCCTTGGTCAAGTAGCGCTCGTCGTCCAAATGCACCGGGGCGGGGTCGGAACACATCAGTGTTCCGACCCCGCCCCGGTTGCGTCAAAAAGTACTAACCCTTGTAGCTCGTAATTTGAATCAGGTTGCCGCACGTATCGTCAAAGGTTGCGATGTCCACAGTTCCCGCGTCCATCGGCTCCTGCGTAAATTTCACGCCCAGTCCCGACAAACGTTCAAATTCGGCCTGGACATCCTCCACCGCAAAGGAAGTCACCGGAATTCCGTCGGCAACCAATGCCGCCCGGTAGGGTCCGACCGCTGGGTGCGCCGATGGCTCCAGTAGGAGTTCGGTCCCGTTTTCATCCTCAGAAGACACCAGGGTCAGCCAGCGGTACTCCCCCACCGGAATGCTGTGCTTGACCTTGAACCCGAGAATTTCTGTGTAGAACTTCTCCGCCTTGTCTTGGTCATCCACGAAAACGCTGGTTACGTATATGCGCATTGGCCCATCCCTTTGTTCAGATGCTTTAGTGCCGCCGCGGCACCCTAATCCAAGAAAACTCTTTCATGCTCAAGACTATTGTCAAGCTCCCCCACTTAGGCGAAGCTTCCGTCTCAGCACGTGAGGAAACATCACGCTCCACACACGAACGGTGCGGCTACACAGGGCAGCCCCGTATTGCCGCTGGAGTTTCACTGCAGTCAGCAGACTGCCTGAGCTGACACGAGCCCGTCACGGAAAGAAAGGTTTCGAATCGGATATTGGCATACCAAACTTGCGCCACACCTATTTTGATCTCTGCGTCATTGCATGAAACCTGCGACTTCAGCGAGCGCCTAACAGGCCAGCAACGCGTGGATCACAACTGACCCCAATAGTCCAGAAGGAGCCAGCCCACCCCCTATTGGACCCTTCGTAACAACTCGGTCATAATGCGAAACCTTTAGAAACAATCCTTGATTTCCCGGCGAAAATTCCTTGTTGAAGGTTAAATCAAGTGTCACAATCCACAATTACGGCCGATATGTAACGTTGCGTAACATCAACTACATCACCTGAACATTGGTGCCCTACCGTAGAACGCATGTCTAACACCGCACCTTCATCCAAACTCCCTCGTTGGGTTACAAGCTTTGGTCCACAAATCATCGCTTCGCTGATTCTCGGCGTCATTCTTGGCCTCATCGCCAAGTACACCGGCAGCACCGCTGATGAACCGAACGCTTTGGGTGAAACCCTGTCGATCATCGGATCCAGCTATGTTTCGCTTCTGCGCGCAGCTGTTATTCCGCTGATCTTCTTCGCGGTAGTAGCGTCGATTGCCAACCTTTCCAAGGTCACCAACGCCGCCCGCTTGGCATGGCAGACCCTGTTGTGGTTCGCCATCACCGCCCTGATCTCGGTCACCATCGGCATTCTGCTCGGCCTGCTGTTCCAGCCGGGCGCCAATACCGGTCAAGAGCTTCCGCAGGACTACTCGGGACGCACCGGCGACTGGCTTGCATTCATCACCGGCTTGATCCCGGAAAACTTCTTGGGCTTGGCAGCCAACACCAAGATCGTCGAAGGCGCCGCAAGCACCTCGATGAGCTTCAACGTTCTGCAGATCCTCGTTATCGCCATCGCCGTTGGCGTTGCCGCGCTGAAGGTCGGCAAGGCTGCCGAACCGTTCCTTGTATTCTCGACTTCGGTTCTGGCCATCATCCAGAAGGTACTGTGGTGGATCATCCGCATCGCTCCGATCGGTACGGTTGGCCTGATCGGCAACGCCGTGGCAACCTACGGCTGGGACACCATCGGCGCCCTGGGCAAGTTCACCCTTGCTATCTACGTCGGTCTGGCACTGGTGCTATTCGCCCTGTACCCAACCCTGATTCGCCTGCACGGCCTGTCGATCAAGCAGTACTTCTCCGGCGTGTGGCCAGCAGTTGAGCTTGCCTTCGTTTCCCGCTCGTCGATCGGCACCCTGCCGCTGACCCAGCGCGTCACCGAACGCAACTTGGGCGTACCATCCGGCTACGCATCCTTCGCTGTTCCGCTGGGTGCCACTACCAAGATGGACGGCTGCGCCGCGATCTACCCGGCCATCTCCGCAATCTTTGTGGCACAGTTCTTCAACATCGACCTGTCCTTCACCGATTACCTGTTGATCGCCATGGTTTCGGTGCTCGGTTCCGCAGCGACCGCGGGCACCACGGGCGCCATCGTCATGCTGACCCTGACCCTGTCCACCCTGGGTCTACCACTGGCCGGCGTTGGTCTGCTGCTGGCAGTTGACCCGATCCTGGACATGGGCCGCACCGCGGTCAACGTTGCAGGCCAGGCCTTGATCCCAACCATCGTCGCAAAGCGCGAAGGCATCCTGGATCTGGACCTGTACAACGCACCACGCAACGGCAATCCCTTCGCTCAGGAGGAGACCGAGGAATCCAAGGATCTGGAAACCTCCAACGCCTAAGCATTGACGCTTCACAGCAGCCGGTGAACAGATTTTCTGTTCACCGGCTGCTTTGTTTAACCGTCGCGGCACGGACCAGATGTCCTCTCCTTTGGGCATCAAAACTGTGAAAAACCATAGATTTTGCACAGAGTGCAACTTTGCACGTAGTGTAAGTATGTGACAACTGAAAGTACGACAACTCGCCGCGAGAAAAACAAACAAGCTACCAGGGACGCAATCCTCAACGCTGTTTCGCAGCTGCTCCACGACTCAGACGGGGCGGCCCTGACAGCCACCCAGATTGCCGACGCCGCTGGTATTTCTCGACGCACGCTGTTCAACTATTTCCCCACCGTGGACGCCATCATTTCCTACCCGCTGCATCGGGTGCTGGAGACGATGGTCGACTCCATCAGCGAGCTAACCGATACGATGCCCCTGATGGATGCCATCGTGGTCGCGTTGGAATCCGACGAGGTCGCCGAACTGCTGGGAAGGGTGGCGGTCTTTGGCGCACTGCTGACCAAGGATTCACCCAGCGGATGCTATCCATCGAACATGGACGAGTGGCAAAAAGCCACCGCTGATGTCGTCAACAAACTTGCCCGACGCTCCCCCAACGCGGACAGCTTCGCCATCCGGGTCTTCACCCATGCGTTGCTCGGCGCAGGCCAAGCGGCATTCGACGAATGGATTGAACGCCTGCCCTCCTTGGGCGCCGTGTCCTATGACATTACGGATGCCCAAATTGCGGAGTTTCACACCCTGATCAACCAAGCCATGAGAACCCTTGATCAAGGGCTTTCTGCCTTGCCCATTTCCCCCTCGCAAAAATCCAAGGAAGACTGACCATGGCTTCAATGCTTTACCGCCTGGCGCGGTGGGCCCACCGGCACCACTACCGCATTATCGCGATGTGGCTGGCGGCGTTCATCTTTATCGGCATCTCGGCCAGCTTGTTCATGGGGCAGCTGTCCAACACCTTCACCATCCCCGGCACCGAAACCCAGCGCACCCTGGACCGTCTCAAGGAGGAGATTCCGGATCTTGCCGGTGGCTCGGGGTCGATCGTTTTCCATGAGAATTCGAACAAGCCGCTGAATGAGGCGCAGAAGCAGTCGATCAACGACTCTCTGGAACAGCTGAAGCTCAACCCAGCAGTGGTCAGCGCGATGAGCCCCTTCGATCTGCAGAAGCAGCTCGACGAGGCCCAGCCCGAACTGGACAAGGCCGAGCAGAAGCTCGTTGATGGTCAGGAAGAGATCAACGACGGCAAGAAGCAGATTGCCGATGGCAAGAAGCAGCTGGAAGACGGTAAGAAGGGCATTGCCGACGGCTGGGAAGAGTACAACAAGGGTCAGGACAAGATCACTGCCGGCGAACCGCAGATCGCTGTGGCCGAGCAGCAGCTTGCCAACGGCCGAAGCGAACTCGAAAGCTCCAAAGCCCAGCTGACCAGCGGGCAAGCCCAGTTGGACAAGGGCCAACAGAAGTATGACTCGGGTCTGAAGAAGTACAAGGCGGGATTGTCCCAGTATGAATCAGGACTGAGCCAGTTCAAGGCCGGCGAGAAAAAGCTGGACAATGCCCAGGCAAAGTTGGATGCCGGCGAAAAGCAATATGACGCGGGCATGGATAAGATCCTGCAGGGCAAGTCCCGTTCAACGGTTGAAAAGCAACTTGCCAACGGTGAGAAGGAAGCCACGGCCGGTCTGAATACCGCACAGGATGGATTGGCCGCGGCCAACGCTGGCATCAAGCAGGCGGATGCTGCGATTGCTGGGCTGAACACCAAAATTTCTCAGACCCAGCAGGCACTTGATCAGGCAACTGCCGAGGGCAACGAAGCAGATATTGCCAAGTACACCGCGGCCCTGGCTCAGCTCAATGCTGGCTTGGATACCGCGAAATCCGAACGCCAGAAGGCTGTTGCCGGAGCTTCGCAGGCGCAGGCCGGCATCAAGCAGGCCAACTCCGCCCTTGCACAGATTGATCAGGCTCAGGCGGGCCTGAAGCAGCTCGACGCCGCCAAGGCGAAGCTGGATGCAGGTCAGAAGGAAGTAGACCAGGGCAACAAGGAACTTGAAAAGAACCGCGCCAAACTGGTCAACGCCAAGGCTGACCTGACCGCCGCGAAGACCCAATTGGATTCCGGCAAGAAGGAGTTGGATTCCAACCGGGCCAAGCTCAACGACGGGTGGGCGCAGTGGCGCGCCGGCCAGGCGAAGCTCGATGCCGGCCAGAAGGAATTCGATGCCAAGAAGGCCGAGTTCGAGGCGGGCAAGGCACAGCTTGCCGAGGCCAAGAAGAAACTCGAATCGGGCGAGAAGACCATCAAGGACAGGACCGCCCAGCTGGAACAGGCCGAGAAGGACCTGGCCAAGGGTGAGAAGAAGCTTGATTCCGGTCGCGCGGAACTCGAATTTGCATCTCGTCAGGTCAATGCCAGCAACGGCATGCGCTTCATCTCCCAGGACGGCAGCACCGCGGTAGCCCAGGTCTCATTCAAGGGACAGACCGATGCGCTGACCAGTGAAGAACGCGAGATGATCACCGCCATCGCCGCCGGCCCTCAGGCCAACGGCGTCGAGGTGCTCTTCTCCAAGGAAATCCTGCAGGACATGTCCCAGGTCTTCGGCGCCTCCGAAATTATCGGTGTGGTCATCGCCGCGGTGGTGCTGCTGGTCATGCTCGGCACCTTTGTTGCCGCCGGGCTGCCCCTGCTGCTGGCGATCCTCGGCGTCGGCGCCGGCGTGGGCACCACCATGGCCTTCTCCTCGCTGATCTCCATGGCATCGATTACCCCGGCGCTGGCCCTCATGCTCGGCCTGGCAGTGGGCATCGACTACGCCCTATTCATCATCCACCGACATCGATCCCAGCTGCTGGGTGGCATGGAAGTGGGCGAATCCATTGCCCGCGCGGTGGGAACCAGCGGCAACGCTGTGGTCTTCGCCGGCCTGACCGTAATCATTGCACTGGCTGCTCTGGCGGTTCCGGGACTTCCGTTCCTGTCGATCCTCGGCTTCTCCGCCGCGTTCACCGTGCTGTGCTCGGTGCTGCTGAACATCACCCTGCTGCCGGCGCTGCTGTCCCTGGCCGGCACCCGACTGGTGTCCAAGCGCGCGTTCCGCAAGGCGGCAGAGCAGGCTGAACACCCGGTGATCAAGGAACCGATCTCCGCGCGCTGGGTCCGCATCATCACCAGGGTGGCGGTGCCGACGGTTCTGGTAGTGATCGCGCTGCTCGGTGCCATCGCCATGCCGGCGGCGCAGATGCGCACGGCCCTGCCGGACGGCAGCGCCGAACCGGCTGACTCCCAAGCCTTCCAGGCCTTCGAGCAGACCAGCGACAAGTTCGGCGCGGGCTACAACGGTCCGCTGCTGGTGCTCGCCGACCTGCCGGCCGGTCTCTCCCAGCGTGATGCGGATTCCATGGCGTTGGACGTCGCGGACACCCTGCGAGACTACAACGGCGTGGTGGCTGCCATTCCGGTGACCATGACCGATGACCGGACCCTGTCGGCCATCCAGGTGATCCCTACCGATGGTCCGTCCTCGGCGGCCACCGAGGAGCTGGTCCACGAGCTGCGCGATGACCGTGCGAAGATCCACGACGCCACCGGAGCTGAAATCTCGGTCACCGGCCAGGTGGCGGCACAGATTGACGTGTCCGAAAAGGTCACCGAGGCGCTGGTTCCATACCTGAGCATCGTGGTCGGCCTGTCGCTGATCCTGCTGCTGCTGGTCTTCCGCTCCATCGTGGTGCCGTTCCTTGCCACCGGCGGATTCCTGCTCTCGCTCATGGCCGCCTTCGGCGCCACCACCGCGGTGTACCAGTTCGGCTGGCTGGGCAATGTCTTCGACGTGAACGTGCCGGGTCCATTGCTCAGCTTCCTTCCGATCCTGCTCACCGGCATCCTCTTCGGTCTTGCCATGGACTATCAGGTCTTCCTGGTCTCCGCGATGCGTGAACGCTATGCACACGGCGAACCGGCACGGGATGCGGTCCGTTCGGGCTTCTCCATGGCGGCCCCGGTGGTCACCGCCGCGGCACTGATCATGATCTCGGTATTCACCGGCTTCGTGTTCTCGCACCTGGCGATGATCCGCCCGCTGGGCTTCGCCCTGGCCTTCGGCGTGCTCTTCGATGCCTTCGTGGTCCGCATGACGCTGATCCCGGCGCTCATGCACCTGCTCGGCGACAAGGCTTGGTACCTGCCGAAGTGGCTGGATAAGATCTTGCCTGATGTGGATGTCGAAGGCTCCAAGCTCAATGAGCTGCTGGAAGCCGAAGATTCCAAGGAAGATTTTGAAGATGGAAACGACGCAAGCACCAAGGAGAACGTCCCAGTATGAGCGATGAGTCAACTGCCGCCGCCCGCCTGCTGCTCGCCTCCGCCTCCTGGGGGCGCAAAAAGGTCCTGACCGACGCGGGCCTCGCCTTCGACACCCAGGTGTCAACGGTTGACGAGGACGCGGTGCTGCAGGCCGCCGTAGAACAGCTGGGCCCGCGGACCCCGGCGCAAACCGCCCTGCTGCTGGCCCAGGCCAAGGCGCAGGACGTGGCGGAGCAGGAGCATCCGGCGGGCACCGTGGTACTCGGCTGCGACTCGGTCTTCGAATTGGACGGCATCGCCTACGGCAAGCCGCACACCGAACAGGTGGCCCGCGAACGCTGGCGGCAGCTGAGCGGAGCCACCGGCGTGCTGCACTCGGGCCACTGGCTGATCGACACCGCCAACCCGCAGGCGGCGCAGGGCAAGATCTCTTCCACCACGGTCCGCTTCCATACGGTCTCGGAAGCTGAAATCGACGCCTACGTGGCCAGCGGCGAGCCGCTGCCCTGTGCCGGAGCCTTCACGATCGACGGGCTGGCTGCCGCCTTCATCGAGTCCATCGAGGGCAACTTCCAAAACGTTGTAGGTCTGGACGTTTCGGTGCTGCGCGGCCTGTTGGCAGAGGCCGGAATCCAGATCATCGACCTGTGGAGGTAGCACCGGTGCGGGGCTGAGCCCCGCACCTACCTCCATCAGGTAGAATTAATGCAACTTTTTTATTTCCCGCACCGAAGGTATGACTGTTTTGAGCGTCCAACGACGATTCACCCTGCCAGCCGTGGCCACCGCCGCGGCGCTGGTTCTAAGCAGCTGCGGCAGCGATTCAGGTTTTGAATCTTCAACCCCCGATGACACGGTGTACTGCGTCGACGAAAACAACGTGGTGGTCGACGAATCCCAGTGCAACGACGCCGCCCCGTCGAGTACCCACCACACAGGTTCCGGAATCGGCACCGCCCTGATGTTCTTCATGATCGGCCGCTATGCAGGAGGACTGCGCCCGGGAACCCGGCTGGATCCAGCGCAGTCCACCCAGCGCTTCCGCTCCGATGACACCGCGGCCCGCAGCAAGGCGGGGCTGTCCGGCACCGTCCGCAACGGCTACTCGGCCTCCACCGGGAAGCCTGCAGGATTCGGATCGAACTCCAAGCAGCGCAGCGGCCACTCGGGCGGCTTCGGCGGCGGACACTCGGGAGGCTAGGACCCATGCAGCGCAAGATGACCACGGCCCGGACCGACTATCTGGCAAAGGTCAACGCCTCGGGGCTGGTCTACACCCATGAGGACCGCAACAGCAGCGCACCGGAACTCTATCGCTACTGGCGCGACGACGCCTATTACGAGCTGACGCCGAAAGAAATCGAGGTGCTGCACAAGGCATCGAGTACCGTCTTCTCCATGTTGGAGGAGGCGGGAGACTTCCTGCTTTCCCCCGCCGGCTCGGCAGATCTTGCACGCTTCGGCATCCCTTACCGGGCCATGCGCGCTGTCATTGAAAGCTGGAATGAGGAACCTGCCTGCGGTTCCGTCTACGGGCGCTTCGACTTCCGCTTCGGCGGGCTGGACCACCCGGAACCAGACCAGCGCATCCCCAAGCTCTACGAATTCAACGCCGACACCCCGACCTCCCTGGTAGAGTCGCTGGTGCAATGGGAGTGGTTTGAGGACAACCGCCGCCTCGGCGCCACCCAGTGGACCAATATGTATGAGGACCTAGTTGCTGCCTGGCAGCGCAACCTGCAGTTGATTTCCCGCAAGATCGGCTCCGTCCCCACCGTCTACTTTGCATGCAGCGAACTCGACCTGTCCCATGAGGACGAGATGAACACCCTGGTGCTGCGCGACACCTGCGCCGCGGCCGGCTACCAGACCGAAACCATCTACATCGAAAACTTGTGGGTGGACGGCGAGGGCCGCTACCGCGCCGGAGAAAACGGTCCGCTGGTCCAGGTCATCTTTAAGCTGTACCCCTGGGAGCACATGGTGCACAGCCAGCATGCCGACGACCTCTTCAACGACATGCTCGATTCGGGCTTCAACGGGGCGCCCTATCAGGGCGGCACCATCTGGATCGAGCCGCCGTACAAGATGCTCTGGAGCACCAAGGCCATCCTGCCGGTGCTGTGGAAGCTCTTCGGCAATGATCCCGAGCGCTCGCAGTACCTGCTGCCAGCATGGTTCGAGGACCAGGCGCCGTCCTACCTGAAACGCCTGGGCTACGTGCGCAAGCCGCTGCTCAGCCGTGAAGGCGCAGATATCACCCTGCACCGCTCGAACGGCGAGCGCACCCTGGGGGAAGTTCAGGGCTACGGCGAGGAAGGATTCATCCTTCAGGAACTCGCGCTTCCGCCGGTCTTCCACCGCGCGGATGAGGACAAGGACGTCAGCACGGTACTGGGCGTTTGGATGATCGACGGTGAGCCTTCGGGTCTTGCCATCCGTGAAAGCGACGGGCCGATCACCGACAACTTCGCGAACTTCATTCCGCACGTCGTCACCCACTAGTCGGACCGGAGCTTAGGGCATTTCACTGCCCGCCAGGCCCGCGGTTCACGGCTTTAGCTCGAGGCTTGAGGCGAGAGCGGCCGCTGCAGCATCCGGCGGGTGGAACATGTGCTGCACCGCTGATACTGCACCTCGCCTTCGGAGGTCCAGTGCCGTGATTCGACCTCCCAGCGGTGTTCGTCGCAGGCTTCGTCATTCAGTATTGTCGGCGCTTCGGCACTAGCTATATAAGTCATGAAATCAGCATGATGTAATGTCCTTATGCAACTCAACCCTTACGGAGAGTACGCGGTGCTGTTGGCGGCATCGCTGGCGAACAACTGGCCTTCCGAACGCGACGAAATTGAAGAACGCACACGGGATGTCGGCATGACTATGCCCTTTCCGCGGCTGCCCAAGGACCACGCGCAGGTGCGTTCGGTGATCGACGACTGGCTTGCTGTTGTCGACGCGGCTTCGGATCAGGAAAGAGCGCGACTGCTCAATATCCAACTAGCTCAGGCCGCCGCGTATCCACGCCTGGTCGACCACGACAACGAAGGCTGGCATCTGCACTATCGCGACGACGGTCAAAGCATGCCCCAGGTGCTCAGATCGGTCATCTGCACCGGCACCGCCCTGCACCTGACCACCCGCGGCATGCACAGGCTGCACCGCTGCGAAGCATCCCCCTGCACCAACGTCGTGGTCGACGTGACGCGCAACGGACGTCAACGCTTCTGCTCGGTTCGCTGCGCCAATCGGGCCGCGGTTCGACGGCACCGCGCCCGCAATTGATACGTACTAGGGGCGGCTGCTACTTACCGATGAATAAATTCTCGTGGATGCGTTGCCAGCCTTCAGATTCATAGTCACCGTTTGACGCATCATCGCGAACCAGCAGCATATTTCCCGCTTGGGTCCGCACCTGAATGATGCGTTCGGTGCCTACACATTCCAGTCCATACACATAGACGGTGAACCAAAGACCGCTTAGCTTGTCCCCTGCAGCCACTGGATATCGAGATCATAGGAAGACTTTTGTAGGAATCCTCCAAAAATTTACGGCGAACACCCCAGTTTGAGCGGTTAACTACATATAGTTCCCACAAAAACGATAGGCTCCTAGGTGAGAAACTTTAATTTTTGAAGACAAGGTTCACGATGAATCCATTGACGAAGGTGCTGATCGCCAACCGCGGCGAAATTGCTGTGCGCATTATTCGCGCCGCCCGCGACGAAGGGATCGAGTCGGTTGCGGTCTACGCAGACTCTGACCGCGACGCCCTGCATGTCCGTTTGGCTGATGAGGCCTACGCACTGGGCGGCACCACCGCAGCAGAATCGTACCTTCGCATCGAGAAGATTCTGGATGTTGCAGAGCGCTCCGGCGCAGACGCCATCCACCCGGGCTACGGCTTCCTCTCGGAGAACGCCGAGTTCGCCCAGGCCGTCATCGACGCCGGACTGACCTGGATCGGCCCGCCTCCTGCCGCCATCGACAAGCTGGGCGACAAGGTCAAGGCCCGCCACATTGCAGAAAAGGTCGGCGCACCGCTGGTTCCAGGCACCAAGGACCCGGTGGCTTCCGCTGACGAGGTCTACGCCTTCGCCGACGAGCACGGACTACCGTTGGCCATCAAGGCCGCCTACGGCGGCGGCGGACGCGGCATCAAGGTCGTTCGCAACCGTGAAGAGATCGGCGAACTCTACGAGTCGGCAGTGCGCGAAGCGGTGGCAGCCTTCGGCCGCGGTGAATGCTTCATCGAGCGCTTCCTGGACGCCCCACGCCATGTGGAGACCCAGTGCCTGGCCGACGTGCACGGCAATGTCGTGGTGGTTTCCACCCGCGACTGCTCGCTGCAGCGCCGCAACCAGAAGCTCGTCGAAGAAGCACCGGCACCGTTCCTGAGCGAAGATCAGATCGCCCGCCTCTACGAATCCTCCAAGGCCATCCTGCGCGAAGCCGAGTACAGCGGCGCAGGCACCTGTGAGTTCCTAGTCGGACAGGACGGCGTGATCTCCTTCCTTGAGGTCAACACCCGCCTGCAGGTTGAGCACCCGGTGTCCGAAGAGATCTCCGGCTTGGACCTGGTGCGCGAGCAGTTCCGCATCGCCCGCGGCGAGGAACTCGGCTACGAGGATCCGGCACTGCGCGGCCACTCCTTCGAGTTCCGCATCAACGGTGAGGATGCAGGCCGAGGCTTCATGCCAACCCCAGGCACCATCACCAAGATGAACCTGCCTTCCGGTCCAGGCGTCCGCGTTGACTCCGGCATCGAGCAGGGCGAGAGCGTCTCCGGCAACTTCGACTCGATGATCGCCAAGCTGATTGTCACCGGTCCTACCCGCGACATCGCAGCCGCCCGTGCCCGCCGCGCACTGGAGGAATTCCAGATCGAGGGCATGGCCACCGTCCTGCCATTCCACCGAGCAGTGATGAGCGATCCAGCCTTCGTTCCCGCCGAGGGCCCGTTCCGAGTGCACACCCGTTGGATCGAAACCGAGTTCGACACCTTCATCGCCCCTCATCCATTCCCTACCGAACAGGCTGAGGAAGAGGACAACGAGCGCACGTCAGTGACCGTAGAGGTCAGCGGCAAGCGCCTTGAGGTAACCCTGCCGGCATCGCTTGGTTCGGTATCATCCAACGGCGCCGCCGACAAGGGTGGAGCCAAGAAGAAGCGCAAGTCCGGCCGCAAGGCTGCGGGAGCCGCCGGCGGCAACTCCGCAGAGCTGCGCTCCCCCATGCAGGGCACCATCGTGAAGGTCGCCGTAGAGAACGGCGCCGAGGTGGCCGAGGGCGACCTGATCGTGGTCCTCGAAGCCATGAAGATGGAACAGCCAATCACAGCTCACCGCGACGGTGTAATCTCCGGGCTGGAAGTTACCCCGGGTGAGACCCTGTCGTCCGGTGCTGTCATCGCCACCATCGACGACGCGAAGTAGTCTTCGAAAATTACCAAAGACGCGAAAGGAGTCCTACTCAATTGAGTAGGGCTCCTTTCGCCATACCTACCGGAGATTCTGGATTTTGCAAACCTTTAGTTGTTGCACATGAATTCTCTGAAGACCGCATCCAGTGCATAAGCTTAATTAGTTTTACGTCAGCCCACTCACCTTAAAGAATATGATTCTGGAAGCTGATAAGGGTCCTTCGATTGGCTTCAATTTCCGCCTCACCTGCTTGAGATATCGTCCGTTCCTGAGTAAACAATTCCCCGTAGCTATGAGAGTCATGAACTTGGACAATAGCGCGGCAGGCCAGTCTAATGGCTTTGAACCGTCCCGGCGGAAATCATGCCGCTAGTCAGTTAGCGATATGGTTTCCGGGACGGTTCAGTGAGGGCAGCTGTCTTAGACGTGTGGGCTGAACTACGAAGTGATGAAGTGGACGCAATTTGCGAGCCTATCCACTAATCGGTGCGTCCCGATTTGCTACCGTGATCTGCCCGAAGCCGTTTTCCGCGAAATATGCTTCCATCGCGATGAATATGGCGCAAAATACCTGTTTCGCCGCGTTCTTCGAGAGTCGGACGGGTACCAGCCACGGGATGAAAGCCGTGCGTGCTTAGTTCCCACATACCATCGCTTCTTGGAACTCCTCGCGACCATGGCCCGGCGGAAGGCCTCGCAAATCTGAAGCTTAATACAGAAAAATCGCCTGACCACTTCGATGTGAAATGGTCAGGCGGTCCCCCTCTATCAGACTAGGAGCCTAGATTGCTCAACGTCCTTCTAATTGCTTCGTCTTAGACCGTCGCGCCCACTCAAGCCCGCCAGCAACAAGGCCAACCAGTGTTCCTACAACAGGAACCACAATCGACACTAGAAGAACAACAAGGTTCTTTACGGACTTCACCATTAAAAGATTCCAAGCGGTCAAGACGATTACAGCCATCCAAGCCACAATCACAATTACTTCAAGCAGTCCCAGCTCAAGCATCGTAGTCCCAGTATGCAATTCGAGACCCCTTTCCATTCACACGTAATCCTTGCACAGCATCGCCAACCTGAATACCCCCAGATTTGGTCATGTGCCATCTGATCTCACAGACAGCTTTAGTTTTCTTGCTCTCAAAGTATTGAGAAGGTATTGATTGGATCGTGCGCAGCGGAACCAGGTTCGTGTAGAAACCTCCACAGCTGTTGATAGCGGTGACGGTTTTCCCGTTGTACTGGTAAGTCATTCGAGCTTCCAAGGATGCGTAGGTGATCCCGAATAGTTTCCAGTTTTTCTTATGCGTATCAGTTTTCCGTTTCACTGCTGCAGCTTCAGCTATGTCTAACATGACGGCGCTCCCAGAGGAAACTACGGATTCCTTAGAAATCGATTCTTCTACAGCTTTCCATTTGCCGGTTCCTGCGTTTTGCAACTATGACGGGTCAAGTGCCGCTGCCAACAGTTCCTGTTGCTGTCCACTTGAGAGCTTGTCGAACCTTGCACGGTCTGATTGCGGCATGTTCGACCGCAGAGTTTGCAGGCTACTTTGTTCAGCTCCACCTGATGGCATCGGGGCGGCTGTCGCTGCAAGAGCAGGCGTTGCGAACAGGGTGGAGGCCAGCAAAAATGAGCCTGCTACAGAGATCACCCGCTTAAGAATATTCGTCATCAATACACCTTTGGTTGATAATACATACTATTCAGATCGCACTTTTCCTGAACACTCAATAACCTATACCGAATGCACGAATAATTCCAATCGTGGATTTTAATAGACTCACCCTTAAGAAAATCAAGTACGAAACAAAACCTGCCCCACCCTCGTTTGGCGAATTCTAACGGTCGGGTGAAACAGCCAGGTGAATCGTCCCGGAAATCATGCCGTTCCTATTTGAGAGAATGGAACACATGCCCAAGCAGTACACCCCCCGAAGTCAAGGAACGCGCCGTCACCTACGTCCTTGACCGACTGGACCGCTACAAGTCCGCCTACGGTGCCTGCCAGGACCTCGCACCGAAGCTGAACATCGGAGCAGAAACTCTGCGCCGGTGGGTTGTTCAAGCTCAGGTCGACGCCGGGGACCGGACCGGTCCCACCAGTGAAGAACTCGCCGAGATCAAAGCCTTGAAGGCCAAGGTCAAAGTCAAGGACTTGGAAGAAACCAATGAAATCCTTCGGCAGTCAGCGATTTTCTTTAGCTAAGGGAGCTCGACCCTCGCCGGCACTAATCACCGAGTTCATCGACCAGCAACGAGAGTGCGGCTACGCAGTCGCGTCCGTTCTGCCAAGCCCTGGGATTCCAGGGTTTGAAGGTCTCTGCGCGCACTTACCGCGGCTGGAAACAACGCCAGCCGGCCTCCCGGGCCATCACCGACGCTCAGATCCTCAACGTTCTGCACGACCTGCAGCAGCCGGATTCGAAGACCGGTAGGCCGAAGCCTGAAGTGCTTTACGGGCGACGGAAGATGCGGGCCTGGCTGCAGCGTCATGGTTTCCCCGACGTATCGAAACACACCGTTGACCGGCTGATGCGAGATACGGGAATGAACGGCTTGGTCCGTGGCCGGCGGACCGTCACCACGATCCGTGCCAAAGACAAGGTGCGCGCGAAGGATTTGCTGAACCGCAACTTCTTCACTAATGCACCAGATAAGGTCTGGATCACTGATTTCACTTATGTCCCGACGAGGAACGGGTTCACCTACATGTCGTTCGTGATCGACTTGTTCTCACGTCGGATCTTGTCGTGGGCTTCGTCGACCTCGCATGATACTGAGTTTGTCGAGGAGGCTCTCCGGTTGGCGTTATGGCAGCGTCGGAAAGGTTCAGGCCCTCATAAAAGCCCTGTTCAGGGGACAATTCACCACTCGCATGCGGGCAGCCAGTATACGTCCCAACGGTACACGCAGAAGCTGGCCGTCGAGGGGCTGGTTCCCTCGATTGGTTCGATCGGCGATGCGTTCGATAATGCGGCCGCCGAGACTGTGATGGGGTTGTTCAAGAATGAGGCCGTGGCCAGGGATTCCCCGTTCCGTCAGGGTCCTTTGACGTCCAAACCGGATGTGGATGACGTGGTCGTGGAATGGGTGCATTGGTACAACAATTGCCGTTTGCACTCGACTCTGGGGTATCGGAGTCCGGTGGAATTCGAAGAACTCTATTATGATGAAATCAACGGCGCGTTACCCGATGTTGCCGCTAGTAAATTAGCGGCATGATTTCCGGGACGGTTCATTTTACGGTTGGTTCTTTTTTCCCACTTGATGTCGCTGCAATTTGTTTAACCGCCAAATACTTGGCACGGGCGGAAGAGCTTTCACGCAGCAAATCCCGAAACGCAATACGACGAGTCCACCTACGAGAATTGAGATGGACGATATGAAAGATGCTTTGTCGGTTATGTCGGGACGGAAGGCTCAACCAGCAATGGTCTGAGAAACTTCCTTCGAGATCGTACCCTCGCTTTTTCAATTCCTGAGCAATCGGTTGAATTCGTTCGGGACGGACACCAATCAAGATGTCAACTACGTCCTTGGCTGGCAATCCTGGAACAGATGTTGAGCCGATATGCTCGATTCGAGTATCCCAGTCAAGCGGTAGCAGTTCTGTGATTGCAGCTTTTGCTCGTTTTCCCCACAATTCGAATTGGCTGTCATGAAGTTTTACCTTGTCCATGCTCCAACACTAGTTATTTCACCACTTAACGGCGTCTTCGTGTCTACTCCGCCATAAAAAGTACTACTCATTCGTTCAATGCAACTTCAGCCGACATCGTGGGCCCGTCATTCCCATTGATCGATGGCTGGATCTATAGACTCAACTTATGCGCTACATCTTGATAGTTTCCGGTGCAGCTATCGTTATCGCCTACAGCCTGTACGGAATGTTCGTCGTCAACGACCTGGCAGTCGCCGCTGCTAGCGGTGTCCCGCTTGAAACTGCCGTCGCGGAAATGAAAGCCGCAGACCAGACCTACAGCAAACTGGACGGCATTGGTTTTGCGGCCTTTGGCATTCTTCTGGCTTTGTCGTGGAGCCTGCTAGCAGCATTTGGCAGCAAGAATTTCCGCGGACCCATGGCGCTCCTGTTCTGGTCGGGAATCCTCTTCTTGGGAGCGCCGGCTTATTTCTTCGCGGCATTCGGCAATCTCAACTCCGTGGGAGACACCTTCTACGACTGGTACCCCGACGCGGCTTTCCAGTACGAATGGCCCATGTATCTGGCAAGCGCACTGGCACTGCTTTCGGGAGCCGGTGCGGCCGTGGCACTGCTCGTCCGCAAACCAGGTACCGGGCTTCCTCCGACTACTGCTATTGCTTAGCAAGCCATTCCGTAAAAGTTTCCGTCCCCAGTCGGGCGTTCGCATCGGGAAGGATTCCCCCGTCTTTCATGGCCTTACCCATGGCTCCCGGCAAGGGGACTTCCACGATCTTCGGCGACTGCCCGTTCTTCGCCAAATACTGTGCGAAGAGATCCGGCATCCATTCCTCTTTGGGCCCCGCAAGGTCTTGGACAATGCCAGCCGCCGGCTGCTGCGCTAGGTCGGCCAGCGCCTGTGCGACTTCATGTCCGGCGATCGGCTGCAGCCTCATCTTGGGTGCCACCTGGATTGGGCCGGCGGACAGGCGTCCAATGTTCTGACCGACGAATTCATGAAACTGCGTGGTGCGCAGCAGCGTGAACCCACCGGGCAGGACGCGCAGCATCCGCTCCTGCGCGGCTTTGCCCGCATAGTATCCCGAATCGATGGCGGCAGCCCCCACAATGGAAATTGCCACGTGGTTGCGCACGCCGGCTTCTCGACCGGCGATCAACAGGTTCGCCGTAGCTTGGGTGAAGTATTTCATCGAATTCAACGCACTGGTGGTCGGTGCGCCCGAGACATCAATGACGGCTTCACAGTCCACCAGCCACTGCCTCACCGAATGCTCATTTGTCAGGTCGCATCCTGCGGTGCGAGACAACACCAGGGCTTCATGCCCGGCTTTCTCTACCGCTGCGACCACTTGTTTACCCAAGACGCCGGTTCCACCGGCAACTGCGATTCGCACTATGCTGCCCTCTTTTATCCCGTCGGTATTTCTCGTGCCCATGCTTGCACGATCATCCGCGTTTGATAAGGGTGCGTCTAAAAGTTCACCGCAGGTTTTCAGACTTGATTCGAGCTGCTCCTATCCCCTGCACGCTGCCCTGGCATAGGCTGGCGTGAGAACTGCTGAAACTTGGAGGCCTTGATGCTGCAGATTGATCTTTCAGGAAAAACGGCTGTAGTTACCGGATCAACGGCTGGTATTGGCTTCGCCATAGCCAGCAATCTGGCTGATGCCGGGGCGACTGTCATTATCAACGGACGTTCAGAGGGCAGCGTTGGCAAAGCCGTCGACGCAATGTTCACCGAGGCATCGGGGCGCAAGCTCAAGGGCATCGCGGCGGACGTCACGACGGCACAGGGGACAGCTGCACTGGTTGAGCAGGCCGGTGCCGTTGACATTCTCGTCAACAATCTCGGCATCTTCGGCGCCGCTGACCCCTTGGAAATCAGCGACGAGGAATGGCTGCGCTACTTCGAGGTCAATGTACTTTCCGCTGTGCGGCTCACCCGCCTGCTTCTGCCGGGAATGCAGGACCGCGGCTGGGGCCGCATCTTGAACATCGCCAGCGACTCCGCTACCGTCATCCCCGCAGAGATGATCCACTACGGCGTCTCCAAGACCGCCTTGCTGGGCGTCTCACGAGGGTTCGCCAAGGCCGCGGCAGGCACCGGGGTTACAGTGAATTCGGTCATCGCCGGCCCCACCCACACCCCAGGAGTTGAGGACTTCGTCTACCAATTGGTGGACAAGGAACTACCCTGGGAACAGGCTCAGCGGGAGTTTATGAAACTGCACCGCCCACAGTCGCTGATCCAGCGCCTGATTGAGCCAGTGGAGATCGCCAACATGGTCGCCTACCTCGCTTCGGATCTGGCCTCCGCTACCACCGGCGGTGCCCTGCGCGTCGACGGCGGCTACGTGGACTCGATCCTTCCCTAGCCCCCATTAAGCAAGCGACGGCTGTACCTCCCCTGATGGAGGTACAGCCGTCGCTTGCTGACTTCGGGTTGGCTATTTAGTCAACGAAATTCTCAAGATCCACATCGGTGGTATCTCGGGTAAAGAACAATGCCACGAGGGTCAGCACCGCGGCGGCCGCCAGATAGAGTCCGACGCCCAGGGTGTTGCCTCCGCCGGCGTTCCACAGTGCAATGGCGACGAACGAAGCAGGTGCCGCGCCGATGACCGATGACAGGTTGTAGGCAACTGCAGAACCGGTATAGCGGACGTTGGATGGGAACAGCTCCGGCAGGTAGGCGGCCATTGGGCCGAAGGTCAGGCCCATCAGCGTGAAGCCAACGATCAGGCCGACCATGGCAGCCGCCTGGCCCGGTCCGAAGAACAGGGTCCAGGTGGCGCCGAAGACCAAGATGCCAGCGGTGACCCAGATCAGGAACTTGCGACGGCCAAACTTTTCAGCCAGTGGTCCGGAGACCACGGTAAAGATGCCGAAGAACACGACGCCGATGATCAACATGGTCAAGAAGACCGGACGATCGATGCCCAGACCCGGCACAAATGCTGTCGGGTCGAAGACCTTGCCCTTGGCTTCGGCCGCGGCGCGAGCCACATCTGCGGTAGCCGGTGCGGTTCCGTAGGTCAGGGTGAAGGAGGTCATCAGGTAGAACAGCACGTAGGTGGCGAGCATGATGAAGGTTCCGGCCAGGGTTGGACGCCAGTGACGCTTCATGGTCACCGCAAATGGCGACTTGACAACCTTGTTCTGCTCGACGACCTTCTGGAAGGACAGCGATTCAACCAGCTTCAGGCGTACCCAAAGGCCGATGATCACCATAACGGCGGAGAAGAAGAACGGAATGCGCCAGCCCCACGCCATGAACTGTTCCGGGGTCAGACCGGTCTGCAGCCCGACGAACAGCAGGTTGGCGATGATGAAGCCTACAGGAGCACCCAGCTGCGGGAATGTTCCGTAGACCGCACGTCGGTTCTTCGGAGCGTTTTCGGTAGCCAACAGCGCGGCGCCCGACCATTCGCCGCCCAGCG
This sequence comes from Glutamicibacter sp., assembly GCF_032154645.1. Taxonomy (GTDB): domain Bacteria; phylum Actinomycetota; class Actinomycetes; order Actinomycetales; family Micrococcaceae; genus Glutamicibacter. The sequence continues at coordinate 42,689 of NZ_JALDXV010000011.1, read as the reverse complement.
CAAGACCCTGGGCGAAGCGCAGCAGCACCAGGGCCAGCGGGGCAAGGACGACCCACATGCCCTGCGCGGGTGGCAGGAAGCCAATCAGGAAGGTGGCGATACCCATCATCAGCAGCGAGGCAACCAGGGTTCCCTTGCGTCCAAGCTTGTCGCCGTAGTGGCCGAAGATGATCGAGCCGAGCGGGCGGGCAAGGAATGCAACACCGAAAATGGCGAAGGACGACAGAATCGCATTGATGTTGCTGGCGTTGGGGAAGAACAGAGTGGGGAATACCAGCACCGACGCGGTGGCGTAGGCATAGAAGTCGAAGAACTCGACCGTGGTTCCGATCATGCTGGCAAACAGCACGCGGCCGCGGGTATTCTCCTTTGGCGCTACCTTATCTGAGGCTTGAGACATGGGGGTGCGTCTCCTTTAGTGACTAACGAGTGACCGTCCCCGAGAGCGGGACCGACGTGAATGAAATAATCCTAAACCCGGGTGATCAGTATTTGGATATCGATGTCCACTATTTGGACATTTTGACTAGGTTTCATTTCACTAAGTGGCATAAAACACCACAGGGGGCGTTCCCCACTGATCAATAATCAGTAAGAAACGCCCCCTGGGTGCGCTTTTCAGCGTGAAGCTATGCGTTCATCTTTTAGCCGTGGCGGTGCAGGCGGCGCGCCGCCTCGGCCAAGGACCCGGACAACGACGGGTAGACGGTGAAGGTCTCCGCCACGTCATCCACGTGCAGGGAGTTCTGTACCGCGAGGGCCAGCGAGTAAATCAGTTCACTGGCGCGCGGCGCTACGACGACGCCGCCGATGACAGTGCCCGAACCCTTGCGCGAAACGATCTTCACGAAGCCCTGATCAACGTTCATCATCTTGGCGCGAGCGTTGGAGTTAAGGTCAACCTTGATGATGTTTGCCTGGTACTTGCCTTCGGCCACGGCACGCTGGCTGACACCGACGGTGGCAATCTCCGGCGAGGTGAAGATGTTCGATGCCACGCGGTCGAGGTTCAACGGCTTGACTGAATCACCCAAAAGGTGCGCCACGGCGATGCGGCCCTGCATGGCGGCGACGGAAGCCAGCGCGAAGACGCCGGTGCAGTCGCCCGCTGCGTAGATGTTGGTCACGGTGGTGCGCGAAACGCCGTCCACCTTGATGTGGCCCGAATCGGTGAGCTGAACGCCCGCCTCTTCCAGGCCGATGCCCGCGGTGTTCGGGATGGAGCCAACCGCGACCAGGCAGTGGCTGCCTTCCAGCACGCGGCCGTCGGCCAGGGTGACGAAGACCTTGTCCCCCTTGCGCTCCACACCTTCGGCGCGGGCCTGGGCAACGACGTTGACCCCGTTTTCCTTGAAGACATCTTCAAGCACGCCTGCGGCATCTGCGTCTTCGCCGGGAAGCACGCGGTCGCGCGAGGAGACCAAGGTCACCTTGGCGCCCAGCAGGTTGTAGGCGGAGGCGAACTCGGCACCGGTGACACCGGAACCGATCACGATCAGGTGCTCGGGCACCTCGTTCATGTTGTAAATCTGGGTCCAGTTGAAGATGCGCTCTCCATCTGGCTTCGCGGTGGGCAGTTCGCGCGGGTGGGCGCCGACGGCCAGCAGGACCGCGTCAGCATCGATGTTCTGTTCGGAACCATCCGGATGGGTGACTGCCACGGTGTTGTTGTCCACCAGGCGGCCGTCGCCGATCAGGATGCGCACGCCGGCACGCTCCAGGCCGGTGCGGATATCTGCGGACTGCTCCTTGGCAAGATCAAGCAAACGGTGGTTGACCACTGAGAAGTCGGTGACGGCCGAATCCAGCCCGTCGACGTGAACGCCGAAGGCCTCGGCCTGCTTCACGCGGCGCACGGCATCCGCCGTAGCGATCAGGGTCTTGGAGGGCACAACGTCGGTCAGCACCGCTGAACCGCCCATGCCTGCACGTTCCACCACCGTGACGTTGGCACCGAGCTGAGCTGCGCCCATGGCAGCCTCATAACCGCCGGGACCGCCGCCGAGAATTACTAACCGGGTTGCTTCATTTTTACGTTCTGCGCTCACTTAATCCATTGTCCACGATGCATGAACATTGCGCACATCATCACTTGCACAGCACAACGTGATTTTTGTTGTGCTCACCGTCAATCGCCTGACAAAGCGCTTAACGCGCTGTAGCGTATTCACGTGACTGATATGCATAACGACCCACAGGTCCTCGCAGCCGAAGCTGCCAAGGTAATTGCCGAACGCACCGGCGTAGCAAAGCACGACATCGCCCTGGTCCTCGGCTCCGGCTGGGGTGCAGCCGCCGAACTGGTCGGCGAAACCACCCACGTCCTGGACGCAACAGACATCCCAGGCTTCCACGCTTCCGCCGTTCCCGGCCACAAGGGCAGCATCTCCTCGATCCTGACCTCCACCGGCAAGCGCGTGCTGGTGCTCGGCGCCCGCACCCACTTCTACGAGGGCCACGGCGTCCGCGCGGTAGTCCACGGCATCCGCACCGCTGCAGCCGCCGGCTGCACCCAGCTGGTGTTGACCAACGGCTGCGGCGGCCTGAACGAAAATTGGAGTGCAGGCACCCCGGTGATGATCTCCGATCACATCAACCTCACCGCCGCCTCCCCGCTAGAAGGCGCCACCTTCGTCGATTTGACCGACCTCTACTCCTCGCGCATCCGTGCAATTGCCCGCGAGGTCGACCCGACCCTCGACGAGGGCGTCTACGCCCAGTTCACCGGCCCACACTACGAAACCCCTGCCGAGGTGCAGATGGCCAAGGTCATCGGCGCCGACCTGGTGGGCATGTCCACCGCGCTGGAAGCGATCGCCGCCCGCCACGCAGGCATGGAAATCTTCGGCATGTCCCTGGTGACCAACCTTGCCGCCGGCATCAGCCCGGTTCCGTTGAGCCACGCAGAAGTCATCGAGGCAGGCCAAGCAGCAGGTCCACGCATCTCCAAGCTGTTGGCACAGATCATCGCCAAGCTCTAAACGAGCCTCAGCTACCGGCACAGACCTCAAGGAAATAACAGCGTGAAGGAAATCAAGCAGCTGCTGGCACAGGCAGTGAACTGGGCCGAACAGGACCCGGATCAGGCAACCCAGGATGAACTCGGTGCATTGATCATCCGCGCCCAGGAGGGCGACGAAGCTGCCGTCACCGACCTGGACGACCGCTTCAGCGGCGTCCTGGAATTCGGTACCGCGGGCCTGCGCGCCGAATTGGGCGCCGGACCAATGCGTATGAACCGCATGGTGGTGCTGCGCACCGCCCGCGGCATCGCCCGCTTCCTGTCGGCAGAGGCCAACGGCAAGTACCAGCCGCGCGTGGTCATCGGCTACGACGCACGGTACAACTCCGACGTCTTCGCCCGCGACTCGGCTGCAGTTTTCCACGCCGCAGGCTTTGAGGTGCTGCTGATGCCGGCGGCCCTGCCCACCCCGGTCCTCGCCTGGGCGGTGCGCCGCTTCGAGGCCGAGGCAGGCATCATGGTCACCGCCAGCCACAACCCGCCCAAGGACAACGGCTACAAGGTCTACGTCGGCGGTCGTGTGGCCCAGGAGACCGGCCGCGGCGCCCAGATCGTCTCCCCGATCGATGCAATGATCTCCGTGCTGATCGACCCGGACGAGCACATCGACTCCATTCCGCGTTCGGTCACCGGTTGGAGCGTGCTGCCCGGCGCCGGCGAAGCGGGAGACGTGGAGGCGGAGTACCTGGCTGCCATCCACCCCGTCGTCGCCGAACAGGGCGCCGACCGTGAGAAGCTGCGCGTGGTGGTTTCGGCCATGCACGGCGTGGGCGGACACACCATGAAGCAGGCCCTGCTGGATGCCGGTTTCAGCGACATACATATGGTCGCGGAGCAGGAAGAACCGGATCCCGACTTCCCCACCGTGAAGTTCCCGAACCCGGAGGAGCCAGGCGCCATCGACCTGTCCTTGACCCTGGCCCGTGCGGTGGGTGCAGACCTGGTGATCGCCAACGACCCCGACGCAGACCGCTGCGCGGCGGCCATTAATGACAACGGCGAATGGCGGATGCTGCGCGGCGACGAGGTGGGCTGGCTGCTCGGCGACCTGCTCTCCCGCACCTTGCCCGAGGGCAAGGTCCTTGCCAACTCCATCGTCTCCTCGCGCATGCTCGCGGCCATCGCCAAGGATGCGGGTCGCCAGCATGAGGAAACCCTCACCGGTTTTAAGTGGATCTCCCGCGTGGAAAATCTCGGCTTCGGCTACGAGGAAGCACTGGGCTACTGCGTCGCTCCGGAGCTGGTCCGCGACAAGGACGGCATCTCCGCCGGCTTAATGCTTGCAGACTTGGCGGCCACCCTGAAGGCCGAGGGCTCCAGCATTGCCCGCCGCCTTGACGTCCTAGCCGTCAAGCACGGGGTGCACGTGACCGACCAGCTCTCGCTGCGCTTCACCGATCTGGCGAAGATCGCCGCGTTGATGGACAAGGTACGCACCGATCCCCCGGTGCATCTGGGCGGCTCTGCCATCAGCGAGGTCACCGACCTCTCCCAGGGCTCCGAGAACTTGCCTGCCACCGACGCGATTGTGCTGCATACCTTCTCCGGGGACCGGGTGATCATCCGCCCGTCGGGCACCGAGCCAAAGCTGAAGTGCTATCTGGAAACCATTGAACCTGTCGGCGAGCCATCCGAGCTTCCCAATTCTCGACGCATTGCGAACGAGCAGATTGCTTGGATCAAGGAACAGCTCTCCGAATACCTGAACGCCGAATAAAGACTCAAAGGAACATCATGAGTGAACTTTCAGCCCGCGACATTGCCGGCTACATCGACCACACCCTGCTGGCGCAGAACGCTTCACGCGAACAGATCGTGAAGATCTGCGAAGAAGCAAAGAAGTACGAATTCAAGTCGGTCTGCGTCAACCCGCTGTGGGTATCCACCGTGGCCCGCGAATTGGAAGAATCCGACGTGCTGACCTGCTCGGTGATCGGCTTCCCGCTGGGCGCCTCAGCCACCGACGTCAAGGTCTTCGAAACCAAGCACGCCGTGGCCGACGGCGCGAATGAGATCGATATGGTCATCGACGTCGCGGCAGCGCTGCGCGGCGACCGCGACGCCTTGGTCAACGAGATCTTCGCCATCGCCCAGGCGGCCCACGAGGGCGGCGCAATCCTGAAGGTCATCATCGAAACCTGCCTGCTCACCGAGGAAGCCAAGGTGCTGGCCTGCGAGGCTGCCAAGGCCGCCGGGGCAGACTTCGTGAAGACCTCCACGGGATTCTCCACCGGCGGGGCCACCGTGGAAGACGTCGCGCTCATGCGCAAGACCGTTGGACCAGAAATGGGAGTCAAGGCATCGGGCGGCGTGCGCAGCCTCGAAACTGCCCGCGCAATGATCGCCGCAGGTGCAACGCGACTAGGTTCTAGCTCAGGAGTTGCTATCCTAGAAGGAGAGCAAAGCGGTTCCGGCTACTAAGCCACCGCACCGAGAGTTCAACAAGGAGAAAAAGTGTACTCGAACGGCAAGAATACGTCCCACTCCGGTGAAGGTCGTTTGGTAGGCAACATCCTCACTTTCGTGATCTTCTTCGTTGCCTTCTGCGGCGCGCTGTACTCGCTGTCCTTCTGGTCGTTGGAGAACGCTTGGTTGCCAACCATCGTCTGCTTCGTGCTGGTTCTTTTTGCCTTTGCTGTGCCGATGACCTTCCTGCGCCGCGGCGAATCCGCAGAGGAGATCTCCACCGCAGCAGCTGAGTTCCAGAAGTAATTTTCACTTTGCGGTGATGGGCGGGCCTTCGGGCCCGCCCATCATTGTTTAACCGGAGGCTTTCGGCTCCTACTGAGGCTGGCTTTCGGTCTTGGCCCAGCTGGCCATCAGCGCCAGCTTCTCGGCCGAGGCGCTTCCTGGGTCGGCGGTGTAGGTGGTGAATTCAAGCGATGACCGCGGTTGGCTCGGTGCGGTCAGGGTCTGATAGTAGAGTTCGATCGGGCCGACCACTGGATGGTTGAGTTTCTTCGCCCCTTCGTGGACGAACCTAATGTTGTGCTTGGCCCACAGATCTCGAAACTCTGCGCTCATGGTTGATAATTCACCAATCAACTCGCGCAGTGACGCATCGTGGGGTTCCCTGCTGGCCTCCACCCTGAGCAGCGCGGCAGTTGCATGGGCGCCGCCTTCCCAGTCAATGAAGAAGTCCCGGGATGCGGGATCCAGGAAATGGTACCGGGCAAAATTGGCATGCCCATGTTCTTTAGTCGTTGCACTCTCGAACATCGGCTGGTGCAGTGCACGGCCCAGATCGTTGGCGGCGATGACGTCCAACCTGCCGTTTCTGACGAATCCGGCGGCGCCGGTGATAGCATCCAGCAGCCATTGCATTTGAGCCGACGGTCCCTGTTGCGGCTTTCTCTTCGCTGCTTTGCGATAGGTGCCTCGGGCAGAACTGGCCAGCTCCCACAGGTAGCTGCGTTCCTCGTCGGTCAGTTGCAATGCGGTAGCGACGGCGGACAGCACCTCCTCGGAGACACCGGCAATGTTTCCCTTCTCCAATCGCGTGTACCACTCGGGGCTGACGCCGGCCAGAACCGCCACCTCTTCGCGGCGCAGGCCTGGGACCCTTCTGCGGCTGCTTTCGGGGAGCCCAACTTGCGAGGGGCTGATGCGCGCCCTCCTGCTGGTCAGGAATTCCTTGATGTCAGCACGCATGTCACCGGAGTCGTTCATAGTTCAACGGTAAACCCGTCGGCGCAAATTATGGGGGCAGAATTTGTACCCCCATAACCTGGGCCTTCTTCAAGCAGCTGAACATCTGTGTACTGGATATCGACAGAAATTCACACTTCCTCCGAAAGAAGATTGGCCCACTTGAGTCAAACTAACACCAAAGAAACACCACGGAACGCGGCAGCGGCCTCCACAAAACTGCCGCTGTCGATATACATTCTGGCATTGGGCACGTTCTTGATGCTGACTACGGAATTCATCATCGCCGGGATGCTCCCGGAGATCGCAGCAGACCTGGAGATCTCACTGGCCGCGGCGGGTTCACTGATCACCGTATTTGCCGCCGGAATGGTCGTGGGTGCACCACTCATGGCAATTCTGACGATCAAACTGCCCAATAAGCTCACACTGATCCTGGCGTTGCTCGTCTTTTCAGCCGGGCATGTGGCGGTGGCCCTAAGCACTAGTCTTCCGCTGCTGCTGGGCGCGAGGTTCATTACCGCCCTGGCCACCGGGGCCTTCTGGTCTATTGCCAGCGTTGTCGCCGCCCGGCTCGCTCCTGCAGGATCCTCCTCGCGGGCGCTGGGCATGATCACTGCCGGCGGAATGCTTGCCACGGTACTCGGCGTTCCCATCGGCGCGTTCTTCGCTCAAATCACCGGATGGCGGGGAACCTTTGTGGCCCTAGGAATCATGGCGCTGATCGTCGCCGGGGTCATCGGCAAGTGTATTCCGGACCAAAACAATGACCTCAGCCAGTTCTCATTGCGTTCTGAATTGGCAGGCCTGCGCTCCCCACGGCTGTGGCTGGTTCTCGCCGCCTGCGCAACGACCACCGGCGGCGTCCTGGCTGCCTATTCCTATATCGCTCCCATGCTGACCCAGTCGGCCGGTTTCAGCCCATCGGCGGTTCCATGGATCCTTGCGGTCTTCGGCGTAGGGTCATTTATTGGTGCAATCCTCGGTGGCCGCATCGGTGATCGGCGTCCGCACCTGTTGACGATCCTGGTGCCGATTGCCAGCGCCCTGTTGTTGGGCCTGATCTACCTCAGCTCCTCCAATCCGTTCCTGCTCCTGATCCTCATCGGGCTGCTGGGGTTGAGCGGACTGAGTGTGAACCCGGTCCTCATCTCGTTGGCGCTGCGCTATTCGCAGCAAGCCCCGGCGCTGGGCTCGTCGCTCAGCGTCGCCGCATTCAATCTCGGCACCATGGCAGCTTCATTCTTTGGCGGCAAGATGCTGGAATCCGACTTCGGCGCCCAAGGACCAGTCCTGCTCGGAATGGCGGTGGTTGCCCTGACCTTGATCCCCGCCATTATTCTCGCCACACCAGAAACAACCGCTACGACTGCATCGTAGACTTTCCACATCACCACAGAAAAGGATCCCAAAATGACCTTGGTTAATGCCTATGCAGCCCCGGCCGCCGGCGAAGCGCTGCAGCCAATTCACATCGAGCGCCGCACCGTCGGAGCCCACGATGTTCTCATCGACGTAAAATTCGCCGGCATCTGCCACTCCGATATCCACACGGTGCGCGGCGACTGGGGTGAGCAGTCATATCCCCTGGTACCTGGCCATGAAATCGCGGGCATCGTGGCAGAAGTGGGCAGTGCGGTAACGAAATACCAGGTGGGCGACCGCGTTGGTGTTGGCTGCATGGTCAACTCCTGCGGCACCTGCGACTACTGCACGGCAGGAGATGAACAGTACTGCCGCAGCGGCATGGTCGGCACCTATGGGGCAGTTGACCGCGACGACACCATCACCCAGGGCGGCTACAGCACCCACATCGTGGTGACCGAAGACTTCGTGCTGTCCATCCCCGAGGGCATCGAGCTGGATGTCGCCGCACCACTGCTGTGCGCCGGAATCACGACCTACTCACCGCTGAAGCGTTGGGGCGCCGGCCCCGGGAAGAAGGTTGCAGTCGTGGGACTGGGCGGTCTGGGACATATGGCGGTCAAGATCGCCGCCGCCATGGGCGCAGAAGTCACCGTACTCTCGCAGACGCTGTCCAAGCAGGCCGACGGACTGCGGCTGGGAGCCCAGCACTACTTCGCGACCACTGACCCTCAGACCTTCGACAAGCTGGCCTCAAGCTTCGACGTGATCATCAACACCGTCAGCGCACCGCTGAATATCAGCGCCTATCTTGGCCTCTTGCGCGTCGACGGAGCCCTGGTCAATGTCGGGGCGCCTGCCGAACCGCTGGAGGTCAATGCCATGGCATTGATCGGCGGCCGACGCTCATTTGCCGGTTCAATGATCGGCGGCATCGCAGAAACTCAGCAGATGCTGGACTTCTGCGCCGCCCACGGCCTGGGCGCAGACATCGAGTTGATCTCGGCGTCTCAAATCAACGAAGCCTATGACCGCGTTCTCGCTTCGGATGTGCGCTACCGCTTCGTCATCGACACCGCAACCCTGAACTAGACTTTTGCGGTGCAGGCAGGTGCCTACACCGCAAAAATCCTAGGGGAACACATGCAAGATTCGTGGCAAACAGCAATCGACGGCTTCTGGAATCAGGTCGACGGTAAAACCGAAGGTGAGCTGCAGTCCGAACTCGGCGCTTTACTTACCGCTCAGGTTCCTACGGCCAACGCCCTCTTCGAGCGCGCGAGCCTCCATGATTACCTAGGTGAAGAAGCCACTGCCGTGGGACTCTACCAACAAGCGATGGCCTCTGGTTTGGAGGGCCCAAAGCGCAGCGAAGCCATGATCCAACTAGGCAGCAGCCTGCGCAATATCGGCCATGCGCACCAGGCGGTTCAGTTGCTGAAGCAAATCGAGTTGGAGGATCCGCTGTATCTCGATGCGCAAGGGTTCCTTGCCCTGGCGCTGCTGGATGCAGGACACCCGGAATCGGCGGTAGCCAGCGCATTGCGGGCGCTGGCACCGGCCATGAAAATCTATTCACGGCCGGTGCAGCGCTACGCCCAGGAACTGGACAAACGCGACTAGTTCTTGCCCTCGGCCGCCGGAGGGGTCGGTTCGAAGATCGCATAGATCAACTTCTCGGCCCACTCCAAGATCGCCTCGTCAGCCAGATCCCGTCCACCGATCGGCGAACTCTTTGGCTTCGGCACAAAGATCGCATTCAACGCAGGCTTGTTGGCCGAGCCCGGGTAGAGCCGTTCCAAACGCACCTGACGGCTGGCGGGAAGATCCTCGATCTTGGCAGGAGCCAGCTTGATGTTGTTGCCGATCTGCTGGATGTCGTGCAGCCCCACCGCCCGAGCGCGAATGCGCAGGGCCGCCACCCGCAACAGGTTCTGAACCGGTGCCGGCGGCTTGCCGTAGCGGTCTTCAAGCTCCTCGCGGACCTCGGCGAGCGCTTCATTGGTCTCGGCGGCCGCGATATTCCTGTAAGCCTCCAGGCGCAGGCGCTCGCCGGGCACGTAGTCGTGCGGCAGGTGCGCATTGACCGGCAGGTCGATCTTCATCTCGGTGGCTTCTTCTTCGCCCTCGCCCTTATAGTCCGCCACTGCCTCGCCCACCAGGCGCAGGTACAAATCGAAGCCAACCCCGGCGATATGTCCGGACTGTTCACCGCCAAGCAGGTTGCCAGCCCCGCGCAGTTCAAGGTCCTTCATGGCCAGCTGGTAGCCGGAGCCCAACTCGTTGTGGGCCGCCACAGCCTTCAAACGCTCCAGAGCGACCTCGCCCAACGGCTTCTCGGCATCCCAGAGGAAGTAGGCGTAGGCACGTTCGCGGCCTCGGCCCACGCGCCCGCGCAGCTGGTGCAGCTGGGACAGGCCGTAGTTGTTCGCCCGGTCCACGATCAGCGTATTGGCGTTGGAGATGTCCAGACCGGTTTCGATGATGGTGGTGGAGACCAGAACATCGAACTTCTTCTCCCAGAAGTCCTGGATGATGCGTTCCAACCGGGATTCGCTCATCTTGCCGTGGGCTACCTCCACGCGGGCCTCGGGCACCAGCTCACGCAGCTCGGCGGCGACCTTGTCGATGGAGGATACGCGGTTGTGCACAAAGAACACCTGGCCGTCGCGCATCAGCTCTCGCTTGATCGCGGCGCTGATCTGCTTGTCGCTGCGCGGACCCACATAGGTGAGCACCGGGTGGCGCTCCTCCGGCGGGGTGGCCAGCGTGGAGGTCTCGCGGATGCCGGTCAGGGACATCTCCAGGGTGCGCGGGATCGGGGTGGCGCTCATGGCCAGCACGTCCACGTTGGTGCGCATCTTCTTGAGCTCTTCCTTGTGCTCCACGCCGAAGCGCTGCTCCTCGTCGATAATCACCAGGCCCAGGTTCTTGAACTCCACGGTCTTGGACAGCAGGCGGTGGGTGCCGATCACGATGTCCACCGAGCCGTCCTTCAGGCCCGCGAGGATCTCCTTGGATTCCTTGGCGGTCTGGAAGCGAGACAGGGTCTTCACGCGGACCGGGAAACCGGAGTAGCGCTCGGTGAAGGTCTGGTAGTGCTGGGAGGCAAGCAGCGTGGTGGGCACCAGCACCGCCACCTGCTTGGAATCCTGCACCGCCTTGAACGCCGCGCGCACGGCGATTTCGGTCTTGCCAAAGCCCACGTCGCCGGAGATCAGGCGATCCATCGGGATCTCTTTCTCCATGTCCGTCTTGACCTCGTTGATCGCGGTGAGCTGATCGGGGGTTTCGATGAAGGCAAAGGCCTCTTCCAGCTCATGCTGCCACGGGGTGTCGGTGGCGAAGGCATGGCCGCGGCTAGCCATGCGGGCCGAATAGAGCTTGATCAAATCCCCGGCGATCTCCTTGACCGCTTTACGCGCCTTGGACTTGGTGCTGGCCCAGTCCGAGCCGCCCATCTTTGACAGAGTCGGCGCCTCGCCGCCCACATAGCGGGTGATCAGGTGCAGCTGGTCGGTGGGGACGAACAGCTTGTCCCCCGGCGCCCCGCGCTTGGAGGAGGCATACTCAACAACCAGGTATTCGCGCTTTGCATCCTTGCCGGAGCCGTTGACCTTGCGGGCCACCAGCTCCACAAACTTGCCGATGCCGTGCTGCTCGTGCACGATGAAGTCGCCCGCCTGCAGGCTCAGCGGATCCATCGCATTGCGCTTGCGCTTGACCGTGAGTTTGCGGCCCTTGCGGTTCGGGTAGGCGCTGGAGCGCCCCAACAGGTCGGCCTCCGTCAGCAGTCCTGTCTTCAACTCCTCGAAGACAAAGCCGCGTCCGGCGACCGCCTGGGTGATTTCGATCAGCCCCTCGGTGGGAGCCAGTGACAGGTCCTCGACGCGGTGGGCAGGGATTTTGAACTCGGCAAAGAGTTCAGACAGGCGGGCCGCTGGACCCGCGCCCTCGGTGGCAACCACCACGCGCCAGCCATCGGCGACACGCGAGGAGATAAATTCCATCATCGCTTCGATATCGCCCTGGTAGCCGTGCGGTTCCCTGGCTGGCACGCGGATCGTTGCCGCACCGAGGTCCAGCTCTTCATCAGCACCCAGTGAGGTGATGGCCCACCAAGACACCTTGGCCTCCCGGGCATGCTCAACCGTCTCAGACAGGGATGAGAAGTCGCCGGTGGCGAGCTTGCGTGCCGAGTCGGCGGTGCTCAGATCCAGCGGGGCGGCGCCGCCGTCGGATGCCGTGGCCCACGCGGCCGCCAGGAATTCGGCGTTGGTTTCATTCAGGTCGTGGGCGCGGGCGCGAACTCGCTCCGGCTCCATGACCAGCGCAATCGACGACTGGGGCAGCAGCGACAGCAGCGGCACCATGTCGTCTACCAGCAGCGGGGCCAGGGACTCCATGCCTTCGACTGCGATGCCTCCGGCGATCTTTGTGAGCATCTCGGTGGCTGCGGGGAAATTGGCCTTGAGATTGGCCGCACGGCTCATCACCTGCGGGGTGATGAGCATTTCTCGGCAGGGGGTCGCGATGATCTGGCGCGGGCCCTCGCCCTCGTGCGAGCGCTGGTCGGCGATGGAGAAATAGCGCATGGAATCGATTTGATCCCCGAAGAAGTCGATGCGCACCGGATGTTCGAGGGTGGGAGGGAATACGTCGATGATTCCGCCGCGCACGGCGAATTCGCCGCGGTGCGTCACCATATCGACGCGGGCATAGGCGGCGGCTGCGAGGTCCTTGATGACCGAATCGAAGCCGGGCTCCGCGTCCAGTTCAAGGCTGACCGGACGCAGGGCGCCGAGTCCGGCGACCAGCGGCTGAAGCACCGCGCGGATGGGGGCGATGATGACCTTCAGCCCGGTGTCCCCGTCATGCAGCCTACGCAGCACTTCAAGGCGTCGGCCGACCGTATCCGAACGCGGAGAGAGGCGCTCGTGCGGCAGGGTTTCCCATGAAGGGAATTCGGCGATCTGTTCTGCGGGCATATAGGCGCTCAGCGATGCCGAGACTTCTTCCGCTTCGCGTCCGGTAGCGGTCACGATTAAGGTGACGGCGCCCGCGTTTCCCTCCTGCAGACCCTGGCTGACGTGTGCGCCGAGGATGGCGCGCATCCCCTGCGGTGCAGCGATTTCAAGCTCTTCGCTGCGTGAAGAGTAGTCATGTGCTGCACTTTGTCGGATGCGGCGGAATGATGGCTCCTCGCGCAAGAAATCATGAAGTCCAACTAGGCTCATGCGGCTTTCGTGTCCTCTCGTGCAGATTGTGGGCTGCATTTACCTCGACGGTGCAGTTCCCGGTATGACACCACGAACACCGACCGCAAAAGAATTCCGCGGCCGGCTAAATGCCAATATGTTGTTTTGATGTCCTCCTAGCCTACCTAATGCCTCCGAGCAGATAGGCTTAAAGCTGTCCTTATCCCGGGTCGACTTCATGTCTGGACCGGGCCGCCTTGATTTTTAGATTGGGATACCTTTCATGGCATTGAATGCAAGCACTCAGATCGCTCACCCGGCCGATCAGGTAATCGCCACCTTGACCGACCGCGGCTTCGCCGAGCACCTGACTTCGCTGGCTAACGGCACCCTTCAGGACTTCTCCGTCAGCGGCGACACCGCTGGAGCATTCACCCTGACCACCGTCCGCGCTATGCCTACCGACCGTGTGCCTGATATTGCCCGCAAGTTCGTCGGCGCGTCCATCGACGTGACCCAGGTGGAGGAATGGACCGCTCCTGATGCCTCCGGCAGCCGCTCGGCCAACGTCAAGATCACCATTGGCGGCGTTCCAGTATCGGTATCCGGCAGCGAAACCCTGACCGCGCAGGGCGAGAACACCGAGTTCGCCATCGAAGGCAAGGTTTCCTCCTCGATTCCCTTCATCGGCGGCAAGCTGGCTTCGGCAGCAGAACCGTTCCTTGCCAAGGCCTTGAACCTTCAGGCTACGCAGGTCAACGCCTGGCTGAGCAAGTAGTTTTCGCGGCGTCTGTTGGACGCTGATCGAGGCCCGGAACCGTTTCATAATTTTTGCGCGGTTCCGGGCATTCGTCGTTTCAGGCGTTGTTTGCGTTAGGCTTGAATTCTGGTGTGCCGGGAAGTCTGGTCGGCGTGAATTATTCATTTAACGACGTAAGCGAGTGCAACGCATGAGCAACAACTCTTCTTCGGGAGCGCCGAAGAATCTCTTTTCCCGCCCCAGCTACAGCGAATCGCTGCGCATCGGCGACATCCTGCGCAAAGAAACCGTTGGCGGCCTAGTCTTGATCGTTGGCGCTGTACTGGCACTGATCTGGGCAAATACGCCGATGAAAGATTCGTACTTTGCGCTGCGAGATTTCCATTTCGGTCCGACCATTTTCGGCGTTGACCTGAATCTGTCGCTTGGCCATTGGTCTGCTGATGCGCTGTTAGCGGTCTTCTTCTTCCTCACCGGCTTGGAACTGAAGAAGGAATTCGTCATCGGCGACCTGCGCAACGTCAAGACTGCACTGGTCCCGGTAACCGCTGCCTTCGGTGGCGTTTTGGTCCCGGCACTGATCTTCGTAGCGATCAACGCTCCCACCGGCGGAGCCGAAACCCTCAAGGGCTGGGCAATCCCCACGGCGACCGACATCGCCTTTGCGGTGGCGGTGCTCGCGGTGATCGGTTCGGCGCTGCCCGCCGCGCTGCGCATTTTCCTTTTGACCCTTGCCGTGGTCGACGACCTGATTGCGATCATCATCATTGCAGTGGTCTTCACCGAAGATCTCAAGTTCTCCTACTTAGCTCTTGCAGCGATCCCGGTCGTGTTGTTCTTCTGCCTGGCCAAGTTCCTGCCCAGGTTCTTTGAGAATCACGCGTGGGCCGCATGGGTCATCCTCCTGCCGCTGGGCATCGTCACCTGGATTCTGGTCTTCGGCTCGGGCATCCACTCGACCATTGCGGGTGTAGTTCTCGGCTTCTGCGTACCGGTGAAACGCTATGACGGGTTGAAGGGCAAGGGTCTCGCTGAGCAGTTTGAGCACCGTTTCCGCCCGCTCTCCTCCGGCTTCTGCATCCCCGTGTTCGCCTTCTTCGCCGCCGGCGTCACCGTCATCAACACCGGCTCTTCGGGTTCGATGCTCTTCACCGACCCGGTCTTCTGGGGCATCGTTCTCGGCCTGATCTGCGGCAAGCCGATCGGCATTCTGGCGTCAACCTGGGTACTGACCAAATTCACCAAGGCCGAGCTTGACCCAGACACGAAGTGGTCTGATCTGTTCGGCGTCACCCTGCTCGCGGGTATTGGTTTTACCGTCTCGCTGTTGGTATCGGAGCTTTCTTTCGGCCTCGAATCGGCTCACTATGAACATGCAAAGGTAGCAATTCTTGCTGGCTCGTTTGCCGCTGCCATTCTCGGGGCCTTGTGGCTGGTTCCCCGCAACCGTCGCTACCGTGTTATTGCAGAACGCGAATCAAGGGACTCCAATATGGACGGCATCCCCGATGTCTACGAGCCGGATAACAAGGATGGTTAGATCCGCATGTCTTACTGTGCTCATCACAAGGCAAGTACCGCGCCGGGTGCGCTAAACATAGTCGACTACGTTGAAGCCGACTATCAGAATCCCGAGTTTCGGATGATGAGGCTGGAGGAATTGGAGCAATGCAAGCCCCTACCCGAACCGGAGTCAGCGAGCCATGTGTTGCAGCTAGCAACTCCAGGCACCCTAAATAACTCCTTGTCCGTCGCAAAGCTGCGCACGTTGCTTTCTAGTTACCTGAACATCCTGCGGCACCAGCTGATGACGGGTCCTGAGAGGCGTAATGCCATGTCTAGCGTAGTTTCGGTTGCCCTTGTTATTCGTCAGGAAGCTGGAGAACCCGCCTCGGAATCACTAACCGATGATCTGTTGCTGGTGCTGGATGAATTCATCTTCGACCAGAATACGGATGTCGAAACGGTAGTCAGCGACCTTTGCGGCTAGGAGTTGGAAGGCCGCGCAAATAAATATGCCGACAGCCGCCAACCTTGAGGGTTGACGGCTATCGGCATATTTTATGAAACGTGGTTCATGCGCCGCTCAGTCGGCTTCCAGCGTTGCAACTTCTGCGGCAACCCAGGCCAGCATGGCGCACTTAACGCGGGCAGGGAACTTGGAGACGCCGACAAAGGCTACGGCGTCTTCTAGAACGTCTTCATCCGGCGTGGCGGCGCCCTTGGAGCGCATCATTTCCTTGAATGCGTCCTTCTTAGCCTGGAATTCTTCCTTGGTCAGCTCGGGCAGCATTTCGCTGAGCACCGATGCCGACGCCATGGAGATGGAACAGCCGTCGCCTTCCCAGCTCATGCGGATGAACTTGTCGCCGTCGAGCTCGACGCGGACACGGATCTGGTCCCCGCAGATGGGGTTGTGCTGATGAGTTTCACCGGACTGGTGCCCCTCGGCCGCTTCCACCAGCGGCGAGCCGATGCGCTGCTTCGAATGGTCGAGGATGACCTGCTGGTACATCTGATCTAATTCGTTCATTTAGACTCCAAAGTATTCACGCACGGAGGCGACTGCCGCGATGAGAGCCGCAATGTCTTCTTCCGTGTTGTAGAGGTAGGTGCTCGCACGTGTTGTGGCCGAAACGCCAAGAGCACGGTGCAACGGCTGGGCGCAGTGATGACCCACGCGTACCGCAATTCCGCGGGAGTCTAGGTACTGGCCCACATCATGCGGGTGTACACCGATCACTTCGAAAGGTACAGTTCCGATGCGCTTGGCCTCGGTAGGGCCAAAGACCCGGACGCCCTCAAGCTTGGACAGGCCGTCGAACAGCAAGGCGCCAAGGTGCTCTTCCCACGCGGCGATGCGGTCCATGCCGATTTCGTCAAGGTAGCTGGCAGCCGTAGCCAGGCCGTGGACCTGTGCGATGCGCTGGGTTCCGGCTTCAAAGCGCTGTGGAGCGGGAAGGAACTCTGCGTGCTCCATATCCACCACGGTGATCATTGACCCACCAGTCAAGAACGGCGGCATGGCGTTGAGCAGTTCCTCGCGGCCGTACAGTGCACCGATGCCGGTGGGACCGAGCATCTTGTGGCCGGAGAAGGCCATGAAGTCCACGTCCAGCGCTTTCACGTCGATCGGCAGGTGCGGCACCGATTGGCAGCCGTCGAGGACTGTCAGGGCTCCGACCTTGCGGGCGGCATCCACGAAACGCTGGGTGTCGGTGATCGTACCCAAAACGTTTGAAACGTGGGTGAACGCAACGAGCTTGGTGTTTTCGTTGACGAGCGAATCGATCAGGTCGTAACGCAGCGACCCGTCCTCGGCAACGGGAACGTAGCGCAGGGTTGCGCCGGTTCGGAATGCGAGTTCCTGCCATGGGATGAGGTTTGCGTGGTGCTCGATTTCGGTGGTGAGAATTTCATCGCCGGGGCCCAAGCGGAAACGGGTGGCTTCCTCACCGCCGCGGCCTAGGGAAGCGTTGGAGATCGAGTAGGCAATGAGGTTCAGCGCCTCGGTGGCGTTGGAGGTCCAGACGATCTCATTGGTCTTTGCCCCAATGAACTTCGCAACGGTCTCGCGTGCCTGCTCATAGATTTCGGTGGCTTCTACCGCGAGGGTGTGGGCGCCACGGTGCACTGCCGCGTTGGCGTTCTCGTAGTAGTGCTGTTCTGCTTCGTACACGCAGCGAGGCTTCTGGCTGGTGGCGCCGGAGTCAAGGTACACCACGTCGGTTCCGTTGACCTGGTGCTCAAGAATTTCGAAATCAGCCTTGATACGCGCAACCTCTTTAGGGTTCAGCGCATGTGCTGTCTCAGTCTGACCGGCCATCGTATCCACGGAGCCTCCGAAAGTTTGTCGTTAATCGCCGTCGCGCTTCACCGTGTCTTCCGGTGAAAAGGCGATTAGGCAATGGGTACATTAGGTAATTATTCCACTGTGCATCTCAGAAAACACCTAAGTTCGTCCTTAGTAAGCAACGCCTCAGAGATTACGAAAAACGCCCGATTACTGGCAGCTGATGATGGTGGCCAGTAAATAGGTCGCGAGGGCGGAAACTTCACACCATCGATTGATTGGCCTGACTGCCCAGCGCCGTGTCACGAGTTCGATACAAGCAGTTGAGTAGTCGGTTTATGGTCTTTTGACCTCTGCACATTCGAACCAGTCTTGGCTCTAGTAATCCTTAGTGTCGATGCCTAATAGCGCCGACCCCAGCGAACTTCGGAAATATAGAACGCTCCGTCCATATCGGGTGGAGGTCACCAGCCCAACGTCGCGCAGGGCGCGGAGATGTTGATTCACGGCCGAGGTGCTGACATCGAAACGAATACCAAGCTCGGTCGACGAAGCCGGGCTGGTTAAAGCCGTCAGCAGGCTAGCCCGCGTCTTGCCGAGTACTTCTGCTACCGCTTGGGGATTGACGACGCGCTCGGTCTCCCACATGGCCCCTTGGCCGCGTGCAGGGTACAAAATGATCGGCGCTTCATGAGGATCTACGGGGACGGAGGCCTGCCGGGTGAACATTGTAGGTACCAACGTTATCCCTTGCTCGTTGACCCTTGCGATGTCTTCTCCCGGAAGACTCGACCGCATGACGGTAAGCCTGCTGCTCGTCATAGAAACGGTGGCAGTAATGCTGTTGAGCATTTCTGCAATCCCTTGCTGAGCCATCACCCTTCCCCGATAGGTAATATCCGCTTCGAGGATAGTGCGCATACGTGGCCAATAGGGGGAAAAGCAAACTTCCCAGTATTCACGAAGCGCCAACATCATTCGCTCTATCGCCCGATCAGGTGAACAGTCAAAAACCAAGGGAACCTCGCCATGGATCCTTACAAGCTGTTGAACGAATTCCGATGGATCGATTTCTGAAAGTACTTCCAATTCATCCTCGATACGCCCCAATGGAGAATGCGGAACTGGACTCAAAAAATCCGGCGTCCATAGCTTGTCACCCACCAGCCCTTGGAGGACTTCCAAATCTAGGTTTTCCCAGGATCTCCTTGTTCGAGAAAGCCATGGTAGTTGCAATGGAAATCGGTTCGGCTCTCTGATGGTCCTCAGAGAAAGCCCCATTTCACACAAGGGTGAGATACCAAATCGGACTTCGCTCAGTCCTGAATCACCCAACTCATAATGCAACATCAAGCTATACGCTACATCAATTAAGTTCGCAGAATCAGCATGGGATAACTGCTCTATGCCATGTCTTTCTTCTTCTGAAACATCGACGAACAACACCGACCGTGACGTGACCCAATCCGCTACAGGTAACCCTGCGCAACGTCGGGATTTCATGAGCCGTGCTGTTCAGTCACCTTCTCGTCAATCTATGCCACGGCAAAGTGCTCTACGCCGAGTCAGTAATTCCGTGGCTGATCCAGTACTGCGGATCCTCGCATCGATAACTTTTGTCGGCCGAATAGGACGTGGTGTATTTCTTGCCGTCACGGTTCTGTTCATGACGTCCATCGTTGGATTGTCGGCTGGCGAAGTCGCATTAGTTCTGGGAGTTTCCAGCGCAGTCGGCGTGTGCACCGCTTACCTGGGCGGTCGGCTAACGGACAGATATAGCGCCCGGCGACTTTTGTTCGTTCTGATGACTGCCGAAAGTTTCGCACTGGGCTGCTATGGGTTTGCCACGAACTTCGCTGGCGTCCTGATTCTTGCTTCGTTGCTTCAGGCGTTGAGCAGTGCCGCGAACACGGTGCGGATGGCGATTGTGGCTCACGCATTCGTTGGTGAAGCAAGAGTGCAGGCTCGTGCTTTGCTCCGTACCGTAATTAACGTTGCAATAGCGCTAGGGGCGGCCGTCGCCGCAATAGCTCTCATCTCCGATACTGCCGACTCATATCGAATCGCGATGATTGGTGCTGGCACCGTGAACCTTTTGGGCATCATCCCCCTGTTGAAATTGCCCAGCCGAGTAGATTCGACGGCTAAGTCCTCTAGGAGAGCGACTGCGGTCCCCAACAGGCCCACTAATTGTGAGACATCCCGAACTCTTACATCGCCATTTCGGGACCGCCGCTACCTGTTACTCACCACATACTCGGTAATCTTCGGGATGCAGTTTAGTTTATTTGAGGTCGGTGTACCGCTATGGATTGTCAACAATACAGTCGTTCCGGCGGCCCTCGTGGCAATCTTGCTCATGCTGAACACTGCGGTCGTTATCGTCTTTCAGATCCCGCTCTCGAAGGGTACCCATGACCTGCGTAAGGCCGGGAAAGCAGTGGGAATGGCTGGAATTTCGCTTGCTTTCGCGTGCGTCGTGTACTCTCTGGCAGCGGGAGTTCCGGCTGTGCCGGCCATTTCCCTGCTGGTACTAGCAACTGTCGCACACGCATTCGCCGAGGTCTGGTCGCAGGCCGGTACCTGGGCCATGTCCTTTGAACTAGCTCATGAAGCAAGTCCTGGAGCCTATCAAGGCGTCTTCGCCATGGGCACTGGAATAGGAGCAATGTGTGCCCCATTTGTCGTTGCAGGGACCGCGCTCAAGTTCGGAACAACGGGATGGATTTTCTTGGCTCTGATTTTCATTGGTTCATCGCTTGGCATCGCAGCCATTGCGAGGAAAGCCTCCAGGCCATCTTCCAGCTAACGCCGTTTTATCTTCAGCGGCCACTTCCGAAACATTGGAAATTGGGTGGCGGCGCTTGGGGCTTCCCGCGTTATGCATAGCCCTGCCGGCTTGTCCCTAATTTATGGGCAATTGAATTCACCGAATCGGTGATACCGCTTCAAGAGGTCGCGCCGAGCGTCTAAACATGAATCACGCGTCGTTCTTTTTCGGAAAGTGGCTGAATTGAACCGAGAATCACTAACATGATGCAGAAATCGCTGACGATCCCACTTTGGGCGTGCACTTATTGAACATCAGTTTGAAATGCTCCGTCCCTAACTGAATCTCGATTCTTCACATACAGTTCAGTACTTGCAGCGCAGTTTGGCAGCACTGGTTTATGAAAATGGGCTGCACCTTGAAAGCTTGAGACTGATCTTTTCAGCCGAGTTTCCAAGGCGCATCCCATGGATATTGAACCGCGCCATACTTAGGAAGTATGGAATTTTCCTTGAGCTGCTTCAAGCCCTTGGGACATGAGCAATTCAACCGCGTCTGCAGCGTTGTCGATCAGGAACGGCAGCGACTGCTTCTCGGATTTGGAGAAATCCTGCAGAACCCAATCAGCTGTGTCCATGCGACCCGGCGGGCGACCAACACCTGTACGTACTCGGAGATAATCTTTGGACCCCATGGCCTTCGAGATATCCCGCAACCCGTTATGGCCGCCTTCTCCCCCGCCGCGTTTGAGCTTGATGGTGTCAAAGGGAATATCAATCTCGTCGTGCACAACGATCAGATTGTCCAACCCAATGTTGAAGAACTTTGCCAGGTTCGCCACCGGGCCACCCGACAGGTTCATATAGGTCATAGGCTTGGCCAAGACGACCCGCGGTCCGCCTACGCCAAGGCGCCCCTGGATAATTTGGGCGCGCGAGGAATGGGTCTTGAACTTTGAACCAGCGCGGTTGGCCAGTTCATCGAGCACCATCTGCCCGATATTGTGCCTATTGCCAGCGTAGCCGGGCCCGGGATTCCCGAGCCCGGCTACCAGCCAAGTGTCACTACTCATGATGCTTAGCTAAATGCCTTTTCGCTAAGACTAGGCAGCGACCAGAAGGTCCAGGTGATCAACGGTGCGGTTCAGCGCGTGGATCTGGATGTCCTTGAGGGTGGTCTTAACTTCCTTGCCCTCGATGTTCAGAACCAGCTCAACGCTGCGGTCGCGAACTGCAAGGGTGGTTTCCTGA
The DNA here is from genome assembly GCF_032154645.1 of Glutamicibacter sp. Classification (GTDB taxonomy): domain Bacteria; phylum Actinomycetota; class Actinomycetes; order Actinomycetales; family Micrococcaceae; genus Glutamicibacter. The sequence continues at coordinate 20,883 of NZ_JALDXV010000011.1, read as the reverse complement.
GCTGGCAGCAGAACGTGCTGTGGCTCCGAGCCTGCGCCGTAAACTACTGCTGGGATCTGGCCTGCACGGCGAGCCTGGCGGGCTGCGCCCTTACCGAAATCGGTGCGTACTACAGCGTCAAGGTTGACTGATGCCATGATAATTCTCCTTAGGAAATGAATGCTTCTTCTTACGCCCTTACATGGACTCGGGAAGCATCCAACATCTAGGAGATGAAAGAGCTTTTCCGGCCTTGTCGATAACGGTCCTGTCATTGCTGACAGTTCCCTCGCCTGGGCACAGTGAATAATTCTACCAGTTGCGCCGCCCGAGGAAAAAATCTGTAGTGAAGGCCACGGTTGGCCGCCAAGACATTTGGGTAGCGTAAAGTCAGATGCCCCATGAAACGACGCAGCCATCATATGCTGCTGGAAGGATTCCTATGGCCTCTAAGCAACCTGCAATGTCCCCGTCCGATCTTCCAGTTGCATCGGTTCTAGACCGGGCCTCCGGCCCCCGGCGTGCCGAAGTCGATGAACTACTTGAGCTGTTCCGGGAAATCTCAGGTGCAGAGCCTGTGGTTTGGGCCGGGCGAATCCTTGGCTTCGGTCAGTACGAGTATCGCTACGAAACGGGACACGGAGGCATCGCGCCGCTGCTGGCCTTCGCTCCGGGTCCTAGCAACCATACGATTTATCTGACCACCGGCTTCGCCGAACGTTGGCCGGAACTGCTGGGCAAGCTCGGCAAGCATCGCAGCAGCAAAGCCTGCCTGTATCTGACCCGGCTTTCCTCGGTGAATCGAGAAATACTACGTGAACTGATAGAGCGATCATTGCAGGAAACGCTAACGGACAGCACGACCCAGACCTGAGCTCAGCAGACAATAGTGCTTTCGCAGGCTGCATTAACGACCTGACGGCCGGCACCCATATAGGTACCGGCCGTCAGGCTTGCGAAACGAGGGCTGCTAGGCGCGGCCGTCGAAGAGGTTCGTGACCGAACCGTCGTGGAAGACCTCGGAGATCGCGCGAGCGAGCATCGGAGCGATCGACAGAACGGTGAGGTTCTCGAAACGCTTCTCTTCTGGGATTGGCAGGGTGTTGGTGACAACAACCTCGCGGGCGCCGCAGTCAGCAAGACGCTGTGCTGCAGGATCCGAGAACACTGCGTGGGTGGCAGCGATGATGACGTCCTTGGCGCCGGCTTCCTTCAGCACGCGCACTGCGCCTGCGATGGTTCCACCGGTGTCGATCATGTCGTCGATCAGGATCGCGGTGCGTCCTTCAACCTGGCCCACCACGGTCTTGGACTCGGCCTGGTTAGGCACGGTCAGGTCGCGGGACTTGTGCACGAAGGCCAGCGGTGCGCCGCCCAAACGGTCTGCCCACTGCTCCGCCACGCGGACTCGGCCGGTATCTGGGGACACCACGGTGACCTCGGAAACGTCCACCTTGGACTTGATGTAATCAGCCAGCAGCGGGAAACCAAACAGGTGGTCGACCGGGCCGTCGAAGAAGCCCTGGATCTGCGCGGTGTGCAGATCGGTGGTGATCACACGGTCGGCGCCTGCGGTCTTGAACAGGTCGGCAACCAGGCGAGCCGAGATCGGCTCACGGCCGCGGCCCTTCTTGTCCTGGCGTGCGTATGGGTAGAACGGCGCCACAACCGTGATGCGACGGGCCGAGGCGCGCTTCATCGAATCGATCATGATCAGCTGTTCCATCAGCCAGTTGTTCAACGGAGCTGGGTAGGACTGCAGCAGGAACACGTCCTTGCCGCGGACCGACTCGTCCGAACGCACGTAGATCTCGCCGTTGGCGAAGTCGTAGGCGTTCAGCGGCAGCAGCTCGATGCCGAGCTCCTTCGCTACCTCTGCGGCTAGTTCCGGGTGCGCACGACCGCTGGCAAGCACCAGCTCTTTGTCGACGTTATGGCGGATTTCACTCATTGTTATGCTTTCTCGCTCGCTTCGCTGTCACGTATGAGGTGTTCTGAGGAAATAAAAACCGACGCTTTACTTCTCGGTGGCCGAGGAGTTCAACGAGGATTTGAATGCTGCGTCTGCCGAAGAGGTGCCCGGACGCTTTTCAAGCGTCCATCCCTCGGTATTGCGCTGCGGAGCCACAGACAGTGCCAAGGCACCGGCCGGGACGTTTTTGCGGACGACTGCTCCGGCACCGGTGTAGGCGCCGTCCCCGATTTCCACCGGGGCCACGAAAACCGTGTTGGAGCTGGTGCGAACATGCGAACCGATCTTGGTCCGGTGCTTGTTCACGCCGTCGTAGTTTGCGGTGATGTTGCCACAACCAATGTTGGTGTACTCACCGATTTCAGCATCCCCGGCATAGCCGAGGTGCGAGAGCTTGGAGCCGCGACCGATGGTCACGTTCTTAGTTTCATAGAAGGCGCCGATCTTGCCGTCCGCACCCAGGTCGGTACCCGGACGCAGGTAGGCAAAGGGGCCGACGCTTGCGTTATCTGCAATACGCGAGTCGGTGGCATCGGTGCGCTTGACGGTGGCGCCCCTGCCTACCCGCACGTTGGTCAAGGTGGTGTCGGGGCCGATGACTGCGTCGGATCCGATCAGGGTCTCACCGTGCAGCTGGGTGCCCGGCTTGATCGTGACATCCTGGCCGATCATGACGTCTGCGTCGATCCAGGTGGTCGCAGGGTCGACGATGGTTACGCCCTGACGCATCCAGAATTCATTTTTGCGCTGGTTGTAGATGCGGGCCAGGTTGGAGATCTGTACGCGGTCGTTGGCTCCCTCGATCTGCCAGCGGTCGGCAATCTGCTTGGAAGCAACGCGTCCGCCCTTGGCACGGGCAATGGCCAACACGTCGGTCAGATACATCTCGCCCTGAGCATTCTCGGTGGTGACCTCGGTCAGAGCCGAGCGCAGCAGCTGTGCGTCAAAGGCGTAAATGCCGGAGTTGATCTCTTTGATCTCCAGCTCCTGGGCTGATGCATCCTTTTGTTCGCGGATTCCTGCGACATCTCCGTGCTCGTCGCGCAGGATGCGGCCATAGCCGGTGGGATCCTGAAGTTCGGTGGTCAACACGGTCACCGAATTGCCGTTGGACTCATGGGTTGCTACCAGATGCACCAGTACATCGCTGGTGAGCAATGGCACATCACCGTAGGTCACCACAACTGTGCCTTCAAGGGCAGGATCGACCTGGTCGAGGCCCTGCTGCACCGCACGGCCGGTGCCTGGAATTTCATCTTGATCGGCAATGGTAATGCCGGGGAACTGGGAGAGGATGTGCTCTGCGACCAAGTCCCGCTGGTGGCGCACGACAGCAACAAGGTTGCGTGGTTCAAGCGCCGCAGCCGCGTGGAGTGCATGAGAAATCATGGAGCGACCTGCAATTTCGTGCAAAATCTTAGGCTTGGCAGATTTCATTCGCGTACCAGCGCCGGCGGCGAGGACGATGACGGCAACTGGTGCGGTGACCTGATCGCTCAAGTTGTATTCTCCTGCGGGTCGATTCAGGGTTTTAGACAGTTAAGAAAACCCATCAACCAGTCTAGCGCCCACAGGTACCTCAACCGAATAAAGACAAAAAAGAAGGCGCCGCTCGTGGCGGCGCCTTCAAAATGGTTCCGCCCCTAGGATTCGAACCTAGAATGCACAGCTCCAAAGGCTGGCGTGTTGCCATTACACCAGGGCGGAAAATGTGGATGACGGATAGTCCGTCCAAACACGTTCTATATTCTGCCATGTTCATCCTGTCTGCGCGAAATCGCTCCAGCCGCCGGATGGCCTCGCAATTTTTTCTCGGCACCACACCCGTCACAGACCAAAGACTGCCGATTTGCACGCGTCCGTAAAATAGAGGTGTGGCTCATTTACTCGGGGGCGAAGCCCTGCATCTTGAATATCCCACCCACGTAGTCTTTGACTCGGTAACCATCGGCATCTCCGACGGCGACCGCATCGGTCTGGTGGGTCGCAACGGCGAAGGCAAATCATCCCTTCTGGGCATGCTTTCTGACAAGATCGAACCGAATTCGGGCCGTGTCACCAAGCGCAACGGTCTGCGCGTGGGCGTGCTGGACCAGTCCGACACCCTGGATTCCGATGCCACGATCCACTACTCCGTAGTGGGCGACATGGCTGACCACGAGTGGGCTGGTGAAGCGCGCATCCGCGACATCATTTCTGGACTCGTTGCGGACCTGGACTGGGAAGCGACCGTCGGTACGCTCTCCGGCGGCCAGCGCCGCCGCGTCGCACTGGCGGCCCTGTTGGTGCAGGACTGGGATGTCATCATCCTCGACGAGCCCACGAACCATTTGGATGTTGAAGGCATCTCTTGGCTGGCGGAGCACATTAACAACCGATGGTCCAAAAACGCCGGCGGCCTGATGGTCGTCACCCACGACCGCTGGTTCCTCGACGCGGTGTGCACCACCACCTGGGAGGTCCACGACCGCATCGTCGAGCCTTTCGAAGGCGGCTACGCAGCCTATGTCCTGCAGCGTGTTGAACGCGACCGTATTGCGGCCGTCACCGAGTCCAAGCGCCAGAACATGATGAAGAAGGAGCTTGCCTGGCTGCGCCGCGGCGCCCCGGCACGTACCTCCAAGCCGAAGTTCCGCATCGAAGCTGCCAACCAGTTGATCGCCGATGTCCCACCGGTGCGCAACCCCTTGGAACTGCAGAAGATGGCCACCAGCCGTTTGGGCAAGGACGTCATCGACCTGCTGGATACGGAAGTTTCCTTCGGGCAGAAGCAGATTCTCAAGCCGTTTACCTGGCGCATCGGTCCCGGCGAGCGCTCGGGCCTGCTCGGCGCCAACGGCGCCGGCAAGTCCACGCTGCTGGGCTTGATTGCCGGCACCGTCGAGCCAACCGGCGGACGGGTGAAGCGCGGTCAGACGGTCAAGCTTGCGGTGCTGGATCAGCAGTTCCGTGAACTGGAAAAGATCGGCGAAGACAAGGTCCGCGAAGTTTTGGGCCGCTTCCGCACCACCTTCAACGTGGACGGCAAGGACCTGACCCCGGCTCAACTGCTTGAACGCCTCGGGTTCTCTTCCGCGCACCTTTCTACCAAGGTCAATGAGCTTTCCGGCGGCCAACGCCGCCGACTGCAGCTGCTGATGATCTTGATGAACGAACCGAACGTCATGATCTTGGACGAGCCGACCAACGATGTCGACACCGACATGCTCGCGGCGCTGGAAGACCTGCTTGATTCATGGCCGGGCACGCTCATCGTGGTCTCCCACGACCGCTACCTGTTGGAGCGCGTGACCGACCAGCAATACGCGATCCTCGACGGAAAGTTCCGCCATGTTCCCGGTGGCGTTGACGAATACCTGAAGCTGCGCAGCAGCCAGAGCGCCGGCACGGGTTCCAATCCTTCCAATGCTTCAGCGCAGGATGCCGCCCAGAAGCCATCGGGGCCTTCGGGTGCCGAGATCCGTGCGGCGCAGAAGGAGATGAACGCCAACGAGCGCAAGGTTGGCCAGCTGAACGAAAAGATCGCCAAGATCCACGAAAAGATGGCAGCCCATGACCAGAGCGACTATGAGGGTCTGGGCAAGTTCACGGCTGAGATGAACGAGCTGCAAGGCCAGGTGGACGAGCTTGAGGAACGTTGGCTGGAACTGTCTGAGATCATCGGCTAGTTGCCAACATTAAAGCCGAACCGGAGGCACCCCCTGGGGTGTCTCCGGTTCGGCTTTAACGTAGATGCACCGCTAACTGATCATGTCCTTGACCATCGGGACGACCTGTTCACCGTACAACCCGATGCTCTGCTGGTGGGCTGCGTGGGTCACCGGCTGGTCGTATTTGAAATCAAACCGATTCACCTTCAGCACACCCAGCGTTGCGGCAATTTTCTTCGCAACGGTTTCGGGTGAACCAACGTACAGTGCACCGTGTTCGATTTCCCGCTCGAAGTCGCCCGGTGAGGGTGCCGGCCAGCCGCGCTCTTGACCCATGCGGGTGCGCATCTTCAGCCAGCCGTCGTGGACCAGTTCGCGGGCTTCTTCATCCGTCGGGGCCACCAGACCCGGCGAGTGAACTGCTACCGGCTTGTGCGGAATACCGAATTCATCCTGGGCGCGCTCGAAAAGATCGACATAGGGTGCGAAGCGCTGGGCTGATCCACCGATGATCGCCAGAAACAGCCCAAAACCGTGGCGTGCAGTGCGGATGACCGATTCCGGGCTTCCGCCCACTCCCACCCAGGTGCGAAGCCCGTTCGCCGTCGTGGGGAAGACCCGCTGGCTGCGCAGCCCAGCACGAGTGCTTCCCTCCCAGGTGACTGGTTTTTCGGTGACCAGTTTGGCCAGCAGATCAAGCTTCTCCTCGAAGAGCACCTCGTAGTCTTCGAGCTTGTAACCGAAGAGCGGGAACGACTCCGTGAATGAGCCGCGGCCCGCAACGATTTCGGCGCGCCCGTTGGAGGCCGCGTCAAGGGTGGCGAAGCGTTCGTAGACCCGTACCGGGTCATCCGAGCTGAGCACCGTGACGGTGGATCCCAAGCGGATGTTCTTGGTCAGAGTGGCTATCGAGGCAAGTACCATCTCGGGACTCGATACAGCGAAATCAGGCCTGTGGTGTTCCCCAATTCCGAAGAAATCCAACCCCAGCTGATCCGCAAGTACCGCGTCGTCAATCAAGTCTCGAATGACCTGAGGATGTTCTACCGGGATCCCCTGTGCGTCCTGGGTGACTCCGCCAAAAGTATCTACACCGAATTCGATTTCACTCATGCCACATGTAACTTCATGGAAGCTACAACTATTCCCCGGTGATTCTCAGCTTGAATCCCACATGCGAAGCGGTGAATCCCAAGCGCTCATAGAATCGGTGCGCGTCCTTCCGGGAGGCGTCACTGGTGAGCTGAACCAGCTTCACTCCCCTGCGCTTACCCTCGGCAATGGCCCAATTGATCATTGTCGAGCCCAGCCCATTGCCGCGCAGGGTCTCGTCCACTCGCACGGCTTCGATTTGCAGCCGGGTGGCTCCGGCCCGGGCAAGTCCTGGCAATACCGTGAGTTGCATGGTTCCGACAACGCGCCGCGCATCATCCACCGCGACGACCAGCAAGTGCGCCGGGTCGGCGTCGATGGCGCGGAATGCTTTCAGATACCTTGCGCTTGATTCGTGGTCTACATCGAAGTCAGCTTTCCTTATCGCATCATTTTGCATCAGTTCAACGATGGCAGGGATGTCGGCTTCGACCGCACGTAGCAGCACATAGGAACTTTCACGAACATTCAGGGATTCAAGGATCATACCCATATTCTTCCACCTCGGCTCGGTCATTGTCCGGGGTTCACGATGCAGGACAGCTGCTCAAAACTCAGCGGGCGGTCGGCATAGATCAGGCGGATGGCCGACGGGTCCGGATTTCCTCGGTCCAGTCCGCGATAGGCAAGTTTCATGCCGAGTTTCAGCGCCACCGCTTCGGAGGCGCCATTGTGTTCCAGTATCGATGCGATGATCGGCAGTTCCCCTGCTGCTTCCCGCGCCGCGTGCACCGCTGCACGTGCGATTTCGGTGGCGAACCCCCTGCCCTGCGCCGCGACGGTGAACCGGTAGCCAAGATTCCAGTAGGCGTCGCCGACCTGGGTGCATCCGCCGTAGCCGATGACCGCCTGATCGCCGGCCTCGCGGACAACCCAGGTTCCCAATCCATGCTTCTTCCACCCTGCCGACCAGGCGTCGATCATGGCACGGGTTTGTGCCGGGCTGCGATGGCGGGAGCTCGGGCGGTGCTCCCACACGCGGGCGTCGCTGCAGATTTCATAGAGTTCGTCGAGGTCTGCGGGCACCGGTGGTGAGGCGATGAGTCCGGTGGTGAGAAATTCTTGCATGTCTCCACGCTATGGCGTCGAACCGACAGCGGATACCAGTCAAGGCTAGGCGTCCTGCCGACCGGGTGGCACCTGCCTAGGGCTTGCCGGTAATGAGATCCGCCATCCGGGCGATGGCCGGGGTGGAGCTGCGCCCGTCCAGTTCGCTGCGATCGGCCCTGCCGTAGGCCGCGTAGAGCCCCTTGGTGGCAATCCACCGCAAGGGTTCGGGTTCCCACTGCCGCACCCGGTGGTTAACCCAGGGCAGCGTGGTCAGGAGCGTTGCCTCGCCCAGGACGAGATCGCGCAGGGTGCGTCCCGACAGATTGGTGGTGGCGACCCCGGTGCCGACATAGCCTCCGGCCCATCCCAGCCCCGAGGCCGGGTCCAGGCCTACGGTGGCCGCCCAGTCTCGCGGTACGCCAAGGACCCCTGACCAGGCATGCTCGATGCTCGCTCCTGCGGTGTTCGGGAACATCCTGTGCAGAACCTCCTGCAGCCCACGGATGGTGCTTTGCGGGGTCTGCCCATCGGTGTCGGTGCGCGAACCGAACTTATAGGGCACGCCCCGCCCGCCGATGGCGATGCGGTCATCGGCCGTGCGCTGGGCATACATGTAGACGTGGGCGTAGTCCCCCAGCACCTCGCCCTGGCTCCAGTTCAGTTCATCCCACAGGTCGCTGCCCAGCTTTTCGGTGACGATCATCGAGGAATTCATGGGCAGCCACAGCCGCTTGTACCCCTTGAGCCCGGCGGTAAATCCCTCGGTGGCGCGCAGGATGTACTCGGCGTTGACGGTGCCCGCCTCATATTCCAACTGGCGTGGTCGAATGGTGGTCACCGGGGTATTTTCATAGATGCGCACACCGAGCTTCTCGACCACCTCCGCCAGCGCCTTGACCAGTTTGGCTGGCTGGATGCGGGCGGCGTGTGGATGCCAGAGGGCCGCGCGGGTGCCTGCAACATTGATCTTGGCCGCAGCCTGGGCCGACTCGAGAAGTTGGGTGTCAGTGTATTTCCAGGCGGCTTCGGCCTTGGCGTGGGCGCGGAGGCGACGCTCCTGGGCCGGGGTGTAGGCAACCTCAAATTCGCCGCCCTGTTGAATGTCGGCGTCGATCCCTTCGGCCCGGCAGACCTCGATGACTTCCTCGACGGTGCGGTTCATTGCCAGCTGGAATTCTTCTACCGCCTGGCGTCCGTGGCTTTTCAGGTAGCGATCGCGCCCGCCGGTCACCGTATTGGTCAACCAGCCGCCATTGCGGCCCGAGGCCCCATAGCCGACGTGGCGTGCTTCAAGGATGGCGATCTTCAGCGAGGGATCGGACTTGGCCAAATAGTATGCGGTCCACAAGCCGGTGAATCCAGCTCCGACAATCGCCACATCAACGGTGAGATGTCCGATCAGGGATTCGCGGGGTTCGGGCAGTCCGGTGCTTTCCCACCAGTGGGAGACGCGGCCATTGAGCATGAGGATCCTTTATCGCAGAAACAAAATGAATCCTCTTCACTTTATGATGCGGCTCACACTCCTACAAGGCCCCGGGCGTAATTCCCGCGAATTACTCCTCGGAGAGTTCCACACGGGCGCCGGGTGCCGGAGCGTTCACCGACAAGGTGGCCACACCGACCTCGTCGCCCAGCTGTGCCATGACCTGCTCGGCATGTTCGGAATCTTGAACCAGCAGCGCCAGGGTAGGTCCCGAACCCGAAACCATCGCGCGCAGCGCGCCGGCGCCCTCGGCAAGATCGCGCACCGTGCCCAGTTCAGGGGCAAGGGCCAAGGAGGCCTGGGTCAGGTCGTTGACCAGCACCTGCGAGAGCGCGGCGGCATCCGAGTCCATCAGCGCTCCGATGACATCCGGATCAACTTCCTGCGGAACCTCAAGGTCTTGGCCCGCACGCAGGCGGTCAAGCATCGCATACACCCGTGGGGTGGAAAGACCGTAGCTTGCAGGAATCAGTACCCAGTGGGTCTTGGCGCGGGTCAGCAGGGGTGCCAGCTGGTCGCCCACACCCAAGCCGATGGCGGCCCCGCCCATCAAGGCGAAGGGAACATCTGCGCCGAGCCGCGCACCGAGCCGCCCAAGTTCTTCGCGGTCAAGCCCCGTCTGCCACAGCTCGTTGCAGGCAACCAGCGTGGCAGCGGCATCGGCAGAACCGCCGCCCATGCCTCCGGCGATGGGGACGCGCTTGGTGATGTGCAGGTTGGCGCCCAGGGTGCACCCGGTGTGGTCGCGCAGCAGCTGCGCCGCCTTGTAGACCAGGTTCGCCTCCCCCAGCGGGAAGTTCTCCGGATCGGAGACCACCTCCGAGCCTGGTTCCAGGCTCAGCTGTAGTTCACCATCGGTGCGCAGGGTAGCTTCGATCTGTTCGAGCAGGGACACCGCTACGTAGAGGCTCGCCACCTCGTGATAGCCGTCCTCACGCGGGGGGCCCACCTTGAAGTACACATTGATCTTGCCCGGCGCGGTGGCAATGACGCGTTGCTTGGCCATGGGCTAGGCCTCGTCCTTGGCTTCGGCTGGGACCTTGGCCGCAGCCTCGGCAATGGCGATGTATGCGTCGATGTCCAGCTTCTCGCCGCGCTCCTTGGGGTCGATGCCGGCGGCAACCAAAATCTGTTCGGCGCGTGCTCCGGAACCCGCCCACGAGGACAGGGCGGCGCGCAGGGTCTTGCGGCGCTGGGCGAAGGCAGCGTCGATGATCGCGAAGACGTCCTTGCGATCCGGTGCGCCGCTGCGGTCCTTGTCGCGGGTGAATGAGACGAGGCCCGAATGGATCTTCGGCGCCGGCCAGAATACGTTCATGCCTATCACGCCGGCCTTGCGCATGGTGCCGTACCAGGCGCCCTTGACCGAGGGGACCCCATAGATCTTATTGCCCGGAGTGGCGCTCATCCTGTCGGCCACCTCGTCCTGAACCATCACCAGTCCATGACGGATTGATGGGAAATGCTCCAGCAGATGCAGGACCACCGGCACAGCAACGTTGTACGGAAGGTTGGCCACCAGCGCGGTGGGTTCGCCAGGCAGCTCGGTCACCTTCATGGCGTCACTGAGAATGACAGTGAGGTCGTCTTCGCGGCCGGGGCGGAATTCTGCCATGGTCTGCGGCAGGCGCTTGGCCAGCGGCGGGTCGATCTCTACCGCCACCACCTTTGCGGCGGCGTCCATGATGCCAAGGGTCAGCGAACCCAGACCCGGACCGACTTCCAAAACCGTCTCTTCGGGGGAAACATCTGCGGCCGCGATGATACGGCGGATGGTGTTTCCGTCGATCACAAAGTTCTGGCCCAGCGTCTTGGTGGGACGGATTCCTAGCTCATCGGCCAGTCGACGAATATCAGTGGCAGAAAGCAGTGGTAAAGATTCCTTAGACATCACGGTTCCAATTCTAGTTCAGCCAAATTCTTAGCAAGAGAACAACGCGGCGCGCCCACCGTGATGGTGAACGCGCCGCGTTTGAAAAATATGTTCTTGTGGCTGCGCCGCTACTTTAGCGCAGGCCCAGCTTGCTGGTGCAGCCTGGCCATGCGCCCCAGCCCTGTGCCTTCTGCACCTTCTTGGCAATGCGCACCTGCTCTGCCTTGGAGGCATCGCTTGGCAGTCCCGAACCACCGTAGGCACGCCAGGTGCCGAGGTTGAACTGCAGGCCGCCGTAGTAGCCGTTGCCGGTGTTGATCGACCAGTTGCCGCCGGATTCACACTTGGCGATGGCATTCCATACGCCGGAGACGGTGGTGTTGTCAGTCTTCTTCGACGAGCTCGACGAGGAGGATTTCTTTTCCTCTTCCTTGGTGCCGACCTTGATGACCTCGACTACAGGTTCCTTGGTGACCTTCGACTTCAGGACTTCTTCCTCGCCCTTTTTGCCGTTGCGGGTTTCCTGGCGCAGGGTCAGCTGGCGTTCGCCCTTCTCGCCCTCGGTGTCAACCTTGGTCTTGCCCTTTTCGAGCTTCTTGTCCTTGACCTTCTTGGTCTCGAACTTGATGTCGCGGGTTTCGTCCCAGGTCTTGATCTTGACCTTGATGACCTCGATCTCCTGGCCATTGGCGATCTTGGAGCTGGTTTCGACGTCCTTCTCGGTGTCCTTGTCCAGCTTGATGTTTACTTCATCGTCACCGCCAAGGGTGACCTTTTCTTCGGCCAGCAGGTCCTTGACGTTCTGGGTGGTGGTCGAAATCTTCTTCTTCTTGTCATCGACGACCAAGGTCACGTCCTTGGGGGTGATGATTTCGATGTCACTGCTGACGGTGGACAGGTCTGCAGACTCATCCATAGAAATTTCGGAGCCCTCTTCGAGGTTCAGTTCGTTGGCCAGATCGGCTACGGTCATGCCGGTGGTGTGGACCACGCGATCGGTTCCGTCGAGGTTGACCTGAATTTCCTTGTTGCGCTTGATATCGATGTTCTGCTCGTTGACCAGATCAGAATCAGGAGCCGCGGAAATCTCGTCGCGATCGCCTAGGGTGATGTTCTGCTGCTCTAGAACCGCTGCGACGGTGTCGGCCCGGGTGGAAACTTCCCGGCTGTCGCCATCGACGGAAATCGTGACAGATTTTTGTCCGGCGATATAGAAAACGGTGCCGGCGATAACCAACGCCACGGCGAGCGTCTGAACCAGGTATTTGGCCCAGCGGTTCTTGAGCAAGTGAGTCACGGTCGTGAGATCCCCATCGTTTGTAAGCTGAACACCGGCGTTTGCGGATTAGTTCGTTCAACCCGGCGGCTTGGCCGCCTGTCTATCATTCAGTTTCTTCGCCGTGTTTCCCTCGTGCTTCATGCCCTGGGATCAGGCTGCGTTTAGTGCACCGAAGTCCAAAATTGGGCGCGGCGGAAAACGCATCCTTACTACCGTAACCGAATTGTTACATTTCGGGCAACCGTCACATGAGCAGCAACACACCTTTTGTGCTTAGAATTCGCCATACACTTCCCGAGTGTTTGCATCGATTTGAGTGCAGAACTGCGCCAGCTCAACCCCCTTAGTTTCAGCCATGAAGCGCGTGGTGTAGGGGATCATGTAGCTGGCATTGGGGCGGCCGCGGAAAGGATGCGGGGTCAGGAACGGTGCATCGGTTTCAACCAACAGCAGTTCAGGTTTCGCCAGCGCCAACGCTGCGCGCAGGTCGTGCGAATTCTTGAATGTCACGGTACCGGAGAATGACATGTACCAGCCATTGTCATTGCAGATTTGCGCCAACTGGGCATCGCCGGAGAAGCAGTGGAAGACCACGCGCTCGGGCAGACGCGAATCTTTGAGGACCCGAACGACGTCTTCATGGGCGTCGCGGTCGTGGATCTGCAGCGCCTTGCCCTGCTGGACCGCGATACGCAGGTGCTCGCGGAACGACTCTTCCTGCGCTCCCCTGCCTTCGGGCGGAGTGCGGAAATAGTCAAGGCCGGTTTCACCGACGGCGCGGACTCGCCCATCCGACGCCAACTCTTCGATCCGCTCGATGGCTTGTGTCAACTCATTGCGCTCCGCCAGCCGCGCCGCGTCATTCGGGTGGATTGCCACGGCCGCCAGCACATTGGGGAACTCATTGGCGATCTTCACCGCGTATTCAGAAGACTCAACATCGCAGCCAACCTGGATCAGGCCCTTGACTCCCACGGCGGCCGCAGCTGCCAGCGCTGCGGCGGCTTCGACCTTGACGGTGCCGTCTATGAAGTCGAGGTGGGTGTGGTTGTCGACAACGCCTATCGGCAGCGCGTCGGGAGCTTCCGGGTAGCGCAGGTTGCGTTTGGAGCCGCCCTTTTCGTTATTCTGCGATCGCGACCGGTCCGCATCTGCGGTAGACGCGACCCCGGCGTCCGGTCGGTAGGCTTCAGGAATTCCCGCATAGGGATCGTCAAGGTTTTCCGTGTTCATTGTCCCGTTTCCTTCTCGTCCTTCATGCGCAGGTGAGGCGCCGTTTATCAGCCTCTGAACAATTCTGTCACTGCCATTAACGGTTCTCCGAATCACCGGTATTCCGCAAAGGCAATTAGCATCTGTTACTGGATAAAAGATGCCCATACGATAGGTGGAACACAACCATAGATTCGTCATCCCAAGAAAACCCTTGGGAGAAATGATGAGCCTGTCAGGAGGACGCGCATGAGCGCACAACCAACTCTGCCATCGCTCGATGCCAACTTCCGAAGCAACTGCGAGCGTGTTTTCGATGCGGTGCAGAGCGTGATCACGGGAAATCCTGAGGCGATTACCAACGCTATGGTGGTGCTTTTAGCGCAAGGACATCTCCTCGTTGAGGACGTCCCCGGCGTGGGCAAGACGATGCTCGCTAAATCACTGGCGCGCAGCCTGGACTGCACCGTGCACCGTATCCAGTTCACCCCCGATCTGTTGCCCAGCGATGTCACCGGCGTTTCGGTCTATTCCCCGCAGACCCATGAATTTACCTTTCACCCCGGTCCGATCTTCGCCAATATCGTCATTGCCGACGAAATCAACAGGGCCAATGCGAAAACCCAATCGGCGCTTCTGGAATGCATGGAAGAGCAACAGGTCACCGTCGATTCGGTAACCCACCGCCTGCAGCGGCCCTTCATGGTGGTTGCCACGCAGAATCCGATTGACTCCGAGGGGACCTTCGCGCTGCCCGAAGCGCAGCGGGACCGCTTCATGGGCAGGATCTCCATGGGCTACCCCCAGCGCGAGGCAGAAGTTTCCATGCTGACAACACATCACCGCGACGAACCGTTGGAGTCGCTGACTCCCGTGCTGCAACAGGCAGAACTCCAGAAGATGATTGAGCAGGTCAAGCTCGTCACCGTCACCGAAAGACTGGGCGCCTATGTGGTGGACCTTGGCAGGGCAACACGCGAACATCCCCAGGTTTCCCTCGGCGCCTCCCCGCGTGCACTGCTGCAATGGGTGAGGGCCGCCAAATCCTACGCCGCGATCCACGGCCGGGATCATGTGCTTCCGGAGGACGTTCGTGCGGTGGCCGTCATGGTGTTGGGTCATCGATTGATCCTCACCCGTCGGGCGCTGGCCGACGCGGTAGACGTAGAAGATGTGGTGCGGGAGATCATCTCCGGCACTCCGATCAGCTGATCGAGCAACATCATGGATAAACCGCAGCGTTTTGATTCACGCAACGCCCTGTCATGGACCCGCTCCACGGAAGGGCCGGAATCACTGCGGCGTTGGCACTTGGACCTCTTCACCCGGCGCGGTTGGGCGGTCCTCGGCGCGGGGGCTGGCTTGGTTTTCCTGGCCTATCTTCTGGGCCGCCATGAGCTGATGGCACTGGGCGTGGGCCTGCTGGCGTTGGCACTGAGCAGTTGGCTGCTTGTCCTGCGAGCCAGGCGCACCACCGGTGTGCGGCGCCTGCTGCATTCCCCGGCGGCAACCGTGGCCGAAGCCGCGCGCATCACGCTCCTTTGCCCGGATGATGTGAGCATCAAGGAAACCCTGCCCGAAGGCTTTGGTCCCGGGCCTGATTTTTCAGGTCCGGGGTCGGTGGACTACGAACTGGTGTTCCGCGCGCGGGGGGTTCACCTTCTGGGACCGGCCCGTCAGGTGATCTCAGATCCTCTAGGCCTCATCCGCGGCTTGGTCTCCGTCGGCGAACCCCAGCCCGTGCCGGTCCGCGCCGAGCTTCATCCGATGGCGCGGTTTGCCTCCCTGGGAGAACGCATGCTCACCGGTGATGCACGATTTTCCCGCAGCACCACCGCCGACTTCTACGACGTGGCAACCCGCGACTATCAGCAGGGCGACTCCATCCGACAGGTGCATTGGAAGGCCACCGCACGCCATGGAAAACTCATGGTGCGTCAGGAAAACCATGTGGCCACCGCCCAGGCCCTGCTGGTCCTCGACCGGGCCAGTGAACACTGGATCGTCGACGCTGCCGACCTGCGGCTGAGCATCCCCCAGGGTCTTGGGCCGGAGTTGAACAGCAGCAGACGCTTTGAAAATGCGCTGTCCCTGGCCTGCAGCCTCGGCCAACGATATGCAGCCAGCGGCTACCAGGTGTTGTACCGGGATTTGAGCGGAACATCGTTGATCCCCGGCCAGGTGCAGCAGCTCTCTGACAATGATGCCAGGACCAGCTTCGAAGACTTCCATCTTGCCAGCGCGGAACTTGGCTTGAAATCGGTGGGCGTCCAGGCCTCCGCCCCGGAGCCGCTGTCCCCCACGCTGCTCAAGGAGCTGCAGGCGATGCGCGAAGAACCGATCATCATGATCTTAGGCCGCCTCACCGTGGAGCAGGCAGCAGCGCTGGCGGCGCTTTCACGCACGGTGCGCCACGTGCAGTTGTTTTTCATGGCGTCGCACCCGGAAAGGGAAACAGATATTCAGCGGGCGCTGGCCCGCACCGGATGGTCGATCCATGTACTGGCCGGCAATGCGTCGATTGAATCGGTACGGGAAATCTCATGAGCACCATCACCCGCGAACCCGACAGGCAGCAGTCCCCAGATCCTCAGGACGCGCCCCGACCACAACCCCCGGTGGCGCACCACCTGATGGCACGCGCCATCGCTGCGCTGTGCCTCGCCCTAGCGGTGCTTGCAGGTTTCGCCTCAATCACGGGTGTGATTGAGGGCCTTGCATGGTTCCCTGCACTATTGCTGCCCGTCATCGGCATTCACCTGTGCGCCGGACTGCTGCGCGGAATTTGGGGGCTGCGCTGGGCGGCGTTGCCGGCGGCGGTGCTCATCGCGTTCACCGCGCTCATGCAGCACCCTGCAATGCAGTCCACCGGGTATTCGGTCACTGGGATGCAGTGGTTCATGGCAGTGCTCTCCGAGGCGGCGCTGCAGTTCTCCACCCAGGTGCCGCCGGTCGCCTATTCGCGCTATGTAGCCTTCGTCATCCTGCTGCTGGCTTTGGTCGTCAGCCTGTTGATCGAGGTACTGGCCACGTTCAAGAAGCTTGCACTGCTGATCACCATTCCCCTGTGTTTCGCCCCGATCATCGCTTCCCTCTTTAAACAGGAAGGTGCGGGCATTGGGTACCTTGCACTGGTAGTTGCAGGAATTCTCGGCTTTAGCGCGTTGCACCCCTACCTATACCGCGGCACGTCTGCGGAGCACCACAGCCATTTCCCCTCACGCAAACAATTGGGATTCCTCGGGGCAACATCGGCCGCGTGCATCGCTGCGATGCTTGCCGCCAGCATGTGGGTGCCGGGATTCCGTCAAGGAATGTTCCCCGAAGGGCAGCGTCCCTCGGGCGACCTCTTGGCCAGTAATGTCGACCCGCTGCTGAATCTGGGCAGGGACCTGCGCTCAAATTCCGGGGCGCCGGTGCTGCGCTATTACACCTCCGCCGACCACGCGCCCTACCTTCGAACGGCAGTCATTGAAGACCTCAATACCACGCGGTGGGAACCCAACGAGGCCCTGCCGCGGGACACCTATTTTGGCGACACCGCCGTGGAAAGCGACTTCACCACATTCAATTCAAGGGAAGAAGTGGCACTGCTTGACTACAGCGCAGGGATCAGCTCGCCGGTGCTTCCCCTGCCCAACCGCAGCTACCTGGTCGAAGGGATCATCGGCAACTGGGATTGGACTCCCGAAACTTCGGTGGCACGGCTCAGCGGGGATGCGGTAGCGCAGACAAAGCAGGTGGCGGTCGCCTACTCCGAACTTGATCTGAGCCCTAAGATGGCCCAATCCCTGGAATTCTACGGCGGTATCCGCGACGACACCCCGACGGACATCTATCGTTCACTGCCAGAAGACCCTGAGGGCACGCTGACCGCGGCCTTGGATCAGGGGTTGAAAGAAGCCTACGCCCAGGCTAAAGCCTCACGTTCCGACCTTGAAAAAGCCGTGGCGATCCAGGATTATCTGCGCTCCGCCAGATTCATTTATTCCGAACGCACACCGCTGCGCGAGGGATATGACGGCGCAAACAAGCGCGTAGTTGAAGCCTTCCTGGAACGACGCCAGGGATACTGTGTGCACTTTGCCTCTGCCATGGCACTGATGGCCCGCGAAGCGGGGATCCCCTCGCGCATTGCCGTGGGTTACGCACCGGGCAAGGCTACCGGAACGACAGTCAAGGCCGACGACGTCCAGCAGAGCAGCTCCATTAATACACAATTGAATCCGACCTCGGAACTGACCGAGTACACGGTTTCCGGCAAGCAGGCCCATGCATGGCCAGAACTTTATCTCGGGGCCCTGGGCTGGATCCCCTTTGAACCTACCCCCAGCCAGGGCCAGGTTCCCAGTTATGCACCGGAGAAATCAGAAAAGCCCGAGGCCGCTGCGCCAACGATCAATGAGGTGCCGACCAACCGTTCCACCGGACGACCCGAGGATCAGGGCGCGGCCGAAACCCAAGATGAAACAGCCCCCGAGGCCCAGCCCGACGGCAGTTTCACCGGATGGTGGGCGGCTGGTGTGGCGCTGATCGCCTTGGGTGCAGGATTGAGCGTTGCCCCGCTGCGCCGCAGGAGGCTCAAGCAGCAGCGGCGCCAGGTTGCCAGCCAGGCCGGCGCCGCGGCGGCATCCGCGCTCTGGATGGAGCTGCAGGCCGCCGGTGCCGACGCCCTGACGCCAGCCGACGCCAACGAGACAGTCAACGGATACACCCGCCGGCTGGCCGCGAAGTTCGAGCCGTGCGCCACCGAGCTGGAATTGCTGGGCGCCGTCATTCAGGACAGCTTCTATGCCGGGCGCCATCCTTCGACAGGACAGATGCCGGAGCTGCTGGGCAGCCTTGATCGAGCCACGCACCAGATGCATCGGTCGCTGCCAATCCGGCAGCGCGTGGCGGCGGCGCTGTTCCCCGCGTCGCTGCGCAGGGCAGCGCTGCGCCGCGTTCCCGACGGCGAGCAGATCAACGCCTAACCTGATCAGTGGTTGGCGCGCAGGATCCGGCCGGTTAAACGGCTCTTCGCAATTAAGGGTGTAACACAGGTCTGAACCCACCAGACTCCAACAAGGACCTTGCAATATAGTTCGCGAGGTTCCTGAACCCCAACGCCGAACCACGAAGATGCTCCAACCGCCCATTGATCGCCTCGGTCGGCCCATTCGACGATCCCAGATGATCGAAATACGCCAAGATATCCGGCGCCCTCTTCTTCAACGTCGTCGCCAAAGACTTCACCTCGATCAACTCCTGCGGCAAGACCTTGGTCAGGTCATGAATCAAATCCCGCAATAGTTCCTTCCCCGCAGCCGGAGAAGGGGCCCGATACGCCGCCACCAACCTTTGATACACCTTCCACGTCGCTTCCACGACCCGATGGCCCGACGCGGCAAACAACGCCTCCAACTGACCTTTCCCACGCTCACTAAGCAGTTCCTCACCGGTCAGCAGCGTCCTGCGTGCCCGATACAACGGATCCTTGCTCCGCCCCCGGCGCCCCAGCGTCTCATGCTGGATCCGCTGCCGGGCTTTCTCCACGGCGGTGCCTGCCAGCTTCACCACATGGAACGGATCCATCACCTCCACCGCATGCGGCAGTTCTTCCACCGCGGCGGTCTTGAACCCGGTGAACCCGTCCATCGCCACGATCTGCACCCCGGCACGCCAGGCAGAGTCCCGGTCTTGCAACCAAGACTTGAAAACTTGCTTCGACCGGCCCTGGACCATATCCAGCAGCCGTGCTGGTCCCGTGCGTTGCTGCACCGGAGTCAAATCAATGATCACCGTGACGTATTTGTCCCCGTGCCGGGTATGCCGCCACACGTGCTCATCAACCCCGATCACCTTGACCCCGTCGAAGCGAGATGGGCTGCTGATCAGCACGCGCTGTCTTTCGGCCAGCACCGCGTGGTTCGCGGTGTTCCACGAAACGGCCAGCGATTCAGCGACCCGGGCCATGCTCAAGTGCTGGCACACAATCCCTTTCAAAGCCCACCGCAGTCCTCCACGGGAGATCTTCGCTTTCGGCTCGGCCGCCAGATGCGTGTCCTGCACCCACACATGCTGGCAGCTCGCGCAGCGGTAGCGGCGCACTCGGATGGCCAGAACAGTGGGCCGCCACCCGAACGGTGCGTGGGAAAGCCGGCGGATCCTAGTATCACGGGCAGTGCCCTGGGCTCCGCATCGGTGGCAGAACTTATCGTCGAGGACGACTCTGCATTCAATGACGGCGCGGGCTGCGGTGAGGTGCTGGCCGGTAGCGGTCAGTCCGAGCTCGTCTAGTCCGCAGAAGGTCGTCAAGTTCGGGGTGCAGTAGGTAGCATGGTGCATGGTCGAGAGCTTTCGACGGTGGTTGTGTAGGAACTTTCATTCTCGTGAAGCTCTCGGCCTTTTCCATGCCGTGACACGCTACCTTGTGTCCGGTGTTCGATGGGGCTGTTACACCCTTGATTGCGAAGAGCCGGTTAAACGCACTTCGGGAGCAAACCGCAATGGTTTGCTCCCGAAGGAAAGTAATCGCTGAAGACTACTTGGCAGCGTATGGATCGGCGATGCCGATGTACTGCACGGTGGTGTACTCTGCCAGGCCTTCGGCGCCGCCTTCACGGCCCAGACCCGACTGCTTCACGCCGCCGAACGGTGCTGCAGCGTTGGAGATCACGCCTGCGTTGAAACCAACCAGACCGAACTCGATCTGCTCGGCAACGCGGAACAGACGGTTGAAGTCCTTGGAGTAGATGTAGGAAGCCAGGCCGTACTCGGTGGAGTTGGCCAGCTTGATTGCCTGCTCCTCGGAGGTGAAGGTGGTCACCGGTGCCACTGGGCCGAAGATCTCCTGGGACAGGATCTTGGCGTCGTTGGCGACGTTGGCAAGAACGGTTGGCTGGTAGAAGTAGCCTGGGCCGTCTACCGGTGCGCCGCCGGTCACTGCGGTAGCTCCGTTGGCGACAGCAGCCTCAACCAGTGCGTGGACCTCGTCGCGGGCCTTCTCTTCAACCAGTGGGCCGACGGTGGTGTCTGCCTCGGTGCCGCGTCCTGGCTTCAGCGCCTTCATGGCAGCAGCGAACTTGGCGGTGAATTCCTCGGCAACATCCGCGTGAACCAGGAAGCGGTTCGCAGCGGTGCAGGCCTCGCCCATGTTGCGCATCTTGGCCGCCATGGCGCCCTCGACTGCCGCATCCAGGTCTGCATCCTCGAAGACGATGAACGGTGCGTTGCCGCCCAGTTCCATCG
>NZ_JALDXV010000010.1:0-109791 GCF_032154645.1 Glutamicibacter sp. | reverse complement strand
TTGTTTTCTGAACGTTTCCGTTCTTTCCAACGAGTAAAAACTCTATACGAGATTTTCCAAGCTTCCAAATCGAAAGCCTGAGATCTGGTTCACATAGCTTAAAACCCGCGGAAATACGCGGAAAAATTCTTATTCCCGGAGCGACTAGGAGCAAAGTGTGGGCGATGGGTGCCATGATCAAGGGTATGACGTCACCAAAACTAGCCATTCAAACCGAACATGGACGCATGTATAGCCGTAGGGTTGGGGCCGAGGCAACGGTCCCATCGATTACGACAATCATTGGTATGGACCACGTTGACCTCACCGGGTGGGCTGGATATATGGCGGCCAAGGCGTTGTCCGACGATTCTCGTCTTGCACAGTCGGTGGCGCAGCCATCGTCGATGCGGTCGCTGGTGCGCCAGGCCGCATCGGCTGCTGAGGTCTACCGTGACGCGGCCGCCGCCCGCGGCGATAGGGTGCATTTTTATGCCGAAAACTACGCGCTCGCTCAGCTTGGTCTCGCCCACGATTTGGAACAAGCCAAGGGAGCCCTGGAACAGCACGGCGAGCTGGGATACGCCGCTCACTTTGAAAACTGGTGGCGTGACTATCGCGTCGAGCCGGTCCAAGCTGAAGTTACCGTGTGGAACGACAGCGTTGGCTATGCGGGAACCATTGATCTGGTGGCAAAGATTGCTGGTCGAACCTGCATCATCGACTACAAAACCAAAACCTCAGACCGCGATGGGATGGTGAAGCGGCCGGATGACAAGGTCATCATGCAGCTTGCCGCCGCATGTAAAGCTGAAGAGCAGATTGAGGATGCCGACGCAGGCCGCTGGAAGCCATGGACCTATGGCAACGATGTGATGCTGCTGGCCGTAGCACTCGGTGACAACGGCAGCCGCACCTTCATGGCCCCACCGGCGGCGATGCCCGAGTACTGGGCGAAGTTCTACGCCCTGCGCAGAAGCTGGGAAGCAACGCGCAATATTGTCCGGGACCGCAGCACGCTGGCGGAAATCACTCCGCCGCCACGATCCTAGCCAATGGCAACCACGTAGACTAGAAGAGCGGCGATCCAACGAAAAGGCTCACGGCATTCATCGACGTCAACAGAAGGTAGTCGAACAACTATGGCAATTTTGGGAATTCGGATCATCGGCGATCCTGTTCTACGCACCGAAGCGCAGGAGGTGACCGAGTTCGGCCCAGAAATCCAAAAATTGGTTGAAGACATGGACCAGACCATGGAGAACGTTGACGGCGCCGGATTGGCAGCACCCCAGGTTGGTGTTTCACTGCGGGTCTTTACCTACCAGATAGGCGACCAACGGGGCCACATCATCAACCCAAAATTAGAGCTAAGCGACGACTTTCAGCCGGACCACATTGAAGGCTGCCTGTCTATTCCGGGGATTTCGGCACCGGTGCCGCGCCGCCGTCATATCATCGCCAGCGGCTTCGATAAGTTCGGCAACCGGATCGAAGTGGAAGGCGAAGGGCTCTTGGCTCGTTGCTTCCAGCATGAGACGGACCATCTAGACGGCATCTTGTTCATCGACCGCCTGCCCGCGGAGCAGAAAAAGGCCGCATGGCGAAAGCTGCGCGCCGCGAATTATTCACAGACGGCAAATCAGACAATTGCACAGCGCTCGGGATCTCTAGGATCCAGCTTCGGCGCAGGATTAGGACACTAAGCTTATGCGGATCCTCTTTGCCGGCACCCCAGAGGTTGCCGTCACCTCACTGAACCACCTTCACGCAGCGGGCTTCGACATCGCCGCCGTACTCACTCGCCCCGATGCTCCACTTGGTCGAAAGCGTGTGCTGACCCCCTCGCCGGTTGCCGCACGCGCCGAAGAATTAGGCCTGCCAACGATCAAGGCTTCAAAGATCACTGCGGAAGTTACCGAAGAAATCGCCGACCTAGGCGTTGATGCCGCAGCCATCGTCGCCTTCGGCGGCCTGGTACCGCAGGCGGCTTTGGGCGTGCCAACGCACGGTTGGATCAACCTCCACTTTTCACTGCTGCCACAGTGGCGCGGCGCCGCACCGGTACAGCAGTCGATCATCCACGGCGACGACATCACCGGAGCCGTGACATTCCAGCTTGAAACCGGATTAGACACCGGTCCGGTCTTCGGGCAGGTGACCGAGGCGATTGGGGAACTTGACACCGCCGGCACCATGCTTGAAAAACTCAGCAACTCCGGTTCAATGCTGCTGGTCCAAACCCTGCAGGCCATCGATGCCGGCACCGCACAGGGCGTGCCACAGGCGGGTTCGCATACCTATGCTCCAAAAATCACCGACGTTGACGCGGAGCTTGATTTCACCCGAACAGCCACCGAGATCCGGCGTCGCGCGCACGGCACCACCCCGTTCCCCGGGGCGTGGGTCAAGGTGGAAGATCAGCGCTATAAATTCGGACTGCTGCATGAGCGCCGCGATGTCACCGACCTTGCCCCCGGCGAGCTTCGAATTGAACCGGGCAAGCAGCCAAGGGTATTCATCGGCACCAGCACCTGGGCCCTTGAACCAACGACCATTCAGCCTCCGGGCAAGAAAATGATGAACGCCTCCGACTGGGCCCGCGGCATGCTGACCCAGGGAACGAAAGTGAGCTTTGCATGAGCGGCCAGGAACGACGTGGAAATTCGCGCGAAAATCACGGGCGCAGCGAAAGCTTCGACGGTCAGCGGAGAAACGAACAGGGACGCACCCGCAACCGCGGCCAGGGCGGTAGTCCGCGCCGCTATTCCCAGGCGACCCCTGGACAGCGCAAGCGCAGCGCCGATCCAGCACGCCTGGTAGCCTTCAAAACCCTGCGCGAGGTCTCTACCGCCGACGCCTATGCAAATCTCGTGCTGCCAAAGTTGATCCGCGAGTACCGGCTGGTCCGCCGCGACGCAGGCTTTGCCACCGAGCTGGCCTACGGTGCACTGCGCGGGCAGGGGCTCTACGATGCAATTCTTACAACGCTGGTCGACAGGCCCCTGGCAGAACTTGACCCGGCGATCCTCGATGCCCTGCGCATCGGCGCCCACCAGCTGCTTGCCATGCGCGTACCAAAGCATGCGGCGCTGGACGAAACCGTCTCGCTCGCCCGGGCTCAGATCGGCGCCGGCCCCTCCGGGCTGATCAATGCCGTGCTGCGCAGGGTCAGCGAACGCTCCGCAGAAGATTGGGTGCAGCAGTTGACCGCGGCCGCCGACGGCGAATCAGCCAAGCTGGCCATTGAACACTCGCACCCGGAATGGATCGTCAGGGCCCTGCGCGGGGCGTTGATCGCCCACGGCCGCGATGGAAGTGAACTAGTTGACCTGCTGGCCGCGGATAACGCAGCCCCCGTGGTCAACCTGGTGGCGCTGCCCGGACTCGGCGACCTCACCGGCGCACTAGAAGCAGGGGCTGAAGCGGGAGAGCTGCTGGAAAATTCGGCAACCTACAAGCACGGGGACGTGGCCCGGGTACCCGGAGTGCGCGAGGGAACCGTCAGGGTGCAGGACGCTGGAAGTCAGGTCATGGCCCGGGCGCTGGCGAACGTGCAGCTGCCCACCGGGGGAGATGACCGCTACTGGCTGGACCTGTGCGCAGGGCCAGGCGGCAAGGCGGCGCTGCTGGGAGCCATTGCTGTCCAGCGCGATGCCCGACTCACCGCCAATGAACCAACCGCCCACCGCGCGCGCCTCGTGGAGAACTCCCTGGATGCGGTGCCCCATGACTACTGGATGGTCACCGAAGAAGACGGCAGGGTTTACGGGTCAGAGGACTATGCGGGGGACTACGACCGCATCATGGTCGACGCACCCTGCTCTGGGCTCGGCGCGCTGCGCCGCCGACCCGAATCGCGCTGGCGCAAGGCCCCCCGCGATATCCCGGAATTGACCAGCATCCAAGGTGAGATGCTCGACGCAGCGTTTAATGCGGTGCGCGTGGGCGGAGTCGTCGGCTTTGTGACCTGCTCGCCGCATCAGGCTGAAACCCGACTGGTTGTTGAGGATTTCCTCAAACGACATACCGACGCGCAATTGCTGGACACCGGTGCAGAAGTTTCAAAGGTCATGTATTCATCGGCTCCGGCGGCGGGACATGAGCTTGGCAGCGGAACTACCGCCCAGCTCTGGCCCCATGTCCACGGTACGGACGCCATGTTTATGGCGTTGTTGACCAAGACCGCCTAACCGACCAACCGGTCTTCGGCGCGTCATCTACTGCCAGCGTCCCGCGGGGCGCTGGCAGTATTGCTTATATACAGCCACTACCGATGCATGAATACCAGGAGCAATCTTGAGCACCGCGCGAATCCACCCTTCAATACTTTCCGCCGACTTCGCCAACCTTTCGGGCGAACTGCGTCGAATTCATACAGCCGACGGCGTCCATGTGGACGTGATGGACAACCACTTCGTTCCCAACCTCACCCTGGGCAAGCCGGTGGTCGAAGCACTGGAGAAGGTCAGCGACCTGCCCATCGACGTGCACCTGATGATTGAAAACGTCGATCGCTGGGCCCCCGAATATGCGCAGATCGGCGTGGACAGCGTGACGTTTCACGTAGAAGCCTCGGCGGCGCCGATCAGGCTCGCTCGTGAATTGCGTGCGGCAGGCACCAAGGCGGCCATGGCGCTGCGCCCCGCAACCCCCATCGAGCCCTACCTCGACATGCTCGGCGAATTGGACATGCTCCTGCTGATGACGGTGGAGCCCGGATTCGGCGGCCAGAAGTTCCTCGATCTGGTGCTGCCGAAGATCCGCCGTGCCCGCGCCGCCATCGAGGGATCGGGAAAGCCCATCGCCCTGCAGGTCGACGGCGGCATCTCCCGCGACACCATTTTGCGTGCGGCGCAAGCAGGTGCCGACGTCTTTGTGGCAGGGTCCGCCGTCTATGCTTCGGCGGACCCATCGGTAGAAATCGACGTGTTACGCAATCTTGCTCTGGGCGGACACGCCAGCGCACAAAGTGTGCAACAATAACTGATGTAACGTAAATACGTGCTCCGGGGTCGGTGAAAGTCCGAACCGGCGGTGATAGTCCGCGACCCGTTGTTGAGGCCACAAGCCAAGGCAGCGGTTGAACTGGTGAAATTCCGGTACCGACAGTTAAAGTCTGGATGGGAGAAGCACGGATTTGATTTACCTTTGGCGTTGCCATCGGCTCACTGAGAGGAGCCGTAGTTTCGGCAACCTTTAAGGTCCATCAAATGCACACCCCCGGAGCCGCCGCTTCGAGAAGGGTGGAAAGATGGATTTCCTGCGGTGGCTCGTTGAAGCTTTCAACTCACAAATAGTGATTGGCTCGTCCGCGCTTTTGGTGCGCGAAGTCGTCGGTAATATTTTTGGTCTTGCCAGCGCCGTAGGCGGCATGCGCCGCAAGGTCTGGGCTTGGCCCGTGGGCATCCTCGGCAACCTGTTGCTGCTCACCGTGTTCCTCGGCAGCCTGTTCGACACCGATTATGCAGCCAATCTATGGGGCCAGGCAGGCCGCCAGATCATGTTCATCGCTGTTTCGGTCTTCGGCTGGTATCGCTGGAAGCAGGCGCGCGACGGCGGCGGCTCTGCGGTGACCCCACAGTGGGCATCAAATAAGGTGCGTCTCGGACTCGTTGCAGTCCTGATTCTCGGTACTGTCGCACTGACTCCGCTGTTTAGAATCCTCGGTTCCTATGAGCCGGTTTGGGCCGACGCCTGGACCTTTGTCGGCTCGCTGCTGGCAACCTTCGGCATGGCCAAGGGATGGGTGGAATTCTGGCTGATTTGGGTTGCGGTCGACGCGGTGGGCGTTCCGCTGCTGTTCTCCGCCGGCTATTACGCCAGTGCGTTCATGTACCTCTTCTACGGCGCATTCACGCTGATCGGCTTCTTCGTCTGGGCTCGCGCCAAGAAGGAAGACAAGCCGCAGATTGAAACCGAACTGCCGGATCCCACGATTCAGAATCAGCGTTAATCGTTATGGTTACCGAAGAGCAACTTGCCGCAGCGCTGGACACGGCGCTGGAAACTGCCCGGCGCGGGCACCGCGGCGCCAACCCCTTGGTCGGTGCATGCGTCCTGGATGAGTCGGGCAGCCTGATCACGACGGGCTTCCATCTGGGTGCGGGCAACCCGCATGCCGAAATTGAGGCCCTTCGCCGCCTGGGACGCATCAGCAAGCAGCGCGCCAGCGAACTGACCATGGTTGTCACCCTAGAACCGTGCAACCACACCGGCCGTACCGGTCCCTGCGCTCAGGCCATCGCTCAGGCGGGGATCGGGCGGGTGCACTACGCCATGTCAGACACCACGGCCGCTGCCAGCGGCGGTGCCGACTACCTGCGTTCCGTAGGAGTCCAGGTCAGCCAGGGTGCTGCTGGGAAAGAGCTGCGCGAACTCAACCACCGCTGGATCCTTGCCAAGGAGCAATCCAGGCCGTTTATCACGGTGAAGACCGCCCAATCGTTGGACGGACGGATCAACGCTCCGGATGGAAGCAGCCAATGGATCACCTCCACCGAATCGCGGGCCCACGCGCATTCACTGCGTGCCAGGGTGGACGCGATCGTGGTGGGAACCAACACCGTTGAGCACGACAATCCTCGGCTCAACGCACGCACCCCGGCGGGGACACCCCTGCCGCGTCAACCACACCGGCTGATCATGGGGGAGCGCGACCTTCCGTCCGGACTGGCGCTTGAGTTCGACGAGCATTTCGAACAGGTTCGAACCAGGGATGCACGCACACTAGTGGAATTGGCCGCCGAACGGGGCTACGGCCATTTGCTAATCGAAGGAGGAGCGACCATTGCTTCTGCCTTTATCAGCGCCGATCTGGCCGACGAAATCTACTGCTACCAGGCTCCGCTGATCATCGGAGGCGGAGATTCATCGGTAAATATCGCCGGAACACGCACGTTGAGCGACGCGCGGCACTACCGCTTGGACGCCTACAGCAATGAAACGCTGAACCGACTGGGACCGGATGTCATGATGCATCTCGAACCGCTGCCGCGCAGCTAAACCCGTTCAAGGTACCGCAACACACCCAGGGCTTGTTTGCTGTACCCAAAAACGGGCTTCACCACAAACTTTTACAACAATTTTCGCCAAAGGAACACCATGTTTACAGGAATTGTCAGCGGGATCGGAACGATCACCGCCATTGAACACCATGCAGACCAAGACCTCGTAGTGCTCACTCTCAACGCGCCGGGCCATACCGAAGGCCTGGATCTGGGCGGGTCGCTCGCGGTCAACGGCGTCTGTCTCACCGCCACCGCACTTGACGGAGACACCCTGAGCGTCGATGTCATGGGTGAGACGCTGAACCGCACCACCACCGGCGACCTGACCGCCGGGGACAAGGTGAACCTCGAACGCTGCACCCCGGCCGGCGGACGCTTGGACGGACATGTGGTGCAGGGCCACGTAGACACCGTGGGACAGGTGCAATCGATCGTGAACCACGGCCAGTGGACCACCTTTAGAATTTCGGTGTCACGTGAGTATGCCCCGCTCACCGCCGAGAAGGGCTCCATTGCACTGGACGGAATTTCACTGACCATCACCGCGGTGTCGCCGTCCGACGCGGAAGAATCCGAGCACTGGGTTGAGGTGGGAATCATCCCCACCACCCTGAGCGCTACCACCATGGGCACCCGCCAGGTCGGGGACAATATCAACATCGAGGTGGACGTGCTTGCCAAGTACGTTGCACGCATCAACTCCTTTGGAGGTGCACGATAATGCAGAAGTCAACGCTTGATTCAATCCCCACCGCACTGGCGGCCCTGGCCGCCGGCAAGGCAGTGGTCGTGGTGGACGACGAAGACCGCGAGAACGAGGGCGATATCATCTTCGCCGCAGAACACGCCACCGCAGAACTGATGGCATTCACCATCCGCTACACCTCCGGAGTCATCTGCGTACCGCTGAGCGCCGAGCGCGCCGACGCGCTGCGCCTGGCGCCCATGGTCGGCATCAATCAGGACGCCAAGGGCACCGCCTTCACCGTCACCTGCGACGCGGCCAGCGGCATCAGCACCGGCATCTCAGCGGCAGACCGCGCCCTGACCAGCCGGCTGCTCGCCGACGATGCGACTACCCCCGAACAGCTTTCGCGTCCCGGGCACATCTTCCCGCTGCGAGCCGCCGCAGGAGGCGTGCTTGAACGCCGCGGGCACACCGAGGCAGCCGTGGACCTCTGCCGTGCTGCGGGGCTGCAGCCGGTGGGCGTCATCGGCGAGATCACCAAGGATGACGGCGAAATGATGCGCCTGGATGACCTGCGCGTCTTCGCCGCCGAGAACGAGCTGCCGCTGATCTCCATCGACGACCTGGCCCGCTGGCGCCGGGTCAACGACCAGATCGAGCTTACCGACCCGGTTGCGCTGCCGACGGCCTATGGCCAGTTCACCGCCCAGGCCGCGCAGGTCGAGGGACATGAACACGTAGTCCTCAGCCACCCCGGCCCCAACGGCGCCTCCGCCGGCAACCTGGTGCGCATCCACTCCGAATGCCTGACCGGCGACGTGCTCGGCTCATACCGCTGCGACTGCGGCGAACAGCTGCATGCGGCGATGAGTCGGCTGGCCGCAGAAGGAGGACACCTGGTCTACATCCGCGGACATGAAGGACGCGGCATCGGCCTGGTCAACAAGCTGCGCGCCTACGCGCTGCAGGAACACGGCATGGACACCCTGGACGCAAATCTGCACCTGGGATTCCCTGCCGATGCCCGCGAATACTTCGCCGTCGCGGCCATCCTGAAGAAGCTCGGGCTCGAAGAAATCAGGCTGCTGAGCAACAACCCTGACAAGTGCCAGAAGCTCACCGATGCGGGGATCACCGTTACCGAGCTGGTTCCCAGCAGGGTCGCGCCGCGCCGCGAAAACGAAGACTACCTGCGCACCAAGCAGTCCCGCTTCGGACACCAGCTGAATCTGCCGTCCAACCTCGACGCCGACGAACACTTCGGCGCCTAAGTACCACCACAACACCCCAAGGAGCACACCATGAGCAAGCACGGAGCACCAACCAATGTCGGCGATGAACTGCGCGCACTGGCGCAGGGCGGAACCCTGTCCCAACTGAAGGTCGCCATCGTGGCCGCCAGCTGGCATGAGGTCATCATGAACGGACTGATCGACGGTGCCCAGCGCGCCGCCAAGGACGCAGGCCTAGCAGGGCAAACCACGTTGATCCGTGTGACGGGCACCTTCGAACTGCCGGTGGCGGCCGCCACCCTCGCGGGGGATTACGACGCGGTCATCGCCCTGGGCGTCGTCATCCGCGGCGGCACCCCGCACTTCGACTACGTGTGCCTCGCCGCCACCAACGGGCTGACCGACGTGGCGGTGGACACCAAGACCCCGATCGGCTTCGGCGTGCTCACCTGCGATACCGAGGAACAGGGGCTTGACCGGGCAGGACTTGAGAACTCCAGCGAGGACAAGGGCTACGAGGCCTACAGCGCGGCGGTCATGACCGTGGCGGCGCTGGCCTAGCGGAACTGCGTCATAAAGGGCCGCTCAAATTCAGCAGCCGCTGCGAAAACCGATAAGGTAGAAGCGTGAAAACTTTTGACGAGCTCTTCAGCGAACTATCGCTCAAGGCAGAAACCCGCCCGGAAGGCTCTGGAACCGTCATCGAACTCGACTCCGGTGTCCACGGCATCGGCAAGAAGATCGTCGAGGAGGCCGCCGAGGTGTGGATGGCCGCAGAATACGAAACGGATGAGGCCGCTGCCGAGGAAATCTCCCAGCTGCTCTACCACGTGCAGGTTCTCATGATCGCCAAGGGTCTGTCCTTGGCTGACGTCTACAAGCATCTATAGCCGTCGCGCCGGCGCGGGTCCGCTCCCACTCAAGGACCGGACCCGCGCCTCCGCACGGCGGCAGAGACAACAGCCAACGAATACACACTCCTTGGCGCTTGTTTTAGGCATCACGCCGCAGCGCCACCCTGACCGAAAGAGTTAGAAAATGCTCCGCGTAGCCCTGCCCAATAAGGGTGCACTCTCCGACATCGCTTCCACCATGTTCAAGGAAGCCGGCTACCTCCAGCGCCGCGATTCGCGTGAACTGGTTCTGGTGGACGAGGACAACCAAGTTGAATTCTTCTACCTGCGTCCGCGCGATATCGCCGTCTATGTAGGCCGCGGCATCCTGGACGTAGGCATCACCGGCCGCGACCTGTACCTGGATGCGGACGTCGACGACGACGTCGAGGAACAGCTCTCACTGGGCATCGGCAAGTCGGCCTTCCGCTTCGCCGCTCCGGTGGGCGCCTTCACCGACGCGAGCGAGCTGAACGGCAAGCGCATCGCGACCAGCTACGATGTGCTGCTGCGCCACTACCTTGAAAAGTCGGGCATCGACGCCTCGGTGGTCCGCCTGGACGGCGCGGTTGAATCCTCGGTGCGCCTGGGCGTGGCCGATGCGATCGCCGATGTGGTGGAAACCGGCAACACCATCAAGGCAGCCGGCATGGAAATCTTCGGCGATGTGCTGCTCGCCTCCGAGGCGGTTTTGATCGGCCGCGTGGGACACAAGCCGGCTGGACTCGAGGTGCTCACCCGCCGCCTGAACGGCGTGCTCGTGGCGCGCCAGTACGTGATGCTTGACTACGACGTACGCCGCGAACTGGCAGATCAGGCCTGTGCGCTGACCCCGGGCCTTGAATCGCCCACGGTCTCCGACCTGGCAAACTCCGACTGGTGCGCAGTGCGCGCCATGGTGAAGAAGTCGCAGACCAACAACATCATGGACGAGCTCTACGACCTCGGCGCCCGCGCCATCCTGGTCAGCCAGATCCACGCCTGCCGCATCTAAGGGAAGAGACCGAAAACATGTCTGTTGCAATCCGCGTCATTCCCTGCCTCGACGTCGACAACGGCCGCGTGGTCAAGGGCGTGAACTTCGAGGGCCTGCGCGATGCCGGCGACCCGGTGGAGCTGGCCCGCCGTTACAACCTAGCCGGCGCCGACGAACTGACATTCCTCGACGTCACCGCCTCCAGCGCCGACCGCGAAACCACCTATGAGGTAGTTCGTCACACCGCAGAAGAGGTCTTCATCCCGCTCACCGTGGGCGGCGGCGTCCGCACCGCGCAGGACGTGGACCGGCTGCTGCGCAACGGAGCCGACAAGGCCTCGATCAACACCGCCGCGGTGGCCCGCCCCGAGGTGATCAACGAGATCACAGAGCGCTTCGGCTCCCAGGTCTTGGTGCTCTCGCTGGATGCCCGACGCACCACCGACCCTTCCATCGCCTCCGGCTTTGAGGTGACCACCCATGGCGGGCGCAAGGGCACCGGCACCTGCGCCGTGGCCTGGGCCAAGGAAGCGGCCGAACGCGGCGTGGGGGAGATCCTGTTGAATTCCATCGACGCCGACGGCACCAAGGACGGCTTCGATCTTGAAATGATTCGTGCGGTGCGAGCCGAGGTCAACGTGCCGCTGATCGCTTCGGGCGGCGCCGGAAAGCCCGAGGATTTTCCGCCCGCCATCGAAGCCGGCGCCGATGCGGTGCTCGCAGCCTCGATCTTCCACTTTGGACCCAAGGATATGATTGCCCAGGTGAAGCAGGCAATCCGCGCGGCCGGTTATCCGGTGCGCTAGGCGGTTAGCCCCCAGCAAACCCAAGGGGAGCAGTTCACAACGGTGAACTGCTCCCCTTGGTGTATTAATGATGTCTGCGGCTGCGCGGAACTCAGAGACCCGGCTTATAGCCCCTGATGATTTCCAGGGCCGAATCCCCGCCCTCGAAGGTCACTAGGCAGTGGTCCACCCGGCCGAAGGCGTAGAGCATCAACTCGGTGACCGGACCTGAAATCGACACGGCATTCGGTGCCTTCTTGGCGACATGGCGCTGCCCGTCGGGGCGCGTGAGGATGATGCCCACCGGAGATTTGCGGAAGAGCACCCGTGATATGCGTGTGAGCGACTGCCACAGCATTTCGGTGTATTCCCTGTCCAGGATGCGCGGCGCCCACTGGCTGCGCGCCCGGCGGACGTCTTCGGTATGAACGAAATATTCGGTCAAATTCGCCACGCGGTCGACCTTGTCGATGGCGAAGGGCGAGTACTTGACCGGTCCGATCCTGAAGCGGCGGATCAACGCCGCATAGCGTTCAGGGGATTCGGCGGCATCGGCCAGATCGTTGATCTTCTTGTCGAGTTTCTTCGACAGCGGTTTGAACACCGTTCCCACCGAAATGAGGGTGTTTTCGCGCAGAACAAGGTGCGCTGCCAGATGGCGGCTCTCCCATCCGGCGCACAGGGTTGCTGCGTTGGGGCCTGCTGCGAGCAAGGTCTCGGCCAACGCCAATCGGGAAGCGTGAACTAGGTGCATCACTCTCGAAATTAGCATGCCAACGGGTGCAAGCGGTGCAATCGACATGCGGTGTCGGGATGCCTGTGAATTGCCCGAGTGCCGCGGGCAAGTCACACGCCGAATCATCGCCGCCGAAACCAGTATGCTTGGGGTGATGGCTACTTCTCTTAACGGCCCCGATCAGGGGCCCGAATCCCAGGAACTTGACCCTGCGATTGCAGCGCGGCTCAAGCACGACGCCAACGGCCTCTTCGCGGCCATCGTGCAGCAGTACGACACCGGCAAGGTCCTCATGCTCGGCTGGATGGACGACGAGGCATTGCGCCGCACCCTGACCAGCGGACGCGTCACCTTCTACTCGCGTTCGCGCCAGGAGTACTGGCGCAAGGGCGACACCTCTGGACACTTCCAATTCGTTAAATCCGCGGCGCTTGACTGCGACGGCGACGCGCTGCTGCTGCAGGTAGACCAGGTAGGAGCGGCCTGCCACACCGGCACCGAAACCTGCTTCACCGGCCGCGAACTGCCGGCAGTCATCGGCCACCGCGACGCCTAAGAATTGTCGTTCCAGTTGGTTTCGCCCGCCCCGGGCCTCCACCCGAGGCTTTGAGCAGAGCACCGCAACGAGCCACAGAAGAAGAAATACATGAAAACCCTCGGCACCATTACCCCGACCCGCGATGCGTTCCTGGCCATGGCGGCCCAGCGCCGCGTCATCCCGGTGACCATGTCGGTCCTGGCCGACTCGCTGACCCCCATCGGCCTATACCGCACCCTTGCGGCATCACGCCCCGGCACCTTCCTCATGGAGTCGGCCGCGGCCGGCGGCGTGTGGAGCCGCTACTCGTTCATCGGCGTGAATTCACCGGCGACGTTGAGCACCCGCAACGGCGAAGCGTACTGGCAGGGCCAGCCGCCGGCCGGCCTGCCGAGCGGCGGCGTCGGCGTTCAAGTGCTGCGCGACACCGTGCGCGCCCTGCACACCGAACCGATCCCCGGCATGCCCCCGCTGACCGGCGGCATGGTTGGATTCCTCGGATGGGAGTGCGTGCGGCACTGGGAAAAGCTCCCCAATCCGCCGGCCGACGACCTGCACCTGCCGGAACTGAGCATGAACCTCGTGGCAGACATGGCGGTGCATGACGCCACCGAGGGCACCGTCACCCTGATCGCCAACGCCATCAACTTCGATAACAGCGACGAGCGGGCAGAACAGGCCTACGACGCGGCGGTGGCCCGCCTGCAGGGGATGCTCGATCAGCTCGACGCCTCGGTGTTCAGCGCCGCGACCATCCTGACTGGCACCGACGTGCCCCGCGAAGAGCTCATGAGCACCGTCGCCCACTCCTGGGATGAAAACGAGTATCTGGACGCGCTGGCCAAGTCGAAGGTGGCCATCGTCGACGGCGAGGTGTTCCAGATCGTGGTTTCGCGCCGCTTCGAGCTGGAAACTCAGGCCGACGCCCTGGACGTCTACCGGGTCCTGCGCGCCACCAACCCGAGCCCGTACATGTACCTGTTTAACTTCGTGGACGAACACGGCGAGCCCTTCCAGATCGTCGGCTCCTCGCCCGAGGCGCTGGTAACCGTCAACGACGGCCACGTGGTCACCCACCCGATCGCCGGCTCCAGGCCGCGCGGTGCGAACTACGAGGAGGACCAGCTGCATGAAAAGTCGCTGGTCAACGACGAGAAGGAACGCGCCGAGCACCTGATGCTGGTGGACCTCTCGCGCAATGACCTCTCAAAGGTCTGCCAGGCCGGTACCGTGGAGGTCACCCAGTTCATGGAGGTGGAGCGCTTCAGCCACATCATGCACCTGGTCTCCAACGTGGTGGGCAAGGCCAGGGCAGACGTCGACGCCTACGACGTGCTCGCGGCGACCTTCCCGGCGGGCACCCTTTCTGGGGCGCCGAAGCCGCGCGCCCTGCAGCTGCTGGACGAGTATGAACCGCACCGCCGCGGCATCTACGGCGGCGTCGTCGGATACCTGGACTTCGCCGGGGACATGGACATGGCCATCGCCATCCGCTCGGCGCTACTCAAGGGCGGCCGCGCCTACGTGCAGGCCGGCGGAGGCATCGTCAACGATTCAAAGTTCGCCGACGAGGCCCTGGAAACCGTGAACAAGGCGGCGGCCCCGCTGCGTGCGGTGTATGCCGCTTCCTCAATGCGCGCCGCCCACACCACCGACACCGAATCAGGTGAACTTTAAGTGAAACACCTCACCACCGCCCGCAACCTAGCGCTTTTCGGGGCCCTGGGTGCAATCATCGGCCTCTGGTCGGCGACCCGCACCTGGATCACCGTCGACGTGCAGTCAAGCACCGTGCAGATCCCGCAGATCGTGGTCGACGGAGCCTCAGCGGCGCCGGCCATCACCGCCGTATCCATCGCGGTGCTGGCAGGATCGCTGGCGCTGCTGATCGCCGGAAAGATCGCCCGCTACATCATCGGCGCGATCTGCCTGCTGGCCGGTGTCGCGGTGGTGGCCTCCGGCGCCGCGGCGATGGCCAACCCGCAAACGGCCTCCTTTGCCGCGGTATCCAAGGCCACCGGGCTGGCGCAGAACGCCGGCGACTACACCGTCACCTTCTGGCCGACCATCGCGGTGATCGGCGGCGTGCTGATCGTGCTCCAGGCGGTGCTGGTGCTGGTCTTCTCCCGGAGCTGGGCGGTGAAGGCAGATAAGTACGCCCGCGAAACAGGTTCCAAGGCCGCTGCGCCCAAGGACGCCTCCTCGCGCAATATCGCTGACTGGGAGCAGTTCTCCGCCGGTGAAGACCCGACCGAGGGCCAAAAAGACTAGCAAATCGCGCCGTCACGTGGACACGGTGGGGCCAGAAATAGGTCTGAAGTGAAAACTGGTGGCAGAATAGAAACAAACAGATCATCCGCCGGGCGCATCGCACCCGTGCAAGATACCTACCTCTAGAAAAGGGAGACATCGAGCAATGTCGCAGAACACCGAGATCGATCCGGTCTACAACGAGCAGATTGGCCACGGTAACTCCATCGCTGCATGGGCCCTGGTCGGCATCATGCTGGTCGGCTCCGTCGTCGCAGGCATCGCCTTCGCCAACCTGGCCTGGTCCATTTTCTGGGTAGGCTGCGGCATCATGGCGCTGGGCCTAGTCGTCGGATTCATCCTGAAGCTTGCAGGATTCGGCGTGGGTGGAGCTCGCAGCGGAGCATCGCACTAAGTGAGCGTACTTGATGACATCATCGCGGGCGTCCGGGAAGACCTGGGCGCCCGCCGTGCACATCTGCCACTAGAGCAGATTAAAGAGCAGGCACTTGCAGCCGCCCCGGCGATCGACGCCTACCTGGCGCTGGGCGGCAATGCCGACGCCGCGCAGCGCGATACCACGCTGCGGGTCATTTCCGAGGTCAAGCGCAAGTCCCCGTCCAAGGGCGCGCTGGCTGACATTCCGGAACCGGCGGCGCTGGCAGCCGAATACCAGGCCGGGGGAGCCAGCGTGATCTCGGTGCTCACCGAGGCCCGCCGCTTCGGAGGGTCGCTGGAAGACCTGGATGCGGTGCGTGCAGCAGTGCACATCCCGGTGCTGCGCAAGGACTTCACCGTCGACGCCTACCAGATCTACGAGGCCCGCGCCCACGGTGCAGACCTCGTGTTGCTCATTGTTGCGGCCCTGGATGATCAGCACCTTGCATCTTTCCTAGACTTGACCCATGAGCTGGGCATGAACGCCCTGGTGGAGACGCATACCGAGGAAGAAATCGCCCGTGCGGCGGCCGCCGGTGCGAAGATCATCGGCGTGAACGTGCGCAACCTGAAGACCCTGGATGTCGACCCGGCGAACTTCGAGAAGCTCGCCCCGCTGCTGCCGGCAGACGCGGTGCTCGTCGCCGAATCAGGGGTCGAATCTACGGTGCAGGTCGAGCGATATGCCGCAGCGGGAGCCGACGCCATCCTGGTCGGGGAGGCTCTGGTCAAGCACGACGACCCGCGCGGCACGGTCGCGGCATTCATTACGGCAGGAACCGCGGTCAAGCCACAGCGTTAAGCACAGGCTGGCACCGCGCAGGAACCACATTTCGTGCCCCGCAGGAAGCATCTTGCGGGGCACGAAATCTACCACGAACAATATTTCGTTGAAGAAAAGAGGGAATCGATGAGCACACCGGATAACTCCGCAGACACCGGCTCGATCGACGAGCAGTCGCTGCGCCACGCCAGCGGCCCATACTTTGGCGCGTACGGCGGACGATGGATGCCCGAATCCCTCATGGCCGCCATGGACGAACTGAACGCCACCTTCGAGGCAGCCAAGAAGGACCCGGAATTCATCGCCCAGGTCAAGGACCTGAACAAGAACTACTCCGGACGCCCCTCGCTGCTGACCGAGGCCAAGCGCTTTTCCGAACAGTACTGCGACGGTGTGCGCATCTTCCTCAAGCGCGAAGACCTGAACCACACCGGCAGCCACAAGATCAACAACGTGCTCGGCCAGGCGCTGCTGGCCAAGCGCATGGGCAAGACCCGCATCATCGCGGAGACCGGAGCGGGTCAGCACGGCGTCGCCTCCGCCACCGCCGCGGCCCTGATGGGCCTGGAGTGCGTGGTCTACATGGGCGCCGAGGACACCCGCCGCCAGGCGTTGAACGTGGCCCGCATGCGGCTGCTCGGCGCCACCGTGATCCCGGTGACCGTCGGCTCCCAGACGCTGAAGGATGCGATCAACGAGGCGCTGCGCGACTGGGTGGCCAACGTTGAAAACACCCACTACCTGCTGGGCACCGCGGCCGGCGGTGCACCGTTCCCTGCCATGGTCCGCTACTTCCACGAGGTTATCGGCGAGGAAGCCCGCGAGCAGATCCTTGCGCAGACCGGCCGCCT
Organism: Glutamicibacter sp.; assembly: GCF_032154645.1. Taxonomy (GTDB): domain Bacteria; phylum Actinomycetota; class Actinomycetes; order Actinomycetales; family Micrococcaceae; genus Glutamicibacter. The sequence continues at coordinate 92,631 of NZ_JALDXV010000010.1, read as the reverse complement.
GCCGGACGCGGTCACCGCGTGCATCGGCGGCGGCTCGAACGCCATCGGCATCTTCCACGGCTTCCTTGATGACAAGGACGTCGCCTTGTATGGCTTTGAGGCCGGCGGCGACGGCGTGGACACGGACCGCCACGCGGCCACCATCACCCTGGGCCGCCCGGGCGTGCTGCACGGCGCGAAGTCCTACCTGATGCAGGACGAGGACGGGCAGACCATCGAGTCGCACTCCATCTCCGCGGGCCTGGATTACCCGGGAGTCGGCCCGGAGCACGCATTCCTCTCCGACATCGGCCGCGTCACCTACGAGCCGGTCACCGACACCGAGGCCATGGACGCGTTCAAGGCGCTGTGCCGCACCGAGGGCATCCTGCCGGCGATCGAATCCTCCCACGCACTGGCCGGCACCATCCGCCTGGCCAAGAAGCTGGTCGCCGACGGCGCCGTGCCTGATCAAACCATCATCATCGCGAACCTCTCGGGCCGCGGCGACAAGGACGTGGGCACCGCCGCGGCCTGGTTCAACATGATCGAACCCGGCGCCGCCGACGCCGAAATCACCGGAACCGACGCGCAGAAAGCACAGGAGAAGTAGATGACCCGCGTGACAAGCGCCCAGAAAATTGCCGCGGCCCGCGCCGAGGGCCGCCCGGCCCTGATCGGCTACCTGCCCGCAGGCTTCCCGGACGTCCCGACCAGCATCGAGGCAGCCGTCGCGCTGGCCGAAAACGGCGTGGACATCATCGAGATCGGCATCCCGTACTCCGACCCGGTGATGGACGGCGAGGTCATCCAGGCCGCCACCGTGCAGGCGCTGGCGAATGGCTTCCGCGTGGCGGATGTGTTCGAGATCGTCGAGGGCATCACCGCCCGCACCGACGCCGCCGTGATGGTCATGACCTACTGGAACCCGGTGCTGCGCATGGGTGTGGATGAGTTCTCCCGCCGCTTCGCCGACGCCGGCGGTGCCGGGCTGATCACCCCGGACCTGGTGCCCGAAGAGGCGGCCGAATGGCTGGCGGCCAGCGAAAAGTACGATCTTGAACGCGTGTTCCTGATCGCACCGTCCTCCACCCCCGAACGCGTACAGCGCACCGTGGACGTTTCCAGCGGCTTCATCTACTGCGTCTCGCTGATGGGCGTCACCGGAGCCCGCGCCGAGGTGTCCTCCGCGGCGCAGGCAGTGGTCGACGCGGCCCATGCCGCCGGCGCGGAAAACGCCTGCGTCGGCCTGGGCGTCTCCCGCCGCGAACACGTGGAGGAAATTGGCGCCTACGCGGACGGCGTGATCGTCGGCACCGCACTGGTCGCCGCCCTGCGCGACGGTGCGGTGGCCGCCGTCGGTGCCCTGGCCGCGGAACTCTCCGGTGCGGCGGCTCCGTCGAACAAGGAACTCGCCTAGTGTCTGGCATGGCAGCCCTCGCCCTGGCGGTCCCCGCTTCCATTCCGTCCCCGCCGCCGGAGTTCTCCAAATTCTCCGTCGGCCCGCTGACGGTTCACGCCTATGCGCTGTGCATCCTGCTCGGCATCCTGTTGGCGCTGTGGGTGACCAACCGGCGGCTGAAGGCCCGCGGCGGCAACTCGGACATGCTCTGGGACATCGTCATCTGGGCAATTCCCTTCGGCATCGTCGGCGGCCGGCTCTACCACGTGCTGTTCACCGACCCGGAGTACTATTTTGGGCTCAACGGACAGCAGCAGCACTGGATCGAGATCCCGCAGCTGTGGCTAGGCGGGCTGGGCATCATGGGAGCCATCTCCCTGGGTGCGGTCGGTGCATGGATTGGCTGCCGACGAGCAGGAGTGAGGCTTTCGGCCTTCGCCGACGCGGCGGCTCCCGGCGTGCTGCTGGCGCAGATGGCCGGACGCTGGGGCAACTGGTTCAACCAGGAGCTCTTCGGTGCACCCACCACGCTGCCCTGGGGTCTTGAGATCGACCCGAACAGCTACAACTTCCCGGCCGGTCTGCCGGCTGACACGCTGTTCCACCCGACCTTCCTCTACGAGTCCATCTGGAATCTGCTCGGCTTCTTCGTGCTGATCGGGCTGGACAAGAAATTCCAGCTGCGCCGCGGCGCCCTGTTCTGGTGCTACGTGATCTGGTACGGCATCGGCCGCACCTTCACCGAATCGCTGCGCCTCGACCCGGCGGCGATCATCACCATCGGCCCGCTGTCGCTGCGCATCCACCAGTGGTTCGCGGTCGGACTGGTGCTCTTAGGTACGCTGGCGCTGATCTACGTGCTTACGGTGCTGCGCCCGCAGAATCAGAACTCGATCTACCTGCCAGGTCGGGAGCCGGCGGCGGTGCCCCCAGCGCCCGAGGCGAAATCCGCCGACGCTTCCGCGAAGGACGATGACGCTGAGAACACAGGGGCCGCACCGGGCGAGGCCGCGGATCAGGAGCCCAAGGATCCTAAGGATCCACCGCAGGGCACATCGCCGCGCGGCGACGGCTAGCCAGCCGAACGCCCCAACATCAGATCCCACAGGGGCCGGTTCACCGCGAACCGGCCCCTGTGGCATGTTAAAAACCCGCGGCCACGCGAAACAATTTAAATAATTCGGCTACCGCGTGAAACCTCCCGCAACATGTTTGAAACATTGTGAAAACTCCATCCGCCGTGCATAAAGCGGATTTTTAGCCGTCGGCCAGGCGGCCGGCCCCGGCTGATCGAGCGGACCGCGCACAGCTTTTAACCTCGTCGAAACAAAACTGCGTGCCTGAAAGAAACAAACTCCCCGTAGTGTGTGAGCCACGCCGCCGAACGCATTCCTCACCCGACAGGATCCTGCGCAACGCGGCGGCAGACCACAATGAGGTGGGAAAGTTCGTCCCTAAGACATCTGACGCCTCGTGCCCGCCGCCCGCCGGCGGCGGACGATCAACAGTTCAGCCAGCCACAGCCACGGGACTGCCTTTCCCACCAGAAGTTTGAAAGGCACGCTCATGAGCATGACCGGAGTACAGCTGAACGCCTCGCCCGATTCTGGCGGGGGAGCAGCCTCGCCCTACACCCGCTTTTCCTCCATCCCGCCGGCCCAGGGGCTCTACGATCCCGCCGCGGAGAAGGACGCCTGCGGCCTGGCGATGATTGCCTCGTTGAACAACACCGCCTCGCACGACATCGTCGGCCACGCACTGACCGCACTGCGCCGCCTGGAGCACCGAGGCGCCATCGGCGCGGATGAGGGAACCGGCGACGGCGCCGGCATCCTGCTGCACCTGCCCGACGCCTTCCTGCGCTCCGTCGTCGACTTCCCCCTCCCGGCCGCCGGCGGCTACGCCGTGGGCATGGGCTTCCTGCCCGCCGAAGAATCCGAGCTGCGCGCGGCGCGCGAAGAGCTTGAAGCACTGGCCGCAGAAGAGGACCTGCAGGTCCTGGGCTGGCGCGATGTCCCGGTGAACGAAGAGGTCATCGGCGCCTCGGCCCGCGCCGTCATGCCGCACATCACCCAGTTCTTCATCGCACCGTCCGCCGCGCCGGCTGACCAGCGCGCCACCCGGGAGCTGGACGCCGCCGCCTGGCGCATCCGCCGCCGCGCCCAAAACAAGATCGGCGTCTACTTCGCCTCCTTCTCATCGAGCACCATCGTCTACAAGGGCATGGTCTCCACCGCGCAGCTCGAACCGTTCTACCCGGACCTGTCCCAGGAGCGCTTCGCCACGCGCTGCGCCATTGTGCACTCCCGCTTCTCCACCAACACCTTCCCCTCCTGGCCGCTGGCCCAGCCCTTCCGCACCATCGCCCACAACGGCGAAATCAACACGGTCAAGGGCAACCGCAACTGGATGCGCGCCCGCCAGTCCACCTTGGCATCCCCAGTGCTCGGCGAGGTCCCCGAAGAGCTCTTCCCCATCTGCACCCCCGGAGCCTCGGATTCGGCCTCCTTCGACGAGGTCGCGGAGCTGCTCATGCTCTCGGGGCGCGAGCTGACCGAGGCGATCATGATGATGATCCCGCAGCCCTGGGAAAACGACACGGCCATGGACCCGGACCTGCGCGCCTTCTACCAGTACCAGTCGATGCTGATCGAGCCGTGGGACGGCCCGGCCGCCGTCTGCTTCACCGACGGGGACACCGCCGGCGCGGTGCTTGACCGCAACGGCCTGCGCCCTGCCCGCTGGTGGGTCACCGACGAGGACCTGGTGGTGCTTGCCAGCGAGGTGGGCGTGATCGACGTCGACGAGGAGCACATCATCTCCAAGGGCCGCGTGGCCCCGGGCAAGATGTTCGCCATCGACCTTGAAGCCGGCAGGATCATTCAGGACGCCGAGATCAAGACCCGGGTGGCCGCCGCCAAGCCGTGGCGTGACTGGGTGGCGCAGAACCTGAAGTCGCTGGATGACTACCCGGCCCTGGAGCACGTGCGCCACACCTCCGCCTCGGTGCACCTGCGCCAGCTGACCTTCGGCTACACCACCGAAGAGCTGCGCGTGATCCTCGCCCCGATGGCCGCCGCCGGCGCAGAGCCGCTGGCAGCCATGGGCACCGACACCCCCATCGCCGCCCTGTCGCAGCGCCCGCGCCTGCTCTTCGACTACTTCACCCAGTCCTTCGCCCAGGTCACCAACCCGCCGCTGGATGCCATCCGCGAGGAGCTGGTCACCTCGCTGGGCACCTCCATCGGCCCGGACGGCAACCTGCTGGCCGCCGATCGGGTCGAACAGCAGCACATCGAGCTTGAATACCCGGTGCTCACCAACGACCAGCTGGCAAAGATCGCCAACCTGCGCGATCACACCGGGGCCAAGCAGACGCTGAAGGTCCGGGGCCTGTACCGCCCGGCCGGCGGGGAGTCGGAGTTGCGCGCCCGGCTGCAGGAAATCTGCGAGAAGGTCTCCGCCGCGGTGAACCGCGGTGTGCGCTACATCGTGCTTTCGGACCGCGACTCCTCGGCCGCCTGGGCGCCGATTCCGTCGCTGCTGCTGACTTCCGCCGTGCACCACCACCTGCTCAAGAGCTCCATGCGCACCCGCGTGTCGCTGATCATCGAGTCGGGCGACGCCCGCGAGGTGCACCACATCGCCCTGCTGGTGGGCTACGGCGCCAGCGCCATCAACCCCTACCTGGCGCTGGAAACCGTGGAAGAAATGGCAGAACGCGGGGAGCTGACCGGCGTGAGCGGGGCCAAGGCCGCCGCGAACCTGATCAAGGCCCTGGGCAAGGGGCTGCTGAAGATCATGAGCAAGATGGGCATCTCCACGGTCTCCTCCTATTGCGGCGCACAGACCTTCGAGGCCGTCGGGCTGTCAACGCGCGTGGTCGACCAGTACTTCACCGGCACCACCTCCAAGCTCTCGGGCATTGAACTGGAAACGATCGCCGACGAGGTCGCCTCCCGGCACGCCCGCGCCTACCCGCAGCTTGCCGGCGGCGCCCAGGAGAACGAACTTGAAACCGGGGGAGAGTACCAGTGGCGCCGTTCGGGCCCGCCGCACCTGTTCAACCCGGAAACTGTCTTCAGGCTGCAGCATTCGACCCGTACCCGCCGCTACGACGTCTTCAAGGAGTACACGCGCGCCGTCGACGACCATGCAGCAGAGCTGAAGACCCTGCGCGGTCTGCTGGAATTCGACACCGAGGGCATCACCCCGATCGACATCGATGAGGTGGAGCCGGTCAGCGAGATCGTCAAGCGCTTCTCCACCGGCGCGATGAGCTACGGCTCGATCTCCGCCGAGGCCCATGAGACCCTTGCCATCGCGATGAACCGGCTGGGCGCCAAGTCCAACACCGGCGAGGGCGGCGAGGACCCCGAACGCCTGCTGGACCCTGAACGGCGCAGCGCGATCAAGCAGATCGCCTCCGGACGGTTCGGAGTGACCAGCCTGTACCTGTCCAACGCCGACGACATCCAGATCAAGATGGCCCAGGGCGCCAAGCCCGGCGAGGGCGGGCAGCTGATGAGCGAAAAGCTCTACCCGTGGATCGCCAAGACCCGCCATTCCACCCCGGGCGTCGGGCTGATCTCGCCGCCGCCGCACCACGACATCTACTCCATCGAGGATCTGGCCCAGCTGATCCACGACGCCAAGTGCTCCAACCCGAGCGCCCGCGTGCACGTGAAACTGGTCTCCGAATCCGGCATCGGCACCGTTGCCTCCGGTGTGGCCAAGGCCAAGGCCGACGTGGTGCTGATCTCCGGGCACGACGGCGGCACCGGCGCCTCGCCGATCAATTCGCTCAAGCACGCAGGCACCCCTTGGGAGCTGGGCCTGGCCGAGGCACAGCAGACGTTGCTGCTCAACGGGCTGCGCGACCGCGTCACCGTGCAGGTGGACGGCCAGTTGAAAACCGGGCGCGATGTGCTCATCGGCGCCCTGCTCGGCGCCGAGGAATACGGCTTCGCCACCGCCCCGCTGGTGGTTTCAGGCTGCATCATGATGCGCGTATGCCACCTGGACACCTGCCCGGTGGGCGTGGCCACGCAGAATCCGCTGCTGCGCGAACGCTTCACCGGCAAGGCGGAATTCGTCGTGAACTTCTTCGAGTTCCTCGCCCAGGAAGTCCGCGAACTGCTCGCCTTGCTCGGCGCCCGAACCCTGGCAGAGGTCATCGGCAAGGTGGAGATGCTCAAGGTTTCCGACACGCAGCTGGCCGCCCACCAGAAGGTCACCGCGCTGGCATTGGAAGCCATCACCACGGTGCCCGACGCACCGCTGGCGGCCCGCACCCGGCGCATCAGCCAGGACCACGGGCTGGGCGGCCACCTCGACCAGAAGCTGCTGGCCGCCGCCGCGCCCGCCCTGGCCGACCGGATTCCCGTGGCCATCGACGCTGACATCGTCAACACCGACCGCTCGGTGGGCACGCTGTTGGGACACCACGTGACCAAGACCTTCGGGCTCGACGAACTCGCGCCCGACACCATCAAGGTCAACCTGGCCGGTCGGGCCGGCCAGTCGCTGGGTGCCTTCCTCCCGGCGGGCATCACGCTGAGCCTGTCGGGCGACGCGAACGACTATGTCGCCAAGGGCCTGTCCGGAGGGCGGATCGCGATCCATCCGCCGCAGCGCACCGAGTCAAGGCCGGAAGAGCAGGTCATCGCCGGCAACGTGGTGGGCTACGGCGCCACCAGCGGACAGCTGTTCATCAACGGACAGGTCGGCGAGCGATTCGCCGTACGCAACTCGGGAGCCACCCTGGTGGTCGAGGGCATCGGGGAGCACGGCTGCGAGTACATGACCGGGGGGCAGGTGCTGATCCTGGGGCCCACCGGCCGCAACTTCGGCGCCGGCTTCTCCGGCGGCACCGCCTGGGTGCTGGACTTCGACCCGGCCACGCTGAACCCGCTGGCGGTAGCCGGCGACGACCTGGCCATCCGCGGCATCGATGAGTCGGAAGCTGAAAAGATCTTCGGGCTGCTCACCGAGCATATTGCGATGACCGCCTCGCCGCTGGCCCAGCGCCTGGTGCTCGATTGGGAGCACACCCGCACACGACTGACCAGCCTGACCCCGCGCAATTTCGCCGCGGTGCAACAGCTGCGCGCCGAGGCAGCGGCCAACGGCCAAAACCCGGACTCGCCGCAGGTATGGAGCAAAATTTTGGAGGTGACCCGTGGCTGATCCACGAGGATTCTTGAAGGTGACCGAACGGGTCATCCAACCCAAGCGGCCGGTGCCGATCCGGCTCATGGACTACCGGGAAGTGGTTGAGCGCCAGCAGAACGGCACGCTGCGCCAGCAGGCCGGGCGCTGCATGGACTGCGGCGTACCCTTCTGCCACAACGGCTGCCCACTGGGCAACCTGATCCCGGAGTTCAACGATCTGGTCTACAAGGATCGGATGGACGACGCCGCGGCCCGCCTGCTGAGCACCAACAACTTCCCGGAGCTCACCGGCAAGCTGTGCCCGGCCCCCTGCGAGTCCTCCTGCGTGCTGGGCATCAACCAGCCGGCGGTGACCATCAAGCAGGTGGAGGCGGAGCTTGCCGAGCACCTGATGGACGCCGGGGACTTCGTACCCTGCCCGCCAGAACGCCACACCGAGTACCGCGTGGCCATTGTCGGCTCAGGCCCTGCGGGTCTTGCCGCAGCCCAGCAGCTGACCCGCGCAGGTCACACCGTCGCGGTCTATGAGCGCGATGAGGCCATCGGCGGCCTGCTGCGCTTCGGCATTCCGGATTTCAAACTGGAAAAGCAGATCGTCGACCGGCGTCTGGCACAGATGGAAGCCGAAGGCACCATCTTCCGCACCGGCATCGAGATCGGCACGGATATCACCTGGGACGCGCTGCGCCGAGACTACGACTCGGTGATCATCGCCACGGGCGCTTCGGTGCCGCGCGACCTGCCGGTTCCGGGCCGCGAGCTGAACGGCGTGCACCACGCGATGGAGTTCCTCACTGAGAACAACCGCGTGGTGGCGGGGCTGAAGGAGGAACGCGGCATCGACGCGGCGGGCAAACACGTGGTGATCCTCGGCGGAGGCGACACCGGATCGGACTGCATCGGCACCGCGCTGCGCCAGGGAGCCGCCTCGGTGACCACGCTGGCCATCGGCAAACAGCCGGGAACCGAACGCAGCGAAAACCATCCATGGCCGATGATGCCAGTGCTCTTCGAGGTGCAGTCCTCGCATGAGGAAGGCGGCGAACGCAGCTACCTGGCATCGACAGTGAATTTCGTCTCGGACGGCGATCCGCGCGACGCAAATAACCTGAACAAGGTGATCGGTGTTACAGTGGCAGAGACAGAATTTGTTGCTGGCAAGCGCCTCCCGAAGCCTGGAACCGAACGCGTCATCAAGGCGGATCTGGTTTTGCTTGCCCTCGGGTTCACCGGTCCGGAAGATTCCGGGCTGGATGAACAGGTCAGTACCGAATTCAACAACCTGGGCAACGTCGCCCGAGATGGCTACTACATGACCAACGCCGAGTCGGTGTTCGTCGCTGGAGATGCCGGACGGGGAGCGTCGTTAATCGTATGGGCGATCGCCGAAGGCCGCGCCTGCGCCGCCGCGGTGGACAAGTTCCTCACCGGATCGACCAGCTTACCCGCTCCGGTAGCTCCAACCGATAGGGCCATCAGCATCATTTGAGTGTCAAAGGCTTGAATGCGGCACATCCACCACCATGGATGGGCCGCATTTTGCCTAAGGTTTACATGAAAGGCATATGGCTGACGGAATGAGACGCGCAAAGATTGTGGCGACCTGGGGCCCTTCCCTGGCGAGCTATGAGAACACCGTAGCGGTACTGAAGGCGGGCGTAGACGTCGCCCGACTGAACATGAGCCATGGAGACCACTCCATGCACGCACAGTCCCTGGCGAATGTGCGCAATGCGGCCGCAGAGATCGGCCGCGCTGTCGGCGTCTTTGCCGACCTACAGGGCCCGAAGATCCGTTTGGGCCGCTTCAAGGACAATGCGAAGTACATCCTTGAGCCCGGTGAAGAATTCACCATCACCGTCGAAGAGGTCGAAGGCACCCGCAACCTGTGCGGCACCACCTTCAAGGGCCTGCCGCAAGACGTACAGCCGGGTGACTTCCTGCTGGTCAACGACGGCAAGGTCAAGCTCAAGGCAGTAGAGGTCACCGAAACTTCGGTGCGCTCCGAGGTCGTCGTGGGCGGAGAGGTGTCCAACAACAAGGGCATCAACCTGCCGGGCGTTGCCGTGAACGTGCCTGCGTTGAGCGAAAAGGACGAGGACGACCTGCGTTGGGCCCTGCGCGCAGGGGTTGACATGGTTGCATTGTCCTTCGTGCGCAACGCCACCGACATCACCCGCGTGCACGAAATCATGGACGAAGAAGGCCGCCGTGTGCCGGTCATCGCTAAGATTGAGAAGCCGCAGGCAGTGCAGGCACTGGAAGAAATCATCAACGCCTTCGATGCCATCATGGTCGCCCGCGGCGATCTGGGCGTAGAACTGCCGCTGGAAGAGGTTCCAGTGGTGCAGAAGCGTGCAGTTGAACTTGCCCGCCGCTGGGCCAAGCCGGTCATCGTCGCCACCCAGGTGCTGGAGTCGATGATCGAGTCGCCGACCCCTACCCGCGCCGAGGCATCGGACTGCGCCAACGCGGTGCTCGACGGCGCCGACGCGGTCATGCTCTCCGGCGAAACCTCCGTGGGCGCCTACCCGGTTCAGACCGTAGAGACCATGTCCCGCATCATCGCTTCCACCGAGGAGCACGGGCTGGACCGCATCCCTCGCCTGCTCTCCAAGCCGAAGACCCGTGGCGGCGCTATCACGCGCTCCGCTGTGGAGATCGCGGATCAGCTCGACGCTAAGTACATCGTCGCGTTCACCCAGTCCGGCGATTCGGCTCGACGCCTCTCGCGTCTGCGCCCGAAGAAGCCGGTGCTGGCGTTTACGCCGCTGCAGCAGACCTACAACATCATGACCCTGATGTGGGGTATCCAGGCCCGTTTGGTCGCCTACGCGGACCACACCGACAAGATGACTGCCCAGGTTGACGAGGCGCTGCTCTCCGAAGGCCTGGCCGAGCTCAACGACATCGTCTGCATCGCGGCCGGTTCCCCTCCGGGACAGGCCGGTTCCACCAACTCGCTGCGCGTGCACAAGGTCGGCGACCTTGCCGACGCCGGCCAGCTGGTCGACGGCAAGCCGATGCCTGCCCGCGAAACCGTGGGCCCATGGGATGAGGAACACGTCTCCTCAACCAAGAGCCTGTAACCACCCGCCGTCCGCCCAGCCGGCGTCCCTCGCGGACCGTCCGGCACGGTGAATGTGCAGCACCCGTCCATCGGATTTCCCTAGGAGTCCGATGGGCGGGTGTTGGCGTTAATCCAGTGGCAGCGAGCATCCGGGGACGTCTCGGGGTAAAGAAATCAGATTTCATGCCGACGCAGCGGCCGCAGCGGCAGGTGGGGAAAGCTAATGTTCGCCGTTGGCGTGAGGTAAAAAAATTCGCTGGCACGAACCAAAGTTCATGCCAGCGAATTTCGTTTTTGTGCCCAAGGTGGGACTCGAACCCACACATCTTTCGATACCGCATTTTGAGTGCGGCGCGTCTACCGATTCCGCCACTTGGGCGAGCACTTTGACTATCCTACTTGAGGTTTCGTAGATTTCCTAATCGAGAACCTCGTTCGTGTTTGCCGAGATAAGACTACATGCAAGTAGGCTTAGATACGAAACTGAGGCAACGGGGCTTCACGCTTGAAACCACCGAAAACTGCCCATCATGCTGGCAGGCATTCTTACAACGAAGGACGGCGCCGAATGAGCGAGTTACCAGAAGTCACCAGAATTCCCTCCGAGGCTGTTACCTCACCCCGCCGCGTCATCGTCGCCGAAGACGAGACGCTGATTCGCCTGGACATCGTCGAAATTCTGCGCTCCGAAGGCTACGACGTCGTCGCAGAAGCGGATAACGGGCAGAGTGCGCTGGAAAAGGCCCGCGAGCTCAAGCCTGATCTGGTGCTCATGGACGTGAAAATGCCTGTTATGGACGGCATTACCGCCGCCGAAGCAATCGTCAAGGAGCGCATCGCCCCCGTGGTCCTGCTCACGGCGTTCAGCCAAAAGGAACTGGTTGAGCGCGCCCGGGAGGCAGGCGCGATGGCCTACGTGGTCAAGCCATTCACCCCCGCCGACCTGACGCCCGCCATCGAGATTGCAATTTCCCGCAACGATGAGATCCGTGCACTGGAAGAAGAAGTCTCCTCGCTTTCCGAGCAGTTCGAGACCCGCAAGCTGGTGGACCGCGCCAAGAGCCTGTTGATCACCAAGATGGGTCTGAGTGAGCCCGAAGCGTTCCGCTGGATCCAGAAGACGTCGATGGACCGCCGCCTGAGCATGCGTCAGGTCGCCGAGACTGTGATCGATCAGGTCAAGTAGGTCAATTCGGGTTCGCCGACGGCCAGCGCGCTGTGCGTCAGCCCAATGTGGGCTGGCGCACATTTTGCGTCGTGCGGCGTGTGATCTGCATGACTGTTGTTGGGAATCGGATGCTTTGGACTACCTTGTTTACCTTCCGTTAACCTTTCGTTGGCATCGTAGACGCGTTGACGAACCTCCTTCGAGGCCTAAGATTGAAATTGCGCGTTGACAGCAATTTCAATGTCCCCTCCAATTCGCAGCATGGATCGGAAGCGATCCACCTTAATTTTCCTTGCCGTTCGACCCCTCAGGCTGGTATTCAATGGATTTGACGCTTATCGTCGTCCTGGTCATTGCCTTGGCGTTGTTTTTCGACTTCACCAATGGTTTCCATGACACGGCCAATGCGATGGCCACACCAATCGCAACCGGGGCAATCTCGCCGAAAAAGGCGGTTGCCCTTGCAGCAATTTTGAATCTTGTCGGTGCATTCCTTTCCACCGAAGTTGCCAAGACCATCTCCGGCGGCATCATCAACGAAGACCCCACCGGCGGCTCAGGCGTAGCCATTGGCCCTGCCATGATCTTCGCCGGTCTGATGGGCGCCGTGATCTGGAACCTGCTCACCTGGCTGCTGGGGCTCCCATCGAGCTCGTCGCACGCATTGTTCGGCGGCCTGGTCGGCGCAGCTATAGTCGGCGCCGGGTTCGACGCGGTGAACTACAGCGTCCTGCTGTCGAAGGTTCTGCTGCCGGCGTTGTGCGCCCCGTTGATCGCGGGCATCTCCGCGTACCTGTGTACGAAGCTTGCCTACTCGATTACGAAGCGATCCTCGGGCGCCTCACCGAAGCGCGGCGGCTTCCGCTACGGCCAGATCTTCTCCTCCTCGCTTGTGGCGCTGTCCCACGGCACCAACGATGCCCAGAAGACCATGGGCATCATCACCCTGACACTTGTTGCCTCGGGCATGCAGGATGCCGATTCAGGGGTGCATATTTGGGTCGTCGCAGCATGTGCTTTTGCCATTGCGCTGGGTACCTACACCGGCGGCTGGCGCATCATCCAGACCATGGGTTCGGGCCTGACCGACGTGAAGCCGGCTCAGGGCTTCTCCGCCGAGGTTTCCACGGCATCTGCCATCCTGGCATCCTCCCACCTTGGCTTTGCGCTGTCGACCACCCAGGTCGCCTCCGGTTCGGTCATCGGTTCCGGCCTAGGCCGCAAGGGCGCTGAGGTGCGCTGGGGCACCGCGGGTCGCATCGCGCTCGGCTGGCTCTTCACCCTTCCTGCGGCCGCCGTCGTCGGCGGTATCGCAGCATGGATCACGCACCTGGGCAACGTTGGCTTCTTCATCGTCGCAGTCTTGGGGTTGGCGGCAATGCTCACCATCTGGGTGATCTCCCGCAAGCAGCCTCATGACCACGAGTCGAACATTTCGGACATCGACAATTCGGGTGCAGCGGTCAACATCCTCACCAAGAAGGAACGCCGCGCCAAGGCGAAGGCAGAAGCAAAGGCCAAGCAGGCGGCGCTGCGCGCCAAGGCCGAACGCGAGGAAGCCGAAGAAGAGAAGGTTGACAACGCATGATCGACTGGACAGCATTTCTGATCGTTGCGATCGTCACCTGGGTTGCGGCCCTGCTGATCGTGGCAGCCTATTCGCTGGGCGTGCGCCTGTTGGCGGTGGCCAAGGACGAGGACACCAGTGCGGGCCTGAACAAGGCCGGGGCCTACGCCTGCTTCACCGTGTGCGGTTTGATCGTCGCCTTTGGCGTGATCCTGATCGTTCCGCAGCTTTCCGAGGCGATCCTAGGGTTCTCCTCAAGCCACTAGCGATTTGGCGCACCAGCGCCAACTGAATATTGCCTGAGATGGAGGCACCCCTAGACTAGAGCCATGACAAGCTTCAAGTACTACGTGGGTGCCTCCATCGATGGTTTTATCGCAGACCGGGATGGGGACGCGCATTGGCTCCAGCCTTTTGCCCAGCTGCCGGCGGTGAAGGAACATTTCCAGCAGTTCTTCAGCACCATTGGGGCCGTGGTGATTGGCGGCAAGACCTATGAGAACATCGCCCGCGACGTGGCCGAGGGCAAACTTGAATGGGCCTACGGGGACAAGCCGGTCTGGGTCTTCACGCACCATGAGCTGCCCACGGTGCCCGGGGCGGACCTGACCTTCATCCGCGGAGAGATCGGCTTCTGGAGCAAGGACATCGCGCGCAGCGCCTCCGTCGGAGATGTCTGGATCGTCGGCGGCGCGGACCTGGCTGGCGGGTTCGTGCAGGCAGGGCTGCTCGACGAGCTGGTGCTGGTGACGGTGCCGGTGCTCTTGGGCGACGGAGCGAATATCTTCGGCCGAGGCGTAGCCACGCAGCTGGCAGGGCTTGAAATTGAAGACCTCGGTCGAGACGTCGTCGTCAGCCGCTACACGGTGGGGTAGCCGCCCCGCACTGGCGGTGTCCGTCAGCCTGGGCGAACCCCGACCTCGGAGCCCAGAAATATGCTTTTAAAGTTACAAGGCCCGTTCCATCCGGCGTGGATGGAGCGGGCCTTGGCTGTGCCGGCAGCCTACTGCTGAACCGGCAGCATCATGTTGGTGATGCGGGCGGTAGCCACGCGGGCGCCCTCCTCGTTGGTGATGATGATCTCGTGGGTGGTGCTGCGCCGGCCCAAATGGATTGGGGTGCACTCGGCGTAGACCAGTCCGCTGCGCCCTGCCTTGTGATGGGTGATGTTCAGGTCCACTCCCACCGGGCTCGCCTTGCCGGCTCCATGCAGCGCGGCCGCCATCGAGCCCAGCGTTTCGGCCAGGGCGGCCGATGCGCCACCGTGCAGGATGCCCATCACCTGGGTGTTGCCCGCCACCGGCATGGTTGCGGTGACCTTCTCAACGGAGAAGTGCGTGAACATGATCCCCAGCTTGTCGGCCAGCCCGCCCAAACCGAACTTCGTCAAAAACGGCCAGAGGAATTCGGGGACGCCGTGCTCGGTCAGCTGCTGCGCAAACGGATGTGCCGAAGATTGCGCGGGTTGAGAAGTGAAATTGTCGCTCATGACAACTAGGCTTTCAGGTGTGAGCGAAACTACCAAACCGACCGAGGCGTCGGACAACAGACTGCTGATCATCGACGGGCACTCCATGGCCTTCCGCGCGTTCTACGCACTGCCGGCGGAGAACTTCGCAACGAGCACCGGGCAGCACACCAACGCCGTGCACGGATTCGTCTCCATGCTGCTGACCATGATCCGCCAGCAGAAGCCCACCCACGTGGCAGTCGCCTTCGACCTGGATACCCCGACCTTCCGCAAGCAGGAATACAGCGAGTACAAGGGCGGGCGCAACAAGACTCCGGAGGAGTTCTACGGCCAGATTGACCTGATCAAGCAGGTGATGGGCGCAATGAACATCCCAAGCATCTCGTTGGACCCCTTTGAGGCCGACGACATCCTCGCCACCCTTGCCACCCGCGGCGAGGACGCCGGCTTTGAGGTCCTCGTGGTCTCCGGCGACCGCGACGCCTTCCAGCTGATCACCGAACGCACCCTGGTGCTCTACCCGAAGAAGGGCATCAGCGACATTCCGCCGATGGACGCCGACGCGGTGGAGGCAAAATACTTCGTGCGCCCCGAGCGCTACTCCGACCTGGCCGCGCTGGTCGGCGAAACCGCGGACAACCTGCCAGGTGTGCCAGGCGTCGGACCGAAGACCGCTGCCAAATGGATCAACCAGTATGGGGACCTGGCAGGCATCCTTGAGAACATCGACTCCATCAAGGGCAAGGTGGGCGATGCGCTGCGCGAACACGTCGACAACGTCACCCGAAACCGCAGGCTGAACCAGCTGCGCCACGACCTCGAACTTGACGTCACCCTCGAAGACATGGAGCTGGAAGCTCCGAACCGTGAAGAGATCGAGAACCTCTTCGACGCTCTGGAGTTCAACACGCTGCGCAAGCGCCTGTTCGACCTGTTCGCCGCCCAGGAGGAAGAATCGGCGCCTGAGGTCGCCGAATTTACCCGCATTGAGTTTGCCGATGCTCCCGCGTTGCGCAAGTTTATCGATGCAGGCAAGGGCGCGGCCATTGCCGTGCACCCTGCAGTCGCCGGCGATGAGGCCGTGGGCCTTGCGCTATATCGCGGCCTGGAAGCAGCCTGGCTTGAACTCGCGTCGCTGGCTCCCGAACTGGAAACCGAACTGGCTTCCTTCCTCGCCGACGCCCAGGCGCCGAAGATCTTCCACGACGCCAAGGCCACCATGCACCTGCTGGCCGACCGCGGGCTGAGCGTGGCGGGGATCGCCGACGACACACTGATCAGCGCGTACCTGATCCAACCGGACCGACGCAGCCACGAACTGGGTGAATTGGTGGCGTACCACCTGAAGTATCAGGTTCCGGTGTACCAGGCGAAGAAGGGCGAACTGGACCTAGGTCTGGCCGGCGACCTTGCCGATCCAACGTTGGCGCAGGCGCAGGCCGTGTTCGACCTTTCCGCGTATCTGGACACGCAGCTGGCTGCAAAGCACGCGGATGCGCTGGCCCGCGAGATGGAATTGCCGCTGATTCCGGTGCTTTTCGCTATGGAGCGCGCAGGCATCGCGGTAAATCGCGAGAGGCTCAACGAGCTGCGCTCACACTTCACCGATCAGGTGGAAGCAGCCACCAATGAGGCTTTCAATGCCATCGGCCACGAGGTCAACCTCTCTAGCCCAAAGCAGCTGCAGGTGGTGCTCTTTGAGGAGCTGGATCTGCCGAAGACCAAGAAGATCAAGACCGGCTACACGACCGACGCCGAGTCGCTGCAGGACCTGCTGGTCAAGACCGGTCACCCGTTCCTGGTGGCGCTGATGGCCTACCGCGATGCGATCAAGCTGCGTCAGACGGTGGACGGGCTGCTCAAGGCGGTGCACCCGGACGGTCGCATCCACACCACGTACGCGCAGACCGTCGCCGCCACCGGGCGCCTGTCCAGCCTGAACCCGAACCTGCAGAACATCCCGGTCCGCTCCGAGGAAGGCCGCCGCATCCGCGACGTGTTCGTCGTCGGCGAAGGCTATGAGACGCTGCTGACGGTTGACTACTCGCAGATTGAAATGCGTATCATGGCGCACCTGTCCGGCGACGAGGGCCTGATCGAGGCCTACCGGAACGGCGAGGACCTGCACCGCTACGTCGGCTCGCGCGTGTTCAACGTCGAACCTTCGGAGGTCACCAGCGAGATGCGCTCCAAGGTGAAGGCGATGAGCTACGGCCTGGCCTACGGTTTGAGCAGCTTCGGGCTCTCCAAGCAGCTAAAGATCGGCGTCGACGAGGCCCGCAAGCTCATGAAGGACTACTTCGACCGCTTCGGCGCCGTGCGCACCTACCTGCGTTCGGTGGTCGACCAGGCCCGCAAGGACGGCTACACGGAGACTATTTTCGGCCGCCGCCGCTACCTGCCGGAGCTGAATAGCTCCGACCGCCGCCTGCGCGACATCGCCGAACGCGCCGCGCTGAACGCCCCGATCCAGGGGTCGGCCGCGGACCTGGTCAAGGTCGCCATGCTGCGCATCGCCGAAGAATTGTCGGCCGGCGGTTATGCCTCGCGCATGCTGCTACAGGTCCACGATGAACTGGTGCTGGAAATCGCCCCCGGAGAACTCGACGCCATCAGCGAACTGGTGACCCGTGAAATGGGCCACGCGGCGGATCTGCTGGTGCCGCTGGATGTCCAGCCGGGCATCGGTTCGACCTGGCACGAAGCCGCGCACTAACCGCAGGAACCATCGGGGTCCGGCGCCAGAACCGGCGCCGGGCCCCGTCCCTACCCACAGCACAACGCCACTTCCACGACAGCTTGGAGCGCATCATGAGCAACCTTGAGACCGTGACCTTCAACGCCCACGAGCTGCCAGCGGCACAACAGCAGCTGCTCACCGACTTCCAGATCTCCACCAGCATCGGGTTTTACGACGACGTAGCCGAGGCGGCAGGAGAGCAGACCTACCGCGAGATCGCCGCCGCCCATCGGCTGCGCTGCACCATGGTGTTCGACCGGTCAGCACAGGCGCCCAGCCGGCATGCCGCCGCTCCGGTGCACACCTATGCGTCGTTTCCGGGAACGCTGAACGCCGGCGGCCAACACCCCGTGGCCCTGCACAAGATTTCTGCCGTCACCGTCAGCCCGACGCACCGGCGCCGCGGCATCCTCTCCGCGCAGATGCGTGATGACCTAGCCTACGCCGCCTCGCAGGGATTCGCACTGGCGGGACTCACCGCCTCCGAAGCGACCATCTATGGCCGCTTTGGATTCGACGTCGCCAGCCGGCAGATCAGGTTTACCCTTAAATGCGCCGGGGGACTGAAGCTGCGTGGCCAGCTGCCCGGCAGCGTGGTAGACATCGACCCGGTGCAGTTCACCGACCAATATCGCGACCTTGCCTCCCGCGCCCAACAGGCCACCTTCGGCTCGGTGGACGGGGCCCTCTACGATGAAGGCTATGCACTGGGCCGCTGGGACGGTTATGAAACCCTGGCCAAGCCCAAGCAGATGCGCTTTGCCGCAGCCTACGACGAGCGGGGCATCCTCGATGGCTTCATCACCTACAAGTTCGCCGGCTGGGATCAGGACCCCGCCCGGATGGTGGTGCACAAACTCATCGCGGTCAACCCCGCAGCACGCATCAAGCTGCTGTCCTATGTTGCCAATCACGACCTGGTAGAAGAGGTGCACGCCTCCGGACCGGTGGACGACCCGCTGTTGGTGCTGCTCGAAGATCCACGCAGTTACAGTGTTCGCAGCCTGGAGGACGTGTTGTGGCTGCGGATATTGGATGTCTGCAAGGCCTTCTCGCAGCGCGGTTACCAAAATCAGGGCACTGTCGTACTCGACGTCGAAGATGACCTTGGATTTGCGGCCGGGCAGTTTCTGTTCGAGGTTGGTACTGACAGCGTCGACATTCGGGAACTTGGATCGGGGGAGAAGGTACGGCCGGAGGTATCAGTCTTCGCACTGAGCGCCCGCGAGCTG
Source organism: Glutamicibacter sp. (assembly GCF_032154645.1). GTDB lineage: Bacteria > Actinomycetota > Actinomycetes > Actinomycetales > Micrococcaceae > Glutamicibacter. Next base: position 73,828 of record NZ_JALDXV010000010.1, on the reverse strand, counting down.
GCTTCGCTCTATTTGGGTACGACGAGCCTTGAGCGGCTGCTTGCCGTCGGACGGGCAACTCACACTCAGGGTTCGAATGTGAAGAACTTTGCGAAGTTGTTTGATACGACGGCTGAACCCTTCACGCTGCATGGGTTCTAAGCCGACTCGCAGCTGGGCGGGAATTTTGAACCGCGTGTAGTGAATTTCACAAAAGCACGGGGTGCATCTTGGTGGATTCCACTTTGACCCGATCTCTGGTAGGCGCGTAGACTTGATAAGCGTGCCGTGGTTCGCCATGCGCGCAGCAAGCTTTACCCACTCGAATCCCTGGGACTTCCGGGGGTTCGACTGATCAAATCTATCCACATCGGAGTCCCTACTACATGACCATCACCTCGAACGAGAACAACAGCGCACCAGTCGTCGCAATCAACGACATTGGATCTGCTGAGGACTTCTTGGCCGCAGTCGACGCCACCATCAAGTACTTCAACGATGGTGACCTCGTCGAAGGCACCGTCGTCAAGGTTGACCACGACGAAGTTCTGCTCGACATCGGTTACAAGACCGAAGGTGTCATCCCTTCCCGCGAGCTTTCCATCAAGCACGACGTTGACCCAGGTGACGTTGTCACCGTTGGCGATAACGTCGAAGCCTTGGTTCTGACCAAGGAAGACAAGGAAGGCCGCCTGATCCTGTCCAAGAAGCGTGCACAGTACGAGCGCGCTTGGGGCGACATCGAAAAGATCAAGGAAGAGGACGGCGTCGTTACCGGCACCGTCATCGAGGTTGTCAAGGGTGGCCTCATCCTGGACATCGGCCTGCGCGGCTTCCTGCCTGCATCGCTGGTCGAGATGCGTCGCGTTCGCGACCTGGCCCCGTACATCGGCCAGGAAATCGAAGCCAAGATCATCGAGCTGGACAAGAACCGCAACAACGTTGTGCTGTCCCGCCGTGCATGGCTCGAGCAGACCCAGTCCGAGGTTCGCTCGACCTTCCTCAACAAGCTGGAAAAGGGCCAGGTTCGTCCGGGCGTTGTTTCCTCCATCGTCAACTTCGGTGCCTTCGTGGACCTGGGCGGCGTAGACGGCCTGGTACACGTTTCCGAGCTGTCCTGGAAGCACATCGACCACCCATCAGAGGTCGTCGAGGTTGGCCAGGAAGTCACCGTCGAGGTTCTGGAAGTCGATCTGGACCGCGAGCGCGTTTCCCTGTCGCTGAAGGCTACCCAGGAAGATCCATGGCAGACCTTCGCCCGCACCCACGCACTGGGTCAGGTTGTACCGGGCAAGGTCACCAAGCTGGTTCCATTCGGTGCGTTCGTTCGCGTCGAAGACGGCATCGAAGGCCTGGTTCACATCTCCGAGCTGGCAGTTCGCCACGTTGAGCTGGCTGAGCAGGTTGTCTCCGTGGGCGACGAGCTGTTCGTCAAGGTCATCGACATCGACCTGGAGCGCCGCCGCATCTCGCTGTCGCTCAAGCAGGCTAACGAGGGCGTCGACCCAGAGGGTACCGAGTTCGACCCAGCACTCTACGGCATGGCTGCAGAGTACGACGAGGCCGGCAACTACAAGTACCCAGAGGGCTTCGACCCAGAGTCGAACGAATGGCTCGAAGGCTTCGAGACCCAGCGCGCTGCTTGGGAGGCACAGTACGCTGCCGCTCAGGAGCGTTGGGAAGCTCACAAGAAGCAGGTTGCCGCTGCACTGGCTGCCGACGCAGAAGCAGAGCCTGTTGCAGCCGAGGCTGCACCAGCTTCGTACTCCTCCGAGGCACCAGCAACCGACGCCGGCACCCTGGCTTCCGACGAAGCACTGGCTGCACTGCGCGAGAAGCTGACCGGCAACTAATTTCCCTGCTCGCCGGCCCCTGCGGCCGACGCAAGGAAACTAGCTTTCGCTAAGCAAAGAAGGTCCAACCCGATTCCGGGTTGGACCTTCGTGCCTTTAACGCTCCCTTGTATCTACTTCTCATCAGTAACGCTGATCTAGGCGTGGGAAAATAGCCCACGCGGTGGACCGGCGGAACCGACATCGCTCACCAAGGCAAGGGTAATTAATCACCTCAGCGTTTCTTTCATGAATACGTCGACATTGCGTGTGCCATTTCGTTCGCCCAGTGAGGAACAATGCTCTGCGGTGCCCCGAAGCATTCCGGCAGTCTGGCTGGGCGTCATGCTGTATGGATCGCGTTGGCTGCAGTTCTGTGGCTCTATTGCCTGATTTCGCCGAACGGTATCGAAGAATATGTCACCTTTACTGCCATTGCCTACTTCGGGTTCCTTGCGCTCGCACACTAGTGGGATTACTGCGCTTCGCCGCCTTGTTACGCTCGTGGAATCGGGACGCACACGGAAGGGTCGATGTCGCGCAGAGAAGCTTGAAGAGCGCTCGCTCAACAAAATTCTGCCGTCGGCTTTGTGGACCATGGCAGGATCAGTGCCGGTGCTGCCTGCGGTGAAAGTTTTCTGGAGGTACTTTGGGGAAGCGCAGATGGATTTCCAAGGCATCGATCGCGACTTATTCATTGAAGCCGCCGCCCGGAGTATCGTGCTCGTCGTGTGCCTGCCGCTGAGCACCTTCAAATGGACCGAAGCTCGTTGTGTACCGCTGACGGTATTGGAGATCCTTTTCAACCCGGCCGCTGGCCCGCTGGGATTCTTCGGTCTGGGCAACAGCATACAAGGCAAGGGTTATCGACCAGCAGATGGTCACCGGCCGAGATGTTGCACTGCACGCGGAGAGTGTTCAAGATCAACGACCATCCCTGCTTGATGTTCCGGTGTAAGCAAGGCGTGTTGTGGATGCCCCCGCTAAGCGGCGCGGCGGCGATTGATGGTATTACGCACCGGTGTCCCAGCGGGGTCCATGAAACTGGGCATGATCACCTTAGGCACTCCACCGTCCGGGATCACCTTGATCAGTCCCGCATGGACATCGTGATGGTGCGTTTCGCAGAGCATCGCACCCCAGAACACGGAGGTGACGCCTCCCTGCGACCAGAGCCAAATGTGGTGGACGCTGCATGATTCTGGATCCATAGTGCAGCCGGGGACGATGCAGCCGCCGTCGCGAATGCGGATGGCCAAGCGCATCGGGTCGGTATGGTAGCGCTGGCCGCGGCCAACATCGAGTACTTCACCTCGCCCGCCGAGCACCATCGGAATGATATTGGCCGAGGCGAGCATCTGGCGAAGTTCGGTGGCGCTGAGCGTGCGTCCGTGGGCAGTGATTCCGTGGGTTGACGCACGTTCCTCTAGCTCGGCAAGTGTTAGGGTGACCACGAGCTTCGGGGCGACGGTGGAGATGAGCAGGCTGTCATCGATCGGAGAGGGCGACGCGCCGTCGACGGTTGACTTGAGTAGGTGGCGCAGGCGCTGGGAATTGATGCGCAGGAAGTTCATCAGCGCGTTGAGCCTGCGTTGTGCAACCGATGGCAGTGCAGTACCTGGGTCATCTATCCATTCGTTCGCTGCTTCTTCGTCGCTGAGGAAGTCCGGGTGGTTGCTGGCCTGCTCCTGGCGGCCGAAGGCCCCGAAGATGACGTTCGCCTGCGGCTCTCGAGCGGCGTGCCCTGCCTGGGTGCGCGGATTGTCGGCTTGGGCGATCAGCGAAGCGAAGTACTCGGCATCGAGCGGTCCAAGCAACAGCTCGTAGCGTTGCAGCCCGGACTTGCTGCCCCGGTCGAAAAGTCCCGTGTGCTGCTGGTTTTCGTCCGCCACCGCTTCCTCACGAACCCTCTTGAAAACGTTGTTGACCTGCGCCCTGCGCGTGGTCGCGTCGGGCTCCTCAAGTGCTACATCGATCAGGTCTTCCATGAGGTTTCCAGCATCATCGCGTGCGGTGGCGTGGGTGATAGGAGAGTACTCGTCGGACGGTGGTTCAAGATTTTGCAGCCTGCGCGCTGCAGAAGCGAGTTCACTGCAGCGCTGGCGCGGATCGGCGAATCGCTCGGCGAGTCGGGTGAACTTCGCGGGGTGCTGCAGGTGTTGGAAGTCGAACTGGGCAATGAGCTGGTTGGCGCTGCGGACCCGGTCTCTGGCATCGAAATAGTTGATGTTGAGCCATGCCGACAGCAGCGTTTCGGGAGACTTGAACGTGGTGCGCCCGCCGGTGAGCTCAGACGGTGAGGTCCAGTCGAGTGCTTCCGGGGTGCGCGTGCGTTCCAGTTCCTGCGGGTCAAGTCCGTGGGCGGCCCCGGCCTGCAGCAGGTGGGCCGCATGGATCTGAGCCCGGTCGGCAGCATTGGCCGCGGCCTCGATGTGTTGGGCATAGGCCAGCGCAAAGCGCGGGTCTTGTTGCTGCGGAAGAACTGTCAGGAGCTCGGCGGCGAGCGAGGCAAGGGCCAGCAATGCGGCGGGATCGTGATCCGCGTCCGCATTGAGGTATGCGCGAAGCTGTGCCGCGCACGCTGTGGCTGTGTTGGTCATAAACACAGCATGACCCTGCAGGGTTTAGCGTCGCCGGACTTGCCGCCGACTGTGGAGAACTAGCGCGCGGTGCCTACTCGGCTGCGGACTCTGGTGGACGCCGTGACGGTGAAGGTCTTGTCACGTGCGAGCTGCTGCGTGGGGCCGACACGGCGTTCCAGTTCGCCGCGGTAGCGCAGGTGGGAGTTGAAAACGCAGATCAGCTGGCCGCCGTCGGCAAGTACACGGGCAGCCTCGTCGATCAGTTTGAAGGCAATGTCCGCGGTGACGGTGTTGCCGATATGAAATGGCGGGTTCAGCGTGATCAGCTGCGCGCTGGCGTCGGGCAGACGGGAGAGCCCATCGTCCTGGACCACGGTGATGCGTTCGGCAAGGCCGTTGGCCTGGGCGCCGGCGCGCGTGGAAGCGACGGCGGACGCAGAGTGGTCGGAGGCATCCACACGCAGCCGCGGGTAGCGCAGGGCGGCGACGATGCCGATCGAGCCGTTGCCGCAGGCGAGATCCAGCAGCCGCTCAGCGCCTGAAAGATCCGGAAGATGTTCCAGCAGCAGCCGGGTGCCTGGATCGAGCCGCGCGGAACCGAAGGTGGCCGCGCCCGCACGCAGGTTGACGTCGACCCCTGCCACGCTGTGGGTGGCGCTGACCGGAAATCGGGAGGCGGGAAGTACGTCACGGATCCGGCGAGCGGTGAGGACGCGGGACTTCTGCCGGGCCAACGATACGTCGAGCCGGGCGAAGTGTTCGTCGAACACCTGGTTCATCGAACGGTTCATGTGTTTGATGCGCCCTCCCGCGTGGAGGACCAGTTCGGGGGCCGCCGCGGCGGCGATGGCATGCACCTGTTCGGCCAGCACGTCCAGCCCGCGCGGCAGGGCCATGAGCAGCAGGGTCGAGTCGGCCGCCACGGTCTGTAGCGGGCGGAATTCAATCCGCTGGACTAGATCCGGCAGCAGCCGTCGGGCGTTTGCCTCGATGGCGCGGCGGGAGGTGAGCGAATCGGTATGCACGAGGACCTGGCGGGCGCCGAGTGCCAGCGCGCCCAGGGTCAGCGCGCCGTAGTGGTCGCCGACCACGCTCAGGCTGCGCTCCCAGCTGGACCCGTCGGCGGCCAGCTGCGCGTCGCAGGTGTCCAGCAGGAGTCGGTCCGCAGCATCGACGGCGAAGAGGTTGGGGGCCACGACATCGGGCCAGCGGCGCAGCGCGGCCAACAGGTTGTCGAGTTCGATCGTTTCACTCATGCAATATCCACCCATTTGGTCGCGGTGGGGCGCGCGGTGCCGGCCCCGGAGGTCAGGGTTGCGATGAATTCGGCTAGCTGCGCCGCCGTTGCATCGGTGTCTTCAATGCCTAGATGCAGCACTGCGTGTTCGGCCTCCCACACCGTGGCCTCCATTTGGTAGCCAGCGGCGCGAAGATCGTTCTCATAGCGCGGGGCCAGGGCATGGTCGGCATCCAGGGTGAAGATGCGCAGGCGCTGGCGGGGGATCAGCGTTGCCGCATCCAGCGCTTGGGAGACCGAATCGGAGTAGGCGCGCACCAGTCCGCCGGCGCCGAGCTTGATGCCGCCGAAATAGCGGACCACCACGGCCAGGATGTCAGAGAGCGGCGATCCGTCGGGGGTGTCGCGCTTGGCCAACGCATCGAGCATCGGGATGCCGGCCGTACCCGAGGGTTCACCGTCGTCGTTGGAGCGCTGGGTCATCCGGTCGGCCCCGAGGATGAAGGCGCTGCAGTGGTGCCGGGCGTCGAAGTGGGTCTTGCGCAGGGCGGCGATGGCCTCGCGCGCCTGCACCTCGGATTCAACCCGGTACAGGTAGGTGATGAAGCGGGAGCGTTTGATTTCCACTTCGTGCACGCTGTCTGCCGACGGAACGGTGTACCGAGTCGCGGTCGAATCGTTGGAGTCCATTGCCACCATTTTATCTTGTGGCGCGCGCAGGTTTTCCTCAAGGATTCCCCAAGGGCTCGACTCGATCCCAACGCACCGGAGAATAAGCCGATACTTGCACATCGCAACCTTATTTCAGCTTGATTTATCCCTCAAATAGGGCATTGACGCGGTGCGGTGCCGGTGAGAAGATAATGCCCGAGCAGGCATCTGCAGGGACTGGATCCTATGTGCTGGGGGAGTTGCCGATGGTGGGTGTGTACGAAATCGAGCTGTTGGACCGTTGGCGTTTATTGGCCGATGGCGAGCCGATTCGGCTGCGGCTGCGCGAGCAGCGGGTGCTGACCCTGCTGGTGCTACAAGGTTCGGTCTCCCGGCGTCGGCTGGCAGGTATGCTCTGGCCGGAAACCACCGAGATCCGCGCCGCGGATAGCCTGCGGGTCAGCCTGTGCCATATTCATCGGCAGAGTCCAGGGGTGCTGCGCTGCGAGGACGGTTGGGTGGAAGTCGATCCAGCGGTCGTGGTGGATCTACGCCTGCTGAGCTGTCGACTGGAGACCGCGTTGCTCGACCCAGGCGGCGAAAGCCTGCTGGAGGATGTCTTTCTGGCCACTCGTGAATTGCTGCCCGACTGGGATGAGCCGTGGCTTTATGAAGAGCAGGAGGCGCTGCGCCAACTGCGGCTGCGCGCGCTGGAAGCCGTGTCGCGACATCTGCTGGGACTGGGGCTGCAGCATCGTGCCTGGCAGCTGGCGCAGACAGCGCTGCGTTTGGACCCCATGCGCGAGTCGGTGGCAAGCATCATTGCCCGTGCCGAATCCGGACAGGGCAATAATGCCTCTGCCACCGCCGGACTGCTGCAGTTCATCAGCCGGTTGAAGACCGAACTCGGGGTGGAACCCGGTCCTGAATTATTAGATACCCTCACCCAGCTGCGCCGCGTCTAGGTGCCGGGCTGTGTAGCGGCTGCCCGGCACACCGACCCGAGTCGAAAACCAGCGTCCGGTGCGGGGCATACTAGGCTGGTAGCCATGATGCATGTGGGCCTGACCGGTGGTGTAGCATCCGGTAAATCAGTGGTGGCAGCGAGACTCGCCGAGCTCGGCGCGGTGGTGATCGACGCCGATGTTTTGGCCCGCGAAGTGGTGGAGCCCGGCACGCCGGGCTTGGCCGGAATCACCGCGGCCTTTGGCCAGGAGGTGCTCAATCCCGATGGGAGCCTGAACCGCCAAGCCCTGGGTGCCATAGTATTCGGTGATCAACTGCAACGAGAGAAGCTGAACTCCATCGTGCACCCCCTGGTGCGCGAGGCTGCGGGAACGCTGCGCAACGCGGCCGATGCAGGGGCGATAGTGGTTGAAGACATCCCGCTGTTGGTGGAAACCGGTCAGCAGGAGCGCTTCGACGCCGTCGTCGTCGTGCAGGCAGGGCGCGCGGAACGGATCCGTCGGATGGTGCAGGACCGCGGTTGGAGCGAAGAAGATGCGGTCTCCCGCATGGCGGCTCAAGCCACCGACGAGCAGCGAGCCGTCGTCGCCGATTTCGTGCTGGAAAACTCGGGCACGCGACAAGAACTCATCGATCAGGTTGACGCGCTGTATGCACAACTAGCTTCGCACCCGGAGGCCAAGGGATGAGACACCGGAAGATCGCTAAATGGCTGATGCTCGCGTGCTTTGCCACCGCTTTGGTGCTGTGGCTGGGATTTGGCGGACGCAGCGAATTCGTGGCCAAGGACCACGGACCGTATTCCCCGGTGGTCTATTTCTCCGGGTGGATTGCGCTGGCGGGCCTGCTCTCTGCCACGGTGCTGACCGTGAGCTTTTTCGGCAGCACGATTGCGCACACGGCTAAACGCAATGCCATTCGCTACGGCATGCGCGGACGCTAGGCGGCCAGGTGCTGCGCAGCGCGGCCGGCAGCTCGGGCCGGTTGCGCAGCGCTGCAATACCTTATCGGGGTAGTGAGGCCCGGTCAGGAGCCATCCGGCTCGCCCAGCTCCTCGAGCGTCATCGGTTCTGGAGCAGCATCCGGCCCCCCGGCAGCCATCTGCCCAAGATCCATCGGCGCTGGTGCCGACCCTGTTCCGCCCAGTTCGGCCGCCGTCAGCTGCTGAAGCGGCAGCGGCGCCGGGGCCGAGGAATCCGCACCGCCCTGGGATCCTGCCTCGCCGGTTCCGGCAACACTGATCTTAATCTCGTAGTCCTTGCTCATGTGCGTTTGCACCCCTTTCTCTGTCCGTCGGGCTAGAGGTAGACCTGCGTGATGTTCTTCGCGGCATCCAGCACAATATAGACCTGCTTGCCGGTGGCCTTGGCCACGGAGAGCACCAGATGGACGTTGGTCACGCCGTCGGTCGCTCCGGTCAACACCTTGTGCCAGGCGTTATCCGAGGCCAGATGGGCCCAGGCGTTCTGCGAATGGTTGGAGGTGAAGATCTGGTTGATGGTGGTCCACATGGTTGATCCTTCTTTCGTGTAGCTCGTGGACGGATTCACAGGTAGCACTGCGTGATAAATGATGTGTCGGCGACGACGGTGACCTTCAGGCCCTTGGCCTGTGCCAGGGCAAGCATGGCCAGCATGTTGGTGATGCCGTCCGGGGCTCCGGTGGTGATCTTGCGCCAGCCCAGGGATCCGATGTGGGCCCACGCGTTCTGCGCGTTCACCGTCGCGAAGACCTGGTTGACGGCGATGCCGTAGTAGGTGGCAGGACCGGTATTCCGGGTGGACACCGTCATCGAATGGGCGACGGCGGAGACTGACTCGATGTCCAGACCCGATCCGGTGCCGTCCCACCAATTGCTGTTCGGCGCCGAGGAAGGACCAAAACTGGAACCCGTTCCCCCGTAGAGGTCCGTGGCGTCGCCGTAGTTGACCCGCCGTTCCAGATCGAAGCGGTTGTCAGCCTGCTCCAGGGATAGTTCGTAGTGTTTGGCCGCGGTCATCTCCTGGTTGCTGTTGCTGCCGGTGGTGTCCACGTGCCAGATCGCGACGCCTGAATCCGGCAGCGCCGCATCCCTGCCGGCCTGCTCGCGGTTCTCCACGATGAAGTACTCCGTGGCGCTGCGCGGATGCAGCAGGAACTCGTTGCGACCGGCGGCGATGGTGTAGGTCTGCCCGGAAGCCATGGTCGTGGCCGCCGAAGACCAGCCCGCCGCATGCTTCAGGTAGGCGTCGACCTGCGTCGGGTTCTTGTCGTTGCCGCCGTAGCACATCAGGGAGTAGTGCCCGACACCCAGTCCGACCCCGACGCTGTCGTAGTCGTAGAGGTCCGGAAAGTCGCACACCATGTGCCCGTTCTCATGGCAGAACGTGCGCAGCGTGAGCTGGTTGCCCAAATCCGTAATCTGGTAGTCGGAGAGGCGGCGCGTCGTGCTGAGCACATAGGGCGAGGCCAGTGCCCAGCTGTGCGGCCACAGCCCTTGGCTCCAGGCGTTCGAGCGCACCCCGGCGTAGAAGACGCTCAGCGCCTTGATGTAGCCTCCCGAGTCCGCCGTCAGCGAGGAGAAGTCGAAGCCTGCGGCGACTAGGCTGTCCAGCGCCTCGCGGATCAGCTCCTGGGCCCGCGTGCCGTAGCTGATGGCGGGGTCCGTATAGTAGGTCCGCGGATGCGCCGCCCGGTAGTAGGCGGCGACAAGGTTGGTGTATGACAGCTTGCCGTCCGAGACGTCGCGGAAATAGTCGAACGCCGATCCGTTGTTGCCGAAGCCGGTGTAGCCCGCCTCGTTGCAGAAGTCGTCGACCTCCTGCCGGCTGATCGTCGCCGGGAAGTCGCTGAAATCAATGAGTAGCACCAGCCCCCGGAAATTTCCGGTGGTCGGATTCGAGGGCGGCGCGGAATCAGGGGATGCCGACCGCGCCTTCATCTGTTCTTGGGCTCCCATGCGGCGCTGCATCCAGCGAGGCACGGACCCCAGTGATTCGCGTGTCGCGCGGGCCTGCATGGCGCTGGATTCCCGGGTGACCCGCAGATGTTGCGGCAGGTTCAGCGTCTGGGGATCCGCGGTACCGACGCGCTCGCCGGTAGGCTGCAGCGATTCGCCGTTCTCGGCGAGCGTTGCGTATTCGTAGTAGCCGTCCTCGCCCTTGACGACGGTGTAGCCGTCCAGGGTTTCGAAGACGGCATGGAACTGGTTGCCCCAGCCTTTGAGCGTCAGCTCGGAGCCGTCGGGATTGGAAAAGGTGAATAGTTCGCCTTGGAATGGGACCGGCATTCGGGGGCCTTCCTTCCTAGGGTGCGGTGCGATGGGATGGATCTTTCACCGTCTGCGGCGAAGCGGCGGCAGGTGGGATCCGCAGAGGCATCAAGCGGGGTCCTTCGAGAAATCAGGACGTCGCGGTGTGCGCAGCAACGATCAGGGATGAGCTGGCGGCAGAGTCTGCCCCGGTGCACCCTATGGCGCATCCGCCTCCGCATTCATCGGCTGCGAACGTGCTGCAACCACTATGACGGGTGGCGATTACCGCGTTGTTACCCGGGCATTACTGCGTCGACCCGGTGACGAGGTGATCAATTCAAACCCGAAGTTGGTGACGGGCCCCGCCGGTCGGGGCGTGGCAGGTTCAACCGTCGACGCTAGGGCGTAGGCTAGGTACATGAGCCTAGCCCAGCCGATTAAACGCGTCGTTGCACCCTTCGAAGTCATCAGCGAGTACGAGCCAGCCGGCGACCAGCCGCAGGCCATCAAGGAGCTGACCGAGCGCATCACCGCCGGCGAGAAGGACATCGTGCTGCTCGGCGCCACCGGCACCGGCAAGTCGGCGACTACCGCCTGGCTGGTGGAGCAGGTACAAAGGCCCACCTTGGTGCTGGTGCAGAATAAGACGCTGGCGGCCCAGCTGGCCAACGAGTTCCGCGAGCTGATGCCGAACAACGCCGTGGAGTACTTCGTCTCCTACTACGACTACTACCAGCCCGAGGCCTACGTTCCGCAGACCGATACCTTCATCGAGAAGGACTCCTCGATCAACGAGGAGGTGGAGCGGCTGCGCCACTCGGCGACCAACTCGCTGCTCACCCGCCGCGACACCATCGTCGTCGCCACCGTCTCCTGCATCTACGGCCTGGGCACCCCGGAGGAATACGTCGCCGGCATGGTCACGGTGCGCGCCGGCGAGGAGCTGAACCGCGACGCGATGCTGCGCCAATTCGTCGCCATGCAGTACACGCGCAACGACATGGACTTCCACCGCGGCACCTTCCGCGTGCGCGGAGACACCGTGGAAATCATCCCGATGTACGAGGAACAGGCGGTGCGCATCGAGTTCTTCGGCGACGAGGTGGAGGCAATCTACACCCTGCACCCTGTCACCGGCGAGGTCATCCGCGAAGAAACCGAGATGTACATCTTCCCGGCCAGCCACTATGTGGCCGGCGCCGAGCGCATGGGCAAGGCCATCAAGTCCATCGAAGACGAGCTGGCGGCGCGGCTGAAGGAGCTGGAGAGCCAGAACAAGCTCGTCGAGGCCCAGCGGCTGCGCATGCGCACCACCTATGACCTGGAAATGATGGAGCAGATGGGCTTCTGCAATGGCATCGAAAACTATTCGCGCCATATCGACGGGCGCGAGGCAGGCTCCGCCCCGCACTGTCTGCTCGACTACTTCCCGGACGACTTCCTGCTGGTCATCGACGAATCCCACGTCACCGTGCCGCAGATCGGCGCCATGTACGAGGGCGACATGTCGCGCAAGCGCACTCTGGTGGAGCACGGCTTCCGCCTGCCCAGCGCCATGGACAACCGCCCGCTGAAATGGGACGAGTTCTTGGAGCGCATCGGGCAGACCGTGTACCTTTCGGCGACCCCGGGCAAGTACGAGCTGGGCAAGTCCGACGGCTTCGTGCAGCAGATCATCCGCCCGACCGGCCTGATCGACCCGGAGATCATCGTCAAGCCGACCAAGGGGCAGATCGACGACCTGCTCGACGAGATCCGCACCCGGGTGGACCGCGACGAGCGCGTGCTGGTCACCACGCTGACCAAGCGCATGGCCGAAGATCTGACCGACTATCTCACCGAGCATCAGGTGCGGGTGCAGTACCTGCACTCGGATGTTGACACGATCCGCCGCGTGGAGCTGCTGCGCGAGCTGCGCATGGGCTCCTTCGACGTGCTGGTGGGCATCAACCTGCTGCGTGAGGGACTGGATCTGCCCGAGGTGTCGCTGGTGGCGATCCTGGACGCGGACAAGCAGGGCTTCCTGCGTTCGGCCACCTCGCTGATCCAGACCATCGGCCGTGCCGCGCGTAACGTTTCCGGCCAGGTGATCATGTATGCAGATAAGATCACCGACGCGATGAGCCAGGCGATCGAGGAGACTAACCGCCGCCGCGCCATCCAGCAGGCGCACAACGAGGAACACGGCATCGACCCGCAGCCGCTGCGCAAGAAGATCGCGGACATCACCGATCAGCTGGCCCGGGAAGACGCCGACACCCAGGAGCTGCTAAACAACAACCGTCTGGCCAAGGACGCCAAGCGCACCAAGAGCTCCGCGACCGTGCGCAAGGACGGGCTGGCTGCGGCCCCCGCCGAAGATCTGCTGGGCCAGATCGAGGAGATGACCGCGCAGATGCACGTGGCCGCCGGGGAACTGCAGTTCGAATTGGCGGCCCGGCTGCGCGATGAGGTTGCGGAGTTGAAGAAGGAGCTGCGTCAGATGAAGGCCGCGGGACACGCCTAGGAGGACTGCGTGATTCCCCGGGCTGTGCCGGCGCCGCCACGCACCATCGGGTGCTGCGGCGGCGCCTTTTAACCCGCCGATAACGGGTTGGGTATTTAGCTGTGTATTGGCTGTACGGTATAATTGGTCTTTGGACGTAGGGGAGTATCCCAAATGCTGTGAACGTCAGCACGCGGCTCAAGGGCGAGCCGCCGGGCGCAGCAGCCGACCACGACGCCAGAACTGGCGCGGGAGGCGGAGAGACTTGCGGTTATTTGACATACCCCTACAACGAAAGGCTGCTCGTCTGTGGGCACTTCAGGGTTAACACTTCAATTCGAAATCATCGCACTGATTGTCTTGTGCGCTGTGCTGGTCGCGGACCTGCTTTACGTGACCAAGCGACCCCATATTCCATCGATGAAGGAAGCCGGCATCTTCGTCGCAATCTACATCGGTTTGGCGGTCGCCTTCGGCGGAATCCTCTGGTGGCAGGCCGGAAGCCAGATCGGTCAGGAGTTCTACGCCGGCTGGATCACCGAATACGCGTTGTCGGTGGACAACCTCTTCGTCTTCATCATCATCATGGCGCGCTTCTCGGTACCGCGTAAGTACCAGCAGGAAGTGCTGATGTTCGGCATTATCATCGCGCTGATCCTGCGCGCGATCTTCATTGTTGCCGGTGCCGCCGTCATCGAACACTTCTCCTGGGTCTTCTACATCTTCGGTGCGTTCCTGCTGTGGACCGCATGGAATCAGCTGAAGGACGAAGAGGATGAGGACGAAGAGAGCGGCCTGGTAAAGAAGCTGACCAGCAAGCTGCCAATCTCCGATGACTACGACGGCAATAAGCTGCGCACCGTGGTCGACGGCAAGAAGCTGTTCACGCCCATGGTGATGGTGTTCATTACCATCGGCATGACCGACCTGCTGTTCGCCTTCGACTCGATTCCTGCGATCTTCGGCCTGACCCAGTCGGCATTCATCGTGTTCACCGCGAACATCTTTGCACTGATGGGCCTGCGTCAGCTGTACTTCCTGCTTGGCGGGTTGATGAGCCGACTGGTCTTCCTGAAGCACGCACTGAGCTTCATCCTGGCCTTCATCGGTGTCAAGCTGGTGTTCCACGCGCTGTATGAAAACCAGGTGCCATTCATCAACGGCGGCGAGCCGCTGCACCAGTACGCATGGCTGGATATTCCGGTAGGCATCTCCCTGCTGGTGATTCTCGGAGCGATCGTCGTCGCCACGGTGCTGTCCCTGTGGACTCCGCTGGGCCGCAACGCGGCAGCCAAGGCAGAGGAAGCCGAGGCTATTGCCGCCGCTGCCAAGCAGGCATCGGAAGCCGACGAAAAGAAGTAATTGAAGCAAGAATGCCCGCCACAGGACCCGTGTTTTGGGGACTGGGCGGGCATCTTCTCGAGTACAGCATGAACCACTTGATGAACTAGGGTAAAACTATGAGTACCGATCCACTGCCCGCCAATGACATCGCAGCAGGCATCACGATGACCTCCGGAACGATGTCCCGACTGCTGGGACACGTCGCAGGACAGGGGAGATCAGTGACTGCGTGGCGGGTTCTTGCAGGGTTGGACCGTGACGGGGCACAGCGTGTGGGGGATCTTGCCATCCAACAGCGCGTGGCCCAGCCGACGATGACGGGGCTTGTGATCCGTCTGGAGCAGGACGGAATGGTGATTCGACAGACCGATCCACGCGACCGCCGGGTGAGCCTTGTTGCGTTGACCGAGCGAGGGAAGCAGGAAGTTGACGCATACCGCTCCCGGGCAATGAACGCACTGACCGGGAACATCGAGGCCCTGAGCGCCAAGGAGCAGGTAGTCCTTTCCGCCGCCCTGCCGCTGCTGCAGCGACTGTGCGAAGAGATCGCCGCCGACCTGGACAAATAGTTCCCGCCCCGGCGCAGAACAGCGAAGCCGTGCCGTCCTGGCTCCATGAACCCGGGTGGCACGGCTTTGCTGTCCTCGGTGGTCCTTTGGTTTTATTCTGCCGCGGCGGCCGCCTCGGGGTCTTCACCCTTGGTCATGGCCAACAGCCGACGGAAGATGGCAGGTCCCTCGTCGGCGATTCCGTCGTGGTGGAAATCTTCGGTCACCCACGCCTGCAGGCCATTAACCTGACTTGCGGTGCGCAGCGACAGCTCCCGGTCGACGTAAACGTCGTCGTGGTAGACGGCCGCGGCCACCGGCACCGTATTGTCGGCCAGCACCGCAAGATCGTACAGCGGACCAAAATGCTCATATTCCGCCAGCACCCGTGCAACATCCTCCAACGGACGCAGGGCCGGGTCTGAGGCGAAATGCCAACGGAAAATCATCTCGCCGGTGAGCAGCGGGGTCTGCGCATGGGCGGTGAACTCGGCAAATTCGGGGAGGACCGACTCGGCGGCGAAGTTTGTCGGCGAACCCTGGGCGTAGATGGTCTCGTGCATCAGCGCGTAGAGCGGGTTGGACGAGAAGGAAGCCTGAGCCGCCAGTGAGTCCAGGAACGTATCCGACAGGCGTCGACCCCCGGGGGTATCGACGAAGGCCTCTTCAAAGACGTGGTGCAGCAGGTGCACCCGGGTGTTCCCGCCCAGGTACATGCCCAGCATCTGCACCAGCGGGACGGTCACCGGCTGCCCATTGGGCAGCACCTCGTCGTCGTTGTGGCGCACATGCTCGTAGATTTCGTGCAGGATGCCGAAGTCCTGCGGATACCAGGAGAAGTACTCGGCATTGCGCTCGGCCATGCGCTGGTAGGTGGCGCGGTAGACATCCTGAGCCTCGGCATCCAGCGCTGCAAGCCCGCCGGTGATCAGGCAGCGTTCCAAGGACTGCGGGAACAGCGACAGGTAGGTCAGCGTGCAGAACCCGCCGTAGCTCTGGCCCATGGTGCTCCACCGTTCAACGCCCAGGTGTTCACGCAGCGCTTCGGCGTCTCGCACGATCGAATCGGCGCGGAAGTGGGTCAGGTAGCGTGCCTGCGCCGCGTAGTCGCCGCGCAGCGCGAGTGACTGCCGGTTGGCAGGGGTGGACAGGCCGGTGCCGCGCTGGTCCAGCAGCAGGACGCGGAAGTGCTTGACGGCTTCGGCCAGCCAGCCGGAGAGCGAGGCGGGACGTGGAGACTTTCCGCCCGGGCCGCCCTGAAGGAACAGCAGCCAGGGCAGCGAGGAGTCGGTGCTGATTTCCCGGGCGAAGATGCTGATCTGTTCGCCGTGTGGATCCGCATGGTCCAGGGGGACGGTCACGCGGTGTTCGGCCACGTCCATGCCGCGATAGTGGGTCATCGTGCAGCCTCCTGCGCCGCCAGTGCCGTCAATGCATCGCCATCCAGTCGACGGGTGGACCATTCATCCATGGAATCTGCGCCGATGGCGTCGTAGAACTTGATGGCGGGGGTGTTCCAGTCGAGCACCGCCCATTCAAGTCGTTTGTAGCCGCGGTCGACGCAGATTTGCGCGAGTGTGCGCAGCAGGACGGTGCCGGTGCCGAGCCCGCGCTGGGATTCGCGGACGTAGAGGTCTTCCAGGTGGATGCCGTGGCGGCCCTCCCACGTGGAGTAGGTGAGGAACCAGATGGCGGTGCCGACGATGTTTCCCGCCTCGTCCTGCGCCACGTGGGCGAAGACCTTGGGATCGGCGCCGAAGAGGTGCGCGGCGAGATCCTCAACGGTGTTGCGCACCGCGTCGGGTTCCTTTTCGTACACTGCTAGCTCGTGAATGAGCTCCAAAATTTGCGGGCAATCCGCGGGCGTTGCTTCGCGCACAATACTCATGTGCTCAAGCTTACCGCCGCAGTGCAGCTAAAACGTCGGTGACCAGTCTTAAGGTTGAACTCATGATGGGTGGACACCATGCCATAAGCGGCGCTGCCGCATGGCTAGCAATTACAACTCCGGTGACAATCGGTTCGATCGACCTCGGCTTCGGGGTACTGCAGATGGACCGCTGGGAGACGCTGGCCGGCGCCATCGTCTGCGCCGGGGCGGCATTGCTGCCGGATGCGGACCATCACGGGGCGACGATCGCCCGCTCGCTGCCGCCTATTTCAAGCATCTTCGCCCGGATCGTCGGGCAGGTTTCGGGCGGCCACCGCAATGGCACACATTCGATCATCGGCATGGCATTCTTCATCCTGCTTGCCTGGCTGGCCAATGGCTGGGATGTGCAGACCGCTGCCCTGGGCACCGTCTATCCCGCCGCGGCGCTCTTTGCGGTGCTGCTGATTTCCTTCGCGGTGAAGTCGTTGAAATTCATGCCCGCGACGCTGTGCTGGATCATCGCGCTGGCGGCCGGCGCCTTTGTAGGGATGAACGCGCCCGAGGACAACGAGTGGTTCCTGCTGGCGGTTGCCACCGGTGTGGTCGTACACGTCGTGGGCGACATGCTCACCGTCGGCGGCTGCAATCTCATCTGGCCGATCAAG
This sequence comes from Glutamicibacter sp., assembly GCF_032154645.1. Classification (GTDB taxonomy): domain Bacteria; phylum Actinomycetota; class Actinomycetes; order Actinomycetales; family Micrococcaceae; genus Glutamicibacter. Next base: position 56,434 of record NZ_JALDXV010000010.1, on the reverse strand, counting down.
ATCCGATCCCCCCGGTGGTTCCGGAAGCTGCCGGTGGTCGGGGGAGTGTGGAAGGCCAACGGCCGCGTGGCCCTGCCGATTTTGGCGGAAACCGGCTCTCAGGCTGAATGGATTCTGGCGTCCCTGCTGACCACCTATGTCGGCATCGCACTGATCGTCGCCTAATAGGCAGGGGTCGTGGCCGCTTCCAGCCCTCCGCAGTTGCAGAAACCGTGCTTGGCTCGGATCTGGCCGTCGCCCGCAGATGGCTGTAATGCACCGGTAACACCCGATGCCTCACACTACACGCTAGATGATTGACGATGGTTGGCTGCCGGCAGCCGACCAGGTGTGGAGCGGCGAGGCGTGCCCTGTCTGATCCTCGTTTCCCGTTGGCATTCGGTTGAAGGAATGTTCGCGGGGCCTGCTTTTCTGCGCCCGCAGGACCACTCGGAAGCAAGCGGGGTACCCGATCATGCCGAGCATCGACAAACATTCACAGTTCAGGGTCAATATGGCCCAGCGGCGATTCCCCATTGCCGTATCCGATCTTGCCGGCTGGCAAGACGAAGCCCGCTACCTGGCCAAGCTTCCTCCACCTTTCGAGGCCACGTCCGGCGGTGCCGATGTGGCAGCGGAATTGGACGCAGCGATCAAGCATCACCTGGATGCGGCGCAGGCACGGTTGAGCACCACCCGGTGGAAGTTCATGCTGGGCACCACGCTCATCGGCAGTGTCATGGCGCATATGCACGCCGCAAGCATACTCATGCTGCGCCGTGGAGATTCGGACTACCTGCTGGGAAAGCTTCCGAAGATCCAGTCGGATGTGCGCAACCACCTTGATCTCAAGGACCCGCAACGCATCGCTTTTGAACTGCTGATGCGTGATGTGGACAAATTGGGAACCAATGTGCAGGCCAAGCTGAACTTCATTGATTCGGGACTCGTGCGCGAAGAAATCATCACTGCCGGAAGTGCCGCGAATATGGCCTACCGACGCGAATATGCAAGGATGCTCAGCTTCCGCCGCGGGCTCACCGCATGGACTGTAATCCTGTTGCTGCTTTCCGGCGGGCTGGCATTGTGGGGTGCGACCAACCCCAGCGACCTGGCCATCTGCTTTACCCCCGAGGGGAAGGCCACCGTGGTGTGCCCCACCAACGAGAGCCCATTGCCGTCGGAACAGGGGACGCAAACTAACGGCGGTGCGGAGACCGAGCAACAGGCGCAGAATGTGCAAAGTCGAGACGAGGTCGTTGCCGCTACCGTGCGCCCCACGGATATTTCGCTGCTGCTCTTCGTCGGGATGGCAGGTGCCGCGGTGTCTGCGGCAGGCTCCTTCCGCGCCGTCGGCGGCACCGCTGCACCCTTTAATCTGGCGATTGCCATGGCCCTGCTGAAGCTGCCTCTTGGCGCGCTGATCTCAGTATTTGGCCTGTTGCTCATTCGGGGCGGCTTCTTTCCCGGTCTATCCGACCTCGACAGCTCGCAGCAGATACTTGCCTGGGCGGTGATATTCGGGGCCGCGCAGCAGTTGTTTACGGTCATGGTCGACCAGCAGGCTAAGCGGGTGCAGGACAAAGTGGGGCAGGTGCTGGACAGTCCTGCAAATTAAGCGAAGACAGCAAAATTTTAGAAGGGAGCAGTTCATGCCGCTGAGCAATGGATACGGGGTGCTTGTCGAGACCCTGCAGGATTATTATCGCGACCCGCCTGACAACTATGGCCGTTATTATCACGGCAATCTGGTCATCCACACACCACAGGGGAATTACCATTGCGCCATCGACGTGGACCCCAAAAATATGCCCAACGGCGTCCAATGGCGAACACCCAGATTGCGGGCAGCAGACTTCACCGGGATTTCCTCGCTCAGCGATGGATGGCATCCACTGGCTTCCACCGCGACCAGCGGCGCCGCGGACTACATTCGGTCAACGGTGCTGCACCCACCGCTGGTCATTCGCCTGCTGCTCTTCGCGGGTTGGCTGTACCGGCTCTTAACCTGGCTGCGCTGGAATCCGCGGTGGCTCAGCGGTACCGGCATTCAGGCGCTCACCGAGTTGGAATCCGTGATCGATGGCGGCACACGCTTCTTTGTCTTCGGCGAACCATTTTCCAGCGGCCTCGGCGTGCACAACGTCCACCAGAATCAGGGCGACCCGGTGGGCGGCGGTCACGACGATGAAAATTGGATCTGGCAGGACGGAGCGACGATCGTTCTCAAACCCGACGGAAAACTGGTGGCGTTCCTGAACAAGTTCCAAACGCAGTCCTTCACCACTGATGACCAAGGACGCCCGACGTGATGCCGCAGATCTAACTGTCCAACACCCCGCACACCTTGATTTTAGAGGAGTGCGGGGTGTTGGACGATGGGTTGTTTCTGTCGCAGCGGAGGGTGCGGCTACCAGTACATGATGCTGGATTTGCCGCTGCCGCCAGCCCAGTACAGCCGCAAACGCAGGACATAGCGGCGTCCGGCCAGCAGACGGACTTTCATCTGGGCGTTGAGACCCGTTCCGCTGTCGTCATCGCCGCCCAGATAGCGCAGCGAGCCGCCCTCGTCTTCAAAAAGAACCATGACCATATCGGTTTCGCCAAAGGTGGCGATGGTGTAGTTTTGCGAGACAGCAGGCGATATCGAGAAGTCGGCTTGCGCCCCCGCCGCCAGCTGAAGCACCTGTGATTCAAAGGCCTTGAGCTCCGTCATCGTCGACGAAGTAGCAGGATAGAAATTCTTGGCCCACTCCTTGTCCTGGGTTGACAGGCCACCGGCTGGGTTCAGTCCGGTGGAGTATTCGGCCGGTTGGAGAATCAGTCCTGCGGGGAACCAATACTCCATCACAGAATTCGGATCCCACGGGGAGCCGTCCACTTCCTGCTGCGCGAACTTCTTCAGTACGTTTTGTTCTGTCTGGGCCCGCGACCAGAAGTTCGGCGCTCCCGTGAAGTACTTATAGACAGCGTCGTCATCCCACACGATTCCGGAAAATGGGTTCTGGTGCTCATGCGGCAGCCCCAGACTGTGTCCGATCTCGTGGAGCGCCGTGGTGTGGCCGTAGTCATCCGTCAGGTCCCAACCGAAATTCATGGTTGTTTCAGTGGCAGGAATTCCCAGTAGGTCGCGTCCGACGTAGGACCAGGAACCGTCGGCCTGATCGAAGGCAATACGGATTTCGGAGGCGGCGCGGTCCGTGGTCTCGGTAAATTTCAATCCCAGCGGCAGCGCCTTCCACTCTGCAAAGGCATGGCGTACGGCTTCCCGTTGGGCTTCGGGTCCGTCGATGAAGAAGTAGTGCAGTTCGGTTTCATTGACCCAGACCTTTGACAGCACGCGTATGAGACGCATGCGCATATCCGGCAGTCCTGCCGGCAGTTCTCGCTGAATGACCGGTTTCGATAGGCACACCGGTCGGTTTTCATAGTTCATATCCTGCTCCTGTAAGGAAGACATTTCGCAGTTAAAAGAGTTCCCGTGCGTGCCGCCCCCACCCTCGGCACGCGCAGCATGTTCAGCTCACGTCCACCAGCGGCAAGCCTGAGTAGATGGCACCAGCCGAAGGTTTCGTTCAGCCGAACGTTCGAGCCGCCACCGTGGTCCAAAACCTACATGGCCACGGTCAACAGCAAATAGGCTTGATCTGCCCCTTTGCAGATCCAAGTGGTCTATGGTGCGCCAACCATCAATACGGTCCGTGACGTTGGCGGTCCCGGTGATCTGCGCATAATTGCGGATTTCCGGAAGTTGGAAGGGGAATTGCCAACCCATGGTGAGGGTGAATGAGACAGTGCAGGTTCCTAGCGCCCCGGAGCCACTGCGCGCCGCAGCCATGCTGCGCTGCTCCGACCGGTCCACCGTGGGCCCAGAAGAGCGCCTTAATCAGATCCTGGTGTTGCGCCGCATAACGCAGCAGGTGCATTGAAAAAATAGCATTGGAGTCATCGCTGCTGGCCATTGGCCCATCTTGTGAAAGTTGGCAGTTGGTCAGGTTGCTCTGGTGCCACCGCGGAACAGAAGGAGCGACAACGCCGGAGAGCCAAGACCACGTCGCCGACGTCGCAGTTGATTGACTCAACAATGCCATGTCCTGCTCCTCTGCTAGACCGTGTTCTTGCTGTCGAATCCAAGAATGGGGCAAGCAGCATTACCGGTGTGTTACCCGACGATTACCAGCCCAGCCGCAGACTACGGTGACCGTAGCGACTGACTCTCCTTTGTCCCTCGCGCAGTCAAGGCTGGCGTCGCAGTGGTCGAGTTCACCCAAGGTCTACTCCCGTTGCCCGGTGGCGAGCAACATTCGGCGGAACTTCTCATTCCCGGCCGCCAGATGAGGGCGAGGGACCGCTTGTCGTCGCCCATTTCACCTCACGCCGCCCGGGCCGTCTGGCAGGTTTCCGGCGGGCGGCGCATCGTCAGGTCGCCGACCATAGGCATGACCGTGCTCTCGGTTGGTTCTGCTTGACCACTGGCGTACGGTCGGCAGCGGCCGCGGTGAAGTCGTTGAAATTCATTTTGGTGATGCGGTGCAGGACTATTGAAATGGTCATCGCGTAGCAGCAGACAGCGGCCGACAGCTATGGGGAATGCTTCGTCAAACCTCGTGGACTCGAGACTGTTATTTGTGGCAACCCTTGTCAACGCGGAGTTGATCTGAGACTACTTAGTGTATGCAGGTGAAATTCGCTCAACGAATGACCTGGCCCACGCTTCCGACGGAATTGAGGGCCCGGTTGGAAGCGTGCCTCGGCTCGGCAGTGGTAGCCAGCAGCAGCCAACACGGCGGATTCTCACCAGGCAGTGCCGATCGAGTGCTGACCTCGGATGGCAGCCGGGCATTCATCAAGGCTGTCAACAGTCACCTGAACGAAGGCTCGGCATGCCTGCATGCTAGGGAGGCGAAAATTGCCGCACTTTTGCCCTCGTCGCTGCCGGTCGCGGAATTTATCGGGTACGTGAGTTGGAACGGCTGGGAAGCGTTGATCTTTGCGGATATCGACGGGGACAGTCCCGCACTGCCCTGGAAGAAAGACCAGTTGGAGTTGGTGCTCGATGCTGTTTCGGGCATGGCCGAAAAAGCCACGGGAAGATTCATGAATGAACTTCCGACGCTGGACGCGGAACTCCGCGAAGATTTCCAGGGCTTCGCCCGGATGCTTTCAGAGAACTTTGTGCCGTCGGATCCCTGGATCGCGGCAAACATGGTTGAACTGAACGACTTGGCGCTCTGTGGCGCAACGGCGCTTTCAGGGAACCAGCTGGTCCATTCCGATCTGCGGTCGGACAATTTGCTTATCAACTCTGACTCAACGGTCGTGCTGATCGATTGGCCCTGGGCATCGCGTGGCGCCGCGTGGTATGACGGACTGACGGTGTTGATCGAGGCGAGGATCTATTCACCCGGGTTCGATGTTGATCACTGGTTGGGATCGCATGAGCTCTTCAATTCCGCGAAACCTGAGGCGGTGAATGCAGTATTGGCAGGTCTTGCAGGATTCTACGTGGATGCGGCGCGCAGGCCGCCGATCCCTACACTGCCGACACTGCGCGAATACCACGCCAAGCAGGCTGCGGCGGCCATCGGCTGGCTCAAACAGCGGCTGAACGGTTAGTTGGGGCGTGGACCGGCAACCAGCTACTTGGGATGCCTCGACTTGGGATTCTCACCCCGGTAGACCATGAAAAGTCCGCCGAGCACGAGCGCGCATTGAATGGCTGTGAACATGGTTCCCTCCACAGCGAAGACCGCTGACCATCCGCTGAGCAGGCAGATGAGCCCCACCATGATGGCGGCTGCGCCGAGAATCCTGAGCGTGATTCCGTTCATGCCGTTACCCTACGACAATGCCCGCAACAGCGCTAGCAATTTATGGCAGGCTGTTGCGGGCACCAGTACCGGCAGTAGTTAGTCCAGTCGTCCCACCGCGGTCACTGCGACCACCGGTTCGCCGGCCTCATCGGAGTCATCGAGGCTGATCTTCGCATTGATGCCCCAGTCGTGGTGTCCTTCGGGGTCGGCGAAGATCTGGCGGACCTCCCAGATGCGGCCCGGCAATTCATTGACGATGAACAGCTTGGGGCTGCGTCCCTCGGGACCGTCGTTGATGTCGTCGTGCTCGTCGAAGTAGTCGTCCATGGCGTCGGCCCAGGCATCCGCGTCGAAGCCGTTGTGTTCGTCCAGTTCGCCCAGCGCCTTGTCCTGCTCATCGGCGAAGAGCTTGACCCGGCGGAACATCTCATTGCGGACCATCACGCGGAAGGCGCGCATATTGCTGGTCAGCTTCTCCGGGGCCGGCGGGGTGATCTCCTCGGAGTCGTCGTGCAGCTCGCCGCGGGAGAGTTCCTCCCATTCGTCGAGCAGCGAGGAGTCGATCTGGCGGATCAGTTCGCCCAGCCACTCGATGAGGTCTTCCAGATCTTCGCGCAGTGCATCCTGCGGGACCGACTGGCGCAGCGCCTTGTAGGCGTCGGTGAGATAGCGCAGCAGGACGCCCTCGGACCGGGCCAGCTGGTAGTACTGGACGAAGTCGGAGAAACCCATGGCGCGTTCGTACATATCGCGCACCACGGACTTGGGCTGCAGCTCGAAGTCAGCCAGCCACGGGGCGCCCTGCCGGTACTGCTCGAAGGCAGCCTCAAGCTTTTGAGCCAGCGGCTGCGGGTAGCTGACCTCTTCCAACGCGGTCATGCGGGCGTCGTAGTCCAGACCTTCGGCTTTCATCGCCGCGAGCGCTTCGCCGCGGGCCTTCTTCTCCTGGCCGGAGAGCACCTGGCGCGGCTTTTCCAACGTGGCCTCGATGGTAGACACCACATCCAGCGCATAGCTGGCGGAGTCGGGGTCCAACAACTCCAGCGCGGCCAGTGCGAAGGGGGAGAGCGGCTGGTTCAGTGCGAAGTTCTGCTGCAGGTGGACGGTCAGCTCATAGTAGTTGCCGTACTGGTCGGGCTCGGCCCGGCGCACCACCACGCCGGTGGCGATCAGTTCGCGCAGAATACCGATGGCGCGCAGCTTCAGCTTGCGCTGTGCAGAGGGGGTCTCGTGGTTCTCGGTGAGCAGGCGGACCGCTGCCTCGAAAGCGTTGTCTTCTCGCTCCAAAAGGTTCAGCAGCATCGAGTGGGAGACCTGGAAGGAAGACTTCAGGGTCTCCGGGGGCGCCTCCACAATGCGTTCAAAGGTCTTCTCGCCCCAGGTCACGAAGCCCTGTGGCGGCTTCTTCTTGGGAATCTGCTTGAGCTTGGAGGAGCCCTCGCCGTGCTTCTTCAGCGCCTTCTCCATGGCCTTGTGGTTCTCAATGGCGTGCTCCGGAGCCTGCACCAGCACGGTTCCGGCGGTGTCGAACCCTGCTCGGCCCGCACGGCCGGCGATCTGATGGAATTCGCGGGCGTTGAGGATGCGGGTACGTGTGCCGTCGAACTTGGACAGGGCGGTGATCACCACGGTGCGGATCGGCACATTGATGCCCACGCCCAGGGTGTCGGTGCCGCAGATGACCTTGAGCAGGCCTGCCTGCGCCAGTTGCTCCACCAGCCGGCGGTACTTGGGCAGCATGCCCGCATGGTGTACACCAATGCCATGGCGGACCAGCCGGTTCAGCGTCTTGCCGAAGCCTGCGGCGAAGCGGAACCCGGCAATCAGCTCTGCGATGCGGTCCTTTTCCTCGCGGGTGGCGACGTTGATGCTCATCAGCCCGGTGGCGCGGTCGATCGCGTCCAGCTGCGAGAAATGCACGATGTAGATCGGCACCTGCTGGGTTTTGATCAGCTCCTCCACCGCCTCCTGGACAGGGTCCATGGAGTAGTAAAAGTGCAGCGGGATCGGGCGTTGGGTATGCGCGACGGTGACGGTGGTCTTGCCGGTGCGCTCCTCAAGTTCCTTGTCGAAGCGGGTCACGTCGCCCAGGGTGGCGCTCATCAAGAGGAACTGCGCCTGCGGCAGTTCGATCAGCGGCACCTGCCAGGCCCAGCCGCGCTGCGGGTCCGCGTAGAAATGGAACTCGTCCATGATGACGCAGCCAACATCCGCGCGCGAGCCCTCGCGCAGCGCAATGTTCGCCAAGATCTCGGCGGTGCAGCAGATGATCGGAGCATCCGCGTTTACCGAGGAGTCGCCGGTCACCATGCCGACGTTCTCCGCTCCGAAGATCTTGCACAGATCGAAAAACTTTTCCGAGACCAGCGCCTTGATCGGTGCGGTGTAGAAGCTGATCTGGTCGCGGGCCATGGCGTAGAAGTGCGCGGCGATGGCCACAAGGGACTTGCCGGAACCCGTGGGGGTTGCCAAGATGACGTTGCTCCCGGCGGCCAGGGCCATGGAGGCCTCGTCCTGGGCCGGGTAGAGCTCGATGCCGCGGGTGGTGACCCAGCGGCCAAAGGCCTCGTAGATTTCGTCGTCTGATACGTTTTTTGCGTCTGCAGGCAGATAGTCAGTGAGCAACATGATGTTCTAAGCCTATCCTTTGCGAACTGTGACCGGCCCCTAGTTTTGCCCCAAGGGCGCGGATTAAGCTCAGGGGTATGAAGTGGGACCCGACAAAGTACACCGAATTCGCCGACTACCGCGGGCGGCCCTACCGCGACCTGCTGGATCAACTAGGCGGCGCCGACCCGCGACAGGTGGTGGATCTGGGCTGCGGGCCGGGCAACATGACAGCCCTGCTGGCTCAGAAATGGCCGCGGGCCCAGGTGCTCGGACTCGACTCTTCCCCGGCGATGATTGAGCATGCAAAGACCACCGTCAGCCTCGAAAACCTCGGCTTTGCCCTGGCCGATGCGGTGGACTGGGATCCGTCGCCGCAGACCGATCTCTTGTTCTCCAACGCCATGCTGCAGTGGATCCCGGGACACAGGGAATTGCTGCGCCGCTGGCTAGAAGCGCTGAAGGACGGCGCCTATGTAGCCATCCAGGTACCCGGGAACTTTACCTCCCCCTCCCACGCGCTGATGCGTCAGGTGGCCGAATCGGAGAAATGGATCGGGAAGCTGGCAGAGGTGCTGCGCCACGATGACGCCGTGGGGGAGCCCGATGAATATCAGCGGCTGCTGCTGGAGGCAGGTTTCCAAGCGAATGTCTGGGAAACCACCTACCAACAGGTCATGGTGGGCGAGGACCCGATCCTGCAGTGGGTGCGCGGGACCGCGCTGCTGCCGATCAGGCAGGCGCTGAGCGCCGGAGACTATCTTGACTTCGAGGCCGACTACGCCCGGGAGGTCAATCAGGCTTATCCGTCATTCCTCGGCCCGGACGGTACGCAGCTGACCAACTTCCCCTTCCGCCGCCTGTTCATGATCGGGCGCAAACTGGGATAAATGAGGCCCGTGGCGCCAGGACGGTGAATCCTGCCTCCACGGGCCCTGCATACCGCCGCCGCGGTGCTGCCTACCAGCCGCGGGCGCGCCACTCATCGAGCGAACCGCGTTCGGCGCCGAGGGTCGTCGCATCGCCGTGGCCCGGATAGACCAGGGTGTCGTCGCCGAAGCGATCGAAAATCCGTTCGATGACGTCGTCGAGCAGCGAGGTAAAACGCTGCGGGCTGCTGCCGGTATTGCCGACGCCGCCCGGGAACAGGCTGTCACCGCTGAGGATCACGTTTTGGCCCGAGGAATCACGAATCACATAGGCGATGGAGCCGGGGGTGTGGCCCCGCAGGTGGATCGCCTCGATGGTGACATCCCCCAAGGAGATCACATCGCCGTGGGCGAGCTCATTGCTGATCCTCACCGAGGCTTCACGGGAGATGCCCTGGGCGTCGTCCACGCCGGCATAGGTGGGGACGGGATAGTTCTTCGCCGCCTCGGCCAGGGCCCGAACATGGTCCCAATGCTGATGGGTGGTGGCGATGCCTACCAGCCGAGGATCGGGGCCGTCGGTGCCCGCGGCATCGATCAGCTCAACGATGGCCGAAAAGTCATCTGCGGCATCCACCAGTAGCTGCTTGCCGCTGGCACGCTCGGTGACCAGATACACGTTGTTATTCATGCTTGAAACCGAGATCCAGCGAATCACGACGTCATCGAGTAGAAGTTCTTTCATGTCTTCAGGGTACGGCGAATCGCGGCGTCGACACGATAGGCTCGAAAGACACGATCACTATATGAAACGGACCGTTGTATGACTGACCTAGAGTTCATCACCATCGAACATGATTCCGCCGTGGCCCCGTATCAGCAGGTGCGGGAGCAGATTCTCAACGCCATCGCCGAAGGGAAACTTGCCCCGGGCACCAAGCTGCCCTCGGTGCGCGCGCTCGCCGGTGCCCTGAACTTGGCAGTAAATACCGTGGCCAAGGTGTACAAAGAACTTGAACTTCAGGGTGCTGTGGTGACGCGCGGGCGTCACGGTACGGTGGTCCAGGCGGCCGAAGACCGAGCGGAGCAGGAAGTCAGCGACGCCGCCGCGGATCTTGCGCGCATCGCCCAGACCTGGTCGGTGGATGAAGAAACCGCGGTGAAGTACCTTCGCGCCGCCTTCAGCTCGCTGCCGCGCTAACCACGGAACTGCGAGGTTCGTCCGATGCGAAGTCACACCTATAGCGAAGTAGACGTCTTTTCACCCGTTGCCTATCTGGGTAATCCACTGGCAGTCGTGCATGACGCCCAGGGCCTGAGCGCCGAGCAGATGCAGCGTTTTGCCAAGTGGACAAACCTTGCCGAAACCACATTCCTGCTTCCGCCCACACGGCCGGGGGCGGATTATCGGGTGAGGATCTTCTCTGCGACCCAGGAATACCCCTTTGCCGGGCATCCAACGCTGGGTTCGGCCTTTGCCTGGCTTCAAGGAGGCGGGCGGCCCAAGAACGACGGTTATCTGGTCCAGGAATGCGGCGCAGGGCTGCTCAAGGTTCGAACCACCGGGCAGCACTTCGCCTTTCAAGCCCCGACCTTGACGCGTTTCGAGCCGTTGTCGGCGCAAAAGCTTTCACAGGTGGCCGCCGCTGTGGGCCTGACACCAGAGGACATCCTTGACGCCTCCTGGATTGTCAATGGACCTGAATGGATCGGCATCCGGCTCAACAGTGCCGAGGGGGTCCTTGCCTTGAACCCCGACCCACAGGACCTGGGCGAATTGTGCATCGGGGTGATCGGAGCGCATCAGCAAGGCGGAGACACACAGTACGAGGTGCGGGCGTTCCTCGGCGGCGACCCGGTGTGGGAGGACCCGGTGACCGGCAGCCTCAATGCCGGCCTAGCCCATTGGCTGCGCCACAGCGGCGTCACCACCAGGAATTACGTTGCCGCGCAGGGTACCGCCATCGGATATCGGGGCAGGATCCACATCCAGTACGACGCGGAGGATATTTGGGTGGGCGGACAGGTGACGGCCTGCGTACAGGGCCAGGTCAGCCTGTAGCGTTTAGTTTGTCGGCACCGCGGGATCGGCCGCGCGAACAGCTGCGGGGATGCGGCTTGTCAGGAAGACCCGGATGGCCCCGATCCAGACAATGGCGGCCCCAAGCAGGTGCAGGATGACCACGACCTCCGGCAGGCCGTCAAGGGACTGGTAGAGGCCGACGGCTCCTTGAGCCAGAATGGCAGCGACAAGCAACAGCGCCTTGAGGCCCAGTGCCCGATGTTCGGTGCGGCGGCAGTCCAGCAACAGCCAGATGGTCAGGCCCAAGCTCGCTGCTGCGAGCGAGCCGTGGATGACGGTGACGGTGGCCCAATCAAAAGGCATGCGGGGAACCTCCGCCGAGTCTCCAGCGTGCGGTCCCGTCCCGGTGGCCGCGGTGCCGATGACCAGCAGCAGTGCGGTGACGAACAGGATCGCCGTGCCCAGCGACTTCTGTTTTTGCGTGGTTCCGATGACCGGTGGCTGGTCGATCTGCAGAGCCTTGTGCCAGGTGATGGTGGCGGCCGTGAGCAGCAGCGATGCGGCGATGAAGTGTGCGGCGACCACGAAGGGGTTCAGTTTGACCCATACGGTGATTCCGCCGACGACCGCGTTGAGCACAACGATCCAGAACTGCAGCCAGCCAAGGCGCGTCAATTCCTGTCCGTGCTTCTTGTACAGCCGTGCGGCAACGATCAGCCATCCGACGCCGAGGCACAGCAGCACTGTGACCAGGCGGTTGCTGAACTCGATGATCCCGTGAATGCCCATCTGGGCGGTGGGAGCCAGGGTTTCGGGGGTGCAGTAAGGCCACTCGGTGCAGCCAAGACCGGAACCAGTCACCCGAACCACCGAGCCGCCGACAACTACGAGGATTGCCAGCAGCAGTGAGATCAACGATGCGATCTGAACGGTTTTCAACGAGGTCGAAAATTTCGACGCGAGCCAGCTGAACGGTGTGGGCATGGGACTGCAATTCTGTAAGAAAAAAACCTGTTTGCCAGAATCGTTGCCGTGCCGCAGGCCAGCTGGAACCCACGGAATTTGCCAGGGGTCTAGCTTTACTGGTTGGCCATGATTCCAGCCTCTCCACGCTAGCAGACGGTGAATGACCGGGCGAACCACTGGCCGGCAAAGCTGAATGAAAGCATGGTGAACGCTGAGTTGGTGTGTCAGTTTTCGCTCGTATAATCCCAACTCATGACCCCTGACCCAGCGACCGAAGCGTCGATCAAACTCTCGAAAAGTTCCATCATTGTGCTGTGTCTTGCAGCGTCGGCGGTGGTGGCATTCCTCTTCGAGGTCCAGCTGTACACCTCCATCAGCACTTCGGTGCAATCATCTGCGGTACTCAGTGCGCTGGCGGTTTTCTGCTCCGAGCCACTGCTGATTCTGCTGGTCCTGAGCTCGGCGGCCATCGGCGTGTGGTCGTGGTTCAAGGACCGAAGCGTGTTCTGGACGATCGCCGCCGGGGCCGTGGGTGTCATCGCCGCCTACGCAGTGAGTACGATCCTCAAACAGCTGGTCAACGAGCAGCGGCCGTGTCAAAGCATTCACGTGGCGACGGTGCTTGAATGTCCGCCGCTGGGGGACTGGTCCTGGCCGTCGAACCATTCGGTGATCGCCGGTGCATTCGCCACCGCCTGCATTTTGGCATTGCCCGCCCTGCGCTGGTACTTCGCCACTGCGGCGGCACTGGTAGCACTCTCCCGGGTGGGAGCCGGCGCCCACTATTTGCATGACGCACTCACCGGACTGGCACTGGGCACACTGATTGTGGTCATCGCCGTATCGGTGGTACGTCCGCTGCTGGTCAAGCACCTGCCGCCGAAGCTCGTCGAAGGTGCAGGCCCGGCAATTTTGGACCGGGCCGACGCGGCGGAATAACCCGGCCCGCAAGAAAGCTGGCACGGTGCAATGAACTCCACACTCATTCGAAGCAATTTTCGATTATTATGGATTCGTGGCTATTACTGCAGAGAGCAAAAAGACTGATCTAACTCGTTTGGTCGTTAAGGGCGCACGAGAACACAACCTCAAGAACGTGGACATTGATCTGCCGCGCGATGCGATGATCGTGTTCACCGGACTGTCCGGTTCGGGCAAGTCGTCGTTGGCATTCGACACCATCTTTGCCGAGGGGCAGCGACGCTACGTCGAGTCGCTCTCTGCCTATGCCCGAATGTTCCTGGGCCAGGTGGACAAGCCAGACGTGGACTTCATCGAGGGTCTGTCCCCAGCGGTGTCCATCGACCAGAAGTCGACCAGCCGCAACCCGCGGTCCACCGTGGGTACCATCACCGAAGTCTATGACTACATGCGTCTGCTCTGGGCGCGTGTGGGCCACCCGCACTGCCCGATCTGCGGCGAGCCGATCTCAAAGCAGACCCCGCAGCAGATCGTCGACCAGCTCATGGAGCTGCCCGAGCGCACCCGCTTCCAGATCCTGGCCCCGGTGGTCCGTGCGCGCAAGGGCGAGTTCGTCGACCTGTTCGCAGAGCTGTCGGCCAAGGGGTTCTCCCGCGCCCGCGTCGATGGGGAAACCATCCAACTCAGTGATCCTCCGAAGCTGGCCAAGCAGGTCAAGCACACCATCGAGGTGGTCGTCGACCGTCTGGTGATCAAGGAAGACGTCCGCCAGCGCCTGACCGACTCCATTGAAACCGCCCTGGGCATCGCCGACGGACGCGTGCTCGCAGACTTCGTGGACCTGGACGAGGGAGACCCCAAGCGGGTCCGCTCCTTCTCCGAGAATCTGGCCTGCCCTAACGAGCATCCGCTGGCCATCGACGAGATCGAGCCGCGCACCTTCTCCTTCAACAACCCCTTCGGCGCCTGTTCCGCCTGCTCGGGCATCGGCACCAAGCTGGAAGTGGACGAGCACCTGATCGTTCCCGACCCCGAGGTCACGCTGGCCGACGGCGCGATCGCCCCCTGGTCGCTGGGCAAGGCCACCACCGAATACTGGAACCGCCTGATCGAGGGACTGGGCAATGAGCTCGGTTTCACCATGGACACCGCGTGGAAGGACCTTCCTGCACCGGCGCGCCAGGCGATCCTGAACGGCAAGGACCATAAGGTGGTCGTGCAGTACAAGAACCGCTTCGGCCGCGAACGCAAGTACTCCACCGGCTTCGAGGGCGTCGTCTCCTATGTGCACCGCAAGCACGAGGAAACCGAATCCGACCACGCGCGCGACCGCTATGAGCAGTACATGCGCCAGATCCCCTGCCCTACCTGCAACGGTGCCCGCCTGAACCCTGCCTCGCTCTCGGTGCTGGTGGGCGGCAAGTCGATCTCCGAGGTTGCGGCCATGGACCTGCGCAGCGCCGCCGAGTTCCTCACCACCCTGGAACTGAGCAGCCGCGAAACGAAGATCGCCGTGCAGGTGCTGAAGGAAATCGGCGCCCGCATGAAGTTCCTGTTGGATGTGGGGCTCGAGTACCTGACCCTTGAACGCGCGGCGGGAACGCTCTCCGGCGGCGAGGCCCAGCGCATCCGCTTGGCCACCCAGATCGGCTCCGGCCTGGTGGGCGTGCTCTACGTGCTCGACGAACCCTCCATCGGCCTGCACCAGCGGGACAACCGCCGGCTGATCGACACCCTGCTGCACCTGCGTTCGCTGGGCAACACCCTGATCGTGGTGGAACACGACGAGGACACCATCGCAGAGGCCGACTGGATCGTTGACATCGGACCCGGCGCCGGCGAACACGGCGGCGAGGTAGTGCACTCTGGCTCCGTGGACGGGCTGAAGGCCAACACCAAGTCGCTGACCGGCGACTACCTTTCGGGCCGCAGGCAGATCGAAATCCCCGCCAAGCGCCGCAAGGTGGACAAGGAGCGCAAGCTCAAGGTCGTCGGCGCCAGTGAGAACAACCTGCAGAACGTCTCCGTGGATTTCCCGCTCGGCGTGCTCACGGCGGTGACCGGCGTGTCGGGGTCGGGCAAGTCCACCCTGGTGAACGACATCCTGTACAAGGTGCTGGCCAACAAGCTCAACGGCGCCAAGCAGGTTCCCGGGCGCCACACCCGCGTGCAGGGCCTGGAGCACCTGGACAAGGTGGTCCATGTTGACCAGTCGCCGATCGGACGCACCCCACGATCAAATCCCGCCACCTACACCGGCGTGTTCGACAACATCCGCAAGCTCTTCGCCGAGACCAACGAGGCGAAACTGCGCGGCTACCAGCCGGGCCGCTTCTCCTTCAACGTCAAGGGCGGACGCTGCGAGTCCTGTTCGGGCGACGGCACGCTGAAGATCGAAATGAACTTCCTGCCCGACGTTTACGTCCCCTGCGAGGTCTGCCACGGCGACCGCTACAACCGCGAAACCCTGCAGGTGCTCTACAAGGGCAAGAACATTGCAGACGTGCTGAACATGCCGATCAGCGAGGCCGCAGAGTTCTTCAGCGCCTTCACCCCGATCGCCCGCCACCTGAAGACCTTGGTGGATGTCGGCCTGGGCTACGTGCGGCTGGGCCAGCCGGCCACCACGCTGTCCGGAGGCGAGGCGCAGCGCGTCAAGCTTGCCGCAGAGCTGCAGAAGCGCTCCAACGGACGCTCCATCTATGTGCTCGACGAACCGACCACTGGCCTGCACTTCGAGGACATCCGCAAGCTGCTGCTGGTGCTGCAGGGCCTGGTGGAGAAGGGCAACACCGTGCTGACCATCGAGCACAACCTGGACGTCATCAAATCCGCCGACTGGATCATCGATTTGGGCCCGGAGGGCGGTTCGGGCGGCGGGACGATCATCGCCACCGGCACCCCGGAAAAGGTGGCAAAGGTTGCAGAATCGCACACCGGAAAGTTCTTGGCGGAGATCCTCTAGCGATCCGCGTCAGCGCTGGCCCGAAACAGGGCGCGGGTATGGGAAATATGTGTTCTCAGTTATGAATGTCTAACCCACGCCCGCTTCATGGGATGATGTCTAGGTGAATATGTCGGTTGCAAGCGTGCTTTTCGATCTCGACGGGACCCTCGTTGACCCTGCCGGATCCATCACTTCGGGGATTCGCTATGCCCTGGTGGCGCATGGAATCGCGGATCCGGGCGAGGAGCGCGTCGAAGCACTGGTGGGTCCGCCCCTGCAGATCGGGCTGCGCACCCTGGACGGTGTCGACGATGAGAACATCGACGCCATCATCGACACCTATCGGACCCGCTACGCCGAGGTGGGCATGAGCCAATCACGGCTCTACCCGGGCATCCGCGAACTGCTCACCGCGCTGCGCAGCGAAGGCATTCACGTGGCTGTGACCACCGCGAAGCCGGAGCACATCGCCCGTGAGCTGATTGCAGCGCAGCGGCTGACCGATTGCCTCGACGCGGTGCACGGGAATACCAGCGAACACGGCGGGCACGGTTCAAGCAAGGCGCACATCGTCGCCGCAGCGCTTCACGCCGGAGCACTTGACCCCGCGCGCAGCGTGGTGGTGGGGGACCGCCACTACGACATCGACGCCGCCAGGGCCAACTCGGTGGCATCCATCGGCGTGAACTGGGGCTTTGCGCAGGGCGGCGAGCTGAGCATCGCCGACTACCGGGTGTCCACCACCGCCGCTTTGGCCGACCTGCTGTTGGGGGCAGAGCGCGCAAAGCAGATTAAACTTCATGAACTGATGCAGGAAGGTGCACAGTAGATGAGCCTCTACACCATGACGCGTTCTTCGATTCGCGGCATCATCCACGGCGTGTGCCGCGCCGAGGTGACCGGTCTGGAGAACGTGCCTAAAGAGGGCGGGTTTATTGTCGCCTCCAACCACCTGTCGTTCTTCGACTCGTTGATCATCCAGGCGCTGACGCCGCGCGATGTCGCGTTCTTTGCCAAGGCCGAATACTTCACCACCCCCGGAATCAAGGGCAAGGTGATGAAGTCGTTCTTCGAATCCGTGGGTTCCATTCCGGTGCAGCGTGGAGAACAGGCTGCCTCCGTGGCAGCGCTTGACTCCCTGGTGGAGATCATCGAGTCCGGCAGCGGCATCGGCATCTACCCCGAGGGCACCCGCTCCCGCGACGGCAAGCTCTACCGTGGACGCACCGGTGTGGGCTGGCTGGCGCTGACCACCGGCGTACCGGTGGTCCCGGTCGGGCTGATCGGCACCGAAAAGCTGCAGCCAGCAGGCTCCAAGGGATTCAGGCCCACCAAGTTCAAGATCCACTACGGCGAGCCGTTGTACTTCGACAAGCTCGGCCGCAAGCACCCGCTGCCGCAGCGCCGCCTTGCCACCGACCGCATCGTGGACGCCATCGCCGAACTCTCCGGGCAGGAACGCGTGGATTCGTACAACCAGCTGCCGCCGGACGCCAAATAAGCCATGGCAGATCCAGCCAGCTACCGGCCGAAGACCTCTGACATCCCGACCAACCCCGGGGTGTACCGCTTCCGCGATGAACACGGCCGGGTCATCTACGTCGGCAAGGCAAAGGTCCTGCGCAACCGGCTGCTGTCCTATTTTGCGAACCCTGACAGGCTGACCCCCAAAACCAGGACCATGGTGTTCACCGCCGCCAGCGTGCAGTGGACCGTCGTGGGTTCGGAGCTTGAAGCGCTGCAACTGGAGTACACCTGGATCAAGGAGTACACCCCGCGCTTCAATATCGTTTTCCGCGACGACAAGACCTACCCCTACCTCGCGGTGACGATGGACGAAAAATATCCGCGCGCCCTGGTGATGCGCGGGGACAAGCGCAAGGGCGTGAAGTACTTCGGCCCGTTCTACCCGGCCAAGGCGATCCGCGAAACCCTAGACACGCTGCTGCGCGTCTTCCCGGTGCGCAGCTGCGCCCCCGGAGTCTTCCGCCGCGCCGAAGCCTCGGGCAGGCCCTGCCTGCTGGGGTACATCGACAAATGCGCCGCCCCCTGTGTGGGACGCATCAGCGAGGAAGACCACCGCCAGCTGGCCGAAGACCTGTGCACCTTCATGTCTGGGGAGGCAACCCGCTTCACCAAGGCGCTGACCCTCAAGATGCAGGAGGCGGTGGCGGAGCTCGAATATGAGCGGGCGGCACGCTACCGCGATGACATCGCCGCACTGAATAAGGTCTTCGAGCGCAACGCCGTGGTGCTGGCGCAGAACACCGACGCGGATATCTTCGGCATCCACGGCGACGAGCTGGAAGCGGCGGTCCAGGTGTTCCACGTTCGCGACGGGCGCATCCGCTCCCAGCGCGGCTGGGTCGTTGAAAAGGTCAGCGACCTGACGGATGCCGAATTCATCGAACAGCTGCTCACCCAGGTCTACGCAGACCATGCGGACAGGATCCCGCGGGAAATCCTGGTCCCCGCCATGCCCGAAGACCCTGAAGAGGTCACCACCTGGCTCACCGAGCTGCGCGGATCTAAGGTTTCGCTGCGCATTGCCCAGCGCGGGGACAAGGCGGCGCTGGCTTCCACGGTGGAGGAAAACGCGGAGCAGGCGCTGCGCCTGCACAAATCCAAGCGCGCCAGCGATATCACCACCCGTTCGCTGGCCATGCAGGAACTGCAGGATGCGCTGGGTGCCGAGCAGGCGCTGCTGCGCATCGAATGCTACGACGCATCCCATACCCAGGGCACGAACGTCGTCGCCTCCATGGTCGTCTTCGAGGACGGGCTGCCCAAGAAGAGCGAGTATCGCAAGTTCTCCATCACCGGCGAGGCGGCCCGCGACGATACCGCCAGCATGTACGACGTCATCCACCGCCGCTTCAGCCGCTACCTGAAGGAGAAGGTGGACCCGAACGTCTTTTCCGGCGGCGAGGTCGAAGCCGGCACCGCCGAGGTGAAGAAGTTCGCCTACCCGCCGTCGCTGGTGATCGTCGACGGCGGCCCGCCCCAGGTGGCCGCCGCACAGCAGGCCCTGGACGACCTCGGCATCGACGACATCCCCGTGGTCGGCCTGGCCAAGCGTTTGGAAGAGCTATGGCTGCCGGATGATCCGTTCCCGCTGATCCTGCCGCGCGCCTCCGCCGCCCTGTACCTGGTGCAGCGGCTGCGCGATGAGGCGCACCGCTTCGCCATCACCTTCCACCGAGCCAAGCGCGGCAAATCGATGCTTGAATCCGAGCTGGATGCGATCCCGGGTCTCGGCAAGGCCAAGCAGGAGGCGTTGCGCAAGCACTTTGGTTCGATGAAGAAGATCCGGGCCGCTGGCGTGGCAGAGCTGATGCAGGTTTCGGGGATCGGCGAGAAGCTGGCAACGACAATTAGGGATTCACTGGAAGGTTCGTCACCAAACGCTGTAAACATGACGACCGGCGAAATTCTAGACTAGCCTTGAGATATGAGCGCTGAGTATGAAGCCCTAAAACCCCCTGAATCCGAGCTGGTCATCGTTACCGGCATGTCAGGTGCCGGCCGCACAACGGCAGCCCACGCATTGGAAGACCAGGACTGGTATGTGGTGGAGAACCTGCCGCCCGCTATGCTGTGGCCGCTGACCGAACTCATGAGCCGGTCCCAGGGCTCGGTGACCCGCCTTGCGGTGGTTATGGACGTGCGCTCCAAGGAGATGTTCCCGGAAATCCGCGACGCCCTGGCAAACCTCCGCTCCAGCGGCATCAATTTCCGCCTGGTGTACCTGGATGCCAGCGACGAAGTTTTGGTGCGCCGCTTTGAGCAGGGACGACGCCCGCACCCGCTGCAGGGCGACGGTCGCATCGTCGACGGCATCCAACGCGAACGCGGCATCACCAGCGAATTGCGTGAAGCGGCGGAAATCGTACTTGATTCATCGAATATGTCGGTGCACGATCTCTCCCGCGCCGTCTATGAGCTGTTCAGCGAATCGGGACCGGTGATCCTGCGGATCAACGTGATGAGCTTCGGCTTCAAGTACGGTGTACCCACCGACGCCAACTATGTGGCAGACGTCCGATTCATTCCCAACCCGCATTGGGTGCCGGAGCTGCGCCCGCAGACCGGCAAGGACAAGGAAGTCTCCGACTACGTGCTCTCCCAGGAGGGCACCGGTGAGTTCATCGAAAACTACCTCAAGGCCCTGGAACCGGTGTTCGAAGGGTACCGCCGGGAAAACAAGCACTATGCCACGATTGCCGTGGGCTGCACCGGCGGCAAGCACCGTTCGGTGGCCACAAGCATTGAACTCGGTCGGCGCCTGGCCCAGCTGCCCAATGTCCGCGTCAACGTAAGCCACCGCGACCTAGGGCGTGAGTAGGGTTTATGGCGTACGCAACCGGTCCCATACCGCTGCAGAACCTGAACCGCACCGATAACTACCAGAGCCCGTCGGTGGCTGCATTGGGCGGAGGGCACGGACTAGCGGCATCGCTGTCGGCGCTGCGCCGGCTCAGCACCGACCTGACGGCCATCGTCACCGTCGCCGACGACGGGGGCAGTTCGGGAAGAATCCGTGGTTCCTTCGACGTGCTTCCCCCGGGTGATCTGCGCATGGCCCTGGCGGCGTTGTGCGATGACAACGACTGGGGCAGGACCTGGCGGGATGTCATGCAGCACCGCTTTGCCTCCCAAGCGAATATGGAAGAGCCGTTGAACGGCCACTCGGTGGGAAACCTGCTGATCCTGGCCCTGTGGGAACTGTTGGATGACCCAGTGGCTGGTTTGCGCTGGGCCGGTGCCCTGCTCGGGGCGCGCGGACAGGTGCTTCCGATGAGCACCGTACCGCTGTCCATCCAGGGTGAAGTCCTGGAGTCGGACCCGCTGTCCGACGCACTGGTTCGCCGCAAGATCAAGGGCCAGGCCAAGCTGGCCAAGGCGGGCAATGGGGGACTGGTCACAAATGTCAGCCTTGAACCTGGCGATGCACCGGCCTGCGGTGAGGCGCTGAACGCCATTGAACTGGCCGATTGGGTGGTCTTGGGTCCAGGGTCTTGGTACACCTCGGTGCTGCCGCACCTGCTGCTTCCGGACATGCGTCGCGCCATCGCCAACACCCCGGCAAAGCGCCTGTTGACGATGAACCTAGATCTTGAAACTGCAGAAACTGCTGGACTAGATGCCGCGGCGCATCTGGAAGTGCTCGGACGCTACGCGCCAGAGGTAAGATTCGACGCAATTTTGGCTGATGAATCGCTTGTTAACAATAAAGAACGATTTGAGCTCGCAGCGCAAAAACTCGGTGCACGGACCTTTTTTAGTAGAGTAGGTGTGTCTGACGGTCGTGCCGTGCACGACCCGTTGCGTTTAGCGGCGGCCTATCATGAGGTGTTTACCGCGATCGGATCCTAGGAAGATCCAAAGTAAGGGAGTTTGATTCATGGCATTGACGGCTTCCGTCAAAGACGAGCTGTCGCGGGTAGAAATTCGCAAGCCTTCGGTTCGCAAGGCCGAGGTTTCGACCATGCTCCGTTTCAGCGGGGGATTGCATATCGTCTCCGGACGAATTGTCATCGAAGCTGAGGTGGATCTGGCGGCGACTGCCCGCAGATTGAAGATTGCCATTGGCGAGTTGTACGGCCACGACGCAGAGATCGTCATGGTCTCCGGCTCGGGCATCCGCAAGGGCAGCCGCTACATAGTCCGCGTCTCCAAAGACGGCGAAGTGCTTGCCCGGCAGACTGGTTTGTTGGATCAGCGCGGCCGGCCGGTGCGCGGCCTGCCCTCGGTGATCGTCAACGGTTCTACCGCCGACGCCGAAGCGGTGTGGCGTGGCGCGTTCCTTTCGCATGGTTCGCTGACCGAGCCGGGACGCAGTTCTGCACTGGAGATCACCTGCCCGGGCCCGGAAGCTGCCCTGGCGCTCGTCGGTGCTGCGCGCCGCTTGGGACTGACGGTCAAGGCCCGCGAAGTGCGCGGCGTAGACCGCGTGGTGATCCGCGACGGCGATGCAATTGCTCAGCTGCTCACCCGCATGGGAGCTCATGATGCTCTGATGGTGTGGGAGGAGCGTCGAATGCGCAAGGAAGTTCGCGCCACGGCCAACCGCCTGGCAAACTTCGACGACGCAAATCTGCGTCGCAGCGCCCAGGCGGCGGTGGCCGCCGGAGCCCGCGTGGAGCGGGCCCTTGAGATTCTGGGTGACGAGGTGCCCACGCATCTGCGTTACGCCGGATTGCTTCGCCTGGAACACAAACAGGCGTCGCTGGATGAGCTCGGTCGGATGGCCGAGCCGCCCATGACAAAGGACGCGATTGCCGGCCGCATCCGTCGCCTCCTGGCGATGGCTGACAAAAAAGCCAGCGATCTGGGAATACCAGGAACCGAGTCCAGTGTTCCAGTAGATGAACTGGAACAGTAATTCGTCCCCGTGGCACTCTCGCCGCGGAGATTCAACCAATTGAAAAGATTGAGGAGAATCATGGCTGTTTATTCACTGCCAGAACTGCAGTACGACTACGCCGCACTTGAGCCGAACATCTCGGCCCGCATCATGGAGCTTCACCACTCGAAGCACCATGCAGCCTACGTTGCCGGCGCCAACTCGGCACTGGAGCAGCTGGCTGAGGCTCGCGAAAAGGGCGAGTTCGGCAACATCCCGAAGCTGTCCAAGGACCTGGCTTTCCACCTGGGTGGTCACACCAACCACTCGATCTTCTGGAACAACCTGTCCCCAGAAGGCGGCGACAAGCCTGAGGGCGAGCTGGCTGCGGCAATCGACGAGTACTTCGGTTCTTTCGATGGCTTCCGCGGTCACTTCACCGCTGCGGCAATGAGCCTGCAGGGTTCGGGCTGGGCAGTTCTGGCATACGACGCACTCGGCGGCCAGCTGGTTATCGAGCAGCTGTACGATCAGCAGGGCAACGTCCCAGTGGCAACCACCCCGCTGCTGATGCTGGACATGTGGGAGCACGCCTTCTACCTGGACTACGTCAACGTCAAGGCTGACTACGTCAAGGCCTTCTGGAACATCGTGAACTGGGCTGACGTTCAGGCTCGCTTCGAGGCTGCACGCAACGGCGCAGCTTCGCTGATCGTTCCAGGCAAGTAAACTTACTTTTTCGGTAAGTTACCTCACAATTCTCGCTAAGTTAGCGTAGAATATTCATGTGTGTAGCGGATCCCGGTTATTGCCGGGATCCGCAAGCACGGCACAACGAAGTGTCCTCTTAAAGCAGGCCACTTCCGTTTGAGTGCGGTCGTGGCATCAAAATCCCATTTAGAGGAGATAGTCACGTGACAACCCGTGTTGGAATCAATGGTTTCGGTCGAATCGGACGCAACTTCCTGCGTGCAGTTCTGGCCCACAAGGCAGACGTAGAAATCGTCGCCGTCAACGACCTTGGTTCAATCGATTCGCTGGCTCACTTGGTGAAGTTTGATTCCGTGCTCGGCCCGCTGGGCGAGTCGGTTTCCGTGTACGGCGACGAGATCATTGTCGGTGAACGCCGTATCAAGGTTCTTTCCGAACGCAAGCCAAGCTACCTTCCATGGCGTGAACTGAATGTGGACATCGTTATCGAGTCCACCGGCCTGTTCACCAAGGCCGACGACGCGCGCCACCACATCGAAGCCGGCGCCAAGAAGGTCATCATCTCGGCTCCAGCCAAGCATGAAGACATCACCATCGTGATGGGCGTCAACCACGACAAGTATGATCCGGCGAGCCACGCCATCATCTCGAACGCTTCGTGCACCACCAACTGCCTGGCTCCGGTGGCCAAGGTGCTCAACGATGAATTCGGCATCGTCGACGGCCTGATGACCACCATCCACGCCTACACCGCAGACCAGCGCCTGCAGGACGCTCCGCACCGCGACCCACGCCGTGCCCGCGCCGCAGCGTTGAACATGATCCCTACCTCCACCGGTGCCGCCAAGGCCATCGGCGTCGTACTTCCAGAGCTCAAGGGCAAGCTCAACGGCTTTGCCATGCGCGTTCCAGTGCCCACCGGTTCGGCCACCGACCTGACCGTCAACCTGGCTCGCACCGCCACCGTAGAAGAGATCAATGCGGCATTCGAAAAGGCTGCCAGCGAGGGCAAGCTTTCCAAGTACCTGGAATACTCGACCGATCCACTGGTCTCCTCGGACATCGTCACCAACCCGCACTCTGCTATTTTCGATTCAGGTTTGACCACCGTGATCGGTAACAGCGTCAAGGTTGTCGCCTGGTACGACAACGAGTGGGGATATTCCTCACGCCTTGTTGACCTTGTCGAATTCGTAGGTTCAAGCCTCTAGTCGATAACCTAGAGACATGTCTTCACATACTCTCGACGAATTGATCGCTGACAACGGTGTCCGTTCACGTTATGTTCTGGTCCGCAGCGACCTGAACGTACCGCTCGATGGAGCCACCGTGACCGATGACGGCCGCGTCCGCGCCTCCCTGCCTGTCATCTCCAAGCTGGTTGACGCCGGCGCCAAGGTGATTGTGATGGCCCACCTGGGTCGTCCCAAGGGCCAGGTGGACCCGAAGTACTCGATCGCACCTGCTGCCAAGCGCCTGAACGAACTTGCAGACTTCGACGTGGCAGTTGCCGCCGACGTGGTGGGCGAGTCAGCCCGCGCCGCGGCGGCAGACCTGGCCGACGGTTCCGTGCTGGTTCTTGAAAACGTCCGCTTCGACGTCCGAGAAACCTCCAAGGTCGACGCGGAGCGCGAAGAGTTCGCCAAGGAACTCGCCGCGCTGACCGGCGAGAACGGCGCCTACGTCAACGACGCCTTCGGTGCAGTGCACCGCAAGCACGCCTCGGTGTACGATATCGCCGCACTGCTGCCAAGCTACCAGGGCGACCTGGTGGCCACGGAGGTCAAGGTCCTCAAGACCCTGACCGAGGCTCCCAAGCGCCCCTACGTGGTGGTGCTGGGCGGTTCTAAGGTCTCCGACAAGCTGGCTGTTATCGACAACCTGCTGGGCAAGGCCGATCAGCTGCTGATCGGCGGCGGCATGGCCTTCACCTTCCTCAAGGCCCAGGGCTACGCCATCGGCGGCTCCCTGCTGGAAGAAGACCAGATTGCCACCTGCCAGGAGTACCTGGTGCGCGCTGACAAGCTCGGCTGCGACATCATCGTGCCTACCGACGTTGTCGTCGCCGACAAGTTCGGCGCAGACGCCCGGCACGAGGTGCTGGACGCAGACAAGATCGAGGAAGCGAGCTTCGGCTCCAACGGCCTCGGCCTTGACATCGGTCCAAAGTCGGCCGAGAAGTTCGCCAGCTACATCACCGGCGCGAACACCGTGTTCTGGAACGGCCCGATGGGCGTTTTCGAGATCCCTGCGTTCGCCGAGGGTACCCGCACCGTGGCCCAGGCCCTGGCGGATTCGGAAGCCTTCAGCGTGGTAGGCGGCGGTGACTCGGCCGCGGCTGTCCGCGCCCTGGGCTTCTCCGAAGACGACTTCGGCCACATCTCCACCGGCGGCGGCGCCTCCCTGGAGTACCTCGAAGGCAAGACCCTGCCGGGTGTTGCCGCACTGGAAGGCTAATGATGACCATTTCGCAGAACGGCGCCTATGTGCGCCAGCCGCTGATCGCCGGCAACTGGAAGATGAACATGGACCACGTCCAGGGCATCACCCTGGTGCAGAAGCTGGCGTGGACCCTGAAGGACGCAGGTCACGAATATGACCGTGCCGAAGTTGCAGTGTTCCCGCCCTTCACCGACATCCGCGGTGTGCAGACCCTGACCCTTGGCGACAAGCTCGACGTCGTCTATGGTGCACAGGACCTGTCTACCCAGGATTCGGGTGCTTACACCGGTGAAATCTCCGGCCAGTTCCTGAAGAAGCTCGGCTGCACCTACGTGCTGGTGGGCCATTCGGAACGCCGCGAGTACCACAACGAGACCAACCAGGTCATCGCCGCCAAGCTGGCAGCCGCCTACCGCCATGAGATCACCCCGGTGCTCTGCGTGGGCGAAGGCTTGGAGATCCGCAAGGCTGGGGAGCATGTTTCCTACACGCTGAACCAGCTGAACGAATCGCTTGAAGGCGTCAGCGCCGAGCAGGCCGATAACCTTGTGATTGCCTATGAGCCTGTTTGGGCCATCGGCACCGGTGAAGTTGCAGGTCCGGCCGATGCTCAAGAGATGTGCGCAGCCATCCGTGCAGCCCTGGTAGAGCGCTTCGGCGAGGACATCGCGGAGAAGACTCGACTGCTGTACGGTGGAAGCGTGAAGGCAGCGAACGCTGCAGCGATCATGCGTGAACGCGACGTTGACGGCGTGTTGGTTGGCGGGGCCAGCCTCGACGCCGAAGAATTTGCTAATATAGTCAGGTTCGAGCATCATCTCGTCACCGACTGAATCTAACTAAGGACCGTCGTCTTGGATATTCTCAAGATCATTCTGCAGATACTGCTGGGAATCACTAGCGTTCTGCTCACCCTCTTGATCCTGCTGCACAAGGGCAAGGGCGGTGGCATGTCCGACATGTTCGGCGGCGGCATGACCAGCTCGATGGGATCCTCGGGCGTTGCTGAACGCAACCTGAACCGCATCACCATCATCCTTGGCTTGGTTTGGGGCGCGGTCATCATCGGCCTAGCCCTGATTCTTAGGTTCAACGTCGAAATGTAGAACTTCGTCGTATAACGAAAACCGGAGGCCATCTGAGAAATCAGATGGCCTCCGGTTTTATTTAAGCTGGGTGAACCGGACCTAGCTGCCAGCGTTTTCTACAGCCAGCTCGACCACCCGCTGTGCGGTGCCCCAGGACAGGGTCACGCCGGCGCCGCCGTGGCCGTAGGCGGCGATGACAGGCACCGCCTGCCCCTGAACGCGCTCCAATCGGATCTTCTGACGTGCAGGTCGCAAGCCCACTTTGTGCTCCAGTACTTCCAGGTTCTCCAGCCCGGGAACGAGTTTCGCGGCCCGGGCCAGGATCGCTACGGCCGTCTCCGGCTCGACCTCGCGGTTCCAGTCGTTCGCCGTGTCGGTGCCGCCGACGATGATGTCATCGCGGCGCGGAATGATGTAGGTGACGCCCTCCGGGTAGTCGTCGTCGCACAACCAGTCGGTCAGGCCCTTGGTGTTGGCAAGGCGCACCACCTGGCCGCGGATGGGGTAGACGCTGTCATCGTCGCCCAGCAGCTCGCCACCGCGCAGGCCCGCCGCGAGCACGACGAGATCTGCCTCATTCTTCAGCTGCGACAGGTCGGTGACGGTTTCCTGCACGAATGCAACGCCCAGGGCCGCGACCTGTTCGCGCAGCCAGCCCAGGTAGGTGGTCATGGTGATGATCGGCAGGGTCGCGTAGACGCCGGAATTCGCGCCGTCTGGCAGGTCTTCCTTCGGCGCCTCGGAGGTGTCCTTCACGATCTTCGTCCATGAACGGTCGGAGTCCGGCAGGTGGTCGATGTTCAGGCCGTAGCGCAGGTCGATCCCGGTCTCGGGGATGGACGAGAGTTCTTCGAAGCGGGCCAGCGAGTGGCGCAGCAGCCGGTCTGCTGCCTCCGAGTTCTCCGAGTGGTAGGGGAACCAAATGGCCGCAGCCACGGAGGATACCGATTCAAGCAGCGGCTGGTCGTGGATGACAGTGACCCGGTGGCCAGCCTTGGCCAGTTCATGGGCGCTAGTTAATCCGATGACGCCCGAGCCGATGACGGTGATGTTCATGAAAGGTGATGCTCCTAATCTTCGTTGATGAGGGTCAAATGGCACAGACCGGCATCTCCTTAGAAAAGGTGATGCCGGTCTGTGAGTGTGGTGTTTAAAGCAGGGTTGCAGCTGCGCGGTCCACCAGCCACCGGGTGGCCTGTGTGCCGTGCGCGGCGCTGGCGGGTACCGCCGCCTCGTTGACCTCGTGCTGGGCGGCGGCCAGGGCCGGCGCCTTCTCTGCACCTGCCACCAGCAGCCACACCTCGCGGGCGGTATTGATGGTGCCCATGGTCAGCGAGACCCTGTCATCGGGCGGCTTGGGGGAGTTGTGCACGGCAATTGCGCCGAGTTCATCGGACCGAGTGTGGTTCGGGAACAGCGAGGCAATGTGCGAATCCGGTCCCATGCCGAGCATCAGCACGTCGAAGGCGGGCGACGCGGCGCCCTCTTCGGCTTCCTGCGCCAGCAGCTCGGTGTAGGCGGCGGCGGCTTCTTCCGCGCTGGAGAACTGGTCGGTGGATCCCATGACGTGCACGGTGTCCAGTTCCAGACCCAGCGGCAGCAGCGCGTCGAAGAGCTCCTGAGCCTGGCCCGCATTTCGATCCGGCGAAGAGGATTCAACGAAGCGTTCATCGCCCCACCAGAAATGCACCTGCGCCCAGTCCACGGCGACCTTGGCGGGGTTGGCCGCCACTGCCTTCAGCGCGGCGATGCCCAGCGAACCCCCGGTGAGCACCACGTGGGCCACGCCGCGGGCGGCGACGGCATCGGCGATCGAGGTGATCAGCCGGGCAGCGATGCCCTGTGCGGTGGCCTGCAGGTCATCGTGGATGACGATCTGTCTAGCGATCACTGGAACGGATGCTCCTCAGGTTGGTCAGGGCCAGGCCGCGGGTGACGACCTCGCCGAATACATCGTCGGCATCCAGGCGGCGCATCTCCTCGGCCAGGCACTGAGCCACCGAACGACGCGGCAGCGAGATGCGCTGGGGTGCGGTGCCCGGAAGGTACAGGTGCGCCACCGCGCCGGAGGGGCGGGACAGTTCGACGTCGCCGCCCTCACGCGCCAGACGCACCGAAGACAGGCCGCCGGTGGACTTGTCTGCGGCGATGGTCACCGGCACCTGGAGGCACATGGTCAGCCAGGCCGCCAACAGCGTGGTGGACGGGGAATTCTCCGAGCCCTTCACAGTGATGCCTGTCAGCCCTTCGGTGCCGATCAAATCCAGGATGCTCGCCAGCTGGGCGCGCCACAGGGTCAGGCGGGTCCAGGCAAGGTCGGTGTCGCCCGCACGGTAGCTGGAGATGCGGCTGAACAGCGCCGCGGTGGGATCTTCCATCTCGCCGGAATCGGTAATGCGGCGGTGGGCGATCTTGCCCAGCGGGGTGTTGTACGGGTCGGCCGGCACGCCGTGCGGCCACCAGGCCACGATCGGGGCATCGGGCAGCAGCAGGGCTGAAATCAGCGCCTCGTCGGCCTCCATGTCGGGGCCGTGGGTGCGCATGACGATGACCTCGGAGGCGCCGGCGTCACCGCCCACGCGGATCTGCACGTCCAAGCGGTTCTCGCCCTGGGCCGAGCCGCGCACCACCACGATGATGCGGCAGGGGTGCTCGCGGCTAGCCAAGTTCGCCGCGTCGATGGCGCTTTCGGCGAAGCCCTCGCGGGTGATCACCACCAGGGTCAGTACGCGGGAGAGCGCCACCACGCCGTGGGTACGGCGCGAGGACAGCAACTTCTTGGCCACCTTGGAAGTGGTCGTATTGGGAAGATCGATCATCATGGGCGTCGCCACGTCCTTCCGTCTTTGGCCATCAGCTCATCGCTGCTGGCTGGCCCCCAGGAACCCGGGGCGTAGGGCTCGGGCTGCGTGGGCAGCGCGGCCCAGTACTCCTCGAACGGATCCAGGATGCGCCAGGACTGCTCGACCTCTTCATGGCGGGGGAACAGCGGCGGCTCGCCCAGCAGTACGTCGAGGATCAGGCGTTCATAGGCCTCGGGGGAGGATTCGGTGAACGCGTTGCCGTAGCCGAAGTCCATGGTGACATCGCGGATCTCCATCTGGGTGCCGGGCACCTTGGAGGAGAAGCGGATGGTTGCGCCCTCGTCGGGCTGCACGCGGATCACAAACGCGTTCTGCCCGAACTCGTCGTCCTTGTGGTCGGTGAACAGCAGGTTCGGGGCCTTTTTGAACACCACGGCGATCTCGGTGACGCGCCGCCCCAGGCGCTTGCCCGCGCGCAGGTAGAAGGGCACGCCCGACCAGCGTCGGGTGTTGATGTTCAGCCGCACCGCCGCATAGGTTTCGGTCTTCGACTTGGGGTTGAAGCCCTCCTCATCGAGGAAGCCGACCACCTCTTCGCCGCCCTGCCAGCCGGAGGTGTACTGGCCTCGCGCGGAGGCGGCGCCCAGGTCCTCGGGCAGCTGGACCGCGGCGAGCACCTTCTCCTTTTCGCTGCGCAGGTGGTCTGCGTTGAAGGAGATGGGCTCCTCCATGGCGGTCAGCGCCAGCAACTGCAGCAGGTGGTTCTGGATGACGTCGCGGGCGGCGCCCACGCCGTCGTAGTAGCTGGCGCGGCCGCCGATGCCGATGTCCTCCGCCATGGTGATCTGCACGTGGTCTACGTACTTGTTGTTCCACAGCGGTTCGAACATCTGGTTGCCAAAGCGCAGCGCCAGCAGGTTCTGCACGGTTTCCTTGCCCAGGTAGTGGTCGATGCGGAACACCGAGTCGGGCGGGAACACCGATTCGACGATCGCATTCAGCTCGCGGGCGCTGGCCAGGTCGTGGCCGAAGGGCTTTTCAATGACCACGCGTTCCCAGCCGGGATTCGCGTCGTTGGCCAGCTTGTGTTCGGAGAGCTTTTCGCAGACCACGTCGAACCAGCTGGGCGGGATCGAGAGGTAGAAGGCGTGGTTGCGGCCGGTGGAACGGGTTTCGGCCAGCTCGTCCAGGGTGGCGGAGAGCTGCTCGTAGGCGGCGTCGTCGTCAAAGGCGCCGGAGATGAAGCGCATGCCGGAGGCCAGCTGGGTGAACACCGTTTCGTTGAACGGGGTGCGGGAGCTGGCGAGGATCCATTCGCGGGCCTGGGCGGCGAAGTCCTCGGCGCTCCAGTCGCGGCGGCCGAAGCCGACGATGGCAAAGTTCGGGGGAAGCAGGCCGCGGCTTGCAAGGTCGTAGACCGCTGGCATCAGCTTTTTGCGGGCAAGGTCGCCGGTGATTCCAAAGAACACCAGCGCGCCCGGACCGGCGATGCGGTTAAGCCGCCGGTCGCGGGCGTCGCGTAGTGGATTGCTCATGGTCCCTTACTTCGCTGCCTCAAGCAGGGCGGCGATTCCAGCCTGGCGGTCGGTGAGGTTCACGCGCAGCACCGGGCGGTGGTGCGCGGCATCGGAGAGCACCCCTGCATCGCCGCTGGCCTGGGCGGTGATCAGGCCGCCGAAGCTGTAGGGGCGGCCGGGGATTTCCAAGTCCTCGCTGGCCGGGTGTTCGGCGGTGATCTGCAGGAACACGCCCTGTGCCGGGCCGCCCTTGTGGTACTGGCCTGTGGAGTGCAGGAAGCGCGGGCCCCAGCCGAAGGTCACCGGGCGTCCGGTCTTCGCCGCCAGCTCATCGCGCAGCGTCAGCAGCGCGGTGTCCTCGTTGCGGTTCAGGTAGGCCTGAATGGCAAGGTATCCGTCCGCACCCAGCTTGCCGGTCAGCTCCTCCAACGCACCGGTGAGGGTGTCTGCGGTGGTGCCGAACAGCTGTACGGCGCCGTCTACCGCGTCCGGTGCGGCGGCCGCGGGTGCGTCGAGCAGCGAACGGGCTGCCACCTTGGCGGCCTCCACATCCGGCTGGTCGAAGGGGCTGATGCCCAGCAGGTAGCCGGCCACCGCGGTGGCGTACTCGAAGATCATGAAGCTGGTGCCCAGCGGCGCACTGAAGTGCACGGCGGTGGCGTCCTCATCCACCTGCTCGGGCAGCTCGTCGTAGATGTACAGCGGCAGCACGTCGGCGGCCACGGTATTCAGCTCCGGGGCGCCCACGTGGGCGACGACCGGGAGCACACCCTTGGATTCCTTGCCGGTGGATTCGGCGATGAGCTGTTCCGCCCAGTCCCCGAAGCCAGGCAGTGCGTCGCCGACTCCGGCGATGACCAGCTTGTCGCGGCCCTTGGTGGCCATGGCGGCGCCCAGGTGCAGGGCAAGGTTGTCCTCGTCGTCCACGCTGAGTACATCGTGCAGCAGCCCGGCTTCCTCCACCAGCGCCTCGATGTCGGCGCCGGCCAGGCCGGACGGCACCAGGCCGAAGGCCGTCAGCGCGGAGTAGCGGCCGCCCACGTTCGGATCGGCGTTGAAGACCGCGCGCACGCCCTGAGGGTTGTCCATGGGGGAACCCGGGTCGGTGACGAGCACCAGCCGGGTGGCCGGGTCGATGCCGGCGGCCTGGAAGGCCGCCGTGAAGGCACGGCGCTGCGAGTCGGTTTCCACGGTGGAGCCCGACTTGGAGGCGACGACCACAACGGTGTGTTCCAGGTCGGTGGCGATGATCGGTGCGAGCATCGACGGGTCGGTGGTGTCGCAGATGACCAGGTCGACCTCGTCATGCGCGCAGATGACCTCCGGTGCCAGCGATGAGCCGCCCATGCCGCACAGCACGATGCGGGTCAGGCCCTCGTCGACCAGTTCATCGCGCAGTGCGTTGATTGCAGGGATCAGCTTTTCCGCTGCTTCAAAGGGGTTGACCCAGCCCAGGCGGATGGATGATTCGGCCTGCGCGGCGGGACCCCAGATCGTGGGGTCCTCGGCGGCGATGCGGCTGCCGATCTTTGCCTCGATCAGCGCTGGAAGCTGTGCATCGACGAAGGCGAGGGCGTCGCCGGAGGTGACAAGACCCAGTTCCATCTATTTTGCTCCCTTCAGGGCGACTGCCATGTCTTCGAGTAGTTCGATCCATGCGTCTTCAAACTTTGCCACGCCCTCGACCTCAAGCAGGTCGACGATCTCGTTGTAGTCGATGCCCAGGGCCGCGAGCTTGTCCAGCACGCGGTTTGCCGCATCGTAGCTGCCGGAGACGGCGTTGCCGCGCACCTGCGCCTGTTCAGCGGTGGCGTCCAGGGTCTTTTCCGGCATGGTGTTCACGGTGTGCGGGGCCGCCAGCTCGGTAACGTACAGGGTTGCCGGGTAGGCGGGGTCCTTCACGCCGGTGGAGGCCCACAGCGGGCGCTGTACGTGTGCTCCGGCGGAGCTGAGCACCTCGAAGCGCACTGCAGAGAAGGACTCCTCGAAGATCTGGTAGGCGAGGCGGGCATTGGCGACGCCTGCCTGACCGCGCACAGCCGCTGCGGCGTCGGTGCCGAGGGCATCCAGGCGCTTGTCGATCTCGGTGTCGACGCGGGAGACGAAGAAGGAGGCCACCGAGTGGATCTTCGACAGGTCCAGTCCCTTGGCGTGCGCCTTTTCCAGGCCCAGCAGGTAGGCGTTGACCACTTCGCGGTAGCGTTCGAGGGAGAAGATCAGGGTGACGTTCACGCTGATGCCCTCGGCGATGGTTTCGGTGATCGCCTCAAGGCCCGCCTTGGTGGCTGGGATCTTGATCAGCACGTTCTCGCGGTCCACGCGCTGATACAGTTCCTTGGCCTGCGCGATGGTGGTTGCGGTGTCGTGGGCCGCGCGCGGGTCAACCTCGATGGAGACGCGGCCGTCCACGCCGTCGGTGGCGTCGTAGATGCCCTTGAACAGGTCGCAGGCCGCGGCCACGTCGTCGCAGGTGATTTCCGTGATCGCGGTTTCCACCGAGTTGTGGGTCTGCGCCGCGATGGCTTCGCCGTAGACTGCTGCGTTGGACAGCGCGGCGGCGAAGATGGACGGGTTGGTGGTCACGCCGACGACGTTCTTTTCCTCGATCAGCTTGGCCAGCGATCCGCTGGTCAAGCGTTCGCGGGAGAGGTCGTCGAGCCAGATGGATACTCCGGCGTCGGTGAGGGCCTGAGTGTTGGGGTTGCTCATGTTTTTAGCAGTTCCTTTACTTGGCAGCGTTCTGTACTGACTTCTCGGCGGCGGCCACTACAGCTTCGGTAGTGATGCCGAATTCCGAGTACAGCAGCTTGTAATCGGCGGATGCGCCGAAGTGGTCAAGGGAGACGATCTCGCCGTTCGCGCCAACCAGCTCGCGCCAGCCCTGGGCCACGCCTGCCTCAACAGAGACACGGGCGGTCACGGCTGCCGGCAGGACCTCTTCGCGGTAGGCGTCGTCCTGCTTGGCGAACCATTCGTGGCTTGGCAGGGAAACGACGCGGGCCGCGATGTTCTTCGCCGCCAGCGCCTCGCGGGCCTCGACCGCCAACTCAACCTCGGAGCCGGTGGCCAGCAGGATGACATCCGGGGTGACCTCTGCGCCCTCGCGCACTGCCTCGGCCAGGATGTAGCCGCCCTTCAGGGTGCCCTCGGCGCCGCGGAAGCCTGCGGCCGAGCGGTCGTAGATCGGCAGGTTCTGGCGGGAGAGCACGATGCCCGATGGGGTGTCGGTCAGTTCAAGCATGCCGCGCCAGGCGTAGGCCACCTCGTTGGCGTCGGCCGGGCGCACCACGTCGAAGTTCGGGATGGCGCGCAGTGAGGCCAGCTGCTCGACCGGCTGGTGGGTTGGGCCGTCTTCGCCCAGGCCGATGGAGTCGTGGGTCCAGACGAAGATCGACGGTACGCCCATCAGCGCAGCCAGGCGGATGGCCGGGCGCTGGTAGTCGGAGAAGATCAGGAAGGTGCCGGAGAACGCGCGGGTTGGGCTGGAAAGCACAATGCCGTTCACGATCGATGCCGCCGCGTGCTCGCGGATGCCGAAGTGCAGCACCCGGCCGTAGGGGCTGGTGGACCAGGTGTCGGTGGCGCGGCGTTCGGGGGCGAATGACTTCGCGGTGGCGATGGTGGTGTTGTTCGATCCCGCAAGGTCGGCCGAGCCGCCCCAGAGCTCGGGCAGTTCATCGGCGATGGCGTTGATGACCTTGCCGGAGGCGGCGCGGGTGGCCAGCGTGGACCCCGGCTCGAAGACCGGGAGCTTCTCGGTCCAGCCCTCGGGGAGCTTGCCGGATTCAAGTCGTGCCAGTAGTTCTGCGTTGGCAGGGTTGGCGCGCTTCCATGCTTCGAAGTCCTGGTTCCAGGCTTCGTGGGCTGCGGCGCCTCGGGTGAGGGTTTCGCGGGCGTGGGCCAGCACCTCGTCGTCGATGGCGAAGTTGGCCTCTGGGTCGAAGCCCAGCGCCTTCTTCAGGCCGGCGACCTCTTCGGTGCCCAGCTTGGAGCCGTGGATGCCGCCGGTGTTCTGCTTGGTTGGCGACGGCCAGCCGATGATGGTGCGCAGCGAAATGATCGACGGGCGTCCGGTCTCGGCCTTGGCGGCGCGGATCGCCGCGTCCAGGGCGCCGAGGTCTTCAACGTATTCGCCGGTCTCGGTCCAGTCCACACGCTGGGTGTGCCAACCGTAGGCGGCGTAGCGTGCCAGCACGTCTTCGGTGAAGGCGATGTCGGTGTCGTCTTCGATGGAGATCTTGTTGTCGTCGTAGATTACGACGAGGTTGCCGAGTTCCTGGTGGCCTGCCAGCGAGGAGGCTTCAGAGGTGACGCCTTCCTGCAGGTCGCCGTCGGAGGCGATGACGTAGATGGTGTGGTCGAACGGGCTGGTGCCCGCTGCCGCATCCGGATCCATCAGACCGCGCATGCGGCGCTGGGAGTAGGCGAAACCAACGGCGGATGCCAGGCCCTGGCCCAGTGGACCGGTGGTGATTTCTACGCCGGCGGTGTGGCCGTATTCCGGGTGGCCGGGGGTCTTGGCGCCCCAGGTGCGCAGCGCGGCGATGTCTTCCATTTCAAGTCCGTAGCCGGAGAGGAAGAGCTGCAGGTACAGGGTCAGCGAGGTGTGACCAGGGGAGAGGATGAAGCGGTCGCGGCCGATCCAGTTCGGGTCCTTGGGATCGTGGCGCAGGTGCTTCTGGAAGATCAGATAGGCGGCCGGAGCCAAGCTGATGGCAGTGCCGGGATGGCCATTGCCAACTTTCTCTACAGCGTCGGCGGCCAGGACACGGGTGGTGTCAATGGCTTTGTGGTCCAACTCGGTGAGTGAGAACTCTTCTACTAAGGATTCAGTCGCCACGGCGGCGTTCCTTCCATTCAGGCTTGGACGGGAGATGTCTCCCGCTGACACGCAATACGCCGTCGGTCCTATGTACCCGGTGCTCGAGCTTAAGGGGTCATGGTTCGCGACGGCGCAATCAAGTTCAACTCTATCGCGAAACCGCCCTGTGATGCGCGGGTTAAGCAAGATGACATGAGAAGAATCTAGACAGGTTTTCAGCCCCGCAGTCATGGGGGTGTTCCGCGCAGTGCCCGCAGTGTTGATTTGGTTGGTTTTCACGCCGAGGGAATAGATGCCAGAACTTAGCTCCGTTACATCCCAGTATCAAGATAAGTCCTTGTGTAGGTATCTGATACATGATTTATTCTTTGTTCGCGGTGACAAGCCTGCACGGCTCGGTGATGAAAACCGATCAGGCGAATGATTGCGTGAGATGGTTCCCACGAGAGGACGCGAGGACGAGAGTGCTTAGGTGGTGGTGGACACATCCCTCATGGTGGTCGGCGTAGTGGGTGCCTGAGGTTCGCATGTTGGACGGTGGGCGACGGCCCAGAGCGATGAATCCGAAGGCGGAGTAACAGCAAATTATCGTTGCGAAGTTGACTGAGATCACTAGATATTCCGGCATGATCTTGCGGCGGAGAGTTTCTTTCAATTTCTATTGAGCGTAGAATAAGTTGTGTCTGTCCTTGTACCCGTGAAGAACTGAGTGCGTTTAATTGAAGACTCAAAGTGTCGCTGGCACGTCAGTGCCACGCGCATCGCGCCAGCCTGAAGAGGCTCTCGGCGCCTTCATCAACCGCAAGGCCAGTGCGTATCTCGCGCTGACCAAGCCTCGCGTTGTTGAATTGTTGCTGGTGAGCACCCTTCCGACCATGATTTTTGCTGAGCGTGGCTTCCCGTCGGTATGGCTCATGATCTCCACCATCGTTGGCGGCGCCATGGCTGCCGGCGCTTCGGGTGCATTCAACTGCTATATCGATCGCGATATGGACAAGCTGATGAAGCGAACAAAGGGCCGCCCCTTGGTGACCGGAGATTTGACACCCAAGGAAGCGCTGATCTTCTCATGGGTATTGGCCGTTGCCTCGCTGGTCGTCTTCTGGTTTGGAACCAACCCATTAACCACGGCATTGGGCCTGGCTGCAATCCTGCTCTACGTTGTCTTCTACACGTTGATCCTCAAGCGCCGCACCGCTCAGAACATTGTCTGGGGCGGCATCGCAGGTTGCATGCCGGTTCTGATCGCTTGGGCCGCAGTTAAGGACACCATTGAATGGCCAGCGATCATCCTGTTCTTGGTCATCTTCCTCTGGACCCCGCCGCATTACTGGCCGCTGTCCATGAAGTATGCAGATGATTACAACGCAGCTTCCGTGCCGATGCTCGGGGCAATCGCCAACGCCCGTCGTGTTTCGGTGCAGGTGGTCCTCTACGCATGGGCAACCGTTGTCTGCTCGCTGCTGCTCGTGCCGCTGGGCGGCGCGGGCATCGTTTACACGGTCGTCGCCAGCGTGGCCGGTCTGTGGTTCATTTACGAAGCCCACGTGCTGTACCACGAGGCCCAGTCGGATCATAAGCCTGCCGAGGTCAACCGCAAGGCGATGAAGGTCTTCCATATTTCGATCACCTACCTGACGATTCTTTTCCTTGCATTGGCAATCGATCCATTCGTCGGCGGACCGCTGATCCCGTAGCATTCACGCGGACCGCTAAAGCCTCGGCCGCAGATTCTTGAAAAAGAATCTGCGGCCGAGGCTTTTTGCATTCGTGAATTCATGCAGGGGAATTAGCTGCTGCCTTTCCAGCTCGCACCTGCGCCGTGATGCCGTGCCAAACGGTGCCAAGTAAAAAGCGATGCAACGGGAGTCCGAGGCCTCGAAGCACGACGGATTTCGACAAGGCGGCAGGGGACCACAGTGGCTGTGACCACCGAACTACGCGCATAGTTCCTTCGCATCTGCCTCTCGGCATGACGGTAAAAATTACGCCTGTGGGCAGGTCATTCGAGGACGGTTGTTAATAGGAATGCCAGTTGGTGCTCGCGACGTGCGCCTAGGCAGTTCGAATATCATCCTTCCAGTAGTCGGCAACAGGAGGGGATGCGGGTTAAAGAGCAAGGTTCCACCACCCGAGTTGGGCCGTGGAACCTTGAGTAGGTGTGAGTTGTTGTCTACTACTTGGAAGCGAGCTCGTACTTAGGAAGCAGGTTGGCTCGATCCCACACGTCGGTGGTGGAGGCGAGCAGAAGACTTGCACCAAACATGTGGAAGAGCACCAGCAGGATCGGCAGCCCAGTGAAATGCTGCGTGTAGCCGATAGCGGCCTGCAGCAGGATCACGGCGACCATCCACCAGATCGATTTCCGCAGGCGTGCGTTGCCGCCCGCCTTGTACACCAGGATTACCAGGGCAATGGTTGCCAGGACCAGCATGTACACGGGCGCGGCGTGTAGACGCGTTACTAGCAGGGTGTCGAACATGTGCCGTGGAGCGTTCTCATCACCGGCGTGGGGGCCCGTGCCGGTGACAATGGTTCCCAGAATGACCGCGACCATGGAGAGGATCCAGGTGGCATAGGAAACAATGCGGATGTTCTTTGTTGTTGGCTCCGAAGGCTGCTTCTTGAGCTCAGCGCCGGTGCGATTGACTAGGAGGGTGGCCAAAATGACCAGTGCACCGGATAGCAGGAAGTGCAGGGAAACAACCCATGGATTCAGCTTGGTCCATACGGTAATGCCTCCGATGACGCCCTGTGCAGGAATGCCGGCCAAAAGGACGATGCCAAGGGTGAAAAGCGTCTTATGGGTGGATCGCATGTTCCAGATGGCCACAAGGAATGCAACCGCAATGACCAGCAGGACGAAGGTCAAGGTCCGGTTGCCGAACTCGATTAATCCGTGGATGCCCATTTCTGGTACCGGCGTCATCGACCCCGGTACGCAATTGGGCCAATTCGAACAACCCAGCCCGGACTTGGTGAGTCGGACAGCGCCACCGGTGACAATGATGCCGATCTGCGAGATCAGCGATGCGATCGCCAGACCGTGCACCAAGCGGGTGACAGTTGTCGGCAGTTTCGCGGACCAGCTTCGGGAAGCTAGGTCTGAAGGCATGGGAATCTCCCTCTAGATTCGAATGGTGGTTTAGGTCCACTTGAACTTCTTGATGCATGCAAAGGAGCCCACCGAGGCCCAAAGCACCAAGAAGATCAAGGCGGCAAAGTTGAAATGGCCGTCAATCAATGCGTCGCGCATGGCGTCGCCCAAGGCGGCCGATGGCAGGGCGTTCAGCGTCGGCTGTATCCACGCCGGCGCCATGCTCAGCGGATAGAGTACACCGCCGGCGCCAGCCAAAAGAATCCAGGCAAGGTTGGTGATGGCCAAGGTGGCCTCCGGGCGCACGGTGCCTGCGATCAGAAGCCCCAAGGAAGTAAAAGCCGCTGCTCCGAGCAAAAGAAACAGGATGCCGGGCAGGATGCCCCAAGGATTCGGCTGCCAGCCCATCAGCAGAGCGGCGACGCTGATCAGGACTACCTGAATAAGCAAGACGGTAAGGACCGCAATGACCTTGCCGAAGATCAGTCCAGTTTTCCCCAGGGGGGTCGTGGAGAACATTTTCAGCACGCCGTAGCGGCGATCGAAACCGGTTCCGATTCCCTGTCCGGTAAAGGCGGTGGAAATGACACACAGGGCCAGGACGCCTGGAACCGCGGCATCGATGGTGCGGTCGGCGATGTCAGAGATCAGATCCGTGAATGTCAGAACGAACAGTGCGATCATCGGCATGACGACCGCCAGAATCAATTGCTCGCCATTGCTCAGCATCTGAATTGACTCGTATTTTCCCTGAATCAAAATGCGTTTGAGCGGCGAGACGGCGCGGGGTTCGGCAGTAGTTTGGCTCATGCCTGCTCCTCCTTCTGGGCAAATTCAAGGAAGACGTCTTCAAGGCTGCGCGCCTGCAGATTAAGTTGAGTTGGAAGTATCGATTCACGCGCCCACCAGCCGGTGAGCCAATGTAGATGATCTGCCGAGCTCACTCCATCCAGCCGGTACTGACCGGCAGAGGTTTCTGTGAGGTACAGGCCTTCCGGCGGCTGTGGCAGGTTCAGTCCAGAACGTGCACTGAATGAAACCGGCCGGGCATCATGTTCTTCTTGGGCGCGGGCAATCAGTTCCGAGACGGTGCCCTGGGCGACGGTGCAGCCCTTGTCAATGATGTAGACGTAGTCGCTGAGTTTTTGTGCATCATCCATCAGGTGCGTGGTGAGGATGATTGCCTTCCCAGCGTCACGCAGTTCCGCAATGAGGTCGAAGACCACCTGTCGCGACTGGGGGTCGAGTCCCGCGCTTGGTTCGTCGAGGAAAAGGACCTCCGGGTCGCCCGCCAAGGCGATGGCCAGGGCGACGCGCTGCTTCTGTCCGCCTGAAAGCCTGCGGATGGTTCTTGAACCGAAGGACTCCAGATCGAGGCGCTTGATGATGACGTCAAGATCGATGGGATTGCGGTAAAGGGATGCAACATGTCGCAGGAGGGGAATCGGGCGCATCGACGGTGGCAGGCCGCCGTCCTGCAACATCACGCCGACACGGGCGCGAAGTTCCGGCTTGTCGCCGTAGGGGTCTTGGCCCAGCAGTTCAATAGTTCCACCTTCGGGGCGCAATAGCCCCTGAGCGCAGGCGAGCGTCGTCGACTTACCGGCGCCGTTGGACCCTAGAAGTGTTGTGACCTGGCCGGGGTAGGCCTTGAGCGACACCGACTCCAAGACTCGCAGCATGCGATTGTCCAAGGCCGGAACAGGACCTAAATCTTTGGCCAGCTCGTTAATTACAAGGCTGGGGGTTACAGAAGACACCACAGCATTCTACGCCACGTCGAAGTCACATTTGCTGAGTGGTTTGTCACGATTGCTCGAGATGGGCATCGTTGCGCGAGAGAATTGAAGAGGAAAGTTGTAGGTCAATAATTGGCGAAATCACTAGGCGGGAAAGCTCATCCTTAGTAAGTCCTTCCTTACTAGACTGACAGCCAAAATTTACGCATGATTGTGTTGTGTATTCATCTAAATCAAACTCAGAGAGTGGCTCGGACGCGGCACTTGTCGGTGTCCCGGGTGATACAGAGGAACGCACGCGCGACCGGGTCTTGAACGCAGTTCTAGAAGATGGTCCGGTCAGTGCGGCTGAACTTGGAAACAAGCTCGGCTTCACACCCGCGGCGGTCCGCCGTCACCTTGATGCCCTGTCAAAGGCCGGGCTCGTTGAAGTAAAACTGGTAGCCAACCAGAAGACTGGCGCAGGTCGCCCGTCTCGCCGGTATGTGCTTTCCCACCGTGGACAGGCCAAGCTCGGAAACGATTACTTGGAAATTGCCACGGATGCGTTGAAGGTACTTGGCCAGGCTGCTGGCGAGGATGCAATCCGCAAATTCGCCAGCGACCGTTTTGCAACGATGGAGGCCCGCTACGCCAAGGCACTGGCAGGCG
Organism: Glutamicibacter sp.; assembly: GCF_032154645.1. Taxonomy (GTDB): domain Bacteria; phylum Actinomycetota; class Actinomycetes; order Actinomycetales; family Micrococcaceae; genus Glutamicibacter. Next base: position 15,092 of record NZ_JALDXV010000010.1, on the reverse strand, counting down.
TTGAAGGGCTTGAGGCCCGCGCAGAGGTATTGAGCGAATTGCTCAGTGCTGATGGATTTGTGGGTTATACCCGCAAGGTTGATACGAAAGTGGCAACTGCCCTGATGCACAGTGTTCAGCTGTGTCAAGGACACTGCCCGATACAAGACTTGGCACGGGAGTTTCCGGTCTTTTGTGACACGGAAACTGAAATGTTCGCCCGTTTGCTTGGGGTTGATGTGCGTAGGCTCTCGACCCTGGCCGGAGGCGGACACGTGTGTACGACCCACATCCCCGTGGGTCGTGAAAAGGCGCCAGTGCGCGCCGAGAAGAGAACTCGAATTCAGTTCACGAAGCAGGAGAGGCCGCGATGACGGATCAGATTGCACAGGAGTCTGCAGACCCAGGTGTAATTTCCGAGATTCTGGAGAAGAACCCTGAACTCCAGGGAATCGGTAATTACGAATATGGTTGGGCCGACAAGGACGTTGCCGGAGCGAATGCTCGCCGCGGCATCGATAAGGATGTCGTAGCAAACATCTCGGCTCTGAAGAGCGAGCCAGAGTGGATGCTTGACATCCGCCAGAAGGCTCTGAAGTACTTCGACCGCAAGCCAATGCCAACCTGGGGTCCAGACCTCTCCGGCATTGACTTCGACAACATCAAGTACTTTGTCCGCTCCACCGAGAAGCAGGCAACCAGCTGGGAAGACCTTCCAGAAGACATCAAGAACACCTACGACAAGCTGGGCATCCCAGAGGCTGAAAAGCAGGCGCTGGTTTCCGGCGTTGCAGCTCAGTATGAGTCTGAGGTTGTCTACCACCAGCTGCGCGAAGACCTTGAGCGTCAGGGCGTCATCTTCCTCGACACCGACACCGGTTTGAAGGAATACCCTGAGATCTTCCAGGAGTACTTCGGCTCGGTCATTCCAGCCGGCGACAACAAGTTCGCTTCGCTGAACACCGCCGCCTGGTCCGGTGGCTCCTTCGTGTACGTTCCCAAGGGCGTCCACGTGGAGATCCCGCTGCAGGCGTACTTCCGCATTAACACCGAGAACATGGGTCAGTTCGAGCGCACCCTGATCATCGCTGATGAGGGTTCCTACGTTCACTACATCGAGGGTTGCACCGCACCGGTCTACAAGTCCGACTCGCTGCACTCCGCCGTTGTAGAAATCGTCGTGAAGAAGAACGCCCGCGTTCGCTACACCACGATCCAGAACTGGTCGAACAACGTGTACAACCTGGTGACCAAGCGCGCCGTCTGTGAAGAGGGCGCAACCATGGAATGGGTCGATGGCAACATCGGTTCCAAGGTCACCATGAAGTACCCAGCCGTTTACCTGGTCGGCGAGCACGCCAAGGGCGAGACCCTGTCGATCGCCTTCGCCGGCGCAGACCAGCACCAGGACACCGGCTCCAAGATGGTGCACATCGCTCCGAACACCTCCTCGGCAATTGTTGCCAAGTCGGTGGCTCGTAACGGAGGCCGTTCGGCTTACCGCGGCCTGGTGCAGGTCCGCGAGGGCGCCAAGGGCACCAAGAACTCGGTGGTTTGCGACGCGCTGCTGGTTGACCAGATTTCGCGTTCGGACACCTACCCATACATCGACGTACGTGAAGACGACGTCACCATGGGCCACGAGGCAACCGTTTCCCGCGTATCCGAGGAACAGCTGTTCTACCTGCAGTCCCGCGGCTTGGCCGAGGACGAGGCCATGGCAATGATCGTGCGCGGCTTCGTTGAGCCGATCGCCCGCGAGCTGCCAATGGAATACGCCCTGGAACTGAACCGCCTTATTGAACTTCAGATGGAAGGATCGGTCGGCTAAGAATGTCGGAGACCACCACCCATATCCCAGAAGAGAAGGCGCGCATCGGCGCACCATCCATCCCTGGCTTCACCGAAGAGGGCGAAGACCTTTCGCCGATCAACGAAAACAGCAGCTCGCCTCTGGGCGGCTCCGCTGCCAAGGCCCACAGCCACGGCGGCGGCGCAGGTGTGCCTGACTCCTCGCGAGCAGGCCGCCTGACCAGCTACAACGTTGACGACTTCGCCAAGCTGACCGGCCGTGAAGAAGACTGGCGTTTCACCCCGCTGAAGCGCATCAAGGGTCTGCACAGCGACGAGCTGACCGGCGCAGCGCCAAAGGTTGAACTGCACGGCAGCGACGTTGTCACCCTGACCGAGGTACCAGCGGATGACGTGCTCAACGGCATCGCCCACACCCCGGACGACCGCGTTTCGGCCAACGCTTGGAAGTACGCCGCCACCTCGCAGGTAGTGACCGTTCCAAAGAACGCCGAGGGCGAAAAGGCCACCCTGCGCATCACCGGCGAATCGCTGGATGCCGCGGCACAGCACATCATCGTTGTGGCGGAGGAAAACTCCGAAGCAACCATCGTGCTGGACCACGTGGGTTCGGCAGTGCTCGCACAGAACGTCGAATTCGACGTTCGCCCGAACGCTCGCCTGACCGTCGTATCCCTGCAGGCGTGGGAAGATGACTCCGTTCACGCTTCCTCGCAGCAGGCACTGGTCGCCGCAGGTGCATCCTTCAAGCACGTGGCAGTCACCTTCGGTGGCGACCTGGTGCGAGTGAACCCATCGGCTCGCTTCACCGGCGAACGCGCCGAGGTTGAACTGTACGGCTTGTACTTCGCAGATGCAGGCCAGCACCTGGAGCACCGCCTGTTCGTCGACCACGCAGTGGCAAACTGCAAGTCGAACGTGCTGTACAAGGGCGCGCTGCAGGGCAAGGATGCACACACCGTTTGGGTTGGCGACGTGCTGATCCAGAAGGCCGCTGTGGGCACCGACTCCTACGAAGCGAACCGCAACCTGGTTCTGACCGACGGCGCCCGCGCCGACTCGGTGCCAAACCTCGAAATCGAAACCGGTCTGATTGACGGTGCGGGACACGCATCGACCACCGGCCGCTTCGACGATGAGCACCTGTTCTACCTGATGGCCCGCGGCATCGATGAGAAGACCGCACGCCGCCTGGTGGTTCGTGGCTTCCTGAACGAAATCGTTCAGCAGATCGGCGACGAGGCTCTGCAGGAGCGTCTGACCGACACCATCGAATCCGAACTGGCTGCAACTGACAACTAGTCAGCGCCTGTCTTCATCAGCTTTTTAGAAAGAAACGGAACGACGTATGTCTACTCTGGAAATCAAGGACCTGCACGTCTCGATCGACACCGAGCAGGGCGAGAAGGAAATTCTCAAGGGTGTAACCCTGACCATCAACACCAATGAGACCCACGCAATCATGGGTCCTAACGGTTCGGGCAAGTCGACCCTGGCGTCGACCATCGCCGGCCACCCACGCTACAACGTCACCTCGGGTTCCATTACCCTGGACGGCGAAGACGTGCTGGAGATGAGTGTTGACGAGCGCGCCAAGGCTGGCCTGTTCCTGGCGATGCAGTACCCAGTCGAGGTACCAGGCGTCACCATGACCAACTTCCTGCGCACCGCAAAGACCGCTATCGACGGCGAAGCTCCTAAGCTGCGTACCTGGACCAAGGACGTCAAGGAAGCAATGAGCAAGTTGAAGATCGACGCCGACTTCGCACAGCGCAATGTCAACGAAGGCTTCTCCGGCGGCGAGAAGAAGCGCGTTGAGATCCTGCAGCTTGAGCTGTTCAAGCCTAAGTTTGCAGTTCTCGACGAGACCGACTCCGGTCTTGACGTCGACGCGCTGAAGATCGTTTCTGAAGGTGTTAACCGCGCTCAGGACGAGAACCAGATGGGCACCCTGCTGATCACCCACTACACCCGCATCCTGCGCTACATCAAGCCAGACTTCGTGCACGTGTTCGTGGATGGCAAGGTTGCAGAGCAGGGCGGTCCAGAATTGGCGGACCGCCTGGAAGAAGAAGGCTACGACCGTTACATCAACGTCAACGCCTAGATAGGGAAATTCCAATGAGCGAATCGACCGAACAGCACCAGGGGGCCACAACGACTCCCTTGGAGGATGTCGAGGAAGCGCTAAAGGACGTCATTGACCCTGAATTGGGTGTCAACATTGTCGACCTTGGTCTGCTTTACGGACTGAAGTACGCCGACGACGGCGCGCTTCTGTTGGATCTCACGCTAACCACCGCAGCTTGCCCGCTGACCGATATTATCGAGGAGCAGGTTGGCAAGGCGCTGGAAAACGTTGTAGACGAACACCGGCTGAACTGGGTCTGGATGCCGCCTTGGGGTCCAGAACGAATCACCGATGACGGTCGCGATCAGATGCGAGCCCTTGGCTTCAACATCTAGCTATGGCTAATTGAAACCGCCGGGACAGAATGAAAAATTCTGTCCCGGCGGTTTCTGTTTAATGTACAGGCGTTCATTGCGAGGTCTGGACTCGGCATGGCGTTAGCCATGGGGCCCATAACGCACGTATAGTCTTCTGTAATCATAAAAGGGCTACCTAATATAGGAGGTTACATTGGAAGACTCGCGTGGCACGAGCACACGGATTGCCCGCCCCATCGGTGAAATCGAAGAAGCTCTCAAAGATGTCATCGATCCCGAGCTCGGCGTGAATATTGTCGACCTTGGGTTGGTGTACGGACTGCGCTATGGGGAGTCCACTGTCCTTGAAATTGATATGACTTTGACCACTGCTGCCTGTCCTCTCACCGAGATGATTGAAGAGCAGGTGAAGCTGGCACTAAAGAATCTTGTCAGCGTCTACCACCTCAACTGGGTCTGGACCCCGCCGTGGGGACCAGAGAAAAATACTGATGATGGCCGTGACCAGATGAGAGCCCTGGGGTTCAACCTGTAACCGGGGAGGCTGTCGTAATTTCAAAGGCAATTGCCGAGCCCGTTCCGCCAGCCGCCGCCATCAATGCCACCGCCCGTTGTCCCGACAGTGCAGCACTGTGTGCCTGCCAAAACAGACGTGTTGTGAGGACAGCGCCGCTTGCCCCATAGGGATGGCCCAAGGCCAACGCCCCGCCTTCTCGATTTACACGGTGATCCTCGATACCAAGTTCATCTAGGCAGGCAAGGGCCTGAACCGCGAAAGCTTCATTGAACTCAATCAGTGAATCTGCCTGTGCGGGGGAGTCACCCAAGATTCTAGCAAGCCGTTCATAGGCAGGTACCGCTGCCATGCCAAGCACTTCTGGATCGCATCCACCCGAAGCCGAAGCTAGGTACTTCAATGCGAACCCGGGGTTCAACCGACGAAGCACCTTGCCGCTGACCAGCATCACCGCCGCGGCACCGTCATTGATAGGGCATGAATTTCCGGCCGTTACGCTGCCGCCGGGGGCGAAGGCTGGCTTTAGTGCCTGCAATTTTCGCGTGCTCAGGCCGGGTCGAGGGCAAGTGTCGCTGTTGACCAGCCCGTCAGCCGTGGCGATGGGGACAAGCTCCGCGTCAAAGTCTCCTCGAGACCTGGCCTCCAACGCGCGTTGATGACTGCGCAATGCAAACTCGTCCTGCCGTTGCCTGTCGATGCCGAATCGCCTGGCGATGTTTTCTGCGGCAACTCCCATGTCTGGATCGGGGTTTGGCTCTGGAGTAAACCGAGCCCTTGAATACAGTCGAGGTTCTTCCATCGGATCGGTGCACTTTTTCATACGCCATGGAGCGGTACTGACCGATTCAACACCACCGGCAATGACCACTTCGGCTTCTCCACAGCGAATCATTCGAGCGGCAGCAGCAATGGCTTCCAATCCACTTGCGCATTGGGCATCAAGGCTGGTCGCACCGATACCTTCCGGAAGCGCCGACGCCAGCACTGCAACCCGGGCAATATTTCCACCCGGTCCCGCTGCATTGCCTGCAAAGACATGGTCCACCTCGTCAGGGGCGATAGCAACGTCGTCAAGCAGGGTGTCGAGTACCTTGCCCAGCAGCTTTTCAGCACCAAGCCGTGAGAATTGTTTTCCTGCGCGGACGATAGGTGTCCGCCGGGCGTTAATGACGAATGCATCATTCATCTCAATTCAACTCGTTTCATCACGTGGTGTTCGTATTTGGAGAGTGCGGTGAATGCAGTTTTTCCGCTATTCGTGGTTGGCCATGAAGAAAGGAATACTAGTTCGCGCGGGATTTTATATCGAGGCAGTGCCTTGTTCAGATGCAGTATTAAATCGGTGGTGGGGATCGAAGCGGAGCAGGTGTAGGCAACCAGTATCGGTTCGCCGTTGCGCGACTCTACACCCACCCGTACTTCTGAGATTCCGCATTTCGTGAAGACTTCGAGGATTTCGCTGGGGTGGATGTTGTTGCCGTTGAGATTCATCATTTCACCGCCGCGTCCCTTGAGTTCAAGTGTTCCTTCTGCGGTAATTCTGCCCAGGTCTCCAGCGCTAATTGACGTTTTGCATCGTCGAATACCTTCGCCGGAACTGGAGTCGTAGCCACTGGCATTGAAGGGACTGTCGACAAAAATTTCACCAAGTCCACTGACCGGTCTTGGATCATGGATGTGAATTTTGACGCTTGGAAAAATGTTGCCGATGAATTCGCGGTCGACCACCTCATCGACATTACGATGTCGGAAGGCTATGAGGCTGTGTTCGCTGCTTCCGTAATATTCGATGCAATCCTCAAATGCGGGCAGTTTGAACAGCTGATTGACGATCCGTTGATCGAGCGGTTCGCCTCCGCTGACGACTGTGGTCAATGAAGCTAATACTTGTCGCGGCAGGAGTCTGAGCATGCGATCAATAATCGTTGGAACGGATACCAGTCGAGTGCACGCGTGGCGCTCCATGAGTGATTGAACAATTCTCGAGTTAAAGTACCCACCGGCAATCAACGTGCCGCCGTTGGCTATGGATTCGACTAGGGCGTAGAGGCCTAGACCGTGGGAAATTGGGCCTGGGCAAATTGTTGTTGAGGCCGGGAGCGCACCAAGAATATCGGAACCTATCGATACGGATTGCTGCCATGATTCTTGGGTGCGAACAACTGCTTTCGGCAGTCCGCTTGAACCGGAGGTACAAATCACCAACATTTCTCGATTGGGAAGACGGGTTGAGTGGACACGTTGCAGTTCGTCAAGAGGTTTAGGAGGTGCAAGCAAAAGTTGTTGAATCGATGTCAAACGGTCAGTTAGTTCTGTTTCCGAGATAACAGCATTCACACCCAGCTGACCAGACATTTTTGTAATTAGTTCCTCAGGCCATGAAGGATCAAGAACGACCAACGACTTTTCGGCGAGAATCGCAGCATAGAAGCCAACCGCCATGTTGATTGGGTCGGTTGTACAGATCCCAATTCTTCTAAATGGGAGATCTTGCAGCTGCTGAGCAAAAGTTTGGGCCCGAAGTGCAAGGTCAAGGAAACTGAGTTCCTTGCTGAACGTTGCGACAGCAATCCGTTCCGGTGCGCTTCGGGCCCAAAATTCTAAAGACCGAGTGAAGTCCATGATTCTATTTGAGCAGACCACGGTAACTACGGTGGACGGTGAGTGCCACCAAGGTTGCAACTACAGCCTTAATCAAGTCACCAGGAAGGAAGGCAAGGGAACCTACTAGTGAAGTCTTCAGGTCAAGACCGGTGGCAACCGCCGTCCAAGGAACACCAAACGCGTAGATCACGACGATGCCTCCCACAATGGTGGACACAAGACCAGCGAAAATCTGAGCGGTCCTGGATTCGATGCGAATGACCCAGTACTTGAACAAGGCACCGATGACGAATGAACCAAAGACCCAACCAACTAGGTAGCCGCCGGTGGGGCCGAAGAGTACGCCAAGCCCGCCACGGCCACCGGCCAACAACGGCAGGCCTGCCAAGGATAGGACCACGACAACGAGTGATGCCATCGCACCCCGCCATGGACCCAGAATCGCTCCAGCGAGCATGACTCCTAGTGTTTGCAGCGTGATAGGAACCGGAACGATGCCCAAGGTGATTGGGGGTACTAACCCCATGGCTGCGATGAGTGCGGCGAAAACTGCGATATATACAGTGTTCTTCGTCTGCGAGGGACGAACGGCTGTTGTAGTCATAACGGGCTCCTAACGTTGGGTGATATCAAGTGATGATGGGTTGTATGAATTAACGGTTGTCAGCGGGTGCCGAATCATACCCACGTGCATCTAATGCTTCGGCGGTTTCATCAGCTATCCGGAGGGCTCGGATCACCAATGGAACGCTGACCGCGAAGGGGTTGTTGCCCAAACCACGAGCATGCTGGGCTTCTCTGACCTCGGAATAAACTCTTCGAAGTTCCGGGATAAAGCGAATGGCCATGGATAGGGCTAAAGCGATTTGTGCCGGATTCGCTCCGATGTGCCGTAGCGGTGCAGCGACTCGTTGGAAAAGTTCCAGCATTGCGTTAAAGCTAGTGGTCAGGCTGACTGAATAGGCGAAGAGGCAAAGAGTCAATAGTCGAGTGACCGAGACGCTAGCGTTGAGCCAACTGGTCTGCAGTCCGAGCGCTATGAATACTATTCCCAAGATGATTGAGAGCGTGGTTAGTGGTCCGCGCAGTTGGGCGAATCCGACCCTTGCCGAGACGAGCACGGCGACGCTGATGACGAGTAGCATGAGCAGGACCTGCCAGGAACTGATCAGGTACAAGGCGATGCTGATCAGCAGCAAGCTTCCGAACTTCCAGCCTGCAGGAACCTTCGAAAGCCATGAGGAGTTCTTCGCGGCAATCATGCCCTGCTCCACTGGGTATAGTGCGCGATGGCTGGATCCGGAGATCCATCGAAAGATATCTGACCGTTCGTCACGACCAAAACACGATCAAAATCTTCGAGGATTTCCAGGTCGTGGGTGATGACTATAGCTCTCTGGGGAAGTCTAGATATTTCTTTTTGGAAGGCCAGACGGTTGCGCAGGTCAAGCATCGTAGTTGGTTCGTCAAATACGATGGTTCGAGGCTGCATGGCAATCACTGCGGCCAATGCGACCATTTGTTGCTCACCGCCAGAAAGTGTATGACTTTCGCGGTCTGCTAAATGACAGATGTTCAACTCTTCGAGGGTTGCCCTTACACGCGCGTCACGTTCGTTGGCGTTTATTCCCAGATTTTTTAGTCCAAACGCGATATCGTCGGCAACCAGAGGCATGATGATCTGGTTCGCAGGGTTTTGAAATACGAAACCTACATCTCTGCGGATCTGTTTCGCGTGTTTTGCTGTTGAAAGCTCATCGATGAAAACGGTGCCGCGACTTGGTAGTACCAGACCATTAATCAGTCTCGACAGCGTGCTCTTTCCTGCCCCGTTGGCCCCAATGATTCCAATACGATGTTCGTTCAGCGTCAACGAGACGTCCTTGAGCACGTCTCTGTTCTCAACAGTGACGGTGACGTTCTCAAGTCGAATCTGCGGCAGGTCCACGGTGAGTCAGCGATCCTCTTCTACGGTACTGAAGCAGTTTCGAATTGGCCGCTTCAGCTGTTACTTGAAAGTGGCGGTTGCACCACTTCTAAAGAGCATACTTGATCACTGTTCAATTTTCTTGATCACTGTTCAAGATGCCATCTATACAACGCTGAATTGTTCCCAAAACAACATCAGGGAAATGACGATCATGATGATGCCGGAGCACATGGTTACGACACGTGCTGCCGCTGGGCGTGAGCGGAGCAAACGACGCGCCACCTTGGCAACTGCAAAATAAATGACAACTGAAACTAGAAAATGACCGAGCCCAAAAAGCGATGTTTGGAATGCAACCGGCATGGCGCTTGAAGGGTCAATGAATTGAGGGATCAGCGCAACATAGAGCAATAATGCCTTGGGATTTGTTCCGCTCGTGAGCAAGCCTTTGAAGTACTGTGATCGCTTGCTGTCTATGGAAGCTTCTATATTGCGTTCTGCGATGATCGCAGTGGTCGTTGATGTGATAGCGGCTGGCAGCGGTAAACCCCTACCGTCTCGTTGAGGTTCGATAGCGGTATTCAGCGAGTCATTGTTATAGAATTTTGCAGCTTTCCAGCTGCGAAGAGTGGAGAGGCCCAACCACAACAGGTACAGGGCTCCGGCGGTTGTCAGCCAAGTGAGAAGGGTAGGAGATCCGGCGACAAGGGCCGCAATGCCGCAGGCAAGTAACAGTGTATGCACCAAATATCCGGACAGGAGGCCCCAGATAGCCACGTAGTAGCTGTCCTTCTTGAGTGCGGAAGAAATAATGTAGGCCCAATCGGCGCCGGGAGTGCAGGCCAGGGTTACTGATACGACTAAGAAAGTTGAGATCTGCGCGAGGTCCATCATGCCCTGAGTTCAGTAGTTGATAATTGGTTGCGATGATAAGACTATGAAAATATGAGCGAAATGTGCTTGCGAATAAAGTCTCGGTAGCCAATATTTGCGCAAAGAAGTTCATATTTTCTGTAATTCAACGCAAAATTCTTGTGAGCTACGATTAACCCATGGATGATCTTGATCGTGCGATCCTGGCGGAGCTGCAGATGGATGGGCGTATGAGCGCAACTAGTCTAGCTTCAAAAATTGGTCTGTCTGTTGCGCCCTGTCATCGACGAATTCGTGAGCTAGAACGTTCAGGGGTAATTGCCGGTTATCAGGCCGTGCTTAATCCAGACCTTGTGGGTCTCGGATTCGAGGCCCTAGTATTTGTCACGCTGCGAGATCGTGCGCACCTCAAAGAATTTGAATCTGCCGTTGAGGCGGAAGAGCTAATCGTTGAAGCACAACGACTATTCGGCGAGCCGGATTTCCTTCTGCGCGTATATGCCAAGGACTTGGCTCATTATCAGCTCGTCTACGACGAAGTGCTGGTTGGGCTACCAGCCGTCGAGAAACTGACAAGCACCATCGTGATGCGAAATATAAAGGGGCAGGCAATCCTTCCAGTTTAGATTTTCTGCGGTGACCTATGGGAATTACGTGCCACTCGCGGTGTGAGCATCAGTGACGTGGCCATCACGGCTGCTGCCAGCCACAACGCGTTGGGCAACCCGACATGATCTACGATGAATCCAATCAGCGGTGGCCCGGCGAGCATTGCACCATATCCAAAAGCACTGATAATACTCACAGCATTTGGGCCCAATCGACTGCTTTGTGAAGCTGCAATCGTCATGCCAACTGGGAAGCCGAGAGAACTTCCGAGCCCCCACATCACTGCGGATACCCCTAGGATGAACGGTCCGTCTCCCAAAATAAATAGGCAAATTCCTGCAAGACCAATGGTGCCCATGATCATTAGGGTTCGCTTGGGACCCATTGAATCAATCATGCGCCCGCCAGTGAAACGCCCAATTGTCATAGCTGCAACAAATAGGGTGAACATCAGCGCGCCCGCCTGATGTGGTAAGCCGTGCCCGCTGACAGCGGCAACTGCAATCCAGTCATTGGCGGAACCTTCGGCAAAACTAAGTCCGGCAACCATGAGTCCGATAAGTAGGAGCGCTCCGAGCTTCTGAGAGTCGGAATTGGTGGGTGTCGACAACTGCGACTTGTCTTTGTTGTAGTTCTCGTTTTCCCACCCACGCAAGCCGCGCTGAGACAGCATCGTGAGGAAAACGATGATGAGTGCAACAAGAGTAAAGTGCCAAATCGTAAACATGTGAACACTAATAGTTGCAGTGGCAATTCCGGCACCAACCAAGGTTCCTAAGCTAAAGAATCCGTGAAATATTGGCATAATACTTCGATTTAAGTGGCGTTCAACGCGCGCGCCACTGACATTCATCATGATATCCAGGCAGCCAAAAAATACACCATTGATGAATAGAATAATATAAGCAGTTGTTGGATCTTTTGTTATGGAAATTGCAAAACCGAGAGCAATTAGGCAAGCGGAAAGTAATAGTGGTAAGAATAAAAGGAGATTCTTAGTATTAACTTTCCTGCTGATGGTCGGAATAATGCTTATGCCGAACAGAGTTCCCGTGGTCATGCAAAGTAGGAAAGTCCCTAGTGTAAGGCCAGAGAAGTCAAAAATTGCGTCAATGACAGATAGGCGTCCGGCCCATGAGGCGAAAGACAAGCCAGCGATGAAAAATATGATGTTGAGACTTTGTTTCTCAGACATTTTTTCCCGCGTATAGCTCTTGACTGCTTGGGTCATTTACCCCTTGCCTTCCGATTAGTAATTCGGATTCAGTTTATCTCAATGGCCGCGAGACACGTGTGAGGTAATCGGCGTGGATGCACATTATGTTTCATTTCTCCGGCTCCGCTCAGCTGGTTCAAATCTGTGAAAATTATCCGCGGGCGTTGATTTATACGCGATAGCTGAGTAACCGATAGAACTCTTTGAATTTGCACCACGTCAGAGCCCATTGTTAGTAGCGCAATTTGAGGATTCAACGTAGTCTCGGGTCACGGTCGTACCAAGGGATGCGGAGAATCGCGATGAGCGTGAAAAGATTGAAGGCGGATGTGGCTGTCATTGGGGCTGGTCTCTCCGGACTGGTCACCGCAGTTGAGGCTGTAGCCGGCGGGCTCAAAGTTATTGTGCTGGACCAAGAGAACTCGCTTAACTGGGGCGGTCAAGCTTATTGGTCCTTCGGAGGTCTATTTCTCGTTAATTCACCGGAGCAGCGTCGCATGGGAATCCGAGACTCATTCGAACTTGCCTGGTCGGATTGGCTTGGAAGTGCCCAATTTGATCGTCAACAGGACGAGGACTCGTGGGCAATTAGGTGGGCACGAAAGTATGTTGAATTCTCTGCCGGTGAGAAGCGGGCATGGATCAAACAGCAGGGGATTGAGCTGACGCCTGTCGTCGGATGGGCTGAGCGCGGTGATGGAAATGCGCAAGGACATGGTAATTCGGTGCCCAGATTTCATATTTCTTGGGGGACCGGAACCGGAGTATCTGAGCCATTTGTTCAAAAATCCTTGGATGCTCAGGCAGAAGGAAATCTCCACTTCTTGAATCGATGTCGCGTCACCGAGCTTTTGGTTGATTCTGAGAACGTGACGGGCTGTCGAGGTCAAGTGCTGGTCGCTGACGATAGCCCGCGAGGTACGCAGTCTTCGCGAGAAGTGTCAGGGGAATTTGTGATTGAGGCACGCGCGACGGTACTTGCTTCCGGAGGAATCGGAGGTAATCACGACCTTGTGCGACAGTACTGGCCGGAACGGCTTGGGCGGGCTCCAGACGACATGATTACTGGTGTGCCTGCCTATGTCGACGGCAGTGGTCTGGAGATAGCGGAAGCGGCTGGAGCAAGGCTGGTGAATCGTGATCGCATGTGGCATTACACCGAGGGAATCCGCAATTGGAACCCAATATGGCCACAACATGGAATACGAATTCTCCCTGGGCCAAGTTCGATATGGTTCGACGCTGAGGGGCATCGACTGCCAGTCCCCGGCATACCGGGACACGACACTATTGGAACCCTAAGATTTCTTCGGACTAACGAGCGGGCACGCCGCCACGACCATTCCTGGTTTGTTTTGAACCAAAGAATTATTGAGAAAGAGTTTGCGCTCTCGGGGTCGGAACAGAATCCTGATATCACCGACCGTGATCGAAAGGCTGTTCTCAAGGACCGTCTTTTTGGCAAAGGGGCCCCAGCGTCAATCGCCGCTTTTTTGCGTCATGGAGAGGACTTCGTTGTCGCACCTAGTATCGAACTACTTGTTGACAAGATGAATGAAATTGCTCCCGATGCGCATCTTGACGCTGTTCGCTTGCGTGAGCAAATTGAAGCCAGGGATTTACAAGTTAAGAATGCATTTTCGAAAGATGCACAGATTCAGAGCATTCACAACGCGCGACGATATATTGGCGACAAGCTAATGCGAGTCGTAGCGCCACGCCCAATTCTGGCAAAGGGAGATGGCCCTCTGATCGCTGTCAAATTGCATACATTGACTCGAAAATCATTGGGTGGAATTCAAACTGACTTGGCAGGGCGTGCCCTAAGAATGGATGGTGCAGTTTTTCACGGTCTCTATGCTGTTGGGGAAGCCAGCGGATTTGGGGGCGGTGGAATGCATGGCTACAACGCATTGGAGGGGACGTTCCTTGGAGGGTGTCTCTTCAGCGGCCGTGAAACTGGGCGCGGAATTGTCAGCGACCTGAACGACTGACGCTATAAAACATCCGTAGCAACCCGATTTTGGTACAACTGTTCTATGCACTCGGTATTGGAAATGTGGCCAGTCCGCACCTTGCTGCGAAAAGGCGAAATGCTGAATAACTAAACACCGCCCTTCATATGTTTAACCAAATGAAGGGCGGTGTTTCCTTAGTGCCCCCTGCGGGATTCGAACCCACGACCTAGAGATTAGAAGGCTCTTGCTCTATCCAGCTGAGCTAAGGAGGCGTAACCGGAATTAGTTTAGCTTATGCGACGCTCAAATTACGATTCGATGTGTCTAGTGTGGTCAATAGGTACGTACTCTCGAATCTGATTTGGTGATCTTAAAGTGCAACGATGGAAAATTACTAATTCAACGGCCATCTTGATCTTTATGCTGCTAAGTTGCTTTCTCGCATGGTTGGTCGCTTTGCCGATCTGGGTCGACGGAGGCCTCAATAATTCACGATTCACATTGTTTGCAGTAGCGATGATGTCCACTCCGACCATCGCAGCAGTGGTGGTCTGTGCTATTGAAGCAAGGATGTCCAGTTTTGTCAGAGACGTGGGTCTCTGGCCGTTGAAATATCCCAAGCGTTTGCTCTGGTGTCTCCTGCTGGCAATTGCGCTTCCAGTTTTTCTGACTATTCAAGCCGTATACATTGGAACGTGGTTGGGTACCTTTCCCGGTGACCTCAAGAACTTTACGATTCTTCATTTTCTGGCTGGCTCGCAAGGAACCGGAGCTTATCTTATGAGTCAGGTTGGATCGATCTTGCTTGCAACCCTGGTGAATCTCTTGCCCGCGATGGGTGAAGAGATCGGTTGGCGCGGATGGTTATGGCCACGCCTGCAGAAATATGGACGAGTCCCCGCCATTTTCGTTTCTGGTGTGATTTGGGGCCTGTGGCACGCGCCGTTGATCCTGCTGGGGTACAACTATCCCTTCGCGGAAGGGGCCTGGGGGTTGGTGTTCATGTGCGGAATGTGCATTGTGGTTGGTGCGTTCTTCGGATGGCTACGCACGATCTCAGGAAGCGTCTGGCCATGCGCAATGGCACACGCGGACTCTTCTATGTCTGTCAAGCAGCAATCTGAACCTTTTCATCTATTGCTGAAG
>NZ_JALDXV010000030.1:0-26129 GCF_032154645.1 Glutamicibacter sp. | reverse complement strand
AATAATTTGGTATCAACAAACTTGGCACACTATTGAGTTCTCAAACAACAAACACCCTCGACACCACAACCAAACACCAACTGTTTGACTGCTTCGCTCCGGAGCAACTTTTCAAGCCTACCACCAAGCTGACCAGTGTCAACTCGACGTTTCCGACTTGTTCGCTTCGCTGTTACTTTCAACCGTTTCGGTTGCTCCGTAGCAGCGGCGCGAGATAAAACTTTACACGGACCGCACCCCAACACCAAATCGGCCAGTAGCCGTCCCGGAACAGGGTAAATTCCCCGTAAATACGGGAAAAATCAACGCCTCCGGTGTTCCTTTCGCTCAAAAACAACGAAAATTAGTTGATATGAAGCGGATCACAAAGTCCAAAGGGCTGCAACCGACGCACGATACCGTGCGGGTTACAGCCCTTTGACTCTCAATATACGGGGGTCTTACTTGCCCTGTTCAGCGCGCAAACGAGAAACCTCGTAAAGCGAAATTCCCACTGCCATGGATGCGTTCAACGATTCCATCGCCGAGTTGATCGGGATCGAAACGATGGCGTCGCAGTTTTCGCGAACGAGACGGGAAAGTCCCTTGCCCTCGGAACCGACCACGATGCACAGCGGACCGGTGGCAAGCTCGAAGTTCGGCAGCTGCATATCTCCTCCGGCGTCCAAGCCGATCACGAAGATGCCCGCAGCCTTGATTTCCTTCAGCGCGCTGGTGAGGTTGTTGCACTTGGCAACCGGCACGCGTACTGCTGCACCGGCGCTGGTCTTCCACGCCGAAGCAGTCATGCCGACGCTTCGGCGCTCCGGGATGATCACACCGTTCGCGCCGAATGCCGATGCCGAACGGACGATGGCACCGAGGTTGCGCGGATCGGTGATGCCGTCGAGCGCGAGCAGCAACGGCTGGGTCTTGGTGTAACCCTTTTCGTAGTCCTTGATGGACTTGGTGGCCAGCTGGACTGCGTCCTTGTACTCGTATGGCGGGATCTGCAGGGCTAGGCCCTGGTGGATCGCGTCGTCGGTCATGCGATCCAGCTCTGGGCGCGAAGCTTCCATCAGCGGAATGCCCAGTTCAGCGGCGAGCTTCAGGGATTCGCGGACGCGGTCGTCGACGTCGATGCGGATGGCGACGTGCAGCGCCTTGGCAGGGATGCCCGCGCGCAATGCCTCCACCACGGAGTTGCGGCCGGTGACGAATTCTGCATTGACGCGGATGCGCTCGGTGCGGTTCGGGGTGCGCTTGGCAGCCGAACGCTCGGCCAGCTGCTTGTTGCGGTAAGCCTTGTGGTACGGGCGGTCTTCAGCCTTCGGGGTCGGGCCCTTGCCCTCGAGGGAACGTCGTCCCTTACCGCCACTGCCCTTGGTTGGGCCCTTCTTGCTCATCTAGGTTTCCTTTGTTTTGAAGTCTTTTAGTTGTTCAGCGTCCAGCGGGCGCCGTCTGCGGAATCAAGCACCGTGATGCCGGCGGAGGCCAGGGCGTCGCGGATGGCATCCGAGCGGGCCCAGTCCTTGGCGGCGCGGGCCTCCGCGCGTTCGTTCAGCTGCGCCTGGATCAAGATGTCCAGCACCTTTGACTCGACGCTGGCTACGGCGGCGCCGTCCGCGACCGCATCGTCCAGTCCCAGAACGCGGGTCATGGCCAGCACCTGGCCCAGCGCCTCGGCCACCGCCCCATCCTCATGGGCATCCAGCGACGCGTTGCCGCGGCGCACGGTGTCATGCAGCGAGGCCAGCGCCATCGGCACATTGAGGTCATCGTCCATGGCGGTGCCGAAGGCCTCTGGCACATGGGTCGCGGTGATGACATCCGCCGCGGCGCCCAGCCGGTAGCGGGCGTTGGAGATGAAGGTGTCGATGCGCTCCACCGCTGCCCCCGCCTCGGTCAGCGAGTCTGGGCGGTAGTCCAGCATCGAACGGTACTGCGCCTGGCCCAGGAAGTAGCGGACCACGCGGGCGTCGGCCAATTCGAGCATTTCGGCCGGCGAAATGGTGTTGCCGATGGACTTGGACATCTTTTCACCCTCAAAGGTGACCATGCCGTTGTGCATCCAATAGTTGGCGAATCCATGGCCGGCAGCTGCCGACTGCGCCAGCTCGTTCTCGTGGTGCGGGAAGCGCAGGTCCAGGCCGCCGCCGTGGATGTCGAAGTGGGTGCCCAGGTACTTGCTGGCCATGGCCGAGCACTCCAGGTGCCAGCCCGGGCGTCCGCGTCCCCAGGGGCTCGGCCAGGAGGCGGTGATCGGGTCGCTGTCCTTGTGCCCCTTCCACAGGGCGAAGTCGCGCGGGTCGCGCTTGCCGCGCGGATCCGCGTCGGTGGCAGCCTGCATGTCATCGATGTTCTGACGGGTCAGCGCGCCATAGGCGGCGAAGGAGCGCACGTCGAAGTACACGTCGCCCGAGTCATCGGTGGCCGGGTAGGCGTGGCCGCGTTCGATCAGCGTGGAAATCAGTTCGTGCATCTCGGTGATGTGCCCGGTAGCGCGCGGTTCATAGGTAGGGCGGCGCACGCCCAGGGCAGCATAGGCCTTGGCGAATTCGTTCTCGAAGCGGTAGGCCAGCGAGAACCATTCTTCTCGCGGCGTGTAGTGCTCATCGGCGGTGAAGTCCGGCGCGAAGGAGTTCGCCGACTTCTCCAAGATCTTGTCGTCGATGTCGGTGACGTTGCGGACGGTGGTCACCGCGAACCCGCGGTATTCAAGCCAGCGCACCAGGACGTCGAAGACGATGGCGCTGCGCACATGACCCACGTGCGGCATGCCCTGCACGGTAGCGCCGCAGTAGTACAGCTTCACTTGGCCTTCGTTCAGCGGCTGGAAGTCACGTACGGACGCGGATTTGGTGTCATAGAATCGCAAGCTCACGGATTAAAGGTTATCCGAAGTACGCCCCATCTGTACGCCTTAAGAGACGAATCCCAATCAACGCTGATACACCAGCGCGGTGGCGTAGGCGGTGATGCCCTCCCCCGCCCCTTCGTAGCCCAGCCCGTCGCTGGTGGTGGCGGTCACCGACACCGGGGCCCCGGCGGCTTCGCTCAGCACCGCGTTGGCTTCTTCACGCCGTGCACCGAAGCGGGGGCGGCGGCCGACGAACTGCACCGCGACATTCCCGATCTCAAAACCTGCCTCGCGCACCAGCCGGGCAGCTTCTGCCAGCAGGCGCACCCCGCTGGCGCCGGCGAACTCGGGGCGGTCCACCCCGAAGTGAGTGCCCAAATCCCCGATGCCGCTGGCGGAGAAGAGCGCATCGCAGGCCGCATGAGCCACCGCGTCGCCGTCTGAATGACCGGAGAGCCCGATGTCATCGGGGAAATGCAGACCAGCCAGCCACATGGCACGGGCAGGGTCTTCGCTGACCGCATGGACGTCGATGCCTGTGCCGACACGGGGAATGATCACGCCTTGTTCTTCCTTCGATGCAGTAGTTGGTGTAGTTGCCGCTGCGAGTTCTTCGGCAGTGCGCAGGTCATCGGGCCTAGTGACCTTCAGTGCCTGTTGCGATCCGGGGATGACATAGACCTCGGTGCCCGCCGCCCGCACGATCGACGCGTCGTCGGTGACTGCTTCAAGTTGTTCCTCGCTGAGCGTGTCAAGTGCCGCATGGGCCTGGCGCAGGGTTGGCGCGGTGAAGCCCTGCGGCGTTTGCACGGCCCGCAGGGTCGAGCGCGCAGGGGTGCTGTGCACCACTTCGCCTGCCCCTTGCTCGGCGGAGTCCACCACGCAGATGGTGTCGGTGACCTCCAACGCCGGAATCGCCGCAGTGCAGCCGGGGCTGTCCAGCTGCTGCAGGACGCGTTCGAAAAGCTGTGCGGGGGCGAAGGCGCGGGCTGCATCGTGGACCAGAATTTTCGTCGCCCGCTGATCTACAAGTTGCAGGCCGGCACGCACCGATGCAGCCCGGCTGGAGCCACCCGGCGTGAAGCGCAGGGCAAAGGGGTAGTTGGCCAGCGAAGCTTCCAGCCGCCGGTCGTTCGGCGGGGTGACGACGACGACGTCATCGATCCCCGGGGCCGAGAGGATGCGGTCAAGCGCATGTTCGGCCAGGGACTTGCCCGCGACCTGCACCAGCGCCTTGGGTACTCCGGCCCCCAGCCGGGTGCCCATCCCCGCGGCTACAAGGATCACCGATGCATAGTGTTGTTTCGCTTCGCTCACGCATCACAGCTTATCGTGCTCAAAGTTTCTGCCGGTTAAATGCCAAGCCGCGGTGCGCTTCAACGCGCCCCGCGGCTTGAACAAGAAATTTATAGATCTAGGCGGAGGCCAAAACCTCGTCCAACAGGCCCTCGGCCTTGGTTTCATCCAGGTCCTTGGCCAGAGCCAATTCGCTGATCAGCACCTGACGCGCCTTGGCCAGCATGCGCTTCTCACCGGCTGACAGGCCACGGTCGTTCTCACGACGCCATAGGTCGCGAACGACCTCGGCAACCTTAATGACATCACCGGAAGCGAGCTTCTCAACGTTTGCCTTGTAACGGCGCGACCAGTTGGTCGGCTCTTCGGTGAATTCAGCACGAAGGACGTCGAACACATGGTCCAAGCCCTCCTGACCTACCACGTCACGCACGCCAACCAGATCAACGTTCTCGGCAGGAACCTCGATCGTCAGGTCTCCCTGAGCAACCTTGAGCTTGAGATACATTTTCTCTTCGCCCTTGATCTTGCGCATCTTGATCTCTTCGATCATTGCAGCGCCGTGGTGCGGGTAGACAACAGTCTCGCCAACCTCAAAAACCATGTGGATAAACCCCTTTCCCGCCTTCCAGTCTACCACGCACCGCGGGTGATGCCGGTCAAGTGTGCCCCATATAACCGCGAAATCATGCGGAATTCCCTCTTCCAAACGCGGGAGAAACGTGGTATGAAAATAGAGTGCACATTGCCGACCGCCCCTTTCCCGCCGGCGGAAACTTGTCTACAAGTTGTCGAAAAGCGTGTGTTGCACGTCGCTAAATCACGTGTTTGCCCGAAAAACCGCTAGGCTTAGAGGTGATCGCGGCCTCGGAGCTCCTTGCCCTTGTAGCAGGACAGGCGTTGCAAGTAGCCGCGAACCCAAGCAACTCATTATTCTCACCGAGGAGTTAGTGTCGTGATCACCGCACGCATGACCGCTGGACGCCGCATTGCCGCGTCCCTCGCTGTGGCAGCCCTGGCATTCGGTGTCACCAGCTGTGGCGCCATCAACGAGCAGGCCACCACCACCAACTACGCAGCCAGCGATGGCATCAATCTCAACGTCGCCGACGCAGAGGTCCGCAACCTGATGTTCATCACGAACGAAGAGGGCACCGACGCGCGCCTGATCGGCACCGTGGTCAACTCGGGCAAGGCGCCGATCAGCCTGGCGATCAAGGCTGAAAGCGCAGCACCGGTCACCGTGAAGGTTCCAGCCAATGGCGAAATCCGCTTGGAAGACGACGCTAACAAGACCGTGATCACCAACCTGGGCGTCAAGCCAGGCGAGCACGCTGAAACTACCTTCACCACCGAAGGCAGCACCGAAAACTTCTCCGTTCCAGTCAACGACGGAACCCTGGCCGAGTACCGCGCCTTCGTTCCAGGCGGCGACGACGGAACCGCCACCGAGCACCTGAAGCCAAGCCCGGCTACCTCCGGCCACTAAGCTTCACAGCAGCTCAAAGCCCCGATTCCCTGCCAGGGAATCGGGGCTTTCGCGTATCTGCCGCCAGGGCGGCAACGGCGCTTAGGCGACGAACTTATAGCCCAGGCCGCGTACCGTCACCAGCAGTTCGGGAGCCGCAGGGTCGCCTTCGATCTTGGAGCGCAGGCGTTTGACATGTACGTCCAGGGTTTTGGTGTCCCCCACATAGTCGCTGCCCCATACCCTATCGATCAACTGCCCGCGGGTGAGCACCCGCCCCGCATTGCGCAGCAGCATCTCAAGCAGCTCGAATTCCTTCAGCGGCATCGACACCTCGGAGTTGTTGACCGAGACAATATGCCGTTCAACGTCCATGCGCACCGGACCGGCCGTGACCACATTGCTGATCAATTCCTCGACCTCGCCCTGGCGGCGAAGCACCGCACGGATGCGAGCCAACAGCTCGCGCGACGAGTAGGGCTTGGTGACATAGTCATCCGCACCAAGCTCCAGCCCAACAACCTTGTCGATCTCCGAGTCCTTGGCGGTGAGCATGATGACCGGCACCTGGCTGGTGGCGCGGATCTGCCGAATCACCTCGGTGCCCGGCTGGCCAGGGAGCATCAGGTCAAGCAGCACCAGGTCCGCACCGTGGCGCTCGAACTCGGTCACCGCCACAATCCCGTCGTCGGCAACCCTGACCTCAAAGCCTTCGCGCTCGAGCAGATAGGACAGCGGGTCTGAGAGCGATTCCTCGTCCTCGACGATCAAGATGCGGGTCATCGGCGTCCTCCTTCACGGTTTTCCGCCGTTGCGGCAACCGCTTGTTTCTTCTTCATATCCGTGGCCGGCTCGATCGCAAGAGCCGGTTCTTCATCCATCATGGGAAGTCTGAGTGTGAATGTTGATCCCTGCCCGGGCTGCGACCAGAGCGTCACCTCGCCGCCGTGGTTGGCCAGCACGTGCTTGACGATGCTCAGCCCCAGCCCGGTGCCTCCGGTTTGGCGTGAACGCGCGGCGTCCACCCGGTAGAAGCGTTCAAAGATGCGCTCCTGGTCCTCGGCCGAGATGCCGGGCCCCTGATCGGTCACCGAAATCTGGGCGTAGCCGTCGCGCTGGCGCACGCCCACCCCGACGGTGGTGTTCGGCGGCGAATAGCGGATCGCATTGTCGATCAGGTTGCGCAGCGCTGTCATCAGCAGATCGGGGTCGCCGTGCAGGGTGTCCTTCAATTCTCCGCCCACGGACACCGTGATGCCCTTTTCCTCGGCCAACAGCTTATTGCGGTCGACCGCCTCGGCGATCACCGTATCAAGCGTGAACTCCCGGCCGTGGGAAATGACATCGCTGGATTGCAGGCGCGATAGTTCGATGATGTCTTGAACCAGCGCCGCCAGGCGTCTTGACTCCTTGCCCATGCGGGTAGAGAAGCGCAGCACCGCCTGCGGGTCGTCGGCTGCTTCGCTGATGGCTTCGGCCAGCAGCGAGATGGCGCCCACCGGGGTCTTCAGCTCGTGGGAGACATTGGCGACGAAGTCATTGCGCATCGCCTCGGTGCGGGTGATTTCGGTGCGGTCGTCCGCCAGCAGCAGGATGTACTCATCCCCCAGCGGCGCCACGCGCACATGGACGATCAGCTGTCCGGCCCCGAGGGTTGCCCGCTGCAGCTCATACTGGCTTTCGGCGATGACCCCGTCGGCGCGCACCTGGCGCACCAGGGACAGCAGCTCATCGTGGACCAGGGTATGACCGCGGACCAGCCCATAGGCGTAGGAGGCGGGATTGGCGCGCACCACCCCGTCGACGTCGTCGAGTATCACGAAGGCACGGCCGATCACGGAGAGCACCGCGGCGGCTCCCTCCGGCAGCACCGGTTCGTCGACCTGCGGCAGACGGGCGGCGCGGCGCTGCGAAATCCTGAAGGCCACAACACCGACGATTCCCAGCGCAAGGCCGAGTACACCGGCGATCAGGGCCGAAATAACTTCGTTCACATCATTAGACTATCTGTGATTGACCGCGCCGCCGGCCCAACAAGGCGTGAAAACAGCCAATTCGATCAGCTGTTCACCAAACGTTCACCTTTCTGGGAATATTCGTTAATCACCCGCTGACATTCTGGACTCAGACCCTCCGCCATGCCCAAAAACATGGTCAACTTCCGAACCCTTGAAAGGGAAAGCACGTGCGCAAAGTATTTCAGGCAGACCTGCAGCAGATCGGCGAAGAGCTGATCGAGATGGCCAACCGCGTGGCCACCGCCATGGACCGGGCCTGGGACTCGCTGTCCAATGCCGACGTAGAGCTGGCGCAGGAGGTCATCGCCGCCGACGCAAAGATCGACTTCATGCAGAACCAGCTCGATGAGCGCGCCATCGATACACTGGCCCTGCAGGGACCGGTGGCCTCCGACCTGCGCATGATCGTCGGCTCGCTGCGCATGAGCGCATCGCTGGAGCGCATGGGAGACCTGGCGCGCCACCTGGCACAGCTGACCCGCCTGCGCTTCCCGCGCCGCGCACTGCCCTCCGAAATCTCCGGGACCTTCTCCGAGATGGCGCAGATCGACATCCAGATCGCCAAGGCAGTGGCCGAGCTGCTGGACACCCGCGATCTGAAGATCGCCCGAGACATCATCGAGCTGAACCACAAGCTGGACCGCCTGCATGCTAGCGTCTTCACCCAGGTGGCCGACGAGTCTTGGTCCGCCAACGCACCGACCACCGTCGACGTTTCGCTGACCAGCCGCTACCTTGAGCGCTTTGGCGACCACGGTGTTTCGGTGGCCCGCAAGGTCACCTACCTGGTCACCGGCGAATGGGACCCTTCCGAGGTCTAAGCCCGCACAGCGTGAACTGCGCCGCCGGCACCCAGCCACATGCTGGGCGCCGGCGGCGCATCGTTTAACTCGCGGAAACTTAGTGGTGCAGGGACAGCGCTACAGGCCGCCCGCGACGCGGATCGTAGCTCCCGTGGTGTAGGAGGCCTCTTCGGAGAGCAGCCAGTTCACGGCCCCCGCGATGTCGGCAGGGTCCCCGGGCCGGCCCAGGGGAATTGCGCCGGCAACCTTTGCCGGGCGCTGCGGATCTTGATGGAAGTCAGTCCACACGGTACCGGGCTCGACGCAGTTCACTCGGATGCCGGAATCGGCAAGTTCTTTTGAAAGCCCCACGGCCAGGGCAGCGGTTCCAGCCTTGGCGGCGGCATAGTGGACATAGGTCCCCGGGCTTCCGATGGTTGCGGCGGCTGAGCCAATGAGCACCAGTGACCCCTTGGTACCGGCTAGATACGGGATCGCCGCGCGGGCCGTGAGCACCGGCCCCAGGAGGTTGACCTCCAGGTCGCGGCGGATCTGTTCTGGATCCAGTTCGGCGAGGTGGCCCACCGCCTCCACCGCCCCAGCCGAGGCAACGACGCCGGTCAACGGTCCAAGCGCTTCACCGGCCCTGAAGAACTCGGCCAGCTGCCTGGCATCCGTAATGTCGACGCGGGCCGTCACCGCCCTCCGCCCCAGAGATCTCACACGTTCGGCTGCTGCTTCGGCGGCTCCGTGGTCGCTGCGGTAGCCGATGAGCACATCGTGTCCCGCGGCGGCCACGCGGTCCACGATAGCGGCGCCGATGCCTCGCGCTCCCCCGGTCACCGCTATCACTGTTGTAGATTGCATGCGCCAATACTATCCGTGCCCGGTGAGACTACGGCTGCGCGAACCGGTGTTAAAAGACTGCAGGGGCCGCTCGCTATGAGCAGCCCCTGCAGGCCGTGTGGTGCGCAAGCGCAGGACACGGTACTAATTCAGTTTTAGCCTTCGCACTCGACGCAGAAACCTACGCCATTGTCTTCACGAACCAGCTGCGAACGGTGGCGGATCAGGAAGCACGAACCACAAATGAATTCGTCATCCTTCTGCGGAATGACCGTAACGGTCAGTTCCTCGTTGGACAGGTCTGCACCAGGCAGATCCATGCCGTCGGTGTGGTCGGCCTCGTCGAGCTCGCGCACCACGGACTTGGCGTCTGGTGCGTTAGCGGACTTGACCGCATCCAAAGAAGCCTTACGCGCCTCAGCGACGTCCGGGCGGACTTCGTCGTAATCAGTTGCCACGAATTGCATTCCTAACGTGAGCCATTGAGCCTATTCGAAATAGGAGATTACAGCATACTAATGCCAAAAATACAATCCTGCGCTATGGTTTCGCTCACAGCCGGATACTTTATGGCAACCTGCTGTTTAACTAGACCGGCGGCGCATTCACCACCACGGCCAAAGCCGTGGGAGGATGCGCCGCCGAAAAGCGTGGTTTACTTGCGACCTTGGTTCGCAACCGCCTTGATTGCCTCGGCTGCCGCCTCTGGATCAAGGTAGGTACCGCCGACGGTGATCGGCTGGAAGTTGTCGTCCAGTTCATATACCAGCGGAATGCCGGTTGGGATGTTCAGGCCGGCGATGGCTTCGTCGCTGATGTTGTCCAGGTGCTTGACCAGTGCACGCAGCGAGTTGCCGTGGGCGGTGACCATCACGGTCTTGCCGGCTGACAGGTCTGCCTTGATGTTGTTTTCCCAGTACGGCAGAAGGCGCTCAAGCACGTCCTTGAGGCATTCGGTGCGCGGGGCCGAGTCGCCGAGCGCTGCGTAACGCTCGTCGCCGATCTGGCTGTACTCGGAATCATCGGCCAGTGCAGGCGGCGGGGTGTCGTAGCTGCGGCGCCACTGCATGAACTGGTCTTCACCGAATTCTGCCAGGGTCTGGGCCTTGTCCTTGCCCTGCAGGGCACCGTAGTGGCGCTCGTTCAGTCGCCAGTCGCGGTTGACCGGAATCCACGAACGCCCGGCGGACTCAAGCGCCAGGTTCGCGGTGACGATGGCACGGGTCAGCAGCGAGGTATGCAGCACCTCTGGCTTGTATCCGGCTTCAGCCAGCAGCTTACCGCCGCGTACAGCTTCTGCACGGCCCTTTTCGGTCAGCGATACGTCGTACCAGCCGGTGAAAAGGTTCTTTTCGTTCCATTCGCTCTGTCCATGGCGAAGCAAGATCAAAGTGTGACTCATACTTCTTATCTTATCCAATGCCTTAGATTTCCAGATCAGAAGATAACCTCAATCACAAAACCCGGGTCGGTGCGCTACGCGCACGAACCCGGGTTTTGGAAGTTTGAAGCCTCAGAACAGCTGTTAGTAGCCGTACCATCCGCCCTTGCCGCTGACCGCTGGCTTAACATCTGCGAGGTAGACGCAGACAATGCAAGCGGCGATCAGCTGGAGGATGCCGCCGCTGATGCTGAGCATGGACAACAGCGCCACCGCGGTGCTGGCAACCGTCAGCCCTGTCCAAAACCCCTTGGTCCGCTTTCCTTCTTGAATGAAGCGATCCGCCGGGTGGCGCAGGCAATCAATGAGCGCCCACACGGCGAGCGCCACAATGGCCAGCCCCAGGGCGAAGAGCATGTAGTACTCGATCATCTGTGCCATTTTCATGAACTGCATGCCTTTACCTTACCTTTGTCCACCAGCGGCGGAACGCTATGCCACGCGCTGTGCGATTCGGGAACGAAGCTAAATTTGGTCCAGTGCGTTCGACAGGTCCCGCCAGAGATCTTCTACGGCTTCGATGCCCACGGACAGGCGGATCAGGTTCGTTGGGACCGTGGCTGGCTCCGAGGCGTGGCGTGCACGTCGTTCGGCCAGTGTTTCAACGCCTCCCAGGGACGTGGCGCCGGTGATGAGCCCGAATTTTTCGATGACAGCATCAGCAGCCGCCTCGCTGTCTCCGGCTTCAAAGGCGATCACCGAGCCGAAGCCATTCATGAGCTTCTGCGCCCGCGCATGTCCCGGATCGCCGGGCAGGCCCGGGTAGCGTACGCCGCTGACCGCTGGATGCTGAGACAGGCGTTCGGCCAGGACCTGGGCGTTGGACTGCGATCGTTCTAGGCGCACCGATAGCGTTCGCACCCCGCGCAGGGCCAGGAAGACGTCCATGGGAGATGCGATGGCGCCGTGCAGGGTGCGGTAGCCGTGGATCCTGCTGTGCAGCGTTTCGTCGCTGGTGGCCACCGCTCCGAGGATCACGTCCGAGTGCCCCGAGAGGTACTTGGTCACCGAGTGCACCACGACGTCGGCCCCAAGTGTGAGTGGACGCTGCAGCAAGGGCGTGGCGAAGGTGTTGTCGACGATGCTCAGCGCGTTGTGCTGTTTGGCCGCGGCGAGCAGCACCGGAAGGTCGGCTACTTCAAGCATGGGGTTGGTAGGCGACTCAACCCAGAGGACATCGGCGCCTTCCAGGGCCGCATCCACCTCCTCGGTGTTGGCGATATCCACCGGCCGCACGCTCAGCCGACCCGCATCGGCAAGTTCCTTGCTCAGGCTCAGCGAGCCGTTGTAGGAGTGGCTAGGCATGACCAGCACGCCTCCCGCCGGAACCAGCTGCAGCGCCGCGGCGATGGCAGCCATCCCGGAGGAGAACACCAGGGCAGGGAGCTGTGCTTCCTCCAGTTGACCCAGCACCTCTTCAAACGGGTCCCAGGTGGGATTCGAGAAGCGGGCGTAGACCTTCTCGCCGGGCGCCGCGATCCCCTGCGAATGGAATGTCGAGGTAAACGTCACCGGGTGGTTCACCGCTGCGTCGACGCCGTGGGCGGGGCGTCCGCCCGCGACGAGCAGTGTTTGGGGATCCCATGCGGTTGCCGGCTGCGAAGGTTCAAGAGGGTTGGTCATAGGCTCCAGCGTACGCCCGGAAATTCCGGGTGCCTCCCAGCGTTTCACTTCATTGCGGCCGATGCCCGGGTGTTGACAAGCTACGTTCAGGACGGTTCGTTAGGCTAGTGGGGTGAGTATCGATTCCCCTGTCCCCGCGCGCGGCCTGTTCATTGTCTTTGAAGGCGGCGACGGTGCTGGCAAGTCAACCCAGGTGCAGCGCACCAAATCCTGGCTGGAGGACCGCGGCGCGCATGTCCTGACGACCCGCGAACCCGGCGGCACGCAGATCAGCGAGGAACTTCGCGCACTGGTGTTGGATCATGGGCACGGTGAAGTCGATGCGCGCACCGAGGCGCTGATGTATGCGGCGGCCCGCGCCGCCCACGTACAGCAGGTCATCGTTCCTGCCCTGGACGCCGGAACCCATGTCATCTGCGACCGTTTTGTCGATTCCTCCCTTGCCTATCAGGGCGTCGGCCGCGGGTTGGGCATTGATGAGGTAGCCGCGATCAACAATTTCGCCACCGGAGGCCTGGTACCGGACGCCACGGTGCTGCTTGATATTTCGGCGGCCGACGGCCGCGCGCGCCGCATTGCAGCCAGCGGAGGAGTTGAAGAATCCGACCGTCTGGAATCCGAGCCCGATGAATTCCATGAACGCATCCGCAATGCGTTCCACGACCTCGCCGCGCGGGCACCCCAGCGCTACCTGGTCATCGATGCCACCGACAGCGTGGAGGCATTGCAGGCACAGATCATCGAGCGCCTGGCAGGGCTGCTGTAATGCGTCCGGTCTTTGCCGAACTTGCAGGCCAGCAACGGGTCATCAACACCCTGACCGAACAGGTCGACCAGGGCGAGCCCACCCACGCATGGCTCTTCACAGGTCCACCTGGCTCCGGACGCACCACCGCTGCCCGCGCCTTCGCAGCCGCCCTGCAGTGCACGCAGACCCCAGCCGGTTGCGGGCAGTGCCCCACCTGCCAGGCGGTGATCAGCGGCAAGCATCCCGATGTCTCGTTCGTCTCCACGCAGAAGTTCGAATACCAGGTCAAAGACGTCCGTGAGATCATCACTCAGGCACAGGACAAGGCGTCGCAGGCCCGCTGGCGCATCATCATCATTGAAGACGCCGACCGGATGACCGAACGCAGCGGCAACGTGATGCTCAAGGCCATCGAAGAACCGCCGGCGAATATGATCTGGATTCTCTGCGCGCCCTCCCCCGCAGACGTTCTTGTGACGATCCGCTCGCGCTGCCGTGCGGTGAACCTTTCCATTCCCGCCACCGACGAGGTGGCCCAACTGCTGGTGCGCCGCGACGGTCTGGATCCCGAACTTGCACGTTTTGCGGCGCGCGCCTCACAGTCGCACATCGGTGTGGCCCGGATGCTGGCCAAGGATGAGGCGGCCCGGGCGCAGCGCGAGAACGTCGTCAACCTGCCGCTGCGGGTCACCACCCTGCCCAAGGCGATGCAGGCGGCAGCGGATATTGCCAAGCTTTCTGCCGAGCGCACCGAGCAGATCACCGGAACCGACCTGCAGCTCAAGGTTTCCGAGCTGCGCCGTGCCAACGGCCTGAGTGAAGAAGAGAACATCCCGCCGGGTCTGCGCGGACAGTTCAAGGAGCTGGAAGAGAACGCCAAACGCTTTGCCCGGCGTGCGAGCTTCGACGCCATCGACCGCACGCTCACGGACCTGACCACATTCTTCCGCGATGTCCTGACCCTGCAGTTGAAAACCAACACCGAGCTGGTCAACGAACACCTGCGCGAGAAGCTGACGCACTATGCGGCGGGGCAGACCAAGGAGAAAACGGTGTCCCAGATCGACGCCATCGACCAGGCCCGCAAGCGCATCGCTTCAAACGTCAATCAACTCATGGCGCTTGAAGCGCTGATGACCCGACTGCTGCAGAACCCCGGCAAGCGGTAGCACCGGGCGGACATGCATCCCAGCCGTACTTCCAAGGAGAAAACCATAGTGCCCGTACGCCCAACCCTGTTCCGATTCTCGGCACTGGCAGCCGCGCTCGCCCTGGGGCTCAGCTCCTGCAGCTCCACGCCTACGGACCAGAATGCCGAAGCCTCGGCCAGCGCAACGGTGCAGGCTGCCGAGAATCCGCAGCTGGCCAAGTACTACTCTCAGGAATTGGACTGGAAGAAGTGCGGGAGCACCATTGAATGCGCCAGCATCGAGGTGCCGTTGAACTACGACGAACCGGAGAAGGACAGCATCAAACTGGCCTTGAACCGCCGTGCCGCCGCGGGGGCCCAGGGCAACCTGTTGGTCAACCCGGGAGGACCGGGAGGCTCCGGCATCGATCTGGTCACCCAGGGTGCACAGGTCATGTTCAGCAACGATCTGCAACGCGCCTACAACATCATCGGCTTCGACCCGCGCGGCGTGGGCCAGAGCACCCCCGTCACCTGTCAGACCGACAAGGAGGTCGACGAGGGCCGACAGGAGAACCTCAAGGCCTGGGAGGAATCCGACCGCGGCGACATCGTGGAGGACGCCAAGGAATACGCCGATGCCTGCGCCAAAAACACCGGCGAGCTGTTGGGCCACGTAGACACCGAATCTGCGGCAAAAGACATGGACATCATCCGCGCCGTACTGGGCGATGACAAGCTCGACTACCTGGGCTATTCCTACGGCACCTTCCTCGGCGCCACCTACGCAGACCTCTTCCCGGACAGGGTGGGCCGGCTGGTCCTGGACGGGGCCATGGACCCCACCGCAAGCGGCGAGGAACTCACCCTCGCACAGGCACAGGGCTTTGAAGGTGAAATCGACGCGTGGTTGGAAGACTGCCTTGCTGGCGAGAATTGCCCCTTCACCGGCAGCGTCGATGAAGCCAAGAAACAGCTTCAGGACTTCTTTGCCGAAATCGAGCAGAAACCGTTGGTTTCCTCCGACGGACGTTCTGTACCGATCATTGACTTCGTCAGCGGCTTCATCCTTCCGCTTTACGACGATGCGAACTGGCCGTACCTGACCAATGCCATGGCCGAGGCGATGGACGGCAACGTCGATCAGATGCTGTACTTCTCCGACCTGAGCGCCGACCGCGGCGAAGATGGAAAGTACAACTCCAATTCCATGGACGTTCTAACCGCGGTGAATTGCCTTGACCGTCCGATGGATGCCAGCGACGCTGCCATGGACAAGGACGCCGCAGACCTTGAGAAAGCTTCGCCGACCCTGGGCAAGTACCTGGCCTACGGACAGATCGTCTGCGATGAATGGGACTACCCGTCCACCGGCCAGCCTGAGGTCCTCGACGCCGCCGGTTCCTCCGACATCCTGGTAGTTGGCACCACCGGCGACCCGGCCACCCCTTACAAGTGGTCTCAGTCGCTGGCCGAGCAGTTGGATCACGGCAACCTGCTGACCTACGAAGGCCACGGCCACACCGCCTATGGGCGTTCCAACCAATGCATCACCGATGCTGTCGACAGCTACCTCATCGATGGCAAGGTCCCTGCCGAAGGTACGGTCTGCTAAATTCTGCGCTTCATGAGCCAGTCGTTTTGACGTTCTGAGTTCTACTTAGATAAAGTTACGGGGTGCCTGTTAGCAGGTACAGGCCTCCTTAGCTCAGGGGTAGAGCAGCTCCCTCGTAAAGAGCAGGTCGCCGGTTCAAATCCGGCAGGGGGCTCGATGGGAAGAAAAGACCCTTGGTTTCTAATAAAACCAAGGGTCTTTTCGCTTTAAGTGTGTCTAGGCGAAGTCGGCGGTCGCTGGGTCTGCTGCGATGCGTCCTTCTGGGCCGCGGTCCAGAGTAGCGATGGCTGCCAGATCTTCGTCGTCCAACGTGACGTTCAGCGATGCAAAGTTCTCAACGATGCGCGAGTCGGTTACCGACTTCGGGATCACCACGTTGCCCAGAGCCAGGTGCCAAGCGATGACAACCTGAGCCACCGAAGCGTTGTGCTTCTCGGCGATCTTTACCAGCACCGGGTCGGTCAGCAGATCGCCGCCCTGCCCCAATGGGGACCAGGACTCGTGCAGGATGCCGTGCTCCGCCTCATAGGCGCGCAGTTCAGCCTGTGGGAAGTATGGGTGGGTTTCGACCTGGTTGATCACCGGACGCACACCGGTCTCTGCGTAGAGTTCTTCCAGTGCCTCAACGGTGAAGTTGCAGACGCCGATTGACTTGGCCTTGCCGTCCTTCTGAAGCTGGATCAGGGCCTTCCACGTGTCCACGTAGGTGCCGCGCTTTGGCTGCAGCCAGTGGATCAGGTACAGATCAACGTAGTCAAGACCCAGACGCTCAAGTGATTCGTCGGCCGCGAGCAGGGTTTTCTCGTACCCCTGGTCGGCGTTCCATACCTTGGTGGTGATGAAAAGTTCGTCGCGGGGAACATCGGAGGCCGCAATGGCGCGGCCTACGCCCTCTTCGTTGCCGTAGATGCGGGCGGTGTCGATGTGGCGGTAGCCTGCATCAATCGCCTTGCCCACCACGATTTCGGCTTCTGCGTCCGGCACCTGCCACACGCCATAGCCAAGCTGGTCGATGGAATTTCCGTCATGGAACTTAAGTTCTGGAACAGTTTGGGTCATGCAACCAATCTAATACATACCGCAAGCGCGACGTGTCTTCCGCCACGGAAATGGTAAGGCTTCGTTACTTGAGTTCAGAGAGAACCCTCACCGCTGTCTCAAGGTCTTCCTTAACGATCCGGGTGCGGTGTTCAACGGCTGCCACGTCAATCGGCCCACCCGCTTCAGCTTGCATGCGCATCATGGCGATAACTTGTGCAGTAGTCGCCAAATCATTGGCCGACTTGGTCAATGCACGATGCACTCTTGCGGTTGCGGCGGGGATGACTTCATCGTCGCTCGGGGTCAGTGCCTGCGCGTCGGCACACAATTGGCGCACGGTCGGCAACAACTCGGCCATCTCATTCGCCGGAACTACCAACTGGTTGTAAATATCATTGTCACCGATGCCCTCAAGTACCTGAAATACCCGGTCCATAGAACGAGTAAATCGGTCATGAGCTCGGCGCCATACGCCTTCGCCCAGCTCGCGGTTTGCTGCACGCTGTGCCCGCAAACGTGAAAAGAATGCCATCAGACTACTTTGCCGCTTGTTGTTACATCGATCAGCATTAAGCGTACCGGCCAGTCCCGTATTTCCGCACAGTATTTGACTCAAGGTTGTGTGATGGCTCGGAATAATTATCCAGATCAACGCATCGGGGTCCAGCTGTCATCAATATCAGCTTGCCTAGTGAGGATAGATAGCATCATGACATGTTGATTCCCCAACGTGCGACATTTCCAGATCTCAACGAGATCGCTCAATTCCTTCAAGATTCTGACCTGACCGTCAGTGGGCTAGACTCTCCAGGCACCCACCTGTGGACCGTTAGAGAAGCAGGGACGAAGCGAGTTATCGCACTGACCGGATTTGAGCTCAGCTCCGATGGAAGCAATGCGCTCATCCGCAGTGTTGCCGTTGATCCGAGGTATCGTGGCAACGGCTACGGGCTGTATTTGGCGCAGTATGCGTTGAACAGCGCACGAGAGTCCGGAGCCAGCAGGGCATGGCTATTTAGCCGAAGATCCGGCGGTTTTTGGCAGAAGCTGGGTTTTACTTCGGCGACAGTCCAAGAACTTGCTTCGGCGCTGGAGTCAACCCACCAGGTAGAACTGTTCACCAACTCGGGCCAGATTTCTTACGAAGTGGCATGGACCCGCTCCCTAGTATCCACTGAGGTTCATTAAAAGGTGTGAGCGAGGTTCCCGCAGCAGGGAACCTCGCTCATCGCTTTAGCACGGTGTTAGCAGCAGCGTCCTTGTGGATTCTTGTCCTGCCAATCCGAGTAGTCTTTCCAGAACTCCTTTTCGGACATCACAGGCTGTCCCGGATGAACACGAGCTTGGTGTTCCAGATAGTGCTGGTATTTATCCGCACCAAGGACACCGTCGACAAACCTTTTTGCCGAGCTCAGCTTTTCACGCAAACTAGCCACGGCTAGTGACCGCCTCGTTGAATCTGCTGCTCGGGAGGTACCGTCTTCCACTGGGCTGCCAATTCCTTCTCCGCAGGAGTTGAAATTATGCCAGCCGGTGCGTAGATCTTTGATGGAATCGCAGGATCTTCGGTATCTTTCCCGCCGCCGTTGATCTTGGCTTTGATGGTTACGACAATCGCGGAGGTCACTACCACTGCGGTCAGGATCAGGAAGATAACAGAAAGCCATCCCTGCACGCCGGTATTGCGCACCACAGCTTCCATTGCTTCAACTGTCTTGGCGGAAGCGAAAGAGGTTTCGCCGTTCTCCAGGGCAGCCTTGAATGCGTTGTGGTTGGCGAAGTAGCCGACCTTCACATCGGTGGAGAAGATCTTCTGCCAGCTGGCCACGAAGGTGACCACCACTGCGAAGGCCAGCGGTAGCACCACAACCCACAAATACTTGAAGAGATTGCGCTTCGCCATAATCGCCATGACCACCGCCAATGCAATGGCTGCCAGCAGCTGGTTGGCGATGCCGAACAGCGGGAAGAAGGTGTTAATGCCACCGAGCGGATCGGTGACGCCGAGGATCAGGATATATCCCCAACCCGCCACCATGATTGCCGTACACAACCAAACACCTGGACGCCACGAGTTGTCCTTGAACTTCGGAATGAAGTTGCCGATGGTGTCCTGCAGCATGAAGCGAGCCACGCGGGTACCAGCATCAACCGCGGTAAGGATAAACAGCGCCTCGAACATGATGGCGAAGTGGTACCAGAATCCCATCATCGCGGTTCCGCCGAACCACTGGTGCATGATGTGGGCAATGCCCACCGCCAGGGTTGGGGCGCCGCCGGTGCGGGAGATGATCGATTCTTCGCCAACGTTGTTTGCCAGTTCGCTCAAGGTGCTGGCATCCACGTTCACGCCGCTCAGACCCAGAGAGTTCACGAATGCTACCGCGGTTTCCACGGTGCCCCCGGTGGCTGCGGTTGAGGCGTTCATGGCAAAGTACACGCCGCGGTCGATGGAGATCGCAGCGACCAGGGCCATGATGGCAACCATAGATTCCATCAGCATGCCGCCATATCCGAGGAAACGGGTCTGCTTTTCCTTCTCCACCAGCTTCGGGGTGGTACCCGAAGAGATCAATGCATGGAATCCGGAAAGGGCACCACAGGCGATCGTCACAAAGAGGAACGGGAAGATATTGCCGGCAACCACGGGCCCGTCGCTGCGCGAGGCGAACTCAGAAACTGCTGGAACACTGATGTCCGGGTGAACAACCAGGATCGCCACCGCCAGCAGGCCGATCACGCCGATCTTCATGAAGGTTGACAGGTAATCGCGGGGAGCCAACAGCAGCCATACTGGCAGCACAGCCGCAACGAATCCGTAACCGATGATGGCCCAGGCGATGGTGGTGCGGTCAAGGTGGAAAAGCTCAGCACCCCACGGCGACTCGGCAATCCAGCGTCCGGAAATGATGGCAAACATCAGCAGCACGAAGCCAATGATGGAAACTTCCAGAACCTTGCCTGGGCGGATGAAACGCAGATAAATTCCCATGAACAGTGCGATCGGGATGGTCAGGCCGACCGAGTACACGCCCCACGCAGATTCGCCCAGTGCGTTCACGACGACCAGCGCCAAGATCGCGGTAATGATGATCATGATCGCCAGGGTTGCGATCAGGGCTGCTGTTCCGCCGATCAATCCCAGCTCTTCGCGGGCCATCTGGCCTAGAGAGCGTCCGCCGCGTCGCATGGAGAAGAACAGGACCAGGTAGTCCTGCACCGCTCCGGCGAGCACCACGCCGACAATGATCCAAATGGTTCCCGGGAGATAACCCATCTGAGCCGCAAGGATGGGGCCCACCAGCGGTCCTGCGCCGGCAATCGCAGCGAAGTGATGGCCGAATAGTACTCGCCGGTCGGTTGGCACATAGTCTCGGCCGTTGTTGATGCTTTCGGCGGGAGTCGCACGGAAGTCATCCGGCTTGGTGATGTTGCGTTCGATGAACTTTGAATAGAAGCGGTAACCAATCAGGTAGGTTGCCACCGAAGCAAAGACGAACCACACCGCGTTAATTGTTTCACCGCGAGAAAACGCAAGCATGGACCAGGCAATACCGCCGATCAGCGCAATGGCTACCCATACGATGACGCGCACGGGGGTCCAACGCTTTTCTTCCTGCTTGGCGATCTCCGGATCTACACCTGCCGGGGGCAACGTGTTCTGGGTACTCATTGAAGAGCAACCTCCTTGGAAGATACAGGTGATGCACGTGACCAGCGCCTATGGCGCCAGTCACGAAATTTGTATTACCTAGTCACCATACGCCGTTGGCCTGCGTGATTTTCAAACCTCAACGATGATTTTCCCAGTATGAACACCGGAGTCGAAGTACTCATGCGCCTCTTGAAGCTGCGAAAAATCGAAGATCCGGTGTACGTTGACCGCAAGTTCGTGCGCCTCAATCATCGGTAGGATCCGTTCGTTCGTTTCCGCCACGATTGCAGCTTTCTGCTCCAGCGGTCGGGCGCGCAACGTGGTCCCAATGATGCGGATCCGTTTGGCTAGCAGGAGGCCCATGTTCAGTTCAGCCTTCGTTCCGCCTTGAAGTCCGATCACTACGAGCCGGCCCTCTACGGCGAGCGCCTTGACGTTGAGATCGAGGTATTTTGCTCCAACGACATCCAAGATCACGTCGACCCCGCGCCCCTCGGTCAGCTCCTTGAGCCGCGCGAGCACATCTTGCTCCTTGTAGTTGATGCCAGCATCAGCTCCCAGGTCTAGGCAGTAGTCCAGTTTCGCCTGCGATGACGCAGTCACGATGACGGTGGCGCCCGCTGCCTTGGCGAGCTGAATCGCCATGGAGCCGATGCCGCCGGCACCTCCATGGATCAGCACGCGCTGTCCCGCAGCCAGCTTTCCTTCAATGAAGAGGTTGGATACCACCGTGGCGCTAACCTCCGGCAGTGCGGCGGCTTCTGCGAATGACAGTCGATCGGGAATTCGGAATAGTAGTTCGGTGGCGACGTTGACGTACTGTGCATACCCTCCGCCGGCAAGAAGTGCTGCGACCCTGTCCCCGACTTTCCAGCCTTGCACGGCATTCCCGACTGCCTCGATGGTACCGGCAACTTCCAACCCCGGGATATCGCTGGCACCCGGTGGTGGAGGGTAAACGCCCTTGCGCTGTTGCACATCAGCCCGGTTCAGACCGAACGCAGCTACCTTAATCAGCACCTCGCCATCTAGTACAACTGGAACTTCGCGCTGTTCTTCTCGGATGACTTCTGGGCCCCCGGACCCGTCGTAGATATAGGCCTTCATCACGTTGTTCATAGGTACCGATTCCTGTCTTGGGCAGTTCATGCCGTATACTTTTTCGGGTTGGATGGTTGTCCGAGCGGCCGAAGGAGCTGGTCTTGAAAACCAGTAGGCGGCAACCCCGTCTCATGGGTTCAAATCCCATACCATCCGCGATATTGAAAAGCTCTGCTTCTTCGCTAGTGAAGAAGCAGAGCTTTTCTCTTTGCCTTCATTGCAGCCTAAGGGCCCCGGATATTATTCCCGATTCGCGGTGCAGTGGTTTCTAGCCGGAGCTGCTCATTCCCAATTCAAGTTCACTGTAGGGCAGGCCGATCATTCGTGCGATCTCGTTGACAACCATCTGAGCATCTTTCAAGGTTCGAGAAGCCGGGTTGGAGATGTCACCTGCCTGAGCCGCGATGGCGGTGCCCCATTGGACCGACGAAAGCTGCAGCCCCAAAACGAAAATGCCTCGATGCGCCAACCCTTCCGCGTTCACCAGTCGGTAGGGTTCACCGACTACGTCGAATCCTGAGCCCGGAAGGGTGTCGCCTTCTGCGTTGTTCCAGCTATGTACACGAGCAACATGTTCTGCCAGTAGTTGGATCATAAGCTCGGAATTGTTTTGCTTGACCCTGTTGGCGGGCATCATCGCTTCGCAAAGGATGGTGGCCGTGTGCACCTCTGAATCAACCCACGGAGACGCTGCAGTGAAATGGCCGTTGACTTCATCAAAACTAAACTCGGGTTCTGGTCCGATGAAGGTGACCAGACCAGCACGGGACAGGGCCAGGAGCTGTTCGATGCGTTCCAGCGGCGGACCGGATGAAAGTCCCTCGACCAGCGGCTCGAAATGCGCCTGCACTTCTTCGATCCTGGACTGCTCCTCAAGAACTCCGTTGGCGACTAGGTCTTTGATAACCATCCGGCCAAGATTCATCGTCATGATTGCTCGAGACAGTGGGTCGTCCAGCCCCAACGCACTGTGCTGTGCATTGTCTTCCAGGTATTCTCGGACGGCTTCTTGATATTCCTCATTGGAGCTGAATCCACGCTGATCAAATGGCTTGGCCAGCGCCGGTACGTCCAACCAGGTCAGCTGTGGGAATTGGGCGATGTATTCGCGCAATTTGCCCAGCCACACCTGATTTCCCTCGTGATGTTCGGCGTCGAGGATTTCTTCAAGACCTGTCAGGAAGTCGGATAGGGAAATCTCCCACTGCTGCGCACAGACCACCGCACATTGGCGGTAATAGGCAAGCAGGATGTCCCGGTGAAGGCTTGGCCAGATGTGCCGTGAGAAGATCAACGCCGCGTCGGGATTCCCGGAGCGAGCTTCAGCCAGTCTGCCGGTAAGTTCATCAGCATCGAAATAATGCAGGGTGATTTCTGCAGGGATGAACTGATCGACCACCGGTTTGCCCCAATAGGGAGTTCCACGACGAGAGGCGACAATTAATTCTGGTTCTCGGCCGGAGGCAACATACTCGAATCGGTGTCCTGGTTCAACCGATGTTTCACGGAACAATCCTCCGCGGCCTATTGTCAGTTCAGCCATCCCGTCAAAGAAATTCAGGCCTAAACCACGGACCAGTGCAGGTTCACCTGCAATGAATTGTGTGTAGTCAAGATCGGCTGGAACATTTGGGGGCAGATACGTGGCGCCGGCATTCTGCGCCGAGCGCTGCAATTGTTTCTGCCACGGGTTCAGTTCAGCGTTTTGATGTCCCACTGCGAGGACGACTGAATCGACGACGAGTGCGGATTCGGCCCCTGGCTTCTGCCCGATCTTGCGATATTCCACTTGATATCCACTGTTCAGCGGGCGTACGGCAACCACTTCAGCCGGCACGTATTTCACCGCGAAATTCGGGTGGTTGTTCAATGCCTGTACGCAGCGGTCATATACGTGTTCCAAGTATTCGCCATATAGTGCCCGCGACGGATAGGTACCGTCCTGCACGGCACGTAGCTCAGCGGCATGGGCATCGCTCATGAGCTTCCCATCACCGTGAGCTGCAGCGAACTGTCTGAAGCTCAGCCCAATCTCGTCGGCTTGGCGTTCCGGGGCCACCGTAGGAAATGAAGCAGGGGTATTCATCAGAAAATTCTGCGACTGATGAGGATTCCACACGTGGCCAGCACCGGGACGATAAGGATCAAACACCGTGACATGCACATCTACTGCCGATTCACCGAGCTTGTGAGCAAGCGAGGCAAGGCGTTCAACTACGCTCGTCCCACGCGGGCCAGCGCCGACAATAGCGAGGTTGAATTCTGTCCGCAGGTTTTCCGTCAATGTGCTCACCTATCTAGATTAATACCTTTGACCTGAGTCACGTCCACGGAGCTTAGACTTTGAGCATGACTGAACGCTCCACTACTTCCCCCGTGACCAATGATCCGTATACCTGGTTGGAAGGAACCTACGACGAACAAGCCGTTGCCTGGGCCAGAGATCAGTCCGAACGCACCGAATCCGAGCTCTATGATGACGAGTTTGAACTCAGCGTCCAGCGGATCAAGACAGTACTCGACGCACAGGACCGCATTCCTATGGTGACCAAGCGCGGCGACTACTATTACAACTTCTGGCGGGATGCAGAACATCGCCTGGGACTTTGGCGCCGCACAACATGGGAGTCCTACATTTCCGACGCACCGCAATGGCAGGTCCTTTTAGATCTGGATGCCTACGCGCAGCAGGAAAGCCATGAATGGCATTTCGCCGGATCGCAGTTGCTGCGCCCTGCCGAAGGAGAAGCCCACAAGCGTGCATTGCTGCGGTTGAGCCCCGATGGCGGTGACCAGGTCCGAATCCGCGAGTTCGATCTTGAAACCCTGACTTTCTTAGACGGCGGATTCGATCTACCCGTGGCCAAAACCGACGTGTCGTGGATAGATTCCGACACGTTATTGGTCGGATCGGCAACAACCGAGGAGAACACCACGCGTTCCACGTACGCAAGTACCACGCAGAAACTTGTGCGTGGCCAAGAATTAGCCGACGCAGAAGTAATTTTCCGTGTCGACCAAACCCACGTGGCAGCGTTCGCCTATTATGATTCGACGCCTGGATTCGAACGCATCGTCACTACCGATGCACTGGATTTCTACAACTCACGCGTGGGAGTCATCCTCGAGGAAAAACATCACGAAATCGATGTTCCAACCGATGTCCAGGTACGCCTGCACCGCCAGTGGCTGTTGCTTGCGCCACAAACAGACTGGACTCATCAGGGTCAGCTATTTCCTGCTGGCTCTTTGGTGCTGGCGCAACTCGATGCCTTCCTTGCTGGGGGCCTAATTGAAAAAGTTGTCTTCACCCCGGATGAAAGTTCCTCACTTGAGTCACTGACCTTCACCGCGAATTATCTACTGTTGACCGTGTTGCAAGATGTTGCATCCGAGGTCCGCGTAATTGAGTTGAACAATAATTTTGCACAGTCCGTTCTTCCACTTCAGGACCGAATGCTCAGCGTCTCCGTGGGAGCGGTTGACGACGAAGATGAGGATTCCGGCGATGACTATTGGATGACGGTCACCGGCTTCACCACTCCTACAACCCTGTTGCGCGGAACCGTCGGCGGTGCGCCTCGTGAGATCAAAAAGTCTCCAGAACGCTTCGACGCTGCTGGTTTAGATGTCACCCAGCATTTTGCGGCTTCAAAGGACGGTACCCGCGTTCCGTATTTCCAAGTCTCGGTCAAGGACCTTGAGCTTGATGGACAGAACCCCGTGCTCATGGACGGTTACGGCGGATTCCAGCACAGTATGACCCCTGGCTATGCACCCGCAATGGGAGCGGGCTGGCTTTCGCGGATCTCTGAGGCTGGCCGCCGCCCCGTGTACGTCATGACAAATATCCGAGGCGGCGGTGAATACGGTCCTCGCTGGCATCGTGCAGCGTTGCGCGAGAACCGCCACCGCGCCTACGAAGACTTCGCCGCAATTGCAGAGGACCTAGTCGCCCGCGGTGTCACTAGCCGCAAGCATCTTGCAGCCACGGGACGGTCGAACGGCGGCCTGTTGATGGGCAATATGATTGCCGGTTTCCCGCAGCTTTTTGGCGCAATCTCCTGCGGCGTCCCGCTTTTGGATATGCAACGATACACTCAGCTTGCCGCTGGTCATTCGTGGATTGCAGAGTATGGTGATCCGGAGATCCCTGAAGATTGGCAGTTCCTTCGTACCTTCTCCCCCGTGCATCGGCTCACCGATCAGCCTCATCCGATCGATGACTATCCGGCGGCGCTGATCTGGACGACAACTTCTGACGATCGAGTGGGACCGTCCCAAGCACGTATCATGGCCGCCAAGATGATGGACCTTGGCGTCGGTAACGTGCGTTACCACGAGCCTGAGGGAGGCGGCCATGCGGGAGCTACCGATAATGAATCCACAGCCCGGATGTTGGCCACCAGCTACGAATTCCTCTGGCGACAGGTCAGTTAGTACCCT
Source organism: Glutamicibacter sp. (assembly GCF_032154645.1). Classification (GTDB taxonomy): domain Bacteria; phylum Actinomycetota; class Actinomycetes; order Actinomycetales; family Micrococcaceae; genus Glutamicibacter. The sequence continues at coordinate 81 of NZ_JALDXV010000030.1, read as the reverse complement.
CGTTTTGGAACACTCGGCATTCTTCAGGTAGGCTTAATCCTGCTGGAAACAGCGGATGGACACGTGCCAGAGCGGCCGAAT
>NZ_JALDXV010000029.1:0-26346 GCF_032154645.1 Glutamicibacter sp. | reverse complement strand
ATGGCCCAGATCAAGAAGATGGGCTCGATGAAGAAGCTGCTGGGCATGATGCCCGGCGCACAGATTTCCCGCCAGCAGCTGGAGCAGTTCGACGAGCGCCAGATCGACCGTGTGGAGGCCATTGTCCGTTCGATGACTCCGCACGAGCGTGTGGCACCGAAGATCATCAACGGTTCGCGCCGCGCCCGTATCGCCAAGGGTTCGGGTGTTTCGGTCTCCGAGGTCAACCAGATGCTTGAGCGCTTCACCGAGGCGCAGAAGATGATGAAGAAGATGGCAGCAGGCGGCGGCATCCCGGGCATGCCGGGTGCAGGCAAGGGCGCCGCCCGCAAGGCAAAGGCCAAGGGTAAGGGTAAGAAGCAGGTCAAATACGGCAACCCGGCCAAGGCGGCTCAGGCACAGTTGGAGGCGTCGCAGAAGAAGAGCGCTGCCCCGAGCGGCGCGGCTTTCGGCAAGGGCGCGCAGGACTTTGATCCGTCGGATCTGAACCTGCCAGCAGGTTTTGAGAAGTACCTGGGCAAGTAGCCAGCAGTGCACTGAGGGAGGCAATCGGCAGTGACCGATTGCCTCTTCTCATTTCTCAATCTCAATTTCATCGTTTCCTGCATGCGCGCATGAGAATGAGATGTTTGCCTTCCCTGACTCTCAGAGAGGCGAACTATGATGGAACCAACTGTTAAACCCCCAACGAACCAGAAGAGGTTTTCCTTCGTGGCGTCAACCGAGTTCAGCTACCTCAGCATTGAGTTCATTTTCCTTGGCGACAAGCCAGATGCTGCTGGCATAGTGAAGACCGCTCTGGCTGACCGCCGGTTGTTGGGATTTGTTTCCGGCGTCGTCGAGCGCGAGCTTGCCACCGAGGTGCTCGCCGAGGTCGCGACGGTTGCCGAAGCTCGCGACGCGGTGCTTTACCGGGTGGATGCCAAGGGCAAGCTGCGTGAAGGTTCACGCGTAACCCGCCTGGTTCACGAATTGAAGAACTCCACGGGCGCCAGCTACATCCTCGTCAACGGCGAAGAGATCGACGGTCCGATGCCTGAAGAAGAGCTCTTGGGGGATTATCCGACCAGCATGGAGCTGTTGCACGGGCCCAAGCTTAAGACGCCGGAAGTTGTCATGGCTTCGGGCGCCAGCGACAACGTTCTGACGTTCTGGGACCTGGGCACCGGCCTGATGGTCATGCCGGCGGAGCCCATCGACATTACTCAAGTGGCCCGTTCCAACCGCCCGGTGCTATCCATCTCCCGTACCGGCGGCACCATCAGCGCCCTAGTTCTGGGCAAGCCCTCCGGTTTAGGTTCGCTGGGCCGTTCAACGGGGTACTTTGTAGACCTCTCCCGCCAGTTGATCATCGAACCACTGGCTGGGAGTCCGGCCGCTGAATTGCTGACGGAGTTGGAAACCGGCCTGTTCGGATGGGACGAACGAGATGTTGAGAATCTAAGCGAGTTCGTCCATGATCCTGCAACCCTGCAGCGCATCAGGGACCTTGTCATGAAGCCTGCAACCTTGGAAGGCCTACGCGAGTTCGTGGCCCTGCTGGGGTTCGACTCAAGCAGCATTGATTTTGTGATCGACCAACCGCTGCCGGCCGATGTCCGCGTCGTGCTCACCGGCGGAGCCATCGAGACGCTCAAGGCTGTTATCAGCGAATTTGAACGCGAGTCATCCGGCCTCACCAAACTTTTGTTCCGCTACACGTGGACACCGAAAGCGCTGATCGGCTCCTCCTTGGCAGTCCTAGCATCCGGCGCCTTGACGCACGTGGTCCTGGCTAAGAGCAAGAATTTTTCGTGGGTGCCGGCGTCCGCGCGCAGGCTGTTGATGACCGCCTGGTATGCAGACGGCGTTTTCTACCTGGGCAAGGGAATCCTCCAGGCAGCCCGCGGCAGGCAAACCAGCTGAATTTCCCAGATCTTAAGGTGACAGCGTCCCGGCAAAAGTTGATTTGGCCGGGACGCTGTTCTACTGGATCCCGTTGTCTACGGCAGCTGCGGATCAACTCCGAAGTGCTCGGCTACCTGGGTGATGACCTCACCGGCACCCTGCAAAGACACTGAGGATAAGAAGATCGAATCATCGACAGGCATTACCTCGCCGTTGAGCTTCTTCCACAGCGGATTGCTGGTGAACTTTTCTTCTTGGGCGCGAGATGCGTCGCCCTCGGCACCTTCCGGCGCCCAGGTCGACTGGAAGATGACCTTGGCATCAGCCTTCAGGATTTCTTCTGGGCTCAGTGGGACGAAGATCGACTCGGTGGTGTCAGGTGCCCCCTCTGGACGTGGAATGCCCATGTCGGTCATGATTTCACCGATGAATGAATCGGTAGCGTACAGTCGGGCGGTGTCCTCTCCAGCGAAGCGAATCAGCGAGTAGGTAGTGTCCTTGTCCTTCTCCATGATCTCCTTGCCAACGGCAGCGGCGCGAGCCTCATAGTCAGCGACTGCCTTCTTGGCTTCTTCATCCTTGCCCAGTGCCTCACCCAAAAGAACCACGTTCTCCTTCCAGGTCGGGCCCGTGGACTCGGAGAAGATCGTCGGCGCGATCTTCTGCAGCTGGTCAAACATCGGCCCCTGGCGGACGTCTGCAGAAATGATAATGTCCGGCTCGGCCGCCAGGATCTTCTCCAGGTCCGGCTCGGCGATGGTGCCAACATTGACTGCTTCATCGGTCAGGCTGCTGACATCTCCGAGGTACTCGGGGAATGGGCTTCCCGTCTTGCGGTATTCGGTGTACGCAACGAGCTCTGCGCCCAGCAGCAAGGCGGCATCGACGTAGGAAGGGTCAAGAGCCGCAACGCGCAGCGGCTGTGCAGGAATTTCGGCAGTGCCGCGGAAATGCTCGACGGAGCGCGGGAAGGACGATTTGGCGGCGGCCTCGGACTGCGAAGCTTCGGGCGCGGAGTTGGAGGACGTGGCGCAGCCGGTGAGGGCTAGCGCCGCCACTGCCGAAACTGCCGTGAAGCGAAGAACACGGGAAAAATTCATGTAAGTACTTTCGTTGCGAGTGATTAGTGTAAAAGAGCATTCACTATTTAGGTTAGGGTAAACTCAATATGCGAAAAGTACATTAGCACGGAACGAACACTGGGCGGAACACCTGTAGGCCCAACAAGGACATGTTGAAAGATCCACACCTTCGCCGACGGATGGCGACCCTGATCATTTTGCTCATAGGAGTATTGCTCAGCATCGCCGCCAGTTTATGGATCGGCAGCTCCACCTCGAGCTTTAGCGAAATGCGTCATGCCCTGTTATCGCCGACCGATCAGGTCAGCGACATTGCCATTCTCGAGATCCGCTGGCCCCGCACCGTTACTGCATTGGTTGCAGGCGCATCCCTGGGTGTGGCAGGCACCTTGATCCAGGGGCATACGCGAAATCCCATAGCGGATCCGGGACTGCTCGGCATCAACCAGGGTGCGGCGGTAGTCATCGTGTCCGTCACGGTGCTGATCGGTCCACAAGATCCGTGGACACAGGCACTTCTCGCATTGCTCGGCGCGCTGTTGGCAGCGCTGATCGTTTTCGGCATCGCAGGAATCGATGGGCGCGGTGCGTCTCCCACGACCCTGGTGCTCGTTGGCGCCGCTGTGACTGCACTGTGTGCGGCAGTGGTCTCGGCGATCGTCCTTCTCAGCGAGGCCGCGCTGGAGACGCTGCGCTTCTGGCAGGTCGGCTCCGTGGTGCAGGGCTACCAGTCGTTCTTGATCCTTTGGCCGCTGCTGCTGCTCGGACTCGTTCTGGCGATGATCAACGCCGGGCAGCTCAACGTCCTCACCCTTGGAGAAGACTCAGCAAGCAGCCTTGGGGTCAGCACCGTCAGGTCTCGGCTGGTTGGTCTGGGAGCCATGGTGGTGCTTGCAGGTTTCGCCGTGACGTTGGCCGGTCCGATTGCCTTCCTGGGGCTGATCGTGCCACATATGGTTCGTTATCTTTTCGGTGCCGACTACCGATGGCTGGTGCCTGCCGCGGCGTTGAGCGGGGCCGTGGTGCTCTGCTGCAGCGACATCCTTGGCAGGCTGCTGGCCAGGCCGGGTGAATTGCCCGTCGGAGTGGTCATTGCACTGATCGGTGCGCCGTTCTTTGTTCACGTGGCGTATCGGCGTAAAGCGGTGAGCGTATGAGGAAGCTGCGTCCCGCATTCTTCTCCGGCGTCGTGCTCTTGGCCGTGGCGCTCCTGGCGATTGGTGTGCATGTTGCGGTAGGCGGCACAGCCATCGAGCTGGGCAGCGTGTTTCAAACGCTGATAGGTTTCCCGCCGGATCAACGCACTGCCTTGATGATTTATGAATTCCGGTTGCCCCGGACCGTCGCGGCGATTACTGCCGGCGTTGGATTCGGCGTAGCCGGTGCACTCACCCAAAATGTTGCCCGGAATCCGCTGGCAAGCCCCGATATCCTGGGCGTGACCAACGGCGCCGCCGCTGGTGCCGTGGCAGCCATGGCCGCGATCGCACAGCTGCCGGGGCTGCCTGATGGATTTTCCCGCTGGGGCATGCCGGTGTTTGCGGGGGCTGGCGGATTTTTGGTGACAGCTATCGTGTTTGCCGTCGTGTGGCGAAGCAACCTGGAAAGCAACCGATTGGTGCTCGTGGGAATTGGCATGAGCGGGCTGTGCGCCGCCATCACCGCCTGGATGCTGACCTTGGGCGAGGTGGTCAATGCACAGCAGGCGCTGACCTGGATGGCGGGCACCGTCAACGGGACCTCGTGGCAGGACCTGATGCTCGCGCCCATCGCCATCCTGATCTGCGTCCTTGCTGCTGGCCTGCTTAAGGCACAGCGCGAGGTGCTGGCCCTTGACGCAGACACGGCCCGTGGCCTGGGCTCCGAGCTGGGCCGCGACAGGCTGGTGCTGCTGGTCTTGGCAACCATCATGGCGGTTGCGGCAACCGTGGTTGCCGGCCCACTGGCATTCGTGGCATTGGCCAGTGGACACGCTGCACGCATTTTGTCGCGGAGCATCATTCCACCGGTGGTGCACAGTGCGCTGATCGGTGTCATCTTCGTCCTGTTGGCCGACCTGTTGGCCGCGCGCTTGTTCTCGGTGGCCCTGCCTGCAGGTGTTGCTACGGCAGTGATCGGCGCCCCGTACCTGATGTTCCTGGTTGTGCGTCAGGCGCGTGCAAGAAGCACCAGGTAGGGGCGCGACAGGAGTCAGCCCTCGGATTTGAGGTTGGGGAAATCGCTGTCCCGGTATTCCCGCGGTGGAACCTGTCCCTTTGCGTGCTGCTCGCCTTCTGCCAGTCGAAGCTCCACCCTGCGGATCTTTCCGGATATGGTCTTGGGTAGTTCGGTGAACTCCAGCCTGCGAATGCGTTTGTAGGGTGCTAGGTGTTCGCGGCTGTACTTGAGAATGCTTTCAGCGGTTTCATCGTCTGCTCGGTATCCAGGGGCTAGCACGATGAACGCCTTGGGCACCGAGAGCTTGAGCGGATCGGGGGATGGGACGACAGCGACCTCCGCCACCGCAGGATGCTCCATCACCACTGACTCCAGTTCAAAAGGGCTGAGCCGGTAGTCGCTGGACTTGAACACGTCGTCGGCGCGGCCCACATAGGTCAGCACGCCTTCTTCATCGCGTTGGGCGATATCACCGGTGTGATAGACGCCGTTGCGCATCGCGTCATCGGTTTTTGCCTGATCTTCGAAATAGCCTTTCAACAGCCCCACGGGAGCTGGGTCTAAACGAAGGCAAATTTCCCCGACCTCTGCGACCTGTCCGGTGCTCGGATTGCGCAGTTCCACCACGTAGCCTGGCAGCGGCTTGCCCATGGCGCCGACCTTGATTTCTTCTCCCGGTGGATTGCCGATTTGCGCGGTAGTTTCGGTTTGACCATATCCATCGCGGATCACCTGTCCCCAAGCATGGCGCACCTGGGAGATGACTTCAGCGTTTAAGGGTTCACCTGCTGAGACCAGCTTGCGCGGGGGAGTTTGCAGGACGGTGAGATCCGCCTGGATCAGGTAGCGCCAAACGGTGGGCGGCGCGCAGAAACTGGTGACATTTTCGACGTCCATCTGATTCATCAGGGCTGTGGCGTCGAAACGCTCATAGTTGTAGACGAATACGGTGGCCTCTGCGATCCACGGACCAAAGAAATTGGACCACGCATGTTTTCCCCATCCCGGGGATGCGATGTTCAGGTGCACATCGCCGGGTTCCAGGCCAATCCAGTACATGGTTGCCAGGTGTCCTACCGGGTAGGAAGTGTGGCTGTGTTGAACAAGCTTTGCCTTTGACGTGGTTCCCGACGTGAAGTACAGCAGCATGGTTTCATCAGCCAGGGTCGGGGTATCGAGTTGGAAGTCCTCTGCCGCGGTGAATGAATCGGCATAATCAAGGACACCGCGATTGGTATCGCCGCCAACTTGGACAATGGTGTAGTTCCCGGGAACTGAATCGAATTTCGCTACCTGATCCTGGCTGGTGATAACCCATTGCGCTTTGCCCCGAGTGATGCGGTCCTGAAGGTCAGCGCTGGTTAACTGCGTAGTCGACGGGATGATCACCGCCCCAAGCTTCATGCCAGCTAGCATGACTTCCCATAGGGCAATCTCATTGCCCAGCATGACGATGATGCTATCGCCTCGCTTCAAACCTGAATCGTTGAGCCAGCGAGCTACCTGGGACGATCTCTTAGACAGTTGCAACCATGTGTAGCGGGCTGACGAGCCGTCAGTTTCAGTGAGAATGAGGGCGGGCTCGTTGCCGCGCTGCGGGTCCGCTGCGACGGCATCGAACCAGTCGTATGCGAAATTGAAGTTATCAAAGAGCGGCCATGAAAATTCCTTGCGTGCGCTGGGATAGTCTTCCCGGTGCCTTAGCAGCACATCTCGGGCTGCTCGAAACTTTTCGGTGTTGTTCATCGGTGGCGCCTTCCCTCGGTTGGCAGCCGCGGCAGCCAACCGTGTGATCGCAGTCTCAATTGCAGAGTTAGCTTCAATATACTTCACCTGCAGGGCACAACGTGTTCTGGCTAGCTGTTTTGCCGTCAACGGCAAAGAGCGACGTCAAAGAAAGGAGGCAGGTATTGGAGTGGTGTCGATTAAAGTAGATTTTCTGCCCAACTATTTCCGATTTTTATATGGAACTGTCGATACCTTCATTTAGTATTCATTAGACAGGCAAAAATTTTGTATTGCTCGCATTTTTTTGGGGGATTCGATGGGTATTTTTTCGTTTCGTAGAGCACTGGGCTCTGCTGCGGCGCTGGCGCTAATAGGAGGGTTTTCCTTGGCTGCGGTGCCGGTGCACGCCAGTGACCGCCCGATTGACATCACCAGCTACAACGTGTCATCAATTACGGTTGCAGACTCAAATTGTCGTTACGTCTACGTCTCAGCAACGACTACGGTTAAGTCCGACTACCAGTCGGCATATGGCAGTGTTGATGTAACGAGATCGGGTGGAATCATCGATTGGCTGACGCTGGAGAATCGCAAGATTTCGAACCGCGCTTTCATTTGTCCAGCGTTCGACGGTTTGGGTACATATAAGATCGGCCCCGCGGATATCTCCGCAACCTACAAGTATTGGGATTCTTATTTCCAGTCGTACGAAACTGACTATGCGGACTATGTTGACCGTTCGGTGAAAAGTTTCTACGTTCGAGGCAAGACGAAGAGCAGCCTGACGGCTACTCGTTCCGGCAAGTACGTGACTCTCAACGCGAAGGCGCAGGTTTACTCCCCGGAGAAGTACCGCTATGGGCAGTACAACGCCAAGGGTGCAAAATTTCAGGTGAAATCCGGAACCACATGGAAAACGCTGAAGACCGTAGATCTCTCTAAGGGTGCTGCCAAGCTGACAGTGTTGCAATCATCGGCTAAGACATACAGGCTGTCTATTCCAACAGCGACTTGGGCCACTTCAACGAACAGTAATTCTGTATACAAGTAAACGCATTCAGTTGGGCACAAACCGACGAATAAGCTTGCCGCACCACTTTGGGCTGACTCCACCAAGTGGCGCGGCAACTTTTTGTTTACGTCGTTGACCGAGTTTTACTTAGAACGCGTACTTTTCGGTAGATTTATGCGAGGTGTTATTTCTGCCTATTTGATGGCCTGAGAGCATGAGGAAAAATTTTGAGTTCAGTTGAAATATGGGGGTTGGTTTTCACAGCCCTGCATATCATTATTAGTTTTGCCGCAGCCATCGCAATATCACTGACGCGCAAGCCGTCTGCGGCGATTGCCTGGATTATGGCAATTCTCCTCATTCCATATGCAGGCATCATTGCGTTCCTGCTTTTCGGATTTGGCCGCCTTCCTCGCAAGCGCCGTGAGAAGCAGAAACTTGTCAATGATTACATGCATGGCACCTCGGGGCTTGATGAATATAAGTCGCATGTCGAGTCGCCGAGTTGGCTGAAGCCCACCGTTGCAATGAACAACAAGCTCGGGGCACTACCCATGGTGCACAGCAATTCGGCATTCTTGATTCAGGGATACGAAGAATCCATCGAGACGATGGCACAGGAGATCGACAAGGCCGAATCATACGTCCACGTTGAGTTCTATATTCTTGTCAAGGATCAGACCACGGCTCCGGTCTTTGACGCATTGAGCCGTGCGGTCTCCCGCGGCGTTGCGGTTCGCGTGCTTTTCGATCATGTGGCAACGCTGCAGCTTCCTAATCGCAAGGAAACCATGGAAGCCTTGGATCAGATGGGCGCTCGTTGGCACCATATGCTGCCATTGAAGCCCCTGAAGGGGCAGTGGCAGCGTCCAGATCTTCGTAATCACCGAAAGCTGCTGGTGATCGACGGCAAGGTCGGATTCATGGGTTCGCAGAATATGATCGATTCCACTTACCTGAAGCCAGGAAATCTCAAGCGCGGCCTGCACTGGAAGGAGCTCATGGTTCGACTTGAAGGTTCGATCGTTGCGGAGCTTGACGCAGTGTTCCTGACTGACTGGTTCAGTGAGACTGATGAGGTTCCGCATGACGATCCGTATTCATCGTTGACCCCCTTTGTGCATAGCCAGCGGGAAGAAGACTATGACCCGCGCACCGTATTTGGGCTCGACGCCCAGGTTATTCCGAGCGGACCTAGCTTCGAAAACGACAATAACCTCAAGCTGTTTGTCTCCCTGATCCACAGTGCGCGCAAGCGCGTGAGCATTACCAGCCCATACTTCGTTCCAGACGATGCAACCCTCCAGGCTATTGTCACTGCCGCCTCCCGCGGTCTTGACGTGGAGCTCTTCGTTTCTGAGGTTGCCGACCAAGCGATGGTCTACCATGCGCAGCGTTCATATTATGACGCGTTGTTGGAGGCGGGGGTCAAGATTTACCAGTACCCAGAACCAACCGTCTTGCATTCGAAGCACTTCTCCATTGACGACGAAATTGGAGTGATCGGTTCCAGCAATATGGATATCCGATCCTTTAGCCTGAATATGGAAATTTCAATGTTGGTCCACGGCCGTGAATTCGTTGATCAGATGCGTAAGGTTGAAGATACTTACAGGGCGATCAGTAAGCCAATTGATCCGGAACATTGGAAGCTTCGTCCACTCAAGGGCAAGGTCCTTGATGGACTCATGCGATTGACCTCGGGGCTGCAGTAGTCCGATAACTTGAGTCTCCGTAGAATCTGACCCGCCAACCCAGCGTTGGCGGGTCATTTTATCCCTCATCACAAATACTTGAAGCATCAACTAATTGTGCGTAGTATTGGCTTCATTGGATGAACACCTAGGGGAGTGAAGGAATAATGTCGCTGTTGATCGCTGACAAACTAGCTGCCGAAACACATATGAACACGGTACAGCTCAAGGTCGAGAATATGCCGCTTATGAGCCAGTACTACCAAAAGGCGCTGGGGCTGAGCGTAATTTCTGAATCAGCGGCGGGATCCGTCCTCGGCCGCGGTGCGCAGGAGCTGGTGAACCTCAGCACGGCCCCGGGGCTGCAACTTCCTGCACGTGGGGAAGCGGGCCTATTTCATACGGCACTGCTCTTCGAAACCCAGGCAGACCTAGCTGCCACGGTACTGTCGGCGGCCCAATATGATCAGAGCCTGTTCGCTGGCAGCTCCGACCATCTGGTCTCGGAAGCGTTCTACTTCTCCGATCCTGAAGGCAACGGCATCGAGCTGTACTGGGACCGTCCGCGCTTGAAATGGAACTGGACTGACAAGGGACAGGTTGCCATGGACACGGTGTACTTGGATCCAAATAAGTTCCTCAGCACCCATCTAAGCGAAGAGGCTGTAGCTCGGCAATCTCGGGCCGGTGCTAAGGTGGGACACGTCCACCTGCAGGTCGGCGACGTGCAGACGGCCGCCGAATTTTATGTAGACGTCCTAGGGTTTGATCAGACGGCGCGGATGGGTGACCAAGCACTGTTTATCTCAGCTGGTGGATACCACCACCACATGGCCATGAATGTGTGGAACTCGCGCGGCGCTGGACCCCGCAAAGACACCCTTGGGCTGGGCGAAGTGCTGATCACGGTTCCAACCCATGATGAAGTTGGCAAACTTGTCGAACGCTTGAACTTCGCCAAGATCGAGAACCATCACACTGGCCATGAGCTGCGCTTCAAGGATCCGTGGAATAACCAACTGCGTGTGGCCGTAGGCTAATTCTTGTCTTCAGACAGGGCTTGGGGTAGCGGTTGTAAAAGCTGCTGTCCCAAGCCTTTTCTGCCGTGCTGCTTAGGTTACTCGGTGCTGCGTTTGATTGACAGGTTGTGGTGTGTAGTTAGGTAAGGCAGTGCCGTACTTTTTGGAGTTCCCAAACGCTTCATCTTGCGTTGGGTGCCAATCACACACTCCAGATTCACATCAGTGATTGAATCCGGAACTTGTGCGGTGGCTATCAGATCCTGATCGACAACGAATTCCGCACGCTCACCGCTGGTCTCAACTGCGTCAATCCGTGCTACCACCTCCTTGGAATCTCGGCCTACGATGACCAGCGCATAGGAGCCAGCGTCCGGAAGTGGGGTGCCATGCTGAACGCGCAGGCGCAACAAGCCGTCATTGAGGAACTCGATGCCCTGCAGGTCCGCTTGAAACTCGGGAATTAGGGCCGGCTTCTTTTTACGTCCGGGCTTACGGCGCGAAGTGAAAATCATGGTATCCCTCCAGAGGGCGACGAGATCGCGGGCAAGGTATTCTTGAGCAAATTTGCGGCAGTCCTCTGACATAATGGCAGCCTCCTGCGGATGGCGCATAAGGTGTTCGGCGCGATCGGCCATGCCCTGAATGTCATCAGGTTCAATCAGATAGCCGTTTTTGGAGTTGATAATGCTATCTGAAGGGCCGAAATTCACGTTGAAGGAAATGGGAATGCAACCTTGCTGCTGTGCTTCCAGCAAGACCAAAGCCTGACCTTCGCTGCGCGAGCAGAACAGTTGAACCGTGCAAGAAGCAAAAAGACGCGGTAATTGGTCAGAGTATCCGTGGAACACCACCTGTTCTGCGATGCCAAGCTGCGTAGCAAGTAGGCTCAATGCTTCGCGCTGTGAGCCCTTGCCGACTACATTGAGCACCGGATCAAGGCCGCGGCTTTTCAGCTCGGCCACCACCCGGATTGCTGCAGCGACATTCTTGTTCACCGTCAGGGAGCCAGCGGCAATCAAATGCTGCGGCTGGCGCACGGGCAGGGGTGGATCTATATGGGGAACCTTCACGGGATTCGGGATCACGAAAGTCTTCTGAGCATCGCCAAAACGCTGCACATAGGCACTGCGTTGAGCATGAGTCAGAAAGACAAACCCATCCCAATGCACACGATTTTCAATGATAGGTGCGTGGGCTTCTGATAATGTTCCGGTCAACAAGTCTTCTCCGGAGGTTAAGTGCGCACTGTGGAATGCATAGAGCTTGGGCACGTAGGTGGTCTCCCACTTATTCAAGTGCAGCGCCGTATATTTGCTGTCCACTACGACCAGGGCCTGCTCGTGATCGACCAATTGACTCAACCAGTACCGATATAGCGAGGGACCGCTGAAGAACCTCGCGCTGAGCTGACCTTGCTTGTCGAAAACTTCGATCAGCCGCTGCCTGCGTTCTTCTGCCCAGAATTTCGTATCAGTTAAAAACACCGTGCCGTCAATGCGGAAATAGCGGACCTGCGTTTCATCGGATCGCGCCGCCGACACGGACTTTTGGCTAAAAAGATGTTGCTGGCCTGTCGGGTAGAACTGCTGTGACTGGAACTCGAAGTCGTCGATTTCGGGCGAAAATTTACGTTCCGCGATCTGAACCTGTGTCAACTGACGATTGCTGAGATTCTCATAAAGATTCAGGTGGCGAACCTTGGTAGAAATTTTCCCGCGTTCACGCAGGCTGCTAAATATCGCTGGATAATCAGGGTTCGGGTTAAACGTCACCACCGAAGCGTGGCCGTAACGTTCGGCAAATGCCGCAGCGCGCTGCAAACACACGGTTGTCATGCCGCCGAACTCTTCTTCGACCGCCCATGTCACCATATAGGCATCCAGCGGTTCGGAATTTTGTAACAATATCTTGTTCCTTATCCCTCATGCGGTCCATATGATTCAGCCGCCGTTTAAGGCTACGGGAAAGTTCTGGAAAGCGAGGTTGACGTGCGCGTGCATTGGATAACACTTTCATCAAAATCTTTGATGAGCGTTGGTGGGGCGACCTGAAACTAAACGCGCTTGAGCAGTGCAGCGATTGCCTGACCACCGCCAATGCACAGCGTCACCACCGCAAAGGTTTGATCCCTGCGGTGCAATGCCATGGCCGCACGCAGGGTCAAGATTGCTCCGGTCGCTCCCACCGGGTGCCCCAGGGCGATGGCGCCGCCATAGGGATTGACCTTCTCGGGATCCAGCCCGCTGTCGCGGATGACCGCGAGCGCCTGGGAGGCGAACGCCTCGTTGAGTTCAAATAGATCCACATCATTGGGTGTCAGCCCGGTCTGTTCAAAAAGTCTGCGCAGCGCATAAGTGGGTGCATAGCCCATCAGTGATGGCTCCATGGCGGTGACCACTACATGCTCAAGGGTCGCCAACGCGGGCAATCCATAGGCGTCCACATTAGACTGCTTGGCAAGAAGCATGGCTGCAGCGCCGTCGTTGACTCCCGACGAGTTTCCTGCCGTCGCCGAACCGGAGGGGCTGAACGCCGGCTTTAGCGAAGCCAAAGATTCGAGGGTGACGCCGCTGCGCGGATGCTCATCGCGATCTTGACCGGCGGCGCCGACCAGACTGCGGGAGATGATTTCTTCGGCGAACGCAGTTCTGCTTGACTCCAGGCCGGCCAAGGTCTGCGAATGCAGCGCAAACTCATCCTGATCCGCTCGCGAAACCTTGAATTTGGCTGAGACGTTGTCGGCGGTCGTGCCCATGTGAGAATCGCTGAAGGGGTCGGTCAACATCGCCAGCGTGCCATTGAGCAGTTTCTTATGTCCCAGACGGCGCCGCGAACCCGCCGAATAGTCAAGGTACGGCATGTTTGTCATCGACTCATTGCCTCCCGCCAGCACCACCTGCGTCGCGCCAAAGGACAACGACTGTGCGGCGCTAAACAACGCCTGCAAACCGCTGCCGCATAGCCGGTTGACATTCATAGCCGTGGTGGATTGCGGCAGCCCGGCACCCAGCGCCACACGCCGTGCGTTATATGACTCCGGGCCCACCTGGCCGATGCACCCCATGATCACCTCGTCGACCATCTCGACTGGAATGCCGCTGCGCGCCAGCGCTTCGGACGCGGCGGCGATCCCCAAATCCGCGGTGGACAACTCGCGGTACAACCCGTCGAACCTGCCCACCGCGGTCCGCGCCCCGGCGATGATGGTGATTTTATCCTTGCCCGCGCCGTTGCCCATGGAAAGCAGCCTTTCATCCTTAGTTCACCGCGTCCGATGGCAGTGCTCGATAGGCCCCAGTCTAGGCATCGGCGCTCGCCGGTGGCCAGATCCCTGCCGTCCCGCCCCACATGACAACGCCTGCCTCCCCGAAGCGGGGAGGCAGGCGGAGGTCAGCTTTCGAAGAGCTGCTGGCCCAGATACTGGCCCTTAGCTATGCCCGGAGGCACCGCATACAGGCCGGAGGAGGTGTGGCGCAGGTACTCGTTCATGGCGTCGTTGGAGCTCATGGCCTTTTGCAGCGGCACAAAGTGAGTACGGGCGTCGACGACGAACGCGATGAAGAACAGGCCCGCATCCAGCCGGCCCAGGCCGTCGGAGCCGTCGGTGTAGTTGAACCCGCGGCGCAGCATCTGCACCCCGTTGTGCCTGGAGGGGTGCAGCACGGCCACATGCGAGTCCACTGGGATGATCGGTCCGTTGGATCCTGCCATTGCCAGATCCGGCGCGGTGAACTCGTCGCCCCCGGACAGCGGCGCACCGCTCGACTTGATGCGGCCGACGGAATTTTCCTGCTCGCGCAGCGCCGAGCGGTCCCACACCTCGATCTGCATGCGGATGCGACGGGCCACCATATAGGTGCCGCCGACCATCCACGGCTGATCGGTGGCGCCCTTGCCCACCCAGACGTGCTGGTTCAGGGCGTCGGCGTCATCGGCCAGGATGTTGGCGGTGCCGTCCTTGAAGCCGAAGAGGTTGCGCGGTGTCTGCTGATCGCTGGTGGTCTTTGAGGTGCGGCCGAAGCCGATCTGGCTCCAGCGCACCCGCACCGTGCCGAAGCCGAGGCGCGAGAGATTGCGGATTGCATGCACGGCAACCTGCGGGTCGTTGGCACAGGCCTGGACGACGATGTCACCGTGGCTGCGCTGATCTTCCACCATGTCTCCGGAGAAGTGCGGCAGTTCGATCAGCGCCTCGGGCAGCTTGCCCTCAAGTCCGAAGCGCGGCCTCTCGCCGTCGGTGAACAGGCTGCGTCCAAAGCCGACGGTCACCGAGAGGTTGGCGGCGCTGAGCCCCACCGCCTCGCCGGTATCCGACGGGGGAGCGTCGTAGGAGCCGGAAGTTGCCCCACCTTCGCCCACCTCCTTGCCCTGGGTCATCGCCTCGATGGCTGAGGTCCATTCCTTGAGCAGGGCGATCAGCTTGTCCCGGTCCTCGCTCACCACGTCGAATCCGACGGTGTGCATCCGGTCCTGGGCCGCCGTGGTGATGCCCGCCTGATGTTCGCCATAGAACTCGACCACATCGGATGCCTGCGGTGCGGCCTGCTGCTGTCCGCCGAAGGCGGCCTGGGCCAGGGCCCCCACCGCGAGGCCGGCCCCTCCGGCGCCCGCGCTGGTCAGCAGCAGGCGCCGGGAGAATACCGGCGATGAATCTTTAGCCATGGGCGTCGCGCCTACTTCTACTTCACTACTGCCGCGGTCAGGCGGGAGAGCGGCTCGGACAGGGCGTCGACCCCGGCCGCCAGTTCCTGGACCTGCTCCTGGGTAAGTTCGTCGTAGGACGTGAAACCATCGCCCTCGCGGTAGGCGTCCAGCTGCTTCTGCAGCGAGGCGAAGTTCTCCTTCAGCTGCGTGTTCAGCTCGTCCTCGGTGCCCTCAAGCAGCGGTGCAAGATCCTCGTAGGCGATCTTTGCGCCTTCCAGGTTCGCCTGGAAGTCCCAGAGGTCGGTGTGGGAGAAGGTCTCTTCTTCACCGGTCACCTTGCCTGTGGCCACCTCGTCAAGCAGCTCCTTGGCGCCGTTGGCTAGCTTGTCAGGGGTGAATTCCAGCTTCTGGGCCCGCTCGTTGAGCTCCTCGGTGTTCTCCACCATGCCGTCGGCGATCTGCTGGCGCTGCTCGTCGCTCATCTTTTCGTAGTCCTTAGGGGACCAGAGGTCCTTCTCCGCGCGGTGCCAACCGGTGAACTTATCGCCCTTTTCAAGATCGGCTTCGCGGGCGTCCAGGATCGGATCCAGATCGCCGAAGGATTCTGCCACCGGCTCGATGCGCTCCCAGTGCATGCGCACCTGTGGGTAGAGTTCCTTGGCCTTTTCGGTGTCGCCGGCGGCGAAGGCCTGCGCGAAGTCCTTGGTGCCGCGCACCAGCTGTTCGGACTGGTCCTTCACATAGGCCGCGTACTGGTCCACTGCGGTCTTCTGCAGGGCGGCACGGTCCTCGGACACCGCTGCGCCGTCTGCGGCCGCGGTCACGGTGAAGGCCGAGCGGATGCCGTCGCCCACCATGCCCGGCTTGCAGGCGGCGAAGTACTTGCCCTCGGGGGCGATGACCACCAGGTCTCGGGTCACGCCGGGGCCAATGTTCTCCACTTCGCCCACGATGCGCAGCCCGTCCTCGGCCAGCAGATAGAACTCGTTGACTTTGCTGCCCTCATTCTTGACGTTGAACTTCAGGGTGCCGCCCGGTGACGTGTCGGTGGACACCGCGCAGGAGTCGTCGGTGGCGTTTACGGCGATGGCTCCGTCGCCGGAGGCCTCGGCGCTGGCGTTGTTGTCGGTGCATCCGGTCAGCGACAGGGCGCCGATGGCCAACAGGGCGGCAGGAGCGAGCAGCTTCTTCATTCAATAGGTCCTTGCGAGTGAGTTTTGTGGGTCGTTGATACAGGCTGCTGCGGCGCACCGCCGCAGCTTGCGGTGGGGGAGTCAGGCGCTGGTTTCACCCAGCGTTGAAGTATTCGGTTCAACTGCGGCGGGGTTTTCAGCTGCACCCTGGGCAGCCGCAGCACTGTTCTTCGCTGCAGGCTTGGAGTTGTTGGTGGAGCGGATCGCACGCACGTAGAAGAACATCGCCGGCACGATGTACAGCACCCAGGCGGTCACCTGAAGCACCGTCATCGCCGGGGTGAAGTTGAAAATACCCTGCAGCAGGGTTGCAGCGATGCCCGATGGCGGCAGCTGTTCGCTGAGGTCGAAGGCCAGGTTGTTGATGCCCGGCAGAATGCCAGCTTCCTGCAGGTCGTGGACGCCGTAGGCCAGCACGCCGGCGGCGACGATCACCAGCAGCACGCCGGTGTAGGCGAAGAACTTGGACAGCTGGATCTTCACGATGCCGCGGCTGAGCAGCACGCCGAGCACGATCGCCGTCAAGATGCCCAGTGCTGCTCCCAGCAGCGGCTGCCAGGTTTCCCCGCTGGTGCGTGCAGCGGCCCAGATGAACAGCGCCGTTTCCAGGCCCTCGCGGCCTACCGAGAGCGCGCCGACCACGACCAGCCCCCAGGCTGAACCGGCGGCGTGGTCCACCTGATCTTTCAGATCCTGGTTCATGGTCTTGGAGGTCTTGGCCATCCAGAAGATCATCCAGGTCACCAACCCGGCGGCGAGAATCGAAAGCGAACCGCCGATGATTTCCTGCGCCTGGAAGGTCAGTCCGCGCGGCCCGAAGGTCAGCAGGGCGCCAAAGCCCAATGAGACGGCCACGGCAAATCCCACACCGGCAAGCACCCGCGGAATTAAATGCCGACGGTTCGTCTTGCTCAAATAGGCGATCAACAGGACGACGATGAGGACCGCTTCCAGTCCTTCGCGCAATCCGATCAGGTAGTTTCCGATCATCGTTCAGTGCTTTCAGCTATTGCACGCCCGCGAAGGGTAGTTTTCGATCGCGGGTGACCACGAGCACCCGCCCCGGGGCGTGCAGCACTGCGCGATCAGTCATAAGGTTAGCCTAAACAAGGGCGGCATAAAAACGATCAGGCCACCTTCGCTTTCTTCGCCTCGCGTCAAACGCATTAGCCGGCCCGCCGCGCTTAACCTCAGGTCATATCCGCCTCTGAAGGTCCGTGGTCCGAGTGTCTTTGCGCAGCCGCACCGCGTAAACCAGGTAATAGGCGGGCATCCGCACTCGGGCCGCGGGTTCTTTCACGCCTCCCGGGCCCGTATCAAAGCTTCTTCCATCGTCTCCGCAGCATCGCCAACGACTGGCCGACTGCCTGCGGTTTTATGGAATTTTCGGCGATTTTCCGCGCCGCTGCTATGACTCTGAATCAATGCGGCAGGTTGCTATGGTCGGCCCATGAATCATCCCAGCAGGATTCCCGCGCCGCCGCCACCGCGATGCTCAGCACCCTCGGTGCGGCAGTGCTGTTTTTCCTCTCCTGCAACAACCAGCTGCAGGCCGCCCACACCCGGTGGATCCGCTACGGCAGCGGGTACGAACCTGGCGGGCTGTCCATCGAAGACAGCCGCTTCGACTACTACCTGCCGCAGCCGCCGGTGATTCTGCTGCCGGATACTAGTCTGCCCTTCGGCATCGGAATGCTGCTTCAAGCACTGGGCCTGCTGTTGCTGCTTCTCTGCCTGCTTCATCTGCGCCCACGCAGCGCTGTGCGCGCCCGCCGAATCCAACGGCTCTGCGGGCTGCTTGCCGCGGCCAGCAGTGCGCTCCTCGGCATCGAGGCCGTAGTGACCGGGCTCAACGCCACACTCTTTGACCGGTTCAGCACGCACTGGGCCGCCATCCCGGTACTGGCGTTGGCGGGGCCGGCCCTCTTGGTTCTGGGCGTTTTTGCCTGGTGGCGGATGCCGTCGCTGGCCATCGCCTTGATGTGCTCGATGTCCACCAGCATCATCGGATACCTGGCTTCCGCGCTGCTCATCGCACCGCTGGTCACCGGGCACGACTCCTTCGACGCCGTCCCGGGGACTGAAACCATTGTGGCCCTGGGTACCGGCGCCGCGGCGGCGGCCTGCCTGCTGACGGCACTGAGCCTGCTCCGGCAGGAATTCCTGCGCTCCTGCCCGCCGACACTGCTGCGCTAGCCGCCCGGGTCTGCTAACCGTGATGGCGTCCTGCTGCATGCCAGTAGGCCCGCGCATCGCCGCGGGC
The DNA here is from genome assembly GCF_032154645.1 of Glutamicibacter sp. Taxonomy (GTDB): domain Bacteria; phylum Actinomycetota; class Actinomycetes; order Actinomycetales; family Micrococcaceae; genus Glutamicibacter. Next base: position 7,664 of record NZ_JALDXV010000029.1, on the reverse strand, counting down.
TGCGCCCGGCCGAAGCTGAACTACCACAAGGCCGCCAGCCGACTTTGCGACGCGCATCTGGTGGTGGCCAGGCGCCATGCCACCGGACGCGAAATCACCCCGCGCTTTACAGCCCTGGCACGGCTGTACGCACGGCCCGGCGACATTGAACCAAGGCCGACCCCTATCAGCCTGTTCTGCCGTGGCCAATGCGGGAACGCCGAGCGCGGCGAGGTCCACGCCCGCGGCGCCGACGTAGAGCTTCTGCACTCGCTGGCGCCCTAAGCCGACAACCCGCGCACCAATGTCGGTAAAGCGGCGCGCCGATCCAGGCAGGATTCTCGCAGCAACGTCGGAACTGCCCACCAGCCAGCCGGGGACGGACTGGGCCGTTGACTCCATATTTTCTAGCAGTGAGCCCATTCCCGACCGGGCCAGCGGCGCCGACGAGAATGCTCCAAGCGCCGAAGCTCCGAACAGCAGACCAACTCACAGCGGCAAACTTTGTTGGATGCCACCTCACAAAAAGAGAACTTTGTGGACTCCGGCTCTAACGCTGGCTCCGGGGGAAGCTGACGACGGTGGACCGACGCACTTCAGCGATGTGGATCCGGAGCTCGGCGGCGACGGAGATGCGCGAGTACCCCCAGCGCAGCGCCGGAATCATCCCGCGCAGAGGCGTCCACCTTCAGCTCAAGGAGCTGGATGACCTCAACGGTCCGGTCAAGCTGAGCTCCAGCACCGACTACGGCTGCCGGCTCGATGCCGCCCAAGCCGGACGGCTGCTATGTCAGGGGGGAGAGCTACCGCGTGATTTTCGGGCCCGACGCGCACTCCGGCCGCATCCTAATTCACGTGAGCTAGGCCCTTACCGTCCAAGCGTAAACTGCCCCGTGCTACCGCTAGGGGCGCGAGAGCGCGACCTTGAGCCCGAACCCGATCAATACGGTGCCGGTAATGCGGTCCATCCAGCTCACCGCAGTGGGCGTGCTCAGCCACTTACCGGCCAGCGACGCCCCGGTGATCACCACCGCTGACCACAGCAGGGTCAGCACCACATGCACGCCGGCCAAGGCGGCGCCCATGAGCAGCGCATTGGCGTCGGCCGGGGTGAATTGCGGAATGACAGCAATGTAGAAGACGCCGATCTTGGGGTTCAGCAGGTTTGTGACCAGCCCGGTGCCGTAGGCCCGCCACTTGCTGGAGGCCACCGTCACCTGCGTAGGACCCAGTTCTTTACGCCGCATCGACCGATAGATCATCTGCCCGCCCAAAAACACCAGATACGCGGCGCCGGCATAGGTCAGGATCTGATAGGCCAGATGGGAGGCGGCCAAAACCGCAGAGGCCCCCGCCGCGGCGAGCAGACCCCAGAGGAAAACCCCGGTGCAGATCCCCAGTGCCGCAATGAATGCGTCGGCCTTGCTACGCACCACCGCCGAACGCAGGATCAGCGCGGTATCCACGCCGGGGATCAGCGTTAACAACAGGGCGACGACGGCGAAGGAAAGCAGGGCGGAGGCAACGGTCATAGGCTTAAGCTTAAAAGGACGCCGGCCCGTCGAAAAACCGCGCGTGACCAAGCTCATGAGCTCCCCGCGTACCGCGTGTGCCAAATAATTGGTGCGCGGCCTGCTCCTCTGGCATAATTGCAGGGTACTCGATTTGTTGCGGCCCCTCTCTCCGCATCGAATCCTGTCCCTTTAGAAGTGAGTCAGTAAGGCCTGCCCCACAGGTGCACAACGCTTGCTTCGACCATGTTGAGAAACAGGAGTGACCACTAAAGTGGCCGTTAAGATTCGACTGAAGCGCTTCGGTAAGATGCGCGCACCTTTCTACCGCGTTGTTGTTATGGACTCCCGCGCTAAGCGCGATGGCCGTGCCATCGAGGAGATCGGTAAGTACCACCCAACCGAGAACCCATCGATCATCGAGATCGATTCTGAGCGTGCTCAGTACTGGCTGTCTGTTGGCGCTCAGCCAACCGAGCAGGTCCACAACCTGCTGAAGATCACCGGTGACTGGCAGAAGTTCAAGGGCATCGATGGCCAGGAAGGCACCTACAAGGTTGCCGAGCCTAAGCCAGCATTCGTTGCTCCTGAAAAGGGTTCGGTGATCCTCCCAGAGGCAATCACCAAGAAGGCTGAAAAGCCAGCTGCCGAAGAGGCAGAGGCCGAAGCTACCGAGGCTGAGTAACAGTGCTCGTTGATGCGCTGGACCACCTGGTACGCGGGGTCGTCGAAGAGCCGGAGGATGTTCAGGTTGCCCTGAAGTCCACCCGACGCGGCGACCTGCTTGAGGTTCGTGTTAACCCTGAGGATCTCGGTCGTGTGATCGGGCGTCAGGGGCGCACCGCTCGGGCATTGCGCACCGTGATGGCGGCGTTGGCCAAGGAGCCGATCAGGGTCGACGTGATCGACACCGATCGACGCCGGGGCTGAACAACTTAGAAGCTGTAGCTTCAATATCGGAAGGAGTTTCCGCTTGTCTTCAGGCGGGAACTCCTTTCGTGTTTCACACCCAAACTTTTACTGCACCATGCACCACGAAGGAAAAGCGAATATGCGACTGCAGGTAGCCCGAATCGGCAAGCCCCACGGCATCCGTGGGGAAGTTACGGTCCAAGTCTTGACGGACGCGCCGCAAGAGCGCTTTGTCAAGGGCGAGGTACTGCATGTCACCGGCGGCCCGGTCGCGGAGCTGACCATTAAGAACGCCCGCTGGAACAAGGCGATTCTGCTGCTTTCCTTCGATGAAATTGCCGATCGCAACGTAGCTGAGACCCTTCGCGGCGCGCGCTTGGAAATTGAAGCCGATGAAGCACCCGACAATGATTCGGACGAATGGTACGAACACGAACTCCTGGATTTGAAGGTCATGCTCGATGGCACTCAGGTTGGCGTCGTCACGGCACTTCGCACCAACCCTGCCCAAGACCTACTGGTCTTCGAAGACTCAAGCGGCGAGGAAGTGTATCTCCCATTTGTCGACGAGTTCGTCCCCGAAATCGACACCGAAGCCGGAACATTGACCATCACGCCGCCCGCAGGCCTGCTTGAACTCAATGTCGAGGAAGAGGAGCCCAAGGGGGAGCAGAACTAATGCGACTCGACGTCATTACCATTTTCCCTGAGTACCTCAACCCACTGAAGCTTTCGCTGATCGGCCGCGCCGCTGAAGAGGGCATTCTTGATCTGAATGTCACCAACCTGCGCGATTTCACGACCGATAAGCATCACAAGGTGGATGACACTCCCTATGGCGGCGGAGCCGGGATGGTCATGCTTCCCGAGCCTTGGGGTCAGGCGCTGGATTCGGTGCGCGCACATACACCCGAGGGTAAAAAGCCAATTCTCATTGTTCCGTCGCCGGCCGGCGCCGTCTTCAACCAGCAGATGGCCTATGACCTCGCAGAAGAAGAACAGCTGGTCTTTGCCTGTGGTCGCTATGAGGGCATCGATGAACGCGTCATCGAGTACGCACACGAGAACTTCACCGTCGTCCCGGTCTCCATCGGCGACTATGTGCTTAACGGGGGAGAAGTTGCGGTGATGGTCATGGTCGAAGCAATCGCACGCCTGATTCCGGGCGTGATCGGCAACCCGGAGTCGCTCGTCGAAGAATCCCACTCCGATGTGTTGCTGGAATACCCGGTCTATACCAAACCAGCCAGCTGGCGTGGCCGCGAGGTACCTGAAACCTTGCTTGGCGGAAACCATCACAGGGTTGCCCGCCACCGTCGCGACGAACAAATTAAGCGCACTGCCGCCCGCCGCCCGGATCTCATCATGCAGCTCGACGTCCAGGCGTTGAACCGACGGGACCGCGATGCACTGTGGCACAACGGATTTGCGGTCATTGATGGAAAGATCGTTCCTAAGTCGGAACTGGACTGGGCCACAGGTGCGGGAACCGACAAGCCCGCCGCCGGACGGCCCACGGACTAAGAGTCCAAACTCACGCATTGCCTCGTCAATAAACGACTGCAGGTAGTCGCATAGGCGGTCGATATGTGGCAAAATTAATTCTTGGTGTGTTTTGTTCGAATCCTGCCGCAGGGGGATCGCGGACATCAAAAAACCGCCGCACCGGTTGCTAAAGTCAACCGGTGGTACAACGTTCCGGGATGATCAATGCGTAAGCATGATGATGAACCCGCTACGAGGATTCGGTGACCTGCGGCATTGATCCTAGGAGATGCACAATGCATATTCTTGACACTGTTGACGCAGCTTCGCTGCGCTCCGATGTTCCTGCTTTCGGCCCAGGCGACACCCTGAAGGTGCACGTCAACATCATCGAAGGTAAGAACTCCCGCGTTCAGGTCTTCCAGGGTTACGTTCTTGGCCGTCAGGGCCGCGGCGTAGGCGAGACCTTCACCGTCCGCAAGGTTTCCTTCGGTACCGGTATCGAGCGTACCTTCCCAGTTCACTCCCCAATCATCGAGAAGATTGAGGTTGTGTCCAAGGGTGACGTGCGTCGTGCAAAGCTGTACTACATGCGCGATCGTCACGGCAAGGCTGCTCGTATCCGCGAGAAGCGCGACTTCGGCAGCAAGAAGTAATCTACGTTCATTCATGAACCAGATTGCTCGCCGCCAGGCAGCAACTGACAAGCGCCGGGCCTTTCACTGGGTCTGGCGCTTTGTCGTTCTTGCTGTCATTCTTGCACTGCTCACTGTTATTATTGTCCGCGCCTTTTTCGTTGACGTATTCAATATCGAGTCTGATTCAATGCAGTCAACACTGAATCCCGGGCAGGTTATCTCCGTTGATCGCCGTGCTTATGATGCCGACAAGGGCGTTACCCCGCAGCGGGGGGATGTGATTGTCTTCGACGGTAGAGGCTCGTTCTTGCCGTATTCATCGGCAACTACCTTTTCTGATTTACTCGGTGCCTTCAACCTCAATGGTGGTTCCCACACATATGTGAAACGCGTAATCGGCGTCGGTGGGGACTCGGTTGAATGTTGCAGTGCCGACGGTCAAATAAAAGTGAATGGTGAAGCCATCCATGAAGAATATGTGTACTCGGGCGATGCGCCAAGCGACATTGAATTTTCGGTCCAAGTGCCTGAAAACAGGCTTTGGGTCATGGGGGATCATCGTTCAGTTTCTCAGGATTCCCGTTCACTTCTTGGGGTGAGCGGCGGAGGAATGATCAATGTTGATCGTGTTGCAGGACGTGTCTCGAACGTGATTTGGCCGTTAGATCAACGGCATGAAGTCAGGTAAGCACTCGACACATGACACAGAATTCAAAGCGTTGAATGGGGAGAACTCCCCATTCAACGCTTTCTTTTTATTGACGGTCATATTTAACTTCACTTGGATTAAAAACTCTTGCAACATTTGGGCTTGTGATTTCTGCATAGTCAAACGATGCAATTCAACAATCCTTACTGAGTGCTGACTAGGGATTAGTAAGATAACGTGAATCTTAAACCACTGAAACGTGATGGTTGATTGTGACCTGCGTCCACCCCTTCAAACCTCCCTGACTAGGTGGATTGTGAAAATCAATTTATACCGCAGGTGGATATGGTGCTTGAAAATTCCGCGGTGATGCCGATAAAGTTTCATTTTGGTAACAACACTATGCCCTGCCTCGCTGTCATCACCGGGCAATGTAGGGCTCTCGCACCACAATCTGGGAGAAGCATTAATGCCATATCCGAAGAAAAAGACTGCGCAACGTGGCCTCGTAGCCGCGGCCGCGACCGCGTTGGTCGTTGGCACTAGCTTCATGCCAGCAGCCGCAGCGCCGGAAGCAAGTAGCAGCACTGACTCGCAGTCTTCAAAAGCATCCTCAAGCGAAAATGCCGTTGACACCACCGGCTTGTCGCAGGCAATTGAAGAAGATCTAGGCAAAAGCGTTGACGAGTATTTAGAAGATTCGCAGGTCAACGAAAAGGCTTCTGCATTAAAGAAGGCGCTCAAGGACGCTGGCATTGATAGCAACGTGTCTATCAAGGACGGCAAAATTACAGTACAGGTTGCAAACTCGAATCTAGTCGCGGCCAATAAGCTGATTGCCAAGCTGGCCGTAGATGCTGTGAATGATGATGTCGTAGCCGAAGCAACCGATCAGCCAGAGTCGAAGCCTGCCGAGCCGGTTGCCGAAGAAGCGGCAAAGCCCAGTGAAAAGGCTGATGCCGAGAAGTCCGAGAAGGCTAAACCTGAAAAGGTAGCGGATGCAAAGGAGTCTGAATCTGCAGAGACTAAAGCTCCAGAAGAATCTCCTGAAGCGATTAAGGTCGCAGAGTCAGGCATCAAGGTCACCGGTATTGACAAGATGACCACGATCGACGATGTGCTGAAGCAGTTGCAGGACAACCTGGCTCCTAGTGAAATCACGCGACTTACCTCGGTGACGATCAACGCAAGTGGCAAAGTTAAGGTGACTGCCGGTAAATCCGCTTCAACTCGGAGTAGCAAGTCTAGCCTTCGTGCTGCGAGCCCGTCATCTGCCAAGGACCTGACCTTAGAACAATTCGAAGTGCAGGCCAAAGAACAAGGTGCTGCGGCTAATGTCGCTTTCGAATACACCGATGGCGAAGGCCAAGCTAAGCCAGCCGCGGTTACCGATATTTACGACGGCATGGGATATGCCGCCACACCTGATGGAAACTTTGAAGGTCAGGTAGGCATTTGTTCCATTGGCTTTAACGCATGGGATAAAGCTGGTAATGACGCAATCATTACTGCCGGTCACTGTACCGTGGACGGACGACAGAAGATTGCAGCCGTTCTGGAACACTCAGCGCCTAATCAGCCTTCGGGCATTAGCAACTTGCTGGGCAAGTTCGGTTTCAGCCAGTTCGGCATGGCCGGAAATAAGGGTGTGTCACCGACCGATCCTGAGTGGGCTGAAAAGCCAACCGGTACTGATATCGCAATCATCGAAGACATCAACCCTGCGCTGAAGTTGCATCCGGAAGTCTCGCAGTGGCCTGCTGGCAAGGACGCACGTGACGAGACCATCAAGGTGCGCTCTGTAGGAGATGCTGCCTTGGGTGCGGAAGCGTGTAATTCAGGCCGAACCACTGGCTGGCAGTGCTCGACAATTACCGAAGAAGGCATCTTCTTTGTGATGGGCTACGACGATAACGGTAAGGAAACAGATCAGGACATCCGCACCGTATGGGGCTACACCGCGGGTAACCCGAACAACTCGGTTATGGATCACGGCGACTCGGGCGGTGCAGTACTCGTCGGCAATCGTGCCGTCGGCGTGAACAGTGCTTTGGGCGGCGGGGAAGTCATGTACACCTCTTTGTCTGATGCGATGGACAAGACCGTCGTCAAGGACTACCAGGTCAAGATCTTCGTAAGCGCTCCAAAGGTTGATGCGGCCAACGGAACCGTGGTTGAGCCAGAAGCTTCCCTGGAAGGCTCAGTGGCAGACGCTCCAACTGGCACCAAGGTTCAGGTCATTGTTGATGGCAAGGTTGTTCAGACGGTCAACGTTGATGCAGACGGAAACTTCACTTTCAAGGCCCCCAAAGCTGAAGGTCAGTTCAACTTCACATTGAAGGCTGTTAACGGCTTCAATACTTCGGCGGTTACTGAAGGAAATGTCGTTGTAGAGGCGCCAAAGCCAACTCCGACTCCTACTGAGGAGCCGACTGAGACTCCTACCGAGGAGCCGACTGAGACTCCTACCGAGGAGCCGACTGAGACTCC
>NZ_JALDXV010000009.1:0-123064 GCF_032154645.1 Glutamicibacter sp. | reverse complement strand
CTAATGTGGTTTGAGGCTCTAACACAGTGTGTTGGAGCCTCACCCGTTTAAGCCGACAGTGGATAGACTGCTCGAGCCAGCCTATTCGGGGCAGAACTGATTACAGTATTTAGTAGATACAATCTCTTCTTCTACTAAGGGGTTTTCCATGACTGCCGAGACCACTAATGCACTGCAATACCGGGATGATTCAATTCGACCCCAGGACGACCTGTACCGCCACAGCAATGGCAAGTGGTTCGAAACTGCCACGATTCCAAGCGATCAGGGTATCTATGGGTCGTTCATGGAACTGCGCGACCAGGCTGAAGAAGCAGTACACGAGCTGATCACCGACGCAGTTGCAACTCTAGATTCCGGCGCAGAAGTCTCGGAAGCGACGCGACGCATCGCTCACCTCTATGGCTCATTTATGAATGAAGAGATTATCGAAGAACGTGGTGCTGCACCTGTTGCCGGTTACCTTAACGCCATCAACGAAATCAATGATCTCGAGGGGCTTCTGCAGCTTTCTGGCTCGTTCTACCGCAAGGGCATCAGCGGCTTCGTCGACATCGGAGCAATGAATGATGCGGGCGACCCCGAGCGCAATCTCCTGACCTTCCTGCAGGCAGGTCTGGGCCTGCCAGACGAGTCCTACTACCGTGAAGAGCAGTTCTCCCAGACAGTGGCCGACTACCGTGCGCACTTGACTCGTTTGTTGGCACTGGGAGGTGTAGCCGATGCGGAGGCAGCGGCCGCGTCTGTCGTGGACCTCGAGACAGCGATCGGCTCTCACCACTGGGATCGAGTGAAGGTGCGTGATGCACAGGCGCGCTACAACCTGCTCGAGGGTGAAGCGCTGTTCGAACTGATCCCGGGACTGCGCACCTGGCTTGCAGGGGCCGGTATCGAAGAGAAATACTTTGGCGAGGTCGTCGTATGGCAGCCAAGCTACCTACAGGGCTTATCTTCCTTGCTGAACGAGCAGCCGCTGCAGGCATGGAAGAACTGGTTGACCGTTCAGGTGCTGCGTTCCTTCGCGCCGTACCTCTCCAGCGCCTTCGTCAATGAAAACTTCGCTTTCTACTCTGCAAAACTCGGTGGTGTGGAGAAGCTGAAGGACCGTTGGAAGCGCGGTGTGACCTTTACCGAGGGCGCCGTCGGTGAAGACTTGGGCCAGCTGTACATTGCCAAGAACTTCCCGCCGGAAGCTAAGACCGCGATGGATGCACTGGTGCAGCGCCTGATCGAGGCCTACCGGATCTCGATCAGCAACCTTCCGTGGATGGGTTCGGACACCATCGAAAAGGCACTGGACAAGCTCTCCAAGTTCCGCCCGAAGATCGGCTACCCGAACCAGTGGATCGATTACTCCTCCATTGACACCGATCCGCTGGACGTCATCGCCAATCGTGCGGCGGCCAATGAGTTCGAGTTCAAGCGTGAACTGAAGAAGATCGACGACGGTGTGGACCGCGAGCTGTGGTTCATGTACCCGCAAACTGTCAATGCCTACTACCATCCGCTGCTCAACGAGATCGCCTTCCCTGCAGCCATCCTGCGCCCTCCGTTCTTCGACGTGGACCGCGATATTGCCTCGAACTTCGGTGGCATCGGCGCCGTGATCGGCCACGAAATCGGTCACGGCTTCGACGACCAGGGGTCGCAGTACGACGGCAGCGGACAGCTGACCAACTGGTGGACGGACGAGGACCGCGAAGCCTTCGAGAAGCTGACCGGCAAACTGGTCGAACAGTACAACGCACTGTCTCCTACCGAGGCGCCGGAGCATCATGTCAACGGCGCGCTAACCCTTGGCGAGAACATCGGCGATCTGGGTGGACTAGGCATCGCCTACAAGGCCTACAAGCTCGAGCTTGCAGCCAACGGCATCATCGAAGACGAAGTGATCGACGGCGTCACCGGAGACCAGCGCTTCTTCTACTCATGGGCTGAATGCTGGCGCACCCTGATCCGTCCGGAGACAGCAGTGGTCCGGGTGACTACCGACCCGCACGCTCCGGGCGAATTCCGCTGCAACCAGGTTCCAAAGAACCTCGACGCATTCCACGCGGCATTCGACACCAAGCCGGGAGACGGCATGTGGCTCGAGCCCGATGAGCGCGTAGTGATCTGGTAATCGCAGTCAAAGGTGCGGCAGGTGTGAAACCTGCCGCACCTTTTCGGTTAATTAGCCCCGCGATGTAAGTCTGGTCATGCTCGACTGGAAACCGCATAAAACCAACGTAGAATGGGATATTGTGACTTCCGAAAATAATTCCGCACAGACCCCTGATCCGAACGACCAGCGACAGGTCCGCACCGATAAGCGCAACCAGCTGCTGGCCAAGGGCGAGGAAGCCTACCCAGTGGGCATTGCCCGCACCCATTCGCTGCAGGAGGTCCGCGAGAAGTACGCGCACCTGGAAGCGGGCGAAGAAACCGACGACGTCGTGGGCATCGCTGGCCGCATTGTTTTCATGCGCAATACCGGCAAACTGTGCTTCGCCACCCTGCAGGAAGGCGGGCCCAAGGGCACCGGCACCCGCCTGCAGGTCATGCTTTCGCTGGCCAACGTCGGCGAAGAGCGTCTGGCAGAGTGGAAGTCGCTGGTCGACCTGGGCGACCACGTACTCGTTACCGGCAAGGTCATTTCCTCGCGCCGCGGTGAGCTGTCCGTCATGGCGGACTCCTTCCAGATGGCCTCCAAGGCACTGCGCCCGCTCCCGGTGCTGCACGCCGACCTGAACGAGGAAACCCGTGTGCGTCAGCGCTATGCCGACCTAATCGTGCGCAACGAAGCCCGTGAGATGGTTTACAAGCGTGCGGCCATCGTCCGTGCGGTGCGCAACACGCTTGAGTCGCACAGCTATGTCGAGGTGGAAACCCCGATGCTGCAGCTGGTCCACGGCGGAGCCTCGGCACGACCGTTCAAGACCCATCTGAACGCCTTCGACCAGGAAATGACCCTGCGCATCGCTACCGAGCTGTACCTCAAGCGCTGCGTCGTCGGCGGCGTCGACCGCGTGTTCGAGGTCGGACGCATTTTCCGCAACGAGGGCGTCGATTCGACCCACTCGCCGGAATTCACCACGCTCGAGTGCTACGAAGCCTATGCAGACCAGTACGTTATGGCAGAACGCATCCAGGAGATTATCCTGAACGCGGCCGACGCCATCGGAGCCGGCCGCACCATTGAAACGGCCAAGGGCACCATCAACCTTGACGGCGAATGGCGATGGATCAGCGTCTACCCTGGCCTGTCCGAGGCTGTGGGCGTCGAAATCACCCCTGAAACCGATGCTGCGGTACTGCGTGAAATCGCTGAAAAGCATGAGGTGAAGTTTGACCCGGCCTGGGGCGCCCAAAAGCTGGTCATCGAACTCTTCGGCGAAATCGTCGAGCCAACCCTGATCGACCCGACCTTCGTGTGCGACTACCCGCCGCTGGCCCAGCCGCTGGCTCGCCCGCACCGTTCGAAGCCCGGAGTCATCGAAGCCTGGGACTTGATCATCGGCGGCATGGAACGCGGCACCGCGTTCTCGGAGCTGATCGACCCAGTCATTCAGCGTGAACGTTTGACCGAGCAGTCGCTGATGGCCGCCGGCGGCGACCCAGAAGCAATGCAGCTGGACGAAGACTTCCTGCGTGCTTTGGAATACGGTGCCCCGCCAATGGGCGGAATTGGTTTGGGCATTGACCGACTGGTCATGCTATTTACTAACGTTGGTATTCGAGAAACGATTCTATTCCCACTACTCAAGCCGGAGGCATAAATTCCATGCCATATATAGAAGCACTTGTACCGAGCATCGCTCTCGCATTGCTTTTCTGGTATGTCATTAAAGGCATTTCGAATGCGGACCGCAAAGAACGCCAAGCTGAAGCAGAAGCTGATGCATTAATTGCACAGCGAGTTCATCCTGATACAAGTTCAAGAGAGAAATAAGCTTTTCCTGATAATTCCTTGGGAATTATAGTTTGAATTCGAATTGCTTCGTTATAAAGCCTATACTTGAGCAATGAAAATGCGGATGTCACTTCCGGTGACTCCTCACGACATTCAAGCCGGAGGGAATTCTCAAATGGCACGTCAGGTTCAAATTGCCCTGATTGACGATATTGATGGCAGCGAAGCATCCGAATCAATTGCATTCAGCATTGCTGGTCAGCATTTTGAGATCGATTTGAACGATGAGCATGCAGCGCAGTTCCACGCGACTCTTGAGCCTTATATCGAGGCAGCGCGTTCTTCCAAGCAGACTGCAGCGAGCGAAGCTCCTGCAATTCGTTCATGGGCCAAGGAGAATAACATCAAGGTTAATGCTCGCGGTCGACTAAACGCCGAGGTCGTTGACGCCTACAACGCGGCAATGCGCAAGGGTGGCCGTAACCGCGCAAAGTAATTATTGCGCTTTGGAGTAGCCTCCACACAAAGGGTCGGTACAGATAATGTACCGGCCCTTTGTGCGTTAATTAGATAAATGATAATTAGCGTGACAATTTAGTTGGCGTACAAATAGAAATGTTGGTACACAAATTAACGATTGAATATTGGAGTAAATCCTTCCGAAAAGTTATGAAGCATCTGTGAAGTAAGTGCTGTCGGTTATCCCCGTGGCGAACAAGGCAGAATTGCACGGCTCGTGTGCGTAGCATCGAACTATTGGTAAGCAAGGAGTGTGCCGAAGATGTTTGAGAGATTTACCGACCGTGCCCGTCGAGTTGTCGTGCTCGCCCAAGAAGAGGCGCGCATGCTCAACCACAATTACATCGGCACCGAGCACCTGCTGCTCGGTCTAATCCACGAAGGTGACGGAGTAGCCGCCAAGGCGCTCGAGTCGCTGAACATTTCGTTGGGAGCCGTTCGTGAGCAGGTTCAGGAGATTATCGGCAAGGGCCAGCAGGCGCCTTCCGGTCATATCCCGTTCACTCCTCGCGCCAAGAAGGTTTTGGAGCTTTCACTGCGTGAAGCTCTGCAGCTGGGCCACAACTACATTGGCACCGAGCACATCCTGCTCGGTCTGATCCGTGAAGGCGAAGGCGTGGCAGCCCAGGTGCTGGTCAAGCTCGGCGCAGACCTTGGCCGTGTACGCCAGCAGGTCATCCAGTTGCTGTCCGGCTACCAGGGTGGCAAGGAAACCGCCTCTGCCGGAGTCGGCTCCGGAGGTCAGCAGGAAGGTGCACCGGCTGGTTCTGCAGTGCTGGACCAGTTCGGCCGCAATCTGACCGCAGCGGCACGAGAAGGCAAGCTCGACCCGGTCATCGGCCGTGAGCACGAGATGGAACGCGTCATGCAGGTCCTCTCCCGCCGCACCAAGAACAACCCTGTTCTGATCGGCGAGCCCGGCGTCGGCAAGACCGCCGTCGTCGAAGGTCTGGCCCAGGCAATCGTGCGCGGTGATGTTCCGGAGACCATCAAGGACAAGCAGCTGTACACCCTGGACCTCGGTTCGCTGGTGGCAGGCTCCCGCTACCGCGGCGACTTTGAGGAACGCCTGAAGAAGGTCCTTAAGGAAATCCGCACCCGCGGCGACATCATCCTGTTCATCGACGAGATCCACACCCTCGTGGGTGCCGGTGCCGCTGAGGGCGCCATCGATGCCGCCTCGATTCTGAAGCCAATGCTGGCTCGCGGCGAGCTGCAGACCATCGGTGCAACCACGCTGGACGAGTACCGCAAGAACATTGAGAAGGACGCGGCCCTCGAGCGCCGTTTCCAGCCTATTCAGGTCAAGGAGCCTTCGGTGGAGCTGACCACGCAGATCCTGCGTGGCCTGCGCGACCGCTACGAGGCGCACCACCGTGTGACCATCACCGACGGCGCGCTGCAGGCTGCAGCCCAGCTGGCCCACCGCTACATCTCCGACCGCTTCCTGCCTGACAAGGCAGTGGACCTGATCGATGAGGCAGGCGCCCGCCTGCGCATCCAGCGCATGACCGCGCCTCCTGCCCTGAAGGAGATGGACGAGGAAATCGCCACCGTCCGCCTTGAGAAGGAAGCGGCGATCGACGCGCAGGACTTCGAAGGTGCAGCATCGCTGCGCGATAAGGAGTCTAAGCTCATCGAGGCCCGCAATGACAAGGAAAAGGCCTGGCGCAACGGCGACCTGGACGAAGTCTCCGAGGTCACCGAGGAGCTCATCGCCGAGGTTCTGGCCAACTCCACCGGCATCCCGGTAGTGAAGCTGACCGAGGAAGAGTCCTCGCGCCTGCTGAACATGGAAGCCGAACTGCACAAGCGTGTGATCGGCCAGGATTCGGCTATCAAGGCCATCTCCCAGGCAATCCGCCGCACCCGTGCAGGCCTGAAGGATCCAAACCGCCCGGGCGGCTCGTTCATCTTCGCTGGCCCGACCGGCGTCGGCAAGACCGAGCTGGCCAAGGCGCTGGCAGAGTTCCTCTTCGGCGAAGAAGACGCACTGATCACCCTGGATATGTCCGAGTACTCGGAGAAGCACACCGTTTCCCGACTCTTCGGTGCCCCTCCAGGCTATGTAGGCTACGAAGAAGGCGGCCAGCTGACCGAGAAGGTCCGCCGTCGTCCCTTCTCCGTCGTGCTCTTCGACGAGGTTGAAAAGGCGCACGCCGACTTGTTCAACTCGCTGCTGCAGATCCTGGAAGACGGCCGCTTGACCGACTCCCAGGGCCGTGTGGTGGACTTCAAGAACACCATCATCATCATGACCACGAACCTGGGTACCCGCGACATCTCCAAGGGTGTCATGACCGGCTTCCAGGCCTCCGCGGATACCCGCACCGGGTACGAGCGCATGCAGGCCAAGGTGCAGGAAGAACTGCGTCAGCACTTCCGCCCAGAGTTCCTGAACCGTGTAGATGACATTGTGGTCTTCCCACAGCTGAGCCAGGAAGAGATCGAGGAGATCGTCGACCTGTTCATCGGCCGCCTGCGCAAGCGTCTGGACGAGCGCGGCATCGAGATCGAACTGTCGGCCGCGGCCCGCAGCCTGCTGGCACAGCGTGGCTACGACCCAGCCATGGGTGCCCGTCCACTGCGTCGCACGATCCAGCGCGATATCGAGGACCAGCTCTCCGAGCGCATCCTCTTCGGCCAGATCGTCACGGGCCAGAAGGTCACCGTGGACGTCGAAGGCGAGGGGGAGAACCAGAAGTTCGTCTTCCGCGCTGAGGGCGGCACCGGTCAGCTGGAAGGCGAGCCTGCTCCGGCGGCGCTTGAAGGCTAAGAGCTAGCAATAAACGAAGAGAGCTGGTCTCGGATTCCTCCGAAACCAGCTCTCTTCGTCGTTAAGCAGCGGCATCTTCGAGCTCGGAAAATTCATCTGCCGGTTTGCCCAGACGCAGTGCGCGAATCGATGGCAGCAGCAGCGGCGCCAACGCGGCAAGTAGCAGTATCGCCGCCATCACGCCCACGAGAACGCCGCTGCTGACTTCATCGCTGAGCAGACCGAAGGCTAGATAGCCGAGCGGGACCGGAAGCAGCTGCCCGAAGGTGCTGATCGAAGAAAGCCGCGACTGCAGTTGTTGCGGGATCTGCTCCTGAAAGAACGCGGACCAGCTGACAATCGAAAGATCCAAGGCCACGCCTGCGGCCACGACGCAGACTACTTCCGCCCAGAGCGGCGCGGCGAGTGCTAGGGCCGCCAGGGGCAGTGACTGGACTGCCAGACACAGGGACACCGTCAGCCCAACGCGCCGAGGTCGTGCAGCCACAGCGATCAGCGATCCACCCACAAGTCCTGCGGCGAAGCCCGCACCGATCACGCCCCACGCCGCCGCGCCGCCTAGGTGAAGATCCGAGATGACAGGGCCAAACAGCTGGAATCCCACGAGCCACATCATGACCGTGACCGTCGACTGCGCTACCATCACCATGTACCAGCGCCGAGCCTTGAAATGGCTGAATCCTGCTTTAAGAGATGCAAAGACAGATTCCTTGGCGGGAAGGGGAGCGGGCAGCTTGATAGAGGTGAGAAAGAAGACGGATAACAGGAAGCATGCTGCGTTGCAGACCAGAGCCCAACCCGGTTCGAATACTGCCACCAGCACGCCGCCCAGTGCCGGACCCAAAACACGCGCAGCGTTCAGCGGGAGTCTCAACACCGCATTGGCAGGTACCCGCTGTTCGTCGGGAACGAGTTGTGCAATGGACCCCTGCGAAGCAGGTTGGAAAAAGGCGGTAGCGCTACCCATGAGAAGCACTGAGAGCGCGAGCGTCCACAGCGGGGCGGCTCCAAGGAGCAGCAAGAGTGCGAGGACAGCCTGGACCGTACCTGAAACGAGGTTGCAGGCGATCATGATTGTGTCCCTGCTGACCCGGTCCCCAAGCACGCCTCCTGCCAACAGCAGCAGGACCTGAGGCGCCACATTCAGCGCAAGGATCAGGCCCAGCCATGGGGCTCCGCCCCCGGCATCAAGGGCTGCAAAGGCGATAGCCACAGGCGCTGCGGTAGAACCGAGCGAAGAAACGACGCGCCCGATCCAGAAGCTGCGAAACTGCTGGTTCTTCAGGACGGCCAACGACTGGTCCAAACGCTGCATCTTCACTTCTACACCCTCGGTTCGCAGTTGGTTGTCATCTTGCCAAAACGGCGTGCCGAATTCAGCACCGGGGTGCAAGCACGGCAGTGGTTTGAAGCAAATTATTCAGCGGTGTTTTGCGGAAAAAGCGAACCAAAATGGATGCGGGCTCCTGGGGCGCTTCACGGTCACACTTGCTTAACGCTGAGCCGAACGCATCGAGGTATGGCATGAGGCGGGACAAAGGCATAATGTGGAAAGTATGTCTAGACGGCAGAAAATTAATATCCTATTGGCGGGCCCGCTATCGGCATTTCTCGTACTTGGGTTGCTGTACTTTGCACTGGCTTCGCAGCTGCCGAAAGGGGTTGTGCGGCAGGTAGGGGCCCACGGCGTTGGTTATGCTCCGCCGGGAATCGTCGTCGGGGTCATGGCGGCCGTCGCATTGACGTGTTTCGGCGTGGGGGCTTGGACCTGCCTGGACTTCACGGCATTGGGGCATTGGTTCGCCGGCACGAAATCGATCGTGGTGTGCCTTCTTGGTGCAGGTTATGCGGTGATCGCCCTGGCCGTGACCACCTTGTTCGCTTCGCTGGGACCAGCGACGACGCTGGATGCACATTCGCTGGGGTACGGCCTGTTGGCGCTGGTTGTAGCTTTCGCGGCCGCCGCATCGGTCCTTGTAGGGGTGCTGCCACGGGCGAAGGATGAGCCGCTGGGCACATAGCCTCGGACCGCCCCGCGGTGACAACCGGGGCGGCCCGAACGAGAATGCTAGCGCCCCACAGCCTTGGCGACGAGCTTCACCAGCTGGTCTTCGAGCTTCTCATCCAATGCGGTGATGGCAAACGATGTAGCCCACAGGGTTCCGTCGTCAAGCTTCGCCGCATCGTTGAATCCGAAGGTCAAGTATCTGGCTCCGAACTTGGCTGCATCCTGAATGAAGCAGAGGATGCTGCCGTCTAAGGCATAGGCAGGCATACCGTACCAGGTCTTGGGTTCAAGCTCCGGAGCTGTGGTGGTGATGATGCGGTGCAGACGCTGTGCGATCTCCTGGTCGGCGCCCTCATAGGAAGCGATCTTCTCTTCTACCGCGGCCCGGGCGGCCGCCGCTTTCTCCGCCTTGGTCATGCGCTTCTTCGGTGCGCGGACCTCCGCCGCTCGTTCCTTCATCGCGGCCTTTTCAGCTGAGGTGAATCCCTGCTGCTCGTCATCTGCCATGATCTGCTCCTTAGGCTGCCTGATTGATACGGACCATATTGCCCGAAGGGTCGCGGAACGCGCAGTCGCGCGGACCCCACGGCTGGACTATTGGTTCCTGAAGCACCTCGGCGCCGCCGGCTGCCAACGACTCAAAGACAGCATCGAGGTCCGCAACCGAGAATACCAGCGGGCCGAAAGCGCCCTTGGCCACCTGCTCGGCAATGATTTGCGCATCTTCTTCGGAACGGCCCGCACCCGGGGCGGAGAGCACTACGCTCAGCCCTGGCTGGCCCGGAACACCGAGAGATACCCAGCGGAAGTCGCCGTTGGCGACGTCGGAGAGGACGCTTAGGCCTAGGCCGTCGCGGTAGAAGTGCAACGCCTCATCGACGTCGAGGACGATCAGCGGAACATGTTGAACGGAAATGTTTGTCATGCACCCAGCTTAGAAGCGGCCACGTCGGCGCGGCTTCTTCAAAACTGCTGGATCAGAAACGTTCTGGCCGCAACAGGATTTTGGCGATGCACGAGGGTATTTGCTCGGTCTGCTCATGGTCGCGTTCCCGGTAGGCAGAGGGAGACTCACCCACTACCTCTGTGAAACGGGCGCTGAACGAACCAAGCGATGTCCAGCCTACTTGCATGCAGGTGTCGGTGACGCTCATGCCCGCTCGCAGCAGGTGCATCGCGCGTTCGATGCGACGGGTGAGCAGGTAGGAGTGCGGGGTTTCGCCATAGGCCCGTTTGAATTCGCGGGAGAAGTGGGCCGGAGACATGAGCGCCTGCTGCGCCATCGTCGGAACATCCAGCGGTTCGGCATAGCTGCGGTCAATATGGTCCCGCGCACGTCGTAGGTGGGCGAGGGTCTTGAGCGCCTGAAGATCCATGACCTATGCTCTCGACCGGGCCCGCAGGACCAGGTAGATTCCCAGGGCGGTGCAGGATGCGTAGATGCAAATGACGGCAATCCACCCTGCGGTGAAGCCTCCGGGTGAACTGATGAGCATCCCCATGAGCAACGGTCCGACCGTGAAACCGCCGAATTGGCCAGCGGTGACAATACCGCTGGAGCTACCCATGCGGCTCGCCGGGATGGAACGCAGCAATGCGGCCATGAGAACCACAGACACCCCTAGGGCAGAGGCGCCATGCAGCACTACCGCCGTCCACAACAAGATGGTCGACCCGGTCAGCTGTGCCCCCAAAAAGCTGATGCCGCCGGCCATTGCGAGCACCGCCAGCAGCAGCAGAAGTTTGGGCGCCGATACGCCGCGAGCCATCATCTTTCCCCAGCCGATGCGTGCGCTGACGCCGACGATTCCCACCACCGCAGCGGTCAACCCGCCTGCGACCAGCGAGAAATTCAGCTCGCGGACGGCAAAGAGGGCAACATAGACGTTTGTGGACTGGTCTAAACCCCTATCGCTTATCAAGTGGTCAACTTCCGCAGGAAATCAATGATCCACCGCCCATTTTGGCACAACATCAATCTTCCGGTGAACCCCCTTGACGTCGCGTGCGTATCCTTCGGAGATCTCAATCCGCAGCACCAGGTCGTGCACGAGCTGCTTCTTCACTTCCACGGGCATCTCGGGCCAGTCTTCCAACAGCTTCGGGTCAAGTTCTGGCGGCTTCCGCTTCGGCCGCGACGCTTCGACCAGCTGCCGATTCAAGGAATCGATGATCTCCGTCTGTTCATCGCGCAGCCGCACATACGACTCCTTCGGGATTACATCATCCACATACTTGGCGGTCAGAGAATCAAGCCGCGCCTGAGCCTTGGTGAGCGCTCGCCGGATCTTGGCTTCGGTATCGGTGGCCGGGGTCTCGTCGGCTTTGTAGTCGGCGGCGAGTTGGTTGATGCGGGGTATGTACTCGGTAAGCCATTTGAGGAAGGATGCTTCGATCTTGTGCTCGATGATGTTGGCTCCACGGTGGGCGCCGAGTGAGTTGACGCCGGAGCATTTGAGCATGATCGTTCCGTTGCTGGTGCGTCCGGAGACGTAGTAGCGGTTTTGGCAGACCACGCAGATGGACAAGACGCTGAATGGTGATTGGTTCTTGCTGCTCTGCCGGGTCCGTGTGCTTGTCCGCTGCTTACGCAGTGCCTGGTACTCGGCCCACTCTTCCGCGCTGATCAGTGGTTCGTGTGCGCCTTGGTAGAGCTCGTCTTTGTGGCGGATCAGGCCGGCAGCGAAAGGGTTATCCAAGATGTGGATGACCGAGTTGACGCGCCATATCCCGGTGCTGCTGCGGTGCCTGTGGGGGACCTCGGCGGCGCCACGCAAGTAGACGGTTAGCTGCCGGAAGGACGCCCCTCGGAGATAGCGGAGGTAGCATTCGCGCAGTACTGGACCATCGTTGGGGTGTGGTGTGTACCCGGTGGCCGGGTCGTACTGGTATCCGAATCGTGGCAGTCCGTTGACGGGTAGTCCATTGGCTAGCCGGCGGGCTTGGGCTTCTTTCCAGGTGTCGCTGATGCGTTCTGATTCGAAGGCTGCGAATTCGGCGAGCATGCCGCGGGCGAAGCGGCCGGTGCTGGTGCTGACGTCGACTTGCTCGGTGGCTGATTCGATGCGGCCGCCGGCGGACTCGACCTTGTCGATCGCGATGGCCCAGTCCAGGCGGGCGCGGGAAAGGCGGCTCCACTTCCAGAGCACGATCACATCTGCTTCGCGGTTCTCGATCATGGTCATGACGCGTTGCACCGCGGGGCGGGTTTTCCAGGACCGGCCGCTGATGCCTTCGTCGGCTTCGACGGCGATCACTTCATAGCCTTGCTGCTCGGCGTACCTTCTGCCGGCCTCTTCCTGCAGTTCCATGCTGATGGATTCTTCGCGGGCGATGGATTGGCGCAGGTAGAGGACAGCGCGCGGCCGATCCTGGGCGTTCATTTCAGCTTCCCTCCTTGTGGCGGCTGGGTGAGTAGGTCGAGTTGAGCAATGAGCAGGGTGAGGAGGTTGTCTTCCTCGGCGGTGGGCTCTCTGGGCGTGCAGCCGAAAGCCGTGGCAGGAAGCTGGTATTCGGAAGCGTGGTTCATGGTCGGGTTTGTATTCGAGTTCATTGTGGATACTCCTGTGAATATCGTGGATATCTTCTAGTGTGTAGGTGCGCGGATGCTAATGAATTAAAGAGATGGCGGATTGTGGATAACCCTGCTAGGGGTGATGGTCGCTCGGCGGCCAGAGAGTCTGAATCTCTGGGCCGCTCAGCGTCTGCAGCCGGTCGATGACGACCTGCTCGGTGACTCCAAGTTCTTCTGCCATGTCCCATGGGCTGCGGGACCATCCGGCCACGCTTTGCAGGTCTTCGAAGCTCACCAGGAACTGGGCGGTCTCCAGGCAGACCTGCCGTTCGATGGCGCCGGTCTGACAGCCCTCGTGCCCTTGTTTGATGTGGATTGCCTCGTGCGCGAGGAAGCAATGACGCTCTGCCTTGGTGAGCTTCGGGTCGATCCATATATGCCGCCCATCAGTGGCGGCGACTAATTCCGGATGTGGCCGGGTCCAAACTATTACGACCTGCGCGAGTGTGCGCAGCATGCCCCATACATTCTGCATTATTCGAATATATGTTCTAGTTGATAGCTGTGCCTAATTTAACCGGTAATCGAAATGAAGGGTCGGAGAGGAGTGCTAGGCCTCCAAATACTCCGCCGCACGATTGGGGAGTACTTGGAGATCTGGAATGACAAGATCATCTGAGAATACGATGTATTCTCGTCCGATGTGTTGCTTCTGAGCTGTGTGTGCAATGCCGAATGCCGCGCAGCGTCTACCGAGGTACAAGTCGTCCGAGATGGACTTATGGTCGTCGTAGGTCAATACCCATTGAAGGTCTGTCTTGCCCAATCGTTGGGACAGGCTCAGATGTTGTTCGTCGCCAAACTGCTGCATGTACAGCTCCTCACCCTGCTGAATGTAAGGTGGGTCTACATAAGCGAATACCGTGTCGCTTTTTGATTCTAGAACTGTCATGAAGTCCAGTGCGTCCATGTTGTGTAGCTCTACCTGGTCGCGCCTAGCTGCTATGTACTCGATGCGCTTAGCCATATAATCTGGCTTGAACCGAGCGTCAATGAGCCAGTTTCCCGTTTGTTCAAGTCCGCCAATAGGCCGGGCACTTAATATGCCGGAGTGGTTGCAGCGATTGAGGAAAAACGTTGCAAATCCTAGTTCGTATGGGTCTGCTTCTGTGGGGTTCATATAGATTTCACGGTGGACCCTCCATTCGTCAACGCTAGGAACAGTTCGACGAATTTCATCAACGAACCTGTCAGTTCGGTGATAGACGTTTTGCCAGAATTGATAGATTCCAGGGTTCTTGTCGTTGAGGACGATATGATCCACAACGCCATCGTCGAGGAGCCTCAATGCTGCGCCAGCTCCGCCGGCAAACGGTTCCGCATACACGTTTGCAACGTTAGATTGCGCTGTAATCGTGCGCGCAAAAAAGTCGGCCATTTTGGCTTTGCCGCCTGGGTAGCGGAGCGGAGAAAGGAAACGCATGTTCTTATTATTCAATCTTTGATTCGAGATGGCCAGCTTAGGCCGGTGGTGCCTCAGGACCTCGATTTAGCAAGTCTTGAAGCACCGGATGGAATGTATTCCATGCTTCAAGCACCATTGTTTTGTCAGCCATGAACTGGTCGTTGTGATTAGTGCCATTGAAATAATCGGCAGTACGTGGCCACTTGGTTTGTTTCGTGGTCAACGCGCTGATGGGCGTGAGGTGCCCCTTCAGGCTCGGATATTGCTTACAGTGTTCCTGAAGCCAAGAAATGCAGTGGCCAAACTGAGCAAATCCCTCCTTGCCGGAACGCTGATTTTCTGGCCCTCTTACACGATCGCCCTGCAACTGTGCGTATGCCTTAATGGTCTTCTCAATAAGTGATCTTAATGAATCAAGAGTCATGTTCGGAATAGTCGAATAATCCACGTCGCGAATCTCATTGAACAGCTCCCTGACGGCGAGTGGATATCTATCATGCGGTGCGAATCCGCGCGTGTCGAGGCGCGAATCCTCCTTCTTTGGTTTTGGTGTACTAGGCTTCCTGTTCGGGGATTTCCCGTCGGTCGCAGGCCGCTCCCCTCGATCGGGAACTTCACCTTTGATGGTGATGGGTTCCTTCAGGCGGTTGGACGATTCTGGCAAGACATCGTCCTGAGCGCAGAACCAGGTCTTCCGATCCCCAGCCGTTGCCCAAGCTCTGGACCATGATGCCTGATTAACGCCTCGGTCGCCGGTTATAGATGACAGCACGCGGGCAAAGAATGGTTGTAGATCCTCTGGTGAGTATTTGAATGACAGGTATCCGTTACTCCACTCAATACCAAGTTGATCCTTTACGAATCGGTCCTGCAATATACGTTCCAGGTTCGTGAGGTGGTCTCCATGCCGGATGGAACGAAGCATTTCCTGAAAGTCTGCATCATCGCTGTACCATTTCTGCAAGGTGCTATCGATAGCTTGAATGTACGTGATCTTTCCTTGGCTTCTTGCTAAGAAGTTACGTTTGGCATTAGGTCCCCAAGTTACTGTACCTTCACCTTGTCCCTGCCCCTTGTGTTTGAGCTCAATCCACTCGTAGGCTTCATGCAAATTACCGATAACTTTCGCCTGTACGCGCGTTATTGGTGTGTATTTCTTGGACAGGCGTTCGAAAACTTTCCTGTACTTTTCAGGCGCCAAATTGGGGCGGTTGAGCAATCGAAGTGCGCAAAGCCTTCGATTACCTTCGAGGACGACATAGCGATTATCAACTGGCAGTACCAGCATTTGGTCAATAGGACTTAATTCTCCTCGTTGATGGATGTCTCGCGCTAGACCAACGATGCTTTCTCCAAAACTTTCCATCAGCAATTCAAGAGCTTCGGACTGGCTACTCGCTGAAACATCGAGTCGGTAGTTATCGAGATCCAAATCCAATTTCGAAATGGGAACGGATTTATCCTTAACGGTGGTCATTACTGGTCCTTGTCTGATTGGCGCTCGCCGGTGGTTTCGTCGAGCCATTCCCGAGTCGTCTTCACCTTCGGGTGAGCGGCTAGTTGCTCGATCGGTGGCACCGGATACTTCGCTGTTTCGGCGCCGTGAATTTCGGTAATGCTGAAGCCTTCCGGCTCTGTCTTCTGTTCCTTGCCAGGGTGATCTGAGTCAGGCTCCACCGCTCGAAGTCGTGGGGCGATGTGCGCTTGCTTTGGCGTGTTCGACTTTGCATCGTCGCTACTTTCCTCTTGCCGCATAGCGGTGAGGGCGGACAGGAGTATCCGCTTATCTCGCTCGCTAAGATCGGCTGCGGAACGAAGTGCATCGCCAGGATCGGCTAGTTTCTCGTCGAGGTCTACTCCCATGCTGGAGATAGCCGCCCGAGCCACTGTCTGCTCTGATATTCGAAGTACTTTTGCCAAGGCTTGGATCTGGGTTGCCTTGATTGCAACTACGGGCTCCAGCTTCAAGCGAGAGAAGTTTGAGTGCGCCATGCGTAGGCCATGCTTATCGGCCTCACGTTCCATGTCGCGAGTGGACCAGCCGTACCTGTCTTGCGCTGCCTGGATTAGCTCTCCGAGCGGGTGCAATTCGTTCACGGCGACAGTCTTTCTCGGTGGATGGCGCCCGCGCAACCGTCGTGGACACTTGGACGCTTGCAGGGGTGGACACTAAGAACTTTAGCTTTTTTGCTCCAATTAAGCCCGAATCCACGCGGATTAAGGAAAAGTTGTAAAGAATGACTGGACACCTACGCGCACCACGTGTAAAGATTATCTGGACACTTGGAAAGAAAGGTAATACAGTGAAGGTCGTAAAGTTTCCGATTCGGTTAGGGGATCTTTGGATGCAACTCAAAGATCGAAAGCGTCTCCTTCGATTGATTGAGATTCAGGACGTGTCGCGTCGCGATGTGGCGCGAGCCGCTGGATGGTCGTCACATAGCTACTTCAATCGCATGTGCAATGGGCTGGAAGACACTTGCAAGCCAGAGCCCGCATTGCGTATTGCCAAGTTTCTGGGTGTGGCAGTGGACGATCTTTTTTTGACCAAAGTGGAAGAAAAGATTGAACAGTTGGAAGAGGTTCCAGAGCATTCGAAAGCTGGATCCCGAAAATCGCCAAGCCCACGGACTTCATCGCAAACAACCGCGCCGAAGCGTGGTTCACGTGCAGGGAAGCTGAGGGCTGCATGAGCAGCAACCAAGCAGTTACCAACCTCAAAACCAACCTTGAAGAGCAGGAACTCGCCGATCAGGTGACTGTCTCACGTGCAGACCTTGAACGGGTCTTGAAGTACATCGATGATGTTGCGGTTTGGATGGAAGATTTCGACAAGCAGTTTGGAGGGAAGCCATGAGCTCTTATGAATGCCCGGAGATCGGCTGCGATTACCACGTAGGCATCTCAAACGGCCCAAATCTCACCGAGCTGGACTGGGAGGTCGAACAGAACTACTTCGACGACATCGATCGGCACATTCAGAATCACGATGATGAACGGCAGTTCGGTCCTGGTCGGCGACTCAAGGCTTTGCGTGAGTCCAAGAAGCTTGCGCGGGCCCAGCTCGCTGCTCGACTGTGCGGCCTCGGCCTCTACTGGTCGACGTCCGTGCTCTCGAAAGTAGAGCGGGGTGAGCGGGAGATTCGGCTGAACGAAGTCCCGATCATCTGCATGGCTTTAGACCTTGAACGGATCCAAGACTTCTGGTCTCCCGGAACTATCCCAGCGAGGAAGCGACTCACGGCCGTCGAAGCACTCGCTGAAATCCGAGTGATCGTCGAGCAGATCGACTCGATGACAAAAGAAGTGCCCCCAGCAGCGGCAACTGCTGAGGGCGACGAAACCAATAATCCAGAACGGTAAGCAAAGGACTGATTTCGATGTCTAGTGTATCGAACCCACAAATTGGGGCAGGCGCATCGCCTGTGCCGGTGAAGTCGGAAGACGAGTGCTTGGCTGATGCAGCTCGCACGTATGCAGAATACTTGCGTCAGCGCGAAGCCACTCCCGCGGAGGTGGCGGCGTGATCGCGAATAACGTTGCGCGGTTCCTGACCGCTCTGTTCATGCTCCTGGTTGAGCTGATCCTTCGTCTGAGAGGGCGTGGTCAGCGTGGCTAAGCGCTACTTCCGTCATAACGGCGGCCGTGGAGCTGAAGCCAATGCGGAGGCTAAGGCTTGCCAGGTCCGTCAAGAAACCTTCGATCGGGCGAAGGACAAGGCCGTGCACCTGTTGCATGCGTTGAAGAGCTGGCCTGGTTACGACGCGACCGGAAACATTCTGGGCGCCATGGATCATACCGACGCGACCATTGACGCCTTGGATGAAGTGCTTGATGAGCTGCGCGATGAGATGGATAAGTTCCGAGGTATCAAGTGTGTGGAGATCCGCCCGGTGATTCCTGATCTGAACTTCGGCATAAGCAAGTTACTCCACGCCGCGGAGGTCGCAGCCAAGTATGCTGCCATGTCGCCTAAGTCGGAGGTTGCGATCACTCCCTTGGAGAGCCAGATCGTGAAGTCCAGAAAGGCCAACCCATGAGCCGGGTCAAGGGCAAAGTTCTGATTATTCCTACGCCCGAGGTTGCTGGTTCGTTCAATCGGACTCGTGGCAAGCATGCATCGCACAAGTTCGATGTGGAGTGGACCGAGTACCCAAAGGCTGAATGTGCGAAGCAGATCCAGAAGGTCGTGCAGACCTGGGCGAACCGCAAGTATCTGGGCCGCAAGGTCATCGTTGACCAGGGAACCATGCGTGAACTCGGAGTCGATGGCGTGGGAACACTGTTCGTTGATGGCATCAAGTATGCCGAGATCACCGCGTTTATTCAGCTTCCCGAACCAGTCGCTGCTGCTTCATTGTTTGGCGGTGGAAACGATGGACGCTGATCAGATTCGACAGGCAAACGGCATCCGCATGTGGTTCATCTGGCTGCCGGTACTGGCTGCCCTGGTTGTCGCACTGTATTTCGTATTGCCGTTGTCTAACGGGCTGTGGGTCCTGGTCATGATGGTTTTCGGCGTTCTCTGCGTGTGCGCTGTCGCTGACTGGGCCGCCGCCGAACGTGCTGCGTTCCGTGCTGAAGCAGCCCGGCAGGGATAACCCCCTTTCTCTTTTCATTCTTCTTTTCACACTAGAGGTGTATTTTCTATGGCCAGTTTCAAAGGCAGATTGGAAGTCCTAGCGGCTTCCTCGATTCACCAGCACCCTGACAACATCCGTGCAGACCTGGGGGATCTGACTCAGTTGACTGCTGAGATCAAAGAGATGGGCCTGATCAACCCACTGCTGGTTTACCCGCATCCAGAACGCGCCGGAGATTACGTCGTGCAGGACGGAAACCGCCGCCGCGCCGCCTGTATCCAGGCTGGCCTTTCGGAGATCCCTTGCGTGGTTCATCCGTCTCCGGAGCGCGGCCAGCGGGCTGACGTTGAGGCCATGTTGACCACGGGCCGTAACCATCGCCCATTGACCGAGGCCGAGGTTTCCAAGGGCGTTCAGACCCTTCTCGATCTTGGCATGCACGAGACGACCATCGGCAAGAAGTTCAAGATGCCTCGCACAGAGATCCGTACCCGCGCCAAGGTGGCGCGGAAGGATGACGCCCTTTCCAAGGCCTACACTTCTGGCCGTCTCCGCCTGGACGCTGTGCAGCGCCTTCAGGACCTTGAAGAGAATTCGGATGTCCCTGGACTGTATGAGCGGGCTGTTGAGCGCATCGAGGGTATGACCAACGGTGCCAGCGTGGAGACTGTGGAGCGGGTGATTGCTGAGACTGAAATTTCGATCTTCAAGGCGAAGCGTAAGGATGCGCTGGTTGAGCTCGGCGCCGTCGAGGGCGACTACGACATGCAGTATGGCAGCAAGTGGTCCAAGGTCGAGGACGAGATGACTGATGAGGAGCACGTTGCTGCGAAGCCCCGTTACTACTTCGGCTACCAGAGCGCGGAGCCTACTTGGTACGCCAAGGCGGTGAAAGCTAAGCCTGAGCTGTCCAAGGAAGAGAAGCTGGACAAGAAGATCCAGGACAAGCTCAATGGCATGCTGCCAATCGTGCAGCGCACCCGACTGGCGTTTATCCAGGACAAGCTGCAGACCGTCAAGCCGGATGACTCTTTCGCGAAGCGTGCAATTGCGGAGCAGGTCGTCGCAAACCTCCGATATGAAGAATCGCTCAAAACCATTTTTGGTCCCGCAGTCGGGTTCCCTTACGTGGACGAGGACAACCCCGATGACGAGCTGGATCCGTACGAACGCTGGACGGAAGACCTGACGAAGCATTTGGCTAAGCAGTCGTTGGCTGGTCTTGGCCGTCTGCTGGCGTTCAGCAACATGGTTTATGCCGAGGAGGATCTGAGCAAGCTCAGGGGCTTCGAGCGTTCTCAGTGGGAGCAGCCGCAGTACGGGTCTGCGTGGAAGCGTCGTCGGCAGTACTACCTGTTTTTGCAGGAGCAGCTGGGCTACGAGCTGGATCTGGACGAGATCGAGGCCATGCAGTACCAGGCGCTCAAAGAGCCGGCGCGAAACCGGGAACTAGACCTGGTCGAGGTTCCGGATGATGTGTGCAAGTCCTGCGGCACTTCACCGTTCGAGCCGACCGGCGCGGAGATCTGCACTGGCTGCGCTTCGACTGATGGCGAGGTTGCGTAATGGTCAGGGGATTCGACTTCCGCGATCCGGCTGTTCGTGCTCGCAGCATGGGCGCACACCCATCGGCTGCAGGCACCGCGCCACGAATCCGCATCGTAGACATCAAACGAGCTCATTTTCCGCTGTCCTCACTGCCGCCGGCGGGCGCCAAGTACCCACGGGCCACCGTCCGACCGGCACGCGGGCTTGATGATGGCAAGCCGGTGTGGGTGGCGAAGATCTGGACGGACTACTGCTGCCCTCTCAAAGTTGACGGCCGCCCGTTGGCTGCGGTCTATGACTCGAAGACCGTCGCTTGGGCGTGGGCTGAAGCTCAGGTCGATGCGTCCAGGTTCTGGAGGGGGCTCCGTAATGGCGACTAGGGGAATGCGTTCCATGGTGGCGCACGCGCCATCGAAAGCCAGCGATTCTGCGGCTTGGCAGGAGGACGCGGCGTGCGTCCGCTGGGACTTCAAGAAGCACGGCGATCCGTTCTTCCCCACTAGCGCGGCGCCGGCGGCCGCCCAGCAGGCGCAGGCGATCTGCGGTACGTGCCGTGTGCGGCAGATCTGCGGCTTCTTCGCCCACGAGGATGCCAACACGTTCAAGTACGGGATCTACGGCGGCACGACGGCGGAAGACAGGATCCGGGCTCGCCGTCGGACTCAGCAGGAAGCGAGAAGAGCGAGGGAAGAAACATCATGAAATTTGTTGTCGATATGTTCCGGTTCCGTGCGGCTCTCGCTGCTGTAAAAGTCCATGCGTCGAAAGACAAGGATGACACTGTCGGTGGCTCGCTGACGTTATCGGTTCGCCCCAATGGGGATCTCCTGGTCTTCGCAGAGAACGGTCTAACGATGGGAATGGCCCGCGTTGAGATCGATCGTGAGGACTGGGACGGAGAACTTGGCGATTTCAGCCTCACCCCAGCTATTGCCTCGACGATCATCGCTGCGTTCACCCCGTCGAAGACAGATTGGGAAGTGCAGCTGGAAGTGACGGTGTCTTTCACTATCGAGCGAAGGCCCGAGGAAAAGGAGATCCGAGTAGCGACGGTCAACATTCGGCGCCTAGGCCAGCTCTTCGGTGGTGACTCTTATCGAGTGACCACCCCGGTTCAATACCGGGAAGGGCTGCAGAAGGCCTGGCACTCGCTCGCACACTATTTGCAGCTGCAGTCCTCGAGTCTTCCTCCAGTGGAGTTCGATTCGAAGCGCTTGGCGACGTTCAAGGCGGCCGAGACTGCGTACGGCGTTGGCTGTGTTCTGGCGGCGGCCGGCGGCGGCCGCATCCTCGTGATGGTTGGTTCGTCGTTCATCGGGTGCATGGAGGTCTCCAAGCTGGAGCTGGACGATTCCAAGAGCAAAAACTACAGGGCGACGAAGCGCGCATGGATCGACCATGTTCCGATGCATCTGGCCGTAGTCAGCTAGCCAAACCTTGTTTACCGATAAACAAACTAAAAGCCTTGTTTTTATAAAAAGGAGGATCTGATGGCTTTAGAAGTCACGGTCTATACGAAGGACGCCTGCGGCGACTGCAGGCGGACCAAGAGCAACCTGAACCAGCGAAAGGTTCCGCACCAGACGGTGCACGTTGCCGAAGACAACATCGAACTGATCGAGAAGCTGCGGGCTATTGCTGAGCAACTCGGTTCCAAGCTGGCCATGCCTTACGTCAAGGTCGTCAACACCGACACCGGCGACACCGAAGAGTGGTTCGGGCATCGCTCGGATCTCATCGTGGAGCACATCATCGCAAAGAGAAGAGGATCACTGTGAAGTACTTCTACGACACCGAGTTCCTCGAAGACGGCAAGACCATTGAGCTGATCAGCATCGGCATCGTCGCCCAGGATGGCCGCGAATACTACGCAGTAAATCGCGATGCCAACTGGGAAGCCATCGAAAACGATGCGTGGCTCATGACCAACGTGGTCGCCCAGCTACCAATCTTCAACGTCCAAACGTGGAAATTCAAAGAACGAATCCGCGACGAAGTGCCGGCCTTCCTCACCGCAGACCACACCCCGCCCGAGCTGTGGGCCTGGTACAGCGCCTACGACCACGTAGCCCTAGCGCAACTCTTTGGACGCATGATCAACCTGCCAACGGGCATCCCAATGTTCACCAATGACGTCCGATCACTCTCAACCTGGACCGGCATCGACCGCCTACCAAAGCAACCAATCGGCCTACACGACGCGCTCGCCGATGCCCGGCATGCTCGCGCGATGTACGACCACATCATGAGGGAGTCCACGCGATGAGCATGCCGATTGAAGCCCGCCGCCTCAACGGCACGGATCTGGGTAAGGAACTCGCAAACTATGGAGTCCTGCAGTCGGTTGGACATGCCGAGGAAACCTTTGAGGAAACCACGTTTGGCGACAGGAAGAAAAGGACTCACAAGCTCAAGCTTGTCCGGATCGTCACCGAGAGAGGGGAGTTCGGCTTGATCCCGTCCACCTTGATCACTATCACTGGCAAGCCCAGCCCGAAGCCAGGGGACACCGAATGAGCAGCTGGGATGTAGTGGTCCTTTGCCTCGGAGCCTATGCGGCCGCATCACCGGCAATCGCTTACGGGCTCTACCGCTGGCTAAGCAAGAGCATCAACGAGACCCAGGAAAGGAAGAACTAATGTCTAAGTCACTGAAGTTCCGCAAGAAGCCGGTCGTGATCGAGGCTTTCCAGCTGACCGAAACGAACCGTGGGGAAATCCTGCAATGGGCAAAGTCCAATGCACCGCTAGGGACTCTCATAAGAGCCGTGCCGAAAAGCGGGCACGCCCATCAGATGCTGGTCCACACTCTCGAAGGAACTATGACCGCCAACGTTGGCGACTACATCATTCGAGGCGTGCAGGGAGAGTTCTACCCGTGCAAGCCTGACATCTTCGAGCAGACCTACGAGCGCGACCTGTCTCCAGAGCAGCAGACGCTGGTTGATCTTTACGGGGATACCAATGAGTGAGCAGAGCCTAGACCTTGAGCAGCTGCGGAAGATAGCCGAAGCCGAGGAAACCCGTGAGTGGGGCCCGTGGGCGTTCGAAGAGGACGACTGGGACGGTTACGGAGTTTACATCAATGACGGTGATAATTTTGGCCGCTCGTATGTTGCAGAGAAAATGACGCAGGGTGAGTCTGAGGGCGCGTCAACCGCCGAGTTTATCGCCATGTTTGATCCGACCACTGTCCTCGCCCTCTTGTCTCGACTCGAACAGGCTGAACAGCAGGTGGCAAGAGTGCGGGCGCTGTGCATGACTACTGACGGTGACTACATCGACAACGACGCAGAGTGCAACACCGTGGGGGACATTCTCGAAGCCTTGGATGGTGAGCAGTGAGCGAGAACCAGGAAGAACGAGAGCTTGCAGGCCCACCGCAAAAGCTTGACCCAATCCGCGATATGGAGCCGATCCGTCTGGGCGACATCACCTCGTTTCATCGGGGGCTGCACGCCCAGATTGCATTCGCTAATCAGGCCACCGTCTACGGGCAGATTACCTTCGTTCACCACCGGGAAATGTCCAGCAAGATCGCCGTCAACTGGCAAGGCCTCCAAAACGAACGGATCGGCCACCCGGAGCAGATCATCAGGATCGAGGCAACGCCATGACCTACTGGAATGCGCTACTTATACGAGCACTGACCGCCACCGGAGACAAGATCTACGTCTGCCGAAACCCGTACACCCAACGATGGGTCACCATCCAGCATCAGCTAACCATCGCTGACACCAAAGAACACCAACAAGCGCTCGCCGTAGCCAGGGCTCAGGCCTTCAAGTTGCCGCGTGCGCGAGATACGAACAGGAAATCATCAGATGTCGTGGTTGAAGCTGTCGGACGTTTCGGCCGAGCATCCAGTGGTTATGCGCGTTCTGGAGTTGGACTGGGCTGATGATCGGCTGCTGAACGAGTTGTTTGGTTGGGTGACTAAGTGCGCGACTCGGTCAGCAGCGTTCGATCGTGACTACATTGTGGAGGTCGGTCAGGCGAAAGCACTGGCCGGGCTCAGCCGGTACAAGGAGCTGCTCGCAGCGGCCGTGTACTGCGGACTTTTTGAAGAGAAAGAGTTTGATGATGACAAGGGCATTAGGCGCGCCGGTCTGAAACTCGTGGAAGAGGAAGACCTCTTCCACATGATATTGAAGTCTGAGAAGGAACGGAACAAGAACAGGGAAGCAGATAATCGCAAGCCTGAACGTTCCGGTCCAGTTCGTAAGCGTGACGGTGACGAATGCCGCTGGTGTGGTGTCATCGTCCGATTTAGCAATGGTGCAGGCGGAGACCAGAAGTCAGCTCGTGTGGGCACGATCGACCATCTAGATCCACGCGATCTAGATAGCTCGGACCCGACCCCCGCTGAGCGCCTGGTCGTCGCCTGCAAGACCTGCAACTCATCAAGAAAGGACGGTGCAACCTGGGACAGACCGTTGCGTCCAGTCCCAGAAAACCCTTATTACAGCAAGGCGACAGCCGATTGGCTGCTCGACAGATGTGGATATCGCGTGAACGCATCCGAGAAACGCAGAGAACTATTCGATCCCGCGCCAGCTCCGGCGTTCGAGGACACGACGGCCAGCATGCCTGAATGGGCACGCCCGGCTAGTGATGACGCAACGGCTATCTCCGGCTCATCCAGCTTCGACTCGAACGCGACGGCAGCCAGCAAGGTTGAGCGACATGAGGCAACGGACATCCCGGCCCATGAAAAGCCTCGGTCCCATTCTGACCTGATGGCGTTTCCTGCAGTGCACGACGACGAGACCGTAGAGACTCCCGCTCCAGGTGAGACTCCGGCAGCCACTGGGAAGGCAACGGACACCTCCGGCCAGCCAGCGCAGCACTCGTCACAGCCTCCACATGCGGATCAAACACGAATCAAAGAACGATCAATTGATCATCAAACAACGATCAAAGAAGACGAGGGTGGCGGATCTGGATCTGCCGGGTCGGGTCGGGAAGGGTCTGGCAGGGCCGGGCAGGGTCTGGACGGGAGCCGCGGTCACTTGCCCCCAGATTCTTCTAAGCCCTCGGACGCTCCTCGCTCTGGTCGAAGACGTAGAAGACCTCGAAGGAGGAACAACTGATGACTTACTCAAACTCAAAGCCAATCAAGCATCCTGCCTTGCTGTGGAGTGAATCAGATTTCCAGACTCACGTGCTGCACCTGGCCAAGACCTACGGCTACACGTTGACCTACCACACGGCGGATAGCCGGCGCTCGAATCCTGGTTTCCCTGATCTGGTGCTCGTGCATGGTAAGACCGGCAAGCTTCTGTTTATCGAGCTGAAGACACAGGTAGGTCGCGTGAGCGTGCATCAGGAGTCGTGGATTAACGGGCTTCGGATTGGCGGTCATGTGGCTGAGGTATGGCGTCCGATTGATTATGTGTCTGGCCGTATTGCCAAGGTGCTGCGAGGAGGTGCTGTCGTTGGGAGAACACTTTGAGCGCCCAGATTGCTCATGCTGGGGTTGCGTGAGTTCAGCTCGTGAGTCACGGGGCTGTGTGGTTCATGCGCAGGCGGAGCCGGATCAGCTGGCACCTGTAG
Organism: Glutamicibacter sp.; assembly: GCF_032154645.1. Classification (GTDB taxonomy): domain Bacteria; phylum Actinomycetota; class Actinomycetes; order Actinomycetales; family Micrococcaceae; genus Glutamicibacter. The sequence continues at coordinate 97,204 of NZ_JALDXV010000009.1, read as the reverse complement.
CGCTGGATGACCTGAACCTGTGCGGTGAGTGCAACGACCGGATGATTCGCGACCTGCGGTTCGTGGCCGATCGGTGGGACGATGCACAGGAAGCGCTGCATGCTGGGTCAGGCGGCGGTGGTAGTGAGCGTCATGCCCAGAGAACCGAAGCGCCGTTGCCAATCAATGTGTCGGTATCCGATGCGCTGATGGTGGTTCGCGATAACATCTGGTCCGTAGTCCTGCGCCTGGTAGATGACCTCGGAGTGCGAGTCCCGGCAGACCAGACGACACCAGGTCTTGCCGAATGGTTGGCTAGAACTAAGGCAGTGACCATAGCTGCATATCCGGATCGGGCATTCAGTAGGCAGGCGTATTGGTGGATCGCTCATGCTGCGGACTGGTTGGCCACGGCAACGCATGGCGCCGAGACCAGCGTGGAGATACCGGATCAGTTCTGCAAGCGACCTGGTTGTAAAGCTCAGTTGGTAGTTGTGGAGAACCGCAAAGGCGAACGTGTTGTGCAGTGCCAAGGCGATGCGAAGCATGCGGTGCAGTGGGACACCTGGTCGAAGATGCTGAAGGCAAGACGTCCACAGAAGCGGGGCGCTCGTCCTCCCCGTCTGACCTGAGTTGACGGACTTGACATAGTCACGTAAATTTACTGATTGAATGGACTTAGTGTCTTAGATGAAGCCCTGAACTTCCTTGAGGTTCGGGGCTTTGTCGTATCTACTTGCAGTGAGGTGACCGCGTTGCCTTCTGCTCCGAAGAAACCCTGTACTCAACCAGGTTGCACCGAGCTGATATCAGCCTTCGGCAACCGTGGCCGATGCGATACCCACGAGAAGGCAGCCGAGCAAGCCCGCGGATCGTCTCGGTTCCGTGGCTACACCAGTCGTGGTCACCGCAGGTTCCGCGAGGAAGTACTCGCACGAGATCCGATCTGTGTGCTGTGCATGTCGAGACCATCTCGCGAGGCTGATCACTTCCCAACATCCCGCAAGGGATTGATAGCTCAGGGTCTGAACCCTGACGATCCTAAATATGGGCGCGGCTTGTGCTCGCCGTGCCACAAGAGCGAGACCGCCGTGCATCAGCCCGGAGGTTGGAATGCACCGCAGTGACACACCCTCGAAGCCTTGACATTGCAGGCATCGGCACCCTCTGAGAGGGGTGGGGGTGACCCCCAAAGGGGCGCCGGGATTAGCCGCCGGGCAGGGGTTTTCGTATCCCCGCAGGATAGAACTTTTTGATCAGGGGGTGCCGCGAAAAATGCCTGGTCCAGCCCCAAAACCAGCGCTCGCCGTGGTGCGCGAGGGCAATCCGAGCCACCGGCCGGTGCCTGAATCGGTGACGTTGCCGCCCGTGGAGTTCGAGGAGCCGGACTGGTCTAAAGAGCTTCCCGAGTCGATGGCTCCGAAGAAGCCGACCGAGCCTGAGCGTGAAGACGATGAGTCGATCGAGCACTTCCAGCAACGCATGTATCGCTTCGAAAAGAAGATGACTGATTACCATCTCAAGCGCCAAGCAATCAACGGCACCAGGTACGTGAAAAAGCGGGCCAGCCAGGAATGGCAGCGCATCGTCCCGGTGCTGCAGAACAGTGTCGGCCTCGGTGCCGTGGACTGGTCCATCGTGGTGGACCTGTGCATCTGTGTGGCTCGCCTGGAATGGGCCGAACATGAGCTGTCCCGCGAGGGGCTCATCGTCCTGGGGCAGCGCGGCCCGGCACGCAACCCGCACACCACGATCGCTTCCCAGTACCGAACTCAGATCAAGACCTATATCCGTGAGCTGGGCTTGTCTCCGGCCGCGAGAACCGGCCTGCCGGGCCGGGAAGACGGTCCGGACGATGATGATCCATTCGACTGAGTCGTGATGGGAGGGTGATCCACCTCCGGCGAGGAGGTGGCCGGCATGATCGATGGTGATTTCGACCGACTGCCGGTACCCTACGACGCACTGATCGAGCTGGGCCTGTCCCATGAAGAGATCATCGAGGGGCTCAAGCGTGAGCCGCTGGTTGTCGCGAACCAGGCGGACGAGCAGCCGGGCGCGTGGTTTGACGTAGAACGGGCGCGCAAGGCACTGAAGGCACTGGGAGCCTTCAAGCACACGAAAGGCCGCTGGGCGGGTGTTCGCATGCGTCTGGGCGAAGGTCTGGACTCGTGGCAGGTCATCTGGGTACTTGCCCCGGTGTTCGGCTGGGTCTACTACGACGAAGAAATCGACCGCATCGTCCGAGTCATTCGCACAGTCTGGATCGAGATTCCCCGCAAGAACGGTAAGTCCACCTTCGCCGCCGGCATCTCGGGCATCCTCCTCCTGGCCGACAACGAGCCGGGCGCCGAGGTCTACAACGCTGCAGGCTCCACCGAGCAGGCACGCCGAGTCTTCGACGACTCCAAGACCATGCTTCTCTCGTCCACGGCGGCGAGAAAGCGGATTGAACCGCTCAAAGACGTGGTCCGTGTCCCTCGTTCCAATTCGATCCTGCGAGTCATCTCATCCATCGCTGAGACGGCCCACGGACTGAACGTCTCCGGGGCCACTGTTGATGAGATCCACACGCTGCGCCTCAAGGGCAAGCTGATCGAAGCCATTGAGACCGGCACCGGCGCACGAGACCAACCGCTGATCGTCTTCATCACCACCGCGGACGAAGCCGAGGAAGGCACGCCGTACGACGAGAAGCACAACTACACCCGCAACATCGCCAACAACATCGTCAAGGATCCACGCTTCTACGGCGTGATCTGGGCAGCCGATGAAAAGGACGACCCTTTCGATGAGGCGACGCAGTTCAAAGCCAACCCTGGACTCGGAAAATCACCGACCAGGGCCTACATGCGAGACCAGGCCACCAAGGCCAAGGGCTCACCGGCAGCACTCAAGACCTACCTGCAGCTCGCGCTGAATCTGCGCTCGCCGGGCACTGCCCGGTGGGTGGATGTGAAGACGTGGGACGAGCTGCAGGGCGCGAAGCGCACTCCGTTGCGTGGGCGCCGTGCCTGGGGCGGTCTTGACCTGTCGGCAACCAGCGACTTCACGGCCTGGACGGTTTGGGCGCAATCTAACCGTCCAGGTCTGAAGTTTGACCTGTTCACTAGGTTCTGGATTCCGGAGGAGCGCATCAAAGAGCTGGAAGAGCAGCTTCTGGTTCCGATTCAGGACTGGGTGGACCGAGGCTACATCACGGCCACCGAGGGCGACGTGATCGACTACAGCGCCGTCAAGGCAGCGGTGATCGGCGACGCGAAGCATTTCGACATGCAGCGCATCAGCTACGACCGAATGTTTGCCGGACAGATCGTCCAGGAGCTTGATTCAGAACTTAGGGGTATCGACATTGTTCCCGTTTCTCAGACGATGTTCGGGCTTGGCCCGGCGTCCAAGGAGATGGAACGCATGTGGAAAGCCGGGGAAATGCGCCATGACGGTAACCCTGTCATGCGGTGGATGGCCTCTCGCGTGGAGATCAAATTCGACGACGCCGATAACTTCCGCCCGGTGAAGCCTAACCGGCGCACCTCCTCGGCCCGTATTGACGGGTTCCAGGCAGCAGTGACCGGCTTGGACGGGATCGTGCGTACCTCGCTGGAAGAAAAGAAGCGGCTGATTGCTACAGGCTCTAGTACTCGAAGGAGGTCTTGATGAGCGTCAACGTGTATGACCCTGTCGAGGTGGCAACCCGCGTCGACCAGCTGGCCAGAGAACTAGAAGACCGTGCAACCACCATCGAAGGGCACGTGGACCGCTACCAAGGCCGCGGCGAAACCCTGCGTTGGGCTTCTAAGAAGTTCGACGAGTACTTCAAGAAGCAGTTTGCAGGGTTCGGCGACAACTGGTGCATGCCAGTGGTTGATGCCGCCGCAGAGCGCATGAGCGTTCTCGGCTTCCGTGCCCATGGCGAAGACTTCAAGATCGACCAGCAGTTGCAGCGCGACTGGCTGGGGTCCAACTCGGATCTGGGAAGCTCCGAGGCATTCACCATGCAAATGGCCGCCGGCCGGGCATTCTCGCTCGTGCACCCTGCCGATTCTCCGGACAAGGCCCCGTCTGTCACCTGGGAGCACCCGCAGACAGCGATTGTCGACACCGACCCGGTGACAGGCATCGATCGAGACGGTCTCGTGATGTGGCGAGATGACCAGTGGGACTACGCGACCTACTACACACCTACTCATTTCGTGAAGCTCAAGCGCCACAATGGCAAACAACGCTTCGAAGACAAGAGCCGGATGAACGCTCAAGGCGGCTGGATCCTCAAGGACGATGAAGAGATTTTCACCGAGCACCGTCTGGGCGAGGTACCGCTGACGGAGATCCGCAACAAGACCCTTCTGGACGAAGAACCACTATCAGACATCGCGGGCGTGGCTGCACTGCAGGACGCGGTCAATCTCGTGTGGGCCTACTTGATGAACGCACTTGACCAGGCATCGATGCCGGCACGCGTGGCGGTCAACGCCGACGTGCCGCAGGTGCCGATCCTCGACAAGGACGGTCAGATTGCCGGTTATCAGGATGTGGAGCTTGACGAGTTGATCAAAGAGAAGATCATCTTCCTTCCTGGTCAAGATGCCCGCATTGAAGAGTGGACGGCCGCGAACCTTGAAGCGTTCTCGAAAGTCATCTCGCAGATCGTCGAGCACATCGCGGCGCAGACCAGAACGCCACCGCACTACCTGGTGGCGAAAATGATCAACACCGCGGCTGAGTCGCTCAACATCGCCGAAGCCGGTCTGGTCTCCAAGGTCAAGGAACGCATCCTGTATGCATCCAAGGGCATCAAGAAGACCTTCCGACTGATGGCAGCAGCACGAGGAGCGTCTGCCGAGCGTATAGAAGTACTCCGAGCAGGAACGATCATCTGGGACAACATCCAGTACCGCTCCGAAGCTCAGATGGCCGACGTCGGAACCAAGCTCAAGTCTGCAGGCTTCCCGACCGAGTACGTGGTCGAGAAGCTTGTGACAGACCCGGTCCAAGTGGCACGAGTCATGAAGATGGTCGAGCGAGAACGAACGATGGACCCCTTCATCGCAGCTGAAGAACGGATGCGCCAGGGGGTCGCCTAAATGGCTCAGACCCTTCTCGAAGCCGCAGCAGCACACTACGCCTACGGGCAGCTGGTCCAGAGCCGAGCAATGCACCGCATCACTCGGCTCTGGATGGGCATCGACCGCCGAAACATCCTGGACTCATGGTTAACCGCCGCCGGCACCGCCGCACTGGTCGTAGCGCAGGCACAGCAGGCCGTGGCCGAAGACGCGATCGAGTACTCCAACGCAGTCATGGAGTCCTACGACGTAGCACCAGACGCGTTCCAAACCATCGCCGCAGGATTCGCGGGCATCGCCTACCCACTAGGGGACAAGCCTCGCCCGCCCGTGGGCTTGGAAGAGTCCATACTGTCGCCAGCCTTCAAGACCATTCGAGCGTTGAAAACTGGATACACCACGGACCGCTCCCTCGGCATCGGGCTGGACAATCTGATGCTGCGCTCGCAGATGCAAATCTCCGACGCAGCACGGCAGGCCGAAGGCGTTGCCATGACCACGGCGCCGGTCCGCATGCACTACGTCCGCATGCTCAACCCGCCCTCGTGCAGCCGCTGCGCAATCCTCGCCGGCAAAACTTACCGCTCTGCAGAAGCCTTCGATAGACATCCGGGGTGCGACTGCAGACATATCCCAGTCGATGAAGCGCTCGCCGGTGAGATGACTGTTGATCCGTATTCGTACTTCAAGTCATTAAGCGGTGCGGATCAGGACAAGTACTTCACTAAGGCAGGCGCTCAGGCGGTGCGTGACGGCGCAGATATCTTCCAGGTGGTCAATGCCCGGCAAGGTGTCTATTCGACCAAGGGCGGGGCGCTGGCGACCTATACGGGCACAACCCGTCGAGGGTACTGGGGATCGCTGCAGGAAACACGAAACCGAAAAGGCAAAGAGCGCTACGGGGTGGCAACTCGTGAGCGTCTGATGCCGGAAGAAATTTACAAGCGTACCAAAGGCAACCGCGAGCAGACGCTTCGGATGCTGGAGGACTACGGATACATCACCGGATTAGGTCAATCCTCGGAAGGTGTGGTCCGCGGGCCGGGCGTCGGCTACCTCGGTGGCAAGAAACCGGCCTACACCCTCGACCCCGCAACCGGGTCGTGGACCGCCGCTTAGCGCAATGCTAACGACTGAAAGGAAACACAATGTCCACAACCGTTCACGGCATCGACCTCACCGCACCTGGTGGAGTTGAAGCGCTGCTGGCCTTCCACTACCTCAACTTCGGCGATGCAGTCATGCTCGCCAAAGAAGAGGAGGGCGAGGACGACTCGGACGAAGACGAGGAAGACGAAGCCGACACCGAACAAGGTGGCGACGAGGACGACTCGGACGACGACGAGGAAGACGAGGCCGAAGAAGACGGAGCCGAAGAGCTTGGCGATAAGGGAAAGAAAGCCCTTCGCGCCATGAAGGACAAGGTGAAGGCGTCCAAAGCCGATGCACGAGCCGCACGAGCCGAGCTGCAACAGTTCAAGGATTCTGCGGGCAAGAGCGAGGACGAACAGGAAGCTTCCCGGAAGCAGGCTGAGCGCGACGCGGCGATCCTCAGCAAGGCCAACGATCGGATCCTCCGGTCCGAGGTGAAATCGGCAGCTGCAGGCAAACTGCAGAATCCTGCCCTGGCTGTCCGTCTACTCGACCTCTCACAGTTTGAGGTCGACGAGGACGGCGAAGTAGACGCAGACGAGATCGCCGAGGCGATCGACGAGCTTCTCGAGAAGGAACCCTACCTCGCTGCGCAAAGCGGCGGTGGACCAAAGTTCGACTCAGCTCGTGGCAAGCGCAAGCTGGCGAAGAAACTCACCCAGAAAGACCTCCAAAGCATGAGCCCGGCGGAAATCGCCAAGGCCTATGACGAAGGCCGGGTCAAAACCTCTTAGGAAAGGAGATTGCTGTGGCAATCACCCATGCAATTCCTGAACTGTGGTCAGCAAAGATCCTGACTGAGTTCCAGGAAGCAACCATCTTCGCCGGCCTCGCGAACCGCGAGTACGAAGGCGAAGCCAAGGGCGGCAACACCGTCCACATCACTGGCATCGAGCCAATCCAGGTCAAGGACTACAAGGCTGCTGGTCGCACGACCTCCGCCGACGCTGTCACTGACACCGGCGTTGATCTGCTGATCGACCAGGAGAAGTCCTTCGACTTCTACGTGGATGACATCGATGCGGCCCAGGCTAAGCCTGCGCTGATGTCGGCTTACACCAAGTCGGCTGCAGACGGCCTGGCCGAGGATACCGACAAGTTCCTCTCCGCGCTGCTGATCGCCCAGGGAACGGCAGTCACGGGCCTTACCGCCGTAACTGATGCAGCCACCGCATGGAACGCAATTGCGACCCTCAAGAAGGCGATGCGCAAGGCCAAGGTGCCTGCTTCGCAGCGTGTTCTGGTCATGAACGCCGAGTTCGCCTCGTTCCTGGACGAGAACGACTCGAAGCTGATGAAGGCCAACGAGTTCGCATCCACCGCGGGCCTGCGTGATGCCTCCTACGGCAAGCTGCTGACCTTCGACACCTACGACTCGGAGAATCTACCTGAGACCTCCAAGCCGCAGATCGTTGGCTGGCACAAGTCCGCGCTGGCCTACGCCTCGCAGATCGAAAAGACTGAGCCAATGCGCGCTCAGAACAAGTTCGCTGACCGCCTGCGCGGCCTGCACGTGTACGGCGGCAAGGTCATCCGACCTAACGCCGTATTCCACTGGACGGCGGCGTAGCCATGGCGCCATATGTTGGACTCTCCGGAGTCGTGATGGATCTGGACGAACTGACCGCTGGCGGACTTGTCCGCCAGGGGACGATCGTTGAGATCGAGGAAGGTCTCAGCGCGGAGCAGGTGGCGGCAATCGTCAAGGAGCGTTTCAACTCGAAGGCGACTTCGAAGACCTCCGACGCGATTGTTGCCTCCAACCCGGCGGAAAAGCCGCGGGGAAACGCGAAGCGTGACGACTGGGAAGCCTGGGCGCTGCACATCGGCATCCTTGAGGACGACCTCACAGGCAAGACTCAGACCGAGATCCGCGAGCTGGTGGATCAGTGGGAAGCGAAGCAGGCCGAGGAAGCTGAGAAGCAGAAAGCCGGCGGCGACAGCAATCCTTCCGGTGATGGCAAGGGCGACGGAAACACTCCCACTGAATAGGAGGTGAGCCTGTTGGGCTTGATCACCAGCGCAGATCTGGAAGTGTACCCACTGCCTGAGAACGTGGATCTGACCGGCCCGCTCACCAACGCGCTGATCAATTCGGCCTCGGCCGAAGTGGTCGATGCGGCAGGCTCGCCAATCCTTCAACGACGCTCAGTCGTCGAACTCCCGGCCATGCGGGCCCGGATCCTGCGCTTGCCAGGACTACCCGTGACTGAGGTTCATTCCGTGGAAGCGGAAGGAACCCCAGTCACGGACTGGAAACGCATCAACGCCGGCCTGTACCGGGCTTCTGGATGGGCTGAAGGCGGCTTGGAGATCGTCACGGTGGACTACACCCACGGTCTGCCAGAACTGCCGGCAGACATCAAAGACCTGGTCTGCCGCATGGTCATCTCAGGACTGCTCAACAACGACGAGGCAGGGGCTGAAGGGTTCGCACTGAACAACGGCCGCCTCTCCTCGGTGAAGATCGACGACTACGCCGAAGGCTACGCCACCGGCGACACTGTCGATGCCATCACCGAAATGTCGCTACCTCAGCGCACCCGGGACCGACTCGCAAAGAGATTCGGGAACTACGGCGCGAAGGTGGTGGGCAGCCTATGAGCATGCGACGTAGGGCCGTCATGGCCACCCGCCGCGGACGAGCCCGAGCCAAAATGTTGATGATCGCGCAATGCACCATCAACCGGCGGACCGGAAACACCTATGACGCGGCGAAGGGGCACGAGGTCGAAACATTCGACCTCATCTACACCGGCATCTGCGGCTTCGATGTTGACGATACGCAACCTTCGGATCTTGTCTTGGCTGGCGCCGAGTACACCATCACCAACGCCATCGCGAAACTTCCCGTGGGCTCCGGCGCAAAGTCAGGGGACCTGTTGGAAATCACCGCTTGCGAACTGGACATGCCAGTACCAGGAACCAAAGCCAAGCTCGTAGAGCTGGCCGAGGGAACTCACCGCACGGCAGAACGATGGAGGGCGGTGACGTTGTGAGTCTCGACGATTCCCAATTACGCCTCCTATCCGAAGATCTCGGCCTCGTCCCGAACGGGATCGTTCCCAAAGTCCGAGGCGTCGTCCGCAAGGGCGCCGTCAACGTCAAGAACGCCATGCAGGCAGACATCCGAGAGTCAGCGTCGTTCAGAATCATGGCCCGTTCCGTGGACTTCGACGAAATGACCTCCGGAGCATTCGGTGCAACGTCGTATGCAGCCGAGATCGGTCCCAACAAATCGCGCCACTCATCTGCCGGCCTCGCGGGCTTCGCCTACTTCGGTGGATCCCCAGGCGGCGGCGGTACCGTCCGAGATCCAGCAGAAGCGCTCGCCGATGAAGCTCCGGCTTTTGAAGAGTATTTGCTGGAGCTTTTGGAGGGGCTGTTGTGAGTAAAGCGATTTTCGACGGCATCAAGGCACTGTTTCCGCCCGGTACACGAGTTCATCTGTACCGGGCGGAGCTGTCTAATCCTCCGAGATTGGAGGACTTCCCTTATGTGGTGCTGCACGGCGGATGGGGCGAAGAGGTCTCCGGGGAACCGGGCGATCGTTCGAGCGATGACATTCCCGACCAGGTGGCGTTTACGTTGCGCTGCACGGTGGCGGCGTTGTCGCTCGACGGCCTGAGCGAGATAACAACGACCAGCCGCGAGGCGCTGAATCGTCAGCGGCCGACGGTGACTGGTTGGCGTTTTTCAAAGCTTCGGCAGCAAGAAGTTCTTACCGCGGAACCGGATAACCGGGTCTCGGTGGACACACTCAATCCCGTGTATCTCGTGGACGAATATCCGTTCACGGCCTACCGGGCCTGACCGAAAGGACACTGACCATGGCTAAGCCCGGTTTTGTGGAAGCCCGCCCGAAGGGTGGCGGCGATATCCGGCTGGTGCCGGAACATTACCTGACCAACGAGGCATTCGGCTTTGTCGAAGTGCCATCGATTCGTGATACCGGCAAGAAAGCAACTCGCCGGCCGTCCGCTGGACCGGATCCAGTAGAAGAGGAGGAGGCCAAGTGAAGACGTCTGCAGACGGCAAGAAGAAGTGGGCGATGCTGCTCACCAAGCCAGCCGGACTTATTCCGACCGCAGCTGAACTCAACGCGGGAATCGATTTCTCCTGCGTGGTGCTGGAATCGGACATTACGTGGTCTCCGACTGCGTCTGACCGATTCAACGAGAAGGTCTCGTGCCAGAAGGGCAATGCTCAGGCGCTTGGCTCTTCCAACTACGAGACGGCACTGACGTTTGTCCGTGAGTGGCTTACAACCGGCAGCGGTGCAGACCTCGCCGGAGAGGATGCCGCTTACCAGGCGGTGCGCGTGAAGGACACCACCGTGTGGATCTATATGCGCGAGACCGACAAGGACTCGACTGAGGACTGGGCTACCGGGGACGAGATCTTCCTTGGTGGCGAGCTCAAGACCGATTCGCCGACCCGTCCGGGTAACGACGGCAACATCAAGCGCCGCGTGGAGTTCTTGGGCCAGACCATGGTCAGTGAAGTTCTCGTGGCCGCCTAACCCCAAGTAGGCGATATTCCAGCCCGGTGACGTGAAAGGGCTCCTCACGTCACCGGGCTTTCCCATACTTTCCCGGAGCCCACCGCACGATTGGAGCCCACCATGACTGAAACCACCGCCGAGAACTACGCTGAAGCAGCCGAGTTCGACTTCGAAGCTTGGATCTCGGATGCCCGTCTGCCTGAAGGGTCTGAGACCGTCTACAAGCGTGCCGACCTGGTCGCACAGATTGACCTGCTTGCCCGGCAGATCCGTGTCGAGACCGACGCGACGGCCGGCGAAAAGACCAGTGGAGGATCCCCGCTCTTGAAGCAACTGCAGGCCAAGCGTAAGAAGCTGATGGAAGCGTTCGCCCGTTCAGAGATCACCTTCTACATTCGCGCCCTGCCGAACGACAAGATCCGGGAGATCGCAGCCCGGCACACTACGGGCCCGGAAAACTCGCCGGATGAGCAAATGTTGAAGCGGATCGAAATGAACCGTGAGCTGCTCTCTGCATCCATCGTGGCCATGGAATCCCCAACACTGGAAAAGCGGGAGATTAGCCTGCCGGTCCCGATGATCGTCGCTTTGGAGAACGGCATCGGACCGGCACAGCTAGCCAAGCTGTTGCTCAAGCGTCAAGAGGTGCAGAACGAAGCACCGCAGCCGGACGCAGATTTTTTGCCAGGTGCCTCTGGTACCAACCGCGACTCCGGCCGATAGTCCAAGTACTCCGCACCGCCCGCGCCGCTGGGAAACCACCAATGCACTGGTTTTCCAGCCAGCGCGGCGACTGGACGGAAAAGGACTATCTGTTATCCCTGGTGCTCACCGTCTACGAGGACGGACTGTGCGCCTGCGGGCAGCCCATGGAGATCGCACACCATCCAGACAACGACGGTTGGTATTCAGCCCACAAAAAGGTCTGCCAGGCCTGTGCAGCGCGGGAGCGTTCGACGACAGGCATCGGCAACGAGCCGTATAAACCAGAGCCCGGCGAACGGCTCTACACCACCTATGACCGGCCGGCAGACAAGCCAATACGAGACCGACCGTCCTAAATCAGTGAGGAGGGCCAGTGGCCGAGCGCAGAGTGGTCGCACGACTTGAAGCCGTCGTCCAGAACTTCATCAACGGTTTCAAGGACGCTAAGAAGTCCACTGATGACCTAACCCAATCCACTCAGAACGCGAACAAGGCAACACAGGACAACGCTCGGTTCTCGGAGGAAGCGGCAAAGAAAATCCGGCTGGTCGCTGACGCAGACCAGAAGGCCGCAAAGAACGCGGGCCTTCTGTACAACGCCAACGGCCAGCTGGTGAACTCTCACGGCAAGGTCGTCTCGTCTTCGCAGGCGGCAGCGCACGGCGTCGATCAATTCAGCGAGGCCGTGTACTTGGCGAACGTCGAAGCGCAGGAATCGGCTGCAGCAACTGAAGTCGCGGTAGCCAAGCAGGCCGAGGCATACCAGACCCTTGCCCCGGCGGTGACGGTGGCCGGCGGCGCTGTGACTCTTGCTTTTGGCAAGATGATCAAAACTTACGCCGACTTCGACAAGTCCATGTCTGAGGTTCAGGCGGCTACGCACGAGTCCGCACAGAACATGGATCTGTTGCGTGATGCCGCCGTGGACGCCGGTGCTGATACTGCATTTAGCGCAGAGGAAGCCGCCGGCGGCATCAAGGAACTGGCGAAGGCTGGTGTCGATACTCAGGACATCCTGAGCGGTGGCCTCAGCGGTGCCTTGTCTTTGGCAGCATCCGACAACATCGAAGTGGCCAAGGCTGCAGAGATCGCCGCCTCAGCCATCACCCAGTTCAAGCTCTCCGGAGAAGCGGTCCCACACGTGGCCGACCTGCTGGCCGCTGGCGCAGGCAAAGCCCAGGGCGGCGTCGAAGACCTCGGAGAAGCCCTCAACCAGTCCGGCCTGGTAGCTAACGGCGTAGGCCTCACCATTGAGGAAACCACCGGAGCCCTAGCCGCATTCGCCTCGGCCGGCCTGACCGGCTCCGACTCCGGAACCAGCTTCAAGACCATGCTGCAATCGCTGACTCCCAACTCCAAGGAAGCAGCAAAGCTCATGGACGAGCTGGGTCTGAGCGCCTACGACGCCAGCGGCAGCTTCATCGGCATGTCCGAATACGCCGGAGTGCTCCAGAACGCTCTCAGGGACATGAGCGACGAGCAACGCAACGCGACGCTCAAGACCATCTTCGGATCAGACGCCGTCCGTGCAGCAAACATCCTTTACGAAGAGGGCGCTGAAGGCATCCAGAAGTGGGAAGACGCAGTCAACGACGCCGGCTTCGCAGCCGACACCGCGGCCGCCATGCAGAACAACCTTGCAGGCGACCTCGAAAAGCTCGGAGGCAGCTTCGACACCGTCTTCCTGAAATCAGGATCCGGAGCCAACGCCGTACTCCGCGAGTTCGTCCAAGGCGCAGAATCCATGATCGACTTCGTCGGACAGATCCCCGAACCGGTACTGGCCATCGGCGGTATCCTCACCGGCATCGTCGGCGGAACACTGCTTGCCGGCGGCGCAATCGTCACCTTCCTGCCGAAGATCCGAGACGGAGTATCCGCCTTCAAGGAACTGAAAGACTCCGCAGGTCCAGTACCAGGAGTCATCGGCAAGATCGGCAAAGCCGTAGGTATCGTGTCAGCCGCATTCGCAGCCGGGTCCATCGTCGGAGAGCTCGCAACAAACGAGCAAGTCATCACCGCCGAAGCCTACGCAGCAGCGCTCACACGCATCGCCAACCTCGGAACCACAGACATGACCGAAGTCTTCCGAGACTCCGACTCAGTCTTTGGCGCTCGCCGTCTGGGCGATGTGAAGAACCTAGAGCAGGCGATCTCGGATATCGGTGATCCCTCGCTGGGCGAACGGATTGACCAGAACCTGAACTTCATGAATGGATGGTTCAACCTTCCCGACGACAAGCTGACGCAGCTTGAAACCCGCTTCACCGGTATCGGCGATGCACTGGGCGAGATGGTTGCTTCTGGTAACGGTGAGCGGGCGGCGGAGGCCTTCCGTGGCATCGTGGAGCAGTTCGAAGCCCAGGGAAAGAGCGCTCAGGATGCGGCCGACCTGATGCCTGGTTACATTGCGTCCTTGCAGGACGTAGCGAATCAGGCGGGCGTGACGGTCAGCGATCAGGAGCTTTTGAACTGGGCGATCGAGGGCGTGAAGCCTGCCGGCATCCAAGCGGCCGAGGGCGCAGCGATCACAGAGTCCGCTCTGGAAGATGTAGGTGTGTCTGCCGAGGGCGCGGTGGACAACATGGAGGATTTCCTCGATGTGCTCTTCCAGGCCGGCGTTATCACCCGTGATGAACGGGCCGCGTTCCGTGAATATCAGGCGGCGATCGATGACATCGCAGCCTCGATCAAGGAGAACGGCAAGAGCCTCGACGAACACACGGAGAAGGGCCGCGCTAACCAGGCGGCCTTTGACGCTCTGGCACAGTCCGGCGAGGACTACGTTCGGGCTCTGGCAGCCGGCGGCGCGTCGGAAGAAGAACTGCAGTCGGCGATGACCTCGACCTATGACTCGCTGATTACGGCGGCGGGTCAGTTCGGGATCACCGGCGACAAGGCCGACGCGATGGCTCGCAAGGTGATGGGTATTCCTGATGATGTGAAGGTCAGCTCGTGGATGTCCGAGGCGGCGAAGAAAACCGCCGAGGACACGATCAAGAAGACTGAGCAATTGGACGGAATGACCGCCAATGTCAGCATCATTCAAACCTATGAAACTAAGGGCGTCCCTTTCCGGCCTCAGAATCCGATTCAGAAGCAGCTGCAGGAATCGCGACCGTCCGGTGGCGTGACCTCGCTCTTCGGGCGTAAAGCTGACGGCGGCGGGATTTTCGGCCCAGGTTCGGGCACGTCGGACAGTGTCCCGATCATGGCTTCGAATGGTGAGCACATGCTGACCGCGAGGGAAGTCGATCTGATGGGTGGCCATGATTCCGTGTATCGCTTCCGTGCGGGGATCCGCTCTGGCGCGATTCGTGGACATGCAACCGGCGGGGAGATTGGTGGTCTGCCGGTGGGTATCTCATCGTTCTCTGTCATGCAGTCCAGTGCGGCGCCTGCAGCTGCTGGTGGTTATGACGGCCCGCCGATTGAGATCCAGATCAATGGTGCGACGGATGCTAACCGTGTGGCCCGGCAGGTTACAGACGCAATAACGGTGAAGCTTGCCGAGAGAGGAGTCAACATTGGTCGCTGAGATGATCACCCTTGACGGATACCCACTAACAGGTAGGACCCGCGAGGGGGAGTGGAAGCGACTCGGAGAGTTGGAAGGCTGGTTCGATAGCCCTGAACCTAAACGTGATCGAAATGATCGGGTGAACGGGGACGGGACTATCGATACCGAGATCTACTTCGAGTCCAGGCTCATCACCTTCAACGGGCGAGTCAGGTCAAAGAGCCACGACTACTTGCATGAAGCAGCGCTTCGCCTGACCGCTCTACCTGGTCGAGGCGGGAAGAAGCTCCTGGTGCGTGGCCATGGGCCCACACAGTGGGCCAGGGTGGATCCACGCGGCAAGGTAAAGACGAACTTCGACACGGACAACTACCTGAGCTTCCAGATCCCTCTGGAATCAACGGACCCATTCAAATATGGCGAAGTCCGTTCCTTCCAGACAGCGGCCGGCGACAGCATCGAATTGTTCCACCGAGGAACCGTTCATGCCTGGCCGGTAATTACGATCACCGGCAGCATGCCTGGAGGGTACGAGCTCACATTGAACGGGCGCGTGGTAACGGTGACGAAAAGTCTTGCCTCTGGCTCAACGCACACCCTGGATATGCGAACTGGCATCCTCCGGGAAAACGGCGACCGCGTTTACAAGGGAATCGAAATCGCCGAGTATTTCGCAGTGAATCCCGGCGAGCAGCAAAACTTCTGGCCTAACCCACTTGCCGGAGGATCCGGAACGTTCAATATCAGCCTGTACGACACTTTCATTTAAGGAGGTCAGTGTGCCATACCGTGTGCAAGTGGTAGACGGCGCAGTACCAGGACCTGGAATCAAACCAACATGGGAAGTTCGCATGGAGCTTCCCTTTGATTCCGGATCTTGGGAACGAAAACGCAACGCTGGATCCCGCGGGCGAATCACCATAGACACGAAACACGAAAAGTTCAAGGGAACGCAGCGCACGCCGGTGTGGCCGTGGCAGTCGTGGATCGTTGTCGAATGGCGTAATCCGAAGTACAACACGTGGCATGTTGTCTATGCCGGGGTGATCACTGAGGCATCGTACGAATGGGCGTCCAAGAAGCTCACGCTGTCGCACGAGGACATCTGGACGATCTTCAGCAAGCGCATCGTCACCACGGACCGATCCAACGACATTTCAAGTTCGAAGGTCACGTGGACCAACTTGTCCAAGGCAACGATGATCAAGAAGATCATTCAGAACATCACGAATAATTTCGGGTCACCCCTGATCTACGATCTGCCGATTTCTTTACCTGCAGACGCCGCCGGATCGGAAGACATGACGGTGTATGGGTACAACTTCGACAAGGCCTCTGATCTCATCAACGATTACATCGAAGATGACGAAGGCCCAGATATCGATTTCCGTCCACGTTGGTCTTCCGAGGGGACGCTGGAATGGGTGATGGAAGTCAATGCGAACAAGACTCGTGTGTGGGACTACGACCTGGACGTTGATAAGTCCTCGGTGGAGAACATGAACTACACGCTGTCCGGCGCGTACCTGGTGAATAAGATGTACGGCACCGGCGAAGGCACAGAACGCCGTACGCTCACTCGCCAGTCATCCAGTGATGGGTTTCCATACCCGGCGCTGGAGGATGCCGAGAAGTTTTCAGGCATGAAATCTCTAGAGCGTCTGCAGTCTGCGACAACAGGTGCTCGTCGGGCTAAGGACGGCGCGATTCGGCAGCTCGATATGGCAGTTCGCGCCGATGGGTCTCCGGCCCTGAACGAGCTCGCGTTGGGCGGGTCCGTCCGGTGGAAGGCTGACAAAGATTCATGGCTGCTCTCCGGTTGGCACCCTTTCGAGCTGATCGGTTTGTCTGGAGATCTGACTTCCGAGGTAGTAAAGATCGAAACACAGGAGATGGAAGGTAGGAGCTCGGGCGCATGAGCATGCAGCGAAACATCAACGAGGGAGATTTCAAAAGGCGTCTCGCGAAGCTAGAGCGTTTCATGAACAACTCCAACCTGAACCACTCGGCTATCGGCCGTGAAGGTCTGGAAGTCTACGACGGTGGTTGGATACGCATCCTCAACGGCGGCCTGCAGGTGATTGGCACAGCGACGATCTCCGGCACCTTGGACGTTACAGGAACGTTCAATGCGTCCGGCGACAACAACATGTCCGGCACGAACAACCTGTCGGGAACGAATCACATCACAGGACCCACCAATGTTACCGGCGATCTGACGATCGAGGGCATCACCACGATCAGCGGGAATACCTCGATCACCGGTGAGCTCATAGTGACTGGGCCGACGAAGCTAGACGGCGTCACCGATATCGGCGGAGACACGACTATCACCGGCCTGCTGGATGTACAGGGCGACTCCACCATTTCAGGAACTCTAGACGTGACCGGTCCAATGTCCACCAAAGGAACCCTGGCGGTGGAAGGCGTGACCACGCTCAGTAACGACCTGAACATTGAAGAAGGCGGCAAGATCAACGCAGGAAACCTGCAAATCGAACCAGCCAACGGTGGCCAGATCAACTTCCTTGGCGGAGGTATTGCAGCTTCGCCCACATTCGGATTGGTAGTCACACACAATCTCGGAGTGAGGATCAATGGCCCGAGCGTCACTATCCCAGTAGATGTAAAAACCGGTGCAGAAGCCAACGTTCATATTGATGCAGCCGGGCGCCTTTGGCGTATCTAAGAACTAATCAGCAGGGCAAAGGTAAATCCGGGCCGACGTCAGAATCATTGATTCAATGGCCAGATCATCAGCATTGTCCACAGTCTGCTCAGGCTCGGCAGTGCCCTTTTTCGCAATTGTCTCGCAGTATTCCTTACCGCGCTTTAGCAAATAAGAATCTTCGGCTTTAGCCCGAAGGTTCTTTGGCAGTTGTGAAGCCTTGTCAGTGACGGTCGAGACGCCTTCAAGAAAGGCAGCTTCGGCAGCTGCATCGTCAGCCGTCGCTGGTTCTTCTGCGTCAGTTGCTGTTGCAGTTGGGGTCGCGCTCGCCGTAGGAGCTGACGAGGCAGCTGGGTCCGATGGGGCTGGTTCAGCAGTGGAACAACCGACGAGCAAGAGAGCCGGTACGGCAAGCAGAGAAATAAGTTTTGGGCGCATGTTTACCAGATTAATCTAAGGAGCCGATAAATGTCAGATTCTAATGAATATGAAAAACCCAATTTAGAGGAAAGACTCGAAAAACTAGAAAAAGATTTGGCGTCTGTGCGCCAAGAAAATCAATTGTTGAAGCTGGTGCTAGCCACTTACCAGCAGTCACTAACAGCGGCGAATCACTCAATAGCTGTCAAGGATGCGCAACTCACACTCGCAACGAAACTCACCGAATAACTCGGTGGGTTTCTTCATTTAAAGGAGGTGGCCGTGGCTGTCGTCGATTTCGATTTCGCTGACCTTGCAGGATCCAGCATGGATCCGAAAGACGGAGAAGTGATCTTCACGCTCAACCAAGCCAACACCACCAGCGATAACACTCTTGTCGCTGATATGAATAGCTATCCGGTCAAACCGGATGCCAACAATAGATGCACCGTTGGGCTGCTTCCAACCACAACCATGACTTTGGATGCCTGGTACGACGTATCGATCCGTTGGAACCAGGACGGCCATGCATTGACCGGTTATCTGGGAATCAAGATCCGTGTTCCCCCGGCAGGCGGACAGCTCAAAGATCTGATTGACCCGACGGGTGGCGGCGGAAACATCAACCGTAGCCTCGTCTGGGTTGGTCAGTACCCGCCAGCGAAGCCTTATCCAGGGATGTATTGGCTTCAGCAGGAGCCAGGTCCCGATCCGGATCCTTTCGATCCTTTGAATACGTCCGATCTACATGTATGGAGGCCCTAAATGGCGTGGGAAGTTATCGCTAATCTCAAGGGAATGCCTGGCGACTCGATCGCTATGGAGATCCTGGCGAAGGTTCCGCAGCGCCGTGGCCTTCTGCCTGATGGTGCGAACGCGAACGACTACTACAAGCCAGAGCACTACGGCATCTGGCAGGGCGTAACCACTGGTGGTTACTTGAACATGCCGCTCGCAGGTTCTTCGTTCGTCTGGGAAGTTCTTCCTGCATCGGCGGGTTTCGCCGTTGTGCAGCGCCGCACGGACTCAGACAAGATGATCTGGCGTGAAGCGATTGATGCGGCCGCGAATCTGTGGGGGCCGTGGCGTACTGTTGCGGACGATGCTGACGTGCCGATGCCTGAACGGCAGCGCATGATCTACGATCTGGCAAAGTCCGATGGGTGGTACGCGCTCTACGATCCGGCCAATCCGAAGGGCCGCGATCTGGTCAACGGTGACGTGGCGGCAATTTACGACCTCATGGGCAACCTTCCGCCAGCAACGACCAATGTTGCTTCATCTAGGCCGCGATGGTCCCCAGCGTCCTGGGACGGCTACGGCGGCGCGTGGTACGGCGTGGGCGACGTGCCGAACGCACTGCGCACCGGCCTTTTCCCTGAAGCGTTGCAGCAGCCGACATTCATCATGACCCTGGCACGCTCTGACATCTCGAACCCTACAAGCCGCGTCATCGTCGACGGTGCGACCAACGCGGGCCGGCAAGCAATTCTCGCTTCGTCACTGTTCCCGGGCAAGTGGGGATCCTATGCGGGCAATGAGTTTGGATCGACCGTCGACGTAGATGCATTCGACCACGTGTTCGGCGCTCAGTTCAACGGAGCATTCTCGACCACAGGTTCACGATTCTTCGTCGACGGTGTTCCGCGGACCGGTTCCTGGGGATCCACCGCAAACACCCGCCCGCTGGACGGCCTAACCTTGGGCAATCACCAAGCCGGAACCGCGGGGCGTTGGTGGGACGGCCTGATCGGTCCGACATTGATCTATAAGGGAATCCCTTCGGACGAAGTACGCGAACGGATGGAACGTGCGTTGCAGTCGATTACCTTGCCAGCTTCACTTGTGCAGTCGGACCGGTTGAAATCAAAGGAAGCCGTGCTCATGCGCGCCGATGGGACTTTGGACTTCGGGAAACTTCCCGACCAGCCGGAGATCCCGGCCTCGCTGACCAAGATGTTGATGCAGTACGTGGCGCGCAAGACGGTGACCAATGCCCGACTCAGTGAAGCGTTGACGCTCGATAGCACTGAGATGGCAACGATCAACACGATCACCGGTGGATCCTCTCCGGAGATCAAGGCGGGCGACGTGATCACGTGGCGCGAGCTGTTCTACATGGCTTCTCTTCCGTCGCACAACGTGGCCGCTGAGCTGCTGGCGGCGCGGGTCGGATCTGAACTGTCGGGAACTGATACGCCTCGTGACAAGTTCATCGCGCTGATGAATAGCACGGTGCAGGGTTGGGGCTGGACCGGCGCGAACTTCACCACGGCTTCGGGTCTCGGCACCAGCAACAAGGCTACTGCTCGGCAGATGGCCCAGTTGATCTTCCGTATCCGTGACGAGGACTCAACGTTGATCGGTATCATGGGTGAACTAACGCATACGGTAACCATTACTGGGCCGAATGCCAGAACGTTCACGATCAACCACTCGATCCCTGTGAATGGAAACCCGAGCTTCCCGGAGTTCATTGCCGGCAAGACTGGAACGTTGAACAACATCATTGGCAACGTTTGCATGCTGGTCAATCATGGGGGCACGGTGAAAGCGCTGGTAACCATGGGCGCACTCCCGGTGAACGATCGGTATCCGGATGCTCGCACGATTCTGGACGGCAATGCACCAACGACGTTGAGTCGTTCGCCTGCTTTGACGGAGTTCATCAACATGTTCCTGCAGTCTTTGAACAATCCGAACTCTCGTCTAAAGCAAGCTCTGGACGATCTGTATTCGTCGTAACCAAATCGATCATGAGGCGCCTGTGTGGAGGGCGCATTTTTTGTGCCCTCCCACAGGAGCGGTGAAAGGCAAGAATGTCTGAGACTGTATTGCTCGCAATCATCGGTGGTGCTGTCACGCTGCTGACAGCTTTGATTGGAAAGCTGTCCTTCGATGTTGGCAAGACGAAGAAAGACGCGCGCTCGGCCGCCAAAGACGCCAAGGAGGCGCGGGAACAGGTAAAGAACACCCACACAACGAACCTCCGCGAGGAACAGGACGAACGGCATGAAGCTACCGTGAGCGCATTGCGAGAGATCGCGCGTGATGTTCGTGGATTACGTGAGGACCATCAAGCTACCCGAATGGATATCGGTCATCTACGTGCCGAGGATAGGGCAGGTAGACGTGAGACACAGGTCTTGCGGGAAGAGTTTGAAGAGCATGTCAAAGAATCCGAACCAGTTCGAGCGATGATCAGCGATCTTCATAATCAGTATCACGATAAGAAACGGATAACCTAAGCCACCTCGTGGGGTGGTTCTATTCCAGTCTGAAAGGAACACCGATGAGCGTTTTGCCTGACGAGCTCAGAACACGTCTGGTGAACTGGTGGGTCGCTGCAGCGGTAACGGACGGTGTGGACCCTGACCAGAAACCTGACACGGTACCGGTAGCCGGGACCGCTGTGTTAAAGATGTTCGTCACTTACAACAACGTCCACACGTCAGCAGGATCCGCAACGCTGGTCCGCGTACCCATAAATGCGATCTTCGACGACGAGGGGCATTTGGCCACGCCGTATCCAAAGGGGCATCCGCAAGAGGGCCGGCCGATGTACCGCGGCGTTGTGCTGCACGTGACAGATGACCCGAATGCATCGGTACAGGATTACACCTGGTCGATCGAAACGAAGTTCAATAAGGTCGGGGACGTTCAAGTTCAGATCCCAACGTTCAGTTTTCTGCTCCCGTATGCGGAAGAACCGCTGAATCTTGCCGACGTTGCGCCGACTCCGGCTACCCCTGGATATGGTCTTCCTCAGTCGGAGGCGGCCGCGCTTCGATCCGCGGAGTCCTCGGCTGAGTCTGCAGCGTCGGCCGAGGAATCGAAGCAGGCCGCGTTGGAAGCGAAGCAAGTTTCGAACAGCGTGCGATCGGATGCCGACGCCGGGAACTTCGACGGGCTCTCGGCCTACCAAGTCTGGTTGGGCCTCGGCCACACGGGGACCGAAGCCGAATTCATGAACTGGCTCAAGGGTCCGCAGGGCGACCCAGGTAACGCAACCCTTCGGGTCGACTCAACAGTCGGAGAGCGGGTCTACGTTTCCGCCGGCGCAACAGAGAAACTACTGTCGTCGACCACGTTTATGCGTGATGTAGCCAGCCTGCTGACTGCGAACGTCACTGTAGGCACCGACGGTTTCGCTCGCATGATCCGCGAAAGCAACCGGGCAACACTGCTACTGAAGAATGTCACCTTCACTGGTGCAGCTACATCCAATTTCTTCTTGACTGGATATCCAATCGGTTTCCGGCCTACGGCTATCACCGCCCGCGTCCCGGTGTACATGAACAGCAGCGGCACCACGAACCTTACAGGCGTCACTATTCGCTACGCGGAGCGGGACATGGGAATCATCAACCGAACCGCAACGCCGACCTTTGGCGATCAGTACTCGATCACGCAGATCAGCTGGCTCACCACCGACGCGTGGCCCACAGCGGCCGCTCTTGCTGCACTACCCGTAGTTCCGTAGGAGCGCAAACCACCCAAGCCCTAGACCAAATGGTCGGGGCTTTTCTTATGCCCTGGCACCACCCGGTGCCGGGGCTTTCGCATACCCGAAAGGAAACCCCATGGCCCTATGCCAGAACGGCTGGCCGGTCATCTTTGACTCGACCAGTTCGCAGCTCACACGGATCCCGAAAATCATCGGCAAGGTGCACGGCGGCGACGTCGCGGTCATCCTGACAGACATCGTCCTGTACGTCGATCAGCACATCGAGGACGTCGACCAGGGCGAGGACGACTGGGGCCACGCGGTCCGCCCGGTACGTGGCAAGACCAAGGGCTATTCGAACCATGCCGGCGGCTACGCGGTCGACGTCAACGCCATGCGCCACCCACGCGGGGCAATCAATACCTTCGCCGCGGCGCAGCGCGCAGCGATCCGCGCCCGCCTCAAGTACTACGAAGGCACACTGCGCTGGGGCGGCGACTATAACCTGCTGATTTCGAAGCGCGATGACATGCACTTCGAGATCGTGGGTTCGCCGGCCGCGGTCAAGCGCGTGGCAGACAAGATCCGTCGAGCCACTGAAGGCAAGGTCGAGGAAGTCACCAAGCCTACCGGTGGCACTTCGAAGCCAGCGCCGAAGACCAAAACCGTCTGGAAGGGTGTTTCCGCCAAGGACACCAAGAAGATCCAGAAGCTGCTCAAGTCGCTTGGCATCTACACCGGCGAGATCGATGGCATCTACGGCGAAATGACCCGCTCCGCGGTGAAGCGCTACCAGGAGCGGGCACGCAAGTACGGCGGCGCCACCTTCAAGGCCGACGGCTACTGGGGCCCGACCACACAGCGCTGGTACGAGTGGGTGCGCAACACGCTGCAGCCGGCCGTTGCCAAATGGGCTGCCTCGCAGCGCCTGGGCAAGCTCGTCCGCGACGGCGACTACGGCCCAGTCCTGGCCAAGCACGTCACTGCGATCCAGAAAGCCAACTGGACCCGCTACACCAAGCTCGGCGGCGGCAAGGCCGACGGCCAAGCCGGTGCGATCACCTGCCGAATGCTCGACATCCCACCCTTCAAGTAAAGGAGAACCACCTCATGGATACAGATATCCTCATGGCCGCGATCGCCGCGGTCTTCACCATCGCCTCGGCGCCGGTCATCCAGTGGCGCAAGACCCGCGACTGGTCCAAGACGCTCAGCGTTGCGCTGCCCGTCGTGGTGTCACTGGCAATCGCCGGAGTGTATTCGTTCGCGACTGGCGCGCTTACCGGGATGCAGATCCTCCCGGCGTTCCTCGTCGTCTACGGTCTGCAGCAGTTGGTGTACGGAACGATCGTGAAGCACATTGATTCGCTGCGTGAAGCGAACGATCCGTTGGGATCCGGAATCACTTTTGCGGATCCTGGCGATCAGGTCGAAGTTGAACCGCAGGAGGATTTCTCAACGGCCGCGGCCGAGGGCTCTTACCCTGGCTTCGACGGTGAGACCTTCCGCAAGTAGCTGCAGCGAAACTGCCCGATCATATTCACCGCAAGGTGAATATGATCGGGCAGTTTTCTTCGTTAAAGAGAAGACTAGGATTGTGCAGCTTTGAGGGCCTTGGACTTGGTATGTACCAGGTTCCCTGCAAGGTACTCTTGCCGGAAGATTTCGGCGTATTCCATGGATTTTTCAAGCGACACGTGACGAGGGAAGCCTCCATCATACCGAACTCCGCAGCTGGCTTGATGCCCAAGCGTGTAATAACGCGAGACATGAGGATATACCACAATACACATTTCTATGAGTCCAAGCTGTGCTTTACTCAAGCCACCAAAGCTATGTTTTTTCTCGAATTGATCGCCGACCTTCAACGCCGGGTGGATCAATGAGAGCGCCTTCTGATCCTGAAATACTGGATCTGCGATGAGCGCTGCACGCAAGTAATGGTACGAAGTATAAAACGCGGCAACAGCCGCCCATTGGTCAGAGCTCTTAAACAAAGACTGGGCCGTCCTCCAATGGGGACCGGCCCAATCTTCTAGCTGCGATGTAGTAGGGAGCATCGTTGCCTAGGCGTACTGATACTGTTTTTCGGTTGCTCGAACCGTACGGGTACGGGAGCCAGCTTCCTCGAAAGACCATTCAATTGAAGCCTCACCGAGAAATAGAATCTGTAGATCATTAAGCTTGTCAGTAGTGCGAAGGATCTGCTCTTCAGACTCATGACGTAAAACTACGGCAATGTGTGCTTCGTGACTATCGGAATCCAATGCAACTTCGAGTGCACGGAGATTTTCTTTACCAATGCCCGAAACTGCATGAAGCCCAATAGAGTGAACGAGTGCTTCTGCGTTGTCCATTCTGATCACTTCCTGTTGTATGGTGACACACGAGTACACCAAAGTGCGTGCTTCGTTGGTACATACATTGTGTGTAAACGTTGCACGTTCATGAACTATAGCGCGTTATAGCGCATAACTAAATATTTTGATGAAGGATCTCACTTAATAACTGTCGACTTTGATGTTGACGTTTAACATCTTTACAAGTTTGAAGAAGTTGGTCGTTTAGTCAGCAACTAATCAAATGCACACGTTGATCATGTTCATAATGTTCGTACTCAATCATGAACTTGTTAAAGGACGATCAATATATCTGTGGTTCGAAGTTCGTGTCAGTCTCAAATGGGGTTTAGAACAGCCTACGTTTGTGGACTGGTCTAAACCCCTATCGCTTATCAAGTGGTCAACTTCCGCAGGAAATCAATGATCCACCGCCCATTTTGGCACAACATCAATCTTCCGGTGAACCCCCTTGACGTCGCGTGCGTATCCTTCGGAGATCTCAATCCGCAGCACCAGGTCGTGCACGAGCTGCTTCTTCACTTCCACGGGCATCTCGGGCCAGTCTTCCAACAGCTTCGGGTCAAGTTCTGGCGGCTTCCGCTTCGGCCGCGACGCTTCGACCAGCTGCCGATTCAAGGAATCGATGATCTCCGTCTGTTCATCGCGCAGCCGCACATACGACTCCTTCGGGATTACATCATCCACATACTTGGCGGTCAGAGAATCAAGCCGCGCCTGAGCCTTGGTGAGCGCTCGCCGGATCTTGGCTTCGGTATCGGTGGCCGGGGTCTCGTCGGCTTTGTAGTCGGCGGCGAGTTGGTTGATGCGGGGTATGTACTCGGTAAGCCATTTGAGGAAGGATGCTTCGATCTTGTGCTCGATGATGTTGGCTCCACGGTGGGCGCCGAGTGAGTTGACGCCGGAGCATTTGAGCATGATCGTTCCGTTGCTGGTGCGTCCGGAGACGTAGTAGCGGTTTTGGCAGACCACGCAGATGGACAAGACGCTGAATGGTGATTGGTTCTTGCTGCTCTGCCGGGTCCGTGTGCTTGTCCGCTGCTTACGCAGTGCCTGGTACTCGGCCCACTCTTCCGCGCTGATCAGTGGTTCGTGTGCGCCTTGGTAGAGCTCGTCTTTGTGGCGGATCAGGCCGGCAGCGAAAGGGTTATCCAAGATGTGGATGACCGAGTTGACGCGCCATATCCCGGTGCTGCTGCGGTGCCTGTGGGGGACCTCGGCGGCGCCACGCAAGTAGACGGTTAGCTGCCGGAAGGACGCCCCTCGGAGATAGCGGAGGTAGCATTCGCGCAGTACTGGACCATCGTTGGGGTGTGGTGTGTACCCGGTGGCCGGGTCGTACTGGTATCCGAATCGTGGCAGTCCGTTGACGGGTAGTCCATTGGCTAGCCGGCGGGCTTGGGCTTCTTTCCAGGTGTCGCTGATGCGTTCTGATTCGAAGGCTGCGAATTCGGCGAGCATGCCGCGGGCGAAGCGGCCGGTGCTGGTGCTGACGTCGACTTGCTCGGTGGCTGATTCGATGCGGCCGCCGGCGGACTCGACCTTGTCGATCGCGATGGCCCAGTCCAGGCGGGCGCGGGAAAGGCGGCTCCACTTCCAGAGCACGATCACATCTGCTTCGCGGTTCTCGATCATGGTCATGACGCGTTGCACCGCGGGGCGGGTTTTCCAGGACCGGCCGCTGATGCCTTCGTCGGCTTCGACGGCGATCACTTCATAGCCTTGCTGCTCGGCGTACCTTCTGCCGGCCTCTTCCTGCAGTTCCATGCTGATGGATTCTTCGCGGGCGATGGATTGGCGCAGGTAGAGGACAGCGCGCGGCCGATCCTGGGCGTTCATTTCAGCTTCCCTCCTTGTGGCGGCTGGGTGAGTAGGTCGAGTTGAGCAATGAGCAGGGTGAGGAGGTTGTCTTCCTCGGCGGTGGGCTCTCTGGGCGTGCAGCCGAAAGCCGTGGCAGGAAGCTGGTATTCGGAAGCGTGGTTCATGGTCGGGTTTGTATTCGAGTTCATTGTGGATACTCCTGTGAATATCGTGGATATCTTCTAGTGTGTAGGTGCGCGGATGCTAATGAATTAAAGAGATGGCGGATTGTGGATAACCCTGCTAGGGGTGATGGTCGCTCGGCGGCCAGAGAGTCTGAATCTCTGGGCCGCTCAGCGTCTGCAGCCGGTCGATGACGACCTGCTCGGTGACTCCAAGTTCTTCTGCCATGTCCCATGGGCTGCGGGACCATCCGGCCACGCTTTGCAGGTCTTCGAAGCTCACCAGGAACTGGGCGGTCTCCAGGCAGACCTGCCGTTCGATGGCGCCGGTCTGACAGCCCTCGTGCCCTTGTTTGATGTGGATTGCCTCGTGCGCGAGGAAGCAATGACGCTCTGCCTTGGTGAGCTTCGGGTCGATCCATATATGCCGCCCATCAGTGGCGGCGACTAATTCCGGATGTGGCCGGGTCCAAACTATTACGACCTGCGCGAGTGTGCGCAGCATGCCCCATACATTCTGCATTATTCGAATATATGTTCTAGTTGATAGCTGTGCCTAATTTAACCGGTAATCGAAATGAAGGGTCGGAGAGGAGTGCTAGGCCTCCAAATACTCCGCCGCACGATTGGGGAGTACTTGGAGATCTGGAATGACAAGATCATCTGAGAATACGATGTATTCTCGTCCGATGTGTTGCTTCTGAGCTGTGTGTGCAATGCCGAATGCCGCGCAGCGTCTACCGAGGTACAAGTCGTCCGAGATGGACTTATGGTCGTCGTAGGTCAATACCCATTGAAGGTCTGTCTTGCCCAATCGTTGGGACAGGCTCAGATGTTGTTCGTCGCCAAACTGCTGCATGTACAGCTCCTCACCCTGCTGAATGTAAGGTGGGTCTACATAAGCGAATACCGTGTCGCTTTTTGATTCTAGAACTGTCATGAAGTCCAGTGCGTCCATGTTGTGTAGCTCTACCTGGTCGCGCCTAGCTGCTATGTACTCGATGCGCTTAGCCATATAATCTGGCTTGAACCGAGCGTCAATGAGCCAGTTTCCCGTTTGTTCAAGTCCGCCAATAGGCCGGGCACTTAATATGCCGGAGTGGTTGCAGCGATTGAGGAAAAACGTTGCAAATCCTAGTTCGTATGGGTCTGCTTCTGTGGGGTTCATATAGATTTCACGGTGGACCCTCCATTCGTCAACGCTAGGAACAGTTCGACGAATTTCATCAACGAACCTGTCAGTTCGGTGATAGACGTTTTGCCAGAATTGATAGATTCCAGGGTTCTTGTCGTTGAGGACGATATGATCCACAACGCCATCGTCGAGGAGCCTCAATGCTGCGCCAGCTCCGCCGGCAAACGGTTCCGCATACACGTTTGCAACGTTAGATTGCGCTGTAATCGTGCGCGCAAAAAAGTCGGCCATTTTGGCTTTGCCGCCTGGGTAGCGGAGCGGAGAAAGGAAACGCATGTTCTTATTATTCAATCTTTGATTCGAGATGGCCAGCTTAGGCCGGTGGTGCCTCAGGACCTCGATTTAGCAAGTCTTGAAGCACCGGATGGAATGTATTCCATGCTTCAAGCACCATTGTTTTGTCAGCCATGAACTGGTCGTTGTGATTAGTGCCATTGAAATAATCGGCAGTACGTGGCCACTTGGTTTGTTTCGTGGTCAACGCGCTGATGGGCGTGAGGTGCCCCTTCAGGCTCGGATATTGCTTACAGTGTTCCTGAAGCCAAGAAATGCAGTGGCCAAACTGAGCAAATCCCTCCTTGCCGGAACGCTGATTTTCTGGCCCTCTTACACGATCGCCCTGCAACTGTGCGTATGCCTTAATGGTCTTCTCAATAAGTGATCTTAATGAATCAAGAGTCATGTTCGGAATAGTCGAATAATCCACGTCGCGAATCTCATTGAACAGCTCCCTGACGGCGAGTGGATATCTATCATGCGGTGCGAATCCGCGCGTGTCGAGGCGCGAATCCTCCTTCTTTGGTTTTGGTGTACTAGGCTTCCTGTTCGGGGATTTCCCGTCGGTCGCAGGCCGCTCCCCTCGATCGGGAACTTCACCTTTGATGGTGATGGGTTCCTTCAGGCGGTTGGACGATTCTGGCAAGACATCGTCCTGAGCGCAGAACCAGGTCTTCCGATCCCCAGCCGTTGCCCAAGCTCTGGACCATGATGCCTGATTAACGCCTCGGTCGCCGGTTATAGATGACAGCACGCGGGCAAAGAATGGTTGTAGATCCTCTGGTGAGTATTTGAATGACAGGTATCCGTTACTCCACTCAATACCAAGTTGATCCTTTACGAATCGGTCCTGCAATATACGTTCCAGGTTCGTGAGGTGGTCTCCATGCCGGATGGAACGAAGCATTTCCTGAAAGTCTGCATCATCGCTGTACCATTTCTGCAAGGTGCTATCGATAGCTTGAATGTACGTGATCTTTCCTTGGCTTCTTGCTAAGAAGTTACGTTTGGCATTAGGTCCCCAAGTTACTGTACCTTCACCTTGTCCCTGCCCCTTGTGTTTGAGCTCAATCCACTCGTAGGCTTCATGCAAATTACCGATAACTTTCGCCTGTACGCGCGTTATTGGTGTGTATTTCTTGGACAGGCGTTCGAAAACTTTCCTGTACTTTTCAGGCGCCAAATTGGGGCGGTTGAGCAATCGAAGTGCGCAAAGCCTTCGATTACCTTCGAGGACGACATAGCGATTATCAACTGGCAGTACCAGCATTTGGTCAATAGGACTTAATTCTCCTCGTTGATGGATGTCTCGCGCTAGACCAACGATGCTTTCTCCAAAACTTTCCATCAGCAATTCAAGAGCTTCGGACTGGCTACTCGCTGAAACATCGAGTCGGTAGTTATCGAGATCCAAATCCAATTTCGAAATGGGAACGGATTTATCCTTAACGGTGGTCATTACTGGTCCTTGTCTGATTGGCGCTCGCCGGTGGTTTCGTCGAGCCATTCCCGAGTCGTCTTCACCTTCGGGTGAGCGGCTAGTTGCTCGATCGGTGGCACCGGATACTTCGCTGTTTCGGCGCCGTGAATTTCGGTAATGCTGAAGCCTTCCGGCTCTGTCTTCTGTTCCTTGCCAGGGTGATCTGAGTCAGGCTCCACCGCTCGAAGTCGTGGGGCGATGTGCGCTTGCTTTGGCGTGTTCGACTTTGCATCGTCGCTACTTTCCTCTTGCCGCATAGCGGTGAGGGCGGACAGGAGTATCCGCTTATCTCGCTCGCTAAGATCGGCTGCGGAACGAAGTGCATCGCCAGGATCGGCTAGTTTCTCGTCGAGGTCTACTCCCATGCTGGAGATAGCCGCCCGAGCCACTGTCTGCTCTGATATTCGAAGTACTTTTGCCAAGGCTTGGATCTGGGTTGCCTTGATTGCAACTACGGGCTCCAGCTTCAAGCGAGAGAAGTTTGAGTGCGCCATGCGTAGGCCATGCTTATCGGCCTCACGTTCCATGTCGCGAGTGGACCAGCCGTACCTGTCTTGCGCTGCCTGGATTAGCTCTCCGAGCGGGTGCAATTCGTTCACGGCGACAGTCTTTCTCGGTGGATGGCGCCCGCGCAACCGTCGTGGACACTTGGACGCTTGCAGGGGTGGACACTAAGAACTTTAGCTTTTTTGCTCCAATTAAGCCCGAATCCACGCGGATTAAGGAAAAGTTGTAAAGAATGACTGGACACCTACGCGCACCAC
Organism: Glutamicibacter sp.; assembly: GCF_032154645.1. GTDB lineage: Bacteria > Actinomycetota > Actinomycetes > Actinomycetales > Micrococcaceae > Glutamicibacter. Next base: position 66,686 of record NZ_JALDXV010000009.1, on the reverse strand, counting down.
GTGTAAAGATTATCTGGACACTTGGAAAGAAAGGTAATACAGTGAAGGTCGTAAAGTTTCCGATTCGGTTAGGGGATCTTTGGATGCAACTCAAAGATCGAAAGCGTCTCCTTCGATTGATTGAGATTCAGGACGTGTCGCGTCGCGATGTGGCGCGAGCCGCTGGATGGTCGTCACATAGCTACTTCAATCGCATGTGCAATGGGCTGGAAGACACTTGCAAGCCAGAGCCCGCATTGCGTATTGCCAAGTTTCTGGGTGTGGCAGTGGACGATCTTTTTTTGACCAAAGTGGAAGAAAAGATTGAACAGTTGGAAGAGGTTCCAGAGCATTCGAAAGCTGGATCCCGAAAATCGCCAAGCCCACGGACTTCATCGCAAACAACCGCGCCGAAGCGTGGTTCACGTGCAGGGAAGCTGAGGGCTGCATGAGCAGCAACCAAGCAGTTACCAACCTCAAAACCAACCTTGAAGAGCAGGAACTCGCCGATCAGGTGACTGTCTCACGTGCAGACCTTGAACGGGTCTTGAAGTACATCGATGATGTTGCGGTTTGGATGGAAGATTTCGACAAGCAGTTTGGAGGGAAGCCATGAGCTCTTATGAATGCCCGGAGATCGGCTGCGATTACCACGTAGGCATCTCAAACGGCCCAAATCTCACCGAGCTGGACTGGGAGGTCGAACAGAACTACTTCGACGACATCGATCGGCACATTCAGAATCACGATGATGAACGGCAGTTCGGTCCTGGTCGGCGACTCAAGGCTTTGCGTGAGTCCAAGAAGCTTGCGCGGGCCCAGCTCGCTGCTCGACTGTGCGGCCTCGGCCTCTACTGGTCGACGTCCGTGCTCTCGAAAGTAGAGCGGGGTGAGCGGGAGATTCGGCTGAACGAAGTCCCGATCATCTGCATGGCTTTAGACCTTGAACGGATCCAAGACTTCTGGTCTCCCGGAACTATCCCAGCGAGGAAGCGACTCACGGCCGTCGAAGCACTCGCTGAAATCCGAGTGATCGTCGAGCAGATCGACTCGATGACAAAAGAAGTGCCCCCAGCAGCGGCAACTGCTGAGGGCGACGAAACCAATAATCCAGAACGGTAAGCAAAGGACTGATTTCGATGTCTAGTGTATCGAACCCACAAATTGGGGCAGGCGCATCGCCTGTGCCGGTGAAGTCGGAAGACGAGTGCTTGGCTGATGCAGCTCGCACGTATGCAGAATACTTGCGTCAGCGCGAAGCCACTCCCGCGGAGGTGGCGGCGTGATCGCGAATAACGTTGCGCGGTTCCTGACCGCTCTGTTCATGCTCCTGGTTGAGCTGATCCTTCGTCTGAGAGGGCGTGGTCAGCGTGGCTAAGCGCTACTTCCGTCATAACGGCGGCCGTGGAGCTGAAGCCAATGCGGAGGCTAAGGCTTGCCAGGTCCGTCAAGAAACCTTCGATCGGGCGAAGGACAAGGCCGTGCACCTGTTGCATGCGTTGAAGAGCTGGCCTGGTTACGACGCGACCGGAAACATTCTGGGCGCCATGGATCATACCGACGCGACCATTGACGCCTTGGATGAAGTGCTTGATGAGCTGCGCGATGAGATGGATAAGTTCCGAGGTATCAAGTGTGTGGAGATCCGCCCGGTGATTCCTGATCTGAACTTCGGCATAAGCAAGTTACTCCACGCCGCGGAGGTCGCAGCCAAGTATGCTGCCATGTCGCCTAAGTCGGAGGTTGCGATCACTCCCTTGGAGAGCCAGATCGTGAAGTCCAGAAAGGCCAACCCATGAGCCGGGTCAAGGGCAAAGTTCTGATTATTCCTACGCCCGAGGTTGCTGGTTCGTTCAATCGGACTCGTGGCAAGCATGCATCGCACAAGTTCGATGTGGAGTGGACCGAGTACCCAAAGGCTGAATGTGCGAAGCAGATCCAGAAGGTCGTGCAGACCTGGGCGAACCGCAAGTATCTGGGCCGCAAGGTCATCGTTGACCAGGGAACCATGCGTGAACTCGGAGTCGATGGCGTGGGAACACTGTTCGTTGATGGCATCAAGTATGCCGAGATCACCGCGTTTATTCAGCTTCCCGAACCAGTCGCTGCTGCTTCATTGTTTGGCGGTGGAAACGATGGACGCTGATCAGATTCGACAGGCAAACGGCATCCGCATGTGGTTCATCTGGCTGCCGGTACTGGCTGCCCTGGTTGTCGCACTGTATTTCGTATTGCCGTTGTCTAACGGGCTGTGGGTCCTGGTCATGATGGTTTTCGGCGTTCTCTGCGTGTGCGCTGTCGCTGACTGGGCCGCCGCCGAACGTGCTGCGTTCCGTGCTGAAGCAGCCCGGCAGGGATAACCCCCTTTCTCTTTTCATTCTTCTTTTCACACTAGAGGTGTATTTTCTATGGCCAGTTTCAAAGGCAGATTGGAAGTCCTAGCGGCTTCCTCGATTCACCAGCACCCTGACAACATCCGTGCAGACCTGGGGGATCTGACTCAGTTGACTGCTGAGATCAAAGAGATGGGCCTGATCAACCCACTGCTGGTTTACCCGCATCCAGAACGCGCCGGAGATTACGTCGTGCAGGACGGAAACCGCCGCCGCGCCGCCTGTATCCAGGCTGGCCTTTCGGAGATCCCTTGCGTGGTTCATCCGTCTCCGGAGCGCGGCCAGCGGGCTGACGTTGAGGCCATGTTGACCACGGGCCGTAACCATCGCCCATTGACCGAGGCCGAGGTTTCCAAGGGCGTTCAGACCCTTCTCGATCTTGGCATGCACGAGACGACCATCGGCAAGAAGTTCAAGATGCCTCGCACAGAGATCCGTACCCGCGCCAAGGTGGCGCGGAAGGATGACGCCCTTTCCAAGGCCTACACTTCTGGCCGTCTCCGCCTGGACGCTGTGCAGCGCCTTCAGGACCTTGAAGAGAATTCGGATGTCCCTGGACTGTATGAGCGGGCTGTTGAGCGCATCGAGGGTATGACCAACGGTGCCAGCGTGGAGACTGTGGAGCGGGTGATTGCTGAGACTGAAATTTCGATCTTCAAGGCGAAGCGTAAGGATGCGCTGGTTGAGCTCGGCGCCGTCGAGGGCGACTACGACATGCAGTATGGCAGCAAGTGGTCCAAGGTCGAGGACGAGATGACTGATGAGGAGCACGTTGCTGCGAAGCCCCGTTACTACTTCGGCTACCAGAGCGCGGAGCCTACTTGGTACGCCAAGGCGGTGAAAGCTAAGCCTGAGCTGTCCAAGGAAGAGAAGCTGGACAAGAAGATCCAGGACAAGCTCAATGGCATGCTGCCAATCGTGCAGCGCACCCGACTGGCGTTTATCCAGGACAAGCTGCAGACCGTCAAGCCGGATGACTCTTTCGCGAAGCGTGCAATTGCGGAGCAGGTCGTCGCAAACCTCCGATATGAAGAATCGCTCAAAACCATTTTTGGTCCCGCAGTCGGGTTCCCTTACGTGGACGAGGACAACCCCGATGACGAGCTGGATCCGTACGAACGCTGGACGGAAGACCTGACGAAGCATTTGGCTAAGCAGTCGTTGGCTGGTCTTGGCCGTCTGCTGGCGTTCAGCAACATGGTTTATGCCGAGGAGGATCTGAGCAAGCTCAGGGGCTTCGAGCGTTCTCAGTGGGAGCAGCCGCAGTACGGGTCTGCGTGGAAGCGTCGTCGGCAGTACTACCTGTTTTTGCAGGAGCAGCTGGGCTACGAGCTGGATCTGGACGAGATCGAGGCCATGCAGTACCAGGCGCTCAAAGAGCCGGCGCGAAACCGGGAACTAGACCTGGTCGAGGTTCCGGATGATGTGTGCAAGTCCTGCGGCACTTCACCGTTCGAGCCGACCGGCGCGGAGATCTGCACTGGCTGCGCTTCGACTGATGGCGAGGTTGCGTAATGGTCAGGGGATTCGACTTCCGCGATCCGGCTGTTCGTGCTCGCAGCATGGGCGCACACCCATCGGCTGCAGGCACCGCGCCACGAATCCGCATCGTAGACATCAAACGAGCTCATTTTCCGCTGTCCTCACTGCCGCCGGCGGGCGCCAAGTACCCACGGGCCACCGTCCGACCGGCACGCGGGCTTGATGATGGCAAGCCGGTGTGGGTGGCGAAGATCTGGACGGACTACTGCTGCCCTCTCAAAGTTGACGGCCGCCCGTTGGCTGCGGTCTATGACTCGAAGACCGTCGCTTGGGCGTGGGCTGAAGCTCAGGTCGATGCGTCCAGGTTCTGGAGGGGGCTCCGTAATGGCGACTAGGGGAATGCGTTCCATGGTGGCGCACGCGCCATCGAAAGCCAGCGATTCTGCGGCTTGGCAGGAGGACGCGGCGTGCGTCCGCTGGGACTTCAAGAAGCACGGCGATCCGTTCTTCCCCACTAGCGCGGCGCCGGCGGCCGCCCAGCAGGCGCAGGCGATCTGCGGTACGTGCCGTGTGCGGCAGATCTGCGGCTTCTTCGCCCACGAGGATGCCAACACGTTCAAGTACGGGATCTACGGCGGCACGACGGCGGAAGACAGGATCCGGGCTCGCCGTCGGACTCAGCAGGAAGCGAGAAGAGCGAGGGAAGAAACATCATGAAATTTGTTGTCGATATGTTCCGGTTCCGTGCGGCTCTCGCTGCTGTAAAAGTCCATGCGTCGAAAGACAAGGATGACACTGTCGGTGGCTCGCTGACGTTATCGGTTCGCCCCAATGGGGATCTCCTGGTCTTCGCAGAGAACGGTCTAACGATGGGAATGGCCCGCGTTGAGATCGATCGTGAGGACTGGGACGGAGAACTTGGCGATTTCAGCCTCACCCCAGCTATTGCCTCGACGATCATCGCTGCGTTCACCCCGTCGAAGACAGATTGGGAAGTGCAGCTGGAAGTGACGGTGTCTTTCACTATCGAGCGAAGGCCCGAGGAAAAGGAGATCCGAGTAGCGACGGTCAACATTCGGCGCCTAGGCCAGCTCTTCGGTGGTGACTCTTATCGAGTGACCACCCCGGTTCAATACCGGGAAGGGCTGCAGAAGGCCTGGCACTCGCTCGCACACTATTTGCAGCTGCAGTCCTCGAGTCTTCCTCCAGTGGAGTTCGATTCGAAGCGCTTGGCGACGTTCAAGGCGGCCGAGACTGCGTACGGCGTTGGCTGTGTTCTGGCGGCGGCCGGCGGCGGCCGCATCCTCGTGATGGTTGGTTCGTCGTTCATCGGGTGCATGGAGGTCTCCAAGCTGGAGCTGGACGATTCCAAGAGCAAAAACTACAGGGCGACGAAGCGCGCATGGATCGACCATGTTCCGATGCATCTGGCCGTAGTCAGCTAGCCAAACCTTGTTTACCGATAAACAAACTAAAAGCCTTGTTTTTATAAAAAGGAGGATCTGATGGCTTTAGAAGTCACGGTCTATACGAAGGACGCCTGCGGCGACTGCAGGCGGACCAAGAGCAACCTGAACCAGCGAAAGGTTCCGCACCAGACGGTGCACGTTGCCGAAGACAACATCGAACTGATCGAGAAGCTGCGGGCTATTGCTGAGCAACTCGGTTCCAAGCTGGCCATGCCTTACGTCAAGGTCGTCAACACCGACACCGGCGACACCGAAGAGTGGTTCGGGCATCGCTCGGATCTCATCGTGGAGCACATCATCGCAAAGAGAAGAGGATCACTGTGAAGTACTTCTACGACACCGAGTTCCTCGAAGACGGCAAGACCATTGAGCTGATCAGCATCGGCATCGTCGCCCAGGATGGCCGCGAATACTACGCAGTAAATCGCGATGCCAACTGGGAAGCCATCGAAAACGATGCGTGGCTCATGACCAACGTGGTCGCCCAGCTACCAATCTTCAACGTCCAAACGTGGAAATTCAAAGAACGAATCCGCGACGAAGTGCCGGCCTTCCTCACCGCAGACCACACCCCGCCCGAGCTGTGGGCCTGGTACAGCGCCTACGACCACGTAGCCCTAGCGCAACTCTTTGGACGCATGATCAACCTGCCAACGGGCATCCCAATGTTCACCAATGACGTCCGATCACTCTCAACCTGGACCGGCATCGACCGCCTACCAAAGCAACCAATCGGCCTACACGACGCGCTCGCCGATGCCCGGCATGCTCGCGCGATGTACGACCACATCATGAGGGAGTCCACGCGATGAGCATGCCGATTGAAGCCCGCCGCCTCAACGGCACGGATCTGGGTAAGGAACTCGCAAACTATGGAGTCCTGCAGTCGGTTGGACATGCCGAGGAAACCTTTGAGGAAACCACGTTTGGCGACAGGAAGAAAAGGACTCACAAGCTCAAGCTTGTCCGGATCGTCACCGAGAGAGGGGAGTTCGGCTTGATCCCGTCCACCTTGATCACTATCACTGGCAAGCCCAGCCCGAAGCCAGGGGACACCGAATGAGCAGCTGGGATGTAGTGGTCCTTTGCCTCGGAGCCTATGCGGCCGCATCACCGGCAATCGCTTACGGGCTCTACCGCTGGCTAAGCAAGAGCATCAACGAGACCCAGGAAAGGAAGAACTAATGTCTAAGTCACTGAAGTTCCGCAAGAAGCCGGTCGTGATCGAGGCTTTCCAGCTGACCGAAACGAACCGTGGGGAAATCCTGCAATGGGCAAAGTCCAATGCACCGCTAGGGACTCTCATAAGAGCCGTGCCGAAAAGCGGGCACGCCCATCAGATGCTGGTCCACACTCTCGAAGGAACTATGACCGCCAACGTTGGCGACTACATCATTCGAGGCGTGCAGGGAGAGTTCTACCCGTGCAAGCCTGACATCTTCGAGCAGACCTACGAGCGCGACCTGTCTCCAGAGCAGCAGACGCTGGTTGATCTTTACGGGGATACCAATGAGTGAGCAGAGCCTAGACCTTGAGCAGCTGCGGAAGATAGCCGAAGCCGAGGAAACCCGTGAGTGGGGCCCGTGGGCGTTCGAAGAGGACGACTGGGACGGTTACGGAGTTTACATCAATGACGGTGATAATTTTGGCCGCTCGTATGTTGCAGAGAAAATGACGCAGGGTGAGTCTGAGGGCGCGTCAACCGCCGAGTTTATCGCCATGTTTGATCCGACCACTGTCCTCGCCCTCTTGTCTCGACTCGAACAGGCTGAACAGCAGGTGGCAAGAGTGCGGGCGCTGTGCATGACTACTGACGGTGACTACATCGACAACGACGCAGAGTGCAACACCGTGGGGGACATTCTCGAAGCCTTGGATGGTGAGCAGTGAGCGAGAACCAGGAAGAACGAGAGCTTGCAGGCCCACCGCAAAAGCTTGACCCAATCCGCGATATGGAGCCGATCCGTCTGGGCGACATCACCTCGTTTCATCGGGGGCTGCACGCCCAGATTGCATTCGCTAATCAGGCCACCGTCTACGGGCAGATTACCTTCGTTCACCACCGGGAAATGTCCAGCAAGATCGCCGTCAACTGGCAAGGCCTCCAAAACGAACGGATCGGCCACCCGGAGCAGATCATCAGGATCGAGGCAACGCCATGACCTACTGGAATGCGCTACTTATACGAGCACTGACCGCCACCGGAGACAAGATCTACGTCTGCCGAAACCCGTACACCCAACGATGGGTCACCATCCAGCATCAGCTAACCATCGCTGACACCAAAGAACACCAACAAGCGCTCGCCGTAGCCAGGGCTCAGGCCTTCAAGTTGCCGCGTGCGCGAGATACGAACAGGAAATCATCAGATGTCGTGGTTGAAGCTGTCGGACGTTTCGGCCGAGCATCCAGTGGTTATGCGCGTTCTGGAGTTGGACTGGGCTGATGATCGGCTGCTGAACGAGTTGTTTGGTTGGGTGACTAAGTGCGCGACTCGGTCAGCAGCGTTCGATCGTGACTACATTGTGGAGGTCGGTCAGGCGAAAGCACTGGCCGGGCTCAGCCGGTACAAGGAGCTGCTCGCAGCGGCCGTGTACTGCGGACTTTTTGAAGAGAAAGAGTTTGATGATGACAAGGGCATTAGGCGCGCCGGTCTGAAACTCGTGGAAGAGGAAGACCTCTTCCACATGATATTGAAGTCTGAGAAGGAACGGAACAAGAACAGGGAAGCAGATAATCGCAAGCCTGAACGTTCCGGTCCAGTTCGTAAGCGTGACGGTGACGAATGCCGCTGGTGTGGTGTCATCGTCCGATTTAGCAATGGTGCAGGCGGAGACCAGAAGTCAGCTCGTGTGGGCACGATCGACCATCTAGATCCACGCGATCTAGATAGCTCGGACCCGACCCCCGCTGAGCGCCTGGTCGTCGCCTGCAAGACCTGCAACTCATCAAGAAAGGACGGTGCAACCTGGGACAGACCGTTGCGTCCAGTCCCAGAAAACCCTTATTACAGCAAGGCGACAGCCGATTGGCTGCTCGACAGATGTGGATATCGCGTGAACGCATCCGAGAAACGCAGAGAACTATTCGATCCCGCGCCAGCTCCGGCGTTCGAGGACACGACGGCCAGCATGCCTGAATGGGCACGCCCGGCTAGTGATGACGCAACGGCTATCTCCGGCTCATCCAGCTTCGACTCGAACGCGACGGCAGCCAGCAAGGTTGAGCGACATGAGGCAACGGACATCCCGGCCCATGAAAAGCCTCGGTCCCATTCTGACCTGATGGCGTTTCCTGCAGTGCACGACGACGAGACCGTAGAGACTCCCGCTCCAGGTGAGACTCCGGCAGCCACTGGGAAGGCAACGGACACCTCCGGCCAGCCAGCGCAGCACTCGTCACAGCCTCCACATGCGGATCAAACACGAATCAAAGAACGATCAATTGATCATCAAACAACGATCAAAGAAGACGAGGGTGGCGGATCTGGATCTGCCGGGTCGGGTCGGGAAGGGTCTGGCAGGGCCGGGCAGGGTCTGGACGGGAGCCGCGGTCACTTGCCCCCAGATTCTTCTAAGCCCTCGGACGCTCCTCGCTCTGGTCGAAGACGTAGAAGACCTCGAAGGAGGAACAACTGATGACTTACTCAAACTCAAAGCCAATCAAGCATCCTGCCTTGCTGTGGAGTGAATCAGATTTCCAGACTCACGTGCTGCACCTGGCCAAGACCTACGGCTACACGTTGACCTACCACACGGCGGATAGCCGGCGCTCGAATCCTGGTTTCCCTGATCTGGTGCTCGTGCATGGTAAGACCGGCAAGCTTCTGTTTATCGAGCTGAAGACACAGGTAGGTCGCGTGAGCGTGCATCAGGAGTCGTGGATTAACGGGCTTCGGATTGGCGGTCATGTGGCTGAGGTATGGCGTCCGATTGATTATGTGTCTGGCCGTATTGCCAAGGTGCTGCGAGGAGGTGCTGTCGTTGGGAGAACACTTTGAGCGCCCAGATTGCTCATGCTGGGGTTGCGTGAGTTCAGCTCGTGAGTCACGGGGCTGTGTGGTTCATGCGCAGGCGGAGCCGGATCAGCTGGCACCTGTAGCGCTGGATGACCTGAACCTGTGCGGTGAGTGCAACGACCGGATGATTCGCGACCTGCGGTTCGTGGCCGATCGGTGGGACGATGCACAGGAAGCGCTGCATGCTGGGTCAGGCGGCGGTGGTAGTGAGCGTCATGCCCAGAGAACCGAAGCGCCGTTGCCAATCAATGTGTCGGTATCCGATGCGCTGATGGTGGTTCGCGATAACATCTGGTCCGTAGTCCTGCGCCTGGTAGATGACCTCGGAGTGCGAGTCCCGGCAGACCAGACGACACCAGGTCTTGCCGAATGGTTGGCTAGAACTAAGGCAGTGACCATAGCTGCATATCCGGATCGGGCATTCAGTAGGCAGGCGTATTGGTGGATCGCTCATGCTGCGGACTGGTTGGCCACGGCAACGCATGGCGCCGAGACCAGCGTGGAGATACCGGATCAGTTCTGCAAGCGACCTGGTTGTAAAGCTCAGTTGGTAGTTGTGGAGAACCGCAAAGGCGAACGTGTTGTGCAGTGCCAAGGCGATGCGAAGCATGCGGTGCAGTGGGACACCTGGTCGAAGATGCTGAAGGCAAGACGTCCACAGAAGCGGGGCGCTCGTCCTCCCCGTCTGACCTGAGTTGACGGACTTGACATAGTCACGTAAATTTACTGATTGAATGGACTTAGTGTCTTAGATGAAGCCCTGAACTTCCTTGAGGTTCGGGGCTTTGTCGTATCTACTTGCAGTGAGGTGACCGCGTTGCCTTCTGCTCCGAAGAAACCCTGTACTCAACCAGGTTGCACCGAGCTGATATCAGCCTTCGGCAACCGTGGCCGATGCGATACCCACGAGAAGGCAGCCGAGCAAGCCCGCGGATCGTCTCGGTTCCGTGGCTACACCAGTCGTGGTCACCGCAGGTTCCGCGAGGAAGTACTCGCACGAGATCCGATCTGTGTGCTGTGCATGTCGAGACCATCTCGCGAGGCTGATCACTTCCCAACATCCCGCAAGGGATTGATAGCTCAGGGTCTGAACCCTGACGATCCTAAATATGGGCGCGGCTTGTGCTCGCCGTGCCACAAGAGCGAGACCGCCGTGCATCAGCCCGGAGGTTGGAATGCACCGCAGTGACACACCCTCGAAGCCTTGACATTGCAGGCATCGGCACCCTCTGAGAGGGGTGGGGGTGACCCCCAAAGGGGCGCCGGGATTAGCCGCCGGGCAGGGGTTTTCGTATCCCCGCAGGATAGAACTTTTTGATCAGGGGGTGCCGCGAAAAATGCCTGGTCCAGCCCCAAAACCAGCGCTCGCCGTGGTGCGCGAGGGCAATCCGAGCCACCGGCCGGTGCCTGAATCGGTGACGTTGCCGCCCGTGGAGTTCGAGGAGCCGGACTGGTCTAAAGAGCTTCCCGAGTCGATGGCTCCGAAGAAGCCGACCGAGCCTGAGCGTGAAGACGATGAGTCGATCGAGCACTTCCAGCAACGCATGTATCGCTTCGAAAAGAAGATGACTGATTACCATCTCAAGCGCCAAGCAATCAACGGCACCAGGTACGTGAAAAAGCGGGCCAGCCAGGAATGGCAGCGCATCGTCCCGGTGCTGCAGAACAGTGTCGGCCTCGGTGCCGTGGACTGGTCCATCGTGGTGGACCTGTGCATCTGTGTGGCTCGCCTGGAATGGGCCGAACATGAGCTGTCCCGCGAGGGGCTCATCGTCCTGGGGCAGCGCGGCCCGGCACGCAACCCGCACACCACGATCGCTTCCCAGTACCGAACTCAGATCAAGACCTATATCCGTGAGCTGGGCTTGTCTCCGGCCGCGAGAACCGGCCTGCCGGGCCGGGAAGACGGTCCGGACGATGATGATCCATTCGACTGAGTCGTGATGGGAGGGTGATCCACCTCCGGCGAGGAGGTGGCCGGCATGATCGATGGTGATTTCGACCGACTGCCGGTACCCTACGACGCACTGATCGAGCTGGGCCTGTCCCATGAAGAGATCATCGAGGGGCTCAAGCGTGAGCCGCTGGTTGTCGCGAACCAGGCGGACGAGCAGCCGGGCGCGTGGTTTGACGTAGAACGGGCGCGCAAGGCACTGAAGGCACTGGGAGCCTTCAAGCACACGAAAGGCCGCTGGGCGGGTGTTCGCATGCGTCTGGGCGAAGGTCTGGACTCGTGGCAGGTCATCTGGGTACTTGCCCCGGTGTTCGGCTGGGTCTACTACGACGAAGAAATCGACCGCATCGTCCGAGTCATTCGCACAGTCTGGATCGAGATTCCCCGCAAGAACGGTAAGTCCACCTTCGCCGCCGGCATCTCGGGCATCCTCCTCCTGGCCGACAACGAGCCGGGCGCCGAGGTCTACAACGCTGCAGGCTCCACCGAGCAGGCACGCCGAGTCTTCGACGACTCCAAGACCATGCTTCTCTCGTCCACGGCGGCGAGAAAGCGGATTGAACCGCTCAAAGACGTGGTCCGTGTCCCTCGTTCCAATTCGATCCTGCGAGTCATCTCATCCATCGCTGAGACGGCCCACGGACTGAACGTCTCCGGGGCCACTGTTGATGAGATCCACACGCTGCGCCTCAAGGGCAAGCTGATCGAAGCCATTGAGACCGGCACCGGCGCACGAGACCAACCGCTGATCGTCTTCATCACCACCGCGGACGAAGCCGAGGAAGGCACGCCGTACGACGAGAAGCACAACTACACCCGCAACATCGCCAACAACATCGTCAAGGATCCACGCTTCTACGGCGTGATCTGGGCAGCCGATGAAAAGGACGACCCTTTCGATGAGGCGACGCAGTTCAAAGCCAACCCTGGACTCGGAAAATCACCGACCAGGGCCTACATGCGAGACCAGGCCACCAAGGCCAAGGGCTCACCGGCAGCACTCAAGACCTACCTGCAGCTCGCGCTGAATCTGCGCTCGCCGGGCACTGCCCGGTGGGTGGATGTGAAGACGTGGGACGAGCTGCAGGGCGCGAAGCGCACTCCGTTGCGTGGGCGCCGTGCCTGGGGCGGTCTTGACCTGTCGGCAACCAGCGACTTCACGGCCTGGACGGTTTGGGCGCAATCTAACCGTCCAGGTCTGAAGTTTGACCTGTTCACTAGGTTCTGGATTCCGGAGGAGCGCATCAAAGAGCTGGAAGAGCAGCTTCTGGTTCCGATTCAGGACTGGGTGGACCGAGGCTACATCACGGCCACCGAGGGCGACGTGATCGACTACAGCGCCGTCAAGGCAGCGGTGATCGGCGACGCGAAGCATTTCGACATGCAGCGCATCAGCTACGACCGAATGTTTGCCGGACAGATCGTCCAGGAGCTTGATTCAGAACTTAGGGGTATCGACATTGTTCCCGTTTCTCAGACGATGTTCGGGCTTGGCCCGGCGTCCAAGGAGATGGAACGCATGTGGAAAGCCGGGGAAATGCGCCATGACGGTAACCCTGTCATGCGGTGGATGGCCTCTCGCGTGGAGATCAAATTCGACGACGCCGATAACTTCCGCCCGGTGAAGCCTAACCGGCGCACCTCCTCGGCCCGTATTGACGGGTTCCAGGCAGCAGTGACCGGCTTGGACGGGATCGTGCGTACCTCGCTGGAAGAAAAGAAGCGGCTGATTGCTACAGGCTCTAGTACTCGAAGGAGGTCTTGATGAGCGTCAACGTGTATGACCCTGTCGAGGTGGCAACCCGCGTCGACCAGCTGGCCAGAGAACTAGAAGACCGTGCAACCACCATCGAAGGGCACGTGGACCGCTACCAAGGCCGCGGCGAAACCCTGCGTTGGGCTTCTAAGAAGTTCGACGAGTACTTCAAGAAGCAGTTTGCAGGGTTCGGCGACAACTGGTGCATGCCAGTGGTTGATGCCGCCGCAGAGCGCATGAGCGTTCTCGGCTTCCGTGCCCATGGCGAAGACTTCAAGATCGACCAGCAGTTGCAGCGCGACTGGCTGGGGTCCAACTCGGATCTGGGAAGCTCCGAGGCATTCACCATGCAAATGGCCGCCGGCCGGGCATTCTCGCTCGTGCACCCTGCCGATTCTCCGGACAAGGCCCCGTCTGTCACCTGGGAGCACCCGCAGACAGCGATTGTCGACACCGACCCGGTGACAGGCATCGATCGAGACGGTCTCGTGATGTGGCGAGATGACCAGTGGGACTACGCGACCTACTACACACCTACTCATTTCGTGAAGCTCAAGCGCCACAATGGCAAACAACGCTTCGAAGACAAGAGCCGGATGAACGCTCAAGGCGGCTGGATCCTCAAGGACGATGAAGAGATTTTCACCGAGCACCGTCTGGGCGAGGTACCGCTGACGGAGATCCGCAACAAGACCCTTCTGGACGAAGAACCACTATCAGACATCGCGGGCGTGGCTGCACTGCAGGACGCGGTCAATCTCGTGTGGGCCTACTTGATGAACGCACTTGACCAGGCATCGATGCCGGCACGCGTGGCGGTCAACGCCGACGTGCCGCAGGTGCCGATCCTCGACAAGGACGGTCAGATTGCCGGTTATCAGGATGTGGAGCTTGACGAGTTGATCAAAGAGAAGATCATCTTCCTTCCTGGTCAAGATGCCCGCATTGAAGAGTGGACGGCCGCGAACCTTGAAGCGTTCTCGAAAGTCATCTCGCAGATCGTCGAGCACATCGCGGCGCAGACCAGAACGCCACCGCACTACCTGGTGGCGAAAATGATCAACACCGCGGCTGAGTCGCTCAACATCGCCGAAGCCGGTCTGGTCTCCAAGGTCAAGGAACGCATCCTGTATGCATCCAAGGGCATCAAGAAGACCTTCCGACTGATGGCAGCAGCACGAGGAGCGTCTGCCGAGCGTATAGAAGTACTCCGAGCAGGAACGATCATCTGGGACAACATCCAGTACCGCTCCGAAGCTCAGATGGCCGACGTCGGAACCAAGCTCAAGTCTGCAGGCTTCCCGACCGAGTACGTGGTCGAGAAGCTTGTGACAGACCCGGTCCAAGTGGCACGAGTCATGAAGATGGTCGAGCGAGAACGAACGATGGACCCCTTCATCGCAGCTGAAGAACGGATGCGCCAGGGGGTCGCCTAAATGGCTCAGACCCTTCTCGAAGCCGCAGCAGCACACTACGCCTACGGGCAGCTGGTCCAGAGCCGAGCAATGCACCGCATCACTCGGCTCTGGATGGGCATCGACCGCCGAAACATCCTGGACTCATGGTTAACCGCCGCCGGCACCGCCGCACTGGTCGTAGCGCAGGCACAGCAGGCCGTGGCCGAAGACGCGATCGAGTACTCCAACGCAGTCATGGAGTCCTACGACGTAGCACCAGACGCGTTCCAAACCATCGCCGCAGGATTCGCGGGCATCGCCTACCCACTAGGGGACAAGCCTCGCCCGCCCGTGGGCTTGGAAGAGTCCATACTGTCGCCAGCCTTCAAGACCATTCGAGCGTTGAAAACTGGATACACCACGGACCGCTCCCTCGGCATCGGGCTGGACAATCTGATGCTGCGCTCGCAGATGCAAATCTCCGACGCAGCACGGCAGGCCGAAGGCGTTGCCATGACCACGGCGCCGGTCCGCATGCACTACGTCCGCATGCTCAACCCGCCCTCGTGCAGCCGCTGCGCAATCCTCGCCGGCAAAACTTACCGCTCTGCAGAAGCCTTCGATAGACATCCGGGGTGCGACTGCAGACATATCCCAGTCGATGAAGCGCTCGCCGGTGAGATGACTGTTGATCCGTATTCGTACTTCAAGTCATTAAGCGGTGCGGATCAGGACAAGTACTTCACTAAGGCAGGCGCTCAGGCGGTGCGTGACGGCGCAGATATCTTCCAGGTGGTCAATGCCCGGCAAGGTGTCTATTCGACCAAGGGCGGGGCGCTGGCGACCTATACGGGCACAACCCGTCGAGGGTACTGGGGATCGCTGCAGGAAACACGAAACCGAAAAGGCAAAGAGCGCTACGGGGTGGCAACTCGTGAGCGTCTGATGCCGGAAGAAATTTACAAGCGTACCAAAGGCAACCGCGAGCAGACGCTTCGGATGCTGGAGGACTACGGATACATCACCGGATTAGGTCAATCCTCGGAAGGTGTGGTCCGCGGGCCGGGCGTCGGCTACCTCGGTGGCAAGAAACCGGCCTACACCCTCGACCCCGCAACCGGGTCGTGGACCGCCGCTTAGCGCAATGCTAACGACTGAAAGGAAACACAATGTCCACAACCGTTCACGGCATCGACCTCACCGCACCTGGTGGAGTTGAAGCGCTGCTGGCCTTCCACTACCTCAACTTCGGCGATGCAGTCATGCTCGCCAAAGAAGAGGAGGGCGAGGACGACTCGGACGAAGACGAGGAAGACGAAGCCGACACCGAACAAGGTGGCGACGAGGACGACTCGGACGACGACGAGGAAGACGAGGCCGAAGAAGACGGAGCCGAAGAGCTTGGCGATAAGGGAAAGAAAGCCCTTCGCGCCATGAAGGACAAGGTGAAGGCGTCCAAAGCCGATGCACGAGCCGCACGAGCCGAGCTGCAACAGTTCAAGGATTCTGCGGGCAAGAGCGAGGACGAACAGGAAGCTTCCCGGAAGCAGGCTGAGCGCGACGCGGCGATCCTCAGCAAGGCCAACGATCGGATCCTCCGGTCCGAGGTGAAATCGGCAGCTGCAGGCAAACTGCAGAATCCTGCCCTGGCTGTCCGTCTACTCGACCTCTCACAGTTTGAGGTCGACGAGGACGGCGAAGTAGACGCAGACGAGATCGCCGAGGCGATCGACGAGCTTCTCGAGAAGGAACCCTACCTCGCTGCGCAAAGCGGCGGTGGACCAAAGTTCGACTCAGCTCGTGGCAAGCGCAAGCTGGCGAAGAAACTCACCCAGAAAGACCTCCAAAGCATGAGCCCGGCGGAAATCGCCAAGGCCTATGACGAAGGCCGGGTCAAAACCTCTTAGGAAAGGAGATTGCTGTGGCAATCACCCATGCAATTCCTGAACTGTGGTCAGCAAAGATCCTGACTGAGTTCCAGGAAGCAACCATCTTCGCCGGCCTCGCGAACCGCGAGTACGAAGGCGAAGCCAAGGGCGGCAACACCGTCCACATCACTGGCATCGAGCCAATCCAGGTCAAGGACTACAAGGCTGCTGGTCGCACGACCTCCGCCGACGCTGTCACTGACACCGGCGTTGATCTGCTGATCGACCAGGAGAAGTCCTTCGACTTCTACGTGGATGACATCGATGCGGCCCAGGCTAAGCCTGCGCTGATGTCGGCTTACACCAAGTCGGCTGCAGACGGCCTGGCCGAGGATACCGACAAGTTCCTCTCCGCGCTGCTGATCGCCCAGGGAACGGCAGTCACGGGCCTTACCGCCGTAACTGATGCAGCCACCGCATGGAACGCAATTGCGACCCTCAAGAAGGCGATGCGCAAGGCCAAGGTGCCTGCTTCGCAGCGTGTTCTGGTCATGAACGCCGAGTTCGCCTCGTTCCTGGACGAGAACGACTCGAAGCTGATGAAGGCCAACGAGTTCGCATCCACCGCGGGCCTGCGTGATGCCTCCTACGGCAAGCTGCTGACCTTCGACACCTACGACTCGGAGAATCTACCTGAGACCTCCAAGCCGCAGATCGTTGGCTGGCACAAGTCCGCGCTGGCCTACGCCTCGCAGATCGAAAAGACTGAGCCAATGCGCGCTCAGAACAAGTTCGCTGACCGCCTGCGCGGCCTGCACGTGTACGGCGGCAAGGTCATCCGACCTAACGCCGTATTCCACTGGACGGCGGCGTAGCCATGGCGCCATATGTTGGACTCTCCGGAGTCGTGATGGATCTGGACGAACTGACCGCTGGCGGACTTGTCCGCCAGGGGACGATCGTTGAGATCGAGGAAGGTCTCAGCGCGGAGCAGGTGGCGGCAATCGTCAAGGAGCGTTTCAACTCGAAGGCGACTTCGAAGACCTCCGACGCGATTGTTGCCTCCAACCCGGCGGAAAAGCCGCGGGGAAACGCGAAGCGTGACGACTGGGAAGCCTGGGCGCTGCACATCGGCATCCTTGAGGACGACCTCACAGGCAAGACTCAGACCGAGATCCGCGAGCTGGTGGATCAGTGGGAAGCGAAGCAGGCCGAGGAAGCTGAGAAGCAGAAAGCCGGCGGCGACAGCAATCCTTCCGGTGATGGCAAGGGCGACGGAAACACTCCCACTGAATAGGAGGTGAGCCTGTTGGGCTTGATCACCAGCGCAGATCTGGAAGTGTACCCACTGCCTGAGAACGTGGATCTGACCGGCCCGCTCACCAACGCGCTGATCAATTCGGCCTCGGCCGAAGTGGTCGATGCGGCAGGCTCGCCAATCCTTCAACGACGCTCAGTCGTCGAACTCCCGGCCATGCGGGCCCGGATCCTGCGCTTGCCAGGACTACCCGTGACTGAGGTTCATTCCGTGGAAGCGGAAGGAACCCCAGTCACGGACTGGAAACGCATCAACGCCGGCCTGTACCGGGCTTCTGGATGGGCTGAAGGCGGCTTGGAGATCGTCACGGTGGACTACACCCACGGTCTGCCAGAACTGCCGGCAGACATCAAAGACCTGGTCTGCCGCATGGTCATCTCAGGACTGCTCAACAACGACGAGGCAGGGGCTGAAGGGTTCGCACTGAACAACGGCCGCCTCTCCTCGGTGAAGATCGACGACTACGCCGAAGGCTACGCCACCGGCGACACTGTCGATGCCATCACCGAAATGTCGCTACCTCAGCGCACCCGGGACCGACTCGCAAAGAGATTCGGGAACTACGGCGCGAAGGTGGTGGGCAGCCTATGAGCATGCGACGTAGGGCCGTCATGGCCACCCGCCGCGGACGAGCCCGAGCCAAAATGTTGATGATCGCGCAATGCACCATCAACCGGCGGACCGGAAACACCTATGACGCGGCGAAGGGGCACGAGGTCGAAACATTCGACCTCATCTACACCGGCATCTGCGGCTTCGATGTTGACGATACGCAACCTTCGGATCTTGTCTTGGCTGGCGCCGAGTACACCATCACCAACGCCATCGCGAAACTTCCCGTGGGCTCCGGCGCAAAGTCAGGGGACCTGTTGGAAATCACCGCTTGCGAACTGGACATGCCAGTACCAGGAACCAAAGCCAAGCTCGTAGAGCTGGCCGAGGGAACTCACCGCACGGCAGAACGATGGAGGGCGGTGACGTTGTGAGTCTCGACGATTCCCAATTACGCCTCCTATCCGAAGATCTCGGCCTCGTCCCGAACGGGATCGTTCCCAAAGTCCGAGGCGTCGTCCGCAAGGGCGCCGTCAACGTCAAGAACGCCATGCAGGCAGACATCCGAGAGTCAGCGTCGTTCAGAATCATGGCCCGTTCCGTGGACTTCGACGAAATGACCTCCGGAGCATTCGGTGCAACGTCGTATGCAGCCGAGATCGGTCCCAACAAATCGCGCCACTCATCTGCCGGCCTCGCGGGCTTCGCCTACTTCGGTGGATCCCCAGGCGGCGGCGGTACCGTCCGAGATCCAGCAGAAGCGCTCGCCGATGAAGCTCCGGCTTTTGAAGAGTATTTGCTGGAGCTTTTGGAGGGGCTGTTGTGAGTAAAGCGATTTTCGACGGCATCAAGGCACTGTTTCCGCCCGGTACACGAGTTCATCTGTACCGGGCGGAGCTGTCTAATCCTCCGAGATTGGAGGACTTCCCTTATGTGGTGCTGCACGGCGGATGGGGCGAAGAGGTCTCCGGGGAACCGGGCGATCGTTCGAGCGATGACATTCCCGACCAGGTGGCGTTTACGTTGCGCTGCACGGTGGCGGCGTTGTCGCTCGACGGCCTGAGCGAGATAACAACGACCAGCCGCGAGGCGCTGAATCGTCAGCGGCCGACGGTGACTGGTTGGCGTTTTTCAAAGCTTCGGCAGCAAGAAGTTCTTACCGCGGAACCGGATAACCGGGTCTCGGTGGACACACTCAATCCCGTGTATCTCGTGGACGAATATCCGTTCACGGCCTACCGGGCCTGACCGAAAGGACACTGACCATGGCTAAGCCCGGTTTTGTGGAAGCCCGCCCGAAGGGTGGCGGCGATATCCGGCTGGTGCCGGAACATTACCTGACCAACGAGGCATTCGGCTTTGTCGAAGTGCCATCGATTCGTGATACCGGCAAGAAAGCAACTCGCCGGCCGTCCGCTGGACCGGATCCAGTAGAAGAGGAGGAGGCCAAGTGAAGACGTCTGCAGACGGCAAGAAGAAGTGGGCGATGCTGCTCACCAAGCCAGCCGGACTTATTCCGACCGCAGCTGAACTCAACGCGGGAATCGATTTCTCCTGCGTGGTGCTGGAATCGGACATTACGTGGTCTCCGACTGCGTCTGACCGATTCAACGAGAAGGTCTCGTGCCAGAAGGGCAATGCTCAGGCGCTTGGCTCTTCCAACTACGAGACGGCACTGACGTTTGTCCGTGAGTGGCTTACAACCGGCAGCGGTGCAGACCTCGCCGGAGAGGATGCCGCTTACCAGGCGGTGCGCGTGAAGGACACCACCGTGTGGATCTATATGCGCGAGACCGACAAGGACTCGACTGAGGACTGGGCTACCGGGGACGAGATCTTCCTTGGTGGCGAGCTCAAGACCGATTCGCCGACCCGTCCGGGTAACGACGGCAACATCAAGCGCCGCGTGGAGTTCTTGGGCCAGACCATGGTCAGTGAAGTTCTCGTGGCCGCCTAACCCCAAGTAGGCGATATTCCAGCCCGGTGACGTGAAAGGGCTCCTCACGTCACCGGGCTTTCCCATACTTTCCCGGAGCCCACCGCACGATTGGAGCCCACCATGACTGAAACCACCGCCGAGAACTACGCTGAAGCAGCCGAGTTCGACTTCGAAGCTTGGATCTCGGATGCCCGTCTGCCTGAAGGGTCTGAGACCGTCTACAAGCGTGCCGACCTGGTCGCACAGATTGACCTGCTTGCCCGGCAGATCCGTGTCGAGACCGACGCGACGGCCGGCGAAAAGACCAGTGGAGGATCCCCGCTCTTGAAGCAACTGCAGGCCAAGCGTAAGAAGCTGATGGAAGCGTTCGCCCGTTCAGAGATCACCTTCTACATTCGCGCCCTGCCGAACGACAAGATCCGGGAGATCGCAGCCCGGCACACTACGGGCCCGGAAAACTCGCCGGATGAGCAAATGTTGAAGCGGATCGAAATGAACCGTGAGCTGCTCTCTGCATCCATCGTGGCCATGGAATCCCCAACACTGGAAAAGCGGGAGATTAGCCTGCCGGTCCCGATGATCGTCGCTTTGGAGAACGGCATCGGACCGGCACAGCTAGCCAAGCTGTTGCTCAAGCGTCAAGAGGTGCAGAACGAAGCACCGCAGCCGGACGCAGATTTTTTGCCAGGTGCCTCTGGTACCAACCGCGACTCCGGCCGATAGTCCAAGTACTCCGCACCGCCCGCGCCGCTGGGAAACCACCAATGCACTGGTTTTCCAGCCAGCGCGGCGACTGGACGGAAAAGGACTATCTGTTATCCCTGGTGCTCACCGTCTACGAGGACGGACTGTGCGCCTGCGGGCAGCCCATGGAGATCGCACACCATCCAGACAACGACGGTTGGTATTCAGCCCACAAAAAGGTCTGCCAGGCCTGTGCAGCGCGGGAGCGTTCGACGACAGGCATCGGCAACGAGCCGTATAAACCAGAGCCCGGCGAACGGCTCTACACCACCTATGACCGGCCGGCAGACAAGCCAATACGAGACCGACCGTCCTAAATCAGTGAGGAGGGCCAGTGGCCGAGCGCAGAGTGGTCGCACGACTTGAAGCCGTCGTCCAGAACTTCATCAACGGTTTCAAGGACGCTAAGAAGTCCACTGATGACCTAACCCAATCCACTCAGAACGCGAACAAGGCAACACAGGACAACGCTCGGTTCTCGGAGGAAGCGGCAAAGAAAATCCGGCTGGTCGCTGACGCAGACCAGAAGGCCGCAAAGAACGCGGGCCTTCTGTACAACGCCAACGGCCAGCTGGTGAACTCTCACGGCAAGGTCGTCTCGTCTTCGCAGGCGGCAGCGCACGGCGTCGATCAATTCAGCGAGGCCGTGTACTTGGCGAACGTCGAAGCGCAGGAATCGGCTGCAGCAACTGAAGTCGCGGTAGCCAAGCAGGCCGAGGCATACCAGACCCTTGCCCCGGCGGTGACGGTGGCCGGCGGCGCTGTGACTCTTGCTTTTGGCAAGATGATCAAAACTTACGCCGACTTCGACAAGTCCATGTCTGAGGTTCAGGCGGCTACGCACGAGTCCGCACAGAACATGGATCTGTTGCGTGATGCCGCCGTGGACGCCGGTGCTGATACTGCATTTAGCGCAGAGGAAGCCGCCGGCGGCATCAAGGAACTGGCGAAGGCTGGTGTCGATACTCAGGACATCCTGAGCGGTGGCCTCAGCGGTGCCTTGTCTTTGGCAGCATCCGACAACATCGAAGTGGCCAAGGCTGCAGAGATCGCCGCCTCAGCCATCACCCAGTTCAAGCTCTCCGGAGAAGCGGTCCCACACGTGGCCGACCTGCTGGCCGCTGGCGCAGGCAAAGCCCAGGGCGGCGTCGAAGACCTCGGAGAAGCCCTCAACCAGTCCGGCCTGGTAGCTAACGGCGTAGGCCTCACCATTGAGGAAACCACCGGAGCCCTAGCCGCATTCGCCTCGGCCGGCCTGACCGGCTCCGACTCCGGAACCAGCTTCAAGACCATGCTGCAATCGCTGACTCCCAACTCCAAGGAAGCAGCAAAGCTCATGGACGAGCTGGGTCTGAGCGCCTACGACGCCAGCGGCAGCTTCATCGGCATGTCCGAATACGCCGGAGTGCTCCAGAACGCTCTCAGGGACATGAGCGACGAGCAACGCAACGCGACGCTCAAGACCATCTTCGGATCAGACGCCGTCCGTGCAGCAAACATCCTTTACGAAGAGGGCGCTGAAGGCATCCAGAAGTGGGAAGACGCAGTCAACGACGCCGGCTTCGCAGCCGACACCGCGGCCGCCATGCAGAACAACCTTGCAGGCGACCTCGAAAAGCTCGGAGGCAGCTTCGACACCGTCTTCCTGAAATCAGGATCCGGAGCCAACGCCGTACTCCGCGAGTTCGTCCAAGGCGCAGAATCCATGATCGACTTCGTCGGACAGATCCCCGAACCGGTACTGGCCATCGGCGGTATCCTCACCGGCATCGTCGGCGGAACACTGCTTGCCGGCGGCGCAATCGTCACCTTCCTGCCGAAGATCCGAGACGGAGTATCCGCCTTCAAGGAACTGAAAGACTCCGCAGGTCCAGTACCAGGAGTCATCGGCAAGATCGGCAAAGCCGTAGGTATCGTGTCAGCCGCATTCGCAGCCGGGTCCATCGTCGGAGAGCTCGCAACAAACGAGCAAGTCATCACCGCCGAAGCCTACGCAGCAGCGCTCACACGCATCGCCAACCTCGGAACCACAGACATGACCGAAGTCTTCCGAGACTCCGACTCAGTCTTTGGCGCTCGCCGTCTGGGCGATGTGAAGAACCTAGAGCAGGCGATCTCGGATATCGGTGATCCCTCGCTGGGCGAACGGATTGACCAGAACCTGAACTTCATGAATGGATGGTTCAACCTTCCCGACGACAAGCTGACGCAGCTTGAAACCCGCTTCACCGGTATCGGCGATGCACTGGGCGAGATGGTTGCTTCTGGTAACGGTGAGCGGGCGGCGGAGGCCTTCCGTGGCATCGTGGAGCAGTTCGAAGCCCAGGGAAAGAGCGCTCAGGATGCGGCCGACCTGATGCCTGGTTACATTGCGTCCTTGCAGGACGTAGCGAATCAGGCGGGCGTGACGGTCAGCGATCAGGAGCTTTTGAACTGGGCGATCGAGGGCGTGAAGCCTGCCGGCATCCAAGCGGCCGAGGGCGCAGCGATCACAGAGTCCGCTCTGGAAGATGTAGGTGTGTCTGCCGAGGGCGCGGTGGACAACATGGAGGATTTCCTCGATGTGCTCTTCCAGGCCGGCGTTATCACCCGTGATGAACGGGCCGCGTTCCGTGAATATCAGGCGGCGATCGATGACATCGCAGCCTCGATCAAGGAGAACGGCAAGAGCCTCGACGAACACACGGAGAAGGGCCGCGCTAACCAGGCGGCCTTTGACGCTCTGGCACAGTCCGGCGAGGACTACGTTCGGGCTCTGGCAGCCGGCGGCGCGTCGGAAGAAGAACTGCAGTCGGCGATGACCTCGACCTATGACTCGCTGATTACGGCGGCGGGTCAGTTCGGGATCACCGGCGACAAGGCCGACGCGATGGCTCGCAAGGTGATGGGTATTCCTGATGATGTGAAGGTCAGCTCGTGGATGTCCGAGGCGGCGAAGAAAACCGCCGAGGACACGATCAAGAAGACTGAGCAATTGGACGGAATGACCGCCAATGTCAGCATCATTCAAACCTATGAAACTAAGGGCGTCCCTTTCCGGCCTCAGAATCCGATTCAGAAGCAGCTGCAGGAATCGCGACCGTCCGGTGGCGTGACCTCGCTCTTCGGGCGTAAAGCTGACGGCGGCGGGATTTTCGGCCCAGGTTCGGGCACGTCGGACAGTGTCCCGATCATGGCTTCGAATGGTGAGCACATGCTGACCGCGAGGGAAGTCGATCTGATGGGTGGCCATGATTCCGTGTATCGCTTCCGTGCGGGGATCCGCTCTGGCGCGATTCGTGGACATGCAACCGGCGGGGAGATTGGTGGTCTGCCGGTGGGTATCTCATCGTTCTCTGTCATGCAGTCCAGTGCGGCGCCTGCAGCTGCTGGTGGTTATGACGGCCCGCCGATTGAGATCCAGATCAATGGTGCGACGGATGCTAACCGTGTGGCCCGGCAGGTTACAGACGCAATAACGGTGAAGCTTGCCGAGAGAGGAGTCAACATTGGTCGCTGAGATGATCACCCTTGACGGATACCCACTAACAGGTAGGACCCGCGAGGGGGAGTGGAAGCGACTCGGAGAGTTGGAAGGCTGGTTCGATAGCCCTGAACCTAAACGTGATCGAAATGATCGGGTGAACGGGGACGGGACTATCGATACCGAGATCTACTTCGAGTCCAGGCTCATCACCTTCAACGGGCGAGTCAGGTCAAAGAGCCACGACTACTTGCATGAAGCAGCGCTTCGCCTGACCGCTCTACCTGGTCGAGGCGGGAAGAAGCTCCTGGTGCGTGGCCATGGGCCCACACAGTGGGCCAGGGTGGATCCACGCGGCAAGGTAAAGACGAACTTCGACACGGACAACTACCTGAGCTTCCAGATCCCTCTGGAATCAACGGACCCATTCAAATATGGCGAAGTCCGTTCCTTCCAGACAGCGGCCGGCGACAGCATCGAATTGTTCCACCGAGGAACCGTTCATGCCTGGCCGGTAATTACGATCACCGGCAGCATGCCTGGAGGGTACGAGCTCACATTGAACGGGCGCGTGGTAACGGTGACGAAAAGTCTTGCCTCTGGCTCAACGCACACCCTGGATATGCGAACTGGCATCCTCCGGGAAAACGGCGACCGCGTTTACAAGGGAATCGAAATCGCCGAGTATTTCGCAGTGAATCCCGGCGAGCAGCAAAACTTCTGGCCTAACCCACTTGCCGGAGGATCCGGAACGTTCAATATCAGCCTGTACGACACTTTCATTTAAGGAGGTCAGTGTGCCATACCGTGTGCAAGTGGTAGACGGCGCAGTACCAGGACCTGGAATCAAACCAACATGGGAAGTTCGCATGGAGCTTCCCTTTGATTCCGGATCTTGGGAACGAAAACGCAACGCTGGATCCCGCGGGCGAATCACCATAGACACGAAACACGAAAAGTTCAAGGGAACGCAGCGCACGCCGGTGTGGCCGTGGCAGTCGTGGATCGTTGTCGAATGGCGTAATCCGAAGTACAACACGTGGCATGTTGTCTATGCCGGGGTGATCACTGAGGCATCGTACGAATGGGCGTCCAAGAAGCTCACGCTGTCGCACGAGGACATCTGGACGATCTTCAGCAAGCGCATCGTCACCACGGACCGATCCAACGACATTTCAAGTTCGAAGGTCACGTGGACCAACTTGTCCAAGGCAACGATGATCAAGAAGATCATTCAGAACATCACGAATAATTTCGGGTCACCCCTGATCTACGATCTGCCGATTTCTTTACCTGCAGACGCCGCCGGATCGGAAGACATGACGGTGTATGGGTACAACTTCGACAAGGCCTCTGATCTCATCAACGATTACATCGAAGATGACGAAGGCCCAGATATCGATTTCCGTCCACGTTGGTCTTCCGAGGGGACGCTGGAATGGGTGATGGAAGTCAATGCGAACAAGACTCGTGTGTGGGACTACGACCTGGACGTTGATAAGTCCTCGGTGGAGAACATGAACTACACGCTGTCCGGCGCGTACCTGGTGAATAAGATGTACGGCACCGGCGAAGGCACAGAACGCCGTACGCTCACTCGCCAGTCATCCAGTGATGGGTTTCCATACCCGGCGCTGGAGGATGCCGAGAAGTTTTCAGGCATGAAATCTCTAGAGCGTCTGCAGTCTGCGACAACAGGTGCTCGTCGGGCTAAGGACGGCGCGATTCGGCAGCTCGATATGGCAGTTCGCGCCGATGGGTCTCCGGCCCTGAACGAGCTCGCGTTGGGCGGGTCCGTCCGGTGGAAGGCTGACAAAGATTCATGGCTGCTCTCCGGTTGGCACCCTTTCGAGCTGATCGGTTTGTCTGGAGATCTGACTTCCGAGGTAGTAAAGATCGAAACACAGGAGATGGAAGGTAGGAGCTCGGGCGCATGAGCATGCAGCGAAACATCAACGAGGGAGATTTCAAAAGGCGTCTCGCGAAGCTAGAGCGTTTCATGAACAACTCCAACCTGAACCACTCGGCTATCGGCCGTGAAGGTCTGGAAGTCTACGACGGTGGTTGGATACGCATCCTCAACGGCGGCCTGCAGGTGATTGGCACAGCGACGATCTCCGGCACCTTGGACGTTACAGGAACGTTCAATGCGTCCGGCGACAACAACATGTCCGGCACGAACAACCTGTCGGGAACGAATCACATCACAGGACCCACCAATGTTACCGGCGATCTGACGATCGAGGGCATCACCACGATCAGCGGGAATACCTCGATCACCGGTGAGCTCATAGTGACTGGGCCGACGAAGCTAGACGGCGTCACCGATATCGGCGGAGACACGACTATCACCGGCCTGCTGGATGTACAGGGCGACTCCACCATTTCAGGAACTCTAGACGTGACCGGTCCAATGTCCACCAAAGGAACCCTGGCGGTGGAAGGCGTGACCACGCTCAGTAACGACCTGAACATTGAAGAAGGCGGCAAGATCAACGCAGGAAACCTGCAAATCGAACCAGCCAACGGTGGCCAGATCAACTTCCTTGGCGGAGGTATTGCAGCTTCGCCCACATTCGGATTGGTAGTCACACACAATCTCGGAGTGAGGATCAATGGCCCGAGCGTCACTATCCCAGTAGATGTAAAAACCGGTGCAGAAGCCAACGTTCATATTGATGCAGCCGGGCGCCTTTGGCGTATCTAAGAACTAATCAGCAGGGCAAAGGTAAATCCGGGCCGACGTCAGAATCATTGATTCAATGGCCAGATCATCAGCATTGTCCACAGTCTGCTCAGGCTCGGCAGTGCCCTTTTTCGCAATTGTCTCGCAGTATTCCTTACCGCGCTTTAGCAAATAAGAATCTTCGGCTTTAGCCCGAAGGTTCTTTGGCAGTTGTGAAGCCTTGTCAGTGACGGTCGAGACGCCTTCAAGAAAGGCAGCTTCGGCAGCTGCATCGTCAGCCGTCGCTGGTTCTTCTGCGTCAGTTGCTGTTGCAGTTGGGGTCGCGCTCGCCGTAGGAGCTGACGAGGCAGCTGGGTCCGATGGGGCTGGTTCAGCAGTGGAACAACCGACGAGCAAGAGAGCCGGTACGGCAAGCAGAGAAATAAGTTTTGGGCGCATGTTTACCAGATTAATCTAAGGAGCCGATAAATGTCAGATTCTAATGAATATGAAAAACCCAATTTAGAGGAAAGACTCGAAAAACTAGAAAAAGATTTGGCGTCTGTGCGCCAAGAAAATCAATTGTTGAAGCTGGTGCTAGCCACTTACCAGCAGTCACTAACAGCGGCGAATCACTCAATAGCTGTCAAGGATGCGCAACTCACACTCGCAACGAAACTCACCGAATAACTCGGTGGGTTTCTTCATTTAAAGGAGGTGGCCGTGGCTGTCGTCGATTTCGATTTCGCTGACCTTGCAGGATCCAGCATGGATCCGAAAGACGGAGAAGTGATCTTCACGCTCAACCAAGCCAACACCACCAGCGATAACACTCTTGTCGCTGATATGAATAGCTATCCGGTCAAACCGGATGCCAACAATAGATGCACCGTTGGGCTGCTTCCAACCACAACCATGACTTTGGATGCCTGGTACGACGTATCGATCCGTTGGAACCAGGACGGCCATGCATTGACCGGTTATCTGGGAATCAAGATCCGTGTTCCCCCGGCAGGCGGACAGCTCAAAGATCTGATTGACCCGACGGGTGGCGGCGGAAACATCAACCGTAGCCTCGTCTGGGTTGGTCAGTACCCGCCAGCGAAGCCTTATCCAGGGATGTATTGGCTTCAGCAGGAGCCAGGTCCCGATCCGGATCCTTTCGATCCTTTGAATACGTCCGATCTACATGTATGGAGGCCCTAAATGGCGTGGGAAGTTATCGCTAATCTCAAGGGAATGCCTGGCGACTCGATCGCTATGGAGATCCTGGCGAAGGTTCCGCAGCGCCGTGGCCTTCTGCCTGATGGTGCGAACGCGAACGACTACTACAAGCCAGAGCACTACGGCATCTGGCAGGGCGTAACCACTGGTGGTTACTTGAACATGCCGCTCGCAGGTTCTTCGTTCGTCTGGGAAGTTCTTCCTGCATCGGCGGGTTTCGCCGTTGTGCAGCGCCGCACGGACTCAGACAAGATGATCTGGCGTGAAGCGATTGATGCGGCCGCGAATCTGTGGGGGCCGTGGCGTACTGTTGCGGACGATGCTGACGTGCCGATGCCTGAACGGCAGCGCATGATCTACGATCTGGCAAAGTCCGATGGGTGGTACGCGCTCTACGATCCGGCCAATCCGAAGGGCCGCGATCTGGTCAACGGTGACGTGGCGGCAATTTACGACCTCATGGGCAACCTTCCGCCAGCAACGACCAATGTTGCTTCATCTAGGCCGCGATGGTCCCCAGCGTCCTGGGACGGCTACGGCGGCGCGTGGTACGGCGTGGGCGACGTGCCGAACGCACTGCGCACCGGCCTTTTCCCTGAAGCGTTGCAGCAGCCGACATTCATCATGACCCTGGCACGCTCTGACATCTCGAACCCTACAAGCCGCGTCATCGTCGACGGTGCGACCAACGCGGGCCGGCAAGCAATTCTCGCTTCGTCACTGTTCCCGGGCAAGTGGGGATCCTATGCGGGCAATGAGTTTGGATCGACCGTCGACGTAGATGCATTCGACCACGTGTTCGGCGCTCAGTTCAACGGAGCATTCTCGACCACAGGTTCACGATTCTTCGTCGACGGTGTTCCGCGGACCGGTTCCTGGGGATCCACCGCAAACACCCGCCCGCTGGACGGCCTAACCTTGGGCAATCACCAAGCCGGAACCGCGGGGCGTTGGTGGGACGGCCTGATCGGTCCGACATTGATCTATAAGGGAATCCCTTCGGACGAAGTACGCGAACGGATGGAACGTGCGTTGCAGTCGATTACCTTGCCAGCTTCACTTGTGCAGTCGGACCGGTTGAAATCAAAGGAAGCCGTGCTCATGCGCGCCGATGGGACTTTGGACTTCGGGAAACTTCCCGACCAGCCGGAGATCCCGGCCTCGCTGACCAAGATGTTGATGCAGTACGTGGCGCGCAAGACGGTGACCAATGCCCGACTCAGTGAAGCGTTGACGCTCGATAGCACTGAGATGGCAACGATCAACACGATCACCGGTGGATCCTCTCCGGAGATCAAGGCGGGCGACGTGATCACGTGGCGCGAGCTGTTCTACATGGCTTCTCTTCCGTCGCACAACGTGGCCGCTGAGCTGCTGGCGGCGCGGGTCGGATCTGAACTGTCGGGAACTGATACGCCTCGTGACAAGTTCATCGCGCTGATGAATAGCACGGTGCAGGGTTGGGGCTGGACCGGCGCGAACTTCACCACGGCTTCGGGTCTCGGCACCAGCAACAAGGCTACTGCTCGGCAGATGGCCCAGTTGATCTTCCGTATCCGTGACGAGGACTCAACGTTGATCGGTATCATGGGTGAACTAACGCATACGGTAACCATTACTGGGCCGAATGCCAGAACGTTCACGATCAACCACTCGATCCCTGTGAATGGAAACCCGAGCTTCCCGGAGTTCATTGCCGGCAAGACTGGAACGTTGAACAACATCATTGGCAACGTTTGCATGCTGGTCAATCATGGGGGCACGGTGAAAGCGCTGGTAACCATGGGCGCACTCCCGGTGAACGATCGGTATCCGGATGCTCGCACGATTCTGGACGGCAATGCACCAACGACGTTGAGTCGTTCGCCTGCTTTGACGGAGTTCATCAACATGTTCCTGCAGTCTTTGAACAATCCGAACTCTCGTCTAAAGCAAGCTCTGGACGATCTGTATTCGTCGTAACCAAATCGATCATGAGGCGCCTGTGTGGAGGGCGCATTTTTTGTGCCCTCCCACAGGAGCGGTGAAAGGCAAGAATGTCTGAGACTGTATTGCTCGCAATCATCGGTGGTGCTGTCACGCTGCTGACAGCTTTGATTGGAAAGCTGTCCTTCGATGTTGGCAAGACGAAGAAAGACGCGCGCTCGGCCGCCAAAGACGCCAAGGAGGCGCGGGAACAGGTAAAGAACACCCACACAACGAACCTCCGCGAGGAACAGGACGAACGGCATGAAGCTACCGTGAGCGCATTGCGAGAGATCGCGCGTGATGTTCGTGGATTACGTGAGGACCATCAAGCTACCCGAATGGATATCGGTCATCTACGTGCCGAGGATAGGGCAGGTAGACGTGAGACACAGGTCTTGCGGGAAGAGTTTGAAGAGCATGTCAAAGAATCCGAACCAGTTCGAGCGATGATCAGCGATCTTCATAATCAGTATCACGATAAGAAACGGATAACCTAAGCCACCTCGTGGGGTGGTTCTATTCCAGTCTGAAAGGAACACCGATGAGCGTTTTGCCTGACGAGCTCAGAACACGTCTGGTGAACTGGTGGGTCGCTGCAGCGGTAACGGACGGTGTGGACCCTGACCAGAAACCTGACACGGTACCGGTAGCCGGGACCGCTGTGTTAAAGATGTTCGTCACTTACAACAACGTCCACACGTCAGCAGGATCCGCAACGCTGGTCCGCGTACCCATAAATGCGATCTTCGACGACGAGGGGCATTTGGCCACGCCGTATCCAAAGGGGCATCCGCAAGAGGGCCGGCCGATGTACCGCGGCGTTGTGCTGCACGTGACAGATGACCCGAATGCATCGGTACAGGATTACACCTGGTCGATCGAAACGAAGTTCAATAAGGTCGGGGACGTTCAAGTTCAGATCCCAACGTTCAGTTTTCTGCTCCCGTATGCGGAAGAACCGCTGAATCTTGCCGACGTTGCGCCGACTCCGGCTACCCCTGGATATGGTCTTCCTCAGTCGGAGGCGGCCGCGCTTCGATCCGCGGAGTCCTCGGCTGAGTCTGCAGCGTCGGCCGAGGAATCGAAGCAGGCCGCGTTGGAAGCGAAGCAAGTTTCGAACAGCGTGCGATCGGATGCCGACGCCGGGAACTTCGACGGGCTCTCGGCCTACCAAGTCTGGTTGGGCCTCGGCCACACGGGGACCGAAGCCGAATTCATGAACTGGCTCAAGGGTCCGCAGGGCGACCCAGGTAACGCAACCCTTCGGGTCGACTCAACAGTCGGAGAGCGGGTCTACGTTTCCGCCGGCGCAACAGAGAAACTACTGTCGTCGACCACGTTTATGCGTGATGTAGCCAGCCTGCTGACTGCGAACGTCACTGTAGGCACCGACGGTTTCGCTCGCATGATCCGCGAAAGCAACCGGGCAACACTGCTACTGAAGAATGTCACCTTCACTGGTGCAGCTACATCCAATTTCTTCTTGACTGGATATCCAATCGGTTTCCGGCCTACGGCTATCACCGCCCGCGTCCCGGTGTACATGAACAGCAGCGGCACCACGAACCTTACAGGCGTCACTATTCGCTACGCGGAGCGGGACATGGGAATCATCAACCGAACCGCAACGCCGACCTTTGGCGATCAGTACTCGATCACGCAGATCAGCTGGCTCACCACCGACGCGTGGCCCACAGCGGCCGCTCTTGCTGCACTACCCGTAGTTCCGTAGGAGCGCAAACCACCCAAGCCCTAGACCAAATGGTCGGGGCTTTTCTTATGCCCTGGCACCACCCGGTGCCGGGGCTTTCGCATACCCGAAAGGAAACCCCATGGCCCTATGCCAGAACGGCTGGCCGGTCATCTTTGACTCGACCAGTTCGCAGCTCACACGGATCCCGAAAATCATCGGCAAGGTGCACGGCGGCGACGTCGCGGTCATCCTGACAGACATCGTCCTGTACGTCGATCAGCACATCGAGGACGTCGACCAGGGCGAGGACGACTGGGGCCACGCGGTCCGCCCGGTACGTGGCAAGACCAAGGGCTATTCGAACCATGCCGGCGGCTACGCGGTCGACGTCAACGCCATGCGCCACCCACGCGGGGCAATCAATACCTTCGCCGCGGCGCAGCGCGCAGCGATCCGCGCCCGCCTCAAGTACTACGAAGGCACACTGCGCTGGGGCGGCGACTATAACCTGCTGATTTCGAAGCGCGATGACATGCACTTCGAGATCGTGGGTTCGCCGGCCGCGGTCAAGCGCGTGGCAGACAAGATCCGTCGAGCCACTGAAGGCAAGGTCGAGGAAGTCACCAAGCCTACCGGTGGCACTTCGAAGCCAGCGCCGAAGACCAAAACCGTCTGGAAGGGTGTTTCCGCCAAGGACACCAAGAAGATCCAGAAGCTGCTCAAGTCGCTTGGCATCTACACCGGCGAGATCGATGGCATCTACGGCGAAATGACCCGCTCCGCGGTGAAGCGCTACCAGGAGCGGGCACGCAAGTACGGCGGCGCCACCTTCAAGGCCGACGGCTACTGGGGCCCGACCACACAGCGCTGGTACGAGTGGGTGCGCAACACGCTGCAGCCGGCCGTTGCCAAATGGGCTGCCTCGCAGCGCCTGGGCAAGCTCGTCCGCGACGGCGACTACGGCCCAGTCCTGGCCAAGCACGTCACTGCGATCCAGAAAGCCAACTGGACCCGCTACACCAAGCTCGGCGGCGGCAAGGCCGACGGCCAAGCCGGTGCGATCACCTGCCGAATGCTCGACATCCCACCCTTCAAGTAAAGGAGAACCACCTCATGGATACAGATATCCTCATGGCCGCGATCGCCGCGGTCTTCACCATCGCCTCGGCGCCGGTCATCCAGTGGCGCAAGACCCGCGACTGGTCCAAGACGCTCAGCGTTGCGCTGCCCGTCGTGGTGTCACTGGCAATCGCCGGAGTGTATTCGTTCGCGACTGGCGCGCTTACCGGGATGCAGATCCTCCCGGCGTTCCTCGTCGTCTACGGTCTGCAGCAGTTGGTGTACGGAACGATCGTGAAGCACATTGATTCGCTGCGTGAAGCGAACGATCCGTTGGGATCCGGAATCACTTTTGCGGATCCTGGCGATCAGGTCGAAGTTGAACCGCAGGAGGATTTCTCAACGGCCGCGGCCGAGGGCTCTTACCCTGGCTTCGACGGTGAGACCTTCCGCAAGTAGCTGCAGCGAAACTGCCCGATCATATTCACCGCAAGGTGAATATGATCGGGCAGTTTTCTTCGTTAAAGAGAAGACTAGGATTGTGCAGCTTTGAGGGCCTTGGACTTGGTATGTACCAGGTTCCCTGCAAGGTACTCTTGCCGGAAGATTTCGGCGTATTCCATGGATTTTTCAAGCGACACGTGACGAGGGAAGCCTCCATCATACCGAACTCCGCAGCTGGCTTGATGCCCAAGCGTGTAATAACGCGAGACATGAGGATATACCACAATACACATTTCTATGAGTCCAAGCTGTGCTTTACTCAAGCCACCAAAGCTATGTTTTTTCTCGAATTGATCGCCGACCTTCAACGCCGGGTGGATCAATGAGAGCGCCTTCTGATCCTGAAATACTGGATCTGCGATGAGCGCTGCACGCAAGTAATGGTACGAAGTATAAAACGCGGCAACAGCCGCCCATTGGTCAGAGCTCTTAAACAAAGACTGGGCCGTCCTCCAATGGGGACCGGCCCAATCTTCTAGCTGCGATGTAGTAGGGAGCATCGTTGCCTAGGCGTACTGATACTGTTTTTCGGTTGCTCGAACCGTACGGGTACGGGAGCCAGCTTCCTCGAAAGACCATTCAATTGAAGCCTCACCGAGAAATAGAATCTGTAGATCATTAAGCTTGTCAGTAGTGCGAAGGATCTGCTCTTCAGACTCATGACGTAAAACTACGGCAATGTGTGCTTCGTGACTATCGGAATCCAATGCAACTTCGAGTGCACGGAGATTTTCTTTACCAATGCCCGAAACTGCATGAAGCCCAATAGAGTGAACGAGTGCTTCTGCGTTGTCCATTCTGATCACTTCCTGTTGTATGGTGACACACGAGTACACCAAAGTGCGTGCTTCGTTGGTACATACATTGTGTGTAAACGTTGCACGTTCATGAACTATAGCGCGTTATAGCGCATAACTAAATATTTTGATGAAGGATCTCACTTAATAACTGTCGACTTTGATGTTGACGTTTAACATCTTTACAAGTTTGAAGAAGTTGGTCGTTTAGTCAGCAACTAATCAAATGCACACGTTGATCATGTTCATAATGTTCGTACTCAATCATGAACTTGTTAAAGGACGATCAATATATCTGTGGTTCGAAGTTCGTGTCAGTCTCAAATGGGGTTTAGAACAGCCTACGTTTGTTGCCTGCACCCCGACACCATTGATGAAGCCGAAAAGTGTCAGGGCAAATACGATGAATCTGGTAGAGACATCGGGGGCTGCGTCCCGAAGCGGAACAGCACTGACCTGCTGCCGTGGTGTCGGGGCCGGGAACATCGGCGTCTTGCCCAAGATCCGCACCGCGAGCATCGCCAAAAGCACCGCGAAGACAGCACCAGCGGCCGAGGCGCCGTGCCAGCCGATGATTCCGGCCATGAGGGGGAAGCCGAGGCTTCCCACCAGCTGCGAAACCTGAACCCCAGATTGCTTGATGCCTGTCCAGCCGATGCGCTGCGCCGCGGGCACCCGCTGGACAAGGATGCGGTTGGTGACGCCATTGGGGAAGGACTGGGCGAAGCCTGCAATTCCGGAGGCGACGAGCAAGAAGGCATAACCAGCCGGAATGGCTGCCACGGTCATGGCAACTGCGGCAATGCCGAAGACCAGGGCCAGCAACTTTGCGTCGGACTGCCGGTCCGAATACCTGCCGAACACGACATTGCCGATGGCGCCGCAGCCGAAGCATGCGGTGGCCAGCAGGCCGAACTGGGTTTCGTTGATGCCCAGGTCGCGGATGACCAGATCACTGGTGGCGCTCAACCCGTAGTTGAGCAGGGGCGCGATGCCGACGGCCGCAAGCAGGATGGAGAGCAATCCGAACCCGGGAGCTGCAGACTTTGTCGCCATCCTGTTCCTTCGCCGTAGAATCACCGCCGCCGAAGCTAAGTTTCGCATAGAACACCACACCGGGTGTGATCCGTGACTTTTGCCTACCGAAGAATCGATTCTGTAATCACGCGGGCATAGGATTTGATGTGTGAATACAATTACCGTTCGTTCAGCAAAAACCAGTGACGTCCAGGCGATTCGCAGCTTGGTGCGACCGTTGGCCGAGGAGCGAATCTTGCTGGATAAAGAAGCGGTGACCTATTACGAATCGATTCAAGAATTCGTGGTGGCTGAGGATTCCGAAGGCAACGTCGTCGGCTGCGGAGGCCTGCATGTGATTTGGGAGGACATCGCCGAAATCCGCACACTTGCCACCTCCTCAGCGGTGCGCGGCCAGGGGGTGGGGCATCTGCTGTTGAACGAACTGCTGCGCAGGGCGCGCATAGTCGGGGTGGCGCGGGTCTTCTGCCTGACCTTCGAGGTGAAGTTCTTCGAACGCCAGGGATTCAGCGTAATGGCGGACCAGAGCGCCGTGGACCCCGCCGTGTACCAAGAAATCCTGCTCTCACGCGATGAAGGCGTGGCAGAATTCTTGGATCTGGCCCGCGTCAAGCCAAATACCCTTGGCAATACCCGGATGATCATCACCCTGTAATTCAGGCATCCATGCTGTCGTAGCGAGACCGGAAGGCGAGGTATACGGCGTAGGCCAGCAAACCTGCTCCGACCAGAGCTAGTGCCGTGGGACCGAAATCTTGGTCTCGAACTGCCTTGAGCGCACCGTCGAGGCCGGTTGAATCTTCCGGATTGTTTTGGACCGTGGCGCTAATGAACAGCAACCCCACAGCTGCAAGGACGAGACCCTTGGCAGGATATCCGAGTGCCCCAGAAATGGTGATTGCCTTTTGCAGCGCCACGTGGCTGGATGAGTCGATGTCTTCGAGGAATCGCCGCGAAATGCCACGAAAGATGAAGTATCCGCCGATTCCTATGAGCCCCAGTCCAAGCGCAATCAGCAGGAACCTACCGCCTGCCGACTGCATGAGCACCGAGCTAATTGAGCTGGTCGTCTGCCCCGAATCGCTATGGTGGCCCGTGGCAAATTGAAAGAACGCGCCGCTGAGTGCGATAAAAACCAGCCCGGTGCCACCGACCTTGAACCGTCGTGTTGCCTTGGTCTGTGTCATCACCGCTTGCGCAATTGACCAGAGACCCAGAAGAGCTGCTGACAGTGCGCAAAACCAGAGCAAGATCATTCCCCAGGGGTCTTGGGCTAAAGTCTGCATCGCCCCGCTTTGGTCAGCTTCAGTATTGCCCCCTTGTGCGAGCGTCAGGGCCAGCACGCCCAACATTGCGTGTAATACTGCGTTCGCGATGTACCCCAAGCGGGCAATGCGCCGAAACCACGGATGATCAGTCACCTGTCGTAGGGCGTCGGAGGAGGAAGCGCTCATGGACATAGCTTAGATCCATTGCACCGACTCTGCGCTGATTCCTAGGAAGGAAGGCGAATGCCTTCTGGCTCGGCCACCGCCAATCCGTCCTTCAGCAATCCGGCCAATGCACGTTCGCGCTGTTCCAGCGGCGATTCAAGCATGCCCAGGGCGACATACTTCGCATGGGACTGCAGAGAAAGGTCTGTGAGGAAACTGGACTCCGCCACCGGGTGATCATGCTCGCGCAGGATCGCCATGATCGCCCCGCGGACCTGCCGGTCGGTTCCCTTCCACGCCTGCCCCTTGGGAGTGTAGTGGGGTGCGGGCTGCCCGGCCTTGATCCAGGCACAGTCATTGAACACCGGGCATTGCTCGCATTTGGGAGTGCGCGCGGTGCAGAGAAGGGCGCCGAGCTCCATCACCGAGACGTTCCACAGATTTGCCGCCTGCGTGTCCCGCGGCTGAACTTCCCTTGCGCGGGCGAACTCGCTGGCACGCGGGCTCGGCTCCGGCAGGGCCATCCCGCCGAAGAGCCGGGCATGGACCCGGCGGATGTTCGTGTCGACAACCACCGTCGGCTCCTTGAAGGCAAAGCAGGCGATCGCCGCAGCCGTGTAGTCGCCGACCCCGGGCAGCGCGCGCAGCTGCTCCTCGGTGCGCGGGACCTGGCCGTTGTATTCGGTGGTGATCTCGATGGCCGCCGCATGCAAGCGCTGGGCGCGACGCGGATACCCTAGGCGTCCCCACGCCTTGAGCGCCTCGGAGAGGGGTTCGGCCGCCAGATCCTGGGGGCGCGGCCAGCGCCGCATCCACTCCTCCCACACCGGCAGTACGCGCGCCACGGGCGTCTGCTGGAGCATGAATTCACTGACCATCACTTCCCAGCCGGTGGCCGAGGGGCGGCGCCACGGAAGGTCGCGGGCGTTGTGTATGTACCAGTTATTGATCTTGTCGTGAATTTGCTGCACCTCACCACTCTAAATGAGAGGTATCTCGGCGCAGAATCACGCGCTATGACGCGGTTGAAGCCGGTCGATGAACTAGCCTTAACCCATGAGCAAAACTTCGGGGGGCAAGGAATCGGCTGGCGTTTATCGGCGCCGGCGCATCACTGTGGCTATCGCGGCCCTCTTGCTTGTGGGCGTGATCATCTGGG
The DNA here is from genome assembly GCF_032154645.1 of Glutamicibacter sp. GTDB lineage: Bacteria > Actinomycetota > Actinomycetes > Actinomycetales > Micrococcaceae > Glutamicibacter. Next base: position 28,814 of record NZ_JALDXV010000009.1, on the reverse strand, counting down.
GCATTACCGCCCTGGTCGGTTTGTTCAGCTCGGGAGACAACCCGAACCCGACCGCCGCAGCGCCCAGTGTGCAGGCGACCCCCAGCGCCGACGGCAGCGAGAAGCCCAAGGAAGCTTCCGGCGAGGTCTGCAAGGACGACGAAGTTAAGATCACCGCATCCACCGATAAAAAGTCATATGCCCCCGAGGAAAACCCGGTGCTCACCCTGGGTATCGAGAACACCTCGGATCGCGACTGTGAGGTCAACGTCGGCACGAGCCAGCAGGAATTCCTGATTTCCAGCGGGTCCGACCGCATCTTCTCCACCGTTGACTGCTTGGCCAACAGCGAAGACGTGATGCTCAAATTCGCCGCGGGACAGAAGGAGAGCGCAAGGTTCGAATGGGACCGCAAGCGTTCGGCCCCCGGGTGCAAGGCAATCAACTCCAAGCCGCTGCCGGGCACCTATAAGTTCACCGCTGCGCTGGGAGAATTCACCAGCGACCCGGTGACCTTCGTGCTGAAGTAGCCCTAGATGTAGCGGTCGAGAAGTGAAGATTCGGCCATCCGGGCAAGGCCTTCGCGGATGGAGCGCGCACGCTGTTCGCCGACGCCCTCGATCTGCATCAACTGGGTGGTCGAGGCGGCCATCAGCAGCTGCAGGTTGTCGAACGAGGCGACCAGCCGCTCGCCGATCGCCTTGGGTACAGAGCGGATCTGCGAGAGCAGGCGGTAGCCCTTCGGGGTCAGCTGGTCTTCCTGATCCGCGGTGGAGTGCGGGAAGAGGATCTTGGTCAACGCCTCCGGCTCGATCAGCTGTGCATCGGAAATCTCATGCAGTTTCTCCAGGGCGGCCTCGATATCCAGCTCGGCGCCGTCGGCATGGGAGTAGTCGCGCAGCAGCAGCTGGTTGTCCACGTGGATGCCGGCCAGCAGTTCGGTGTGCTGGGAGGCGAGCAGACGCCCGTCCACGCCGAGCTCAAGAACGTAGCGGGAGATTTCCTCGCTGGTGCGGCGCAGCATTTCCGTGCGCTGCAGGACCGCAAGCACCTCGCGCACGGTGGCGACGTCCTCGATTTCAGCGGCAGATAATGCGCTGGTGACCTGGTCGAGGCGGTGGCGGTAGCGCTCAAGCGTGGCAATAGCCTGGTTGCCGCGGGCCAGCAGGCGTTCGGCGGGTTCAAGCACATGGCGCTCGCCGGCCGCATAGAGCGTGATCGTCTGCATTGACTGGGACACGGAGATCACTGGAAAACCGGTCTGCGCCGCCACGCGCTCAGCGGTGCGGTGGCGGGTGCCTGATTCCTGGGTCTCGATCCCGGCATCGGGCATCAGCTGCACGCCCGCCTGAAGGATCTGCTTGGCCGAGGCGTCGAGGATGATCGCACCGTCCATCTTCGCCAGTTCGCGCAGCCTGGTGGGTGTGTACTCGGTGTTGATCCTGAAGCCGCCGGAGCAGATGGACTCGACGATCCTGTCATGCCCGAGCACGATCAGGGCGCCGGTGCGGCCGCGCTGAATACGCTCCAAACCCTGGGCAAGTTCGGTTCCCGGGGCGATCCGGGCCAGGGTGGTGAGCAGTTCGGGTGCTGGATGCGGCTTCAACGTGCGTCCTTTCAGCGGGCAGCAACACCAAGTTTATCGTGTTGGCTTCTGCCGCTGGTTAAACGCGATGTCAAGGGCCTGGGCCACGTTCTCCACCTGAAACACACGGATGCCCTCGGGAATGTTCTTCAACGGCTCGGGGGTGGCAGGCGCCATGGCGAAGGAGAAGCCAAGGCGCTGCGCCTCGGTGATGCGCCGCGCGATCTCCGGGACCTGCCGCACCTCGCCGGCGAGGCCGACCTCGCCGAAGGCCACGAAGTCTTGGGGCAGCGGGAACTCGTTCATCGAGGAGGCCAGCGCCAGCGCGCAGGCAAGGTCCGCGGCCGGTTCGGCGATCTTCACCCCGCCCACCGTTGCTATATAGGAGTCCATGGAAGACAGGTCCATATGGGCGCGGGCCTGCAGCACCGCGACGACCATTTGGGCACGGGCCGCGTCCAGGCCGCTGGTGGCCCTGCGCGGGGCCGGGCCGCTGCCGCGCGAGAGCAGGGTCTGCACCTCGGCGACCAGCGGGCGCCGGCCCTCGAGGGTGACGGTGATGCAGGTGCCGGGCACCGGGTTGCGGGTGCGCGTGACGAAAAGCTTGGACGGGTCGGTCAGCGATTCGATGCCGTCCTCGTTCAAATCGAAGCAGCCCACCTCGTCGGTGGCGCCGTAGCGGTTCTTCAGCGCGCGCAGGATGCGCAGCCGCGAATGCTTTTCACCGTCGAACTGGCAGACCACGTCCACCAGGTGCTCGAGCAGGCGCGGGCCGGCCACCGAGCCCTCCTTGGTCACGTGTCCCACCATGATGGTCGTCATTGCGCGGGTTTTTGCGGAGTTGATGATGGAGGCGGCCACCTCGCGCACCTGGGAGACGCCGCCGGCGGCCCCGTCGACCTCTGCAGAGGAGAAGGTCTGCACGGAGTCGAGGATCAGCAGCTGCGGGTTGATCTCCTGGATCTGCCCCAGCGCCAACGACAGGTCCGTCTCTGCGGCGAGGTACAGGGTGTCGGCGATGGCGTTGATGCGTTCGGCGCGGGACTTGACCTGTGCCGCGGACTCCTCGCCGGTCAGGTACAGCACGCGCAGCCCGGTCTGCGCCGCCTTGGCCGCCACGTCGAGCAGCAGCGTCGACTTGCCCACGCCTGGTTCGCCGGCCAGCAGGATCGCCGCGGCCGGGACCAGGCCGCCGCCGAGCACGCGGTCCAGCTCGGGCACGCCGCTGGGGCGGAAGGCCGCCTCGGAACCGTCGATCTGCGCGATGGGCTTGGCGGGGTGGGCCACCTTGGCGGCGGCCACGGTGCGGGCGCTGACCACGCCAACCTCTTCTACCGTGCCCCAGGCCTGGCATTCGCCGCAGCGGCCCACCCATTTGATGGTGGTCCAGCCGCATTCGGAGCACTTAAAGCTCGCAGTAGCTTTGGTCTTAGTCGAAGTTTTGGCCATGTACCAATGCTATCGACCGGCTAGGACAACTTCGGGAAGAACTCGACGGCGGATTCATTGCTGCGCCCCGCGGCTTCCAACAGATCAACGACCATGGGGCGAAGCAGTAGCACCAGCCCTTCGCCCTGCAGCCCCTCAACGCCCAGCGCCCGTGGATCCAACTGGGCCGCGGCGGCCTCAAGCTGGGAGCGTGCGATCTTTTCGTATTTGTGCTGGCCTGCCAGCGTCGGCTCGCGCACCGATTGGGCCAGCGCGTTGATGCCCTCGGCGATCTCCCGCAGCAGCGGGGCGAGCGCCGCCGAACCCTCGGGGGTCAGCGCGCTGTTGCTCAGGGTGGATGCCAGGCGCCGCACAAACACTCGAGCGTTGCGTGAAGCCCAGTCGTAGTGGTTGAACCGCTCCGAGAGGCGGTTTAGCTCCTCGCGATGCCGCCGCCCGGCGGGGGAGAGCATGGCAAGCTCCTGCGAAGCCTTGAAGGCGGCGGGCAGCTGGTCAAGATACTTCTGCGTGGCGCGGGCCTTGACCAGTGCATGGAACGCAGCGCGGCGGTCGTCGTCCCTGATGGCCCAGGAGCATTCGAGCATCGACTCGGAGAGCTCCTTGAACAGTTCGGAAAGGGCCGCCACCGGGGTGCGCCGCGGGTCGGAGGGCCACAGGACGATGATCAGCAGCGCCAGCACCGAACCGGTCACCGCATCCAGCGACCGGGCGAAGGGGCCGTCCACGCTGATCGGCAGCAGCACCACCAGCGCCGACTGCATGCCCAGCTGCGTGGAGAAGATCGCCCCCGAATCAAGGTAGCGGGCGATCACCAGGCTCAGCGACATCACCACCGCCGCCTGCCAGATGCCCTGTCCCAGCCATTGCATGAGCAGATCACCCAGGGCCACTCCCAGCGTGCAGCCCAACGCCACCTCTGCAGTGCGCCGCACGGTGGTCGCTCCGCCGAATCCCAGCGATACCAGCGCGCTGGTGGCCGCAAAGATCGGCTGGGTGTGTCCCAGCAGTTCCTCCGCCGCCCAGAACGCGCCGATGGCGCCGAGGGTCATCCGGATGATCCTCGGCAGCGAATTGCGGGCGCGGACCAGTCCTGCCTTATTGCGCGTGGCAAGAAAAGTACGCACCGTGCGACCTGTAGCCATGCCTCTAGTTTGTCATGGGCGGAGAAAAAGACCTGTATTTACGGGCTGACGAGGGGAGTCCTTGGGGTGGAACGAGGCGGCGAAAAAATTCGTGATCAGGATCACCGCCGCTGCAACTCGTTGTTAACCTTTCGTTCACCTTTGCTGGGGGAGCTGGTCACTTTGGCTCCTTAACGTTCTAGGTGAAGCGGGAAGGATGTCCGCTGCAAGGTTTACATCATTTTCCACCACACTTATTGGGGAGTACTACTCGTGAAGATCAATCGTCTTGGCAGTGCAGCTGCTGTTCTTTCCATCGCAGCACTGGCACTGACTGCCTGCGGTTCGGACAACCCGACCGGCGCAGCCACCGCAGCACCGGCCGAGGGCGCATCGGCGGGCGCCGGAGTCTCCGGCACCCTGACCGGCATCGGCGCTTCCTCACAGAACTCGGCCATGGAAGCCTGGATCAACGGGTTCAAGGCAGAGAACGCCCAGGCCAACGTGCAGTACTCGCCTGACGGTTCGGGCGCGGGCCGCAAGGCATTCCTGGCCGGCGGCGCACAGTTCGCCGGTTCCGACGCCTACCTGAAGGACGAGGAAAAGGACCAGGCCAAGCAGGTCTGCGGCCCGGACGGCGCCTTCAACATTCCAGCCTACGTCTCACCGATTGCAGTGGCCTTCAACCTCGATGGCGTCGACTCGCTGAACCTGAATGCAGACACCATCGCCAAGATCTTCAAGAAGGAGATCACCAAGTGGAACGATGAGGCCATCGCCAAGCAGAACCCCGACGCCAAGCTGCCGGACACCGCAATCACCGTGGTGCACCGCAACGACGAGTCCGGCACCACCGAGAACTTCGTCGAGTACCTGAAGGCCACCGCGGGCGATGTCTGGACCTACGACGTCTCCGGCGACTGGCCGAAGGACATCCAGTCCGAGAACGCCAAGGGCACCTCGGGTGTGGTTTCCACCGCCAGCTCCACCGCCGGCGCCATCACCTACGCAGACTTCTCCGCCGTGGGCGACCTGTCCACCGTGAACGTCAAGGTCGGCGACGAGTACACCAAGATCTCCGCCGAAGCCGCCGCCAAGGCGCTTGAAACCGCCACCCCGGTAGAGGGTTCCGGCCCGAACGACCTGGCACTTGACCTGAAGCGCGACACCACCGAGGCGGGCACCTACCCCATCGTGCTGCTCTCCTACCACATCTACTGCAGCACCTATAAGGATCAGGCAACCGTCGACCTGGTCAAGGCATTCGGCAAGTACGTCGTTTCAGCCGAAGGCCAGAAGGTAGCCTCCGACTCGGCCGGCAACGCCCCGCTGTCGACCAGCATCGAAGAGAAGGCCGCCGCGGCCATCGACGCGATCACCGTCGCCAAGTAACACCCGGTGTGGGCGGGAAGCCGCCCCCCCCCCCCCCCCAACCCCCTCCACCCCCACCCCCTCAAACCGACAAAGGCTCAAGCCATGACTACCAATGCTTTGACGAGCAAGTCATCGACGTCCGGCCGCGCCGGGGATAAGATCTTCTCCGGTGCAGCACTCGGCGCCGGTGTGCTGATTCTGATCACCCTGTTCGCGGTGGCAGTCTTCCTGCTCATTCAGGCCATGCCGACCTTCCTGGCGGACCCGGCCGACATCTCCGGCGGCGAAGGATTCTTCGCCTACATCTGGCCGATCGTCATCGGCACGGTGATCGCCGCAACCATTGCGCTGCTGATCGCCACCCCCATCGGACTGGGCGTCGCCCTGTTCATCTCCCACTTCGCTCCTCGCAAGGTCGCCGGCCCGCTGGGCTACGTCATCGACCTGCTGGCCGCCATCCCCTCGGTCATCTACGGCGCCTGGGGCTACATGGTGCTGGCTCCGGCGCTGGTCCCCGGCTACGACTGGCTGGCTGCGAACATGGGCTTCATCCCGATCTTTGAAGGCCCCGCCAGCCAGACCGGCAAGACCATGCTCACCGCAGGCATCGTGCTGGCGGTCATGATCCTGCCGATCATCACCTCGCTGTCCCGCGAGATCTTCCTGCAGACGCCCAAGCTGCACGAGGAAGCCGCGCTCGCGCTGGGCGCCACCCGCTGGGAAATGATCACCACCGCGGTGCTGCCCTTCGCCCGCCCCGGCATCATCTCGGCGGTCATGCTCGGCCTGGGCCGCGCACTGGGTGAGACCATGGCGGTGGCGCTGGTGCTCTCCACCGGCCCGCTGATCGCCTCGCTGATCCAGTCCGGCAATCAGACCATCGCCGCAGAGATCGCACTGAACTTCCCTGAGGCCTTTGGGCTGCGTCTGGCCGAGCTCATCGCCGCCGGCCTGGTCCTGTTCCTGATCACCCTGGTCGTGAACATGATCGCTCGGGCAATCATCGCCCGCCACAAGGAATTCTCCGGAGCCAACTGATGAATGCCATGACTACTTTTGAACGCAGCAACACCGGCCTGACACCTCCCCCGAGCCGCAAGCGCAATTCGCTGGCCAAGGGCAAGATGCCCAAGTGGGCGCTGCCCGCCATCGGCGCCGGATCCATCGTGCTCGGCGCGGCGGCCTCCACGCTGACCGGATTCGCCGTGGCGAGTTTCGCGATCTACTCGGCGCTGCTCTTCCTGGTCATCGCCTCCGTGGCAACCACCGTCGTTGAGGGCAAGCGCCGCGGCAAGAACGCCATGTGGACCTACCTGATCTACTCCAGCTTCATCCTGGCGCTGCTGCCGCTGGCATCGGTGCTGTACACGGTGCTTGAAAAGGGCCTGCCGGGCATGAGCATGGACTTCCTGCTCACCTCGATGAACGGCGTCACCGGTGCGGTGGACAACCAGACCGTCGCCGAGGGCACCCCGGTGATCGGCGGCGCCTACCATGCGCTGATGGGCACCTTGCTGATCACCTTCTGGGCCACCCTGATCTCGGTCCCGGTGGGCATGCTGACGGCCATCTACCTGGTGGAATACGGCAAGAACGGCCCGCTGGCCCGCGCCATCACCTTCTTCGTGGACGTCATGACCGGCATCCCGTCGATCGTTGCAGGCCTGTTCGCCGCCGCCTTCTTCGGGCTGCTGCTCGGACCGAACTCCCGCATGGGCATCGTCGCAGCGGTCGCCCTGAGCGTGTTGATGATCCCCACCGTGGTCCGCTCCACCGAGGAAATGCTCAAGATCGTCCCGAACGAGCTGCGCGAGGCATCCTATGCGTTGGGCGTGCGCCGCTGGCGCACCATCCTGAAGGTGGTCATTCCGACCGCGATCTCCGGCATCGCCTCCGGCGTGACCCTGGCCATCGCCCGCGTCATCGGTGAAACCGCACCGATCCTTGTCACCGCCGGCATCGCCAGCAGCATCAACCTGAACGTGTTCGCCAACTGGATGTCCACGCTGCCGACCTTCATCTACTACCAGATCATGACCCCGACCAGCCCCACGAATGTGGATCCGTCGCTGCATCGTGCCTGGGCCGCGGCCCTGCTGCTGATCCTGATGGTGATGGCGTTGAACCTCATCGCCCGCCTGGTCGCAAAGATCTTCGCCCCCAAGAAGGGCCGTTGAGCCAAGGCTCCGGTCCAACCCCCAAACTTTTCAAGGAAATATCATGGCAAAACGCATCGACGTCAACGACCTGAACGTCTACTACTCCAAGTTCCTGGCCGTTGAAGGCGTCTCCATCAATATCGAACCGAAGTCGGTCACCGCATTCATCGGCCCCTCGGGCTGCGGCAAGTCGACCTTCCTGCGCACGCTGAACCGCATGCACGAGGTCATCCCCGGCGGACGCGTCGAGGGCGAGGTCCTGCTGGACGGCGACGACCTCTACGGCCCGGGCGTGGACCCGGTGACAGTCCGCAGCCAGATCGGCATGGTCTTCCAGCGTCCCAACCCGTTCCCCACCATGTCCATCAAGGACAATGTGCTCGCCGGCGTGAAGCTGAACGGCAAGAAGATCTCCAAGTCCGACGCGGACGCGCTGGTGGAGAAGTCGCTGCGCGGCGCGAACCTGTGGAACGAGGTCAAGGACCGCCTGGATAAGCCGGGTTCCGGCCTTTCCGGCGGCCAGCAGCAGCGCCTGTGCATCGCACGCACCATCGCGGTGAAGCCCGACGTGATCCTGATGGATGAGCCCTGCTCGGCTCTGGACCCGATCTCCACCCTGGCCATCGAGGATCTGATCAACGAGCTGAAGAACGACTACACCGTGGTGATCGTGACCCACAATATGCAGCAGGCAGCCCGCGTGAGCGACAAGACCGCCTTCTTCAACATCGCGGGCACCGGCAAGCCGGGCAAGCTCATCGAGTACAACGACACCGCCGCCATCTTCTCCAAGCCGGAGCAGAAGGCCACCGAAGACTACGTCTCAGGACGCTTCGGATAAAGATTTCGTCTGCCGCTTGGCGGCAGGCGGACCGGAAGGGGGGTCTTCCGAGGATCCTGGAGGGGATCATCGCCAGCGGCGCACCACGGTGCGCCGCTGGTTTTTAACCATGCTAGAACAGCGGCCGGACGGCCAGGGTGAGCACGGCGCCGCCGAAGATGCAGACCGCAGGGGTCAGCACCCAGATCCTCGCCACCTTGGCGACGTTGCGCCAGACCACCGACTCGAAGCTTTGGTTGTTTCCAGCCCCGACGATGCCGCTGGTGACCGTCTGCGTCGTCGACATGGGCAGGTGGAAAACCACCGAGCCGAGGAACAGCATGATTGCCGAAACGCCCTGGGCGATCATGCCGCGCAGCGGATCAAAGTTCACCAGGCGCCGTCCCAGCGTGTAGGTAATGCGCCAACCGCCCAGCAGCACCCCGAAGGACAGTGCGGCGGCGGCGGCCAGCTGGATGGCCCAGGTGACGGGCCCCGGGTCCATCAGGCGGCCGTTCATCAGCACCAGCGCGATCAGGGCGCCGGTGCGCTGGCCATCCTGCAGGCCGAGGCCGAGCGCCGAAGCGCACGCCGTGACCGCCTGCCCGGTGCGCGAGACCTCATTGACCGTGCGGGAGGTGTTGTGCCGCACCAGCCACATCGCCGGAATAACCGCCAGGTAGGACAGCGCATAGGCGACGCCCGGGGCGATGAGCAGGGGCAGCAGCACCGAACCAAGCAGCAGCTGCCAGGCCCCCGCCATGGACTCGTCGCCGACGAATGCGGCGGCGCCGCTGGCGCCCACCAGCGCGGAGAGCAGCGAGTGGGTTGAACTCATCGGCATGCCGCGCCACCAGCAGTAGATGCCCCAGGCGCCCGCGGTGATCAGGCCGCAGATGACCATCTTCAGCCCGGCGGTGCCCGGTGGGACGTTGAAGTTCAGGGCATCCACCAGGGCGGTGCTCAACCCGGAGGTGGCAAGCGTGCCGAGGAAGGCGAAGAACGCGGCGACGACCACGGCGACTACCGGGGTCAGCGCCCTGGTGCGCACGGCGGCGGCAACGGCGGTTGAGGAGTCCCTGAAGCCGTTGAGCACCGCATAGGCCAGGGTGAGAATGACAGCAATGACGGTCAGGGCCGAGGTCACGGTCATCGGCTCTAGGACTCCTTGACCAGAACGCGGCCCAGGTGGTCTGCGAACTGGCGCAGGGTATTGGCGGTGAGCATCAGGTGGTTTGCCACCGACTGGTGCCGGTGCATCGTGCCTGCCTTGGAGAAGTTGGCGATCTCGTCGAGCCAGACCAGGTGCGTGCGGGCGGCACGCTTGGAAGACTGCAGCATCTGCAGCCAGTTGTCTTCCAGGTCGTCGAGGCTGTTCAGGCGCCTGACCGAGTCGGCCGCCAGCTCGGCAAGCTGCGAGATCAGTTCGAGCTGCTCCGAGGAGCGTTCGGAGAGCGGCGTGGAGCCCACGTTCATGATCAATTCTCCGGTGCCGCGCAGGTGCTCCATGGTCTCGTGCAGCAGTCGCGAGAGCGTGTACATATCTTCGCGGGGCAGCGGGCTGATGTAGCTGGTGCGCAGGTGGGTGAGCACCGCGTGGACCAGATCCGAGGCTTCGGCTTCGGCGGCCGCCAGCTCGCGCAGCTGCTGTGGGCGTCCATCGGGATTGCCGATCATTTCAGCCACGCCTGCTACCGAGCGGCGGATCGTGTCAGCTAGGTCGCAGAGCAGCTCAATGCCGCGGGAGGCTGAGGGAAAGATCTGGAACTTCACTTTGTACGGCGCACCATTCGACTAGAACTTTAGGGGTAGGTACCAACGCAGTACAGTTTACGGCTTGAAGTTGAACTCAAGAATTTTAGTGATGCCGGACCGGGAACGCCTCTCGGCGGAAGGCCGCTCGAAGCGGCAGAGTTTTGGAGCCCGGGGTTACCAGCGGCCCGACACCGCATCCTAGTTTTCTCGCTCAACCGGTGGGCTGTCAACTGCGTGCCAGTTTCAGTGCGACTTCTCACGTCATCGGCGCAGAGATTTCTCCACGGCGCTGGCACCCAGCAGCGCGCAGCTGAACCAGATGGCGCCGGCGGGCCCCAAGCCTGCAGCGACGGTACTGGCGACGATCGGCAACGCCACCTGTCCCAGGCGGTTACCCATGAGCCTAACGGCCAGGGCCGCGCCGCGGTCCAACGGGGGAACAGCTGTTGAAATCATCGTCATGGTCAACGGCTGGCCCAGCCCCAGGAAGAACCCGCCGATCAGCAGCGCGGTGCCGGAGATCCACAGCGAGTCGATGAATGCAGGGGCAATGGCTATGGTGAGCGCCGCGACATACAGGCTCACCGTCAGCAGCGCGGGGCGGCTGAAATGGGCAGAGAGTTGCGGGATCACCAAGCGTGAAACCACCGATGCGCAGCCGCGAATGGCCAAGAGCACGCCCACCGCCGTGGGTGTGACGTTATGTTGCTCGGCAACCAGCGGCAGGAAGGCGGTGAGGATGTCCAAGATTGACAGCAGCGTCAGCGAAGCAAACATATGCGAGGCAACGCCCCGGATCTTCAGGATGCCGAAGGCCGAGGTTTTTGCCTTGCCGGCAACGGGGGCAGCCGACTTCTTGGAGATCTTCGGCTGAAAGTTTGGCAGCAGCAGCGGAATCGCCAGCAGCGCGCAGGCGGCGCCGATCCACAGCGACAGGCCGATGCCTGCAATGCGGTCGGGGGAGTCTGCCGTGGTTCCGGTGCCGAGCACGAAGCCAGCAATCAGCGGTCCCAGGAACTGGCCTGCAGAATAGGCGGCGGTGAACCAGCCGAAACCCTTGTCCAGTTCGGCATCCGGCAGGTACCGGGCAATCGAGGATTGACCGCCGATCGTAAACATCAGGTGCCCCAGACCCAACACCGCGCTCGCCGACGCCACCAACAGGGCATTGGGAGCCAGCGCAATGCCGGCCCCGCCGACCGCCAGCAGAAGGACGCCTGCAAGCATCAGATAGCGGATCTGGCGCATCCGTGAGCTCACGCGCCCCAGATAGATCGCGGTGAACAGCGGCAGCAGCGCATAGGCGGCGGTGACGGCGCCGATGGTGACCGAATCAGCATGCAGCGAAATGAGCTTGTAGGTGGTGACGGGTCGAACGAGATTCAACGCAGTTTGCGACAACAGCGCCGTGGCGATCAGAATCAGCAGCCAGCGCACGGTTCCAGTAGATGAAGCCTTGTTGTCCGATTCCACGCACCGGCCTTTCGCTTGTTAAGCTTGCCCGTTCATCCTACGGTGCACGCCGGGCATAAAGCAGATTTGTGTCTTAGACGAGCGTGCCCTGGCGCCACATGCGGGCACAGACCTCAAGATCGTTGGCGGTGTTGTCCAAGGACTTGGCGCGCTGGGTCAATTGTGAACCGCGGGCGCTGCTAGCAAGGTCGGCCGCGTCGGCATGCTCAACCATTCCCAGGGCCAGAACCCTGCAATAAGCTGCGGTGCGCTCCAGTGCATGGGCGAAGTCTCCGTCGAATGCGCCGGAAAGAATGGAGCTGGTCATGTTTTTCAGCTCTTCGGAGGTGGGCGGCTCGGCAACACCCGCGACAATCCGTTCGACCTCTGCGCGGTGTGCTCCAGCGGAGAAGCGGGCGGCCATCACCTCTGGCATATTCAGGGTTGCGGTGCGTACCGCATAGAGCCGCCACAGCGCTCCGGGCAGCGAATGGGCCGGAGCCTCGCTCCACAGTTCGGCAAGTACCTCGATGCCTTCATCTTCGGCCACTGCTATGAGGCGGCGCGCCACCTCTGGATCTTCGTTCTCAATGCCCCGCTGCACGAAGGCCTGAGCTGAAAGGTGCGCCGCCTCGGAAACGCGTGCCGGGTCGGCTCCGCCCTCATATGGTTCGAAATCTATCGGGGCGAAGGGGCGGGGTTTATGATGTCTAAACCCCGACTCGTGGGCTACCTTTGATCCTGATCGAGCACCTCTCATGGCGACAAGGTTACTCCCTTTTCCTTGCGCTTTTCAGTGAGCCAGGCGACGGACTCACGGGCCTTGAAGGCTCGATTAAGGATGAACGGCTACTTCAGGTAATATGGTTTTTGGCCGTAGGCCGTGCGCCTTTAGCTCAGCTGGTAGAGCACTGGACTTTTAATCCATTGGTCGCGGGTTCGATCCCCGCAGGGCGCACAAAAATACCCGCCGTTCACTTGGTAAAACAAGCGAACGGCGGGTTTTTTGCGGCCAGAAGGTCGATTTTGACCACAGTTTATGTTTCACGAACTGGTTCAATCGGCGCTAGATGATCCGGCCGATGCCGACCTGCCGGAGCGGAGAAAATGGCGCTTTCTGGGCTCACCGTCAGTAGACTATGCCCTTTTGCGGGTGAGAAGACCCCAGATGATGAGCACCACAAGAGAGCCACCGATGGCCAGCAGCCATGTCGAAAGCGACCAGAACTCATTGACTCCGACACCGAACACCGCAGAGCCGATCCACCCTCCAATGATTGCGCCGACGACGCCCAGCAGTAGGGTAGCCAACCAGCCTCCGCCTTCTTCTCCGGGCTTGATGGCCTTCGCGATCGCACCAGCAATGAGACCCAAAACAATCCAACCTATGAAACCCATGACTTGCTCCTCAATGATCGAGATATTTCGTCTGGCATCAACAGTGAGATGCATGAATGAAACACTACGGATTCCATAATCGAACGAGCGGTACCTTGGGGGCCTACTGAGGATTTGCTGATGGTTTGACTGGTTTTTGTGAGCAGGGGTTGCGTGCGCGCAGAAGAATGGCATCACCCGCTGGCCCCAAATCGGGCGGCCGCCGAATATGGGTTTTAGCGTCGTGGCTGTGGCCCGAAGCCAATGCAATTATTGCTGAATCGCCGCGGGCGGCGGCCATTAGCCGCCGGCTGCGGAGCCGGAAGGCCGAAGTCGAGCAATGGCTGCGGTCTAGTTCTGCACCTGCGTGTATGACTTGGGTAGTTTCAGTCCGCGCTCCGCCATCAACTCACGCAAGCGGGTGGGGAAGTTCGTGATGATTCCATCCACCCCCATATCCATCAGGCGTTCCATGTCGGTACGGCTGTTGACGGTCCAAGGAATCACTGGCAGCCCCAGATCGTGTGCTTCAGAAATCATTTGATCGGTGACAGCTGCAAAGGCCGGCGAAATGACATCGTAGCCCTGGGCCTTGGCGGCCTTGGCCAACGAACCGTCGTAATCGTCGATATCTATACCGCCGAGTTCTGGGACCGAACCCGGCTGTCCTACGCCCATGGCCTTATCACCACTGGTCAAAGCGACAAGGGGAAGCTTCGGAGCTTTCTTGTCGGCCGCGAGGTCGCGCGCGAGGTTCAACGCCGCCCAGTCGAAGGATTGCAAGGTGGTGCGCTGTGCCATCCCCGCATCCTGAATCTCATCTAGCACCGCCACCGTCAGCTTCTCCATGGCGTGGCCGCCGGCCCTGCCGTCTTCAACCTTGGTTTCGATGTTGAACCGGACCTTCTTGGCCTTCGACTCCTTGACCAGTGCAAATACGTCCTTAAGCTGTGCAATGCGGTTGCCTTCGGCGACATTCTGTTCAGGGTAGCCGGGCAGCTTCTGGTAGCCGCAGTTCAGCGTGCTCAACTGGGCGAAGCTCAGGTCGGCGACGCGCTGGCCAACGTAGGGAAACTCCGGATCTCCCGCGACCACGGGCGCTGTGTCCGCGCACTTGCTGGGTTGGATGCGGTCGTCATGCCAAACGACGATCTTTCCGTCTTCACTGAGCATCGTGTCCAGCTCTAGGGTGGTGACCCCGACTTCAAGCGCGTTTCCGAATGCAGCGATGGACTCTTCGGTCCATTCGGCGAGGCCGCCGCGATGGGCCTGAAGGTCGAAGGAGCCATTGCGCTCATTGGTTTTCAACTGGGATTCGGACGGCTCTGCGGCCATAACCGGGCTGGCAAGCCCGACGGCGAGGAGGGATGCGGCAACGGCAGCCGGAATACGTGGAAGCATGAACTGGCCTCATTTCTAGGGTGGGGGAAAGCCCAGGGGATGCGGTTCCCTGTAGCCGTGTCCACCCTAGAGATGGCATTTATCCGGCAACCAAAAAGCTAATGACCAGTGCGTGAACAGCAGTTGCCCGGCGGAACCGGTTAGAGATCCAACACCAGGTTTTCCGACGGCACCGCCATGCACGTCAGGATCTGGCCGTCTTCTACCGATGCACTGGGATCAATGGGATAGGTGACACTGCCGCGAAGCAGCGTAATGGCGCATTCACCGCAGGCGCCGCCGCGACAGGAGCTGCTAGGCGTCAGGCCTTGGGCCTCCAGGGAGTCGAGAAGTACACCATCGTTGGAGTCCCAGGTGAAGGTCTTTCCACTGAATGAACAGGTGATGTCGGCAGGCTCATAATTTGCGATCAGCTCGCTGAAGTCTTGTATCGGCGAGGCGAAAGTTTCGCGGTGGATCTGCTGTGGGGCAAGCCCGGCAGTATGGCACGCCTCGAGAGCCAATTCGGTGAAACCTTCTGGTCCGCAGATCACGACGCTGTCGCAGTCCCGCACCGCTTCGACCAATTGCTCGACGGTGGGACGGGCCGTGGCGGTGTTGAAGTGCGTCACTGCCAACGGAACATCGACTTCACGCAGGGTGTCTTGGAGCGCAGAGAACAGGGTTCCTCCGGCACCGCGCTCACAGTGCACAACACGGAGTTCCGTGAGCGCATGTGCCGACTCGCGATGACGCAGCAATCCAAGGGCGGGGGTGATCCCGATGCCGGCTGTTAGCAACGCTGTGCGGCCCCGAAGGACCTTTCGTGCGGTCACGGTCCCGTGGGGACCTGAGGCGAGGACCCTATCGCCAACAGACAGTTGGGACATTCGATGCGAGACGGTTCCCTGAGCCCGCACGGCAAGTGAAATGTCCTGTCCCTGAACGCCGGTAATCGTGTAGTTGCGCCACAGCGGGTCCGACAGATGAACGCGCAGGTGCTTGCCGGCTTCATCATGATCCGAAATCCAGCCGAGGGGGTCGCGCAGAGTGATGGCGAAGGCGCCGTTGTCGATTTCTTGATGCTTGACGACCGTAAGATAGCGCGGGGTACTCTTCCGCGGAACCCGGGCGGCAGCCTCGTTCGAGCTCTCTTCTACGATGATTTCTGCACCCGTATGAAGCTGCCCCGGGCTGAGCACTGTCCCGTAAATGCCACAGTGCAAATGTCCGAAATGAGCAGCCAACAGCCTGGGGCCGTTGACATCAACCTCAGTGGACGTCGGATTTACCGAGGTTGCGGTGCACCTTTCGATTGATTTGGTGACGGCGATCCTGACTTCTCCAATGCGCATCACCTTGCCGATCAGATCGAATTCAGCGAATGCCGGCAGGCCTTCCAACAGAACGTTGCCGCGATAGCGCAACGGGTCCAGATCAACACCGCTGGCCGCCGATAAGACCTTGACGGTATTCGGATTGATAAACGACAGACCGGAATGCTGGGAGTCAAACATTCCGCGGCCGGCAGAAACAACCTGACGCGGGTATTTCCCCTGAGCAGGGATGTGCGCGGTGAAGTATCTATTTGCTTCGGAGCGTCCTGCCTGACTGGAGGAATCAAAGGTCAGCGATTCTCTGACGCCCGGGGCAGTGACGGTGATCAGCGGTGGCTGAGAGCTGACAGACCATTTCTGCAGGCTTTTGTTGTTCTTCAAGATCGTGAAGGTCAGGCATGATTGCCATTGACCATCCGAAACTTCGCTGGTTCCATTGCTGAAGGCTGCGATTCGATCTCCAGCCAATCCGCCGTCCAGCTCAACAGCGGCCGTGGTGATTTCTTCGGCTGGCAGGCCCTTGAACGGAAAGCGAAACAGACGGTCGATTCTCATAGTTCGAGTCTATTGGCCAAGGTGCAAAAAGCTGGCCTCTATCGGGGCACGCTGATGCAATGCGCGGATCTTAGGCGGCGAATTCTTGCGCGGGTTGTTGTTCAACGCTACTGTAGCGGGCCCGCATACTGCGTTCCTGGCGGAACTTTATGAACTCCATCCCAACACTCAGGAGGGTGAGCGCAGCGATGATTACTGCGACGAACGGAGGATAGTCGCGTCCGTGCAGCCAGAAGTACACATAGGGAGATGCAAATGTCACCACGGTGGTCAGCGTTCCGAGGGCACGCATCTGCCACCGTTTGGCAAAGAGCATGGTCAGCACGCCCCAGGTATAGGGGACGGCAGTAATGATATCTATTGACCACAGGATGAAGAGGTTTCCGTGGAATTCTTTGATGAACGCCACCGGCAGGGCGCGCAACGACGAATAGATGAACACCACGAGGTACACCGTGAATTTGGGGTTGCTGAGCATCCGGGAAAGCCCACAGGCCCGCTGAAGTCCGATGTCTGAGGGCATGGAACGGATCGCGGAGGAGTGCATGCGCACAGTTGACATGCCTTCCAACTCTGCTCGTACCTCGGCGGTCCGACCCAGCACGGTCTGTGCCAAGTGATCTACTCGGATGGCGCAGAGGGCAAACGGGCTCTCGACGGATTCATCTACTCGATGCAGGTCTTCACCCAGTTGGTCGCGAAGCGTTGCGTAGTCACCCAACGCAACTTCGATAAACAGCAACAGGCAGCCATTTTCCAGCGCCTCACGGATCAGCGAAGGTCCAAAGACCGGGTCAAGCAGTTGATCGGCTGTGGTGATGCGGGTATTGCGCAAGGTGAGGTCTGCAATGCGCTGGATCTCAGCAATGCTGCGAATTAACTGTTCGTTGAGCGGCCTTGCGGCTAGGGCAGGTTCATTTTCCAAGCGACGAGAAAAGTAAGCCTTGAAGCCACTGAGAAGAGATCGCTTACTTTTCACCACATAAGCAATTTTATCCGGCGAACTGCACGCGCTGAATGTCGGATTGTTCTCAACACCGCACCTTGCACACCGGTCGAAACTGTGAAACGTGCCCTCCCTAGCTGCCCCTAAACCCTGCTGAGGAACTCCTTCATGCGTTCCATTACCAGCGCCCTCGCCTGCGGGTCGTGGGACGGCAGTGAGCTGTCGGTGAAGAGGTGCTTATTCCCAGGGTAGGTGAAGAGTTCTGCAACCGCTTTCCCCTCGCCGTTGACAAAATGTTCGGCTGCCTCAAGGTCTCCCTCATGGGCGAAGAATGGGTCGTCGTCCATGCCGTGAATCTGCACGGGGACTCCTGCAGGCCACGGTCCGAAGCTCCACTCGGCGTCCAGATCGACGAATGATTCGAGCAAGATGGCGCCGCGGGTCTCCGGACGCTGCTGGGCGCATTGCTGGGCCAGGGCGGCACCCCACGAGGTGCCGATGTACACCAGATCCTCGGGAAGATTCTTGAAGAGCTTGTCCACACGCTCTTGGATTTTGTCCTCGCCGATTTTGTTTGCCAGACGTATTCCGGCTTCGAGATCCTTCGGGAGCCTTCCCCCGTAAAGATCAAGGGTGTGGACCGAATGGCCCTGGGCGCGAAGCTCGGCCGCCATGGCCTGAACTCCTGGGGTCAACCCTTGGACATGGTGGAATAAAACGATGGTGGCCATTAAAAGCTCCTAGGCTCGAACTACGTTCGAGCCTAGGAGCTAGCGGCGGTCTTCGTCAACGTCGCAGGGCAAGCCAATTATCGTTCGTCGACAAGGTTTTCGATCTGGGAGGGCAGATGCTGCAATGCGTGATCCCAACCAGGCATTTCGCTGTTGATCTCGACGCTGTAGCCCTCGGATAAGTGAAACTCTGCACAGGTCAGGTCCATGCCGCCAGATCCAGCGTCATAGATGAACGCTCGCCGGATATCCTTCCAGAGCAATGTTGCTGATTGGTCGATGACCAGTCCGGAATCGACGACTTCTACTGTGCGCTGCGGGTAGGACATATTCTTGGTGCTTTCGGTCCTCGGCGTTGGGCTTTGCATAAGTGTACGTCGGGTCGCGCCCAAGGGCGTGCAATGACCATCAGCGTCGAGTGAGTCGATGCTCTCGATCCAATGCCAACGTGTAGTCGATGCTCAACTGGTCCAAGAAGTTCTGATCGTGGCTGACCACCAACAACGCTCCGTGGTAGGCACCGAGCGCCTCAGCTAGTTGGCGCACGCTGTCAATGTCTAAATTGTTCGTGGGTTCATCGAGGATCAGCAATTGATTCGGTGGATCTGCCACAAGAAGGCACGCCAAATACACCCTGAAGCGTTCGCCGCCGGAGAGGCTGCCCAACGGCCGATCGGCATTCTTCCCGCGCAGCAGTAACCGTGCCAAGGTGTTGCGAATGCTTCCCGAAGGAACTTTCGGGGCCGTCTTTTGTACGTTTTCAATGGCGCTAAGGTGATCGTCAAGACCCGACAGCTGCTGTGGCAGGTAGCCGAAGCGGCTGACGAAGATGCTCCCGGATAAACCGTCGGCCTCCTGCGTTCCTTGCATCAGTTGCCGCAGCAGCGTGGATTTGCCTGCCCCGTTGGGGCCAACCAAAGCTACGCGTTCGGGGCCCTGGACAAGGTGGTTGCGCTCGCCGTCGCCGAGCTCTAGTACTCGGCGGCCGCTGGGGAGCTGAGGATCCGGGAGTTCAAGATTGATGTGGTCTACCTGCCGCAATCTGGATTCGGCCTGATCAACTGACTCCTGAGCCGCGTCGATTTTTCCGTCAAGATGGGCGCGGGTCTTGCCAGCAGTTGCTTCCGATTTTTGTTTAAGGGTGTTGGCGAGAATGCGCGGCATATTGCCTCCGAGCTGTTCGGCCCGGCCCTTGCGTTTGGTTCGGGCGAGCTTGGTTTCTGCTTCGACGCGCTGCCGCTTTTCCACCTTTAGCGCCGCATTCGCGGTTTTGGCGGCCTGCTGTGCTGCCGACTGTTCACCCTCGACCTGTTCCACGTAGAGGCTGTATGGACCGCCGAAGAACCGCAACTGCCCGTTGTACAACTCAACGGTATGCTCCATCTGCTCCAAAAGATCCAGATCGTGGCTGACTACCAGCAGGGTCCCCTTCCAGGTTCTCAACAGTCTGTAGAGCAGTTCCTTGGTGTCGCTGTCGAGGTTGTTCGTCGGTTCGTCGAGCAGGGTGATGGTTCTGCCTGCCAACTTGAGTCCTACGACGGCCAGCAGCATTGTTTCACCACCGGATAGCTCGCTGACCTTGCGGTCAAGGCTCAGTTGGCCCAGCCCCAACCCAGTAAGTTCGACTTCCACCCGGGCTTCAAGATCCCAGTCGTTGCCGACGGCATCGAAGTCTTCGGGCTCGACGCTACCGGATTCGATGGCCTTGAGAGCTTGGTACGTCTTGGCAACGCCGAGCAGGTCAGCGAGGGTTGCATCGTCTTGCAGGGTGATGTTTTGGGCAAGGTAACCTACCTCGCCGGAGACCGAGACGCTGCCGGAAGTCGGTGTTAATAGTCCTGCAATGAGTTTGAGCAGCGTCGACTTGCCGCTGCCGTTCCTCCCTACCAAACCGCTGGCTCCCGCGGGAAACGTGCCATCGAGGTTTGTCAGCGCGGTGCTGCCGTCGGGCCAGCTGAAACTCAATGAGTGAAGGGTGATTGGTGGTGATAAAGCCATGTACGGCTCCTCTGTTTGTTGAGGAGGCTACCGGGGGCAGTCGAGCTGCCAGAAAATACAGCCGGAAAAGAAATAGAAACCTCTGCCGGTAGCCAATAGTTGAACAATGCGCCGGAAGACGGGCGCGGAACAAGTTCTTTGGCTATTCGGAGATGATTTCCATGGGATTGAGTGTAGCAGGAGCCAGACGGCATGGCGACGTGGGATTCTGCGCAAGCCGAATGATTGCACCTACCGACTACTGGGAATGTAGTGCCTCGCCAAGAATGCGGGCGGCGTCGTGGTATTCGCTGGGGCGGGGCCCCGCATAGTTCAGTCGTAGATATTTCCCGGTTGGTTCTGCCGGAAACCAATTGACATCGCCGGCAATCGACAGTCCCGATTGGGCGCAATCTAGCGTTAGTCTCTTGAGGTCAATGTGTTCGGGCAGGCGGAGCCAAAGATTTAAGCCGCCCTTTGGAATCAGCTCGAGCTGTGCTTCGGGCACTGCGTCGTACAGGCCCGAGATGAGCAGATCCCTGCGGGACTGCAATTGGCTGCGTAAAGTACGTAGGTGCGTTTTCCACCCTGGTTGGCTCACCACGTCTAACGCAGCAGCCTGAAGTAGTCCGCTGACATACATCGCTTCGGCCGCAGTATTCGCGAGAATTCGGTCCCTTGCCGGACCGCGAGCGATGACGGCCGCGACCCTCAGCGAGGGAGACACCGATTTGGTCAGCGAACGAATGTAGATGACATGCCCAGAATCATCTGTGGCGGCAATGGGAGCGCTCGAGGATTCGATCCCGAAGTCATGAGCCCAGTCATCCTCCACCAAAAAGGCGGAATGCTGACGGACTACGTCCATGACCTGTCCCTTGAGCTCTACTCCCCACTGGGCTCCGGTGGGGTTTGCATAATTCGGCTGGGCATAGAACATCCGAGCGCCACTGCGCTCGAATGCCTTCGACAGTTCATGCGGGTCCGGACCATGGGGTCCGCTGGAAACAGGAACGAGTTCAACCCCTGCGTTTTCGGCGGCTAGGAGGGCGCCCCAGTAGGTCGGGGACTCGACGATCAACGGTTGGCCGGCTCCGACGAGGGAGGTGAAGATCGAGCTGAGCCCGGCCTGACTTCCCGGCATAATGATGACGTCTTTGGCATTTGGCGGAGTAACAGCTCCGATGGTTTGTTCGGCGAGTTCGCGGGCGAACCATGTTTGAAGGTCTGCCAGGCCTCCGGCCGGAGGGCAGGTAAGGGCGGTTTCACTGCGAGATGCACGGTTGATTGCAGCGCGGACCAGCCGGGATGGCAGTAGTTCTGGCTCGGGATATCCGTGGTGAAGCGCCAGTGAGTCGCCGTTCGGCCCGGTGAGCGGCGATGCTGCCGAGGTCCGTCTGGTGCGGGCAGATCCGAGCGCAGTGCTTTGCCATGAATAATCTGCAGGCCGCGACACCGCTTGAGTTCGGGTGAAGGTGCCGATGCCGGGGCGGCTTTCAATGAGCCCCTGCATGGTGAGGGTCTGCAGAGCTTTTTGTACGGTGACTGGGCTCGCGTGGAATTCGTTGACCAGCGAACGAGTGGACGGCAGCCGAGTGCCCGGTGCAGAACTGCTGATTATCGCTTTAAGCTTGGCAGTGATCTGCAGACTGCTATCATTATTCATGTATAGACACGATAGCGCTACTCAAGATTATTCGCCAGTGATACTACCTGGCTCTTCTCGCGGCTTTCTTTGGGGGCTAATTGGCGTAGTGGCATTTTCATTTACCGTTCCGATGACTACTGTCGCTGTTCAAGGATTGCCTCCATTGTTCGTAGGCGTCGGCCGATCGATGATCGCAGCACTTCTCGCCGCTGCTGCCTTGGCGCTAACGAGGCAAAAACTTCCCACCCCTCGACAGGGGCTTCGCCTGGGAATCGTGGCCGTAGGTATCGTGTTGGGGTTTCCGCTGTTCTCGACCTATGCGCTGACAATCGTGCCAGCAAGCCATGGTGCTGTGGTGATCGCGTTGCTTCCAGCAGCAACGGCAACCGTTGCCGTATGGCGGAGTAAAGAAAAACCGGGTCGAAAGTTTTGGGTTGCAATGAGTGTCGGTGCCCTGTGTGCGTTGCTCTTTGCTTCATTGCAGTCAGGTTCCTTCGGCCATCTCAACGGGGCTGATTTCCTACTCTTTGGAGCAGTGATTGCTGCAGCAGTTGGTTATGCCGAAGGCGGGATGCTAGCTCGCGAATTGGGCGCCTGGCAGACAGTCTCGTGGGCTTTGGTACTGGCCTTTCCCTGGACAACTGCATTGAGCCTTTGGGCGACGAATTTTCAAGTTCCTGAGGCATCGGCAAGCCAGTGGGCGGCTTTCGGGTATTTGTCGGTGGTCAGCATGTTCTTGGGCTTCTTCGCCTGGTACCGGGGGCTGGCCATTGGCCCGATGGCGCAGGTGAGCCAAACGCAATTGGTGCAGCCGGTGCTGACTATTACGTGGGCCGTTCTGTTCCTCGGAGACTCTCTCACCTGGCCGACTCTACTTGGCGGTCTGGCGGTCGTCCTCTCCGCTGGGGCCGCTGTGAGGAGCCGAAACAAGGCTGGCAGGGAAAAGTCCGTTGAGGGTTAAAAATTTTGGGACGCACCTCTCGGTGCGTCCCAAATTCTGCCATTAGCTCGCGGTTACTTCCATGCGCGGTGCACGGCGACAATGCCACCGGTGAGGTTGCGGTATTCGACCTTGTTCCAGTCGACGTTCACGAACTTACGGCCGAGTTCTTTCTGGCCTGGCCAGGCGGCGATTGATTCCGCCAGGTAGGCGTATGCGGACGGGTTCGGCGACACCAGATAGCCCAGAGCGGGGATAACTCGCGGTAAGAACTGCTGGTATGCCACCTTGATTGGGGCGAAGGTAGGGGTCGAGAATTCGGCGACGACGATGCGGCCGCCGGGTTTGGTGACGCGGCGCAGTTCGGAGAGTGCTTTTTCGGTGTCTGAAATATTGCGCAGGCCATAGGAGATGGTCACAGCGTCAAAAGTATTGTCTTCAAACGGAAGATCCATTGCGTCGCCGTAGACGAAGTCGAGTTCCGGGTAGCGCTTGCGGCCCTCGGCAAGCATGCCGTGGGACATATCGCAGGCAGTGACCTTTGCTCCTGCTTTCGCCAGGGGCATCGATGAAGTGCCTGTGCCTGCTGCTAGGTCGAGGATTCGCTCGCCTGGCTTGGGTGCGATTGCTTCTGTGGTGATCTTGCGCCAGTAGTTCACAATGCCGCCGGTCATCAGCGTGTTGAGCAAGTCGTACTTGGGAGCCAAGTTATCGAACATCTGCTGAACCTGATTCGCCTGCTTGTCCAGGCCTGCGCGCACATTGTGGGTACTCATAGTTCTAAGTGTTTCATATTTGCCTTACGGGCGATGACGGATGTGGGGCGAATCGCTCAGAGCATGGATTCAAGGCGTGCGTAGCTGGCCTCCATGCCGTCGGTCATACCGGTGGCCAACACCATGTCGCGAGTTTGGGCGTCGGGATAGGTGATGACGAGGCTGAGTAGGGTGCCGGACTGCACCGGGGTGAATGTCGTTTCATTGACTGTTGCAGGGTAGTCGGTATCGATCATCTGCTCGCTGAATGATTCGAAGCTGGGCGGGGTGCTTGCCAAGCACACGCCTTCGAACCCGAACCCTTGGCCTTCGACGCCGGAAGTCGGCTCCCACCGGTAGCGGTAGCTGTCTCCAACTTTCTTGGGCAGGATGCATTCGGTCATTTGCCAGCCATCGGGTCCGAGCAGCCAGCGTTTCATGAGTTCGGGATCGTGATGTGCGCGCCAGACTTGCTCCTGAGTGCCTCGGATGATTCGGCTTACGCGTACCTGGGTGTCGGAGAGCAGCTGGGCTTCGGTGGCGAAGGTCTGGGCGTAGTTGCGCAGGTCGATCAACACCTGCTCGATCTGGCTCATGGCCGAACGGGTGCCATCGATCATGCCCATGGCGACAACCTGCTCCAGCTCATCGACGGATTCAAAGTTGGCTGTGATCGTCAGATTGGATCCTGTTTCGTGAGGGTCGAAACTAAAGACCGTACGGGTGGCCGGAAGATCTTCGTTCACGGATCCATCCGCGTTGGCGAATCCGTCGGTGACCTCGAAGAATTTGTGTTCAACGATTTCGTTCCAGATCCAGTAACCATGGAACTGCTCGCCTTCAGGCGAGGTCATGAAGTAGTTGCTCCTGCCGCCAACCGCGCCGTCGTGGCGCGTGAAGGTGGCCGGATATTCAACAGGGCCCCAGAATTTTTCGATTTGGCGGGGGTCGAGATAGGCATCCCAGAGACGTGAAACGGGGACCGGGAAGTTGGCGTTAACTGTCAACGTCAGTGTTTCAGGGTCTTTGAGTACGGAGGTGACAGGCATGGCGAAATCCTTAGTTGGTTTCATCTGCGAGGAAGTCATCGAGCCGGCTGATGCGCTGGCGCCAGATGTCCTCATAGGTGGTAAGTAGTTCCTGGACGTGCCGGATGGTGTCCGGCTGGCCGCGGACTATGCGCTCGCGGCCACGTGCGATCTTGGTAACTAGGCCTGCCGCCTCAAGGGCGGCAACGTGCTTCTGCACCGCGGCAAACGACATCTCGTAGGCCGCGGCGAGGTCACTCACGCGAACTTCTGCGCTCAACGTCCGCCGCACGATGTCTCGTCGTGTGGCGTCTGCCAAGGCGCGGAAGACCTTGTTAACCTGTTCGTCGCTCAAAGCATATACAACCATTTGGTTGTATATTACTCCCGCAGCGCGCTGAGGGGAAGGGGGTGGGTGGATTTAATTCAAGGAACTCTACCGCGAAAGAAAATAGTCGATAAAACATCTAAATATATAGTAGCTAAGTCACCTATTGTTCGTGAGCGAGAGTTGGTGCCATCGCCGGCGCGCCTATCGGTCCAGATAGTGCGAGGTGCATAGATTGGGCGGTCACTACGAATCCTCAACCGTATGGCCTAGTGTGTAAGGATACGCGCGTAATGGGTGACCTGCGTTACGGCGAATTTATACAGGTATCTGGAGTCATGGTGGGCGAAGCTGGCATGGACTGGTTGACTGCGGTGAGCCAAGCGCGCAAGGCGCACGAGCTTTTGGGATCGCATTTGGATGACCTCGATGCGCTCCCATTGAGAAAAATCGTTCGTGAATCGTGGAGGCGGTCCCTGTTGAACTCTGCGCAGATTGGCCAGCCCGCGATGCTCAGTGACGACAGTCTTCGTCTGGCGCGGGAACGCAGCGAGCTGCAGCGCATCTGGCCGGTATTTGAAAAGCTGCTGGTGCCCGCCGCCAGCGATGCCAATTTGTTGGTTGCCCTGGCGGATGCCCAAGGGACGCTGCTCTGGATGGCTGGGAGCCGGGGAGCCATGGATGACGCAGAGGACGTTGGCTTCAGTGCGGGTGCCAATTGGGGTGAGTCTTCGGTGGGCACCTCGGCGCCGGGGGTGGCGCTTGTCACCGGAAGTGGAGCCCAAGTTTCCGGTGCGGAGCATCTGTCCGAACGCGTGCACCATTTGAATTGTTCTGCGGTGCCGATTCGCAACCCGCGGACCGGACGCATCATCGGCGCGGTCGATCTGACCGGAGGAACAGACGCGATCGCCGTGCACTCCCTGCCACTGCTCCAGGCGGCGGTATCCGCGGCTGAAGGGCAGCTGTTGCTTCCGGCGCTTGCGGTGGAACAAGGCAACGAGGATTTCCTTGACCTGTGCGCCAGTGACGGCCCGCGGCTTTCGGGGAGGCCTATTTCCCTGAGGCACGCTGAAATTCTGACAATCCTCGCCGCCCATCCACGGGGACTGAGCAGCACGCAGCTGGTTGAAGAGTTGTTCGAGCAACCCGACGGGGCTTCTGAAGGGACCTTGCGCTCCGAGCTGGTCCGCTTGCGCAAGGCACTCTCGAATTCTCCGATCTGCCGCATCGCGGCCCGACCCTACCGACTGGAGTGGGAGCTGCAAACGACGCTGACCCGACTCTGGCACGCTATGGAAGAGGGGGATCTGGAGCGGGCGCTGCAGCTTTATCCTGCCGAAATTCTGGTGCGTTCCCAGGCCCCGGGCATTTCGGCATTGCGCTACCGTGCGCAGATGGCGCTGAGGGAAATTGTCCTTGACCGGGGCTCCGCCCAACAGCTGCTACGTCTCGGGCGGCAGAGTGCGGACTCGCATTTGTTGATGGCCGCCCTGCGCGAACTGCCATTGGATTCTCCGGCGCGTTCTCTGGTGGTCGCGGAGATCGAGGCCCTCGAAGCCTGATTCGCCGCTGGGCCGGCGGGTTTCCCGGCGGCGCCGCAACGGCGTGCAACCTTCTTGCAACCTTTGCGTGAGTAGGGTCACATTCCAGCACGGTGAGCCATTGAGGCGCCGGTACGAATGGAAGAGACGAAGGAGTCGCGCAACCATGAGCATCTACGCAAACCCGAATACCGATGGAGCATTGGTCAACTTCAAATCTCGGTACGAGAATTACATCGGCGGGCAGTGGGTCGCCCCAGCCAAGGGCATGTACTTCGAGAACGTCACCCCTGTCACCGGCAAGGCCTTCTGCGAGGTGGCCCGCTCCACCGCGGAAGACATTGAATCCGCACTGGATGCAGCTCACGCCGCAGCACCGGCCTGGGGCAAGACCAGCCCGGCCGAACGCGCAGTCATCCTGAATAAAATCGCCGACCGCATCGAGGAAAACCTCGAGATGCTGGCGGTGGCCGAAACCTGGGACAACGGCAAGGCCGTGCGTGAGACCCTGAATGCCGACTTGCCGCTGGCGGTGGACCACTTCCGCTATTTTGCCGGCGCCATCCGTGCCCAGGAAGGCGGTCTCTCGCAGATCGACGACGACACCACCGCTTACCATTTCCACGAGCCGCTGGGCGTGGTGGGCCAGATCATCCCCTGGAACTTTCCGATCCTCATGGCCACCTGGAAACTTGCCCCGGCACTTGCCGCAGGCAACGCGGTGGTCCTCAAGCCGGCCGAGCAGACCCCGGTGAGCATCATGGTGCTCTTCGAGCTGATCGGTGACCTGCTGCCTGCAGGCGTGGTCAACATCGTCAACGGCTTCGGCGTGGAGGCAGGCAAGCCGCTGGCTTCCAACAAGCGCATCCGCAAGATCGCCTTCACCGGCGAGACCACCACGGGACGACTGATCATGCAGTACGCCTCGGAGAACCTCATCCCGGTGACCCTTGAGCTCGGCGGCAAGTCGCCGAACCTGTTCTTTGAAGACGTTGCAGCCAAGGACGATGCCTTCTACGACAAGGCCCAAGAGGGCTTTACGATGTTCGCACTGAACCAGGGCGAGGTATGCACCTGCCCCTCGCGGGCGCTGATCCAGGAAAGCATCTACGGCGAGTTCATGGAGAAGGTCGTCGCCCGCACCAAGGCCATCAAGCAGGGCAACCCGCTGGACACCGAGACCATGATGGGAGCCCAGGCATCCAACGACCAGTTGGAGAAGATCCTCTCCTATCTGGACATCGGCAAGGCCGAGGGCGCCAAGGTGCTCACCGGCGGCGCCCGTGCAGATTTGGGTGGTGACCTGGCCCAGGGGTACTACGTCCAGCCGACCATCTTCGAAGGCACCAACAACATGCGCATCTTCCAAGAGGAGATTTTCGGCCCGGTGGTCGCGGTGGCCAAGTTCAAGGACTACGACGACGCGATCTCTATCGCCAATGACACCCTCTACGGTTTGGGCGCTGGAGTATGGAGCCGCGAAGGCAACACCGCTTACCGAGCCGGCCGCGCCATCCAGGCGGGCCGAGTCTGGGTCAACCAGTACCATGCATACCCGGCGCACTCGGCCTTCGGCGGCTATAAGTCATCGGGCATCGGCCGTGAGAACCACCTGATGATGCTGGATCACTACCAGCAGACCAAGAACCTGCTCGTCTCCTACGCGGAAGGCAAGCTTGGCTTCTTCTAAATACTAGCCAGACAAGGGTTTCGGGGCATATGCCCCGAAACTCTTCGACTATTGGTGGCCAAAAGCGGACACTGGCAGTAGCAGCAGCCGACAAAATTATGAGGAGCAAGTCGTGAGCACCGTGACCGAAACGAAAGCCGCCATCGACGGGGAAGACTTCTCAAGGGTTGCCTTCACTGAACCGGCGCTGGAACTATTGCGTAAACTCTGGGGAATCCACGGTCCACTGATGTTCCACCAGTCTGGCGGCTGCTGCGACGGTTCATCGCCCATGTGCTATCCGGCAGGTGAATTCCGAACTGGAGGCTCCGATATCCGCTTGGGGGAACTCGAACTCAACGACGACACCGGCCGGTTGTTGGGGAATATCGATTTCTGGATGTCAAAAGAGCAGTTTGAGTATTGGAAACACACGAAACTTACGGTAGACGTGGTCAACGGACGAGGGTCCGGGTTTTCGGTAGAGGCCCCGGAAGGCAAGCGCTTTTTAATCCGCAGCGAAATCATCGAATTCCCAACCGCATAGGCGTATCCATAGACTTGGCCCATGCGAATGTGGTCCCTGCATCCCTCTCTTCTCGATGTCAAAGGCTTGGTTGCCTGCTGGCGGGAAACGCTGTTGGCCCAGAAGGTGCTGGCAGGTCAGACCCAAGGGTATACCGGGCACCCCCAGCTGGTGAGGTTTAAAGAACAAGCGGATCCCTTGAAAGCAATAGGGCATTACCTGCACGGGATCTGGGTGGAAGCCGATGACCGCGGCTATCATTTCGATGATTCGAAGATCCTCATCCCGCCGGCACACCATATTGGCGCGTTCATGCATTTAACTATGTCATGTATTGGGACATCGGTGACAAAACTGCATCAAGACATCAGTAACACTT
>NZ_JALDXV010000028.1:0-33521 GCF_032154645.1 Glutamicibacter sp. | reverse complement strand
AAGCGTTACCGATGTGTTGATGCAGAACTGTTACCGATGTCCCGATACAAAACATTCTTAAACAAAAACGGCCTTCAAATGAAGGCCGTTTTGTTGGTTCTAGCTGAGCAGGTTCTAGCGGACCGAACCCATGAGCTTCTTCAGCGCCGGGGTAGCGGCAATCATGGCGATACCCAGGATGGCGGCGGTGCCGCCCATGCCGATGAAGTAGGCGATCTCATTGCCCTCGGTGTAGTACCCGGCAAGCACGCCCGAAAGGGTGGTGCCCAGGGAAATCGACAGGAAGAACAGTGCAATCATCTGTGTACCGAAAGCCGCTGGGGCCAGTTTGGTGGTGACAGCCTGACCGACGGGGGACAGCAGCAGCTCGGCAAAGGTGCATAGCAGCAAGATGCCGACCAGGGCCAGCAGGGGAGTCTTTTCGAAGGATTCCAGCGGAATGAACGACAGGAATGCAATGCCCACGATGATCAGAGCCAGTCCGAACTTAATGGCAGTCGGAGGCTGGCGGTCGCCCAATTTGGTCCACATCGCCGCGAAGACACCGGCGAAGATGATGATGAAAATTGGGTTGATCGAGGTGACCCAGCTCGGAGGCATTTCCCAGTTGCCGATGTGGCGGTCCAGTCGTGCATCCGAGTAAGCGGCGATAAAGGTGAACTGCTGCTGGAACAGCGCCCAGAATGCTGCGGAACCGATGTAGAACGGAATGAAAGCCACAACGTGCTTGCGCTCGGTGGCGTTGACCTTCTTGCTACGCAGGATCAAGGTGAAGTAGATGATCGATGCCACGATCACCACGTAGGCAAGGGAGCTTGCCAGGTTTTCCGGGGTCACGATCTTGGTGGCGAAAGCGGCGATGATCAGTACGATCACGGCGGCAAAGATGACAACGTAACGCTTGCGCTCATTGGCTGGCAGCGGGTTGTTAGGAATGCTTGCAGACTTCGGCAGGTTCTTTCGTCCTGCAGCGTAGATGCTCAGACCGATACCCATACCGATGGCTGCCGCGGCAAAGCCTACGTGGAAGCCGTAGTTCACCTGCAGCCAGCCGGTCAGCAGTGGGCCGAGCAGGCCGCCGATATTGACGCCCATGTAGAAGATGGAGAATCCGGCGTCGATGCGCGGGTCATCCTTTTCGTACAGGGAGCCGACCAGAGCGGTGGCGTTGGCCTTCAGGCCGCCCGAGCCGACGGCAACTAAGACCAGGCCTACGATCAGGCCGATGTAGCCCGGCAGCAGTGCCAGGGCCACGTGGCCTGCCATGATGCCGACGGCTGAGTAGAAGAGAACTCGTTCCGAACCGAAGAGGCGGTCAGAGAGCCAAGCGCCCAAGATGGTGGACAGGTACACCGTGCCGCCGTAGGCGCCGACCAGGGACAAGGCCAAGGTCTCGTCCATGCCCAGGCCACCATCGGTGACTGAGTAGTACATGTAGTAGGCCAGCAAACCCTGCATGCCGTAGAAGGAGAATCGTTCCCACATTTCCACGCTGAAGAGATTTGCGAGCGCTCTCGGGTGACCAAAAAAGGTCTTTCCCTTGCTCTGGGTGCTCGATGTTGCAGTAGACATACGTAATATTTTTCGCTTTTCTTTACGTGATTACCTACTTATGTAGGAAAGGTCACATTGAGATCTGCGACGCTAACGCAAGCAGAATACCCTCGTTAGAACGCGGAGAAATCAGCTGAATTCCCATGACAAACCCATCTTTAGTGGTACTGACGGGAACAGTAATTGCAGCCACTGAGGCGACGTTCACCATGGAGCTATAGGGGGAGTATTGGCACTGCAACATATAATCGCGATCCGCTGAACCTTGGGTATAGTGACCCAGCTGCGGTGGCGTCGTTGCCAGGGCAGGAGTGAGGATCACGTCGTAGGCAGACCACTGGGTGACGAAGTCGGCAGCTATTTGCCGTATTCTCGCGGCTGCCTGCTGGCTTTGCTCGGTGCTGCGCACCTGTGCGCGGCGCCGGAAATCCCTGGCCAGTTCTCCCAGCTTCGACTCGTCGTCCAAGGGCATGTCCTTCAGCCCGCTGGTCCATACCGCGGCGAAGGTTTCAGGATAGTCGCCTGCATAGTTCAGCTTGGCGGGGACCACTTGATGGTGTCGCGCAAGAAGCTTGCGGCCCTGGGTGAAAGCATCGCGCGCGGCCTGGTCCAGGGAGATTTCGTAGGCGGATTCAAAGGGAGATTGAGCGCTGTAGCCGATCTTCAACCCCGAAAGCTGCTCAGCAAATCCCGACTGCAGCAGGGGGAGGTACTCGTCGACCCCGCGCATGGCATCCATGAGCATGGCGGCGTCCAGCGCAGAGCGGGCCAACGGACCTGACACTGTGAGCTTCGGAGCGCCGAATCCGTCCGAATATCCCTCAACCACGTCGCTGGGAATGCGGCCAAGAGATGGTTTGAGGCCCAACAGCCCACAGGCTGCGGCAGGAATGCGCACCGAGCCGCCGCCGTCGGAGCCGGGCCCGACGGGAATCATTCCGGCGGCCACTGCCGCCGCCTGCCCACCCGAAGAACCTCCGGAGGAGCGCGTTGGATCCAAGGGGTTGCGCGAAGGGTCCGATACCAGGTTTTCGGAGTAGCTGCTCAACCCAAACTCCGGCACCTGGGTCTTGCCGAGGATCACCACGCCCTCGCTACGCAGCTGCCTCACCAGCGAATGGTCGCGGACCGCGACCTTGTGTTTCACCGCTGCCGAACCGAAGGTCGTCGGCATGCCGGCCACGTCGTTGAGGTCTTTGAAGGCTGTGGGCATGCCGTGGAGCCTGCCGATCCCTGCGCGGTCTTTGGCGAACGCCTCATCGGCTCGGGCCGCGGCTTCCATCGCATCATCTGCCACGTGCACAAAAGCACCAAGGCTGCGCTGATCTGTAATTTGCTTGAGGTAGTACTCGGTGGCTTCGCGGCTGGAGATCTCTCCACTGGCCAGCTGGTCACGCAATCTCAGGGCGCTGTGGGTCAAGATTTCGGCTTTCGACGCAGGAAATGACTAGTCTTAAAAGCAAACACCCAATGAGAGAGGAACGCCAACCGTGAGCGATTTCGAGACTGTATCAGTCACCGAGGTACCCAAGGACGCTTTTATTCTGGATGTGCGTGAGGACTTCGAATGGGAGGCGGGCCACGCCGCCGGAGCCACCCACATCGTGTTGGGCACCCTGCCGGAGCGCGTGGGCGAATTGGACCCGGACGTCGACACCTATGTCATCTGCCGCACCGGCGGGCGCTCGGCGCAGGCGGCCGCCTGGCTGACGGGTTTGGGCTACACGGCCTTCAATATCGCTGGCGGCTCGGATTCGTGGATCGAAGCCAATCTGCCGATGGAATCAGAGAACGGTCAGGAACCAACCGTCCGATGAAATACGCTTATCTCGGCCCGTCGGGCACATTCACCGAAGCCGCACTGCTGCAGGTGGACGGTGCCGTCGACGCTGAACGCATCCCCGCCGCGAACGTGAACGTGGCATTGTCGATGGTGCGCGACGGAGACGTCGACGCGGCGGTCGTCCCCATCGAAAACTCGGTGGAAGGCGGTGTTTCTGCAACTCTTGATTCCATTGCCACCGGCCAGTCGCTACAGATCGTCGCGGAAATTCTGGTGCCGATTACCTTTGTGCTCGCGGTCCGCGAGGGCATTGATGAGCTGAGCCAGATCAAGCAGGTATCCACCCATGGGCATGCCTGGGCGCAGTGCCGTTTGTGGGCCGAGGCAAATATTCCGGCAGCGGTATTTTCGCCGGCGTCCTCCACCGCAGCCGGCGCACTGGGGCTCTTGGACCCGGAGCAGCACCATGATGCTGCGATCTGCAGCCCTCTGGTGGCCGAGGAGCGCGGTCTGAAGGTGCTGGTGAGCGGGGTCGAGGACAACCTGGGCGC
Source organism: Glutamicibacter sp. (assembly GCF_032154645.1). Taxonomy (GTDB): domain Bacteria; phylum Actinomycetota; class Actinomycetes; order Actinomycetales; family Micrococcaceae; genus Glutamicibacter. The sequence goes on along the minus strand of NZ_JALDXV010000028.1, from coordinate 29,633 downwards.
CGTCACCCGATTCATTCTGGTCACCCGCCCGGGGAGGATTCCGAGAATGACCGGAGTGGACAAATCCACGCTGATCCTGCCGCTGGCAGAAGACCGCCCCGGTGCCTTGATGGGCATCTTGGAGCAGTTCACCGCTCGCGGCGTGAACCTTTCGCGCATCGAGTCGCGTCCTACCGGCGAGGGTTTGGGCAAGTACTTCTTCTCCGTGGACGTCGAAGGCCACGTGGGCGAGGAGCGCGTCGCGGCGGCACTGTCGGGGCTGCATCGTTTGTGCCCGGAGCTGCGGTTCCTCGGCTCCTATCCGGCGGCCCAGGGCGTCGCGCCATTCGTCGACACGCACAACTCTGACGAGGCGTTTATCGACGCCCGGGGTTGGGTTCAGTCGCTGCGCGACCGCCTCTAGGGGGTGCGCAGGCGCAGCGAGCCGGGGTTCAATGAAACCTCGAGCTCGTTGACCTGGCCGGTGGGATCCCCGTCGATCTGAGTGTTCATCGGCTCGGCGCAGCGCAGCGACACTCCGCTGGTCGGGTAGAAGCTCATCACGGGGATCTTGTTCTTCGCGCGGAACGCCGTCTTCAAGAAGATCCAGCTCCAGCCCGCCGCGGAGCGCGGAGAGAGCACCACGGTATCCAGGACGCCGTCGTCGAGTTTAGCGTCGGGAACGAAGTCGAGGCCCTGCAGCTTGCCGCAGTTGGCGAAGAGCACCGAGCGAACCTTACGCGTTTGCCATTGGGCGTCGCCGGAGAGTTTGAAATGCACGCGCTTGCGGCGCCCGGGCAATTGGCGCAGGCCCGCCTGTGAATAGGCGAGCCAGCCGACCTTTGACTTCAGGTTCTCATCGGTGTCGTCAAAGAGATCGGCGTCAGTACCCACCCCGGCGATGACCAGGAACGCGTGGTCTGCCTGCGTGCCGTCGAGCAGCTGCAGCGTCATGTGCCCCACGTCGATGCGGCGCACAGTGCCCCGCGCGGCGACCAAGGCGGCGGTATGCAGGTCGTCCAGCGGCACCTCGACATTGCGGGCCAACAGGTTGCCGGTGCCCAGCGGAATGATGCCGAGCGTGGCGTCGGTGCCTTCCAGGACTTCCGCCACCGCGCGGATGGTGCCATCTCCACCGGCTGCCACTACCGTGTCGCATCCTGCATCCAGCGCCTGACGGGCGGCTTCCTGGCCTGCGTTCTCCGGTGTCGTATGCAGGATCAGCGGGGCATCGAGGCCCGCCTCGGAACAGACTCGGGCGATTGCCTCCTCTGCTTCATCGCCATGTGACTTGGAAGGATTGACAATCAGTGCAATCTTGGTCGGTTCAGTCTGGGCCACCGCCTCCGCCGGCTTGCTCAGTGGTTTACCGGGGACCGAAAGCTTGCGCACCGAGTACCAACTGGTCGCCGCGGCGGCTGCCGCAATGGCCGCGGCAGAGAAAAGGATCGCTCGATTTGTCTGCATAGTGCTCTCATCGTACTCATGGTTGCTACCCTTAACGTGTGATCGACCTGAAAATGCTCACCGAAAATCCGGATTTGTACCGCGCCTCGCAACGCGCGCGCGGTGCCGACGAGTCGCTGATTGACCAGCTCATCGAAGCTGACACGGCGCGTCGCGAAACCATCGCCACCTTCGAACGCCTGCGCGCAGAGCAGAACGCGTTCTCCAAGAAGGTCGGCCAGGCCAAGGGCGAGGAGCGCACCGCGCTGCTGGCGGAGGTCAAGGAACTTGCCGCGTCGGTTAAATCCGCGCAGGCAGCCGCCGACGAGGCAGGTGCGAAGTCCGTAGCGTTGCAGCGTTCCATTCCGAACCTGATCATCGACGGCATCCCTGCCGGCGGCGAGGACGACTTCGCGGTAGTCAAGCACGTGGGCACCCCCCGCGACTTCAAGGCCGAGGGCTTTGAACCGCTGGATCACCTGCAGATCGCCGAAAAGCTCGACGCCATCGACATGGAGCGCGGCGCAAAGGTCTCCGGATCTCGCTTCTACTTCCTCAAGGGCATCGGCGCCCGCTTGGAAATCGCAATGATGAACATGGCCCTTGACGTGGCCATCGAGCACGGCTTCATTCCGATGATCACCCCGACCCTGGTCCGCCCCGAAACCATGCAGGGCACCGGTTTTGACGTTGAGCACGACGACGAAATTTACAAGCTCGAGCGCGATGACCTGTACCTGGTCGGCACCTCCGAGGTGGCCCTGGCCGGTTACCACGCGAACGAGATCATGGACCTGTCCGAGGGGCCGATCCGCTACGCCGGCTGGTCCTCCTGCTACCGCCGCGAGGCCGGCTCGGCTGGCAAGGACACCCGCGGCATCATCCGCGTACACCAGTTCAACAAGCTGGAAATGTTCATCTACACCAGCGTGGAGAACGCCGAGGCAGAGCACGAGAAGCTGCTGGCCATGGAGGAAGACATGCTCGGCCGCATGGAGTTGGCCTACCGCGTGATCGACACCGCCGCCGGCGATCTGGGCATGAGCGCCGCCCGCAAGTTCGACTGCGAGGCCTGGGTTCCTACGCAGGAGACCTTCCGCGAGTTGACCTCGACCTCCAATTGCACCACCTTCCAGGCCCGCCGCCTGAACATCCGCGAACGCGAGATCGTCGACGGCAAACCGGGCAAGACCCGCGCGGTGGCTACCTTGAACGGAACCTTGGCCACCACCCGCTGGATCGTTGCGATTCTGGAAACCCACCAGAACGCCGACGGCACCGTGAACGTGCCCAAGGCGCTGCAGCCTTATCTGGGTGGACTTGAAGTCCTGAAGTAAACTCGCAAGCCGGCCTTCGGGCCGGCTTGTTTGTTTAAACGCTGTTCACCTGCACTTGTGCTTTGCATCATCGCTAAATTCCGTGGGTGGTGGTTCACTGGAAGCATGACTGTATTGACTAAGACCGGCAACGATGACCGGCTGACTATGAGAAAACTGATGATTTGCCTCGATGTCGACGGAACAATCGTCAACCATCAAGGCGAGATGAGCCAGCGAGTGCGGGAGGCCGCCCGCGAAATCGTTGGACGCGGTCACGAGGTGGTTATTTCCACTGGGCGCTCCCTGGGGGCTGCGCTGCCGATTGTCCGCGAACTCGGAATCGAGCACGGCTACATCGTTGCCAGCAACGGTGGCGTGCTTGCGAAGGTCCACGGAGAGGATGTCCAAGTCATCCACCGTGAAGTGTTCGATCCCTCCTTGGCTCTGGCAGCCTTGTGGCGTTCGCTGCCTACCGCCAAGTACGCCCTGGAAAATGAGCGCGGCGAATTCCTCTCCAGCGACGTATTTACCGACGCCAGCTTCGGCGCCGAATCGCAAGTGGTGGATTTCGAAGAGCTGGTCAACAGCAAGGCGGTCCGTGTGGTGGTGTTTTCCACTGACGCCACGGCAGAAGATTTTGGCAGGGCCGTTCAGGGTCTGGGCCTCTCGGGCGTAACCTATTCGGTCGGGTGGACAGCATGGCTCGATATCGCGGCCGAGGGGACGACGAAAGCCAGTGGTTTGGAGAGACTGCGCACCGTGTTGAAGTTTGATTCGGATGACACCCTTGCCGTGGGCGATGGACGCAATGATATTGAAATGCTTCAGTGGGCCGCCATGGGTATTGCTATGGGCCAGGCTCCGGATGAAGTGAAAGAAGTTGCCGATGCAGTCACCGAAGGCGTCGACGACGATGGACTAGCAATAGTTCTAGAGGAATTGCTGAATCACCAATAGTGGAAACTACAATCGCTGTGTGAAAAGATTTCTGATCAATGTCCTGCTGGTCCTATACCTAGGCATCACAACACTGATTATTTTCGCAATGGGGCTGGGGCTTCTGATTATGGGGATCATCGGCGACAGAAACCCCGAAGTCGTCAGGCCAGACCTAGGATATGTCGTCACCTCACCGCGGTCCTGCTACGTTGACCTTTCTATGAGCCCTAATGGGCAGGCTGAGTATCAACGGCCAACATCGTGGGATCGCAATGCTGAAACCTGCCCCAGTTTTGCCGCGGGTGACAGCGTGTACTTCGATGTCACCAGTGACAACCTCCCAGTAGGAACTGCACCGAGTACGCCGACGATTAACACCTTCGCCAGGGTCACGATGATTGCTATGGGCCCGGTACTAATTTATGCGGCGGTATGGGTACCAATTGTGCAGGTGAAAAAGATTCGTAAAAATCGACTTCGCACGGCACGCAGGAGAGCGCAGGCAAAATATCGAGCTTTTCCTTCAGCGAGACATGGGGGTTAGCGTGCTCCGTGCGTCTGCCGCCGCTTGAATCCCTTTATCCATTTCGAATCACACATCATTTGGGGGAATTCCTGATGCGCTAACCCGGTCGCCGGTGGTGACTTCGAAATGTATCGCAGGCCCGCATTGTTGATAATGATGCTGTGCGGGCTGTCTAATGCAACCCACTCGTCCCATCCAGGTACTTCTTTGGCCTTGTTGCATATCGGGCACCGGCCGCCACTGTTATTGGCAGTGGTTGGACCGCCGCGATGATGCTGAATGATGTGATCGGCTTCTTCAACCAACCCGTTGCAGTAGGGCGTGCGGCAATAGCGATCCCGAACCCGAATGAAGGCGCGGAGTTTTTCAGGGAATAACCTGGCCTTTGAATCCATCGCGATCAATTCGGTGTTGCCTGGAGCTGTGTACAGCCGGGTAATCTCGGTGCATGTCTCCATCTGGTCGAGATAGTTCTCCTGGGTGCTAGTCCTGAAACTAACTCCATCGCTGGGGAGGTCGCCGGCAATCAATTCACGGGCGATCTGCGAGGAGATATAGCCGTAACCTTCCAAGAATGCCGGTTCCTTGTCTCCCAGAAACAGGCTCCTATCGGTCATGATCAAGCTGACGCCCAAGACCATGGGAAGCTTGCGCTTGTTCCCGGCAACGAGATTCGCTACCAATAGGTCGGCTTGTACCTGTGCGCGAGTACGAGGATCGCCGTGCTGTTTGATCACAAAAGATTCGTGCCGCAGGTACTCACGTAGGGCTACGCCTTGAATGGCTGGCAGGCAACCGCTGAACTTGAGGAGCTTTCCATCGCGACGGAAGCGTATGTGCCGCTTCTGGGCGGAGTCCTCGGCTTCATGGCAGTCGTCGTCGGAGAGAAATGGCAGGGTGAACTTTTTGACGGTGTCATGAATCTGCCGAGTCCCCTGAGATTCAAAGATGTCAGGGTTCTGAGCGAAGTAGTTGTCGAAGTCTGTACGGTACTCTGCGCTGATCTTCTTGAGCGGAGCGAGGATTGCCTCGATCTGAGCTTCGGTGAATTCTCCGCGTGAGTAGCACTCGGCCAGCTGTGGAGTGTCTTCGAAAAGAATTCGATAGCAGACGAGCTTGCTGCGATAGCCGGAAGAATCTTGCTGTCGCGCCATGGCTATGGTGCTAGCGGCTCCGCGGGCCAGGTCGTCAATGTGAACGCCGCGCTCTTCATGGTCGCGAAAAACTTCCTTCTCCAGTTGATGAGCCAGTGCCGCCTGATGGTAGTGGTAGGCAGACACTATGGTTTCAAGTTCTTCAATTGCCCGGGCACACTCGTCCTTAGTGCCGTGGATCTCGGTCCACGCCAGCTTGTTCTCCAACTGCTGCATCAAGTCTTGTACATCTTGATGCAAGGTGGGTGACGGTAGGCGGTGTCTTTGCGCCCTCATTTCGGACATATATAAATTATAGCTAGTTTAATAGGACATGTGTTCGAATTTAAGGTAACAATTTAGCGCCTATCGAACACTGTGGCCTAGAGTTGGTCGGCGAATTCCAGGAGCCGGGCAATGCCGGAGCGGGCGCCGAGTTCATCGTTGTACCCGGAACGCACTATCGCTGCGGAGACTGCCTGCGGCGTGATTCCCAAGGTTTGGGCTACCGCCTTCTGCTGGCCGCGCACGCCCGGCGTCAGAAGGTCGACGACCGCCCATTCCGATTCGGTGCGGGTGCGGATGGACTGTCCAATCAGGCGCAGCAGGCCTTCGAGTTCCGCGTCCAGTTCTGTGTTTGCGGAGGATACACAGATCGGTACGCGTTCACCGCGGTGTTCCGCGGCATCCAGGGCCCCGTGTGCACGGCGCAGGGCGCGCCCGTCGACCAAATCCGCCTCGGAGGGCACTGGTTCGTAGAGGCTGCCGACACCCAGGCCGATATTGCAGAAGTTCAGCCTGGCGGTGCGCAGGATCGCGTCGACGGCGGCGTCGGCATCGACGGGAACGCCGAGTAGAAGCTGACCTGACAAGGCGGTGAATGGTGCAAGCGTGCGCACCTGGTCGAGTTGGTCCCACAGCTGCTCGCTGGCGGCGGCGACATCGGTGACGGACCGGGGCCGGGGGCTAAGCGCAACGACAAACATGACTTAAGTATTGCGTGTGGAGCATCATTTGTCGCGGGAGATCGCGGGCATATTAGGCTTGAACCGATTAATTACTAAAAGGAGTTCACATGCCAGAGGTCGTTGCCGGCAGGTTTGAACTGATCGAGCACATCGCTCAGGGCGGTTCTGGATCGGTGTGGCTGGCGCGCGATCTGCAGGTGGATCAGCTCTGTGCAGCGAAGGTGATGCGCCAGAGCTACTCCGGGGAGCTGCTGCGTTTTGTGCGTGAGCAGGGCGTGAAATTCGACCACGAACACCTGCTGACTCCCTATGGCTGGGCGGCGGTGGATGATCAGGTGGTCATCGCCAGCAGGCTGATGCGCGGTGGGAACCTGCATACCGCGCTGGCCGACTACGGCGCGTTTTCTCAGGAGCTGACCGCGGAGATTTTGGTGCAGCTGCTCGACGGTTTGGCGCACGTGCATGAATCGGGGTGGGTGCACCGGGATGTGAAGGCGGCGAATGTGCTGCTTGAAATGACCGGGGTCGGAGTACCTCAGGTGCGGCTGGCCGACTTCGGCATTGCCGCGCATCGCGATGCCCCGCGATTGACCGAATTGGGCATGACCGTCGGCACCGAGGGGTATCTGGCGCCCGAGTTGTTGCTCGGGGCTGACCCGCATCCCGCCGGAGACCTCTATGCGTTGGGGGTTTTGGGCACGAAACTGATGGGACGGAAGGCCGAAGGAGCACTGCAGTCGGTGATTTCAGGCCTTTTGGACGACGACCCGCAGGTTCGCGTCCGCACGGCATCCTCGGCGCCGCAGATGTTGCAATCTTTGCGCAACTCCACCGGTTATCAGGTCGCCAGCGGGGATGATTTTGAGGTCTTCGACCACTTCGAGCAGGAAGCGGCAGAGCCCACCCGCAAGCGGCCGGCAGAACCCGCGCCGAAATCAACTCGAAGCCTGCCGTGGATCCTGGCGGGAATCGCGGTGCTGCTCGGCGTGCTGGCGCTGTGGCTGGTCTTCGGTGGACAGCCCGAGGATACGGCTCCGAGCCCGAGCCCCACGGCCAGTGTCACAGCCAGTGAATCGTCGAGCCCGACGGCCGGTGCATCGACGAGCCCCTCGCCAAGCTCTTTGGACGTAGGCATCACATCGAATGTCGAATCCGGGCAGGAGTGCAAAAAGCTTGAGGAGGGGCTGCTAGTCACCGGCGAGAACGGCGCCAAGCTATTGTGCGAGCGCGAGGGCGCCGGGTACCAATGGCGCCCGGCGCACTAGGACCTGTGGCGCAGCAGCCACAGCGCGGCAAAGCCGGCAAGCCCCACCGCAACACCGCCGATCAGCGCACCGAGTTGGCCGGTCGACGGCAGCCATGAATCGCCGCTCGTATTGGCGGCGGATTCGGAGGCCAGATGTGGTTCCCAGGCAGCGGTTGCCGCGGGATCGCCGGTGACCTGTACCGCCAGTTCGTACTTCATCGGGTTCAGACCGCGTGGATCGCGGGCGCTGCCGGTCAGGGCGATGTAGTAGTAGCCGGGGTTGCGCAGCTCGCCGCTGGAGCCAGAGGCGTCGAATAAATCGCGGGAGACGGTGGTGCTGGTGCTGCGGGTGACCGAAGCGCCGACGTCATCACGGTCCAATTCGCTGCGCGACTGCGTTGAAATGCCCGACGCAAGGGTGGGGCTGAATTCCTGGGCGACCAGCGTTGTGGCGCTGGCGTCGCGCGAATCTCCCATGGTCACCCGGTAGTTCAGGCGCTGCCCCTCGGACAGGTGCACCTTGTAGTACTTGGTCTCAAGCGGCAGCAGCTGGTCGCTGGAGACCGACGTTCCCCCAAGCTCTGCGGCGGACAGGAAGCTCGACCCTCCGGCGACGGGGGCCGCGGGCTGGTCAAGGTCTACATTTGCCGGGGGCAGCTCGCTGGGGGCGTTCCCGCTCAGCGTGGTCGGATCCACCGCCGGCTCGTTCACCAGCGTCAGCTGCAGCGGGATCTCATTGTCGGCCTGCCATTGACCGGAGCGCACGACCTTGAGATAGACCTCTTGATTGCCGCCGCTGTAGCAGCCGGTGAACTGGTTGGGACCGTAGACTCCGGTATCCAGGCTAGCCAGCGCCAGTCGGTCCACTCCGGAACGGTCGGTCGCGGTGGAGCCCCCGAAGTCGCAGTTGTCGCCATCGGCCTGCACCAGGTTCACGTCGAACTTGACGTAGTCGGTGCTGGTCGGCTCGAGCATCGGGTCGATGAGCAGCTGGGCGCTGACCGACTGCCGTTCGCCCTCGGCCGGGGTTGGCAGCTTGTAGTAGCGGGTGGACTCGGCGGGCATCGAATCCTGCGAGCTGCCCGGCTGAAGCTGCGGGGCGGAAGCCATGTCGGCGCCTCCGGCGGCGGTGTCGCCCACCGGCTGGATCACCGGAAGCACCGCGGCGCCCGCGGCCAGCATGAGGGTCAGGGCTGTCTTGATCATGGTCCTAGCTCCTAGAGGTAGCGCGGTGGGAGTAGAGGAAGGTGCCGATGCCCAGCAGCAGGACGGTGCCTACCAGCCCGCCGAGGAACCACGGCCACAGCGGACCGGAGTCGGAGGAAGCCGGCGCAGCCTGTTGCGTCGCTGTAGGTTCTGGGCTGGCGGCCGCCTCGGTGGGAGCTGCCGATTCGTTGGCTGCCGCCGATTCAGCCGGAGAGGCGGAGAAGATCGGGGCCTCGCCGGCAAATGGCTGCTCCGTGCCGCTGACATCGAACGCCAGCTCGTAGTCGAATGGTACGCCGTTGTTCTTGTAGAAGGTCTGGGAGTGGACGACGACGTAGTAGTCGCCGGCCATGTAGGAGTCCTTGCCGTAGACGCCCTCGCGGTTGGACTGGCTGACAGCTGTGCGCATGTTCAGGGTGGCGGTGGGATCGTTGGACGTCTTGGAGATCGAGTTGCTGCCGATCATTGATACGTCGTTGCGCACCGCGGAGTAGACGCGCGTTCTCACGCCGGCGACGGCGGAGTCTTCGCTGGCTTTTCCGGTGATGCGCACATTGAGCTTCTGCCCATTGCCGACGTGGATCTTGTAGTAGCGGGCCTCGTTGGACATCACCGAGTCTTCGTAGCTCTTCTGCGATTGAACTTCCAGGGCGTCGTTGAAGCTGGAGCCGCCGAGCACCGGCTGCGGGTCGGCGGTGACCTTGACCGACTGCGGCGCATCCTCCTTGGTGGCCTGCGCGCCGAGCAGGGTGGCGTCGATGGCAGGCTCTAGGACGTAGAGCAGCTCCACATCCATCGGCTGGTCCTTCTGCAGTTCGCCGCTGCGGCTGACCTTGGCGTAGAGCTCCCCGGTGCCGTCGGCAAAGCAGCCGGTGGTGGTGTCCTCGCGGTAGTCCGGGCTTAGCGCGTAGGCACTGAGCGGGTGTCCCAGGCTCGCCTCGTCGCCGGTATCGCTGTTGCCGGAGGAGCATTCGCGGCCCTGGCCATTGACCAGTTCGACGCGGCTCTGGACGACTTCCTGGATCTGGACCTCGGAGTGATCTGATTGGTCCGGAATGATGGTGGCGGAGAAGTGCGCGCGCTCGCCGGGTTTGATGGGGCCGACCTTGTAGTACTTGGTGGTGCCGTCCTCGGAGGTGAAGGCCTCGGATTCACCCTTTTCCAGGGTGTCGAGGTACTGTCCGGGGGCCATGGCGGGTGCGCGGTGCATCTGATCGGCGCCTGAAATCGGGGTGCCGGAGGCTTGATAGCCGGCAAAGGCGCGCAGGGTGCGGACGGTGAGTTCTTCGGTCAGCGCGTCCGCGTCATCGGCGGTGACATAGCTGCCGCCGGTGGCCTTGGCGATGCATTCAAGCTCGCCCTTGGCCTTCTTGTTCACCTTGAAACCAATGGTGTGCACCGTCAGGTCCACGCCCTGTGCGGCCAGGTCCTTTGCCGCCTCGCAGGCCGGCGGCTGGGAGCAGTTCTCCTCGCCGTCGGAGACCAGGATGATCGACTTGGCGCCGTCGACGTCGTCCATGTCCTTGGCCGCGTGCAGCAGCGAGGCGCCGATCGGAGTTTCCCCCACCGCCTTCAGCTCGTCGATCTTGGAGCCCAGCTCCTGCTTGTGCACGGGCCCGGGCTTCTGCACGGTGGTGATGTCGTCACACTGTTTCGGCGTCTTGGAGCCATAGACCACCAGGCCCATGGTCGCATCGTCCGGGGCGTTGTTGATCAGGTGTTTGGTTGCCTTCTTGGCGGCGTCGATGCGGCTGGTGCCCTCGGCATCCGCGTCGGTTTCAAGCATGGAGCTGGAGTAGTCCATGACCAGCATGACCGGTTCAAGTTCGGCTGGCGTTTCATCGGCAGCTGCCGGGATTCCGGGAATAAGCAGCAGGCCGACGGACAGCGCTGCAATGAGTTTGGATAGGCGGCGCACGGGTCGTTCCTTCCATCGCGAGTGTTTGCAATAGCAAATATAGTCGATGGATTTGCAATTGCAAACAGTCGTGCAAAAATATTTCTATGGACGACATCCTTGCGCAGCAGCGCGCCATGTATGGCTCTACCCTGGCCGAACGCTTTGGTGCGATGATGGACCACTACGGCCTGTCGCAGCGCTCACTTGCAACCGTGCTGGGGCTCAGTGCGCCCATGCTTTCCCAGCTCATCAGCGGGCGGCGCATCAAGATCGGCAACCCGGCGGTGTACGGGCGGCTGCTCATGCTCGAGGGCAGGGTGCATGAGAACGACATCCAGCTGGTGCTGCAGCAGGTCGGCGACGCGGACCCCGCCACGGCAACGCACTCGGTGTCCGATTCCCGTGCGGCGGCCGTCGATTACCTCAGGCAGCTGGCAGATGCGCGGCAGCTGCGGGCCCTGGGATTGCAAGCAGGTGAAACTGCCCCTGCCATTGCTGCGTTATTCTTCGAGGCGGCGGGAGACTAGGGCAGCCTAACGACCGTGTAGCGGAAGAACAGCTGGGTCGCCGGGCCGACCAGCAGCGCAAAAGCCACAGTTCCGAGACCCACCGGGCCGCCCAGCAGCCAGCCGACCCCCAGCACCACCACCTCGATGCCGGTGCGCACCAGGCGCAGCGACGCCCCGGTGCGCAGGTGCAGGCCGGTCATCAACCCGTCGCGCGGGCCCGCCCCCAGGTGTGTGCCGATGTACATCGCACCGCCTAGGGCGTTGATCGTAATGGCTGCCAGCATCAGGAACAGCTGCCACCCTAGGTGGTGGATTTCGGGCAGCGCCCAGAGGAAGAAATCAAGGGTCGCCCCGGTGTAGATTGCATTGCTGATGGTGCCCAATCCGGGCCACTGCTTCAGCGGGATCCACGCCAGCAGCACCAGCAGGCCCAGGATTGAGGCGATGGTGCCGATGGACAGCGGCAGGTAGCGCGAGAGCCCGAGGTGCAGGACGTCCCACGGCCCCACCCCCAGTCCTGCCCGGATCAGCAGCGCCATGCCCAGAGAGAACAGTGTCAACCCGATCATCAGGTTCACCGGGCGCAGCGGAAGGCGCCCGGCGGTAAGCTGTTCGCGCGGCGTCAGGTTGGGCAGGAGCATAACTACGATCATGCTGGATCAGCCGGCGGGGTGCATTTTATGACGCCGGAAGCTTGATAATGCTCCAGCGGAAGAACAGCTGGGTGGCAGGTCCGATCAGCAGCGCGTAGGCCACGGTGCCCACCCCCACCGGACCGCCCATAAGCCAGCCGATGCCGAGTACCGAAAGCTCCAGCAGGGTGCGCACCAGGCGGATCGATGCCCCGGTGCGCAGGTGTAGGCCGGTCATCAGCCCGTCGCGCGGACCTGCGCCGAAGTGGCTGCCGATGTACATGGCCCCGCCCAGGCCGTTGATCATGATCGCGACCGCGAACACGAGGATCTGCCAGCTGAGGCCCTGGACCTCGGGGAGCACCCAGAGGAAGAAGTCCAGCGCCATGCCCAGATACAGCGCGTTGGCGATGGTCCCGAGTCCTGGCCACTGCTTGAGCGGGATCCATGCCAGCAGAACCAGTGCCGCGGTGAGAATCACGATGACGCCCAGCGAGAACGGCAGGTAGTTGGCCAGGCCCAGATGGAAGACGTCCCATGGGTCCACGCCGAGCTGAGCGCGGATGATCAGCGCCATGGCCAGGGCATAGAGGGTGAGGCCGATGAACAGGTTCAGCAGGCGCAGCGGCACGCGTCCGGAGCTCAGCTGCTGGCGCGGGGTGAGGTTCGTGATCGTCATGATTAAGATCCTCGGGTAGATTGGTCTTGAAAAAAATAGCCAATTTTGATGGAGTGGCCCTATGGGACGCATCACTGCCTCCGCGCTGGCGGCAATGCTCGGCGAGGTCGACCCCCGGCAGCCCGCCTACCGCTGGCTGTTCACGACCCTGCGCTCGCTGATCGCCAATGGGCGCATCCTGCACGGGACCGCACTGCCCAGCGAACGCGACGCCGTCGCCGCACTGAACCTGAGCCGCACCACGATCTCCCGCGCCTACACCCAGCTGCGCGAGGCCGGCTATGCCGTCTCCCGGCAGGGCTCGGGGACCATCGCACAGATTCCGGGTGGGCCGATGACCGGCGGGGCCGAACCGCTGCCGCTGGGTGGCTTCGGCCCGGTGCGCGGCAGCACGGTTATCGATCTGACCTGTGCCGCGCCCAATGCCCCGGCGGGAATGATGGACCAGTACGCCCAGGCGGTGGCAGAACTTCCCGCCTATGCCGGAACCATGGGCTACTACCCGCTGGGCATCGAAGCGCTGCGCCAGGCGCTCGCCGACTACTACACCCAGCGCGGCCTGCCCACCGGGGCGGACCAGATCATCGTCACCACCGGAGCGCTGCCGGGCGTGGCCGCCGCGGGGCGCGCGGTGCTGGGCCGCGGCCAGGTGGTGCTGGCGGAAACTCCCACCTACCCGAACTCGCTGCTGGCGCTCAAGGCGCACGGGGCCAGGGCGGTGGGCGTGCCCATCGACTCCCGGGGGTCGAACATTTCCCAGATGGCGCAGATGCTGCATTCCACCGGGGCCAAGGCAATGCTCTGCCTGCCCGATTTTCACAACCCGGTGGGTACGCTCTTGGACGACGCCGGACGCAAGGCGTGGGCGCAGGAGCTGGACAAGGCAGGCGCCGTGGGAATCGTCGATGAAACCTGCGTGGACCTCTGGCTCGATGCGCGTCCGCAGGTGCTGCCGATGGCGGCGTATTCGAAGAACCTGATCACCGTGGGCAGCGCCAGCAAATCCCACTGGGGCGGGCTGCGTTTGGGCTGGATCCGCACACCGCGCCACCTTGCCGGCGCCATGGCTAGGGCGCGGATGAGCATGGACCTGGGGGTGCCGGTGCTGGAGCAGCTGGTGCTGAAAAACCTGTTGAACTCAGGTGCTGCACTGAGCGATGAAACTCGCGCTCAGCTGCGCGGCAACCGCGACTGGATGCTCGGGCAGCTGGCCGAATACCTGCCTGACTGGGCGCCGAACAGACCTGCCGGCGGGCTGAGCCTGTGGTGCCATCTGCCGGCGCCGCGCTCTACCGCGTTGGCGGCCAGGCTGAAGTCTGTCCTCCTGGCCCCGGGCTCCACCTTCGCCGTGGACGGGCACGGGCTGGAGCACTATGTGCGCCTTCCCTATGCGCAGGACCGGGCAGAGCTGGAAAAGGCCATGCCCGCGATCATCCAGGCCTGGAAGCAGGTGGCCTAGAAGCCTGCCAAGACCAGCTGGAGGGCCTCGGCGAGACGTTCGAATGTCCAGGTGCTCGCCGTGGTTGAACCGTCGGTTTCGGCGCCGACGAGGGCTCGTTGTCCTTCGGGCCGCACCGCCGGGACATGGATGAACAGCGCCGGGACGCTGCCGCCGTAGGCGATGAATGCCACATCGTTGCAGACGAACTTTCCCGCGTCCTGTGAGAGCCGGGCGTTGAAACCTTCGCGGATCAAGCTCTGGACCACGCTGGCTGGATCGATAGTGGCAGGCCGTGCCTCGGGGGCGGAGGGGTCGATGGGCGTGTTGCGGGGCTGGGCGCCCTCGTTGTCCGGGATGCGGGCGTCGTCGATGTTCACACCCCGAACTTCCGGGGTGATGGCATCGCGGCCGCCGGCCTCGCCCAGACAGATCAGGGCATCGGGCTGGTGTGCGGCCACCAGCTGTTCAAGCGCAGGACCGGAGGTGGTGAAGGCGACCGGCAGGATGGCGGTGCTGATCCGGTGTGGGCCGATGGAAGCGGGCAGCCGGTGGACCATTTCGCCGCTGGCATTGATCGTGTCGCTGCCGAAGGGCTCGAAGCCGGTCACCAGAATATGCATGTGCCCATTATGCCCAATTGTCGGTTGCCACCCGTACGTTGAGGCCATGATAATCGCAGTGTTTGTACTGGTGATCCTTAATATTCTCGCAACGGTATGTATTGCGCTGCTGCTGGTTAAGCGCACCGGAGCCGTTGATGACACGGTGATCAAGGAAGCGGTGCGGGCGACCCACTCGGAGTTGCGCCAGGATCTCGGGGCGCAGCGCGTGGAACTGCGCCAAACTCTTGCCGAGGTCCGTGCCGAGCTTGATGCCAAACTTGGATCAATGGCGGAAGCGAACGCCCGACGCCATCTGCAATTGCAGACCTTGATGCAGGAACAGATGGACAAGCTGCGTGCCGGCAACGAAGCCAAGCTGGATCAAATGCGTGAAACCGTGGATGAGAAGCTGCAGGGGACGCTGGAAAAGCGTTTGGGTGAAAGCTTCGAACTGGTGAGCAAGAGGCTTGAAATGGTGCAGCAGGGGCTGGGCGAAATGCAGTCGCTGGCCCAGGATGTCGGAGGACTTAAACGGGTGCTGACCAATGTGAAGAGCCGCGGCACCTGGGGCGAAGTTCAGCTTGAACGCCAGCTCGAAGACATCCTCACCAAGGAGCAATACGCGCAGAATGTCAGCATTGTTCCGGGCAGCAGAGAACTGGTTGAATTCGCTGTGATCCTGCCGGGGCGCGAGGAAGGCACCGTCTACCTGCCGATCGACTCTAAGCTTCCGCAGGAAGACTACGAACGCCTGCTCGATGCGCAGGAATCAGGTGACACTGCGGCGCTGGAACAGGCGAACAGGGCGCTGGATCGGGCGATTATCGAACAGGCCAAGCTAATCTCCACCAAATACATCGCCCCGCCGCACAGCACCGACTTCGCCATCATGTACCTGCCTACTGAGGGGCTGTTCGCCGAGGTGGTCCGCCGGCCCGGACTTACCAGCAGGCTGCAGAGCGAACACCGGGTGTTGGTCACCGGGCCAACCACCTTGATGAGCCTGCTCAACTCGCTGCAGATGGGATTCAGGACGCTGGCCATTGAAAAGCGCAGCAGCGAGGTGTGGCAGGTGCTGGCGGCGGCGAAGGCGGAGTTCAGGAAGTACGGGGATGTGTGGGACAAGCTGGGCAAACAGCTGTCCGCCGCGCAGAACACGGTGCAGGCGGCGGGAACCCGCACCCGCGCCGTGGAGCGTACCCTGCGCGATGTGCAGTCGCTGAATGTTGAAACGGTGCTGCCGGAAATCCTGCCTGAAATCTAGGGTTTAAAAACCGATGGCGGCAACCGTGCGGTTGCCGCCATCAAAAGTATTTAGGCCTTGAAGCGCTCGATGGAGCGAGCCAGCTCGGCTTCTGCAGCCTCGCGGCCTTCCCAGCCCTCGGCCTTGACCCACTTGCCGGGCTCCAGGTCCTTGTAGCGGGTGAAGAAGTGCTCGATCTCCTTGATCAGCCACTCGTCGATGTCCTCGAGCTCCTTGATGTGGTCAAAGCGCTTGTCGGCAGGGACGCACAGCAGCTTGGCATCTCCACCGCCGTCGTCGGTCATGTTGAACACGCCGATGGGGCGGGCCTCAACCACAACGCCTGGGATCAGGTCGACGCCTGGGATGTACACCATGGCGTCCAGCGGATCGCCGTCCTCGCCCAGGGTGTCGTCGAAGTAGCCGTAGTGGGTCGGGTACTGCATCGAGGTGAACAGCACACGGTCCAGGCGCAGGCGGTGGGTCTCGTGGTCGATCTCGTACTTGACGCGGGATCCGGTAGGGATCTCGATGGTCACGTCGTGGCTCATGAAAAGCACACTCCTAAACTAGTCTTAGGGATATCCGGTATTAAGGGTATAACGCCAAAGGCGCCGCCGAAGAGCATCTGCGAGAGGACCAGCTACATATGAACATTGCCACCAGACGAACCGTCACGATTCTGGCGGCCGTTCTCTGCGTGGTGGGCATGGTGCTGGCAATGGTTTTTGCCCCGCGCTTCTTCACCGGAGAACCCGAGGCCTCCTACACGCCTGCCAGCGCTCAGCTGGCCGCCGATGTGCAGCCGAGCGTCAACGATCTGAACCCCGATGCTCCCATGCCGGACCCTGCAATCTTCGCGACTCAGCTCGACGCAATCCTCGCGGACAAGCCGGATGGCACGAAGTTCAACGCCCAGGTGGTGGACGTGGAAACCGGACAGGTGCTCTACGACCGAAACTCCACCGCCAACGGCACCCCTGCTTCCAGCCTGAAGCTTGCCACCGCATTCGCTGCGTTGGATACGCTCGGCGCCGATACCCAGCTGCCGACCACCGTGCTGCTTGACGGCGACACCTTGGTCCTGCGCGGCGGCGGAGATGTGCTGCTGGGCGACGGCGAGTCGGATCCGGGGCACCCCAAGGGCTACGCCGGCATCGAAACGCTCGCCCAGCAGACCGCCAAGGAGTTGAAGAAGCGCGGCGTCACCTCGGTCAAGCTGTGGCTGGATGACTCGCTGTTCGGCCAGGCGCAGAACAACCCCGACTGGGACAAGTCGCTGTACACCACGAACAACATCGCCCCGGTGTATCCGATCGCCCGCTATGCGGGCCGCTCCTCGGAAAATCCAAAGGCAGGCTACCAATCTGATGCCGCCCAGAGCGCACGCCAGGCCTTTGCGGCGGCCCTGGGCCAAGAGATCCAAGTCAGCGAGGGCGGGCGCGGCGCCTACGAGGGCGGCGAACAGGTAGCCCAGGTCAACTCGGCACCGCTGCGCGAAGTCATCAAGTACATGCTGCTGGTATCGGATAACTACCTTGCAGAAACCATGGGCCGGCACGTGGCGGTGGCCAAGGGCATGGATCCGGCGCAGGCGGGGGCCGCCGTGGCGTCGGTTGCGGCGGAACACGGTGCCCAGGGCGTCGCGCTGTCCGACACCAGCGGGTTGGCCGCGGTGAACAAGATTTCCCCCGCCGCGCTGACCTCCATCCTGCGCTCGGCGGCCACCAGCGACAAGGCAGGCCTGCGTGAACTGGTCTACTCGCTGCCGGTAGCCGGCTACAACGGCACCCTCATGCAGCGCCTGGGCGGAGATCAGACCCTTGGCATGGTCCGCGCCAAAACCGGATCGCTGTCCGGGGTGGCCACCCTGACGGGCATGACGATGACCCAGGACGGGCGCCTGCTGGCGTTCTCCATTTTCGCCAATCAGCCCAACGGCAGCCTCGCACCGCATAAACCCACCATTGACCAGGCAGTCACCGCGATCCGCGGCTGCGGCTGCCGGGGATAACCAGGAGCACCTATGAAGCAGTTCGTCGACTGGGACATTGCACTGAGCACCGCCAAAACCCTGACCCCTGCCGGCCCGGCGATCTCGGGCGACAAGGCGGCGCGGATCGTTGAAGAGCTGCGCATCGCCGGCGGGCAAGGCCTGGTGGAAGCGGAGAAGGTCTCGAAGCTGACATCCACGGCGCCTTCCACCACGCTGGTGGTCGACCGCGGCGGCTGGGCCAAGGCGGTCAGCCAGAACTTCCAGGCGATGCTGCCCACGGGCATCGAGGTCCCCGGGGCGGTCCCGGTGATCGCCGGGGCGGAGCTCGGCGCGGTGCTTGCGGTGCTCGGCACCCGGGTGCTGGGCCAGTTCGACCCGTTCGTCGGCCCGCGGCTGCTGCTGAACGCTCCGACCATCACGCAGATCCGCAATGAACTGAACCTGAACGCCCGCGATTTCTACCTGTGGATCGCCACCCATGAGCAGACCCACCGCCTGCAGTTCGAGCATGCTGCCTGGATCCCCGGGGTTATGCAGCAGATCCTCGGAACGCTCTTCGAGCCGCTGGCCGATTCGAAGAACTCGAAGCTTGAACTCGGCACACGCCTGAAGGCGATGAAGTCGGAGGTCAGCGAGCTGACAAGCATCATGTCGGTGCTTGAGGGGCATGCCATGGTGGTGATGAACGACGTGAGGTCGATCGGCAGCATCAAGACCATCCGCCGCCGTTTCGAGGCCCGCGGGGAAAATCGATCGCTGCTCGCAACGCTGCTGGGCAAGCTGCTGGGCATGGAAGCCAAGGCGCTGCAGTACAAGCGCGGAGCCAAGTTCGTGCGGCATGTGGTCGACGAGATCGGCTACGAGGGATTCAACGAAATCTTCACCGCGCGCGAGCTGTTCCCCAGTTCAGAAGAGCTGGACCATCCGGAGCGTTGGCTGGCGCGCACCCGATGAGCCAGGCACTGCACCGGGCCCGCGCGGGCATCGGCCGCAGTGCGGGGCTGAGCCTCGTGGCGGTCTCCGGCGGAGCCGATTCATTGGCGTTGGCCATCGCCGCCGGCACGCTGCCCGGAGAATTCGGCGCGGTGATCGTCGACCATCAGCTGCAGGAGGGCAGCGCCCAGGCGGCGGAAGCGGCGGCGGGGCAGTGTCGGGCGCTGGGGCTCGATCCGGTGCTGGTGCTGAGCGTAGAAACCGGCGCCGACGAGGCCTCGGCGCGTGCCGCCCGCTATGGCGCATTCGAGCAGGCGGCCGCAGAAACCGGCGCGGTGCGGATCCTGCTGGCCCACACGCGCGACGATCAGGCGGAACAGGTGCTGCTCGGGCTGCTGCGCGGTTCGGGGACCAGATCCTTGGCGGGCATGCCGAAGGTGCGCGGGATGTACCAGCGCCCGCTGCTGGAGCTGACGCGGCAGGACACGGAGGAGATCTGCCGCAGGGCAGGGGTTGAGTACTGGGAGGATCCCAGCAATCTGGACACCGGCTACCGCCGCAACCTCATCCGGCATCGGGTGCTGCCCTTCCTACGCGAAGAACTGGGTGAACACCTGCCGCAGGCGCTGGCACGCACCGCAGGCCTCGCGGCCGCGGATGCCGATGCGCTGGATGGGTGGGCGCAGCGCGAATGGCAGGAACACGGCACCAATATCAAGGCGCTGCGCCGGCTGCCGGGTGCCGTCGCTTCCCGGGTGCTGCGCCTGGCGGCGGTTAACGCTGGCGCAAAAAATGTGGGCCTTGAGCGAACAGCGGCGCTGTGCCGGCTTGCGGGAATCGGCGCACCCCCGTCCAAATCTGCCGGTCCTGTGCAGTTGGACGGGAAAATCAGCGCCTACCGCGCCGCTCCGGTGATAGTTTTCACCACAACCGGGATAACGCGCACCGATTAAATGTGGCACTCTAGGTAAGTACCACACCTCTAGAATCAGGAGAACCCTCGTGGATTCCAATGCCGTCAAGGCCGATCTGGCACACGTTCTGTACACCAAGGAAGAAATCCAGGCGCGCGTGGAGGACCTTGCGGCGCAGATCGACAAGGATTACGAGGGTCGCGACATCCTCGTCGTCGGTGTACTCAAGGGCGCAGTGATGATCATGGCCGACCTGGTGCGTGCCCTGAACTCGCACGTCACCATGGACTGGATGGCAGTGTCTTCCTACGGCTCGGGAACCCAGTCTTCCGGCGTGGTACGCATCCTCAAGGACCTTGATTCGGACCTGATGGGCAAGCACGTTTTGATCGTGGAAGACATCATCGACTCCGGCCTGACCCTGTCGTGGTTGAAGTCGAACCTTGAGTCGCGTGGACCGGCCAGCGTTGAAATCTGTGCGCTGCTGCGCAAGCCGGAGGCCTCCAAGGTTGAGATCGATGTCAAGTACATCGGAATGGACATCCCCAACGAGTTCGTCGTCGGCTATGGTCTTGACTTTGCGGAGAAGTACCGCAATCTCGACTGCGTGGGCACCCTGGCTCCACATATCTACCAGTAGGGAACTTTTTGCGCCTCATAGGCGTTGAGAAGAATCGAAGGTGGCGTGCCCCGGACGCCATGACAGCGGGTGAGGGAGATGCGTAGGGTGCGGGACCTAGCGGATCAATGAAAACAAAGAAGCTTTTTAACAGCTGGATCATCTGGGTAATGGTCGGCGTGCTCGCTGTTGCCATTTTCCTGCCGATGGCAATGGGCAACAGCTCCTCGCGGGTCGACACGTCCACCGGCCTGGAGCAGCTATCCAACGGCAACGTGACCCAGGCGAAGATCTACGACAAGGATCAGCGCGTCGATCTGACGCTGCGCAAAGCACTGAAGGTCGACGGCGCCGATAAGGGCACCAACGTCAGCTTCTACTACTCCTCGGCTCGTGCCGTGCAGGTAGTCGACGCGATCAACGACGCCAAGGTGGAGAAGTTCACCGACCAGCCGGTGCAGAGCAACTGGCTGCTGTCGATGCTCGGACTGATCCTTCCCTTCCTGCTGATTGCAGGCATCTTCTGGTTCATCCTCGCCCGATCCCAGGGCGGCGGCTCCAAGGTCATGCAGTTTGGCAAGTCCAAGGCGAAGCTGATCACCAAGGACATGCCGCAGGTGACCTTCGCCGACGTGGCGGGCGCCGACGAGGCAGTGGAAGAACTGCACGAAATCAAGGAATTCCTGCAGGAGCCTGCAAAGTTCCAGGCCCTGGGCGCAAAGATCCCCAAGGGTGTGCTGCTCTACGGCCCTCCGGGCACCGGCAAGACCCTGCTCGCCAAGGCCGTGGCCGGCGAGGCGCAGGTGCCGTTCTACTCGATTTCGGGTTCCGACTTCGTTGAAATGTTCGTCGGTGTGGGCGCCTCGCGCGTTCGCGACCTGTTCGAGCAGGCAAAGAACAACTCCCCTGCCATCATCTTCGTCGACGAAATCGACGCCGTGGGCCGCCATCGCGGCGCGGGCATCGGCGGCGGCAATGACGAGCGCGAGCAGACCCTGAACCAGCTGCTGGTGGAGATGGACGGCTTTGACGCCACCACCAACGTCATCCTGATCGCCGCGACCAACCGTCCGGACGTGCTGGATCCGGCGCTGCTGCGTCCTGGCCGCTTTGACCGGCAGATTCCTGTGGAGGCCCCCGACCTGAAGGGCCGCGAGGACATCCTGAAGGTGCACGTCAAGGGCAAGCCGATGGACCAGTCGGTGGACCTGCACGCGGTGGCCAAGAAGACCCCGGGCTATACCGGTGCAGACCTGGCCAACGTGCTGAACGAGGCCGCCCTGCTGACCGCGCGCTCGAACGCCAACCTGATCGACGACCGCGCCCTGGACGAGGCCATCGACCGCGTGATGGCGGGCCCGCAGAAGCGCACCCGCCTGATGGACGAGCACGAGCGCAAGGTCACCGCCTACCACGAGGGCGGCCACGCCCTGGTGGCCGCGGCCATGAACCAGACCGCGCCGGTCACCAAGATTACGATCCTGCCGCGCGGCCGCGCCCTGGGCTACACCATGGTGGTGCCGGAGTCCGACAAGTACTCGGTGACCCGCAACGAGCTGCTTGACCAGATGGCCTACGCCATGGGCGGGCGCGTCGCGGAGGAGATCGTCTTCCACGACCCGTCCACCGGCGCCAGCAACGACATCGAGAAGGCCACCGCCACGGCCCGCAAGATGGTCACCGAATACGGCATGAGCGAAAAGGTCGGCGCCGTGCGCCTGGCCGGCTCCGCCGCGGAACAGCAGATGGGCGGTGCCTCCCGCGAGTACTCGGATGAGATGGCACACCTGGTCGACGAAGAGGTGCGCCAGCTGATCGAGGGCGCCCACAACGACGCCTACTGGGCGCTGACCACCAACCGCCACGTGCTGGACCGTTTGGCCCTGGCCCTGCTGGAGCGCGAGACGCTGAACCAGAAGGAGATCGCGGAGATCTTCACCGACCTGGTGAAGATCGACAAGCGCGAGGTCTGGCTGTCCAACAACCAGCGTCCGGTGCACGAGCAAGGCCCGGTGTTAAGCCCGAAGGAGCGCGCGGCGCAGTCGACCGACTAGGATCGAATGCGTGAGTGAAGAAAATCAGATCGACCAGCCGCGCATTGCGGCGGCCGTGCGCGAAATCCTGTTGGCCATCGGCGAAGACCCAGACCGCGATGGGCTCTTGGACACCCCTAAACGGGTAGCCAAGGCCTATGCGGAGTTCTTCGGCGGCCTGCACCAGGACGCGGAGGAGCACCTGTCCACCACCTTCGACATCGAGCATGACGAAATGGTGCTGGTCAAAGACATCCCGTTCTATTCGACCTGCGAGCACCACCTGGTGCCCTTCTACGGAACCGCCCACATCGGCTACATTCCGGGCAAGGGCGGCAAGGTCACCGGCCTGTCGAAGCTGGCGCGCCTGGTGGAGGTCTTCGCCCGCCGCCCGCAGGTCCAGGAACGCCTGACCACGCAGATCGTCGACGCACTGGTGGAGCACCTGAACCCCTCCGGCGCGATCGTCGTCATCGAATGCGAGCACATGTGCATGTCGATGCGCGGCGTGCGCAAGCCCGGCGCGAAGACCGTGACCAGCGCCGTGCGCGGCCAGCTGCGCGAGACCGCCACCCGTGCCGAAGCAATGAGCCTGATCCTCGGAAGGTAATTATGTCCCTTGGAGCCATCCCGGGCACCGGCCCGGCCACCAGCCCGCTGAGCGTGATCCGCAAGATCAAGCCGAAGACCTTCGCGGACCTGCCCGCGGACCGCACCCTTGTCATGGGCATCTTGAACGTCACCGAGGATTCGTTCTCCGACGGCGGCAAGTTCCTCGACTCGGGCGCCGCCATCGAGCAGGGCCTGAAGCTGCTGTATGCCGGAGCGGACATCATCGATGTGGGCGGAGAATCCACCCGCCCGGGAGCCGCGGACATCGACCCCAAGATCGAACAGGCGCGCATCATCCCCGTCATTGAATCGCTGGTGAAGGCCGGCGCGGTGATCTCCGTGGACACGATGCACGTGGACACCGCGCGCGCCGCCATCGCCGCCGGGGCGCACATCATCAACGACGTCTCCGGGCTGACCCATGAGGAGGGCATGCCCGAGCTGATCGCGCACACCGGCGTGCCCTATGTGCTGATGCACCGCCGCGGCACCGCCTCCACCATGGTCACCGAGGCCAAATACGACGACGTCGTCGCCGAGGTGGTGGCCGAACTGCGCGAACTGCGCGACAAGTTCGTGGCGGCGGGTGTGGCCCCGGAGCAGATCATCTTGGACCCGGGACTCGGCTTCGCCAAGGACGCCGAGCACAACTGGGCGCTGCTGGCGCACCTGGAGAAGTTCGAAGCCCTGGGCCACAAGGTGCTGGTGGGCACCAGCCGCAAGCGCTTCTTGGGAGAGCTGCTCGCCGAGGCGGGCAAGCCGCGCGAACCGCTGGGCCGCGACGTGGCCACCGCCGCCACCACCGTGCTGGCAGCACGGGAGCAGGCCTGGGCCGTGCGCGTGCACGACGTGCAGGGGTCGCGCGACGCACTGGAAGTTGTGAGGGCCTATGGATCGCATTAGCATCTACGGGATTTCAGCCACCGGCTACCACGGGGTCTTCGAGCATGAAAAGCGCGACGGCCAAACCTTCATCATCGACGTGGTGCTGCATGTGGACATCTCCCGCGCGGCGGCCAGCGACAACGTGCTGGACACCGTGCACTACGGCGAGGTCAGCGAGCTGGTCGTCGAGCAGATCACCGCGGGCCCCTGGGATTTGATCGAGAAGCTCGGCAGCGAGATCGCCGAGGCCATCTTGGCCGGCTACCCGTCGGTGGCCACCGTGGACGTGGTGGTGCACAAGCCGCAGGCGCCGATCCCGGTGCCATTCACCGACGTCACCATCTCCTTGACCCGGCATCAAAAGCAGCACACCGCGGTGATCGCGCTGGGAGCCAACCTGGGCAACCCGCAGGCAACCCTTGCCGCCGCCGTGGCTGAGCTGGGCCGCGAGGTTCAAGTCCTCAAGGTCTCCCCGCTGGCCATTACCAAGCCGGTGGGCGGCCCGCCGGACCAGCCCGACTACACCAACCAGGTGGTTGAGGTGCGCACCGCACTGGGCCCGCACCAGCTGCTCGACCTCTGCCAGAAGATCGAGGCGGCCCACCACCGCACCCGCGAGGTGCGCTGGGAAGCGCGCACCCTCGATCTCGACCTGATCACCTACGACCACCTGGTTCTCGAGGATGAACGCCTGACGCTGCCGCATCCGCGCGCAGCGATTCGAGGATTCGTGCTGGCCCCGTGGAGCTGGATGGACCCGGATGCCGTGCTGAACGGGCAACTGGTCTCCCGCCTCGCCGCCGACGCCGCAGACACCGCAGACATCATCCGGCTATGAGCAAGCTCAAGGCCACCTCGCTGCTGTGGTGCCTCCTGGCGGGATCGGCCGCCAGCTGGCTGCTGCTGCGCCTCTTCGAATCCACCGGCAGGCTGTCCCCGGTGCTCGACTACACCGCACTGTATTCACTGGGTGCTGTGTGCGCCGTGGTGCTCTTCCTGGGGATCCGGGTCAAACTCTCCACCCTGGGCAAGGGCCACTTTGAACCCATCGCCGCGGCCCGCACCCTGGTGCTGGCCCAGGCGGCGGCCTATGCGGGGGCGGCGATCGCCGGCTGGCATCTGGCTCCGCTGCTGATCCTGTGGACCGCCACCGGATTTTCGCCCACGGTGACCCGTGCGCTGGTGCTGTTCGGGGCAGGGCTTGCCATGGTGGCTATCGGGTATATTGTTCAGCATCTGTGCAAACTACCCCCAGAGGACACCGATGACAGCACCAACTCCGTGGTCACCGAGTAACTTCACCGGCGCAGATCCTGCGTACCTGAGGGTGCGGATGATCCGCTGGTCCATCACCTCGGCGGTCTTCCTGCTGATCGCGCTGCTTCCGGCGGTGCTGTTGGGACTCGGCGTGGCACTGCCGGCATGGCTGGCGGTGCTTGTGCCGTTGCTGGTCATCGTGATCGCCCTGTGGCTGCTGCGCATCCTGCGCCGCCAGGTCAAGGCGCTGGGCTACCTTGAACGCGAGGCGGACCTCGTCGTGAAGTCCGGGGTGATGTGGCGCAAGCAGCTGGTCATTCCCTACGGACGCATGCAGTACGTCGAGGTCAGCTCGGGCCCGCTGGAACGCCGCTATGGGCTGTGCCAGCTGACCCTGAACACCGCCGGATCCACGGCCACCGCCCACGTCTACGGCCTGCCTCAGGTGCAGGGCGAGGAACTGCGCGAACGGCTGGTCGCGGCCGGCGAGGAGCAGATGCAGTGAACGAGAACTGGCAACGGGTGCATCCGGCCAGCCCGTTTGTGCGCGGCTGGCTGGCCATCGTCGGTCTGCTGTTCATCTACTGGCGCAACACCGAGGAGTGGACCTGGGCCGAGCGCGTGAGCGGCCCGAGGCTCTTCTGGACGGTGCTCGGCGCCGGCGCGGCGCTGATCGTCATCCTCATCGTCTACTTCTTCTCCTGGTACTTCACCCGCTACCGGCTGACCGACACACATGTGTACGTGAATTCCGGGGTGGTGTTCCGCAGCCAAAAGCAGGCGCGGCTGGACAAGGTGCAGGCCATCGACATCGCCCAGCCGCTGGGCGCCCGCATCCTCGGGCTGGCGGAACTGCGCTTCGACGTGGCCGACGGCTCCGAATCGGTGCTGCGGCTGGCCTTCCTGCGCAAGGCTCAAGCCCATCAGCTGCGCGCCCGGATCCTCGGCCTGGAGCCGTCCCGCCCCGAAGAACCGGTACCGGTCATCGAAGAACAGCCCCTGATGGCACGGGTTCCACTGCCGCGGCTACTGGCCTCACTGATCCTGCAACTGCCGATCCTCGTGGGCCTGCTGCTGGTCATTTCGCTGACGGTTTCTTGGCTGCTCGGCGCGGACGGCGTGCTGGCGGCGCTGATTCCCATGGCGCTTGGCCTCGGAGGCTGGATCTACAAGGAGATCAACCAGGGCTGGAATTTCACCGCAGCGGCCCAGGACGCCGGGGTGCGGATCAGCTACGGCCTAGCCGACACCCGCCAGCATTCGGTGCCCGCCGGCAGGGTGCAGGCGATCATGATCACCGCACCGCTGTTCTGGAGGATGCTCGGCTGGTACCGGGTGGAAGTGAATGTGCTGGGCACCAAATCCGAGCAGGACGACAACCTGCAGGTGCTGCCGGTCGGCGACTTTGAAGAGGTCGCCCGGCTGATGGGCATCCTGCTGCCGGAGCTCGGCGTCGAGAACCAGCGCGAGGTGCTGCGCACCGCGGTGAGCAGCGGAACCGCGCACGGCTTTATCGGCTCCCCTTCTCGGGCCAAGCCGCTGAGCCCCGGGGCATGGAAACACCAGGGGTTCCTTGCCACCGGCACCACGGTGATCTCCCGCTACGGCTGGCTGACCCGTCAGGCAAGTTTCGTGCCGCACCACCGGGTGCAGGGCATGGGATGGCAGCAGGGGCCGTGGGAACGCCGCCGCAGGCTGGCGGGAGTTCGGCTGTACTGCGCCGGAGGCAATATCATGGGCTACCTGCATCAGATCGATCAGGATACTGCCAAAGAGTTTATGCAGGCGCAGGCCAAGCGCCTAGTTGAAAGGTAAGAGTGGACGCACCACGATTGGGAATCGGGATCATTTCGGCCGGCAAGGTGGGCACCGTGCTCGGTGCGGCACTTGCGGCCAGCGGCCACCGCATCACCGGCATCCACGCGGTATCCCAGGATTCCAGGGACCGCGCAGATGCCCTGCTCCCCGGGGTTGAGATTCTGGATCCGGCCGAAATTCTGCGCCGCAGCGAACTGGTGCTCTTCGCCGTGCCCGACGACGTGCTGGGCGAACTCGTGGCGGGATTGGCCGCCGGCGGGCATTTTGTTCCGGGCCAGCTGGTGGCCCACACCGCCGGGCGCTATGGCACCGGGATCCTGCAGCCCGCGGTCGACGTCGGCGTCTTCCCCCTGGCCATCCACCCCGCCATGACGTTCACCGGCCTGAGCCTTGATTTGCAGCGGCTGACCGACTGCGTATTTGCGGTCACCGCCGACGAGGTCATGCTACCGGTGGCCCAGGCGCTGGTAGTGGAGATGCGCGGGGAGCCGGTGGTCATTGCGGAGCAGGACCGGGTCAGCTACCACGCGGCCCTGGCCCATGCCGCCAACCACCTGAACACCATCACCGCGCAGTCGGCGGATATGCTGCGCCGCATCGGGGTGCAAGAACCTGCAAATACCCTGCGCGCGCTGATGAGCGCGAGCCTGGACAACGCGCTGCGCTCCGGGGCCGGGGCGCTGACCGGGCCGGTGGCCCGCGGGGACGTGGGAACCGTTCGTGCACACCTAGGCGCGCTGCGGGCAGACCCCGAGGAAACCAACGACAGCTATCGCAGCCTGTCCCGGGCCACAGCCCTCCGCGCAGCCGCCCGCGGGCTCATTTCGCAGTCCACGCTGACCGAACTGCTGCAAGTTCTAGAATAAGAAGCGTGAAAACACCCAAGATCGTCACCACCCGCGCAGAACTCAAAGAGGCCATCGCCCAGGCCAGGCCAAGCTCCCTCGGCTTCGTCCCCACCATGGGAGCGCTGCACCACGGGCACGCCTCCCTGTTCAAGCTGGCGCGCGAAGAAAACGAGCTGGTAGTCATCTCGGTATTCGTCAACGAACTGCAGTTCAACGACGCCGTCGACTACGCGAACTACCCGAGGACCCTCGACGCCGACGTGCAGATTGCCGCCGCCGCGGGGGTGGACATTGTGTTCGCCCCGGCCGCCGAAGAGATCTACCACGCGGGACTGCCGCTGGTCCGGCTGAACTCCGGGGTGCTCGGCGAACTGTACGAGGGAGCCTCGCGTCCGGGTCACTTCGACGGGATGCTGGCGGTGGTGGCCAAGCTGCTGCATCTGGCCGATCCACGCCGAGGTGTTTACCGCGCCTACTTTGGTCAGAAGGATGCCCAGCAGCTGATGCTGATCCGACGCATGGTCGAAGATCTCGACTACCCGGTGCAGCTGCGGGCGGTGCCGATTGTCCGCAGCGAGCGGGGCCTTGCCCTGTCGAGCCGCAACTCGCTGCTCAATGAGGCAGAGCTGGAGGCAGCGCTGGTGCTGCACCGTGCCATCAGCCTGATCGCCGGCC
The DNA here is from genome assembly GCF_032154645.1 of Glutamicibacter sp. Classification (GTDB taxonomy): domain Bacteria; phylum Actinomycetota; class Actinomycetes; order Actinomycetales; family Micrococcaceae; genus Glutamicibacter. The sequence continues at coordinate 1,275 of NZ_JALDXV010000028.1, read as the reverse complement.
GGGCGGCCCGCAACGAACCGTTGAACCTGGATGACGCCTACGGCTTGTTCCAGATGGAACCATTGGTCGAGCTCGATTACTTCGTGGTCGTCAACCCCGATACCCTGCAGGAACTTGCGTTCAACTGCCAGGACACCCCGTTTACCGGCGAGGGTCTAATCCTTGTCGCCGCCAAGGTCGGCCCAGTACGGCTGATCGACAACCAGCCGATCTGATCATTCGAAGCGCCGCGCGGTCTGCGCTAGTATCTGGCGGAAGCCCCGCAGCTCCTCAATCACCGCGGCGGCGCTTTGTTCTTCGTTGACAAATTCAACTGCCTGACCCGCGTAGACCGGAGCCAGTGAAACATCAGCCTCGCTGCGCGCTTGCTTCATCTGTTCACGCAGTGCATCGGTGGCCAAAAGCGATTCAAGATCTGCGGCGTAGCGGTCGCTGAAGTCATTCGACAGTGCGCGGCCGCCGTACTGCGGTTCCCACGGCAGCTGTTGGGCGATGTCGAAGGCCCGGGTGTATACGGTGTCGTCGATCCCGGAGGCAAGCACCGCCGCCTTGAGATTCGCGTGGCCAGTTGCTTCGCTGGCCGCCAGGAATCTGGTTCCGACCCACGCCGCATCGGCTCCTCCGGCAAGCACTGCGGCGATGCCATGGGCAGTGCCGATGCCTCCAGCGGCAATGACAGGCTTGTGGTGCTGCGCGCAGGCGAGCTGAAGGAGTGGGAGGGTGGCCACTTCATTGCGGCCATGTCCGCCGCCTTCCCCGCCGCGCGCGATGATGATGTCGATGTCATCTGCCATGGCGCGATCGAGGTCGGCTGCGTTGCCAATCTGCATGGCGGTCAACACCCCGGCTTCATGAGCCAGCGCGGCCGCACGGGTCACGTCGCCAAAGCTGATGGCAACTAATGACGGGTCGTATTCAAGGAAGGCCTCAAGTGGTTCAAGGTTCTCTTCCAACGCCCAGCCCATGAATCCGACGCCCCATGGAGTATCTAGGTTCGCAACATAGCGAGCCTGAGCGTGGATCCAGTCTTCTGTAGGGGTAGCGGGAACACCGATCATTCCGACGCCGCCTGCCTGGCTGACAGCTGCAGCCAGCGCACCACCCGCAGCTCCTGCCATTGATGCATTGAAAATTGGTTCACGGTATCCAAGGAGTCTCTGCAGGTCGCTCATAGGCCCAGACTAGAACACCGATATGAATGTGACCTAGAACGCGCTCCCTCGATTTGCAAGGTCCCGTCAACCCCTGTATAGTTTTTATCTGTTGCCGGAACGG
>NZ_JALDXV010000003.1:0-282904 GCF_032154645.1 Glutamicibacter sp. | reverse complement strand
GCTGGTTCTTATCCTGCCAGCTAGTCCCAGACCAGCCACCTCAATACTCACAGTGGTTAAGAGTGCACGAGCTGCAGCGATACCACCCGATGTTCGTTCAGTTGGTCCCGTCCGTTCAGCCCGTCGAGTTCCAGCACCACGCCGACGCCGGCGACGACGGCGCCGGTCTTTTCAATCAGGCGCACCGCTGAGCCAACGGTGCCGCCGGTGGCGAGCACATCGTCCAAAATCAGCACGCGGGTGCCGGGGGCTACCTCGTCGCGGTGGATTTCCAAGCAGCTCGAGCCATACTCAAGCGTGTATTCATCGCGGTACACCTCGCGCGGCAGCTTGCCCGCCTTGCGGATGGTGAGCATTCCGGTGCCCGACGCGTAGGCCGCGGCCGCGGCCAAAACGAAGCCGCGGGCTTCCAGCCCCGCAACCACGTCGAATTGCCCCTCGAATGGGGTCAGCAGCTCGTCGACCATCCGACGCAGTCCGGCAGGATCCGCGAAGACCGGTGTCAGGTCCTTAAACGAAATACCCGGCTGCGGGTAGTCGGGCACGATGGCGCAGAGGCGGTCAAGAAGTTCGGTAATGCTCTCAGAAGTGTTCACGCCTCAATATTTTAGTCGCATTCGCGCAACAATTTAGGCGGCCTGGCCATCGATCGTGTGACGCTGGCCTATGCGGTGCAATGCATTTTCATGCGGCACCTGCACCGAGGCGGCCTGAATACTTATGCCTGCCGCGCCAAGATCATGCGTGATGTCAGCGGCTCATCAAGCGATCGCTGGGCCAGGGAAGCAGTTGCGGGTATTCCGCACCGTCCGCCGCGGCGGTCGCCTGGACCGGGCCCGCAGCTGGCCGGCCTGCGAGCCAAGCGGCCAAGTCAAACTCTGTTCCAGTAAGCACCCACGACTGTTCGCCGTTGCCCAGCACCACCGGGGACCTGCCGTGCGGCTGCAATACCAGCCGATCCTCGGCAGGCACCCGCGCTGCCAGGGCGCGGAAAAGGTGTTCGGAGAACTCCGCAGGCCAGGTTGAGGCCGGGCGCACAAATTCGTCTAGGTCCGTCGCGTGGATCAACATCTCGCGCCAGGTCGCATACATCATGTCCGCCACCTTGGCGCCGGGCCGGTAGCCCACCGACAGCTCCCACTTCGCTTCGGCTCCGGGGAGCACATGGCGCAGTTCCACAAGCGCGGAATCCGCCAGTTCGCTCAGCGCCTCGGGGCGCATCAGTGCGGTCAGGTTGATAGCCTCCATGCGTCCGACGGCGCCGCCGTCGTACATTTCCGGAGAGGATTCTTCACCCGCATGTTCAAACTGCCGCCGGGCAGCCTTGGCCAGCGAGGCAAGATGAGCGATCAGCTGGGCGGTGCTCCAGCCGGGCAGCGAACTTGGCGCCGGATATTTTTCGAAGGGCACGCCGCGCAGTTGCTCGCGCAGTTCATCCAATGAGGTAGTGACCTGTGAAATAAGCGCGGCCGGGGCCATTAGCTGAGTCATGAAACACACTGTATCGCGTGCACGGGTTAAAAGAGTAGGCGGCCGGGTTCGAATGCTTGACGCACCCGACCCAGCCGCCCAAGCCGAGCGTTCGGCCTACTGCGCGGTCCAGGCGCGCACAGCTTCCAGCTGACGCTCGAACTCGGTGATCTGCTGAGCCACGGCGCTCGGTGCAGTACCACCCTGGCCGTTGCGGGCATTGAGCGAACCTTCGGTGGAGAGCACCTCGCGCACCGCCGGCGTCAAATGTTCGGAAATGCCCGCGTAGTCTTCATCGCTTAGGTCCCACAGTTCAACGCCACGGGATTCGGCCAGCTGCACGGCAGCGCCGGACAGCTCGTGGGCGTCGCGGAACGGTACACCCTGGCGCACCAGCCATTCGGCGATGTCGGTGGCAAGAGCGAAGCCCTGAGGCGCAAGATCTGCCATGCGTTCGGTGTTGAAGGTCAACGTCTGGATCATGCCCGCCACCGCTGGCAGCAGAATCTCAAGGGTGTCCGCCGCGTCGAACACTGGCTCTTTATCTTCCTGAAGGTCGCGGTTGTAGGCCAGTGGGAGGGCCTTCAGCGTGGCCAGCAGACCGGTGAGGTCGCCGATCAAGCGCCCGGCCTTGCCGCGTGCCAATTCTGCGATGTCGGGGTTCTTTTTCTGCGGCATGATCGAAGATCCGGTGGAAAAGGCATCGTGCAGTTTCACGAAGCTGAATTCCTTGGTAGCCCAGAGAATGATCTCCTCGCTCACGCGGGACAGATCAACGCCGATCATCGAAGAGATCCAGGAGAACTCGGCAAACACGTCGCGGGCGGCAGTGCCGTCGATGGAGTTGTAAACCGCCGAATTGAAGCCCAATTCCGCTGCGACGAAGTTCGGATCCAGCCCCAGGGTCTGGCCAGCCAGCGCGCCCGATCCATAGGGAGATACGGCGGCGCGCTGGTCCCAATCGACGAAACGCTGCACGTCGCGCAGCAACGGCCAGGCATAGGCGAGCAGCAGGTGGGAGAGCAGGATCGGCTGAGCGTGCTGCAGGTGGGTACGCCCCGGCATCGGAGCGTAGGGATGCGCCTTGGCCTGTTCCAGCAATGCGTCGATGGTATCGATGACGCCACCGGCGATGATGCGGGCGTGATCACGCAGGAACATGCGGCCCAGGGTGGCGATCTGGTCGTTCCGGGAGCGGCCTGCGCGCAGTTTGCCGCCCAGTTGGGTGCCGGCGCGTTCCAGCAGACCGCGCTCCAGCGAGCCGTGGACGTCCTCATCGGTTGCTGCTGCGACATAGGTTTCGTCGAGCACGTCGGCTTCCAGTTGATTTAGTGCCGCGATCATGTCGATCAGCTCCTGCTCGGTGAGCAGGCCTGCGCGGTTGAGCACCTTGGCGTGGGCGCGGGATCCGGCAATGTCGTAGCTGGCCAAACGCCAGTCGAAGTGCGTGGACTTACTCAAGGCGGCCATGGCGTCGGCCGGGCCACCGGAAAAGCGACCGCCCCAGAGTGAGCCTTCATTTGTTGACGAAGCCATTGCCCGTTCCTTTCTGCTGGCGGCGGAGCGCTGTTGCTGCCTCCAAACCAGGTAATGCGCGGAGAGTTCTTGTACCTATGTACCACTGTAGCAAAACTTTATGCAAGATCGCTCATAAATATTCATTAGTTTCTTGCGCGGCCGATTCTGTGCGTTTGGCAGGAATTCTCGCGCATCGCCCGTAATACTATTTTTTCTCTTCCACCTCACAACGCTCGGGCGTATGGTGAAGCCATATTCGTAAACGGATACGTCATTGGAGGAAACCAAATGGAAATCCAGTTGTTTCGCGGGGACATCACCACGCTGAATGTTGATGCAATTGTCAACTCCGCAAACCCATCCCTTCTTGGCGGAAAGGGCGTGGATGAAGCTATTCATCACGCAGCCGGACCTGCCCTACTAGCAGCGGCCCGAGAAATACGCGCTTCCAGGTACCCCGACGGAATTCCTTCGGGCATAGCGGTAGCAACCAAGGCGGGAGATTTGAAAGCCAAGTGGGTCATCCACACTGCGGCCCCAAATCTTGCCCTCATCAAGCCGAATCCGAAGATTCTGGCCGACTGCTTCAAGAACTCGCTGTACACGGCCGCCCGGCATGAAGCCCACTCAATCGCCTTCCCCGCGCTGGGAACTGGCGCGTTTGGATGGCCCGCAGAAGAAGTTGCACAGGTGGCCTACAAATCAATCGGCGAATGGGTCGAGACGAATAAGCACATCTCCCCCATTCACCGCATCATCATGGTGTCCTACAACGACGAGGTTCAGGCAGCGTTCGAGCATGCCTTTGGAATGGAGTCGATAGAGGAGATCGCAGCCTAGGCTGCGGATCAACTGCGTAGTATTCAGCGGGCCATCGCTTTTGCCGGTGGCCCGCTTCTGCGCCTCAAGGTGGGCGCGGAGTGTTGTCAGCAGCGGGAGAAGTAGCTGTTTCTTTGTGGGCGTTGGTCCGGATCAAGGTGCCTCGGCAGGATTGCGTAGGGCAACGAATTGATCTTTACGATGCGCAGGATTCCCGCGTGAACCATAACGTGATGGGCTGCGCACAGCGGACAGCAGTTCTCGATGCTGGTTCGCCCACCCATGAACCAGGGGTTGATGTGGTGAAATTCAATGAGGGCTGGGTCCTGGGTGCAGCCCGGCACAATACAGCCGCCATCGCGGTCTCTGACTGCCAGCTTCATGTAGCGCGGGAAAGTCCGCCGGTCCCTCCCCACATCCATGATGACGCCGTCGGCGTTGTAGATCGGGCTGAGAACCTTTGCCTCGCAGAGCATCGCACGCAATTCTGCCGCGGAGAGTTCAACGCCATGTGCGGTGACGCCGGTAATGGTCGAGAGGTCGCGCAGATCTTCTAGGGCAGCGTGGACGATGATTTCCGGGGTCACACGTTTGCCATCTGCGTTCGGGTCCAGGTTCACCAATATCGCCATGAGCGCGTTGAGCCTGCGTTGGGCGACGGTGCAGCCGACTTGCAGGGAGGGTTTTGCGTTTTTGGGTAATTCCGGGCCGGTGCCGCTGGTGGTTTCAGTGTGTTCCGCGGCGCCGAAGGCCCATTCCGGCGGCGGTGCGGTGCTGCTGAAGAGCGGGTCGACGGCGGCATCGGCGGAGGCGTCGGCGTCGGCGGAGGCGTCGGCGTCGGCGGAGGCGTCGGCGTCGGCGGAGGCGTCATCATGAGCGTCGGCACCCTGTGCCGCATCGGAGTGGCCTCTCGTGGATCCGGCGCGGGCGGCGGATCCCGCCTGGGTGTGCTTGTTGTCAGCCTGGGCCAGCAGGGACTCCATGACCTCGATGTCCACGCCTGCCACGTTGACAAGATACTGGTGGGTGCCTCCGACGATCTTGCCCCTGAAGAGACCTACGGGGAGGTCCTTGGTTTCCTTGTGGTCCTTCTGGTAGCGGTTGATCAGTGCGTTGATGTGCTTATCCCGGGTGCGGGGATCGCGTTCTGCCAGCAGCTCGACGGCGTGGTCTTCCATCAGCCGGCCGTCGGGGGCGGCCGCGGTGGCGAAGGCGGGCAGTCCGTCGAAGGTGGTGTCCTCGGGCTCGAACTTGTTCAAGGCGCGGGCGGCGTGCAGCACCGCGCGGGGGTCGGCCGACGCCCGTAGATCAGGCACGGCGGGGTGCTCCCCCGTTTTTTGCGACAACGCTGGCGCAGCGGAAAAGGCTTGGCCCAGCTTTTCGAAGCGCGGCGTACAGGCGGCTCCGGTGATGTCCTTGCGGCGGTAGACAAGGTGGGCATCACCCAGACGACGGGACGCCTCAAAGTAGTTGATGTTCAGCCAGTGGGACAGGAAGTCGGCTGCGTCGCGGTAGCAGCTGCGGCCCGGGGCGAATTTGGCGTCGGCGGTGACGTCGGTACAGCCATCGCGCAGGGCGTCGAACTCTTCAAGGGCCAGCGCATGGGCGGCGGTGGTCTCCACCTTGCTGGCGGCGGCGATGCTCTGATGGGCGATGACGCGGGAGCAGGCCTCGGTGTAGGCGGCATGGGCGCAGGCGAGGCGCGGATCGTTCTGCTGCTGCGCCGCGGTGTTCAGCATTCCCAGCAGCGCCAGGCAGGCGGACTGCAGCCGCAGCAGGTCGCCAGCGGTAAGGGCTGGCGCCTGCTGCAGCTGGTGCAGCAGCGTGTCGGCGCTGTGGGTGATGCCTGCGGTTTCCATGCTCCGATGATCGCGCCTCAGCCAACCACGGGGCCGGCGGGGCCGCGCACTGTGGATAACCGGGCAGGAGGCCCCGGCGGCTAGCGCGGTTCTGCCAGCTGCAAGAAGCGCGCCGCCACCTCGGCGCCGCCGTCGACGTCCCGAGTGGTGACCATGATGGTGTCGTCCCCGGCGATGCAGCCGAGGATGGCCGGCATCTGCGAGTGGTCGATGGCCAGGGCCAGCAGGTTGGCAGCCCCCGGCGGGGTGCGCAGCACGACGATGTTGCCGCTGGCTTCCGCGGTGACCAGCTGCTCGGCGCAGATTTTGGCCAGCCGGGCGTCGAGCACTTCCTGGGTGATGGCGGTCTGCGGTGAGCGGTCCCCGCCTTCCTGGCGCACCGCATAGATCAGCTGGCCCGAGTTGTCGCGGATGCGCACGGCGCCGATCTCCACTAGGTCGCGTGAGAGCGTGGCCTGGGTGACCTCCAGCCCATCGTCCTTCAACAGGGCCAGCAGCTCGGCCTGGGACTTGACCGAGTTGTTGCCCAGAAACGCTCGGATGCGGGCCTGTCGTGCTGTTTTGGTGCTCGGCTGGGCCCCCATGCTACAGCACCACGCGGTCGTCGTCGGCAAGGTTGGAAGCGACCATGAGCCAGGTCATGATGGCCTTCTGGGCGTGCACACGGTTTTCCGCCTCGTCAAAGACCACCGACTGCGGCCCGTCGATGACCGCCGCGTCGATCTCATAGCCGCGATAGGCGGGCAGGCAGTGCAGCACGATGGCGTCGTCCTTGGCGAGCTTCATGGCCGCGGAGGTGACCGAGTAGTCGGTGAACAGCTTCAGGCGCGCCTCTTTCTCCTCTTCCTGGCCCATGGAAACCCATGTGTCGGTGGCGACGACGTCGGCGTCCTTGACCGCGGCGGCCGCGTCGGTGGTGATGGTGACCGATCCACCGGTGGACGCGGCGCGTTCCTCGGCGGCGGCGATGATGGCCGCATCGGGCAGGTAGCCCTCGGGGCCGGCAATGGCCACGTGCATGCCGGCGGTGACGCCTGCCAGCAGGTAGGAGTTGGCCATGTTGTTCGCCGCGTCGCCCAGGTAGGTCATCTTCAGGCCGGCCAGTGCGCCCTTGTGCTCGCGCACGGTGAGCAGGTCGGCGATCAGCTGGCAGGGGTGGTAGTCGTCGGACAGTGCATTGATCACCGGCACCGAGGAGTTCGCCGCCATTTCTTCCAAGCCCTTCTGGGCGTAGGTGCGCCACACGATGGTGGAGACCATGCGCTCAAGCACCTGGGCGGAATCGGCGATGGACTCCTTGTGACCCAGCTGGGATTCGGCGGAGTTGATGATCAGCGGGGAGCCGCCGAGTTCGGCAATGCCCGCGTGGAAGGAGACACGGGTGCGGGTGCTGGTCTTGTCGAAGAAGACGGCGACGGTCTGCGGGCCCGCGTAGGGGGTGAAACCGTATTTGTCGGCCTTCATCGCCAGCGCGAGGTCCAGGACCTTGCCCTGCTCTTCTTGGGTGAAGTCCAGGTCGGTGAGGAAGTGGCGGGTGGTGCTCATTCGGGTGGCTCCTTGAGGTGTTGAGGCGTGAATTGTGCGGTTATTCGGCGGAGTTTGCGGCGGCGCTGATCAGTTCCGGCAGGGCGGCGATGAAGGTTGCCAGCTGGTCGGTGGTGACTACCAGCGGCGGGGCCAGGCGGATGGTGCGCTCGTCGGTGGCGTTGATGATGAAGCCCGCATCCAGGGCGGCGGTCACCAGGGCTGGGGCGAAGGGGCCGGAGAGTTCAAACGCGTTGAGCAGGCCCGCCCCGCGCACAGCCACCACGCCCGGCACGCCGGCGAGCTGCCCGCGCAGCCAGGCGCCGGTGTCCTGCACGTGGGTGAGCAGCTGCTCCTTTTCAATCACATGGATCACCGCTAGGCCTGCGGCGCAGGCTACAGGGTTGCCACCGAAGGTGGTGCCGTGGTCACCCGGGGTCAGCCAGGCGGTGTTCGCCTCGCCGAAGACGATCATCGCGCCGATCGGGAAGCCGCCGCCCAGCCCCTTGGCCAGGGTCATGACATCCGGGATCACGCCTGCGGAGGCGAAGAAGGAGCCGGTGCGGCCCATGCCGGTCTGCACCTCGTCGAAGACCAGTAGTGCTCCGGCCTTGGCCGTGATCTCGCGGGCGGCGCGCAGGTAGTCCGCGCTGAGCACGCGCACCCCGGCCTCGCCCTGGATCGGCTCGATGAACACCGCAGACACGCTCTCATCCACCGCCGCGCGCAGGGCCTGCTCGTCGCCGGCCGGGATCCACTGCACGTTTTCAGGCAACGGGGCGAAGGGCGCCCGGTACTTTTCCTTGTAGGTCAGCGACAGCGCACCCAGGGTGCGGCCGTGGAATGCGTGTTCCAGGGCGATGACCTTGGTGCGCGGGGCCTGCGGCGTGCCGGCGTTGCGGCGGGTCAGCTTCAGCGCCGCCTCGTTGGCCTCGGTGCCGGAGTTCGCGAAGAACACCTTGGAACCTGCCGGGGCGTTGGAAATTTCAAGCAGCTTCTCCGCCAGCGCGATCTGCGTGGGCGAGGTGAAGAAGTTGGATACATGGCCCAGGGTGGCCAGCTGGCTGCTGATCACCGAGGTGAGCAGCGGGTGCCCGTGGCCCAGGGTGTTCACCGCGATGCCGCCGAGCAGATCTAGGTACTGGTTGCCGTCGGCATCCCACACGTGGCAGCCTGCCCCGCGCACCAACACGCGCTGCGGGGTGCCGAAGACCCCGAGCAGGCTGGACGCGTATCGCTGCCCCAGCACCGTCGAAGAGGCGTGGGCCAGTTCGGTCAGGTCGGTGGTGTCGATTCCGGCGTCGGTGGCGTGCTCGCTCATCCTCGGTCCTTTCGGTGCAGCGTTTCGGTGCAGCATTGCTGTGGTTAGTTGGGCAGGTGGTTAGCCACCGGAGGTGCGGCAGGGACCACCTGGGTGCCCACGCCGGCGGCGGTGAAGATTTCAAGCAGCATGGAATGCGGTTCGCGCCCGTCGACGATGTGCGCCTGGCCGACGCCGGCGTCTACCGCCTTGAGGCACGCCCCCATCTTGGGGATCATGCCTGATTCCAGGCTCGGCATCATCTCGCGCAGTTCCTCGGTGCTGATCGAGGTGATCAGCGATGACTTGTCCGGCCAGGCGCCGTAGAGCCCCTCCACGTCGGTGAGGATCACCAGCTTGCTGGCACCCAGCGCGGTGGCCAGCACCCCGGCGGCGGTGTCGGCGTTGACGTTGAGCACCGCACCGGTGGGTTCGCCGTGTTCGTCGAACTCCGGGGCGACGGTGGAGATCACCGGGATCATGCCCGCATCGATCAGCGAGTCCACCTGGTCGGTGCGCACGGTGGTCACCTCGCCGACCAGGCCCAGGTCCACCTGCTGCCCGTCCACGACGGTGCCGCGGCGGATGGCCTGCAAGGTGGCGCCGTCCTCGCCGGACATGCCCACCGAGTAGGGGCCGTGGGAGTTGATCAGGCCGACCAGGTCCCGCTGCACCTGGCCGGTGAGCACCATGCGCACCACGTCCATGGCTTCGGGGGTGGTCACCCGCAGCCCGCCGCGGAATTCGGACTCGATACCCAGGGTGTCCAGCATCTTGTTGATCTGCGGTCCGCCGCCGTGCACCACCACCGGGTTGATGCCGGCGTGGCGCAGGAACACGATGTCCTCGGCGAAGGCGCGGCGCAGTTCCTCGTTGATCATGGCGTTGCCGCCGTATTTGATCACCATGGTGGTTCCGGCGAAGCGCTGGATCCAGGGCAGGGCCTCGATCAGTGCTTCGGCCTTGCGCTGGGCGTCGGCCAGGTTGGGGCGCAGGTTTTCGGTCATGATGCTGTGTGGTTCCTAGCTGGAGTAGGCGGAGTTTTCGTGGACGTAGTCGTGGGTCAGGTCGTTGGTCAGCACGGTGGCTTCCTCGCTGCCCGCGTTCAGGTCGATGTCGATGGACACGTTGCGGTCCTCAAGACTGACCAGCTCGCGGTCTTCGCCCACGCCGCCGTTCTTGCACACCCACACGCCGTTGATGGCCACGTTCAGCCCATCGGGCTCGAAGGCGGCCTTGGTGGTGCCGACCTCTGAAAGCACGCGCCCCCAGTTCGGGTCCTTGCCGAAGATCGCGGTCTTGACCAGGTTGGAGCGGGAGACGGCCTTGGAGACTTCCAGTGCGTCGGCCTCGGTGGCGGCGTTGAAGGTGCGGATGGCGATGGTGTGGTCGGCCCCCTCGGCATCTTCGATCAGCTTGGCCGCCAGCTCTTGGCAGGCGTCGGTCAGCGCCGCGGTGAACTCGGCAACATCCGGGGTGATGCCCGAGGCGCCTGAGGCCAGCAGCAGCACCGTGTCGTTGGTTGACATGCAGCCATCGGAATCCGCGCGGTCAAAGCTCATCGCGGTCGCAGCGCGCAGGGCTTGATCCAGCTGCTCGGAGGAAAGCACCGCATCGGTGGTGAGCACCACGAGCATCGTGGCCAGGGCCGGAGCGAGCATGCCCGCACCCTTGGCCATGCCGCCGATGATGACCTGGCCGGTGGTGGAATCCCCCACCAGGCGGCTGGTCAGCTTGGGCACGGTGTCGGTGGTCATGATGCCGGCCGCCGCCTGGTCCGCGGCGTTCTGGTCGCCGGCCAGCGCGGAGACTGCTTCGGAGGCCCCGGAGAGCATCTTGTCCATAGGCAGCTGCACGCCGATCAACCCGGTGGAGGCCACGGCCACGTCGCCCGCGGAGATGCCCAGCAGCTGCGCCACGTGTTCTGCCGACTTGTGCGTGTTGCCGAAGCCCTCAGCGCCGGTGCAGGCGTTGGCGCCGCCGGAGTTCAGCAGCACCGCGTCCACGCGGCCGTCGGCGATGACCTGGCGCGACCAGTGCACCGGGGCGGCGGCCACGCGGTTGGAGGTGAACACGCCGGCGGCGGTGAAGGACGGGCCGAGGTTTTGAACCACGACCACGTCGTTCTTGCCGGTGGACTTCAGGCCGGCGGGAACGCCTGCAGCTGCGAAGCCTGCCGGGGCGGTGACGCCGGTGGAAGGTGCCGAGGGGTGGGTGTTGGTGTGGGCGAGGCTCACGGTGCGACTCCTTGCATGAGCAATCCGGTATTTTCTGGCAGGCCGAGCGCGATGTTCATTGACTGGACGGCCGCTCCCGCGGTGCCCTTGGTCAGGTTGTCCAGCGCCACGGAGACGATCACGCGGTTCGCGTGGGTATCGAAGGCAAGCTGCATCTGCACGTGGTTGCTTGCTTGCACCGCGCCGGTGGTGGGCCATTGGCCCTCGGGCAGCAGGTGCACGAACAGCTCCCCGGCATAGGCCTGCTCCCAGGCCGCGCGCAGCTGCTCCTGAGTGACGCCTGGCTTCACCTTGGCGGTGGCGGTGGTCAGGATGCCGCGCGGCATCGGGGCCAGGGTCGGGGTGAAGGAGACGGTGACCGGGGCGCCGGCAAGCTTGGAGAAGCCCTGTTCCATTTCCGGGATGTGGCGGTGCACGCCGCCCACACCGTAGGTGCTCATCGATCCCATGACCTCCGCACCCAGAAGGTGGGGCTTCAGGGACTTGCCGGCTCCGGAGGTGCCGGAGGCGGAGACGATGACTACGTCGTCGGTTTCCAGCAGTCCGGCGGCAAAGCCCGGGGCCAGGGAGAGCTGGCCGCCGGTGGGATAGCAGCCGGGAACTGCGATGCGCTTGGCACCGGCCAGCTTCTCGCGCTGGCCCGGCAGCTCGGGCAAGCCATAGGGCCAGGATCCTGCGTAGGGGGTTCCGTAGAACTTCTCCCAGGCCTGGGCGGATTCCAGGCGGTGGTCCGCGCCCGCGTCGATGACCAGGGTGGATTCGGGCAGCTGGGCCGCGACCTCGGCGCTGGCGCCGTGCGGCAGGGCCAGGAAGACCACGTCGTGCCCTGCAAGATTTTCAACGGTGGTGTCCACCAGCACCCGGTCGGCGAGCGCATGCAGGTGCGGTGCGATCGAGCCGAGTCGCTGCCCGGCCTGGGAATGCGCGGTGATCGCGCCAATTTCTACCTCTGGGTGGGCCGCGAGGATGCGCAGAACCTCGCCGCCGGCATACCCACTGGCACCGGAGACAGCTACTGAAATCGTCATGACCAGATCGTACCGCAACTTATGCATAGACGCTAATAAATATTCATAGATACTCCGTCATCTTTCTCGACATGCTCCCCGCGGCGCGTCAGCCGCCGCACCGCGGTCGTAGACTGAGCAGCGGGATACCCCACGGATTCAACCGCCGAAGTACTAGGAGTACAGCCATGCAGCAACAGGCAATTCTCGTCGCCGAGCCAAGTGACGCCGACGGATTGGTGCTCGGCGAGCGCGAGGTGCCAAGTGCTGGTCCGGGACAGGTGCTGGTGAAGATCGCCGCCATCGGCGTGAACTTCATCGAGACCTATCAGCGCAGCGGCGTGTATCAGGTCGACTACCCCTTCACTCCCGGCTCGGAATTCTCCGGGGTCATCACCGAGGTGGGCCCCGGCGTGCAGAACTACTCGGTCGGTGACCGTGTAGCGACCGCCTCGGGAGTCAACGGCTATGCGCAATATGCGATGGTGGACGCCGCCGCCATCGCCAAGGTGCCCGACGCCGTTGACCTGCGCTTTGCCGCCGCCCTGCCGCTGCAGGGAATGACCGCCCACTATCTGGTGCACAACAGCTACATGGTGCGCCAGGGAGACACCGTCTTGACCTATGCGGGAGCCGGCGGCGTGGGGCTGTTGCTGACCCAGATGCTCAAGCTCAAGGGGGCCACGGTGATCACCACCGCCAGCACCCAGGAAAAGAAGGACCTAGCCAAGGCCGCCGGTGCCGACTACGTGGTGGACTACGACCAGGTGGCAGCCACCGTCGCCGAGGTCACCGGCGGGGCGGGCGTGCATGCGGTCTATGACGGAATCGGCAAGGATACCTTCGATGGGTCGTTGGCCGCCTTGCGCCGGCGCGGCACGCTGGTGCTCTTCGGCGGGGCCAGCGGCCAGGTGCCCGCCTTTGACCTGCAGCGCCTGAACGCCGGCGGGTCGCTGAGTGTCACCCGTCCGAAGCTGGGCGACTTCATCGCCACCGCCGAAGAGCTGAACTGGCGATTCGGCGATGTTCTGGGCTGGGCTGCCAGCGGTGACATCGATGTACGCATCGGTGCACAATTCCCGCTGGCCCAGGCGGCCGAGGCACACAAGGCCCTTGAGTCTCGGGCCACCACCGGCAAGGTACTGCTGCTCCCCTAGGGCTGCGGCGTCCAATGACGGTGAAGGAACATATGAGCGAGGTACCCCACCAGCTGCTCGCCCCGGCCGAAGATGCGGCAATTGTCGGCTACCTTGACCGGCTGGGGATTGACGGCGTGATCGACCTGCATGTGCACTTCATGCCCGATAACGTGCTGCGCAAGGTCTGGGCGTTTTTCGACGCCCGCGAGGAGCACGGCGAGCTGGCTTGGCCGATCACCTACCGCCATGACGAGGCGGCAAGGATCCAGGACCTGCGCCGCCTGGGCGTGAAGCGCTTCAGCACGCTGAACTACGCCCACCGTCCGGGCATGGCCGACTGGCTCAACGACTATTCACGCCATTTTGCCAAGGCACACCCGCAGGCGATCCATTCGGGAACCTTCTACCCCGAACCCGGTGCCGGTCAGCAGGTGCGCGGCTGTTTGGAGGCGGGGGCGCAGATTTTCAAGGTGCATGTTCAGGTCGGCAACTTCGACCCGAACGACCGGCTGCTGACTGACGCCTGGGAGCTGCTGCAACAGACTCAGACCCCGGTGGTGATCCACTGCGGCAACGGGCCGCATCGCGGACAATACACCGGGGTCGAGAACATCGAGCGGCTGCTTGAACGGTACCCCCGGCTGGTGCTGGTCATCGCCCATGCGGGTCTTCCCGAGTACAACGAATTTGCGCGCCTGGCGTTGGAACACCCCGGGGTTCATCTGGACACCACCATGCTCGCCACCGACTTCACACAGTCCTTCGCGCCCATGCCTCCGGGGTACGTCGAACTCTTGGCACAGCTTCGCGGCAAGGTGGTATTGGGCAGCGACTTCCCGAACATCCCCTACCCCTACAGCCATCAACTGCAGGCCCTTGAGTCCCTGGGGCTGGGCGACGCGTGGATGCGCGAGGTATTGCACGACGCCCCGCAGCGTCTGCTCGATGCGGTCCTTGAGCTGCCCTAGCCGCGACATATGGTGCGCACGTTTTGCAATGGTTCAGCAAATCCTCTTGACTGGTGAGAATACCTTTCATCGACCGACTTTTGAGGAAGCGCCATGAGCCAGACACCCACCACAGCATCGGCAAAGGCCGGTGAACCGCATGTTGCAGCCAGGGCCGCCGGGCTATGGCTTGGCGTGCTGGTGGTGGCTTTGGCAGTTCTCTGGCAGGGCATCGGCACGGCGGTGGTAGCCCATGTGGTCGACCCGCGGTGGGGCACCTTCGCCACGTTCAGCGCCTTCCTCAGCGCCTCGATCATCGCGGTGCTCATCTATGCCGTGCGGTCCCGGCGCGGGCAGGCGCAGGGCCGTGCTGTTCGGATCCGGCCCACCGAATGGGTCAAGCTGAATCTGGTCACCGCCGGAGCCTTCGCTTGTTTCTACGTAGCGGCGACGATGATCCCAGCCACCGCTGCCAGCGTCATCGAAACCGGCCTCGGCCCGATCGCCGTGACTACTGTGGCATATGTGCAGAACCGGGGACGGAATAGCGCAAAGTCACTGCTCTATCCTGCCTGGGTGCTTCTGGCTGCCTGTGCCGTTGCCTGGTTCGTTTTCGCAGCCCAGGAATCGGCCAGCGCCCACCAGTTGGCGGGCATCCTGCTCAGCGTCGTTGCCGGAAGCTGCGCCGCCGGGGTGCTGCTCATTTCCCGTCAGTTGGCCCAGCGCGGCGTGAGTGCCTTGAGCATGAGTGTGGCGCGCTTCCATTTGGCATGGATCATCTGCGGAGCGCTCTCCCTTCCAGCCCTGATGCTCGGACCGGTGGACGCCGGACAGCTCATCGCCATTGCCGGCATCTCGACCGTTGCCATCAGCGCCCCGATCCTGCTGCTCCAATGGGGCATTACCCTTGCCAGGCCCCTGCATTCGGCGATCATCATTTCTGCGCTGCCGGTGGTGGTACTGGCCGCCGATGTGCTGCTCGGGGCCCAGCTGACCGCGAGCATCGGGGTGGCGATGAGTTTGCTCGTTGCCGTACTGCTGTTCGGCCTTCGCCGCGGCGCCTGAAACACCTCCGGGTAGTGCCACTCGGCGGCGGCCAGCTGGTGCGCCGCGTCTGAAGTCTTCACCTCAAAAGTGCCGCACGTGAAGATATATCGCGCCGTGTGAATGCTCGATGAAGTAGCCTTGGCGACTTGGGCAACAAGGCTTGAGTTGCTGGACAAAATAGGACGACTACAGCGAGAAATGCTCCCTGAAACCGATGCCGATCACGCTCTACAGAGCATGGCGAACTCCAAGGAGAGGTAGCGTGGCAGGATCCGAAGATCGTCGGCCCTGCTGCCAACGTGATGTCCCACAGCGAAGCGTTCTAGAACCGCGAGGATCCTCCGGACCCTGAGAAGCTTCCGCCTCCTCCGGAATATCCGCTGGATATTCCGGAGGAAGTAGAGCTGGCTGCTTGTCGGGAGCTCGTGACGGAATTTACTCCTGCGTGGTACCCGGTGTTGAAGCTTTGCACGCGCCAGAAAAGTTCTCCGGGGCTGGTCACGTCAAGGATCGATCCCCCGCTTCGGTAGCCCCGGTTGGAGTACTTGGTGCGTTCATTGCGCAGCGCTTCTTGCATATCGCGCTTCTCTTCTTCGCTTTCGGCATAGGCTTCGATTTGGGCCGTTGCGAAGGCGTCCAATCGCTCGGTGAGTAGTTTGCGCAGTTCGGTTAACCGGTCAAGTGCCGAGTCAACGTCAATGTTTTCTGCTTTCAAATCGGTGCCGATGCGTTCAATCTCTGATGACGCATCCGCGGCGAAAGAATCGAGGGCGGCGGCTGCGCCCTGGGTCCCTTCCTCTGCTTCCGCTGTCAATTCCGGTAGTGCTTTAAGATCTTCCAGCAGCGGAGCAATCTGAGCGCGCCAAGCGTCTTCCCACGTCGATGAGCGGGTGTAGAGCGCGGCCGCCGCAATGATGGCATCGTCCGTCGCGTCTAAATTCTGAGCTGTCAGGCTGAAGTTCTTTGAACTCTGTACGCCAGCAGAGGTGCCCCGTTCCTTCTTTGTCGCTGCTTCCAGCTCCTGCTGCTTGGTAAATGACTCACGATATTTGGTCATGAAGTCTGCAAACCTGCGTTCGAGGTCGGCAGCATGCCGCGATCCGGTGGGCAGGGTGCGCGCCGATAACTCGGTTGATTCCAAGTCCATGGTGACGTTGCTGAGGTGTTTTTGCCCCTGGGCTAGATGCTCGGCAAACTTGCTGCGTCGAGATGCTCTTGCGCCGAAAATTCCCAGCGCGGTTCCGCCGCCAACCAGCGCGACCACCGCCCCGAAAATCCACATTCCAGGCTGCAGGTACCAAGGCCGATTAATGATCCCAGCGCCCGCCGTTGCAACGTCGATGATGCCATCGGTCCAACGAGCAGCACGGAAATTGTCGTATCCGGCTTCGTGAATCTTCTGCATCTGCCCCTCGGTCACTTTTCGGTCCTCACCAAAATACGTACCGATCTGCCCTGAACCGGCATCTTCTACAGACAAAGTGATGATGAAATATCCGTCGGACCAATAATCTCCATAATCTTCCGGATCCGATGAAATCCATTCAGGATGGGAGTCCTTGGCAAAAAGCAGGGTTTCCGTATTAATGTTGTCCGAATACTCTCCGTCCCGTGAGTACACTGCGACCTTCGTCGGCTCATGAAAATCAAGTTCACCAATCACGTCTTGGAGCTTTTGCTCATTAAGCACGCCGGCGGTGTCATAGACTTCCACGGATTCTAAATTTGTGCCGAAAGGGGCATCGAGGGCCGTCACTGCGGCCTGAGCTGCCGGTGCTATTCCCAGAATTCCAATTACCGCGACTGAAGCCGCGGCCCGGACGAAAAAAGGGGCTCGGTGAATTTGCACTGGAATGAACCTCCGTTGGACCTGTAGTCCAGCTGACTGACGATGACCTTTGACCATCGTATCGGCTAATTCCACCTCGACAGCAGAGCCTGGCGCAGTTTTCGTTTATGACCGTCATTTTCTGCTCTTGCCTCGGGTCCAGGTCCTCCATCTGAGGCCTGCACTCGTTGGTGTTGGAAGTTTCACTAGAACTCTGCTCCGGCTCAACAATGCTAATCAGCGTGGAAAATGAGGCAGAGAACGAAGAAGATCGATAGGTCTGGCAGCGCAACATGTCAGGAAACGTCATATCTCACGGTAAAATCGTAGAATGACTAGCATTGACGATTCCGGCGCAGCCGTACTATCAGAGACTGAGCGCGAAGTTCTCACCTGGGACACCTTCGGTGTTGCTTCCCGTGAACTTGCTCAGACCGTCGTCGACAGCGGTTTCGAAACCGATGTCGTTGTTGCCATCGCTCGCGGTGGCCTGTTGCTTGCCGGTTCGATCGCATATGCACTGGGCGCAAAGGCCTGCGGCGCGTTGAACGTCGAGTTCTACACCGGCATCGGCACCGTATTGCCAGAACCAGTTGTCCTTCCTCCGATGCTTGACGAGGGAGCACTGCGCGGCAAGAACGTTCTGCTCGTAGACGATGTTTCCGACTCGGGCCGCACCTTGGCCAAGGTTCTTGAGTTGATTTCCGAATGGGGCGCCAACGTCAAGACCGTGTGCCTCTACACCAAGCCACGCACCATCTTGGTTCCTGACTTCGAGTGGCGCCGCACCGACAAGTGGATTACCTTCCCGTGGTCTGATCTGCCACCGGTCACCAAGACCGAAGAAGCAAAGTAAATAAAGTTAGCAATCGATGGAGGACGACATGATGTCGTCCTCCATTGCTTTAACCGGTGATCTATTTGAAGGTCAGTCTGTCGGACGCATCGGATCACGGGAATCGTCGTTAATGCTCATGCTGGGAACTTCAGGATCTGGAAGATGAGTCCCGGCCCCTCGCTGAATAAAAAGCACGACGCCCCACGCGACGGCAATAATAACGAGAACCGCGATGGTTCCAAGGACACCGACAAGAAAACACGACCAAATTGCGCGTCCCATAGACATTTAAATTTCCCCCATCGGGCGCGAACAATAGCTTTACAGAAGAATTACATCGGTAATAATCTATCAAAGAATACGATTCCCACCCGATACCCTGTCCCGCCGAATGGGGAGTTAGTTGAGGTGAAGGCCGATTTCCTCATCAGCCCAATTCCTTTACACCCTTCCAAACGGACAGAAGGAATCTCACTTTAAAATTAGAAATTCAATATCTCTTTTGGCCCCGAGGAATACTGAAAGATGGTTGCTACACCATCAAAGAACATTAGTTGGCAGCGTAGTTACTGATTAATCGCAGGAGATCAGCACACGCTATTATCTTGGCTGCTGAGATTGTATTGTTATGGCCCGATGCGGTGTATGGAACAACTTGTCGTCGATACACGGTGGGTCCTTTGTGCTCAAGGCGGCGCACACCGGCAGACAGCCACGGCGGTCCAAGACTCATTCCAGTGCCTTCGATTTCGAGCAGTGTCTCTTTCCGGGCCTAGGGGTAGTTGAATTCTTGGCGTTCGGCCGGAAGCAGCTGCTCAGAAGTTGTCTGTACCTGCTGGGCCACCGAAATTAGCTCCATACCGGCACCGCATTGATGCGCCCCGACGGCGAAAAGCCAATACTCTCCGACTTGTGAAAGCAACAACTGGGCAGGCTCGGCGGTATCGGTCGGAGCAGGCATTGATTTGCCGCCTAATTTTCCGCATCTCGCACTGGGCGGATGAATCGAAGTGCATATCTCGGGGTATTGCCCGGCGACGAACCCCAGAATATATCTCTGGTCGGATCCGTGCCATTAAGCTGAGAAACTGTTCATCGCAAAGTTTCGACTCCCATTGAACCTTGGCATACGGCAACGCCTCGGTACCCTACTTTCGCAGGGTACCGAGGCGTTTGAAAGGGTTGCGAATCCCCTAGCGCTGAACGGCGCCGAACTTCTGCGCTGCAACCTCAACAGCAGCTGCACGTGCTTCGGACGCTTCATCAGCTGTCAGGGTACGGTCGGTGGCACGGAAGCGCAGCCCGAAGGCCAGAGACTTCTTGCCTTCCTCAATGCCCTTGCCCTCGTAGACGTCGAACAGTGCGACGTCTTCCAACAGCTCACCGGCGCCTTCACGCAGCGCTGCCAGTACGTCGCCTGCAACGACCTCGCGGTCGACGACCAATGCAACATCCTGGGTGGCCAATGGCTGGGTGGACAGGTGCTGGGCCACGACCACCGCTGGGGCGGCCTCCAGTGCGGCGGCGGCGTTCAGTTCGAAGGCCACGGTGCGTGCCGGCAGGTCCAACTCCTTGAGCAGTGCCGGGTGCAGTTCGCCCGCGTAGCCGATGACCTCGCCGTTGATCTTCAACGCTGCGGCGCGACCCGGGTGGAACGCCTGGTGGCTTCCCTGCGCCACCTCAAGCTCGGTGCCGAGAATGTCGGTGACGGTGCGTGCAGCATCCAATGCATCGGCCCAGTCCCAGGCGCGAGGTGCGAAGCCAGCGGCGGCGCGGCCCTCGTTGCCGGTGAGTACACCTGCAACATGCCATGGCTGGTTCGGGACGCCGGCAAAGAGCTCCGCCAAGACCTCGTCGCTTGGCTTGGCTCCCAGCGGTGGCAGCACGGAAGAACCCAGCTGCTTACCTGGCAGGAACACCAATCCGCCCTCATACAGGGCCAGGTCGCGGAAGCCGCGGCCGTGGTTGCGGCGTGCGGTGTCCAGCAGCCCCGGAAGCAGGCTGGTGCGAAGGAAGCGGAATTCCTTGGAGATCGGATTCGCCAGGGTCACCGCCTTGACCTCGGTGCCTGCTACGGCTGCGCCGAAGGTGTTGTTCTGCGCCTCGGAGACGAATGGGTAGGACAGCACCTCGGTCAGGCCGAAATCAGCCAGGCCCTGCAGCACACGACGGCGCTGCGACTGGGCGCGGGTCAGGCCGCGGCCCGGAGGTGCCACCGGCAGGGTCGCTGGAATCTTGTCGTAGCCCACGATGCGGGCTACTTCTTCCACCAGGTCTTCCTTGATGGCGAGGTCCGGGCGCCAGCTTGGAGCGGTGACTTCGAAGCCTTCGGCAACCTTGGCGACCTGTGCGCCGATGCCTTCCAAGGATTCGATGATCTGCGCATCCGTGTAGTCGATGCCGATCAGCGCCGAAGCGAAGCCGGTGGGGAGCAGGATGGTTGCCGGTGCCGGAACCTGGCCCGCGTCGGTGACCTTGGTAGTTTCGGTACCGCCTGCCAGTTCTACCAGCAGGTCAACAACGCGCTGCGCCGCGATCTGCATGAGCTCCGGATCCACACCGCGCTCGAAGCGCTTGGATGCTTCGGAAGGCAGCTTGTGGCGGCGGCGCGAGCGGGCAATGGAGACCGCGTCGAAGTGGGCAGACTCGATCAGCACACGGGTGGTGGTGTCGGAGACCTCGGTGGAGGCCCCACCCATCACACCGGCAATGCCGATGGCACCGGATTCATCGGTGATCAGCAGGTCCTCGACCGACAGCTCGCGTTCCTTGTCGTCCAAGGTGGTGAGCTTCTCCCCGACGGCGGCCCGGCGAACGGTGATCGCACCGCTCACCTTGTCGGCGTCGTAGCAGTGGATCGGGGTGCCCAGCTCGAACATCACGTAGTTGGAGATGTCCACCGGAAGCGAGATCGAGCGCACGCCGGCCAGCTGCAGGCGCGAAGCCATCCAGCGCGGGGTCGGGCGGGTCGGGTCGATGCCGGTGACCTCGCGGGTCACGAAGCGGGTGCAGCCTGGTACTCCGTAGATCGGAGCCTCGTCCTTGAGCACTACCTCGTGGCCGGCCTCGGTGGCGGCGCTGACGTTTACAGTCACTGCCGGGTCGGTGTAGTCCGTGCCGGTGGCCAGTCCGTATTCGCGGGCTACGCCGCGAATGGAGAAGCAGTAGCCGCGGTCCGGGGTCACGTTGATCTCCGCCGCCTGATCGTTCAGGCCAAAGAGCTCCATGACGTCGGTGCCCAGCTCAGGGTCCAGGCCCAGGCGGGAGAGCACGATGATGCCGTCGTGGTCTTCGCCGATGCCCAGCTCGCGGGAGGAGGCGATCATGCCGGCCGAGGTGTGGCCGTAGGTCTTGCGCGGGGAGATTTTGAAGTCCCCTGGCAGCACCGCTCCGGGCAGGGTGACAACTACCTTGTCGCCCTCCACGAAGTTATGTGCGCCGCAGACGATGCCCTGTACGCCCGATGGGTCGATGCCCTTGCCGGTCAGGGTCTGCTCGGCACCCTCGGGAACCACGCGCACCTGGCACCAGTTGATGGTTTTGCCGTTGGAGGCTTCTTCCTTGACCAGCGAGAGCACCTGGCCGACCACGATGGGGCCGGAGAGCTCGTCCGATGGGCGGTGGACGTCTTCTTCTTCGAGGCCGACCTTGACCAGGTCCGCCATGACATCTTCGGCCGAGGCGTCGGCCGGTACCTGCGCGTAGTCGCGCAGCCATGATAGTGGAATACGCATGTGCTTAGATCTCCATCCCGAAGTGCTGGCTGAAACGGACGTCGCCCTCGATCATGTCGTGCATGTCAGGAACGTCGTTGCGGAACATGAGCGTGCGCTCGATGCCCATGCCGAAGGCAAAGCCGGAGTATTCCTCCGGGTCGATGCCCGCGGCGCGCAGCACGTTGGGGTTGATCATGCCGCAGCCGCCCCACTCGATCCAGCGCGGGCCGCCCTTGGCGCCCGGGTGCCAGATGTCCAGTTCGGCGCTCGGCTCGGTGAACGGGAAGTACGCTGGGCGCAGGCGGATCTTAGCCTCCGCGCCGAACATCTGGCGTGCGAAGTGCTCAAGGGTGCCGCGCAGGTCGGCCATGGTCAGGCCCTTGTCCACGGCCAGGCCTTCGAACTGGTGGAAGACCGGGGTGTGGGTGGCGTCCAGCTCATCGGTGCGGAAGGTGCGCCCCGGGCACAGCACGTAGACCGGAACCTCGCGCTCCAGCATGGAACGGACCTGTACCGGGGAGGTGTGGGTACGCAGTACCAGGTGAGCGTCGGCAGGCTCGATGAAGAAGGTGTCCTGCATTTCGCGGGCCGGGTGGTCCGGCTTGAAGTTCAAAGCGTCGAAGTTGAACCACTCGGATTCGACTTCCGGGCCTTCGGCGATTTCCCAGCCCATGCCGACGAAGATGTCGGAAACGCGGTCCTGCAGGACCGAGAGCGGGTGACGGGCGCCGGTACGGCGGCGGCGTGCGGCAGCGGTGACATCCACGGTTTCTTCCACGAGGATGCGGGCTGCTTCCGCTTCTTCCAGCACGACGGTGCGGGCAGCCAGGGCCTTGTTGACTCGTCCACGGGCGCCGCCGACGAGCTTGCCTGCAACAGCCTTTTCTGACTTGTCCAGCTTGCCGATCTGGCGGTTGGACAGCGACAACGGCGATTTCTCGCCTGTGTGGGCCAGTCGTGCATCCTTGAGCTCGTTCAGGTCGCCAGCTGCTTCGATGGCTGCCAAGGCGGCCTCGACGGCTGCCTGGATGCCGGCTTCATCGGTTGGGTGCGGGATGTTTAGCTCCGCGTCCGGAGCCTGTTCGGTTGTCTGATCAGACATGGGATCGATCGATCCTTACTCTTATCTTGTACTTACGCGTTTGAACACTTGCTACCATTCTATTGCCAAGGGCCCGTCTTCGTTGAAACGAAGACGGGCCCTTGGCGTAGCTCTAGAAGCTGGAAGTGTTACTTCTTGATTAGTGAGCTTCCTTCTGCGCCTTAGGAGCAAAGGCCAGGGTGAATACCAATGACAGCACGAGCAGTGCACCGCCGAAGAGGATCGAGTAGTACAGCGAGTGGTTGGCCTCGCCGGTAGCGGTGTATACGTCCGCGCCTTCGATCAGGTCAAAGGTCACGGTATTGTGCTCGACTTCACCGGCGGAGTGGGAAACTACAGCGCCTGGGAAGGTCACCGCAACCTTTGCTTCGGTAAAGCTGGAATCTACAGCGGTCTGCCCGGAGCCAGGCATGGTGAAGGTGAATTCCTTGCCGTTATCGGTGACGGTCACCGGAATATTAAAGACTGAGAACGCGTCGGCCAGTTCCGAGTAGGTCATGGTCTTGGCAGTCTCAAAACGGATGCCTACCTTGTCGCCTTCTTCTACTTCGGTGTAGGTCCACTGGTCGGCAAGCATGCTGTCCAGCTTAGACATATCAACCTGCTGAGCCATGAGCTCTTTAAAGTCCATGCCCTGAAGGGACTGCTTAGCGGTAGTTACCTCTACCGTGCCGGTGACCTTGTCCTCACCCTTGATATCAACGCCAACATTCATATTGACGCAACCCGACAAGGCCAAAATAGCGGTAAAGAATAGCGCAATGACGCTAAAGATTTTCTTCACGGAAGAAGCTCCTAGTGGAAGTTGGTGGTTACCTATACTCCTCAGAGCATTGGCATAGTTATAAGTCTAAAGGGTTTGGGCGACATGACCGAGTTGACTACGTTCTAAGCAGGCTTGAACGATTGGTGCATCGGCCGGGATCCAAGGGACGACGGTTCCCAGGTGCTCGTCAAGGTCCAGCCATTGCAACTGGTCATGGCCGTCGAGTGTCGCCGGCTCTCCGTCGTGGATAACCGCAAACCACACGCGCATCGCGGCGCGTTCGTTCAGCTGCCAACCTTGCCTCAGCGGACCAGGGATTTCGGCTCCCAGCTGGATCTGGACTCCGAGCTCCTCGCGCAGTTCTCGGTGCACGGCAGCGATGTCGCTCTCCCCCGGCTCAACCTTGCCGCCGGGAAATTCCCAAAGGCCCGCAAGCGCTTCGGGGCGGTTCCTGCGTGCCGCCAACATGCGCGTGGGGGCACTGAAATCGTCGACGATTGCCACAGCGACGATTTGTTTGAGGTTTTCACTCACGGTTTAGACTCTCCGTTTAGTTCTTGCCCGAATGCTGGGCCCTGGCCGAACCATATAGGCAGACGGTTGCGGCCGTGCCGACATTCAAGGATTCTGCAACCCCATAGAGCGGGACTGCCACTCGGAAGTCGGCGGCGTCTTTTTCTTGCTCGTCTAGTCCCTGGCCTTCGTTCCCGAATAGCCACATGCTCCGGGCTTCGAGCACCGGTTCGTTCTGTGACGGGTGGGAACCCTCTGGATGATGCGCGCGTAGTACGGCGCGGTCCTGGAGCTCATCAAGGTTGTGGGCAGCGTATCCATCCGCAGCCAGCACCTGGATATCGGTGGCCTTGGCCGCTGCAACCAGATGTTCAAACTCGATGTTGCTGAGCACCGGAAGATGGAACAGCGAGCCTACCGTTGAGCGCACGGCCTTGGGGTTGTAGATATCCACGCTGCCCTTGGTGAGCACGACCGCGTCGGCCCCGGCGGCGTCTGCTGCCCGCAGTATTGTTCCTGCATTTCCCGGATCTTGGACACGGCACAATACCGCGATGAGCTGCGGCTTGGCGGCGAGTATTTCGGAGAGTTCAGGCTGGTGCATGGAAACAACGGCGAGGATGCCCTGAGGGCTTTGCGTATCCGCCATGGCGAGCAGCACCTCGCCCGTCACCAGTCGGGGGGTTACCCGAGCTTCGCGCAACAGCGCTTCAAATTCAGTGTGGCTTTCAATGAATCCAGGCACCGTGTACACGGCTCTGACGAGGTCTTGCTGTGCGCCGTGGGCACGCAGTGCTTCACGGACCGCCTGTGGTCCTTCAACGAGGAATTGACCCGAATTTTCGCGCCCCTTGCGATTGGCCAGCCGGGCTACCGCCTTGACTCTTTCGGCGCGTGGATTGGTCATTACCTCAGGGGTTGTGCTGGTCATTCTTCGAGAATACCCTCAGAAACGCCTAAGGGCGGAGTCCGCACTAGGTGCGGACCCCACCCTTAGGTGTGATCTCTCCAATAAAGAGGAAGTATTTCTACTTCATCTTCTGGCGGGCTTCGCCACCAGCAGGCTCGAAGCCTGCTGCCTTGGCGGCCTCGATGGAGTTGAACCAAACTTCAGCATCGGTCTGCTCGTACCAGGTCGAGCCCGGTACGTGGTACTTGTTAGAACCGGCGTTGCCCTTGATGATGAATCCTTCAGGAACAACTGCGCCTTCAGTTACCTTGAAGACACCGTCTGCTGCGGCAGCCTCAGGGGCTGGGGTCTCAGCCGAAGCTGGGGCCGGAGCGGCCTTCGGAGCGGCGGCAGTAGCCTTGGCTGCAGCCTTAGGGGCTGCGGCTACTACCTTAGGCGCTTTTGGGGCGTTGACATCAGCCGGCAGGGCACCCTTTGCTACCTGAACCAGAGTTGCGAAAGCGTTCGAGTCTGAAACAGCCAGCTCAGCGAGCATGCGGCGGTCAACCTCGATCTCAGCAGCCTTCAGGCCCTGGATCAGACGGTTGTAGGTCAGGCCGTTGGCGCGGGATGCAGCGTTGATGCGCTGGATCCACAGGCGGCGGAAGTCGCCCTTGCGCTTACGACGGTCGTTGAAGCTGTAAACGAACGAGTGGAGCAGCTGCTCCTTGGCCTTACGGTACAGGCGCGAACGCTGACCGCGGTAGCCCTTGGCGCGTTCCATTACGACGCGACGCTTCTTGTGGGCGTTTACTGCCCGCTTCACACGTGCCACGTGTGTCTCCTTCAAGTTGGTTCCCCAGCCCCGAGGTAACAGGGTGGGAGAAGTCTATGGGTGGTGGGGTAATGCTCCCCGAAGTGCGAAAGGGAGGCTTAGAGGCCCAGCATCCGCTTGATGGTCTTCACATCGGCCTTGGCGACGATCTGGTCAGAAGCCAGGCGACGGGTCAGACGCGAGGACTTGTGCTCCAGGTAGTGACGACGGTTGGCCTGCTGGCGGACGAGCTTGCCGCTGCCAGTTACCTTGAAGCGCTTCTTGGCGCCACTGTGAGTCTTGAACTTCGGCATAGCTGCCGTTCTCCTTACGTGCTCCATCCGGCAAATAAATGCTGGACGGGGTTCATCCGAAGCGGGCCCCTTAGCAAAGGTGACCGCTAATGTTCTCTTCTAGTTGGATCTTCCAAGGAAGTTCCTTCACCGTCTAAGCGGTGACGGGCTCGAAAGCCCAACAGGTTTGGCTAGGCGTCGCCTTCAGCTGCCTGACGAGCCTGCTCCAGCTTGGCGCGAGCTTCGTCGTCCATCGCTGCTGCGACATTCTGACCTTCGGTCTCGACTGGCTCGTCGGTGCGGATCTTGCGCTTGGCCGCATTGCGGCCACCCGACTTCTGCTGCTGTTCGCGGCGAGCCTCGGCCTTGTTCTTCAGCGGACCTACAACCATGACCATGTTTCGGCCATCGATGCGCGGGCTGGACTCAATGATTCCAACCTCTGCGACGTCTGCTGCAAACTTCTCCAGCAAGCGGATACCCATCTCTGGACGCTGCTGTTCACGACCACGGAACTGGATCATGGCCTTGACCTTGTCGCCTGCGCCTAGGAAGCGCAGTGCGTGGCCGACCTTGGTCTGGTAATCGTGGGTGTCAATCTTTAGGCGGAAGCGAACTTCCTTCAGGACCGTGTTGGTCTGGTTCTTACGAGCTTCGCGAGCCTTGACTGCGGCCTCGTACTTGTACTTGCCGAAGTCCATCAGCTTGCACACTGGAGGCTTGGCGTTGGGTGCCACCTCGACCAAGTCCAGATCGGACTCGTGAGCCAAACGAAGCGCGTCCTCGATGCGGACGATGCCTACCTGCTCACCATTGG
The DNA here is from genome assembly GCF_032154645.1 of Glutamicibacter sp. Lineage (GTDB taxonomy): Bacteria > Actinomycetota > Actinomycetes > Actinomycetales > Micrococcaceae > Glutamicibacter. The sequence continues at coordinate 256,461 of NZ_JALDXV010000003.1, read as the reverse complement.
GGCCGACGAGACGTACCTCTGGCACGCGAATGCGCTCATTAATGCGTGGATCGCTGATGTGTCACTCCTGAAATTCGTAATTCCGTAACCGCAAACAAAGAAGGCCTCCGTCTGCGATTGCAGGCGAAGGCCAAAAAGAACGACACAACAGTCCCTAGAAATTACAACACTAGAGCTGCTGGGGAATACACCTAAGCGTATCCTGCCGAATTACCCGGAAGCCTCATAGCGGCGACGGCGGGTGGGAGTTGGCCTCCACTTGCATGGCTCAATACTAATGCCTCAGGTACCTCTAGGTCGAACCCAGAGACCCTGTGACTGCACGTATCGAGTCGGTCTGTGACAAGCTTAGCAGTATGAGTACCGAAGATACCAACTCGCATGAGCACACCGTCGACCAGCAAGTCCGTGACATTGCCGAGGTCGCAGCAGTAGAAATCATCACTACCGCAGCCGTACACCTGATGAGCGCAGCAGCGGTCAAGTGCGGTTTGGCTGAGGGTGAAGATGCAAATGAACTCAAGGATTTGGATGAGGCTCGCAAGCTGATCACCGCGCTAGCTGGCCTAGTCACCGCCGGCGCACCGGAGATCGGCTCACAACACGCAGCACCGTTGCGCGATGGACTGCGCAGCTTGCAGCTGGCGTTCCGCGAAGCTTCGCTAATCCCGGATGAGCCAGGCAAGGGCCCCGGTGAAAAGTACACCGGACCGGTCAGCTAAGGCCCAATCAAAGATTATTTAAGAGATTAAGATCATCCCTTCAAGGCTTCGTTCAGGGCGTTGAAGGGATGATCTTTTTCATGGGGTTCTGAGCGCCGGATCACGCGCAATAATCTAGTCGACGCTAGATAACGCTTCGCGTGGCAATGCGTCGGGCGCGAATCCGTCGGCGGATCTGCTGTGCTGTCAATGCCAGCACGACAAAGACCACGGCTAGTACACCGATGGCTGCGAACGCCACAGCTGGTCCGTAACCGTCGACAAACCAACCAGTCAGCGGTGAACCGATGGCGGTACCCGCAGTCATTGCCGAACCGTACCAGCCCATAGCTTCGCCACGCCTCTTCTCTGCTACCAAATCCGTGAGCCATTCCGATGCTGCCGACAGGGTCGGCGCGCACATGAATCCCGGCAGCGCAGAGAACAGCGCCAGAGACCATGGGTCCCAGGCAAAGTACATGGGGATGGTCAAGATTGCCATGAGCAACAGCAGTATCAATGGAGATATATTGCGGCTCATCGAACCGTAAATCAATCCGCCGACCAGCGAAGCACCACACCAAAACAAAAACACCAAACCCAGCTGATCACTGCTGTCTGTTGCCTGCAGTTCGGCGAGTATTGAGACCTCGGTTCCGGTCAGCAGAATACCTGCGCCGGCGGAGGCAATGAGAACCGCCAGCACCGAGGCGCTGACCCAGCTGAAGCGATTTTTGAACGCATGGCCGCGCTTCTTGATGCGTGCCCGTGCCGACTTCCAGCCGGCAAGGATCAGTTCGCCCTCAACTTCCTGTACCCCCATTGGGGCCGCGGCGATGAAGCTGGCTTCTGCGCCCAGGCGCTCCTCGTGCACATTGGCACGTGCTGCGATGGCCTTGGGATCAGAACTTTGCGTTGGAGGATTCAACAGCATCAACGCTATACCCGCGAGGCTGGAGGTCAGGCCGATCACCGTCAGTCCGACAACACTGGAAATCTGTGTTGCGACGATTCCAGCGGACGCGGGACCGACAATGAACACCAGTTCAGTGGCGGTAGCATCCAGGGCAAAGGCCGTCCGTCGCTGATCGCCGACGGTCATGATGCCCAGAGCGGTTCGAACCACGGAGAACACGGGAAGGGCGAACAGCCCTCCAATAAATGCCAACGGATAGATCCAGACCAGCGGTACGTGCGGCACGGTGCACCATACCGCCGTTTCGATAATTACCGAGGGGATCAGAGCCCTGCGCAGCCCCCACATGTCGACGCGGGCACCGCGCCACGGTGCACCAATGGCAATGCCGATAGTCATCAACGCGGTGACGGTGCCTGCTTGGACCCACATCAGTCCAAGGTTGTTCACCAGATGAAGGATCAGCAGCATGCCCAGTGCCGAATGAGGAAGTCGGGCCACCATTCCTATGATGAGCAATGAAGCGATCTGTGGTTGACGCAGGATCTGCCAGTAGCGCTTCATGTATGGTGCTTCCCCTCTTGGCTGGCCCGCCCTTAGGTTGAAGAGCTGAGCAAACTAATTTCGAGCGAGTCCACCAATTCGGCGAACTCAGTATTTTGGGCTAGACGCCCGTGGATGGTGCTGGTGATCTGACGAGCGTCGTTTTCGCTGGTACCGGCGGTATATACAAATTGGAGGTTCAATTCTGGTCCTGATCCGCCACCCAGTACCGGGTTGCCTTGGGCATCTCGTGAACCAACGCCACGGCCGGGTGCCAGTTGCACTGATTTCAACTGTTCAAATCCAGTCGTCGCCTCCTGCACGAGGTTGGCGATGTCCTGATTCAAGTAGCTGGGTATCCAGTCAATTTGTTTAGCCAGGTTCCAAACACCCGGTCTGCGAAGTACGAAGGTATAGTCGCTGCCCGGGTCTAGGACCAGCAACTGACATTCCTCACTGACGGCTGACAAGGCCGCTCGTGGAGCATAGACGGCAACCGGACGCGCTTCAGAATGCCATGCTTGAAGTCGTTCGACCGTGGTAAAAACCGGCAGGGCCATCCTGCCGTCGGGAGCCTTAATTTTCACCAATGCCATGTCGGCTTCTTTATCAGCGGCGAATCCGTGTTCGGTCATGGATTCTTCCCCCAGCTGGGCGATCACTGCGACAAATACACGAGCATCTGCCAATGCCTTATGAACTGAGGACTCCGACCCTTCACCGCTGCGAAGGTCCAGTAGCGCTTGTACTACCTGCGCATCTGCCAGCCCGTCGTCCTTGTCGAACTTGTGCAGGGGGTTTCCTTCGCCGGCTAAGTCGCGCCCCTCCCAGCTTTGACCAGCCGAGTCCGAGGCAGCTCCTGCTTGAGCCAACGCCGCAACGATATGACCCGGCAGGTGTCGCTTTGGTGCTGATTCAGGTTGTTCGGTGCTCATGCTTCCATGCTATCGGTGCTAATGAGCCGTTGAGAACATCTTTTAGTCAAGTGATCATGAGGTTGCCCACGCGATGAGTTTGTCTTTCAGATTTCTAGGCCCCGCAACTGCGACGCAGCAACTTGCACCTCAATCACTTATTTGTCGAACGGGGTTCGGCTACCCGCAAGTCGAACTGGATGCACAACTACAGAGGCTGCACCTGATTGCTTCTATCACCGCTGGCCAATCACTCGATCGTCTCTTTCTTTTTGGAACTAATGAATAGTGATCATTTTATTTTCATAAAGAAAACGCGGATCGGCTTTCCGGTGGGTAGCGATCCGCGTTTTCAACCGCCCCTAGAGGATCGGTCTTTTTGTTAGCGTCCAGCGACGTCTAATGCTTGCTGCAAGGTGAACTGTCCCGAGTACAACGCCTTGCCAACGATGGCGCCTTCGATTCCCTCGCCCGTGAGTTCTCTGAGCACGCGAAGGTCATCCAACGATGAGATGCCTCCGGAAGCAACGATTGGCTTGCTCGTCTTTGCGGCGATTTCACGTAGCAGTTCGACGTTTGGGCCTCGAAGTGTTCCATCCTTCGTGACATCGGTGACCACGTAGCGGGCGCATCCTGCATCTTCCAGACGTGCCAAGACATCCCAGAGGTCTCCGCCGTCTTTCGTCCAGCCATGTCCCGACAAGGTTGTGCCGCGGACATCCATGCCCACAGCGATTTTGTCACCAAACCGCGCGATAGCCTTTCGGGTCCACTCGGGGTTTTCCAAGGCAGCGGTACCCAGGTTCACTCGGGTTGCCCCGAATTCAAGTGCTCGTTCCAGCGAAGCATCGTCACGGATGCCGCCCGATAGTTCGACCTTGATGCTCAGCTCATTCGCAATTCGCTGAACGATCTCGACATTAGTTCCCCGATCGAAAGCTGCGTCCAGATCGACCAGGTGCAACCACTGCGCACCGTCGTTCTGCCAGGCTAAGGCGGCTTCTAACGGATCGCCATAACCCGTCTCAGATCCGGCCTCACCCTGTACAAGTCGTACTGCCTGGCCACCGGCAATATCAACGGCTGGTAGCAGTTCAAGAATTGGTTGCTCGCTCATGTTGTCCTTTTCGACGTGATGACTAGTAGGTCAGCGCCCAAGCGGCAATGGCACATCCGATAGCCAAGCCCCAAGCGGCGATAATCCATGAAATATGTGCCTTTTGGTTTTTCAATGAGATTGCTCCGCCGGCGAGAAAAGCACCGGCGGTCAGCAAAACAATTGACCACATTCTAGAGAGTCTCCAGCCAGTTGCTCAGTAGCTTCTTTCCAGCGTCCCCTGATTTTTCAGGGTGGAACTGAACGGCCGACAACGCACCGTTCTCCACTGCGGCAACGAACGGTGTCCCGTGGGTCGACCAGGTGACTTGCGGTGGGGTCATCGCCGGCTGCGTTACATCAAATTCCCATTTCTGCACGCCATAAGAATGAACGAAGTAAAACCGCTCGTCCTCGATCCCTGCGAAAAGTTTGCTGCCTTCGGGTGGGCGCACCGTGTTCCAGCCCATATGTGGAATGACATCGGCCTGCAAACGCTCCACCGAGCCAGGCCACTCGCCCATGCCGTTGGTCTTTACCCCGTGTTCAACACCCTGCTCAAAGAAGATCTGGTGTCCGACGCAAATACCAAGAACCGGCTGGCCACCAGCAATGCGTCTTCCGATCCAGCGCAGCGCCCCGAGTTTTGTCAACTGCTCCATCACTGAGGCGTAGGCACCAACACCAGGGACAACCAAGCCATCAGCACTCATGACCTTGTCCGGGTCCGCAGTGAGTTCAACTTCAGCGCCGGCGGCTTCCAATGCTCGCACTGCCGAACGAACGTTGCCTGAACCATAGTCCAGGACAACTACTTTCTTCTGAGCCACTTACAGGGCACCCTTCGTGGATGGAATCTTGTCGCCCATTCGAGCATCGAGCTCTACTGCTTCGCGCAGTGCACGGGCGAATGACTTGAACTGTGCTTCAACAATATGGTGTGGATCCCGTCCGGAAAGCACCTCGATATGCGCACAGATTTGAGCGTGGAAGGTAATCGCTTCGAAAACGTGGCGAGTCATGGAGCCGGTGAAATGCCCACCAATCAGATGGTATTCCTGCCCGGCTGGCTCGCCACTGTGAACGAGATAAGGGCGTCCCGAAACGTCAACCACAGAACGCGCCAACGCTTCATCCAGCGGTGCATAAGCGGTCCCAAACCGACGAATTCCTGCCTTGTTGCCCAGTGCTACTCGCAACACCTCGCCGATGGTGATCGCCGTATCCTCTACCGTGTGATGAACGTCGATATGAGTGTCACCCGTAGCACGCACCGTCAGGTCGATGAGTGAATGCTTCGAAAGGGCCGTGAGCATGTGATCGTAGAACGGAACAGAAGTACTGATCTCGGATACACCTGAGCCATCCAGATCCAGTTCAACGAACACCGATGATTCGCTGGTGGATCGTTCCATCCGGGCCCGACGTGCCCCAATCAATTCGGCAGACATGTCTTCCTTCGTTTGTGTTGATCTGTTAGTTCTGTGGTGCAAGCAGTTCGGTGAGTCGCTCAAGGAAAGCAGTAGTTTCAGCCTTAGTGCCTGCGGTGACTCGAAGCGTACCGGGAATCCCGTTGTCGCGAACGATGATCCCAGATTCGAGCAAGCCCTTCCAGATGGCGTGCGGATCTTCCAGTCCCCCGAAGAACACGAAATTCGAGTCGGAGACGGAAGGCTTGAGGCCCAGGTCTTTCAGTGTGCTGACAATTCGATCTCGTTGAGTCTTAATCTCTTCAACTTGGGCCAGCAGCAGGTCAATGTTCTTCAACGCTGCAATAGCAGTCGCCTGGGTTACCGCTGAGAGATGGTAGGGAAGACGAACAAGTCGAATCGCGTCGGTGACTTCAGGGGCTGCTGCGAGGTAGCCCAGTCGCGCACCGGCTAGCCCAAAGGCCTTCGACATGGTGCGGGTGACGATCAGTCGTTGCCGGCCGGGCAGCAAGCTCAACGCAGACTTGGTAGAAGCCAGCGAAAATTCCGCATAGGCCTCATCCACGATAACCATGGCTTTTAGTTCTGATGCGGCTTCGTAGACGGCCTCGATCACTTCAAGGCTCAACGCCGTACCCGTGGGGTTATTAGGCGAGCATAAGAAGACCAGATTTGGCTTGTGCTCACGGACCTGGGATGCAGCGTCGGCGGCGGAAAGTGTAAAGTCGCTGGCACGTCGCCCTGATATGTACCGCGTGTCAGTTCCACTGGCCAGCAAGGGATACATGGAGTATGTAGGATCAAAGCTCAGCACCGAGCGCCCCGGGCCGCCAAAGGCCTGAAGAATTTGCTGGAGAACTTCATTGGAGCCGTTTGCAGCCCAGATGTTCTCACGGCTCAAATCATGGCCTAGGTAGTCCGCAAGCAGCTCACGCAACTCAACGAATTCTCGATCCGGGTAACGGTTCAGGGTTGCGGCGGCTTTGGTTACTTCTTGCGCAATTGCTTCGATAACAGTCGGCGGCAGTGGATGCGTGTTTTCGTTGACGTTCAGCTGGATTGGTACGTCAATTTGTGGCGCACCGTATGGGGATAGCCCGCGGAGATTCTCACGCAAGGGCAGCTGACTCAAGAGTTCACTACGAACATTCACAAATTAAGTCTAATGGTGCAGCTGAACGGTTGGTGAATTGGCTACGAGTTTCAGTAACATTGCAGCCGGTATTTACGTGACTTCGGTTCTAGTTCGAAAGAACTGGAATCTCCAAGGTGTCGCCCACTCGAATCTCACTGGTGCGAAGATCGTTGAGCTCGGCGATATGCTCGACGGCGGAGTTCACGTCATGCCCGGATGCGTATTCGCCAGCTAGGCTCCACAGTGAGTCACCCGGAACTACCGTGATCCCGATGGTCTGAACTCCTTGTGGCAAGGTCGACGATGCCTGTGCACTGGAGGTCATCATGCTTACGAAAAATGCGGCGGCAATAGTCAGAACGAAAACGGGGATTCCCACCAGGACTGCCCAGCCCCTGCGGTTTATTCGGATTTTCAATGGTTCTGCAGTGCGATTCGAGTCAAGTGTTGCGTGTGCCATGACCTTCTCCTCAACGGTGACAGTGATGCGAATTCTTGTTCGAAAGTACTCTTCGAAGATACTTTCGAACCTCGTATATCTTTTCTAACAGAGACGGCGCGAAAATGTCCAGACATTTTCGAACAAATCTTTGATTGACAGTCCCTTATCGACTAAGATTTCGAAGTAGAAGAGGAACGAGTACATATCATCACCGAGCTCCGACAGTTTGGCTTCGGCCCAGTTCAGAACCGGTGTCTAGGGAAGGCTACGATCATGTCAGCTTCAGAACGAACTCCCCGATCGAACGCACGTTCGCTGACGATTCGCCAGAAGAAAATCCTGGAGACGATTCAGCGTTCCATCGGAAAAAACGGTTATCCGCCATCGATGCGTGAGATCGGTGACACCGTTGGTCTAAAGAGCCTTTCAAGCGTGACCCATCAGCTCAGTCAATTAGAGAAGCTTGGTTATCTTCGTCGAGATCCGCGTCGCCCTAGGGCCATGGAAATTCTGCTGCCGTTGCAGCTTACGGATGAGAATTCCAAAACTGAAGAAGATCCCAAGGCCGAAGCTTCGAAGGCCGAGGAAGCAAAGATTGTCGAATTAAGCTCCTCCGCTGACACGACGATGGTTCCGTTGGTAGGTCGGATCGCCGCTGGTGGACCGATCCTCGCCGATCAGTCGGTCGAAGATGTCTTCGCCCTCCCCCGTCAACTTGTAGGTCATGGCGAATTATTCATGCTTCGAGTTTCTGGCGATTCCATGGTCGATGCTGCGATCTGCGACGGAGACTGGGTTGTCGTGCGTCGCCAGCAGACCGCAAATAACGGAGATATCGTGGCCGCCCTTCTTGACGAAGAAGCAACAGTCAAGACTTTCCGCCAGCGCGACGGACATACCTGGCTGTTACCGCAAAACTCACGTTACGAACCAATTCTGGGCGATGCAGCGACCGTTATGGGTCGCGTTGTCTCAGTCATGCGCTCACTATGACTCAAAGCAAATAGTCTCCTAGAAATGCGGCCAGCAGAAAGTTGGCCGCATTTTTCTATGCAATCGGCCGCCAATCTATTCAAGCACCCCGGATAAATGGCACCGTTGGAACACATTTCGCCGAAGCCTGGTCCAGCATTACTCAACGGTCCTTAGTTCGGTTCCTTTCTCAGCCTGCATACTGGACGTTTCCCACAGCAACTACAGCTTCGGTAAATTCTTTCGTTCACCCAGCCCCGGTTCAAAAGATGGATATATATCGGTCAGGAATGAAGAAGTCATTGAGCCACAAGTTCGCCTAGGATTCCTAGGGTAGGCAAAAGACAGGGGTGTACAAGTGGAGTTTCTTGCTAGATCGTCCACCCCTGGGCACATCGATCTTGAGCAATTATCCAAGACACCTCAGAGACAGCAACGTCGAAGTCCAGCGTTGTTCTGCCCCCGACCTTCACTTTCATTTCCGAGAGGCATAGGAACACACCATGACCATTGTGAACTTCAAAGAGATATCCGAAGAAGGGCTAGAGTCCTCCCCCGTAGCACCGGCGCTGGCAGGATTGCGAGCCAATGAAGCCCGATATTTCTTCAATAAGTTCAAGTCAGAATACGTCACAAGCACACCTGAGGAACGTAGTGATGTCGTGACTTGGATTCAGGAAATTCTCAGTAGCGAGCGCAACATTTCATTTAGCTCCCCCATTCTTGAGGTGTTCACCTACGAGGATGAGGAACTGTTCTGGCCAACTATATATTTCCAGGATGGGCTAGCAGTTAACGTTCTTTGGACTAAAGCAGAGGGAGGAAAACGGGCAGTTGGCTTCAAGCTCAGTTTTGGAATGACTCCTCCCGCGGAGCTGGATGCGTTCAAATGGGCCCGCCAACGCTCCAAACTGGCCGGTGAAATTCGAGGCAGCTACTTTGTCATTAAAGGCGAGCATCCCCGGGACTAGTATGCAATGACTGCATAAGTACCTGTACCCCACACACGAATCCGCTTCTGTAGATACTTGTGGGGGTAAATCAGTATTTGAAGACCTTCGACGCCGGCATTCCATGGACCAACATAACCACGCATATTGAGAGATATCGGTACCCGGTGCTAAACGACCGCAAGGGCAAGCGTATCTTCGGCGGCTGCGGTCGCTCGAAGTTCGTCGTTGATTCGTCGGCGAGATACCAGCCAAAGAATAATGGCGAAGATCAGTACCAGCACTTCTGTTGTCGTCAAAGACCAGATGATTCCCGGCAACCCAAACAATAGATTTCCCAGAATAACGATCGGAATGAACAGTACGCCCTGTGCCACTGACATCAGCATGGCCGGTAGTGCGAGACCTGAGGCCTGGAACAATGAGGTAATAAGCCCGGTGAATCCGTTGGCTAGCATCGCGACAAGTTGCGCCGTCACAATGGTCACCGCCAGTGTGAGCATTGAGCTGTCCGGCAGGAATACTGGGATGATCTGGCCGCAGAATATGAGTATCACGGCAAAGAAGAATAACGACACGGCGCCGATCGCAACGGCCGAAGCACGCATCCCCGACGATAGCCTTTTGGAGTCCCCCTTGCCAAAGGCATACGCAAGCAGCGGCAATATACCTACAGTAATTCCCATGATCAAAAACTCAGGCACTTGGGCAATCCTGACGGCAACGCCCATCGCAGCAATCGGGCCATCACCATAATTCGCCGCAAGGTTATTCAGAACCAAGGTAGTAAGGATCATGAATACGAATCCCAATAGTTCACTGAACCCTACGCTGAGTACTGGTTTAGCTACGTTTGATGCAAGTGTGAACCAACGGGGCGACAAACTAACATCTGAGCTGTTTCGATTCAACCAACAGGACCAGTAGAGAATGCTCCCGAGGTTCCCGAGTCCTAGGGCTACTGCTGCACCCGCCGTACCCCAGTGCAGAATCAAGATGAAGACGATATCAAAAACAAGGTTTCCGAGCGTCGCTAGACACATACCGATCATCGCTTGGCGCGCGGCTCCCTGTGATCGAACAATTTGTTCAAGCGCCATGGCGCCGGCAAGCACGGGCAGGAACGCCAGCATCACGCCAATATATCCACTAGTGGCTTCGAATGCTTGGGAGGTCGTCCCAACGACGGCAACCAGCGGCTGCAATAGCAACAGCCCGATCGCGGCAAACGCAATGCCAGCGACCACCGCTCCCCATAATGTAAATGAGGACACTCGCTTTATCTCGTCCGATGGCGCAGATTGATGTTCTAATGCTCCCAAGAGTCTAGAAATCATGGCGCCACCACCAACACCAAATACATTGCCGATGGCCATCATGAGGCCGAGGATGGGAGTGCCGAAGGTTACCGCCGCAATAAACGCGGTGTTGTTTTGAGAACCGAGGAATCCGGCGTTGATCACATTGTGGATAGCACCGACTACCATCGCCGCTGCCATGGGCAAAGCAAGATGGATTAGTGCACGACCGATGGGCGCGGAGGCAAGATACCAGCGGTCCGAGCGTTGCAAAGTACTCGTGATTGCTCCTTTTTGGGCATGCTTGAGGACGCGCTGCCGAGCGTCATTGTGGCGGGCGCGTTAGGACAAAGAAATGAGAGTAAGTTAGCGGGAAGGCTTGGGAAGTGTTGCCGTCACCTTTGAAAGCAGCGAGTGTAGCGTTGCGATCTCTGCTTCAGTCAACGGAGCCATAATCCGGGTATCACCTTGTGAGATGGCGTCGGCAAAACCAACCATTAGCTCTGCCGCATCTGCCGTAAGATAGACGCCCTTTCGACGCACGTCACCGACGACCGACTTTCGTTCAACTAGGCCACGGCGTTCCAATCCCTGTAATAGGCTCGACACACTGGCCGCACTTGTTCTGGTGACGGCTGCGATGTCTCGTTGAATTGCCCCTGGGAATCGCTCAAGGTAACCAAGCACAAAGCTTTGCTCCACACTCAGCCCTCTTTCACGTACCCAGTCCTCGGCATTCTGCCGTTGGGCCAAGCCGATCCAACGCATAAGGCCCAGTACACCCGTCGGGGAGTTCTCAACAACGTCCCACTGATCTTCATTCATAATCCCAAGAATATTAGTTAGAATTCTAACTGTCAAGGTTCTAACTAAATCTTCACATAGCAGTGGTCAACGTTTCTTCAATGTGTCCATACCAGCGAAATTCATGGATTGCTGGATGCGAAAGGCGCGAAAGAACATGCTAGGACATGTGAGTTGCAGTCATCGACGTACCCGGGTCCGGCAACATCGATCGAGATCAGGCAAGTTGACAAGCCTGTGCCGAGCCCCGATGAGGTACTGCTCAGTTGTGAACTTGTTTCGGTAAATCACGTCGACACATTCGTACGTTCCCGCGCTTACCGGAATACAATTCCCGCACCATTGATCATCGGTCGTGACGTCGTAGGAACGGTTGAGGAACTCGGAAACAAGTCAAAGGTTTCATCCGCGGACAAAGGGCCTAGAGCAAGTCAATGGGCTACGACGGGCATCAGGGATACACATCCGAATCTTCTGTCGTCCCCGACGAATAGGCTCTTTCACCTACCAGACACCGTATCTGAGCCCTTAGACGTCGTAGCTACCGCGCATTCATTAACCACGGTGCAGCTTGCCTTCACCCACGCTCCCAATTTGGGACCTGACAAATGTATTTTTATCGGCGGCACAGCCGGGAATGTTAGCACCGTGGCAGTTCAATGTGCGCACTCGATGGGCTCCCGGGTAATCGCCAGTGGACCTGCTGCTGATCATAACTGGATCTGGTCACTCCGCGCAGATCAGGCTCTTGATTGTCGAGATCCACACCTACCGCAAAAGGCATCAGCCCAATCACCAGACGGGATTTACATATGGTGGGACGCGTCGGGCCATCTAATCCTGTCGCAGGCAACAGACTCGGTTGCCCATGCCGGCAACATCCATCTCAGCACCGGCATCGACAAGCATAGCAACTTGCAGGTAGAGACAATCTATACACGCGATATCAGCATTCATGGATTCGCAGTGTTCAATGCCAGCGACATTCAGTTGCGCTCTGCGGCTCTTGGGCTGAATGAATTCTTAAAACGCGGCTCGCTGAGGTATCGCAGGACAGCAGAATTTTTCCCTGGCCCAGACCACACTAGCCCACCAGCTCGTCGAATTGGGCGGTGCTCAAGGCAAGGTAATCATAAGCGTGCGCGAATGATTATTTACTTGGGTTCATCCGCTGAAGCACACCGAGAATCGTCTTCTTATCAATCGTCGGCCACATTGGCGGCAGCGATGCCTTGAGGAACGTGCCGTATCGGGCCGTAGCCATGCGTGAATCAAGTACCGCGACAACGCCCTTATCGTTGACCGATCGGATCAATCGACCTGCGCCCTGGGCCAGTCGAATCGCAGCGTGCGTCGCAGAGACCTGCATAAAGCCGTTGCCGCCGTGCTTCTGTACGTCCTCGGTCCGCGCCTTGGAAATTGGATCGTCGGGGCGCGGGAACGGAATCTTGTCGATGATGACAAGTCGGCATGAATCTCCAGGAACGTCCACACCCTGCCACAGGGTCATGGTACCGAAAAGGCAAGTATCGCGTTCCTCTGCAAACTGTTCTACGAGTGACTTCATGCTGGCCTCACCCTGACAAAGAATGTCGACGTCGACCCGTGCCCGAAGAATTTCCGCGGCTTCTTCAGCTGCACGCTTGGAGGTGAACAGCGCCAGTGCGCCGCCGCCCGAAGCATTGATCAGTTCTTCGATTTCATCCAGAGTCTCGGCGGCCAACTGGCGTCCCGGTTTGGGCAGGTGCTTGGCCACATACAGGATACCCTGTTTTGGGTAGTCGAAAGGGCTGCCGACGTCAACGCCCGTCCACGAGGGCGCGCCCGAGCCCATGAGGCCAAGGGAACCAGCAACCGAATCAAACTGCGATCCGATGGCCAAGGTCGCACTGGTCAGCACCACAGTACGACCGTCAAAGAGTCCTTCGCGGAGTTTTCCCGCCACCGACAGGGGTGCCACGTTCAAGGTGGCAGGCTGAGAATCATCGGCTTCGACATAACCTCGGCCGTCGACGAATTCCCTTGGTCTGGTGGTGTAGAGGACTTCACGACGTTCCTCTGCTTCCATCATGCGAATGGCGTCGTCCATGATCGCCTGCATCTGCGACCTGGCCGTCTGTCGTCCGCCATCGGCGGGGGCGTTGGCTTCAGGTTTCGTCAACGCAAGAACCAAACGGCACTGTTCAACGATGTCATTCAGCGCAATGCCCATGTCTTCGCGCAGGCCATTCTCCAACAAGCCAGTAGGTACCCCTGTCAAAGACTTTTCCAGTCTGTGCGAGGCTTTCACCAGCTCGTCGACGTTCACGGCACAATGCCTCTTGGCGCCGCCGGCCGCAGTGAGCACCATACGGGCTGACAGCGCGCCGGAAACAGAACTGGTGACGCGGTCCTGCAGCTCGTGGGCTTCATCAATGATCGCAACGTCAAAGTCGGGAAGCACGGAAAGGCCTTCGAAGGCCGACACTGCGAGCAACGCATGGTTTGTAATCACCACATCTGCTTCGCTGGCCCGAGCCCGAGCCATCTCCGAAAAGCATTCATCGGCCATCGGGCACTTTTGCGAGCCGAGGCATTCCATGGCCGAGACCGAAACTTGCTTCCAAGCCTTGTCGCTGACACCCGGCACCAATTCATCCCGGTCGCCGGTGTCGGTGCGGTCAGCCCAGTCGCGGAGCTTCATCACCTCTGACGCCAGTGGAGAGAATACCTGACCTTTGGGCGCGGCCGGCTCGTCCATGGAGAACAGGGTTCCTTCGTCGTCCTCCGGGTAGCCGCCGCCCAGCTTGTACTGGCACAGATAATTTGAGCGGCCCTTGAGCAGGGCAACGTCCATGGGGCGCGAGAGCTTGCCCTTGAGCGATTCCAACAGTCGAGGAACATCGCGGCCAACGATCTGCGACTGCAGCGCTAGGGTTGCCGTCGAAACGATGACTGGCTTGGCGCTGGTTTGCGCGTGAGCCAAGGCCGGGATCAAATAGCCCATCGACTTACCGGTACCAGTACCCGCCTGCACCAGTAGATGTTCTTCATCTTCAAGTGCGGACACCACCCGCTTGACCATTTCCTGCTGGCCTGTGCGCATGGCACCGCCCATGGTGCTGACTGCAGTTTCAAGCAGCTCAAGGGCCTGCTCTTGCTTATCCATGAAGGTTGAAATTCTCCAACTCTGCCGCCATTGATTCCCGTACTTTGACGATCAGACGGGTTCCATTTTCCAGGTGTTCGCTTTCCAAGATTTCAGACTCACTCTGATGCAATTTGGAAATCAAATCTCCGCGGCTGTATGGAATCAATACCTCAAGCTGAACACCTGGTCGAGGGATGGAAGTGCTGATCAGTTCCAGCAATTCGTCGATTCCCGCACCCGTGTGAGCAGAGACCACTGCCGTATTCGATTCACGATTGCGTACTCGTTCAATGACGAAGGGATCAGCAACGTCGGCTTTGTTGAGCACGATGATCTCTGGAATGTTCAGCGCATCGACCTCGGCAAGAACGGTACGCACCGCCTGAATCTGCCCCTCCGGGTCCGGGTGCGACGCGTCCACCACATGCAGGATCAAATCGGAGTCGGCGATTTCTTCCAGCGTGGATCTAAAGGCCTCAACCAACTGAGTTGGAAGGTTCGAAACAAAACCTACGGTGTCCGCCAAGGTGTAGGTCAGTCCGTCCTCGGTTGCCGACTGGCGCACCGTTGGATCCAGCGTCGCGAACAGTGCGTTCTCAACTAGAACTCCGGCATTGGTCAGTCGGTTCAGCAAAGAGGATTTTCCGGCGTTGGTGTAGCCGGCAATGGCCACCGCCGGGATTTCATTGCGTCTACGGTTGGCCCGCTTGGCTTCACGTGCAGGCTTCATCGCCTTAATCTCGCGGCGCAGCTTAGCCATGCGGTCACGAATGCGACGTCGGTCCATTTCGATCTTGGTTTCACCGGGGCCGCGGGAACCAATGCCTCCGCCTGCCGCGCCGACACGGCCACCAGCCTGGCGCGACATGGATTCGCCCCAACCGCGCAGTCGAGGCAGAAGGTATTCGAGCTGTGCAAGCTCAACCTGGGCCTTGCCTTCGCGAGACTTGGCATGCTGGGCAAAAATGTCCAGGATCAAGCTGGTACGGTCGATGACCTTGACCTTGACGACGTCTTCCAAGGCTCGACGCTGCGACGGCGCCAATTCGGCATCCACGATGACCGTGTCGGCACCGGTGGATGCCACGATTTCGCGCAGTTCCTGAGCCTTGCCAGACCCCAAATAGGTGGATGGGTCCGGCTTGCTGCGTCGCTGGACGACGCCGTCCAGCACTTCCGAGCCAGCGGTTTCCGCCAAGGCAGCCAATTCGCGTAGTGAGTTTTCTGCCTCCGTCACGCTGCCTTCGGTCCAAATACCGGCAAGTACAACGCGTTCAAGACGAAGCTGACGGTACTCAACTTCGGTGACGTCTTCCAGTTCGGTAGAAAGTCCTGCCACGCGGCGTAGCGCACGGCGTTCCGACAGGTCGTCCTGTTCACCGTCAAATGTGGTGTATCCGCTGGAAAAGCGGTTTAGCGCTGTAGCCTGACCAGAGAAAATGGAGTCATCTTCGGTGGTGAAATGCTGAACCTGTGGGCTCTGTGCCTCATCAGCAGCGAGAATCCGGTCAATGGCAGCCTGAATCTGTGCCTCGTCCATCGATTCGGATTCGTGTTCGTGTGAATCGGAGTTAGTCATGGTCTCCTTTGAAGTACTTCGCATTCCAGAATAGTGCGGGGCACCCCCAATTGGCGATGTGGCGGGGTGTGAGTTAACCGGTTCGTTGGTCACGTGATTTCCTTGAGAATGTCGTTTGCGTCGTTAATTGGCTGAATGATGCGGTTACCAGGAGGCAAAAGACTGGAAACGGTCCGTCAACACTGGACCTTAAAAAGAAATAGACTTTGCCGTCATCAGATTCATATTCAGGGCGCGCGAATTATCAGCAACGCGTGATGCGAATCTGCGGTAACCTCTTGGGCTACGAATTAGACGAAAATCAAAGTCATAGGGATAACCCTATCAGTGAGAACTGTCGACGCCAATATTGTTTTGCTCACGTTGTCTCTGCAGCAGTAAGAACACCTTGGCTTGACCGCTAAACTTTTTCTTATGAGTCCCGATCACTATTTCAGCGCCACCCCGGCCTCGGCCGATGAACGCAAGACTGTTTCCGTCGAACTGAACGGAACCCTGCGCAAGGTACAAACTGCGTCTGGAATTTTCTCTCCCTCGGGGCTCGATAAGGGAACTGCGGTGTTGCTGCAGCACGTACCCACTCCACGTGGACGCATCCTCGACATCGGTTGCGGCTGGGGTCCCATAGCGTTGTCCGCTGCTGAACAAAGCCCCTCGTCCGAGGTCTACGGCGTCGATGTCAATGAACGCTCCATTGATCTTGCGCGCATTAACGCCAAGAACCTTGGACTGGACAATGTCATCATCGGTACACCGGAGTCGGTAGACCCCGATCTTGAGTTCGATACGATCTGGTCGAATCCGCCGATCCGCATCGGCAAGGCCGCATTGCACGAACTTTTGCTATTGTGGTTGCCGCGGCTGGCCGCAGGCGGGGAGGCCTGGCTGGTTGTCCAGAAGAACCTAGGCAGCGATTCATTGCAGAAATGGCTTGCTGAGCAGCTTCCAAGCGAATGGAAGGTCACCCG
Organism: Glutamicibacter sp.; assembly: GCF_032154645.1. Lineage (GTDB taxonomy): Bacteria > Actinomycetota > Actinomycetes > Actinomycetales > Micrococcaceae > Glutamicibacter. The sequence goes on along the minus strand of NZ_JALDXV010000003.1, from coordinate 239,583 downwards.
TGAAGCAACGTCCAAGGCGTTCCGTGTCCTGAAGGTCGCTCGGCCCAGCGCTTAGCCGCTCAATTCTATGGTGGCGACAGCAGGGTTATTCCGAGCCGATAACACCGCGAGCCACGATCTGCGCCGGTCCGCTCAGGATGGTATCTTCCCCGCCATCGTCATTGGCCAGGAATTCGACCCCGACGTATCCGCCGGGGATTTCAACGTTCCACACATTGATCAATGCAGAGCTCCGGGCCCTGTAGCGTACGGCGGCGGCGGCCGCGCAGGCTCCTGTACCGCAGGACAGCGTCTCCCCTACGCCGCGCTCATGCACGCGCATGGCGACCTGGGCCACGCCTTCATGCATCAGCGGCTCTGCAGGAACAACGAATTCAACATTGGTTCCGTGTTCAGGTACCGGTGAGACTTCCGGGGCGGCGAGCAGATTCAGTTCCTGCAACATCTTCGTGTCGGGCAATGCAACCACTGTATGCGGGTTGCCCATGGTGATGCTCAACGCCGGCACTCCCTGCTCCCAGCCGGCCGGACGCACCATGGAATCCACCGAATTCTGCTCCGCTTCTTCGGGGAAGATCAAACCCCACTCGCCAAGATTTGCCGCATAGCCCTGAGCCAGTCGCGTCACGTGCTTGACGCCGGCGCGGCTGCCGATCAGCAGGGTCTCTCCCACCTGCAGGTCAACGAGCCCCTCGGCGATGAGGAAGTGGACGAAGGCGCGTACCCCGTTGCCGCACATTTCCGCGATCGACCCATCGCTGTTGCGGTAGTCCATGAACCAGTACGCCTCCGGGTGCTCCGCAGCCTGGTTCTCATATCCCTTCACTTTTGCAGTGGGGATCGCTCGGATCAGCCCATCGCCGCCGATGCCGAAGCGGCGGTGGCACAGTGCCTCCACCTGAGTTTCGCTCAGCTGCAGCTGCCCTTCAGGATCCGAGAGCATCACAAAATCATTGCCAGTTGCGTGGGCCTTGGCAAACGCCTGTCCTGCCAGCTGCTGCAATTCGGTGCTGAACATGGTGCTCCTCGTGGAAGATCGCTTGGGTTTCTATAAATACTATTCTCTAGCCAACAAGCTTGAGTGCTTTTTCAAGCAACGCAGGCTCTGTTGGGTTCAGCCAGTTCACTCGCGGATCTGCGTTGAACCAGGTGATTTGGCGGCGGGCAAACTTCCGCGTTGCCACCACCGTCTGTTCGATGGCTTCTGCACGGGTGATCTTCGAGTCCAGATAGTCGATGTACTGCTGATACCCGATGGCGCGTGATGCAGTTTTCCCCTCGCGCAGCCCCCGGCTCAGGAGTCCTGCAACTTCTTCAGCCAAGCCCAGTGCGTCCATTTTGTGCACCCTGGTTTCCAATGCCTCGTGCAAGGCGGTCCGATCGTAGTTCAGTCCGATCTGGAGCGCGGGTTGGTAGTACTCGCGTTGGGGCATGAACGAACTGAACGGTCGGCCGGAGATCTCGTAGACTTCAAGGGCCCTCACGGCTCGACGCTGGTCCAAGTTTCTGGCTGCTGAGACCGGGTCGACCGCCGCCAGCCGGCGCCGTAACTCACCGTCGCCGTGAACGCGCACCTCCTGCTCCAACCTGGCCCGGGTTTCAGGATCGGTAGGCGGAAAGTCGATGACATCCAATGCGGCCCTGACGTACAGCCCCGAGCCCCCGACCATGACCGGGACCTTGCCGCGGGCCCGAATGGTCTCGATGTGATCGCGGGCCTGTGCCTGGAACATTGCCACGGATGCTTCTTCCCGCACATCCATGGTGTCCAGGAGGTGGTGTGGAATCCCGCCTCGTTCGTCCACCGGCAGCTTGGCCGTTCCGATATTCATTCCGCGGTAGAACTGCAGCGCATCGGAGTTGATAATTTCTCCGTTGAGCTTTTGGGCAAGGGCAATAGCCAGGTCGGACTTGCCGGTGCCGGTGGGTCCGACGACGGCAATCACCGGCAGGTTGGAGGCAGTGGCCAAATTAGCTGCGCACCTTCAGGGTCGGCATTCCCAGGTTGGTGCGGCCTGGTGCGCTGCCCTGAGTTCCTGGGGCAGGTACGCCGCAGCTCTCGGCCTGTGCACGGTCCCAGGCGTCTCCTGCCCGGGAACGGCGCAGCTGGTACTCTTCGAGGCTCGGATCGGAAATCAAGTGGAAGGAGGCTACCTCGGTGACCGGCACTGTCACCAGGTCTCCAGGTCGTGGAGCCTCGGCTCCTTCGGGGACGCTGAAGTGCACGAGCCTTTGGTCCTGGGAGCGCCCTGCCAGTCGGTGGGTCTGCTCCGACTTGCGGCCCGATTGTTCGGTGACCATGACTTCAACGGTGCGGCCCAGCTGCTTGGCGTTTTCTTCGCGGGCCATGCGGTCCTGCAGCGCTGTCAGACGCTCGTAGCGTTCCTGCACGACGGCCTTGGGAAGCTGCTGCTCCATCGTCGCTGCGGGAGTTCCGGGCCGCGGCGAATACTGGAAGGTGAAGGCGGACGAGAAGCGCGATGCCTCAACTACGTCGAGGGTCGCCTGGAAGTCTTCTTCGGTTTCGCCAGGGAAACCGACGATGATGTCGGTGGTGATCGCTGCGTGAGGGATACGTTCACGGACCTTGTCCAAGATGCCCAAGAACTTCTTCGAACGGTAGGAACGGCGCATTTCCTTCAGGACCTTGTCCGAGCCCGACTGCAGCGGCATGTGCAGCTGGGGCATGACATTGGGGGTTTCAGCCATAGCGTCGATAACGTCATCGGTGAAGGCTGCCGGGTGCGGACTGGTGAAGCGCACTCGTTCCAGTCCTTCGATCTCTCCGCAGGCACGCAGCAGCTTGCCGAAGGCGAGGCGGTCACCGAATTCGACTCCGTAGGAGTTCACGTTCTGGCCCAGCAGGGTGACCTCAATGGCTCCGTCGTCGACGAGGGCCTGAATTTCGGCGAGGATCTCACCCGGGCAGCGGTCTCGTTCCTTGCCGCGCAGGGATGGGACGATGCAGAAGGTGCAGGTGTTGTTGCAGCCCACCGAGATCGAAACCCATCCGGCGTAAACCGATTCGCGGCGGGTTGGCAGTGTTGAAGGGAAGACGTCCAGAGATTCAAGGATCTCCAGCTCAGCCTTCTTGTTGTGACGTGAACGCGCCAGCAGGGTCGGAAGGGATCCGATGTTGTGGGTGCCGAACACCACGTCCACCCAGGGAGCCTTCTTCAAGATGGTGTCGCGGTCCTTCTGCGCAAGACAACCGCCGACGGCAATCTGCATATTTGGCCGCTCTGCCTTAATGGCCTTGAGAATACCGAGGTTGCCGTAGAGCTTGTTGTCAGCGTTTTCACGCACCGCGCAGGTGTTGAAGACGACGACGTCTGCGACGTCCTCGACCAAGTCTTCTGATTTTCTCTCCAGGCCAGCATCTTCCAGCAGGCCCGAGAGCCGCTCGGAGTCATGGACATTCATCTGGCAGCCAAAGGTGCGCACCTCGTAGGTACGTGGAAGTTCTTCGGACTCAGGGGTTGAAATCAGTTGTTGCTCGCTCACCTTATAAGGTTACCGAATCTCACTGGCCGGTGAAACGAAGGTGCACCTAGACTTACGGCGTTAGTACTTGGGGCCGAAACGTTCGTCCCATTCTTCGCGGGCGATCTTATAGGCCAGTCCCCCGTTATAGCCCTTGCGTCCAAGCATCCCCACCAGGCGGCGCAGCGCCTTGTCGCGGTCTGCGCCCATGGACTCCGGGCGCAGCTTGGTCCGTGCGAGCTCCCGGGCCCGCTGTTCCTCGGCCTCGTCGTCGATCTGTTCAAGTGCTTCGGCCGCCGTGTCATCGTCCACACCCTTGGTGCGCAGTTCACGTTTGATGGCACCACGGGCCAGCCCACGGGAGCGGGCCCTTGCGGCAACCCACGACTTGGCGAATCGTTCGTCGTCGATGAGGTTGATCTCGGCATAGCGGTCGATGACTTCATCGGCGATATGTTCCGGACAGTCCTTGTCCAGGAGCTTGTCTTTGAGCTGTTTTGCGGTTTTGTCGCTCGCGGTGAGCTGGCGCAGCAGGATACCCCGAGCTTTTTCCCGCCATTGATCATCGCTCAGGGCCTCAGGATCGCCGCTGTCCTGCGCTGCCCTGGCTGCTGCACGGGCTTCCTTGCGTTCCTTCTTTGTCGGCCTGGGAGCCGTCGGAGCCTCGATGATCTGCTGCATGGCAGCACGCAGCTCGTCAATGCTCTCGGGTTTCTTTTCCGGCTCTGCAGGGAGGCTGGCGATTACCCTGCCGCGTTCAGGATCCAAAAATGGCTGCGGCGGCACCGTTGGTTCCGGCTGCGCTGGTTCATCGGGTCCAGGCTTGGCCCAGTCGGGCATGTCGTCATAGCTGCCCTGAAACTCACTGGAAACGGACATAGCGTCCGACCCGGAATTTCTTCCGGAACGGACGCTACGTTTCTTGAAGCCTGAGGCCACTACTTATCGCCCTCGACGACTCGCAGTTCTGTCTCGTCTTCTTCAACTTCTTCAGCCGGCAACACACCGAGCTTCTGCAGGATCTGACGCTCAAGCTCGTTGGCCAGATCCGGGTTGTCGCGAAGGAAACGACGGGCGTTTTCCTTGCCCTGACCCAGCTGGTCTCCGTCATAGGTGAACCATGCACCTGACTTCTTCACCAGGTTGTGCTCAACACCCATGTCAATCAGCGAACCCTCACGGGAGATGCCGTGGCCGTAGAGGATGTCGAACTCTGCCTGCTTGAAGGGAGGAGCCATCTTGTTCTTCACGATCTTGGCACGGGTCCGGTTGCCAACTGGGTTGGTACCTTCCTTCAGCGTTTCGATACGACGGATGTCGATGCGTACCGAAGCGTAGAACTTCAGCGCTTTACCACCGGTAGTGGTTTCTGGGCTGCCGAAGAAAACGCCGATCTTTTCACGCAGCTGGTTAATGAAGATTGCAGTGGTCTTCGAGGCCGAAAGACGACCGGTGATCTTACGCAGTGCCTGCGACATCAGGCGTGCCTGCAGGCCCACGTGACTGTCGCCCATTTCGCCTTCGATTTCGGCGCGTGGCACCAGTGCCGCCACGGAGTCGATGACGATGATGTCCAATGCACCCGAGCCAACAAGCATATCCATGATCTCAAGGGCCTGTTCACCGGTATCCGGCTGAGAAACCAGCAGGGCATCGGTGTCGACCCCAAGCTTCTTAGCGTATTCGGGATCCAATGCGTGCTCGGCGTCGATGAAGGCGGCAATGCCGCCGGCGCGCTGCGCACTTGCTACTGCATGCAGGGCAACGGTGGTCTTACCCGAGGATTCTGGTCCATAGATCTCCACGACACGGCCACGTGGAAGGCCGCCAATTCCCAGAGCGACGTCCAATGCGACGGAGCCAGTTGGAATCACTTCAATAGGTGCGCGGGTTTCCTCACCCAGGCGCATGACCGAGCCCTTGCCGAAAGCCTTGTCGATCTGGCCTAGGACAGACTCAAGCGCCTTTTCCCGATCATTATTTGCTGCCATGATTCACCTTTGCTCCTGCAAGCCATCCAACGGCCTGCTCACGTTTGTTTGTCCTGCATTAGACAGTATGAGCGCCTACCGACACTTTGGGGTTTCAGGACCCGAAAGTGTGGACAAACTCCAAGTTCATGTTGTGCGAACGATCCCATCGTCCCGCTACTAGGATAACCCTATCCGAATAGATATTCGAAAATCAACGCGAGTGTTTCGAATTCTCGAAACTCGCCGGGCTAGGTCTGCTTGGGCTCGATATCTACGCCGAGCCACCGTTCGGGCGGTACATCCTGCGCCCGGCATAGCGCCTCCCATACCTGCTTAGGCTTAATCCCCTTGTTGAGGGCCTCATTCGCCGTCAGGCTTCCCAGCTCTGTCAAAGAGAGGGAGTCGGCCAATACATGGGAGTACCGTGGGCCGAATTCATGTTCAAGGTTTCGCCAAAAGTCACTAAGTCGCACTGGTGCATTCTTCCATAATTACAGCGAGGGCCCACGCACAGTGCGTGGACCCTCGCCCTCGAGATTCCTGCGTAAGCATCAGGAGTCCCGGTGAGTTCTATATGTTCTAGACCGAAGCCAACGGCTTGTCGTTGCGGGTGGCAGCAAATTCATTGGCCATATCCATTGGAACGGTATCTGGGATTGCGATGCCCTCGGCCAGTGCCACTCGCTCGGAAACTTCGCGAAGCATCAGTGAAAGTGGAATCTCCAATGCCGAGCAGATCGAGGAGAGCAGTTCCGAGGAGGCTTCCTTCTGTCCGCGCTCAACCTCGGAAAGATATCCAAGTGAGACTCGGGCGCTGTGGGAAACCTCGCGGAGGGTGCGACCCTGGCGCTGGCGGACATCACGCAGGACGTCGCCGATTTCGTGACGGAGTACTACCATTTTGTGCTCCTCCTTCTCGGGCTGGACCATATGGGCTTCTCCCATATCGCGCCAACGGACAACACCATTGACAGTGACGGGTTGCTTGACCATAAATTTAGCCTTTGCTCCTAGGTCCTTCTCGAAGATGTATTCAATACGGGGGCCATCCTTGCGGCCCTTCACATCGTACAACGGAGAGTTGTTCGAATTTGTTCCCGTAACTTCACCCTAATCATAAAAATGCGACTCACGCCACATATCGCCGATTCATTGCGCAAATTATCGGGAAAAATAGTATTTCTAACTTTCCTATGAAGAAGCTTTACTCAAAATGGCAGTCAGCTGACTAATTGCCGCATTTGTGCTTTGTTCTCGAATCTGTGCACGATCACCGACAAAATGGTGTTCCTTGGCCCCGGATTCATCGCCAATGGCCCAGCCGATAAATACTGTACCCACCGATTTGCCGTCGTGCGCCTCGGGCCCTGCTACTCCCGTTGCCGACACCGCCGCATCGGCCCCGCACACGCGCTGCGCGCCGACGGCCATCTGCCGCGCAACCTCAGGGTCCACCGAACCGTTGCTCAGAAGCAACGCTGCATCTACCCCGAGCACCTCGGCCTTGACGTCGCTCGAATAACTGACGACTCCCCCACGGAGCACAGCAGAAGCACCGGGCACTTCCGCGAGGGTCGCTGCGATCATCCCCGCCGTCAGGGATTCAGCCGTCGCCAATTGCAGCCCCTTGTCCTTTGCGGCGGCGATGGCCGCCGGTGCCTGGTGCCTCATGGTTCATCCTTCGTGATCGATAAAGGTGGATATGCACGGTGCGCACCGAGAATTGCTCGATGCGCACAGTACTTCAGCGTTGGAGTGCTGCGACTCCTAGTTCTGGCTCTGGTTCTTTCGATGTGCGCCGTAGAGCGCCGCTGCCTTGAAGATGTATTCAATACCGGTGACCACGGTGACCGCCATGGTCAACAGCATCAGCCACCAGGCGAAGGTATTCAGCCAGTCGACCGTATGGGTCAGCGGCAGCAGGTACAGGCCGATGGACACCGCCTGCAACACGGTCTTGATCTTGCCGCCCATATTCGCGGCGATCACGCCGTACTTGATGACGACGAAGCGCAATAGGGTGATGCCCCATTCGCGCACCAGGATCACCAGCGTCACCCACCACGGAAGCTCGTGGATGATCGACAGGCAGACCAGCGCGGAACCGGTGAGCAGCTTGTCGGCGATCGGATCCGCGATCTTGCCGAAGTTGGTGATCAGTCCGCGGCTGCGCGCCAGATCTCCGTCGAGCTTGTCGGTGTACATCGCCAGCACGAAGATGACCAGCGCCACCCAGCGCCAGGTGCCCTGCTGCGAATTATCCGCCAGCAGGGCCCAGATGAAGAACGGCACCATGATGATGCGGATGGTGGTCAGCACATTGGCGATGTTCAGCGTCGGAACCGGCGGCTGCCCGCCCTGGCCTGCTTGCTCGGTCATCGGCTTTAGTTTCTCCCTGTCAGATTCCAGGCGTCTTCGCCAGAATCCTCGTCGTCGGCGCCGTCGAAGTAGTCAACGGCCTGCGGCCGGTCATCCAGATCCTTGGCCACTAGGTCTTCAGCATATTCTGCCACTGGGTCGGCGTGGTTGACGTTCGCCTCGTCGACCAGCGCCTGTTCGGCGGCGGAGGCCTGCGCGGTGCCCGGATCGTCGCCGCGCATCGCCGCCAGCACCATCGGCAGGTCGTCCGGCTTGACCAGTACATCGCGGGCCTTGGAGCCCTCGGAGGGTCCCACCACGCCGCGCGACTCCATCAGGTCCATCAGGCGGCCGGCCTTGGCGAAGCCCACGCGCAGCTTGCGCTGCAGCATCGAGGTGGAACCGAACTGGCTGGTAACCACCAATTCGGTGGCCTGCAGCAGCAGATCCAGGTCGTCTCCGATGTCCTCGTCGATCTTCTTCTTTTCCACCGTCGGCATGACGTCGTCGCGGTATTCGGGCTTCAGCTGGGCCTTGACGTGCTCCACCACGCGGTGGATCTCCGACTCGGTGACCCAGGCGCCCTGCACGCGCATCGGCTTGGAAGTGCCCATCGGCAGGAACAGGGCGTCGCCCTGACCCAGCAACTTTTCAGCGCCCGGCTGGTCCAGGACCACACGGGAGTCGGTCACCGAGGAGGTGGCGAAGGCCATGCGCGATGGCACGTTGGCCTTGATCAGGCCGGTGACCACGTCCACGGACGGGCGCTGGGTGGCCAGCACCAGGTGGATGCCTGCGGCACGGGCCAGCTGGGTGATGCGCACGATGGAATCTTCCACGTCGCGCGGGGCGACCATCATCAAGTCGGCGAGCTCGTCCACGATCACCAGCAGGTACGGGTAGGGCTTGAGCACGCGCTTGGACCCCTCGGGAGGGTGCACCTTGCCGGCCTTGACCGCCTTGTTGAAGTCGTCGATGTGCTTGTAGCCGAAGTTCGCCAGGTCGTCGTAGCGGGTGTCCATTTCACGCACCACCCACTGCAGCGCTTCGGCGGCCTTCTTGGGGTTGGTGATGATCGGGGTGATCAGGTGCGGCACGCCCTCATAGGCGGTGAGCTCCACGCGCTTGGGGTCCACCATGACCATGCGCACTTGGTCCGGGGTGGAGCGCATCAGGATGGAGGTGATCATCGAGTTCACGAAGGAGGACTTGCCCGCGCCGGTGGCGCCTGCCACGAGCAGGTGCGGCATCTTTGCGAGGTTGGCGACGACGAAGCCGCCCTCCACGTCCTTGCCCACGCCCATGATCATCGGGTGCTCGGACTTGCGGGCGTTGGCGCTGCGCAACACGTCGCCCAACGCGACGACTTCCTTATCCGTGTTCGGGATCTCGATGCCGATGGCAGACTTGCCGGGGATCGGCGACAGGATGCGCACATCCGAGGAGGCCACGGCGTAGGAGATGTTCTTGGCCAGCGCGGTGACCTTTTCCACCTTGGTGCCCGGCGACAGCTCAATCTCGTAGCGGGTCACCGTCGGGCCGCGGGAGAACCCGGTGACCTGGGCCTCCACCTTGAACTGTTCAAGGGTGTTGGTCAGCGCGTCGACCACCACCTGGTTTGCCTCGCTGGCTTCCTTGGCCGGCGGACCCGGCGGCAGGTAGTCATCCGAAGGCAGCGTGTAGCTGACGTCTCCGGAGAGCTGCAGCTGTTCGGTGCGTGCGGGGATCGGCGGCTGCGGTGTGGCGGGCAGGCCGGCGGCGCGCGAAGACACCTGGCTGATCGCGTCGGTAGCGGCCTCAGGCTCGGACTTCAGCCCGATGCTCTCCATGATCTGCGCCATCTCGGATTCGGCCTTGGTCGGGCGCTTCACCCCTGGCGGGATCGCCGGCTCGGGGGCGGCTTCCTGCTCGGCTGGCTGCACCTCCGGTTCGACGACGGCGTGGGCCACCGTCGGATTCTCGGTGTGCGCCGCCTGAAGCTGCTCGCGGGACAGGGCCTGGGTGGCCGCGGAGTCCGCGTCGAACACCTCGTTGCGCTTGTTCTTCTTGCGGAAGCGGTCAAGGGTTGGCAGCGAGGTAGTGGCCGCCTCGTTGAAGTCATCGCCGTTCTCGTCGACCACCGCCTTGTCGTAGGCGACGTCGCCGGTGCGCGAGGATCCATCGTGGTCGTCCACGTCGTAGACTTCGGTGACCTTGCGTGCAGCGGCGGCACGGCGCTCGAAGAAGCCGGGCTTCTTCTTTTTCGGCGCCGGAGCCTGCTGATCCTGCGGGTACAGGTATGACTGGTCGTGGGCTTCGGCCTGCGCGTCGAGCCCCGGCTCCTCGCCGGCGGCACGTGACTGGCGCGGGGCCTCGGGGTCCTGGCCGAGCAGGCGGTTGTAGCCCGCGCGGATCCGGGAAGGAATCTGGGTGATCGGAGTCGCGGTGATGATGAGCACCGACATGAACTCCAGGAAGATGAACACCGCCATGGCGGCCGGCACCGAAATCAGCAGTCCCAGCGGCGTGCCGAGGATTGAGCCGACCATGCCGCCGGCCTGCCAGAGCACCTCAAAGTCTGCCGAGACCGCAGGAGACCCGTGGGCTAGGGAGGCGATCGAAGAGCCCGAAAGGGTCATGATCAGCAGCCCGATGCCGATCCGGTTGTTCTCGGTTTCAGCCTCAGGGTGGCGGAACAGCCGCGAGGCGCCGATGAAGAGGATCACCGGCAGCAGCACCGCCATGAAGCCGAGCGTTCCGCCGACCACAGCATGCACGGCATGACCGAACCAACCGGCATCGCGCAGACCCCACCACTCAACGACGGCGACGATCAGCGCGATCAGCGTCAGGAACAGTCCGGTGCCGTCGCGCCGCAGCTCGAAGTCTGGTTTGACGGAGCCGCCGATGCGGCGGAATGCACCGCCGACGATCCGGGCGATGCCCATCCAGACGCTGCGAATTGCGCGCAGCGGCAGGGCGAGTTCATGTTCCGGATTCTCGACGGGTTTCTTGGAGGACGAGCTGCCAGACGCCTTGGGTTTTCGCGTCGTCGGCTTCTTCGCCCCCTGAGACTGGGTACGTGGGGCCATGCTTAAAGGGTAGCGCCCGGCGCTGGGAACCCACCGAATTTACACGGGAGACGGCCCCGGGAAGAGATGGAGAAACATCACCCCTGCCGAGCTGCATTGCCCCGGGGGGTTCGACCGCGGCGGAATCCTTCCCGATCAGGCTAGATCAGCACGGGGAATGTCACCAGAACGACAATGGTGCCCACCGCCACGACGGTGGCCACGGCCAGCAGGCCCAGCCGGGCCACGGAGTAGATCATCCGCTGCGAAATCGCCGTCAAAAAAAGCACCAGGGCGAAGATGACGGTCAGCAGCGAATAGTCGTCGCCCTTCTGGTTGTAGTCCAGGGCACGCTGGTAGTGTTCTGCCGCTTCGGCGCTGAGCTCGGAGGCTTCCTCGGTGCCCGGCGGTACATAGGAGTCCATGGACAAGGGACCTCGCTGTTCACGGCCCTCGGCTTCCCACTGTTCGAACGCGACGCTCATTTCCGGTGTGAAGCGCTCTTCAACGAATTTGCGCAATTTCTCATTGCCTTCTTCTTCGGCAAGGACCCATTGGGTATACATCGACATGTCATACAGCCGGGCGTCGCGGGCCGTGCCTTCCGCGTTGTTCGACTGCGCCCTGGCACTGGAAGCGTTACTGAACGCGATGGACATTTCGCCTCCCCATTTCGACGCTTGAAATCCACACCAGGCGGTCAGCACAGCCATGACCGCCAAGAGGACAATCGTGAGCACCTCGGAGATTCGGTCGATGCTTCGCGACGGTTTCGGTTCTAGGCTGTTGTCTTGGCGTGGCACTTTGGCTTGAGCATTCATAGCGACATCATGAGAGATCAGCACCATGCAGGAGTCGAACTATCACCCGATATGGATGAGCTGCCCCGCCCCGAGGTGGCGGTACATGAAAACCTGATTTCGACTAATTTGGGAGGTTGCTGTGCAAAAACCACTAGCTGGACTGACGGCAAAGAACGCCGGCAAAGAATTCATCGCTGGCATTACACTCATTGCGATCGCGGTACCGCTCAATATCGGTTATGCGCAGATCGCTGGACTGCCGGCCACCGCCGGCCTTTATGCCCTCGTGGTACCGACGCTGCTCTACGCACTGATCGTGTCTTCACGACAGGTTGTGGCTTCGCCCGATGCGGCGGCCGCCGCACTGGTTGCCTCGTCGCTGGGCGGTCTAGCGGTCGCCGGCAGTCAGAGCTATATGACCCTCGCACTGGCCCAAGCAATACTTTGCGGCATCTTCCTAATAGCCATGGCATGGTTCAAATTAGGATTCTTGGCCAACTTTCTCTCCAAGCCGATTCTCGTGGGATTCGTGGGCGGCCTAGCACTGGACATCCTGGCCTCGCAGACCGCAAAGATGCTCGGCATCCACTTAGAGCCGGGCTCGGAATTTGTCGAGAAGGTCTCGACGATCATCGCCGACTTCGGCACGCTGAACGTCTGGTCACTGCTCATCGCGGCCGTATCGGTCGTGGTGCTTATGTTGGGTAAGAAGTTCGCCGGCGCGGTCCCCTGGGCGTTGATTGTCTTGGTCGCCGCCACCATCGCCACCGTAGCGACCCACGCAGACCAGGCTGGCGTCGACATTCTTGGAGACGTTCCGGCCGGCCCACCGGTACTTACCTGGCCGGTTATTCCGTGGATCGATTGGCTGTTGCTGATCCCTTCGGCACTGGCGTTGACCTTGGTGACCACCGCCGAAGGGCTGCTCGTCTCACGGTCCTACGGTGAGAAGCGCGGCTACACCACCGTCCCGAACCGGGACCTCCTTGCCTTCGGCGTTTCAAACATTGCTGCAGGTGCCAGCGGCAGCTTCTCCGTAGGTTCATCCACTTCTCGCACCGCCGCCATGGATCAGGCCGGTTCCAGGACCCAGCTGCCTTCGATCGTGCTGGCGGCCGGAACTCTGCTGCTGCTCATGTTCGGCACCGCGCTGCTCAAAGACATCCCCTCGCCAGCCATCGGTGCCATTGTTGGCGTTGCCGTGCTGCCGTTGCTGGGCATTGCGGAATTCAAGCAGCTGTGGAAACTCGATCGATTCGAGTTCGCTGTTGGTGCTGCCTGCTTCCTCGTGACGCTGCTGATCGGCTCTATTGCAGGAATCCTCGTCGCTTTCGTCCTTGCACTGATCAACATGGCAAAGCGTGCATCGAATCCCGCCATCGACGTATTGGGCGCGACCAGCGATCCCAACGAATCGCTGCTCTACGGGGTTGCCGAAGGCACCGCAACTGCACCGGGGATCGTCGTGGTACGCCCGGCGGCGCCGCTGTTCTTTGCCAACGGAAATGTGTTCAACGAATACGTCAAATCCGCCATCGAGAAAATCGAGTCAAACCAATCGCAAGACAATCCGCCAGTCCGTCATCTGGTGATCGACTTTGAAGCGGTCAACGATGCCGACGTCACGGCGGCCGAATCCTTCGAGTCTCTCGACGACTGGCTGGAACACCGGAATATTTCGCTGTACTTCAGCCGCGTGCGGGATGAGCTCGTGCCTCGCCTCAAGCATCTGGGTATCTTGGAAGATGAGAAGCTCTTCCCTACCAACCGTGAAGCGCTATTGGCGCTGACCTCTCTGCAAACTCATGACGCTTCTAACGGTTCTGAAGTAAAGGACGGCAAGTAAATGGGTCAAGCCCTCGGGGAGCTGCTCCCCCTAGCTCTCGGCATCGCGGTTAGTCCACTGCCGATCATTGCCGCAGTTCTCCTGCTGATTTCCCCCAGAGCAAGTTCAAGCGCAGTGGGATTCCTCATTGGCTGGCTCGGCGGAATCATCATCAGCGTGACCGTCTTCACCTTACTGTCTTCTATCTTGCCCGAAGAGGATGGAGCAGATCAGTCGCAGCCCATTCGCGGAATCATCTCAATCGTCTTGGCTGGAGGGTTGTTCTTGCTCGCGGCTAAACAATGGCGCAGCCGCAATCCTGAAGCGGGGGAACGGAAGCAGCCAAAATGGATGCAGGCAATCGACAGCATGCAATTCGGCAAGGCCCTTGGCTTGGCGCTGTTGCTGGCAGCGGTGAACCCGAAGAATCTCATCATGGGTGCATCTGCCGGTATGATTCTCGGTGACAGCGATGAAGGCACTGCCTCAATCATCCTGCTGATCGTAGTCTTCACGGTCTTGGCCGGTTCTACGGTGATGATTCCCGTAGTAGGCTACCTTGTTGCCAAGGAACGGCTTCGCGAGCCCTTGCAGCACCTGCAGGTATGGCTGGAAAAAGAGACACCAACGATCATGAGCGTCCTGCTGCTAGTGCTGGCGGTAAGCGCGTTAGGTAAAGGCATTGGAAGCTTCTAGCATTTCTATCCTTGCGGAAGAGCAAAGTGCGACGGGCATCGAATCATTCGACCCGTCGCAATACATCCCCCCGGCAACTACGTGGCTAGATTTCTTGTTTGCGATTCTTGCCATCATCGGTTGCATGATCCTCGGACGGTACGCTCGCAGAGGATCCCTGAAGCTGCTTAAACGTACTCCGGGGATCACGGATGCAGTTGCTTACCTAACAGCCAGAATCATTCAGTATGTATTGATCCTCCTTGGCATAGGCATTGCACTTGCCTTCCTCGGAGCGAACATTCAGCCGCTGCTGGCCATCGTAATCATCATCGGCGCAGTCATCGTCTTGATCGTCAAGGGCTTTGCCGAGAACTTCACCGCCGGAATGCTCATTCAATCGCGTCAACCGGTTCGAGTTGGAGATGAAATTCAGGTCGAGGGCCCCGATGAACCGCTCAGCGGCACCGTGACCGAGCTGAACGGACGCTCGGTGGTGATGGTGACGGTCGATGGGCGAACAATTCATACTCCCAACGCATCGATACTCAACAACGTACTGATCAATCATTCAAAGCAGGGGCTGCGTCGTAGCGAGGTCCAGGTGCGGGCGTACTGTCCCGACGTACAGTCGCTGGATGACTTGCAGAAGTTGGTTTGCGAGGTATCGGCCCGTACCCCCGGTGTTGATTCCAGCTACAAGCCGACAAAAGCGCTATTGCAGTCCTTCGGGGTGGATCGCTGTACGCTGCGCGTACAGTACTGGCATGATCCTTTGTCGGGTCCGGCCATTACTTCCAAAGTCATCAAAGAATTGGCCAAGGCGCTAGAAGACATGGAGCTACGGGCCACCATTACCGCCAACCCGGGCCCACCACCTTTGATTCCTCCGGATTCGTTATAGCAAGCACGAAAGATGGGGCGGAGCACTTTACGAAGTGCTCCGCCCCATCAATTTAAATGTGCGCCCGTTAACGGCGTTTCACGACCGGTGGCACCCAAGTGCCTTCGGTAATGCCCGTTTGCCCTCCATAGGCTCGCAAGTACAGGGAGAAGGTGGTGTCTGGAGCAGGAAGCTAATTGCTTTCGAGCACCGGTCCGGGAGAAACGTGGCCAACATAGATCGTCAAGGATCCGTCTTCCGAGTACTTGAGACTCTTCTTCTTCGTGCCCAATGAGTACCGACCAAGCTCATTTGGGTAGAAGAAGTGGTCGTCGTCGTACATGGTCAGTGACCAAAAGCCGTCGACCGGCGGTAGCTGACCGGCGGCAAAGGTCACCTCGTACGACTCGACACCCGTCAGGCGAGTTCTCCGAGAATCATAGTCGGTGTAAAAATACAGTGTTTCATTGGGGAGATTTTCGAACATATTCGAGCGTGAAGTCGCGGCACGATTTTGGAAATCGATCCCCCGCTGTGAATTATTGACGGAACGGTTCCAGCCGTTTCCGGCATCTTTGCCGTTGTACTCCCACTTCATGGCCCGCTGCACAAAAGATTCGTCTGCGGCAAGGAACGCCGCCTCGATTAACTCCCGGATCTGCGGATCGCGTTCCCCGGCTGCTCGCAATGCTGAGAATTGTGCATAGATGGCTTCTTCTCCTGGTAAAGGAGAGACTGTCGCAAGGACCTCGCCCAGTTGCTCAAAGAAGGTTTCGGGTCGAACCCACTTCGTCTCGCCACCGCCGGCAGAGTCCCCCGCTTCAAAGGAAGGAACATTCGCCCAGTCCTTCATTCGCATCTGACCGGTATATTCATCCAACGGGTACACCAATACTTGATTCACCAGCGGTTGGAGTGCAGCGCGATCTTCGTTGGTATCGTCCATGAAAATCCGGGGAATGGCATTTGCCAGGTCCGTAGGGCTCCGGAAAACATCTACGATGCCTTCCGGTACATCTCCGCTCCAATTTGGCCCGACAAGCAAGTAGTGGCCTGGCTTGCTGCCATACAACGACCCCAGATGACCGAACTGATCAGTACGAGCATCACAGAAAGCATAGACATAGAAGCGATCGCCGAAGTCGGGGAACTGGACAACGACAGGTTGCTCGTCGAGCGAAAAGAACCCAAGACCGTACGCAACATCTTGGTTCGGGCAGGCGATAAATGGTTCTGCGGGTTCGATGTAGTCATTCAGCATGGCAATTTGGCCAATCGGCGAAGCCGGAAGAATACCTCCGAAGAATACCTCCGAAGAATACCTCCAAGGCGCCCCGGTTCTGGAGCGGCGCCAAGCCGTGTGCGTCGATTCATCATATTCACCATGGGATATCCCCAAACATAGGCAAACTGCGCGAGCGAGTTTATGTATGACGGTTCGAATGCGGATTCGCCCTTTGGCTTGGATACGACGCTTTTTCAAAGGCACTGGGCAATGTTTTCCACCTTTTCGGATAGTGGATTTAGTATGACTTTACGTCTGTAGAATCTGCGGAGCTTCTCTATTCATCGAATGTTCAGAATCACGAAACATGTAAAGGGACGTCCCCGACGTGTAGGCCGGGAACATCCCTTTCGCGGTTATGAATCGACTATTCGGAGTTCAAAACGCGTTCCAACTTTCCAGCAGCCCTGTTGAGATCCACTGGAACTACTACGAGCGGGAACCTAAAAGGTTGCCACAATTAGCATTACTGTTTTACAGATTCGTCATCGTCGCCGGAAGCAATATCTAAGTTCAGGTTCGAATCCGACTTCTGACTCTGAATCTCATCAAGTTCCGCCGGGTGTCGCAGCAGCTCGACCAAGATTGCTATGACCAGGAACGTGATGATCGAGCCAAGTACCAGCGAGAAGGTGGCAGGTCGATTCAGGAAGATGACGATTACCGCGCCAACTGCTGCAAGGACGAGGATCGTTAGCCTGAATTTTTCAATTCCACGCCCAAATGCACCGGTGGAAATTCCACCACGTGCCGCCCGAACACGTACGCTAGAGAATCCTCGGTTCAGAACACCGCGCGTGGACATGGCTGACTGTGCGCCGCTGGCGAACCAACCGCCCAACGCGATTCCCAGCGCGAGAACTACCAACGCGACTAGTGCAGAAACCACAGCGGCCGTCAGCTGCGAGTAGATCGCCAACGCAACATCTCTCGGCATGATCACCGGGGCTATCGTTCCGACGAACAAGGTTCGACCAATAAAAACGCCCATCCACGTTGCGGCAAATGCGATGCCTAAGGCCAATCCAGTCACCGACAGGGCACGCAGACGGCGTCGCGCCAGCGCAATGCCTACACCGGCGAGCACCAACACAACCCACGGAAGCCAGTATCCGCCGACGACGGAGATATTGTAGATTGCTCGAACGCTGGCCAGGGACGAATCCGTGGCCAGTGGAATTGACTTGTCAATAGCTGGAATAGCATCTGCAAATCCAAAGCCCTGAGCTTGCAGCTGAGCCTTAACTCGTTCAACGACAACTCCAAGCTGCAATGAGACGGTTCCGTCTTCGGAAAGCGTGACTGCGGTACCCGGCTGTTGCTGAATAATCGCAATTGCCCTTGAATGCGTCTGACGCAGGGCTTCCTCGATCACCGTGGAAAACTGAGGCGACGCAACGACCTTGGAAACGGCCGTATTAATCATGTTGTGTGCGCCGTTCGCTGCCGGTGCTTCCAAGAGACCTAGTGCAGCGGCCGCCTTCGGAGGTAGATCCAAGGTAGCGATGCCATCAAATGCGTCAGAGACCAAGGCATCAATATCGACTTTGTCATTGATGGCTGCAACGACTTCATCTGTTATGTAGGCCTGAACTGCGGGATCCTTCGTCAGCGGTGCCACAGTCGCAACAAATTTGTCTGTATCCGCCAATTGCGAATGCGTCCAAGTACCAATGACAGCAATGGGTGCCACGAGCACGGCAATTGCGATTAATAACGCCGAAACTACTGCACGCCAGCGCCTACCTTTACCCGGTGCAGATTTTGTATTTAGTGCTGCGTTTTCTCGTTCGAGCTCCTCGACACGAGCACGCAGTGTCTGTAATTCATCATCGGTTTTCATATCTACATCGTGGCATCATTCGGCAGGCATAAACTCACAGATCACCTACTGAGGATGAGCGCCACCGAATCTTTTTGGTAGTCCAGATCCAACGAAGCCAAATTGCTCTGTATTTTTCTTGAACCCTTGGTTGGAAATAGAGAAGATCCGGTCAAATAATCGAAATTATTTGACCGGATCTTCAATTCAAAGTGTGTTCGGGTTGCTCAGAGCGACAGGCTGCTGGTCCTTTCATGCTCTCTGATGGTTTACCCGTTCACGGCCCTGGACTAGCTCAGGAGCTTCGCCTTCGCTTCTGCGAATTCTTGGTCGGTGAGGATTCCGCTGGCCTTCATTGTCGCCAGCTGCTGAAGCTGCTCCAGCAAGTTGTCCTCGGAAGCAGCGGGTGCGACCGCTGCAGGCTGCGCCTGTGCCGCTACTGCTGCCTGCGCGCTGGCGTCAATTCGTGCCTGCTCCTGCGCCGCAGCGTACTGCTCCTGCTCAACTTGTGCCTGTGCTTTGCGCTGCTGGTTTGCCGCTACACGACCTCCGACTGCCTGAGCGGTGCCGGCGATGACAGCGGTTCGTGCTGCAGTCCCAATCAGACCAGGTCGTCCCATTCTACGAAATGGCATTTTTACTGTCCTCCTTCAATGTCTGAAAGTTCTTCGCTGAGATCGATAATTGCGTTGATCACTGGCGCCGGAATGCGTTCGGTTCGCAATACCTCTCCACCTGAGTTTGCGAGCTGCGTTACTAGATCTCGCGCGAATGCGAGCTCTACGGCAGCGGCCAGCGCCGAAGTGCCGCTAGGCATGGAAGCTGCAAGCTCCTGCAAATCCTCATCAGAGATGAGACCGCTGGTTAGCTCCGCCGACTCGATGCTCAAACCGAGGGACTCGTACCCGCCTTCAATCTCAACAATTTCAACGTTGTCGTTCTCGTCCTTGGAAATCAAGGCTAAGTCCAGCAAACGAAGAATGCCGGACTCAAAAAGTCGAGCAATCGACTCCAACGTATTAGCGTCCGGAGTATCACTCTGGAAACCGATGAGGTATAGCTCAACTGGTCCGAACCGTAAATCAGACATGCTTTCTTTCCTTTCTCGCATATCGGGCTCACCAAACCGAGGGCCTCACGGCGGTGACTCTCTTTTATACATTTACTGAAATGTGTAGTTCACGGCTTATAGCTCATCCTCAGTGGGTGATACGTCGAAACTCCGATGGAGTTGAGCGGCTCATTTTTGAAGTCAAAAATGCTAGTGAAGTTGGTTCCACAATTTATATCGCCCATTGAAGATGAGTTACTTGGATACGGTGGCAAGGTCCGTGATTGCATCATTTTAGCGTTCCATCGGAGGAGCGAACATAGGCGAAAGGTACGACCATGGAATTCTGGTCATCATTCTGGGACATTATCTGGTGGTTCTTCTTCACCTTCATTTTCGTTGCCTATTTGGTGACTATGATCGGGATTCTTATGGATGTTTTCCGCGACAGGGGCTTGTCAGGTTGGGCTAAGGCCATTTGGGTAGTCTGCCTTATCTTCGTCCCATTCATCACTGCCGTGGTCTACCTCATCGCCCGTGGCCAAGGTATGGCCGAGCGCAGTGTTAAAAACGTTGAAGAACAGAAGCAGACATCGGATGCCTACATCCGTTCAGTTGCAGGATCTTCGCCAAGTACTGAAATCGAGAAAGCATCTCAGTTGCTTCAGAGCGGAATCATCACCAACGAAGAGTTCAACACCATCAAGACTCGTGCTTTGTCCTAGCCAAAGCTCGCACTTCTCTAAGGCCAGTGATCTACGTGCCCAATCAATCGTCCAGTCGCTTCGGAACGCTGGAGATCGTCACAGCGCCGTTGCATGGAAACTACCCAGACCCGGTCCTCCTCCACAGGCTCAGCGAATTGGTCCAAGCTGGAGGAATTCGAGTATTGGACTTTGCCATTGCAACACTCACCGAAACGCAATCTATGTCATGGAGTGATGTGGATGAAGACGAGTTCGCCTTAGCTGGGATAACTCTGAAGCTGCCCGGACTCATTGCCGAGCAGGACTTCCAATATGTTCTGGACAAAGTTGGCGTCGGAGGTTGGGCTGTTGTGTTAGTTGAACATACATGGTCGTTCCCCAAATCCCAGTATCAGCGAGCCGGCGCAACCCTAATTCCGATAACCACGATTCCCAATGAAATTGCGGAAGCAGTTCTGGAACTGGTGTCCAAGGAATCATTTTCCTGACGGCAGCGGATCGCTCAGATGTAATACTGGCACAAGACAAAATCCACTGGCTCCCAACGTATTGGGGTCCAGTGGATTCTCCTTTTAAGGACGCAGCTAAGCAACGACCTTTTGTGCCTCTCGACGATTCTGCACGCCAAGTTTACGATAAATGGACCTCTGATGAGTCTTGACCGTGTTCACCGAAACATCGAGTTGGTCAGCAATTTCTTTTACAGTCCTAGTCGTCTGCAACAATCTGAACACGTCAGTCTCCCTCGATGAAAGGCAATCGAGCAAACCTGAACCTTGTGAATACGTTAAACACTCGGTGACGAAGGATTCATATTTCGTAGGTCGCAGTAGATGCTCGGCCAACAATATTCGAACAGCCAAATCGCCATCGCAGAAGGGCAGCTTAATCCGTTCTAGGCTGCCAATTTCCAACGCCGACTCACAATATTCATGTGCTGCCTCGGCGTCCCCTTTATTCTTGTAAACCAAAGCGGCCGTGAGCAGGGTGGAAACACGAAGATACGAGCAATCAGGATTTTGTTGGTGCATTGCCAACATCTGCAACGCACCGGTGAGATCCCCATTTCTACGCAGGATCGATGCAAGAGAAACGCCGATGAGCGGTACTCCGCGCATTCCGCTGTAGCGACCTACTATTGCCAGGGCCTTTGAACGGTTGCCTGCGGCTTCTTCCAATAATGCCAAGGCAGTATCTCTATATACCGACCAGTCCTGCCCATAAAGACTGGCCCGCGGAATTGCTTGCAATCCTGCGGCAGCCCTTCTGCGCATTACCGGATCCATACTAAATGCAGCGTTTACAGCCGCATAAAATCTAGCTATTGCACCAAAAGGCGACGCTGGAATATCCGATGCAAAAAGATCGCTCAGCTCAAGGTTAGCCTGGAAAAAATCTGCCTCCCAGAATGACATGATGCCTTGAGAAATCTGTGCGCCGCCGGCCCAAATACTGGACTCAGGGCATGACCGTGCCCCTGGTTGGCTGCGACATTCATCAACAAGCTTCTTCGCCTGTTGATGTTTGCCGGCAAGCACAAGAGCCGCAGTTTGATGGTGCTTTCCTCGCTGTTCAAGAAGAATTTCACCGCGTGCTTCAGCTTCACTGGTGGCAGCGAAAAGCAGTTCTTGGGACAGGTCCAAGTGCTTACCTATTCGTAGCTCCGCCCAGCCTACGAGCATTTGCAGGGCGGCATAATCGTGAGCGACAACAGGATCATTGCTACCCATCAATTGTCGAACAGCATCACTTGCCGCCAATGCTTCATCTTGTTCATCGACGAGGAAGAGCCGGGCTAGTTTCAGAATGGCCTGAGAAGTTCTGTCTCCCTGACCAGAGCAGATCTGAGCCTGAGCACGTTCGAATCTTGCACGTGCGACGTTTCTGTGGCCCATTAGTTCCTCGGCACACGCTGAAATTAAGAGTACGGAAGGATCATCTGAGAGCCGTTCTTCAAGGCTGGAGCACCAACGGGTAACTTCTGGATATCGGTCCTCTAATAGAAGGCGTACCCAACGTTTTTTCAGTATCTCAACGGCTTCGTCAATCTTTCCCGCGCTGCGGTAATGGTTCATCGCAACGAGCGGACTGCCGACTTCCAGGAAGCGCGCTGCCTGTTTATGAACGTTCTTTAACAATTCCGGCTGAGCGCCCGAGAGCACCTTAAGGCATTGCTTGCGGACAACAGGCTGAACTGCATAAAGCTCACCACCCACAGAATAATGACGAGTCATGAATCCAAGTGAAACGAACTTTTCGAGCCACAATTCCGCTTCTTGCCGTCCAACAACTTCGACCGCAAATTGGGAACTGAACTGATCGCTAACGCTCAATACCTGCAGCATCATTGATTGTTCACGAGGCAATGCACCTAAAACATGTTCCCGCACATATCCCGAAAGGATGTCTTGAATTTTGGAGTCTGAGTGGATGTTTCCGCGCTTGAGTTTGAGAAACAAGTTCACCGCTATGGGCAAACCACCAGTGTCTTGCATCAGTTTATGAGGGTCAAGCGACGTGAACTCCGAACGGCATAATATGCTCAGTTCTGAAGTGTCAAAGGCAAGTTCGTTGCCCGTGATCAATGCCTCTGGATGACGTGCAATGACCTTCGAAAGGCTTCCGAGGATTTGCGAATGCCCAATAATGACGAGCTTCACTGATGGAATTGATGAGCTTGTCAGCAGATTCAACAAATCATCTCGAAGTGTGCTCGACGCAAGATGAAAGTCGTCTACGACTATTATCGGTACGTCGTTGAGCTTTCGCTTCGTAGAAACTCGATTCGTATTGATTCCATCGAGATCCTTAACTGCGCTCAATTGTCGCGGGGCATTCAAGGAATTGCTGAGATCAGTTATTGTGCATCGTAGATCATCAATCAGTCCGGTTTGCCCTTGGCCGCTCTCCGGAATTGTTACCCATAGAACCTCGGCCTTCGCCAAATCTAGATATGCGGAAACTGCGACCGTTTTACCGAAACCGCTGGGAGCCGCAACCACAGTAATTCGGTTGCCTGTGATCGAAGCTTCAAGTTCGTCGTTGACTCGTGGCCTTCTAAATACGCGTTCTTCAATTTCCGGCAACAAATATTCGGACTTGGCTGTACGCGTTCCTGGTTCCCTCGTCGGGTTCAAAAAATCATCACTTAACGAATGCATCGGTTCTTCCTTGCTACTCGTCATGCGAAGAGTCTTTTGGCTGCGAGGCAGAATTCATGTTCGGTGAGCATGCCCCGTTCTTGAAGCAAGACTAAGCAACGGAAAGTATGGTTCAAGGCTAAAGCTTCTTCCCGATTATCAGGCGCAACAGCCTTATGCGGAATGGGCATGCCTGATTCGTTCGGCACCACGCCATGATCATTTGATTCAGAGGTGTGTGATTGTCCGCCCAAAGACACATGCGAAAGAATACCTGGCCTGCTATAGCGTGAATACAACATCGAATTCCACTTTCGCTCGGAAAATCTGGACAAAACTTCGTACTGGTCTAGTTGGCCGCTACTCCATCAGATTTGAAGGCCTTAACGACGTCGGAGTGTGGAATGCTTGTCTGTAATTGAGTCCCGCCACCAACGCTCATCGCCACGGACGACAATCTACGGCTCCAGCGATGTTCAACAGCTATAGCTATTGCGCAATTGTTGTTATTCAGTGAACTGGCAATTAGGTCCATGTCCTGCTGACTGAAGAGAATCATCGGTCTTGGGTCAATAATCATTCGTGCCCAATGCTCCGGCAAACCGCGTTCTAAGTCCCTAAACTGCAGATTTCCCTCAGCGTCTTTTTGCACCAGCACAAGGTCAATTAGAGCGATAGCGCCAGTCTCTACAGTTTCTTCCAAGGCTTCAAGGAAGAGTTTCTCTACCTTGAGGCGCGGAAAAGTGCACACGAGAACTTCTACCGGACCGACCTTCATTAATTGACCTACCGTCCTTTTACAATGCGCAGCCTATAAATAGATCATCGAATGAAATTGAAAACGAAGCTTCACCCACACCGGGTGATTTGCAAAGACGGGTCAAGTTTTAACATATATATTATGGACACCACTCAACGAGAAGGACGTGCCACATTCCCTGGCTTACCGCTCTTTTCTATGGCTGCGATCGTGATCGTATTTATAGGAATTCATTTGGCCTCGGGAATCATAGGGCCGGTCTTCTTAGCTATAGTTCTATCGATCATGTTGAGCCCCGCTCGCAATTTTCTAGTACATAAGAAGTGGCCACGGCCGATAGCCACAGGTGTCGTCTTTACCTTGACTATAAGCATTTTGCTGGTTGGTGTATGGACCTTCTACCTCATGGCCACAGAACTAATTGAGCTTCTACCCACTTATGAAGCTGCCTTTACCGATCTCATCGAATCGACCAGAAGCTTCATGATCAATGCAGGCATTAATATCGATGCCGTGGAGTTGTTGAAGCAGTCTTTGAATTTTGAAGACATCAAGAATCTACTAACGGGGATGCTTTCAGGACTTGCATCTTTGGTTACAGCAATAATTTTCCTGGTTTCACTTCTTCTCTTTATGAGCCTTGATGCGGACGGCGTCATTTCAAAGCTACTAGCGCTTAAGGATCATCATGCGACGATGCGCGGCTCGTTCATCCAATTTGCTGGCAGTACTCGAAAATTCTTAGTAGTCACCACCATCTTTGGTGCCGGTATCGCTCTGCTAGATGTCTTGGTGCTCTACATCATGGGAATCCCATTGCCATGGCTGTGGGGACTGTTGGCTTTTGCCACCAATTTCATTCCCAACATCGGATTCGTCATCGGCCTGGTTCCTCCGGCGCTGCTAGCCCTGCTGGGCCATGACTTCACCGCGATGGTGGTCCTAATCGTCACCTATTCGGTGATCAACATTGTTTTCCAATCATTGCTCCAACCTAAGGTTGTCGGTCAAGCCGTTGGAATGAATCTTACGATCTCCTTCCTGTCGCTCATTGTCTGGGCATGGATTCTCGGCCCTATAGGCGCTGTATTGGCTGTCCCGTTGACGTTATTCGTCCTGTCGCTCACCTTCTCGGATCCTGAAAAATACAGTTGGGCACGGGTCTTCGTCGATCCCTGATTATTCGCACTTCAGCTGGCTCTCAAACGACAGGCGTCTGTTCTCACCCGGTTCGGGTGATGCCACGTCGAGGTCCGAAGACAAGAGTTACTCATAGACCGGAACCGCTCCGGCAAGCCTGAAAGGAACATCTATGGCGACGCTCACTGTATGGAAATTTCATGACGCAACTGGTGCAGATAGCGCCGAACGAGTTCTTCTAGATTTGCAGACCAAGGAACTCATCCAAATTCATGATGCCGCGATTGTCTCTTGGGAAAACGGTGCAAAGAAGCCAAAAACCAAGCAGCTGAATCACGTGACCGGGGCCAGTGCCCTCGGCGGAACCTTTTGGGGCTTCCTGTTTGGGTTGATTTTCTTCGTCCCGCTGTTGGGTGCCGCGATGGGCGCGGCAATGGGTGCGATGTCCGGCTCACTGACTGATGTTGGCATCGATGATTCCTTCATCAAGCGAGTCCGCGACGAGGTAGTCGAAGGTACTTCTGCAATCTTCGTTCTGAGCTCGGATGCAACCACGGACCGTGTGGCGGAAGCGTTCGCAGGCACCAAGATGGAGCTGCTCGAGACAAACCTTAGCCACGACGAAGAAGCAAAACTGCGCGGCGTTTTCGCGAACGACTAATCGGGCAACTCAGAGTTCATAGGTTGATCTGATTCAGTCCTGCGCCAACGATAGGGACTTTGAAGAGGGTAAGCGATACTGGTGAATAAATTCTCCAGCGGCTTACCCTCTTTTACTTTCCAGAATGCTCACTTAGGACTATCGCGCCCAAAACTACTTGAGAAGGTACTTGAGGGGGCAAATGACTACACAATCAACAATGTGCAATCAGGAATTCGAAGATTGACAGGATCCGTGTCTCTTCGGTTGAACCTGTGATAGAACAAGAACATGAGTTACCGCACGTATAGTACTTGCATGGCTCGCAAGACGGAGGTTTACCAAGCATGGTGCAATGATTCCTGAACACGTGTGTCGAATGTAATTATTGCAACTTCTTAGTTGGTCCTCCGGTCAATTCAGACCAATAGCAGTTGCCAATATCACTCAATATCTCAAACTTACGCAATAGGACATCGAAAGCTGCACTGACAGGTAACTAAACACAACCGACATAAGCACTTCTCCGGAGCTGATATGAACTGTTCAAAAATTCATCACTCTATAATAAGAAGGTACGAGCAGACTTCGACAGGGACTTTGGAGAATTGATGACGGTTGCACTTCGCAATAAGACGTGCATTCCTTCTGCAATATCTGGTGAAGTTATCCGCGGGGGCTTGACCCGAAAAATTAGCGAATGGCATCAGTCTTCGACCCGAATCCTAACGCTTAACGCTCCGGTTGGATTTGGGAAAACAACGCTTCTGGCGCAGTGGGCTCGAAACTGCCAAAAGACAGGTAGCTCCGTCCTATGGATATCTTTGGACGCACTCGACAACGAACCGTCTAGGTTCTGGAATCTGGCGGGCTTCGCTTTCTGCGGAACAAATTGGGAGAAACTCGCCCCCGGACCAGTTTCAGCAATCGGTGCTGATCGACTAATCGATTACATCTCAGCCAGTGATTCGCCGGTGTTTTTGATACTCGACAACGTTGATGTCATCAACAATCAGAATATTAAGGACGGGCTGAACTACTTCGTCGATAATATCCCCGAGAATTTTCGCCTAATTCTCTCCGGACGTAAGCTACTTGGGCTAGAGTCAGTCCGCAAACTCGATTTGGACCTCCAAGTACTTCGCATCTCGCCCAAGGATTTATTGGTAAAGAGACGTGATACCCGGGACTTTATTGATTCCAAGGGAGTTGATATTAATCGGCTTCTAGAGGTCACCGAAGGTTGGATCGCTCCCATTCTCTTTGTGAAGAGTCACGGGCCTATCAACGAATCAGCTGCCAATACTTGCTTAGACGCTTTGCTATCTGACTTCTATGAGCCGTTATTCGAGAGTTACCCGGAACAAATTAAATCCGCTTTAGAGGTCATGGCGCTCATTGAGCCCTTTTCCTGTTCCGATCTTGAAGCTGTACTCGAATCCTCTGGCGCAGCGGCAGAGATTGTAAGTACCTGTCGACAAGAAACTGCGATGGTCGTTCCCTTGGAATCAGACAACACCGTGAAAACGTTCCGGCTGCACAGGCTACTGTCGCAATTTTTGACCCGAAGCAATCGAGACTCTGAAGTCAACGACCTATCTGCGCTGCATCGCCGGGCCGCGAGGCTTCGCGCAGGACAAGGCCGGCATCTCGAAGCTTTGCAGCATGCGATCAGCAGTGAGGACTTGGAGACTATTCAAGACCTGTTGGCTCGATCAGTTCTACCGCTTTTCTGGCAAAACCAGCTGGAACTTGGTGCACCAATATTTAAGTCACAATTGACAGCGAATATCCCGGAAGTGGCATTGCTCCGTGGCCTTCTAGAGGTCAATAAAGGAACCCCCGGGTCTGCTCAACTCTGGCTTGACGAATGCCTCACTGGACACGACGGTGAAGTTCTTGGCGCCGAATTTAGGCCACTCAGTCAAGTACTTCATGCGCATTTATTGCTGATCAACGGGAACTTTGATGGCGCGTTGTCCGTACTCGAATCAAACAGCGCAACGGACGGACCGCCGGAGCTGCGACTTTATGCATCAACGTTGCGTATTTCCTCGCTCATTTACCTTGGAGAAATCGACAAGGCTCGCGTCTTAATGAATAAGATCGCGACCGATGAGCTGCAGGGGAACCCTCACACCTTCAGCATTGACATTCTAACTTCGGCCGCCGCTTTGCAGGCAATTGAGAACAACCAAACACTAGCAAGCAATTATGCGAAGGATTCTCTGACCTTGGCCGAAAGCTTGGGGATGAAGTACCACCCTCGAACGATTGCCGCGCACCTTATCTTGGCATGGACAGGCTTTCTTAGGCTGGACGCCGAAGCTGCTACGCATCATCTCTCCTTTGTTCGGCAGTCGAGCTTCTACCCCGATGAGTTTTTCGATACAGCACGACGCTTGTCGCTAATTCTAAGCTTCCCTGAATCACCAATTAAGGCTTCTGTTTGTCATGAGTTCGAAGGACTATTTCATGAGTTCTTGAAGGCCCAGGGCTCCGACTCCGAGACTATTTTGTGTGCATTGCACTTAACTGAGATGCTTTTTGTTACTAATAAGAAAGCCTCGGTTCTTCATCTAAAAGATGAACTTCGCAGAAGATTCGGTAACTGCGGGGAGTACTACCTCATTTCTGCCTGGGAGTTATTGCTCTCCGACCAACTTGGTCAGGCGCAAAGAATTACTACCATGGTCACGTCGGAGTTTGCCCCTTGCGTATCTGCACACGGGAAAACCTTCGCCTGGGCGATCCAAGCGGCGATCGATGTAAGAGAAAATCGACCGGTGAAGGCACGAAAGGCCTTCGAGAAAGCATTGACTCTAGCCGCAGCACAGGACACCTTGCGGGTAATAGTTCTTCTACCAGCCGATGCCCGTGACGCTCTTCTGGGTTATAGAGATCATCTGTCACAATTCAGTTGGGCCCTTGATTCAATCGGCAAGTTCAAGGCCGAAACATCGATTACATCCGCACCGCTTCTCACATCGCGTGAACTGGAGTTGTTGAAGCTGCTCCCATCATTAGCGACAATTTCAGAGATCGCTGATGACCTTCAGATCTCTGCCAATACGGTAAAAACACATATCAAATCCATCTACCGCAAACTTGATGTGGGCACTAGACGCGAGGCGATTTCTGCTGCTCGGTCAACTGGTTTGCTTGGCACGAATTCCCGACAGCCACGAGGCTAACGCAGCAAGTGTGCCCATGCACATTAAGCGAACGCCAACTCGTCACTTTAGTATTGTTCCTTTCTGATCATTCATTTCGAATGAAGCTTTTCGCTCAACCGAGTACATTCACCCGTCAAGGATGAGGTAGCTGGGCGAGGCAGCCAGCAGAATTCTAGTATCAATTAGTGAAGCCGGTCAGCTTCCATTCGTCACTCGAATATTGAAGGGAACACGACTCAATGTCTAAGAAGAAAACTCTCATTGGTGGTCTGTGCAGCATCGCAGCAGTAGCAACTCTGCTCGTTGGTTGCTCCTCGCCTGAAGAAAACGTAACTGAAGCCTGCGACGCATCGAAGGCTTATGCAACCTCGTTGGAAACCTTCCAGTCCACACTGAACAAGGAATCCACCATCGGCGAGATCCGTTCTGCATATGATGATGTCCAGAGCGCTTACAAGACTTACGCCGAAGCAACTGCCGACGTGAGCAAGGACCGTCTTGAGGATTTGAACTCAAAGCAGGATTCCTTCGACAAGGCAGTTAAGGACCTTCCAGAAGATGCCACTGTTTCACAGTCGGTTGATTCGTTGAAGGACGATGCTAAGGCAGTGGAGTCAGCTCGTGCTGACCTGGCCAGCGAACTCAAGTGCTAGTCTAGGACTCCACTAAAACTCAAAAAGTTTCCGTATCCCCCGCATTGGCTCGGGATACGGAAACTTTTTGGCTTAAGGTATTTCCAAATCGTGGTTCCAAAAGAAAAATAGACTACTGCAAATTCTTGTTTAACCAATCTGTAGCAATTTCCTGAGCAGATTTCTGTCCAACCGTACTTTCAACATTCAGCCCAATCAAGGCTTCCGCTGACAGCTTCGCACTAATAGGGTCAATTACTTCACCCAGCTGATCCGCCATTGATGCATCGACCACTGGAACTACGTTGGATGCCAAGAACAATGCCTTCGGATCGTCGAGAACCACCAAATTTTCAGTCTGAATTCGGGGGTCCGCGGTGAAAACATTAGCTACATCCACGGTCCCCGCCACCAAATCTTCGACAGTTGTATCTCCCGTGGATGAGAATTGGACATCAACGCCGTATGTTTTCGACAGTCCTGAAGGTCCATACGGCCGTTGCTTCAGTTCCGGTGGACCTCCCAAGGTTAGTTGTTTCGAAACCTTCGCAAGGTCCCCAATCGAAGCGAGCTGATTGTCTTCAGCAAAATCACGAGTGACCGTATACGAATCCTGATCCGATGCCTCAGCTCGATCCAAAACAGCCATTCCATTAGGCAATGCCGAAGAAAGCTGACTGTAGACGTCGTTCGCTTTGCGGGCCTTGGTTTCCGGCTCAAAATATTGCAGCAGGTTCCCGGTGTATTCGGGCATGATGTCGATCGAACCGTTCTCCAGCTGCGGCATGTAGGCATCGCGCTGGCCAATACTGAATTGCCTCTCGACGTTAAATCCTGCTCGTTCCAGCGACTGTGCATAGATTTCGGCAATAATCTCATTTGAGTAATATGCCTGAGAGCCGACAACCACGCTTTGCCCATCGGGCGGTGCACCGTTGGCACTTGTATTTGCCTCGAGTGGATCGCTGCCACCACAACTAGTCAGAGCTAACGCGCCAGCAAGAACTGCAGAAGCCACTCCCCAGCCCTTCATGTTTTTGAGTTGCATCAATGAATTCCGTCCTTTGGATCGACAATAAATCGTGTCCCACGGAGCAATCCGCCGGGTACTGACATCTTTTGTATTAGGCCCATCACCAAGTCAATCGTCAGAGCTAACATTGCCACCAACAGGGCTGCTCCCAACACCATGTCATATCGGCGAAGGTTCAGCCCGCTGATAATCGGCAGTCCTAATCCGCCAAGATTGACGTAGGCTGCGATCGTCACAGTGGCTACGACTTGCAGCATCGCCGAGCGCAGACCACCCACCAGCAACGGCAGTCCCAGAGGTATTTCAACCTTGGCCATGACCTGCAATTCGCTCATTCCCATTGCCCTAGCCGCGTCCAAGGTTCGACGGTCAATTGCCTGGAATCCTGTGTAGGATCCGGCAAGAATAGGGGGAATTGCCAGCAGCACAAAAGTCAACAGAGCCGCTTCTGGTTTGTGAAGCACACCGAATAGCAACACCAACAAGATCAGCAACCCAAAAGAGGGTACGGCGCGAGCCATACCCGTAATTGCCACCGCGATATCTCGTCCACGGCCACTATGGCCAATCCACCAGCCAAGCGGAACGCTAACCAGTGCCGCCAGGCCCACCGCAACAAATGTGTAGAGCAACTGCTCGCCCAGCAAGGCTGCCAGCGAGTCTTCGCCCTGCCATTGTGACGGATCGATGAGCCAATCCAGGGAATTGCGCACGAGATTCATCGCGGTCCTCCGACTGCTTGACCAATGCCGCTTTTCTGCATCAGCCGATTCCACGGCATCAGCCAACGACCCAGCAGTATCAGTGTCAGGTCTACGATGAGCGCAAGCACTGCGACGGCCAGAATTCCAGCAAACACTTCCGCAATGATTCGACGTTGCAGCCCGTTGGTGAACAAGTAACCGAGATTTCGTACACCAACTAGGATTCCAACGGTGCCCAAAGAAATCGTGCTGACCGCCGTGACTCGAAGCCCAGAAAGGATCACGGGCCCTGCCAATGGTAGTTCCACTTCGGCCAAGCGCCTGAATTGCCCGTAGCCCATGGCTTTGGCTGCTTGTCGCGTCTCACGACCCACCGAGTCCAGGCCATCGACCACACTTCGTGTCATGATTGCCACCGCGTAGATCGTCAATGCCGTGACGAGATTTGCTTCGCTAATGGCGCTCATTCCCGTTGCTGCCGGCAATATCATCAATAGCGCCAACGACGGGATGGTGTAGAGCAGGCCGGTTCCCAGTACCAGCAGTGTGCGGAGGGGTTTGACCCGTTCCGCCAGCCATCCTAGAATCAGCGCGATAGCGAAGCCTAGGGTCAAGGCCAGAAGACACTGACGCAAGTGCGCAAGGCTCAGGGAAACAATGAGTTCGAAGTTCTGCAGAATCCAGCTCATGTAATCTCTTCGGTATCGACCAACCGCCCCTGGGCACGACCCTGGCCGTCGATCACGACCGGGCCACAAGGTGTATGTTTAATGGTCAGTGCACGCCGCCCCTTGTCGGCTCCGATGAATGAAGCAACAAATTGATCGACCGGATTCTCAATAATTTCGCTCGGTGCTCCGACTTGAAGCAAGTTCGCACCGGCGGACAATATCGCGATCTGGTCGCCAAGTAGGAATGCTTCGTCGATATCATGGGTGACGAAGAGGATGGTCTTGCCCAGGCCTCGCTGCAGGCTGATCAGTTCTTGCTGCAGCTCGGCCCGAACGATCGGATCCACTGCGCCAAAGGGCTCATCCATTAACAAGACTTCTGGATCTGCCGCCAAGGCTCTTGCCACACCAACGCGTTGTTGCTGGCCCCCGGATAGCTGGTGCGGATATCGGTTGGCCGTGCTGATCTCTAGTCCCACGACCTCCATGAGTTCTTCTACCCGCTGCTGTCGGAATCTCGGTGATTTCTTCAGCAGTTTCAGCACTGTCGCGATGTTGTCTGCAATCGTGAAGTGGGGCATCAAACCGGCGTTCTGCATGACATAACCAATGCTGCGACGCAGGTTGACCGCTTGATGCTGTCGCACATCCCTACCGTCGATACTGATGCGCCCACCATCGGGCTCAACCATGCGGTTGACCATGCGCAGCAATGTTGTTTTCCCGCATCCCGAGGAACCGACGAGTACCGTAGTTCTGCCGGTCGGCACCATCAATGAAAAATCTTCGACCGCTACGGTTCCGTCGGGGAAGCTCTTAGTGACAGAGGTAAATTCAATCATGTCTGCGATACGCCCGAACTAATCGATCCTGACTCAGTACTCGCCTCTGACATGCATGTCTCCTTGTTAGGTGCCCACGTCCCATTCTGCCTGAGGAATAAGTCATTGCACAGGTGAACTGGGGTATTCATCGGCAGAAAAAGAGCTGACACAAGCGAACCCCCGTGAGACTTCACAGGGGTTCGCCTTTTGAATCTTAAATTTCAGTTCGTCATCTGCGCATTCAGCTTAGATGTACAGCATCTGTTCCATGTAGTCAGGACCGGTGCTTACCCCGATTCCCAGACCAATCAGGAACATCACCAAAGAGACGATCCACGCGGTCTTCTTGTTCTTTTCATACCCCGCCAGGTTGTATCCTGCCTTGTCGCGCATCGCCCCAGCCAAGATCAAGATGATGTCGATCAGTGCCCAGATGCCGAAGCCTCCAAGGGTGATCAGCTTTAGGATGCCGGTACCGAATTTTCCTAGGTAGAAACGATCGATACCCAGTCCTCCGAGAAACCAGGACAGCAGCCAGGTTGCCACGAAACTCTTTTGACCCTCCCAGTTGTGTGCCGCCTGATACGGGTTTGGCTGTTGATATGAGTTTGACTGGTATGACACGGGGTTCTCCTCAGAAATTACGTGGTGATGATATGCGGATCAGTTGTTCGCTGAATCAGACGTGACAACGGACTTTCAGCATTTAGACCATTAAGTAAAATGCATCTGATCATGAGGAATCTACTCGACTCACCACTTATTCGTTTCTCGATGTAGTGCAGTCGGTCACCAGTAGCAGAAAGATCGTGACGCTGCACCATCTACCTTGGCCGAAAATTCTGGCGATTCTGAGATAGAAACAGTTTGATCTCCGACGTGCTTCGTTCAAGGTATTACCTGCGCCATGCTGCTAGGTTCCTTGTAGCCTGGGACTGCAAGCACTCGCTGGTAAAAGGAGCCTCGGCGACTCGTGTAGATCACTAGTTCTTGTCAGGCCACGACATCCAAGTGGCTCATGGCATACTTCACTTGGTCGATGGTGAAAGCTTCAAACTCGACGCTTAATAGTTGATCACGTATTTCATCGACGCTTAAGTGCTCCTCTTCCCGAAGGTAGCGGGCTACAAGTAGTGCGTTCTCATTCCAGTCGGCGTCCACATTGTCCAAAGCGTAATTGGCTGCTTCTTCACTGAATCCGTCTTCCGCGGGGTCCACGAGGACAGAAAAGATGGCAGATTCGCTCATCCAGTACTCGTCTGAATACTGCTGTGCCTGGTTCAACGCCATCTGGTATTCATTCTGTCCGGCGTACTGCGAAGTTTCTTCGATCGCTGTTCCTGAATTCGGCGTCGTCGGAACACTGGTGCCAATAACGAAGGCAAAAACGTTCAACGCAAAGAACAGGAATAGGGAAAGGGCCGTAGGAACCAGGGTCAAGATCCATGCGAGGACGCGATACTGTTGGTACCCTTCCAGGGGCCTTCCGAACTTGTCTCGCTGGGCGCCGCATAAGGTGATGACAAGATCGACAAAAGCCCATATCCCCAAACCACCGAGGGTTACCAATTTGAGGACAGCAGTCCCGATCTTCCCCAGATAGAACCGGTCGGCTCCGAAGACACCGAATAGAAACGACAGAATCCAGGTTGCGACAAAGCTCTTGCTGCTGACTTGTGTCTGCTGCTCAGCGGGAAAATACGAGCCTTGATAATTGACCATGCCTGCCACGATGCACCCCTGTTCTCAAACATCGCAGTGAATTGAAGTTGAGATTATCACGGCTCCTCGCCTAAGAGAACTAGTCAACTGTGCGTTCTTGACGCCGAGAAGTAGCTCAAGGGAATTCGCTGTGCCGACCCGGCGCAGAAAACACGAAAACCTCACCAATCTTTGCGGAAAGGTGAGGTTTTCGACGGAATAAAAGCGCTTAGGCTTCCAACACCACAGGGACGATCATCGGGCGTCGGCGCAGCTTGCGCGATACCCACGAGCCGATGACGCGACGGGTGATCTGCTGCAGCTGGTAGGTGCTGTGGTTAGGGTTATTTGCCACGGCCTCCACGATCGCTGCCGCGATCTTTGGTTTGATCTCGTTGAACACCGAGTCTTCCTCGGCCACTCCGCGGGCGTGGATGTCCGGGCCCGAGATGATGGTGCCGTTGGTCCGGTTGATGACGGTGATGACGGAAATGAAACCCTCTTCACCCAGGGTGACGCGGTCCTTGAGGTCATCGTCGGTGATAGTTCCGACCTTGGAGCCATCCACGTAGACGTAGCCGCATTCAACCTGTCCCACCAGCTGTGCGACACCGTCAACCAGGTCGATGACCGAGCCGTCTTCGGCCAGCAGCACGTTCTCCTCCGGGACCCCCGACTGTGCGGCCAGGCGGCCGTTGGCAATCAGGTGACGGGTCTCGCCGTGGACCGGAAGCACGTTCTTCGGGCGCAGGATGTTGTAGCAGTACAGCAGTTCGCCGGCTGAAGCGTGGCCAGAGACGTGGACCTTGGCCATGCCCTTGTGGATGACCTCTGCACCAAGGCGCATCAGGCCGTTGATCACGCGGAAGACCGAGTTCTCATTGCCCGGAATCAGGCTGGAGGCCAGGATCACCGTGTCGCCCGGGTTGATCTGCACCTTGTGCTCGCCGTTGGCCATGCGGGACAGCGCGGCCATTGGCTCGCCCTGCGAACCGGTGGACATGAGCACTACCTTGTTATCTGGCAGCTGGTCGATCTGCTTGAGGTCAACCAGCACGCCCTGAGGGACATCCAGATAGCCCAAGCGCTCGGCGATGCCCATATTGCGCACCATCGAGCGGCCGATGAAGGCAACCTTGCGACCATGCAGCGCCGCAGCGTCCAGCACCTGCTGCACACGGTGAACGTGCGAGGAGAAGGAAGCGACGATGATCCGGCGGCGGGCGCGGGCGAACTTGGCTTCCAGCACGGGGCCAATTTCTCGCTCATGCATCGTGAAGCCGGGTACTTCGGCGTTGGTGGAGTCGGGCAGGAACAAATCCACGCCTTCCTCGCCCAAGCGCGCAAAGTGGCGCAGATCGGTGATGCGTCCATCCAACGGCAGCTGGTCCATCTTGAAGTCCCCGGTGTGCAGCACGGTGCCGGCCTCGGTGCGGATGAACACCGCCAGAGCATCCGGAATCGAGTGGTTCACGGCGACGAATTCGCATTCGAAGTTGCCGATCTGGGCGATCTCGCCCTCCACCACGATGTTGGTGACCGCCTTGATGCGGTGCTCTGCCAGCTTTGCTTCCACGAAGGCCAGGGTCAGCTTGGACCCGTACAGTGGGATGTCTTCGCGAAGGCGCAGCAGGTATGGCACCGCACCAATATGATCTTCATGTCCGTGGGTCAGCACCAGGCCCACCACGTCATCAAGGCGATCCTTGATGTAGGAGAAGTCGGGCAGGATCAGGTCCACGCCCGGCTGGTGCTCCTCTGGGAAGAGCACACCGCAGTCGACAATCAACAGCTTGCCGTCGAGTTCGAACACGGTCATATTCCGGCCGACCTCGCCCAAGCCGCCGAGGGGGACGATGCGCATGGTCCCCTTCTTCAGCTTGGCCGGGCTCTGCAGACGGGCAGAGTCGGCTTTACCTACGGAGCTTTCAGTCATATGCGGTTATACCCTTTCGTTACAGATCCCATCCGCCTTCACGTAGGTCCGCGCGGATAGCATCTAGCTCAGCGTCCGACGGCGCCACCAGTGGCAGTCGGACGACGGTGTTTGGCAGGACACCCTGCCAGTGAAGTCCATATTTTGCGGCAACCGCACCCTGAATGTGGCCCATGATGCCGCGCTGGATCGGGTCCAGCTCGAAGTGTGTAGCACGTGCAGTGGCCAAATCGCCAGCATGCATTGCATTAACCAGCGTACGGTACTTAGCCGCCGCTACGTGAGCCGAAACCGAAACTACGCCCACAGCACCTGCCGCCATCAGCGGCAGGGTCAGGCTGTCGTCGCCAGAGTAGACATGCAAATTGGTCTTGGCCAACACGGTGGTGGTGGACTGGTAGTCGGCCTTTGCGTCCTTGAGCGCGATCACCTGAGGGATCTTTGCCAGCTCGATAATGGTGGACGGATCCAGCGCAATGCCCGCACGACCTGGGATGTCGTAAAGCATGATAGGAAGCTCAACGGCTTCGGCGATGGCCATAACGTGTGCGACGACGCCTGCCTGGCTCGGCTTGTTGTAGTACGGGGTGGTGACCAGGATGCCGTCGACTCCGGCTTCCTTGGCGGCCAGCGACAGGGTGATGGAGTGACGGGTGTCATTGGTGGTGGATCCGGCAAGCACCGCTGCACGGTCGCCGACCGCTTCAACGACTGCACGGAACATGCCGATGTTTTCCTCATCGGTCAAGGTGGAGGTCTCTCCGGTGGTTCCGGTGACGACCAAACCGTCGCAGCCGTCATCGACAAGCTTTGCAGCCAACTTAGCGGCCAGCGCATAATCAACCTCACCTGCTTCATCAAAGGGGGTGACCATTGCGGTCAGCACGGTTCCGAAGGGGAATGCCTGATTATCAATTGCACTTGTAGCCATGGGATTAATCTACACTCGCGCATGTTGGAATGGCATCTCCGCTTGAATCCGTGATCCGATGAATTCATGGATCAACCAAGCACGTCGCGACGGCTGCTGGGAGTGGATGCAGCCAGGTTGCTGGCCATCCTCGGAATGTTCGCCGCGCATGTTTTCACCCTGTCCACATCGACAGCTGAAGGCGCCTACTCCCCTACAATTACCGGGGCTTTAGCCGCCGGGCGGGCTTCGGTTTTGTTCATGGTCCTGGCTGGGATTTCGCTGGTTCTTTTAACTGAATCCATGGTGCGAAAGGGGTTCTCCAACCCCAAGGTTTACTCAATCCTTTTCCGGAGAGCATTAATTATTGCCGTGCTCGGATTGCTCATTGGGTCCGCAAATGAAGCGATTGCGAACATCCTCGTCCACTATGGGATACTTTTTCTGTTGCTTCCACTCGCGATCACGCTCTCAAGGGCAACACTTTGGATAGTCTCAAGTCTCTGGCTGATCATTGCCCCTATACTGTGGCGCCCGCTGGAAGCCGAGTGGAACGAGCAGTCGCTTGGACACAATCCAAATTTCCTAGACCTGACGACTCCCGGACTGCTATTCAAGGACCTATTCGTCACCGGTTATTACCCGCTGCTGGTGTGGCTCGGCTACGGACTGCTGGGCATGGCTGTGGCCCGCAGCAATCTGCGCAGCACACGCGCTGCCTGGCACCTGTTTATCTGGGGTTCGCTGATTGCAGTATCGTCGCTGCTGCTTGGCTGGCTCGTCAGTTCTCCCAGCATCGACCGGATTACCGAGCTGACCGGTGCGAGTAGCACACAGGTAGGAACGCTGTTGACCACCGGCAGGTTGCCTGGATCCTCGATTGATCCGCTGCTAGGCGAGCAACTTTATCTTTGGCTTCCCACCGCCCATAGCCAATCCTTGATTTCCACGATCCACACGGCGGCGTTCGCCGTGGCCGTGATCGGATTAATGCAGCTGATAGTTCGGCGGCTTGGAGCATTCGGCCGCTTCGTTTCGGCCTCGGGCAAAGCGCCACTGACCTTGTATGTGGGGCATCTTTTGTTTC
The DNA here is from genome assembly GCF_032154645.1 of Glutamicibacter sp. Taxonomy (GTDB): domain Bacteria; phylum Actinomycetota; class Actinomycetes; order Actinomycetales; family Micrococcaceae; genus Glutamicibacter. Next base: position 201,314 of record NZ_JALDXV010000003.1, on the reverse strand, counting down.
TTCCGCTGGTGTATGAACTCATCAGCCCCACCGCCGCCTGGTGGATCCTCTGCAGCGCTACGGCGCTGCTAGGGCTGTGGCTGATGCTCAACCCGACGTCCGGTCCCCTGGAATCACTGGTAAGGACACTCAGCGGAGCAGATGTTCCAAAGAACAACGAACATCCAGAGAGCTGAACGACGCCTCAGCTGCGCGGCAGTCAGAAGGGCCGCGACAGTTGCCATGTGATGCTCAGAATTTCGCGACTGCCGCGGCCCTTTTCATGATTTTTCCCGCCGCTACAGATCGGCCCGGTGAATGTGTGGCTTGCTATGCGTTGGCGTTTTTCTGCTCGCCACGCCAAAAATCAATGGCAGTACGCATCGAACTACGAGCGCGTTTTTTGTCGCCGCTTGCCTCATAGGCAAGGGCAAGCCGATACCAGGACTTCCATGATTCTGGATGTTCTTCCACATCACGCTGATGGTTGGGGAAATCTGCATCCGCGGCCTCACGGACGAACCTACCCGATGGCATACGTGGAAGATCTTCTGGAAGCTCGCCCAGTTCTGCTAGGGTCTTGCCCATCTTTTCAGTGCGCAGCCCAAAGAGGACCTCGCGGATCAAGATCCACACACCGAAGGCCGGAATAACAAGAATCGCTACGCCCATGATCTGAGCTTGAGGGACTCCGGTGTTGATGAAGCGGAACGCCTGGTTGAACGCCATCACGATGTAGATGACGAAGAGCAAGAGGATGCCGCCGACCCACAGCTTAGTCTTCACTGTCCCAGCTCCAGGTATCCATCGAGGCCGTAGGTAAGCCCCGGCTTTGAAGCCACGGTTCGCAGGCCCAACAGCACACCCGGCATGAACGACGCCCGGTCGTATGAATCATGGCGCAGGGTCAGCTGTTCTCCCGGTCCACCCAACAGAACCTCTTGGTGGGCCACAAGGCCACGCAATCGGACCGAATGAACGTGGATTCCATCAACCACCGCCCCCCGGGCACCGTCAAGTTGAGTCTCTGTTGCATCGGGACTTGCATCCACTCCGGCCGCTTCGCGCGAGCTGGCGATCAATTCGGCGGTGCGGACGGCAGTTCCGCTGGGCGCGTCCACCTTGTTGGGATGGTGGAGCTCGATGATTTCGACGGATTCAAAGTACTTGGAGGCAGTCGCTGCAAAGGCACTTGCCAAGACGGACCCCAAGGCAAAGTTCGGTGCAATGAGCACGCCCACCGATGGGTGGCGCTGAAGTAGGAGCTGAAGCTCGGCCCTGCGCTCGTCACTCCAACCGGTGGTTCCCACGACCGCATGCAGGCCATGTTCTACGGCGAAACGCACGTTTTGCTCGGTCGATCCCGGAACTGACAGATCAACGACGTGGGTAGCCCCAGCTTCAATAATCTGCTGCAGATCGTCGCCACGACCCAAACTAGCCACTAGTTCCATATCTGCGGCTTCGGAGACGGCCTTGACCGCTTCCGATCCCATACGTCCAGCCGCGCCAAGCACGGCAACTTTGATCTGTGCACTCATGACTTTAAGACTATCGCCAATAGCCACATCACCATGATTTTCGTGACGTGTACATCAGGCGGTTCCATCACCGGTGCCTGATCCCTTGTGAAGTAGCTCTCGGCACGCCGAGGTTCATTCACTGGGTTCACCGAGGTTCAGGTCCAAGATGAATAGAACAGTGTCGCAAGGAAGATGGACGGATCATGATTAATCGAAACGTCAAAAACACAGCCCTCGGTACAGTAGCCGCACTCTCGGTGGCAGTTCTCGCCACTTCTTGCGCTGCTTCTTCTCAGCCAGACAATCTCAGCGATGATGAACAGCAGAAAATCGTCAAGCTAGTTCAAGACCAAGGGGCCGATATTTCTTCGCCTTCGTGCAGCGTTGAAGTGTTCCGCGTCGAAGGCAAAAGTACTTATGGCTGGGCGTCTTGCACCGACAGCAATTCCGTCGCAGCAGGTTCGGGCGCAAAAGCCGAAGCATTCCCCTTCAAGATTTCAGGAAACAAGATTCAAAAACCAGATGAGGGCAGCGGGTATCGGAAGGAAGTTCACAAGCTCTTTCCGGAAGACCTCTGGAACGCCGTAGACCAGCATTCGCAAGGAGCCTGATTCTAGGACCTGTTCCATGGCGCACAAATGCTTCTCGCGCGTGCGCACAGGCGAAGGCGCTAGATCCCGAGTGCTTCTTCGTTTTCGAAGGGCCCAACGACGGTAATGACCCGCTGCTCGGATGCAAGTTCCCTTGCCAGTTCCTGAACCTGCGCTCGGGTCACGGAGTGAACCTTGGCCAGCGCTTCATCGATGTCTTGGAATTCGCCGGTGATCATTTCGGCCCGGCCCAAGCGGGACATGCGGCTTCCCGGGTCCTCAAGCGCCAATACCGTGCCGCCGGCCAGCTGCCCCTTGGCCTGTGTCAGTTCTGCTTCGGTAATGCCCTCGGCGGCCAAACGGTCAAGTTCAGCGCCAAGCAGGCCGATCACCTCCGCCGCTTTGGCGGGCGCGCATCCGGCATACATTCCAAAGTAGCCTGCATCGGTGTAGGCGGCAGAGAACGAATAGGTTGAGTACACGAGTCCACGCTTTTCACGGATTTCTTGGAAAAGACGTGAACTCATCCCCCCACCGAGTACTGCGTTGAGCACGGCAAGGATCTGTCGACGCTGATCGTGCCCGGTAATGCCGGTGCAGCCAACGATGATGTTCGCCTGTTCCACAGGACGGTTGATGATTTCCAGCCCCGGGTTGCTAATCACCTGGGCAGGTTCCGGGTTGCGCCGCGGCTCTGGTACGGCCAGGGGATCAAGCTCCCATCCCGCCTCGGTCAAGGCGTTGAGCACCATCGTGCACAATTCGTCATGGTTCAGCGAACCTGCTGCGGTGATGATCAATTCACTCGGGCGGTAGTGGGCACGATAGTGTTCCATGACCGCTTCGCGGGAGATGTTCATGATCTCCTCCGGGCTGCCGCCGATGGGTCGGCCCAGCGGGTGCTCCCCCATAACGCGCGCGACGAATCGCTCATGGGCGACGTCTGTTGCGTCGTCGGCGTCCATGGCCAGTTCTTCAATGATGACGCCGCGTTCTTGTTCAAGTTCATACGGGTCGATGACCGCTGAGGTCACCATGTCGGCAATGACTTCCAATGCCATGGGCAGGTCGGTATCCAGAACCCTCGCGTAGTAGCAGGTCGACTCCTTGGCCGTCGCAGCATTCGATTCGCCACCGACAGCATCAAAAGACTGTGCGATCTCAAGGGCGGTGCGCTTGCTGGTGCCCTTGAACAGCAAGTGCTCCAGGAAGTGCGTCGAACCATAGTGACCGGCTTCTTCGTCGCGGCTGCCCACCGGTACCCAGAAACCTACGGTGGTCGATCGTTGTCCAGGCATCGCTTCGGTAAGAACTCGAACGCCTCCGGGAAGAATACTTCGCCGAACTTCTGACCCGCCTTCGCCTCGGTGGACCAGCGATAGATCTGCTGGGTCGATGGGCGAAAACTGCTGATCCTCTACCGAATGCAACGGCAACGGAATCATGACCACGGAATACGTCCTTAGCTCACTTGGTGTTCCAGCATTTGCCGGGAATTATGACCTATATTCTCCCACAGCATCGCTAGTGCATGGCACCACCCGGCCGTCGGCCGTCCCCGATCGCCTATGACGACCTGTTCTACAGCCGCGGATCAATGGGATCCGATTCGAGGGCGAGGACCCCAAACACCATTTGGTGGACCTTCCACAACGGTTCATCCTGCGCTGTGAGGTTCAGTGCTTCCAATCCGAGGATGTATTCCTGGAGCGCCCTGGCCCGCTTCTTGTCAGTTGCCCTGCGTCGTAGCCGTTCAAGGTTCTGCGGCTCGAGATAATCGGGTCCGTAAATAATCCGAAGGTATTCTTGCCCGCGGACTTTAATCCCTGGCTGGATCCACCCCTTGCTCCCCCGCTGCAAGTTGCCCCAAGGTTTCACGACCATGCCTTCACCGCCGGAATCGGTCAGCTGCTCCCACCACCGAACCGCACGCTGAACTTCTTCATCCGAGTCGAGCTTGACGCGGACCCACTCGGTTTCGATAAACAACTGCGGTGCCGCGGCAGCAAGACGCTGCGCTACCCCCATATGCCAGCCGTGGTCAGAGCTTTCATACGTTCGCTTCTCGGTGGCGAGCACCTGGAAGGCAGCGAAACGCAGCTGGTCCTTGTCCCCGACGTAGCGTCTGTAGGCGTCGCGGAATGCCTTCGCGTTGTCGTACTGTCCCCGTGCGCCTTCCAAAAGCTGTGAGACATCCAATCCGGAATCTGCCGCCTGCTCGAGCACCTGAACCGCAGCGCGCGTCGCGGCGACGCCCGAGGCGCCCACCCTGGCGTAGGTGTTCTTGATCAGCGCTTCTGCCTTCAACGACCAGGGAAGCAACTCACCGTCAAGCAGCAGCCAGTCTGTGTCTAATTCCTCCCACAGCCCGCAGTCATCGGCAGCACGGTGGGCCCGGGACAGCAGGGCCTGTTCTGCCTCCGGGTCAAGAAAATCACGGCCGGCGCGGGTGTGCAGGGCTCCCAGCCAACCCGCCGCTGCGTCGAAGCGTTCTGGGTCGCGGGCCAATAGCATCACCGCCCGGGAACCCATATGCTTCTGTTCGCAAATCACCTCTGTAACACCCTGCTTCGTGTAATAGGCGAAGGCTTCATCCGGGTACTCCAAATATCCCGGGCGTTGCGATGACTCCGCCGGTGACATGGTCGGCGGTAGGTAGCGCAGCCATCGCGGGTCGGTGGCAAAGCGGCTCATGGTCTCCAACGCGCCGGCGGCCTGTTCGGCGCCGATACGGACCGTGCCGTAGGAGCTGGTTTGCAACCGTAATGGCCCTGTCACGTCCTGAATCGACAGCACTCCCGCTTCTCGCTGGGGGCCGTAGGGAGATTCCAACGGACGCCCTGATTCCGTGTACTTTTTGAGCGCTGCGACACTTAATACTTCGCGTTCCGGGTAGCGCATGGCGCTGAGTTCGCCGCCGAACACGCACCCGGTATCGAGACACGCGGTGTTGTTGATCCACGCGACCTCCGTCATTGGTGTGTGTCCGAAAAGTACGCTTGCCTTGCCGCGGTAATCATTGGCCCACGGGTAGCGAACCGGCAACCCGAACTCATCGACTTCACCCGTGACTTGGCCATAAAGCGCAAATGCGCGGACCCGCTTCGAGGCACGGCCCTGGTATTTCTCGATCAGACCGGCGTGGGCAACAACCAAATTTCCGTCGTCGAGAACAACATGTGAGAGCAGCGAAGCACAGAAATCGGTGACGTCGCGCCTAAACTGTGGACCTTCCGCCTGAATTTGTGCCATGGTTTGATCCAGACCGTGGGTCAGGCTGACATTGCGTTCGCGCAGGGCCCGCACCAGTTTGTCTTCGTGGTTTCCACTGACCGCAAGTGCATTGCCCTGCCGCACCATGCCCATGACCAGACGCAGCACACCAGCCGAATCAGGCCCTCGATCGACGAGGTCGCCGACGAAGACTGCACGCCGGCCGGCTGCATGGACCGCATTTACTGCTCGCCCCTCGATGTCGCACTCGATGCTGTAGCCCAGTTTTGCCAACAGCATCTGCAGTTCGTCGAGGCAGCCATGCACGTCGCCAATCACATCAAACGGCCCGTGGTCGTCCCTGAAGTCGATGAGCAGTTTGTGCCGGAGGATCTTCGCCTCGGAAATCTGCTCTTCACCATTCAATACGTGGATCCGCGAGAATCCTTCGCGGCGCAATGACTTCAGTGAACGCTTAAGTTCCTTGTGCTGCCGCTCGATGGCAGGCGGAGGAACCCGACGCTCCCCCCGTTGCTCGTTGCGTTCGAAACACAGCTTGATGGGCACGTCCAGGACGATCGCAGAGGCCAACACATCATATTTTCTGGCCACCTCAATCAACGACTGGCGTGCCGACTGCTGGACATTGGTGGCATCGATGACCGTGAAAAGCCCTGCTTCGAGGCGTTTGCCAGCGACGAATTCAAGTGCTTCAAAGGCTGCCTTGCTCACCTTTTGATTGGTTTCATCGTTGCTCACCAGCCCGCGGAAGAAGTCGCTCGACAACACCTCGAACCGTCCAAAATGCTTGGCCGAGAAACTTGATTTTCCGGAACCTGAAACTCCAATGAGAAGCACAAGACCGACCTCAGGAAGTTGTAGTTCGCTCATGCTTGCTCCTTGTAAAAGATTGCCATCTGGGTTGGCGCACCCACCGACGTTGCGGCGGGGCCGATGTCTTCGAAGCTGACCACATATGAATGTTCTAGGGCTGCCTTGTGGGCCCATGTTTGAAACTGATCGCGTGTCCATTCAAAACGGTGGTCATCGTGGCGCAGTGCTCCCTGTTCAAGACCTGGATAATGGTCGTTGTACTCGGCATTGGGGGTCGTCACAACGACTGAGCGTGGAGCATTGGCGGCAAATACTGCCGCTTCCAGCGCCGGCAATCGAGATAGATCAAGGTGCTCTATCACTTCCATCAAGATGATGGCATCGAATCCATTGAGGCGCTCATCCTGATACACCGCGGAGCTGTGCAGCAGGGTGATGCGTTCCTGCTGAGCGTCGGATCGCTCATCGAGGTGCAGCGTGTTGGCGGCCAGTTCCAATGAGCGGGCAGAAACGTCGGTTCCAACGATGCGGGTGAAGAATGGATCCGCCTGCAGCCTGCGCAGCAGCGCTCCAGATCCGCAGCCCATGTCAACAACCCGCTGTGCGCCACGGTCTTTGAGCACCTTGAGCACGGATTGTGCGCGCTGTACCCGCAAAGGGACGTCGGCGGTGGCGTTGTCATCGCTCCCCGCCGGTTCTTGAGTGTCTGCCGACTGACCCGAGGCCGAGTATTGGGCCTCCGCCAGTGCTACCAAGGGCTGCTGGTGGACGAGATAGCGCCTCGTGATGAGTTCTCGTTCCGGATGTTCTTCCAACCACCCTTGCCCCTGGCGGGCGAGCTTCTGAGTTTCGTCGTCGTTTACCCAGTAGTGCTTTGAGTCGTCGAGGACCGGAAGCAGGACGTAGAGCTGGCGGAGCGCGACATCCAAGCGTTCGGTGCCGCGGAGCACCAGGGAAGAGTATTGGGAATCGCCCCACTGCGGAAAGTCAGAATCCAAGGCGATTGGATCTTGCTCAATGTTCCAGCCCAGCGGGGCGAAGAGCCGCCGAACCAGGTCAATGCCGCGGGCGTCTCGAGTTGATATCACCGGGATGCTGATCGTCAGTGGCAGCGCGGTGGAGGCAAGTTCCGGACGACTAACGCTAACGCCCGTCATCGCACTTCGAAAGACCTTGCCGATAGCTACAGCGGTCAAACTGGACGCGGTGTAGGGCCGATCGTTGACGTAGTAGTCAAGAATTCCTGAATCTCCACGAAACCGCTTGCTGCGCACGAGGTTGATTGGATCGATCTGCAGCAGCAAGGCTGCAGTGGTGCGATCTTCTGTACGGTGAGGATAGAAGACGTGTGCAGTGCCAACCGGCAGGTCAAATGACTGCACCTTCTCGGGGTGCTTTCTCAGAAGGTGAGAAAGATCCATTGCGTTGATTTCTGAACCAACCGGTGAATCCAAGGTGATGGTGACCAGCATTCGATCTCTTTCTATCCAGAAAGCACTGCCTCAAGGCGCTGCTTTCCGTCAGTCTATCGACAAAGATCCCACTGGTCATCTAGCAAGTGGAGATGACTGCTACCCTCTCAACGGCAGCGTCGCAGACTAATCGAGATAGCCGCGCCCGGCGGCATCGGCGCAGACCGGGGTTTCATTTTCTGGATCATCGCCTTGGCACGGAAGGTACACGAGGTTGGCCGCTTCCTCGGTGTTCAAGACCTCATAGCCCATTGACCCGGGATTGTAGGAGACGGCGGTGGCCCACTCGTCAAGATTCTTGCACGCCTGCAGGGACTTGATCTCCAGCCCCTGTATTTCTTCTTCAAAGGCCTTCTTATCCTGCCATGACGCGTTCTGATCTTGAATGGCTGCCGAGCATTCGCTGCTGACTGGAGATGTGGCTGCTGCGTCAAAGTTCGTACACCCTGATGCTGTCAGCAAAACCAACGAAAGAAGCACAGCTGAGGGTAAAACTTTTCGCATGCACTACATGCTACCGGTTCTAGATTTGAGAGTACTGAACGCCGGCATTGGTTCCAAGTTATTTCAGCACGATGCATTCAAGGGCCCCGATCTCACTATGAGACCGAAGCCCTTGAAACGTGCAAATTCTACCTAGGCGATGTTCGTCCGGTCGAAAGCATCCAGGCTGATGCCCTGTTCCAGAATGAGCTTCGCCCATTCCTTGGCAGAATGCAGGCTGTGGTCACGGTAGTTGCCGCAGCTGACGGCCTCGGTGCCTGGAACATCGTCCCAGGTAACCTTCTGAACCAGATCTTCCAGAGAGGTCTTGATCGCTGCAGCCACCTCGGCAGGAGTTGGTTCGCCCCACGCGATCAGGTGGAATCCTGTGCGGCAGCCAAACGGGGAGAAATCGATCAACCCATCAAATCGGGTGCGAATCAAGCCTGCAAGCGTGTGCTCGATGGTGTGCAGGCCAGCGGTGGGGATTTCGCCGTGGTTCGGCTGAACGAAACGAATATCGTAGTTCGAAATGGCATCGCCCTTGGGGCCGTGCTCAACACCGATCTTACGCACGTAGGGTGCCTTCACCTTTGTATGGTCGAGGGCAAAGCTTTCAACTTCAGCAAGTTCGATATCACTCATACCTAGAAGTGTATCCGCTCACCGGCTACTGGTTCGATGCAGTTTAACGAACCGTAACCGTTAGACTTCTTTAGGACTTTCGGGAAGAAATTAAGACCCGGATTGACTTTTTTAGAGGGGAAACTGATGGCTGAAAAGAAGACCTTGCTCGTCTTTGCACATGATGACGAGGCAGTGGCCTTTAGCGATGTCGAGCACCTTGTATCGGGGGTGGGCAAGGTCAACGCCACCGTGGCGCTCGCCGGGGCCTTTGCTGAAAACGATATTGAGCGAGTCATTGTTTTGGGTACCGCCGGAGTGGTGGGCCATGCAGGCGAGGACCGCCCCAGCCTCGATACGATTTATCAGGTAGCCAAACTGATCCAGCACGATTTCCCTCTGCCTTCGGCTGATGTACTGCCCAGCGGTGACATTATCCTGCCGGAGCTACAGGTCACCATGGCAACGGGAGATGTCTTCGTCTCCGATGACGCGCAGCGCACGCACATTTCAGGACTTGGTGCCTCGTTGGTTGACATGGAGGGTTATGCATACGCAAGCATGTGCCAGCGTTTCAACATTCCACTACAGATCTTCAAGATCCCTTCCGACTATGCAGACAGCTCAACCAGCATGGAAGAGTGGGACGCCATCGTTAAGCAAAAGAGTGTGCAGCTGCGCGAGTTCTACGACAAGAATCTGCGCAAATAAGCCAGCATCAACAGTTTCGGCCGGGCCACAAGCTCTCTTGAAGTTATTTCAGAGGCATTATTGGCCCGGCCTTAGTTGCTTTTGGGCAGAGTGTTTGGATCCCACTTCTTCTTGAGCTGAGCTGCTTGGGCTTTTGATACGGCATGGGCCACGCTTGCATCCGAGTACAGGGCCGGATCGACGCCGAATCTGGTGGCCACTTCCACCGGGATAACCCGGCGCTCCGGTTTGGCTTCTGCCTTCTCATAGATCTTGGCGGGCTGTGGTCCCCGGGACTTAGGGGAAGATTGTGAATTCGTCATAAGTACAACCTCCAACGATCTTCCTTACTAGGCACCGGCTTCGAGGCGCCAAACCAGATATTAAGCCAAATTCTATGCCAGAATCCAGCTTGCAGTCGCAGGATCAGGACCACCAAAATAATGAATCCGAGCGCTGCACCGCCCGCCCAAATGCCGCGCAAGAGTTCCGAGCTGAGCACGAACATTGAGGCCCCGGCCATGATCATCAAAATTAGCGCATAGGCCAGCAGTACGAGTCGATACACCAGCGTCAACGGCTGGCCGAGCAAGTGATCCTTTTGCGTGGAAATATATCCAAAAAAGACTGCCGGGACGGACAGCGTCAGAGCGGTAGTGGCGTCACCCAGCGCATCTGCCTGTTCCGGCGGAAGGCTCGCCGAAAAAACAGTCAGCAGGATTCCGATCACTGCAATGAAAAAGCCGCCAATAATAGACACCCAGAAGGTATCGTTGCGTGGTCCGACAAGTTCTAGCCATGCCGCCGAACGATATGGCGGAATGAGATAGTTGGCGCGCAGGTGCAACGTGGAATCAGTGGTTTTGCCGATCTCTTGGTCTTCGTGGATCTGAGTTTCAGGATTTCCATCGTCGGTGAAAGCCAACTCTATCGAACCGGGGATACTCATCCCCAGGCAGCGGACGTTTGCAGGGAGCCTGACTTCAAGATGATAGGACTGTGCATCGCTGGGCGCATTCATCGGCAGCTGGATTGAGCGGCGCCCCTTGATAAAGGTCAGTGCCTTATGGCCCACGAACTTGAAATCCCACAGATACGAAACCTTGATGATTCCTCGCCTGCCAAGGTCTGCGAAGGGAACTACGGCGATCAGTAAAAACCCTTCACTGAGGTTTTTGATCAATTCAGGAATCCGTGCCTGCTTTAACAGCCTCTGCTGGTCGATGACCTTCGTTCCTTGGAATGATCCGTGGTGGATCAAGTCCTGGGCCGCGTCGCTGCTGTTCTCATCGTCGGAGACGATTGTGAAAAGACAGTCCATGAGTACCGCTGGCTTCACAACCAGCCCTTCAACCCGAAGCAGCAGATAAGCGAGCAGACCGACGGAAACGTCGATATTCTGATCCCGGGTGAGAACGGGAACGGCAGCGCCTGCGAAGCCAAAGACTTCAAATTCCCGCAATATTCCCTTGCGGACAATCGCCAGTGGAACGAGGGCCTGAGCATCTTCGGGCAGTGCTTCTTCAGCGCGCCAGCGCGGCCGAAGCGCGAAGGATGGGTCGCGCAGCGGGGTGCAGTCCATAGTATGCACTACCTGGCCGCGGTCCTGTTCCTCGGGGATGTACTGGTCCTGCCGGCGGTGGCACCATTCGCTCCAATTGAGCACGGCATCGGCCATGGCCCGGGCAAGCTTCCATTCGGGATTAATCACCGTGTCTTCGCTCATGTGGACCCCGTAGCTGGTAGTCGGTCGCTGGCTTTAGATTATTCTGCACGCCCTGCAGACTGCGCTCAAGAAAAACTTTGCTGCTGCTCTATCTTGAAGCCTAGGCGTTCGAACCGACACCGTGGAAAATGCAACAGGTCCCGTCCCACCGCGATGGTGAAACGGGACCTGCAGGAATCTACCTACCGAGATTACTCGGCTGCAGCTTCTTCAGCCTCTTCGACAACTGGTGCCAGCGACAGCTTGCCGCGGTCATCGATCTTGGTGATTTCCACCTGGATCTTCTGACCCACGGAGACGACGTCCTCGACGTCCTCAACGCGCTTGCCGTCGTTGATCTTACGCAGCTCGGAGATGTGCAGCAGACCGTCCTTGCCCGGGGTCAGCGAAACGAACGCACCGAAGGTGGTCAGCTTCACGACGGTGCCCAGGTAACGCTCGCCGACCTCAGGAACCTGAGGGTTGGCGATGGCGTTGATGGCCGAACGTGCAGCCTCGGCGGAATCGCCGTTGGTTGCTCCGATCAGCACGGTGCCGTCGTCCTCGATGGAGATGTCTGCGCCGGTGTCTTCCTGGATCTGGTTGATCATCTTGCCCTTAGGGCCGATGACCTCGCCGATCTTGTCCACTGGGATCTTCACGGAGATGATGCGTGGAGCGTGGGCATTCAGCTCATCCGGTGCGTCGATGGCCTGGTTCAGCACGTTCAGGATGTGAAGGCGTGCTTCGCGGGCCTGGGTCAACGCAGCCGCCAGCACCGAGGCTGGGATGCCGTCGAGCTTGGTGTCCAGCTGGATCGCGGTGACGAACTCGGAGGTGCCTGCCACCTTGAAGTCCATGTCGCCCATGGCATCTTCGGCGCCCAGGATGTCGGTCAGGGCCGCGTAGCGGGTCTCGCCGTCTACTGTGTCCGAAACCAGACCCATGGCGATACCTGCTACAGGTGCCTTCAGCGGCACACCTGCGTTGAGCAGCGACAGGGTCGATGCGCAAACCGAGCCCATGGAGGTCGAGCCGTTGGAGCCCAGTGCCTCGGAGACCTGACGGATGGCGTAAGGGAATTCCTCGCGGCTTGGCAACACTGGAACCAGTGCGCGTTCTGCCAGTGCGCCGTGGCCGATTTCGCGGCGCTTTGGCGAACCTACGCGGCCGGTTTCACCGGTCGAGTATGGAGGGAAGTTGTAGTTGTGCATGTAGCGCTTGGACTTCACTGGGGACAGCGAGTCGATCTGCTGCTCCATCTTAAGCATGTTCAAGGTGGTGACACCCATGATCTGGGTTTCGCCACGCTCGAAAATGGCCGAACCGTGCACGCGAGGCAGAACCTCGACCTCGGCAGAGAGCTGGCGGATGTCAGCCAGTCCACGTCCGTCGATGCGGACCTGGTCGGTCAGGATGCGCTGGCGCACGATGTGCTTGGTAACAGCGCCGAAAGCCTTGGAGATTTCACCCTCGCGGCCTTCGAAGGCGTTGCCTTCGCCAGCCAGCGAAGCAAGGACCTCGTCCTTGTAGGCGCCGGCAGCGTTGTCGCGCTCCTGCTTGTCAGCGATGGTGTAGATCTCTGCCAGGCGGGTCGAAGCAGCAGCCTCGACAGCGGCGAAGGCATCTTCTTCGTAATCGCGGAAGACCGGGAACTCAACGGTTTCCTTGGCAGCGCGGGAAGCCAAGTCGGCCTGGGCCTCGCACAGGACCTTGATGAATGGCTTGGCAGCCTCAAGGCCTTCTGCAACAACCTCTTCGGTTGGTGCCTGGGCGCCGCGTTCCTTGATCAGTTCCCAAGCGTTGTCGGTAGCTTCAGCTTCCACCATCATGATGGCAACGTCGTCGCCAGCGATGCGGCCGGCAACAACCATGTTGAAGACAGCGTTCTTCAGCTCGGAGTGGCGTGGGAAGGCAACCCACTGCGCGCCGTTTCCGTCGTCAACCAGTGCAACGCGAACGCCGCCGATCGGGCCGGAGAATGGCAGTCCCGAAAGCTGGGTGGACATCGAGGAAGCGTTGATTGCCACCACGTCGTACAGCTCATCTGGATCGATGGACAGTACGGTGACGACAACCTGAACCTCGTTGCGCAGACCCTTAACGAATGCAGGGCGCAGCGGGCGGTCCATCAGGCGGCAGGCCAGGATGGCCTCGGTCGATGGGCGGCCTTCGCGGCGGAAGAAGCTGCCCGGGATGCGGCCAGCGGCGTACATGCGCTCTTCCACGTCCACGGTCAGCGGGAAGAAGTCGAAGCCTTCGCGCGGGTGCTTGCCGGCGGTAGTTGCCGAGAGCAGTGCGGTCTCTTCGTCGATGTAGACCATTGCCGAACCTGCAGCCTGCTTGGCAAGGCGGCCGGTTTCGAAGCGGATGGTGCGGCTGCCGAAGCGGCCGTTGTCGATAACGGCCTCGGCGAACTGGATTTCTGGACCCTCCATTAAGGGGGTGCTCCTTTCAGTTGCTCCCATGTCCATGGATGAGCAAACCGAGTGGCCCTACCCAGATCTGGTCTTCGATCGAGACCCGCGCTTGAAGCTGATGCCCAAGCGAAAGTCACTACCGAGGACCGCGAAACTGGCGGTCGGGACCAACGGTCTGTCGATCCTGGGAGTTGTTTTCTTTCGGAGTCCTGCACAAGATATGCAGGCCCTACTCCAAGCCTACCGGGAATTGGGAAACTGCGCAGTTCAGACGCTTTCAAACCGACCATGATCTTCGACTTAGTTCAAGGACGAATACAGATCCTTGCCCGCAGCGGACGCCTTATTCGTATGTCAGTTTCAATATCGGCGTCGTTTCATTCACGCTCCTGATCGATGGAGCGACTGATACACGCGCACCACGCGGCAAGCACAGTCTTAGTAGCCAAGTTTCGAGTAAGGGCAGTCCCTGATTGAAATCGGGAACTGCCCTTGCATGCGGCGTACCAGCGTTATTCCTGTACCGGCAATGAGGGTGTAGCCAAAGTGATAGCCAATTTATCAAGGTCTGCGGCTCGCAGTCCCGGCCACCCATGAATAATCGACTGCCATTGTGACGGAATGGCCGACTGACCATATGCGGCTCCAATGAGCGACCCTGCAATTGCGGCGACGGTATCCGTATCTTGACCGCCTCGGACGGCTGCTTCAAGCGCATCGACAAGATGCTCACCTGGGTTTGCCGACGACGTCGTGCTGATCGCGCACCAGGCAGACTGGAACGCTTCAACGACCCAGCCGTTATTGGCGAACTGTGCAGTCGCGCTTGTCTCGGCTTGATCAATTCGGTGGTTCCAAATTTCGGACCGAGAAGAGTCCAACAAGTTCAGGCCGTACCGGATGTTTAATTCTCCAGTACGCAGCGCATGGTGGATGGCAACGGTCCAAAGACCGCAGGCTTCGCCTGCTTCGGCGTCAAAGTGAGTCAGCTCGCTGATGCGCACCGCAGCTCCGTAAGCTTCTTCCGCATCGGCACCAAGGAAGGCAATCGCCACCGGTGCGGTACGCATCAAGCTTCCGTTGCCTCCCGATCGTCCCGTGCGCTGGTGAATTAGCGCGGCGGCCTCCACTGCGTCCTCGGCGGTGATGGTTTGCCGACCAGCCTGATCGGCCAGTTGCCGCCCAAGATTGAGGACAGCACGAGTTTGGTTGCCAACATCAGGCGCAGTTTGCGCCCAGTGCTCCCACTCTTGAACCATGCGATCGCAGGCCGCAGGAGTTACTTTTCCGCCGCTGAGGACCAGGGCTTGGGCGATAACCACCGCCATCGACGTATCGTCGGTCCATTCTCCTGGGGCGAAATCCCCCAAGCCCCCGCCAATCATTGCTACCGGCACGTCGCTACCGAACGATGGGCCGAATTCATAACCTGCGCCAAGAGCGTCTCCGGCAGAGAGCCCGCCCATGACACCTAGGATCCTGTCGTTGAGTCTTTGATCCATCATTGAGCATCCCCTTTGGTCTCTTCGCGGGTATTGACCGGCGCTTCTACGTAAAGCTTGCCATCAGATGCTGGATCGCAGACGCTACGTTCAACGAAAGTTTCATTGGCGTGAGTCTCTAACCGCCCAAGACATGCAGTAATCCAAATTCGTATTCACGGAATCAGCCGCACTGGCTTCGTCGCGTTTCTCAATAGCTGACAATAATTCTTCGTGTCCCGCGCTCAAGCAACCGTCAAAACCTTCGCGTAAACGCTGTTGCATCTTGGTGCCATGGAAAACTTCCTCGAAGCTGCGATAAACCTCGCCTAAAAGCGAGTTTCCAGAAGCTTCGGCCACTGTCAGATGAAATTGCCAGTCCGCTTCTACCCACGACTCATAATCCTGAGCGATCCAAGCGTCCCGGCGAGTACCGAGAAGTTCTCTGAGGCGTTTGATTTGTTCAGTCGTGGCAGCATTTACCGCCAATCGAGCGGCCTGAGTATCGAGTGCAAATCGGAGTTGAAGGACGTCTTGATCGGAGTGCTGCTGATAAACCTGGCGCGCGGTACCGTCAAACTCATTGGTGGCCCTGACATATGTTCCGTCGCCACGACGTACTTCAAGCATGCCGACATGACTCAGTGCCTTGATCGCTTCACGTAAGGTGCCTCGGGATACCCCTAGCTCCTCAATCAGAACTGGTTCAGAAGGAATTCGAGAGTCCAAAGGCCACTGGCCAGAGGAAATTTTCTGGGTCAGCCAAGATGCGACGTCGTCTGACAGGGGGCCGCGTGCACGACCCGGCAGCGCAGAAGTCAAAGCTCTTCCTTCCGGAGTGAACTGATTATTTCGAGTCGACGGGTTCCAGTTTTGCAGCCTTGGGCACACCCGAACTCAGCATATAGGCCAATAACAATTGTGCCACTGATACCACTAGCAACAGCCACATTGGCACTTGCCAGTTCCCCAGAGCCGATGCCAATAGACCCAATACGAATGGGGCAACCGCGGCCGCAAGATACCCAACCGTCTGGGCAAGTGTGGACATGGCAGCCGACTCCTCGATACTGTCACCGCTGCGACTGATCGAAAGCATGACCAGCGGGAACACGGTGAATCCAATTCCCAGGAAAATGACTGAGATCAATGTCAAACTAATTGGCAGAATCGGAAGGGTGGCAAAACCGATAAGACTTGCTCCGGTGGCAAGCATGAATGCCGTGCGCAGCAGGCGAGGACGGCTCGCAATTGACATCACCACGGCGATGGCTGGAATAGAAATGAACTGCAGTACCCCTAGCATTACTCCGGCACCGGCGGCGTCCATCCCACGGGAAATGAGCATCGACGGAAGCCAGCTCACCAGCGAATAAACGAGCATTGCCTGCACGGTAAAGATTCCGGTGATGAGCAGACCCTTGCGGGTAACCAGCAATGGCCATGGCGAGTGTTGTTTTGCTGCAGCTGTTGGACGTGGCTTCTTGCTCATGACGGCAATCGGAACCATTGGAATGAGCGCCAGCAAACCTAGCAACGCCCAAATCGCCAGCCCTAGAACCGGAGAACCTAGCTGTCGCGCGATGGGGACAGCCACCGCCGAGGCAACTGCTGCGCCCAATGACATGCAAATCGTGTAGACGCTGGTCAGTAGCGAGGTGCGCTCAGGGAAGTATTTGCGTACGAAGGACGGCAGCGCCACATTGCAGACCGCCAGCCCGCACATGCTGACAATGGTTCCAAGCAATAGCATGCTCGTTGATTCGGCTGCCCGGATGGACAACCCACCCGTGAGCAAAGCCAGCGCAATTAGCATGGCTCGCTCCAGGCCGATCTTGCGAGTGACCCAGACGGTGACGGATCCGGCAACAGCAAAACACAATACCGGGATGGTCGGTAGTGTTGCCGCAATAACAGGACCGTAGCCAAGCAAACTCTGGAGGTCCTTGAAGAGGGCTGAAGCGCCGACCACACCGACACGCAGGTTTAGCCCCATAAGGACTACAGCCGCCACGGCAAGGAAGCCAACGAACAGTTTCGTTTGTTGCTTGGCGGTAGAAGTTTCTTTGGACATTTCCGGGGTCGCCCGTTCTGGCACTGTGTCGGTCGTTGCATCACTCATTGGTTTAACGTTAGACGTCTGATGTTTGTTTTGCCAAATTTTCACCTCACCTTATTCGCGATAAATTGCGCAGAAACTTCTAATTTCCTCCGTGTGACCGCACAGTTACTCTTCCCCGTACCTAGTCACAGTGCACTAGTCTGAGATTCATGACTCTTGCCCTCGTGCTCCTTAGCGGCCTCAGCGCGTCGTGCGACTGGTGGTCCGTTGCTCGATCGCGAACAGCTTTGGAACGCATTGCCAAACCTTTAACCATGGCCCTAATGACCGCTGCTGCCTTGTCCGCAGGGATCCTTGCAAGCGGCCCGGGGCTCTGGTTTACGGCGGGAATGCTCCTTGGACTGCTGGGTGATATCGCCTTGTTGGGGCAGAAGAAGATTCATTTCATGACCGGGCTCGGATTCTTCCTTCTTGGTCACATCGCGTACGTAATATCTTTGGCCCAATTACGCGACGGTCAGATGGGCATGGCGCTGGCAGGCTTGGCCTTGGTCGCCGCGGCATTCATTGTCATGCGCAGTTCATTTGTCGCGCTGTGGAAGAATTTTGGGTCTGGTCTAGGAATTTCATGCATTGTCTACGCGCTGACCATTGCTGCAATGGTGCTGCTTGCCTGGCTGACCAGTTCATGGCTTTGCGCCATCGGAGCAAGCATTTTCATGGCCAGTGATGCATTGCTCTCTTCCGGCATTGCCCGCCGCGGATTCGATGAAGATAATCCCCGTGAGCGAACAATTGTCATGGTCACCTATCACATTGGCCAAGGCCTCTTGGCCGCCGGCATCATCTCGCTCGTAGCCTAGGCACCAATAGCGTCATCCCAACATTCTCGATTCGCCATAATTTCCTGCTGGCGCGCAGAAGCCCACCTGAGAATGCCAATAACCATTCCTTCCAATGCCGTGCCCAAACGTTCATTGACCCGCTTGAAGTGTCGTTACATTCAGGAAACCCAAAGCCCCGTAGACAGAATCAACCAAGCCTCACATAGGGTACGGAACGCGCGTTAGCCCTATATGGTGGGAAAATTTTGGCTTTAATTTCAGCCCAAACCATCATTGTCTCAGTGTGGTGGGTCACATCAGAATAATTTTGGGATCCGAAACCGGGATCCCAAATAAGACGGATACTCACGCAGCTATGCCGCCTACGACTTTCGAAGGTAGAACCCAGGACTTCCGCTAAAACTCATCCGCCTGTTCACAGGAGCAACCATGACCGGCACGACCATTAAATCTTCGTCTGCTGAAAAGACCGACGGCACCTCCCCAAATTCCATGAAACGCGTCGTTGCGGCAAGTTTCGTTGGAACCACCTTGGAGTACTACGATTTCTTCGCCTACGGAACAGCAGCTTCCATTGTTTTCCCCATGCTTTTCTTCCCTGGATCCGACCCGGTAGCCGGTCTGCTGCTCGCACTGGCCACCTACGCGGTGGGGTATGTTGTCCGCCCCTTGGGTGCCGCACTCTTCGGCCATTTCGGCGACAAGATTGGACGCAAGAATGTTCTGGTGACGACCTTGCTGATGATGGGGCTGGCCAGTGCGCTCGTTGGCGTCCTACCAACATATACGACCATTGGTATTGCTGCGCCAGTCATGCTTGTGGCACTGCGCTTTATCCAAGGTTTAGGGCTCGGCGGTGAATGGGGCGGCGCCGCCTTGATGGTCACCGAGTCTGATACCTCGGGGCGCCGCGGCTTTTTCGGCAGCTTGGTGCAAACTGCTGCCCCTGCAGGCTTGCTACTTTCAACCGGCGTCTTTGCGTTAGTCTCCGCATTGACTACCGATGAACAATTCCTGGCCTGGGGTTGGCGTATTCCGTTCCTTGCCAGCTTCGCGCTGGTCGCCATTGGCCTCTACATCCGAGTTCAGTTGGCAGAATCTCCAGTATTCGCTGAAGCTGAAGCAAAGGAAGAAGCACAGCGCCAGCAGGAAGTGAAGGCACCCTTGCTGCATGTGCTGAAGCACTATAAGAAAGAGCTCTTCCTTTCAGTGGGTTCACGCATCGGCAGCGACATTGCGTTCTACGTTTTCGCAATGTTCATCCTGGTCTATGGGACGAAAAATCTCGGCCTCGACGAGTCACTAGTACTAGCCGCTTCAACCCTGTCAGCGGTCGCACAATCGATTGCCATCCCATTGTTCGGGTCCTTGTGCGACAAGGTTGGCCGCCGACCGGTAATGATCGGCGGGGCAATTGGCGGTATCCTCTACAGCTTCGTCTTCTTCGCGATGTTGGACTCGAAGATTCCGTTCCTAGTACTGATCGCACCAGCCATTGGCCTCAGCATCGTGGCAGCCATGTACGCCCCCATCGCGTCGTTCATTCCCGAACTATTCGCAACGAAGGTCCGCTACACCGGATCGGCTGTAGGATTCCAACTCGCTGGCGTCTTCGGCGGCGGCTTCGCACCGCTGATTGCCCTAGAGCTGGTGGTACTTACGCAGACCGGATTCTCGGTCGCCGGGTACCTCTCGCTCACCCTGGTTCTCATGATCATCTGTGTTTTCCTTGCGAAAGAAACCAGCAAGATCACCATGGAGGACGCAGGAAGTGACAGTGATAAGTCCCAGCAGGAGAAATTGCAGGAGAAGCACTAAAACATGGCAAGTACAGTTAGCTCGGTGAGTACGAACTACACAGTGGCGGATACCCTGCAGCTATCGCTGCTCGACTGGGCCGCAGCAATTCGCGAAGGAAAAATCAGCTCCACAGCCTGTCTGGAACTTCATCTGGCGGCAGTCGCTGAATTCAACCCTCGATTCAATGCAATTGTCACCCTGAACCCGGAAGCTCGGGAGCAGGCGGCTGAGGCCGACAGGCTCGCGCAACAGGGCCAATGGGCCGGGCCGTTGCACGGTGTCCCCTTCACTGCCAAGGACACCCTTGCCGCTGCGGGAATGACTGCAACCGCCGGCAGCCCGCTCCTGAAAGACTACGTACCCGACGAAGACTCCACGTCCGTTGCTCGGTTGAAATCAGCTGGAGCGATCTTGGTCGGAAAAACCAACTGTTCAGAATTTGCGGTTGCCACCCATTCCTCGAACCCGGTATTCGGGGACACCTGGAACCCATGGAACATGTCAGTGACTTCCGGTGGTTCAAGTGGCGGAGACTCCGCCGCCGTTGCTTCAGGCATGGCAAGCTTTGGGGTGGGTACCGATTTCGGCGGTTCGATCCGCTGGCCGGCACATTGCGCCGGCCTTACCAGTATGCGGCCCACCGTGGGGCTCATTCCGCAAACCGGAATGCTTCCCTTCGTTCCCGGCGACACGTTCCCCGCCCCGTCGTCATTATCGGTGCTTCACCGGTTGGGAACTATCGGTTGGATCGCGCGCAGTACCGGCGATCATCAAACGCTGCTTGAGCTACTCAAGGGCCCCGATCATGTTGACCCCAACACCGTCCCGGCCCAACTTTATGCACCTGCCCCCGTGGAGTCCCTGAACTGCGCATGGTTCAGCGGTGAGGGAAACTTCCCGATTCGCCATGACGTTGAATCCGTCCTCGAGGCAGCCGCCAGTGCCTTAGCTGATCGCGGACTTTCAGTAGTCGAACGACGGCCGCCTGCCATCGAACGCGCGGCCGAGGCTTTTATTGGGCTGCGAACTACCGCTGGCATGCCGGAAGTACAAGCACTGGCAGCTGGCCGGGAAGAACTTGTCAGCGAGCACCTTCGAGAATCACTACTTAACCCGGTTCAAGCTACTGTTTCAGACTACCGACAAGCTGGATCGGTCAGGGACGAGATCCTGCGTGAAGTCCTTAACTTCATGGAGGAACACCAGATTCTCTTGTTGCCGGTAGCCTGCGTTCCAGCGGTCGATCCACGACAGGACCGCGTCGATGTGGATGGAACGCCGGTGGCGTGGAGCGACCTCGGCTCCAGTTGCCGCGCCATCAGCATCCTTGGATTCCCGGTAGTCGTTGTGCCTTGCGGGATGTCAAAAGAGGGGCTGCCCGTAGGTGTGCAGGTGATCGGACGCCCCTACGACGACCTCACTGTCATCGAAGTAGCCAAAGCGCTGGAAAATTCTCTCGGACGATTCCCCTTGCCTCGTCAATGACCATCCTTCAACGGCTTTGGATTGAACTGCTGTTTGGTCCAAGGCCGTTGTCGTAGGCCTAGATATTAGCCATTCCGTACAGGCGTTCCGGACGTCCCACTCCCCCATATTTAAGATTGACCTGAACTACCGCCTCTTCGGCCAGATACTCCAGATATCGGCGAGCGCTGACTCGCGACGTTCCTAATTTCTGAGCGGTTTCCGAAGCGGACAGCGGCTGGCCGCTGTCTCGCAGTATCTGTTCGACCAATTCCAAGGTCTCGACACTGCAGCCCTTGGGTAGGGGTTTGCGCTGCTGGTTGCCGACTCCTAAAAGCCGGTTGACGTCAGATTGGTCGAGTTCCTGTTCAGTGTTGCCGTCAAAGTCGCGATAGGTCTTTTGGTAGTGGACAAGCGTTTCGCGCAGATCCTCCCGAGAGAATGGCTTCATCAAGTAGTGGATGATGCCACCGCGCAACGCACGGCGGACAGTTTCCATTTCTCGCGCGGCGCTGATCACTATCACGTCAAGTTCCGGATGGATATCCCTCAGCTTTTGCAGCAGGTCTAGGCCGTTGGCATCCGGCAGGTAGATGTCTAGCAATGCTAGGTCCGGCTCCAGTGCGGCCACCGAATGCATTGCTTGCTCAGCGGTGTGGGCTACACCAACGACGGTAAACCCAGTTTCACTATTAACGAATCCCGAGTGGACCTTGGCGACCATGAAGTCATCATCAATCACCAGGACATTAATCATGCGGTTCTATCCTTTAGCTTTGCCAGTGTTGCGGTGAATTTAGCACCGTTGTCGTTTTCGGCTCGAATATCCCCGTTTCGACGGCGACACACCAAACGACTGAGTGCTAACCCAAAGCCACGTTTTCGATCCGCGTCTATGATCTTCGTGGAGAATCCCTGAGTGAAAATTTCTTCCATGACTTCTTCATCGATCCCCGAGCCGGTATCCGAAACAATGACCATGATGGCCTCGGCAGTCTCGTCGATATGGATATCGATTCTAGCGACCACGGCGTCGGCGACAGCGTCCATTGCATTGTCGACAAGGTTTCCGAGGACAGTTGTGAGGTCCTTGGCCAGTGCATCATCGCAGCGCGGCAGTTGGGAGTCCGGATCTAGCCGAAGGTCTATTCCTCGTTCCGTGCAAACGCTGGCCTTGGCAATGAGTAGTGCGGCAATGGTTGGGTCGAGGATGCGTTGGGTGATTTCTTCTAATGTTCGGCTTCGGCTGAAGCTCACCCCATCAATGAATCGGACAACATCGTCATATTCTTCCAGTTGGATGAGGCCCGAAATGGTGTGCAGCTGATTAGCGAATTCATGAGTTTGCGCCCTAAGCATGTCGCTGGTTGCTTTGGTATCTCCGAGTTCTTGTTCAAGCAGCGTCAGTTCTGTTCTATCGCGAAATGTCGTCACCGAGCCCATGTCCGTTCCGTGGCTTTTCAGCGGCATGCGGTTGAAGACCACGACTTTTTCTCCGATGAGGAATTCACGGTCAGGCTCAGACTGCTCTGTCATAAGTGCACGGACCACCGAAGGCGGAACGTCGAGATCATTTAGCGTGCGGCCAACACAATTACCAGGCAGGCCAAGCAGGTCGATGGCTACATCGTTGGCTAGGGTCACCCGCTGGTCGGGACCAATGGAGATGGTTCCTTCTTTAACTCCGTGAAGCAAGGCTTCGCGATGCTCGTAAAGTTCGGTGATTTCCCGAGGTTCCAAGCCACGCGTTTGATACTTGACCCGTCGCGAAAGCAAAACCGATCCGCCGGCCCCCAAAAGCAAACAGATCATCAGGGTGATCAGGGCATTGGGTGCAACGTCCCTGAAGATTTCCGTGGTGTGCGGATAACTCTGACCAGCTTCTACGACTCCTATCAGCTCACCTTGCTCGTTGAGAACTGGGACCTGCGCCAACAACAGGTGCTCGTCTCCACGTTTCACCTCGCCCCTCCAAGAACGCCCGTCCAATACGTCGCTCTGAGAGTTTATTAATGATCGACCGATATCTGATGGGTAGCTTGAGGTGATGATTTTTCCGTTGGCATCGGCCACGGACACGAATTCAAGGCCTGAGATGCTTCGAGTTGATTCGGCCATTGCCGGTAGTGCAGCGCCCATTTCCGGCTCTGCGCCGGGCAACAACACTCGCAACATGGGGTTCGCTGCCAATGATTCGGCGGCCGATAGGCTGCGTCTGCTTTCGGACCGTTCAAAATCAGTGGTCGACTGGTCCACCGATACCGCGATGACCCCGGCCATCACTACGGCGATGATCAGTAACTGGAGCAAAAGATTTTCGGTGGAAAGACTCAATTGCCTTCTGGTGTTGTGCGCTCGAAGCTTCCTGAGTGTGGCCATGACTTCCACACCCCTTCGTTCTGGATCGTGCCCGTATCCAGAGTATCGAAGATCAACGAGATCCAAGTCACGATTTTTGGTTACACAATGAACAGTATCTACTCTGGTTACGCAACAGTGACCTGGCCCACAGTCCGTTCATAGGATCAATGTCATTCGCACTTCACCAAAGTAGATATGGGGAACACTCCTATGAGAACCTTCAAGCCATTCCGCGCTGTTGCAGCAATTGCTGCGGCTGCCGCTCTCGCACTGACAGCTTCCGGCTGCGGCGTCACCAGCGGAGATTCGGAAGCCGGATCTTCTTCTGCCAACGGTCCCGTTACCGGATTGCGCATCATGGTGCCCAACACCCCCGGAGGCGGCTACGACACCACCGCTCGTGTAGCGGCCAAGGTGATGGATGAGGCCGGAATTGCCTCCAATGCAGAGGTCTTCAACTTGGCCGGGGCCGGCGGCACCGTAGGACTTGCACGCCTGCTCAACGAAAAGGGCAAGGAAGATCTCGCCATGCTGATGGGGCTTGGCGTGGTTGGCGCAAGCTACACCAACGACTCGGAGAAACTGACCGAGACCACCCCGATTGCGAAGCTCATTGAGGAGCCGGGCGCGATCATGGTGTCAAAGGATTCGCCGTACAAGTCAATTGACGATCTGGTTGCGGCGTGGAAGAAAGATCCAGGTAGTCTCTCCGTGGGCGGCGGCTCATCCCCGGGCGGGCCTGACCACCTGCTGCCTATGCAGCTAGCAGAGTCGGTTGGCATTGATCCCAAGGAAGTGAACTTCGTTTCCTACGACGGCGGCGGAGACCTGTTGCCTGCAATCCTCGGTGACAAGGTTGATTTTGCAGCATCGGGTGCCGGCGAGTACATGCAGCAAATCGAAGACGGTTCGGTGCGGGTTCTTGCCACCAGCGGCGAAAACCGCCTAGAAGGCGTGGATGCACCCACTTTGAAGGAATCGGACATCGACCTCGTCTTCACCAACTGGCGCGGCTTGGTGGCTCCGCCTGAACTTTCGGATGAAGCGAAGGCCAAGTGGATCGATGTAGCCACGAAGATGCACGAGTCCGAGCAATGGCAGGAAGCCTTGAAAACCAACGGCTGGACCGACGCGTTTATGACCGGTGACGAATTCGAAGCATTCCTCACCCAGCAGGACGATCGCGTAGCAAGCGTGCTCAAGACGCTGGGTCTGGCGTGAGTGAGGTAACCACAGCGAAGAAGAAGCGCGTCGAACTATTGTTCGCCGCGTTTCTTCTTCTGGTGGGGCTCATTGTGCTCGTTGATGCGTCGCAGCTCCAGGTGACGTATTCCCAGTCTGATGTGATTGGCCCCAAGACCGTCCCATACATTGTCGGCGCGATCTTGGTATTCTCTGCGATCGGCCTGGCGATCACCGTACTCCGCGGCAACCTGGCCGAGGGCGAGGAGGGTGAAGACGTCGATCTGAACCAGCCGACCGATTGGAAGGTCATCGTTCCCCTTCTGGGAGTCTTCGTCGTCACGATCCTGATTGTAAATTGGGCAGGTTGGGTGATTGCTGGAACCCTGCTCTTCTTCGGCACAGCGGTTTGTCTGGGAAGCCGTAGATGGGTTTTGACATTCGTCATCGCGCTAGCCATCTCCTTGGCAACCTTCTACGGTTTTTATTTGGGCTTGGGCATCAAACTGCCCGCAGGCATTCTGTCGGGGGTGCTGTAAATGGATACCTTTAATCTACTGATGGAAGGCTTTGCCTCGGCGCTGACGCCCATCAACCTCTTGTTTGCTTTTGCCGGCGTCATGCTGGGCACCGCGGTGGGTGTGCTGCCGGGTATCGGACCGGCCATGGCCGTGGCACTCCTGCTGCCGGTGACCTATGGCATGGAAACGTCCAGCGCGCTGATCATGTTCGCTGGAATCTACTACGGCGGCATGTACGGTGGGTCGACCACCTCGATCCTGCTCAATACTCCCGGCGAGTCCGCCACCGTTATTACCGCCATCGAAGGCCACAAAATGGCAAAGTCCGGCAGGGCCGCACAGGCATTGGCAACTGCCGCCATCGGTTCGTTTATTGCCGGCACCATCGGCACCGCGCTGCTGGTCACGATTGCACCCTTCGTGGTGAAATTTGCGGTCAGCATCGGCGACCCGAGCTATTTCGCGATTATGGTTTTGGCCCTGATTACGGTGACTGCGGTGCTCGGCTCGTCAAAGATCCGTGGATTCGCCTCATTGGGCTTGGGCCTTGCCATCGGATTGGTTGGAGCCGACCCCGTCTCGGGCCAGCACCGCCTCACCTTCGGCGTACCTTCCCTCGTTGATGGTTTGGACATTGTGGTTGTTGCTGTTGGAATCTTTGCCATCGGCGAAGCCCTGTGGATCGCAGCCCACCTGCGCTCTACTCCGGCAAAAACCATTCCGGTGGGAACCCCGTGGATGGGCAAGGAAGACTGGAAGCGGTCGTGGAAACCCTGGCTTCGCGGAACGGCCTACGGCTTTCCCTTCGGCGCGTTGCCCGCCGGCGGCGCAGAAGTTCCTACGTTCTTGTCCTATGTCACGGAGAAGAAGCTCTCAAAGCATCCCGAAGAGTTCGGCCATGGCGCCATTGAAGGCGTGGCCGGTCCGGAGGCTGCAAACAACGCGTCGGCTGCAGGTACATTGACCCCCATGCTCGCGCTGGGTCTGCCGACCAACGCCACGGCGGCTGTAATGCTGGCATTCTTGATGATGAAGGGCATTCAGCCTGGCCCGCTGCTGTTCGAAAACGAGCCGGACCTAGTTTGGGCACTGATCGCCAGCCTTTTCATCGGCAATACGCTGCTGCTGCTGATCAACCTGCCGCTGGCGCCAATGTGGGCCAAGCTGTTGAAGATTCCGCGCCCATTCCTCTACGCGGGCATCCTCTTCTTTGCCACGCTTGGCGCGTTCTCGGTGAATATGCAAACGACGGATTTGTGGATGCTGCTGCTGATCGGATTGTTGGGCTTCGCGCTGCGCCGCTTCGGCCTTCCGGTACTCCCGCTGATCTTGGGAGTCATCATCTGCCCCATGGCGGAGACTCGTTTACGCAAAACTTTTCAGTTGAGCAACGGTGATGTTTCCGGCCTATGGAGCGAGCCGCTGGCGGTAGGAATCTACGTCCTCATTGCCCTTTTCCTGACGCTGCCGCTGTTTATCAAACTGGTACGCACGGTGCGCGGCAAGGTTTCCCAGGAGCATGCGGCTTTGGATTCCGAGGCTGTTTCCGAAGCAGCCACCTCGACCGGTCAGACCTCCGAGTCGGACGCTAACGACAATCTAAAGGGAAGCGAGAAGAAATGACCATCGTGGTGGGATACATTCCCTCGCCCGAGGGGGAAGCCGCACTGGACAAGTCTGTGTCGGAGGCTCAACGCTCAGGTTCACGACTGATTGTGGTGAATTCTTCCAAAGGAGACCAGCCGGTCGACGACAGATTGCTTGACGCTCGTGAATACCACCAGCTCGAAGAACGGTTGAGCGCTTCGGGCATTGACTTTTGGATCGAACGCAGCGCCCAAGGCTCTGATGCCGCGGAGAACATCGTGAACGCAGCATTGGCGCATGAGGCTGAGTTGGTTGTCATCGGTCTTCGAAAGCGATCGGCAATCGGAAAGTTCATCATGGGGAACACTGCACAGCGAGTTATTCTCCAAGCCCCCTGCCCGGTGTTATCGGTCAAGGTTCCCAGCGACTGGTAGAAACGGTGAATGACGTGCCCTAATGGGCACGTCATTCACCGTTTAATGAAGCATGTTCAACCACCGGAGTCATGCCCGCTAGGCGCTGAGCTTGAGGTTTTCCCCCTCCGCAAAGATACTCGCGGGCCGATCTAGCCCATAGTGCCCACGCAGCGTGGAGGAGGAGTATTCGGTGCGGAATAGTCCGCGCTGCTGCAGGATCGGCACCACCTGTTCGATGAACACCTCCAGCCCGGAGGGAAGCACCGGAGCCATGATGTTGAACCCGTCGGCGGCACGCTGGGTAAATGATTCCTCGATGTGATCCGCAATCTGCTCCGGTGTTCCCACGACCGTTTGGTGGCCTCGTCCGGGGCCCAGCTCGCGCAGGATCTGCCGTACCGTCAGGTCTCGACCGTATCCCAACTTCAAGATGACGTCCCGCCGGGAGGTCGACTTTTCGGCTTCCACAACGTGTTCAAGACCCACCGGCAATTTCGCATCCAGCTTCAGCTCTGTCGGATCGATATGCAGCTGCGCCGCCAGATTGGTCAGTGCGTGCTCCGGAAGAATCAACTCATCCAATTCATCGGCAAGTGCAGCGGCTTCCTGCACGGTGGAGCCGATAATTGGCACGACGCCTGGAAGCACCTTGACCGCCTCGGGGTTTCTTCCGGCGGCCGCTACTCGGTTCTTCACGTCGGCATAGAAGCCCTGTGCCTGTCCCAGCGACTGCTGTACCGCAAAAATTGCTTCTGCCCATTGCGCGGCGAAGTTCTTTCCCGCCGGAGACGCACCTGCCTGGATGATCACCGGGCGGCCCTGCGGCGAGCGCGGCAGATTCAATGGACCGTCGATCTGAAAGTATTTTCCTTGGTGATTGATCCGGTGGATTTTCTGCGGGTCCGCCCAAATGCCTCGCTGCTTGTCGCCGATGGCCGCGTCGTCTTCCCAGGAGTCCCAGAGTTTCACCGCAGCATTCAGGAACTCGTCGGCTCGGGCATAACGCTGGGAGCTGTCGAGTTGGTTGTGCTGGGAGAAGTTCTTGGCTGCCGCGTCTCCCGCCGTCGTCACGACGTTCCAGCCGGCCCGCCCATTGCTGATGGTATCGAGGGTCGCAAACTCCCTGGCCAGATTGTATGGGTCGTTGTAGCTGGTCGAGGCGGTGGCAATGAGGCCGATGTTCTCTGTGACCGTGGCAAGCGCCGTCAGCAGCAAGATCGGGTCCAATGCCCCGGCGGGGCGCTGGGCAGGCGGCGCCTGAAGTACTGGGCTGTCGGCAAAGAACACCGCATCGAATTTCGCGCTCTCGGCCAGCTGGGCAAGTCGCTGATAGTGCGCAATGTCGGTTCCGGTATTCACCGTCGATTCAGGCAGCCGCCAGGACGCTTCATGGTGGCCGGTGGTCATGAGGAAGGCGTTGAGGATCAGGTTTCGAGACATGGTGGTTTCCTTCTTGATAGATGGGAGATTGTCGTGTGCTTAGTGTCGGTTCCAGCGTGAGAAACGCCGTTCAAGGGCGACCAGGCCCGTGTTCACCGTAAAGCCGAGGATTGAAACGGTGAGGATGGCTGCATACATCTGCGGTATCAGGAAGCTTGCCTGGGAGTTGGTGATCAGGTATCCGAGCCCCGCCTTGGCCCCGATCATTTCTGCGGCGATGAGCACCAGTACCGAAGCGGTACCTGCCATGCGGATTCCGGTGAAGATGGTAGGCACCGCCGAAGGCAGGATCACCTTGGTGAAGATCTCTAGGTTTGTCAGCCCCAAGGTTCTGGCCGCCCGGATCAGCAACGGATCTACGCCTTGTGCACCGAGGATCGTATTGAGCAGCACCGGGAAGAATGCGGCGAAGAGTACGATCGCCACCTTCGATATTTCTCCGATGCCAAGGATGAGGGTAAACACCGGGAGCAGGGCCAGGGCCGCGGTATTCCGGAAGACTTCCAGCAGGGGATTAAGAAAGCTCTTGGCTCGTGGATACCAGGCGATCATGAGGCCCGCGGGAACGCCGATGAGGATCGCAAGTATGAAGCCTGCTAATGACCTTCCCAGGCTGGCCTGTGCATGGACCAGAAGTTCACCCGAGGTGATCAACTGCCACAGCGCGGAAAGCACCTGGTGCAGAGGAGGTAGGAATACCCTTGCCGAGTCGCTGAGCAAAACTAGCGGCAGCACTTCCCAAGCAATGAGAAAAATGATGATTGCGCCAGAGCCAAAGAGTATTCTGCGTGCCACGGCACCGGTGGCAGGAGCCCGCCGCCGCGCGATCTGCTGCGGCTGACTCGCGGTCTTCGGTCGAGCAGTTTTGGTCAATGACGGCGCTTGTATCGTGCTCATGCTGCGGCTCCTGTCGTTACTGGTTCTGGCTGTTGCGGTACGCCAGGGATGCTGTCGGCTGGTGCATGCAACAGGTTCCAAATTTCGTGCCGGTACCTGCCGAATTCTGCGGTGGAGCGAATGTCCTCATTGGTATCGCGGTCCGCCAGTTCGATATCGATGATCCGTTGGATTCGGCCCGGGCGGCCCGTCATGACAGCCACCCGTTGCCCCAGGTAGACGGCTTCCTCGATCCCGTGCGTAATGAAGATGATCGTTGTACCGGTTCGCTTCCAGATCTGCAGCAGGAGCTCCTGCAGCTGCTCCCTGGTTTGAGCGTCCAGCGCCGCGAAGGGTTCGTCCATGAGCAACACACGCGGTTCGTGGGCCAAAGCTCGGGCGATCGCCACACGCTGCCTCATGCCGCCGGAAAGTTCGCTGGGATAGCGATCCTCGAATCCTTCTAAGCCGACGAGCCTGAGGTATTCGGCGGCCCGCTCGCGACGCTGCTTTTTGTCGAGATCCTTTCGTTCACGCGCCAGGCTTTCCAGTCCAACCTCCACGTTCGCTACGGCCGAGCGCCAAGGGAACAGTGCATACTGTTGGAAGACGACCGAACGTTCTAGCCCCGGCCCTGATATCGGTCGACCATCAACCAACACCTGCCCCTCGTCGGGATCGCTGAGCCCGGCCAAAATGTCCAGCAGCGTCGACTTGCCGCATCCGCTCGGGCCCACCAAGGTCACGAATTCTCCGTGGCCCACGGTGAGTTTCACCGATTCCAACGCCGTCACCCTTTCGGCGCTCCCGGAGCTTTTCCGCTGAAAGTACTTGGCCACATTCTTGATTTCAATCGTTGACACAGTCTTCTACTTTCCGTTCGCCAGGTCGTTGTATTCGTTGGTGTAGTAGTCTCCGGGCGTGATTTCTCCCTGAACAATTCCGGTGTCGTTGAGCCACTGGGCCCACCGGGTGAAGTCTTCGTCCTTGACTGCGCCGTGCTCTCCGACTCCGAAGCTGCGGAAGTATTTCAAGGGTTCGGTGCTTTCCCCGCGGCCGCGCTTCTGGATGATGTCAGTCAGACGCTCAACTACTTCCTCGCGTGAATGGGAATTCGCCCAATCTGCCGCCTTGCCGATTCCGGTGGCAAGGGTTCTGGTAGCCTCCGGGTTCTGCGCAATGAAGTCGTCACGCAATACGTACTGGCCGCCGTTGAAATCTCCGTAGACATCAACGTCGCGCAGGAACTTGCGCACCCCTCCCTGGGCCAATGCATGTTCTTGGAACACCGAGCTCAAAGCACCAACGTCGACCTGGCCGCTGCGAATTGCCTGTTCTGTGTCGCTAGGAGGAAGCACCACCAGCTGCACCTGCTTGATTTCGTCCTCGCTCAGTCCGCTTTGACGAAGGAAGGAGCTCAAGACCGCTTCGGAATGTGCACCGAGCGTGTTGACTGCAACGCTCTTGCCGATCAGGTCCTTGGGTTCCTTGATGTCGCTGTCCTCGCGGACATAAAACGTGTAGTTCGATGCCTCGTTCGATCCATAGGAGGAGACCACCCCGGTGACCTTGGCACCTGCTTCCTGGAGTTTCACTACAGCTCCGGAGAAGGCGCTGCCGAGGTCGGTGGCACCGGTGGCGGTGTTTTGAATGCTTGCTGGACCGCTGGTGTTGTTGCCGACCCACTGCAGGTCGACGCCGTCAAGGTAACCGAGGTCTTCGGCCAGTTCAGGAAGGTTCACCCCGTTGGCGCCGCCTTCATAACGGACAACTACCGAGCCGTCCGGGTTCTTGCCGGCTGCCTGGCTCGACGAAGCGCAGGAGGTGACCACCAACGGCGCGATAAGTACTAGCGCGGTCAGGGAAAGGGTGCGAACTGAATTTGTGCGGCGGAGTTTCATGGGTGGTTCCTTTGCGATGCGGTGATGGGCTGCTTGGGTAGAAACCATCCAAACAGTGCTCCGGCGGCCAGCAAAGGGGCACGTCAACAGGGTCAATAAAGCGAAATATGGGTGGTTTGCGTCCGGAGATAAACCTTCGTTTCTTCCACTGCTGCCTCAAGTACTCATGCGTCTGGCCCGGAGCCTGATTTGCCTCGCAGATGACTTTTATTGCGCGCCGCACCTGAAACACTGCGGTCGTACCCGTGCTTTAGAAGTACAAAGATGACTCCCCGTTTCATCCCCGGCAGTTCCAGAGCCGAGAAAACAACGTGGAATATGACGAAACTGCACGGATTTCGCCGCTGCTTCGCTTCTTGAAGGGCACGTTCGCCACGGATAGGGTTGAAAAATGACCACGTCGCCTCGGAAAATTGTGATCCCCGCTCGACTGAAAGCCGGATCAACCATTCGTGTGATTGCTCCCTCCTGCTCGCGCACCTTCGTGATGGAATTCGATAATTCTCATTGGATCAACGAACGCTTCGACCGGTTGGGCATCAACGTCACCTTCGGCGCCCACGTCGATGAGAATGACGACTTCGATAGTTCCTCCATCACTTCGCGCCTGGCAGACCTGCATGATGCCTTCGCCGATCCAACGGTCGATGGAATCATCAGCGTCATCGGTGGATTCAATTCCAACGAACTGCTGCCCTACCTAAATTGGGAGCTCATCGCTGCAAACCCCAAGGTCTTTTGCGGGTACTCCGATTTCACTGCCTTGGCCAATGCCATCCACGCACGCACCGGGCTGTTGACCTACGTCGGCGCGCACTGGTCGTCATTCGGCATGCGCGACCACTTTGAACCAACCGGCCAGTGGTTCAGGCAGGCGACTCATGAACTTGAATGGTCCATTGAGCACCGGCAGGAATTCACCGATGACCTGTGGTTCATGAATCAAGATGAACGGACCGTCCACACCACCGACGGACCCTGGGTGCTCAATGCGGGTTCGGCGCGGGGCAAGGTGTTCGGCGGAAACCTGAGTACGCTCGGCCTGCTGCGCGGCGGCCCGTCCATGCCTGATCTCGCCGGTTCGGTGCTTTTCGTGGAAGAAGACGGCGCGGTGGACATCAACGAGTTCGCCCGCAGCCTTGCGGCCCTGCTCCAATCGCAGGGTGCTGATCAGTTGGCAGGCCTGGCCATTGGCCGCTTCCAGGTCGAGTCTCGGGTCACCCGTTCGCTACTGGAGCAGATCGTCGCGAAACACCCGCAGCTCGATCAGATACCAGTAGTGGCGAACCTCGATTTCGGCCACACCAGCCCGATGTTCACGCTGCCGATCGGCGGCGTCGCCGAGCTGAGCGCCGAAGGTTCCACGGTGCACCTGGGCTTTGCGCACCACCACGACCGGTGACCCGCGAAACGGATAGTCCATGAGTCAAGACCGATGACCCGCACCGCTCATCGGCGGGTTCCCGTGTGCATTTTTCACGGTTAACTGTCAGCGCCCATACAGATCGTCGTGAATTTTTCGGGCTCTGGGCTGAAATGACACCGGAAATAGGGGGAACGGTGCCTTAGGGAATACCGTTAAGGAAGAAAACTAGCTCGTTGGCTCCCAACGGGCCCGCCCAGCACCCTGCGCCGTGGCCCGTTTGGCACGCCTGTCCCCTGTAAAGGTCTAATCTTGAACGGCAATGCAACCTTCAGACACAACAACGTAGCCCTGCTCTCGGTGAACAGCGTGCTCGCCGATGACGTTCTCAGTTCCGCTGAGTTCGACGAGCGGCTGGCTCCTAGTCTGAAAAGGCTGCATCTGTCCAAGAAACTTCTGGAACGTGTATCAGGCGTGGCCGAACGCCGATGGTGGGCTGCCGGCACCAGCTTTGACGATGCAGCCATCAAGGCAGGCAAGCAGGCGCTTGACGCCGCGGGCATCGAACCGGGACAGATCGGGCTGTTGATCAATACCTCGGTGACCCGCCGCAACCTGGAACCGTCGGTGGCATCCAAGGTCCACCACGGGCTGGGCCTGCCTTCCTCGGCGATGAACTTCGACATTGCCAACGCCTGTCTTGGCTTCGTCAACGGCATGACCCTAGCGGCGAACATGATCGACTCCGGCCAGATCAACTACGCATTGATCGTCGCCGGCGAGGACGCCCAGCCAACCCAGGAGATCACCTTCCAGCGGCTGAACGATCCGAACTCCACCCGCGAAGACTACCTGCGCCAGTTCGCCACCCTCACCCTGGGATCCGGAGCCGCCGCCGCAGTGGTCGGCCCCGCCGACAAGCACGAGGGCAAGCCGCGCATCCTGGGCGGGGTCTCCCGCGCCGGCACCGCACACCATGAACTGTGCGTCGGCGGTCCTGCCGGCATGTACACCGACAGCAAGGGGCTACTGGACAACGGCCTGGACCTGGTCGTCGATGCCTGGGACGAGGCGCACGCCGCAGGCTGGGATTGGACCTCGATGGACCGCTACGTCACCCACCAGGTCTCCAAGTCCTACACCAACGCCATCATCAAGGCCGTGGGATTGGTCCGCGACCGCGTGCCAGTCACCTTCCCGAAGTGGGGCAACGTCGGACCTGCCTCGCTCCCGATGACCCTGTGGCAGGAAGCCAAGTCGCTCAAGCCCGGCGACAGGGTGCTGTGCATGGGCGTCGGCTCGGGACTGAACACCGCGATGATGGAGCTTGCCTGGTGACCGGCCCCTTCCCCGGCCTGGCCGAAGAGCATTCCCGGCACCTGACGGTGCCCTCCACCTCGCTGGTCGACGTCCCGGGAACCAGCCACCGCTGGCACCTGCTGGATAACGGTGCAGAACTGGACAAGCGGGGCATCACCCCGACCGGAACACTGCTATGCGTGCACGGCAATCCCACCTGGTCCTACCTGTGGCGTTCCCTGTTCAACCACGTATCCGAGCACCGCCTGCCCTGGCGGATCATCGCAGTGGACCAGCTGGATATGGGCTTTTCCGAACGCACCGGGGTCTTCCGGCGCCTGGCCGACAGGGTCAACGACCTGGGCGACCTGACCCGGGAACTGGAGTTGAGCGGACCGGTCACCACCGTGGGGCACGACTGGGGCGGCATCATCTCCCTGGGCTGGGCCACGAACCACCAGGACCAGCTGGCCAGCGTGGTACTGACCAATACGGCGGTGCACCCGGCAGGGTTCGACCTGCCTCCTGCCCTGCAGCTGGCATCCCACCCGGCGGTGCACGGCTGGGGAACCACCACCACCGACGCCTTCCTACGCGTGACCCACTCGCTGGCCAATCCGGCGCTGACCCCCGCGGTCCGCGAGGCCTTCATGGCCCCCTACACCACCGCCGCTCAGCGCAGCGGCGTGGGAAACTTCGTGGCAGACATCCCCTTTGCCCAGGAACACCCGAGCCGTCCGGCACTGGATTCCATCTCCTCGGCCGTCCGCGAACTCACCGTCCC
Organism: Glutamicibacter sp.; assembly: GCF_032154645.1. GTDB lineage: Bacteria > Actinomycetota > Actinomycetes > Actinomycetales > Micrococcaceae > Glutamicibacter. The sequence goes on along the minus strand of NZ_JALDXV010000003.1, from coordinate 166,399 downwards.
GGCCCTGCTGCTCTGGGGCCCAAAGGATCCGGTCTTCTCCGACCGCTACCTGCGCGATCTGATGGACCGGCTGCCGCAGGCAAAGGTGCACCGCTTCGAGGGCGCCGGACACCTGGTAGCCGAAGACCGCGACATCGCCACCCCGATTTTCCAGTGGCTGGACGCCGCGTCCACCAAGGACCCCGCCGCCCAGCGGGCCGCTGGACTGCAGGACTACCTGCCCATGCTTGCCCAGCTCGACGAGCGCACCAACGACCACAGCCCGGCGGTGGTGGACATCAACCCGCCACGTTCGCTGTCCTGGGCTCAGCTGGGCCAACGCGTCAACGACCTGGCCAAGGGGCTTGAACAGCTCGGCGTCACCAGCGGTTCACGGGTCAGCCTGCTGGTCCCCCCGGGCATCGAGCTCACCACGCTGATCTACGCCTGCCTGCGGCTGGGCGCCGTCATTGTGGTGGCCGACGCAGGTCTTGGCACCAAGGGCCTGGGCCGTGCAATCAAGGGCGCCGGACCGCAGTTCCTGATCGGCATCCAGCGGGCGCTGGTCGGCGCCAAGGCGCTGAACTGGCCAGGACTGCGCATCAGCGTCGAGAGGCTGCCAGCAGCGTTGGCAAAGGTCTTGGGCGTGGAAAACAGCGTGGCCGAACTGCTGCAGCAGGGTGCCGCCGGCACGCCCAGCGCCCAGGATTTCACCGCAGCCAATCCGGATGCTGATGCCGCGGTGCTCTTCACCTCCGGCTCCACCGGCCCCGCCAAGGGCGTGGTCTACACCCACCGCCAGCTGGCGGCCATGCGCGATACCCTCGCCGCCACCTACCAGCTGAAGGCTGGGTCCTCCCTGGTGGCAGGATTCGCCCCCTTCGCGCTGCTGGGACCCGCCCTGGGCGCCACCTCGGTGACCCCGGACATGGATGTAACCTCACCAAAGACGCTCACCGCGGCGGCGCTCGCCGACGCCGCCATGGCGGTTCACGCAACGGTGGTCTTCGCCTCCCCCGCGGCGCTGGCCAACGTCCTGTCAACCAAGGAGCAGCTGACCGAGCAGCAGCGCCAGGCCCTCGAGAAGGTGTCGCTGCTGCTGTCGGCAGGGGCGCCGATTCCTGAGCCGTTGCTGGCGCAGGTCCAGCAGCTGGTCCCACACGCCGCGGTGCATACGCCCTACGGCATGACCGAGGCGCTGCCGGTGACGGACATCGACCTAGCAGGGATCCGGGAGGCCGGGGACGGCAACGGCGTCTGCGTCGGCACCCCGGTCTCCGGCGCGAGCGTGGGCATCGCGGTGCTCGACGCCGACGGTGAGCCGATCCTGGAGCCGTCCACCGAACCGGGAGCGACCGGCGAAATCCTGGTGCGCGCATCGCATGTCAAGGACCGCTATGACAGGTTGTGGATCACCGAAAAGCACAGCACCTCCATCCCCGGCTGGCATCGCACCGGAGACGTGGGGCACCTCGACGCCTCCGGGCGCCTGTGGGTCGAGGGACGCCTGGGCCACGTGCTGCGCACCGCCGGCGGACCGATTACCCCGGTGCTGGGCGAACACCTTGCCCAGGCGGTTTCCGGAGCCGGGCGCACCGCGCTGGTGCCCGTGGGCCCGGCGGGAACGCAGAGCGCCGTCATCGTGATGGAGACCGTACCCCCCGCCCGCAAGCCGGGTCTTGCAGCGCCTCAGCTGTCAGCCGGGGTCCGCGATGCGGTGGCCTCCGCGGGAATTGACATCGCCGCGGTGCTGGTGGTTCCCGAACTTCCCACCGACATTCGGCACAACTCGAAGATCGATAGGGCGCACCTGGCCTCCTGGGCCGAGGCGGCGCTGGCTGGTGGAAGGATCCGCAAACCATGAGTTCACCCATTCAGCTGGCTGGACCGCGTCGGGTCCTTGTCACCGGCGCCAGCGGTATGCTCGGCGGGGCCGTCGCACAGCTGCTGCGCGATCAGGGGCACCATGTGCGCACCTTCCAGCGCCGCCCGGCGCCCGGTTCCACCGACGAGGTGCTCGGTTCTCTCTCCAACTCTGCGGACATCGCCCGCGCGGTGGACTCCATGGACGCGGTCATCCACCTGGCCGCCAAGGTCTCCTTCACCGGGCATTGGGATGAGTTCGTCGCGACGAACATCGACGGCACCAAGCACTTATTGACCGCCGCGCAGTCGGCGGGCGTCGCGGATTTCGTGTTCGTCTCCTCCCCCTCGGTCGCGCATTTGGGCCAGGCCCTGGCGGGAGCCTCCGCGGGAACCGCCGATCCGAGCCGCGCGCGCGGCAATTATGCACGATCCAAGGCAGCCGCGGAGCTTGAAGCGCTCTCGCGCAACGACGAACAGTTCAGGGTCGCAGCGATTCGCCCCCATGTGGTGTGGGGTCCGGGAGATACCCAGTTGGTGGAGCGTGTGCTTCAGCGGGCGGCCGCCGGCCGGCTGCCGCTGCTGGACAATGGCGCCGCACTGATTGACACCACCTACATCGACAACGCGGCCGCCGCGATCGTCCGCGGCTTGGAGCGCATGGACGAGACTCAGGGGCGTGCGCTGGTGGTCACCAATGGTGAGCCGCGCCCGGTGGGAGAATTGATTGCCGGCATCTGCCGCGCCGGCGGTGCACCGGCACCGAAGTTCAGTGTTCCCGGATGGCTGGCTCGCGGTGCAGGTTCGGTCATCGAACGCGCGTGGCTTGCCGCAGGATCGCGCAATCTGGTGCACGACGAACCTCCCATGACCCGATTCCTGGCCGAACAACTGTCCACCGCGCACTGGTTCGATCAGCGCGAAACACACCGCATCCTGGACTGGACTCCCCAGGTCAGCATCGATCAGGGTCTGGAAAAGCTGGCGCTGCACTATGGGGGCACGGTACTGCGGCCGGTGGGCTGATTCCGCGGCGTCTGATGGGCCTGACTCGTTGAGTCTCGCTGTCTTTCGACGGATTAGCTGCTTAAATTACGGTACGGGATTTGGCGTGCCCGTTAGCGTTCGAAGACTGCATATATTTATAGATCCGCGAGGAGTTCAATAGACCGGCGGGCGCACCAAATCGGTGCACCCGCCGGTAAAAGTTTCGGCTTCGTATGGAGATGCGTTGCTACAAATACCAATTCAGTAGTAAATGGACTATTTTCCAGACTGAGCGCCGCTGGCCACTGCCTGTCCGCTGAAACGCTGCACCAACTGCTCAATTGTCTGCGCGGTCAAGAATTCATCGTGATGCCCGCGAGAAATGTCCAGATGGTAGCTGACACCATCGCCGGCCAGCAGTGCAAGCTTGGCAAGCACCGGGTCTCCCAACGCATCATTGAGCACCTGGAACCATAAGTCGCGGCCACGGCGCAATGCAGCCGACGCATCGGCATTTCCACGCTGCGCCAACCGGGTAGACGCCACCACCATGCGCTCAAGCGGTGAATCTTCCTCCATCGACGAAGCAAAGTAATAGTGCACCGCCTGAGCAAGGTTCGCACGCATGGCCGCCACGTCAGCATCGATCAACTCATTGAGCCGCCGCACCAATTCTGTGTCCAAAGCCTGGCGATTCTTAAAATGGTGCAACAGCCCCGCCTTGGATAGCCCGCTGCGTTTAGCGGTGGCATCAATGGTCGCTTCACGGGTGCCATGGTCGTAGAGCAGTCCAACATAGGCGTCGAGAATTATCTCCTGCTTTATTGCTGTGCTCATGACTGCTTGATCTCCCAAAGTCTCCGGCCTCCTATCGTGGCGGCGCCTAATTCTCTGGAACAAGCACCGGGGTGTCGCGGTTCAACGAACGACCGGCGAAGTATTCGCGCGAACCCGGACGCAGTCCCCACAATCCCATGACCACAAAGCCCATGGCAAGCGAGCCCACGCCCATCACGAACGTGCCGCTGATGCCCAAAATGGTGGTGGTCCCGTACTCAGGGTCGAGCATGCTGATGGCCGAGTAGACAAATACCGCACTCATCATCAGTCCACCCACCAATGGCAGGACGAGACGGAAGAACACATTGCGGGCGGAACTGGTCAGCGAGGAACGGAAATACCAGATGCAGGCAAAGGAGGTGATCGAGTAATACAGGGCGACCGCCAGCGAGGTGCTTTCGATGGTATCGGCCAAGATGTCTCCGGAGATGATCGTCATGCCCACATAGAACACCAGCGATGCCGATCCGGTGAACAGCGTGGAGTACGCGGGGGTCTTGAATACCTCGTTGACCACGCCGAAACGCTTCGGCAGCGCTCCATAGACGCCCATGGACAGGGTTCCGCGGGCGGTAGGCAGGATGGTGGTCTGGCAGGTTGCCAGGGCCGAGATCGCCACGGCCAACACGAGCAGCCAGCCACAGGAACCCATGGCATCCAAGCGCAGAGCAAAGAACACGTCGTCGGCACCTTCCGGATTGCCCAAGCCCTTGCCGCTTTCACCAATGCCGGCGAACATCATCGTCAAAACGGTCATACCGATGTAGGTCACCAGAAGCATTACAGTGGACAGCAACGCTGCAAGGCCCGGGGTGGTACGCGGGTTCTTAGTCTCTTCTGCCAACGCCAGGCAGGTGTCCCAGCCCCAGTAGATAAAGATCGCAATGAGAACACCCTGAACGAATCCTGCAGGATTATCGCTGGCGAAGGGGTTGAACCAGTCCCAGGAGAATTCAAGACCCAGCGTCGGCATAGCTTGGATCGCGAAGTACAGGCCGATGCTGAACGCAATGATGGCAACATACTGCAGCGCCATCAGCAGATACTGCGTAATCGCTCCGGTCTCGACATCGCGGTAGGAAATCCAGGTCATGGCAATGATGATCAGCGCACCGAAGGCGGTGACCAGCACCTTTGAGTCGGCAATGGAGCCGTCCCCGATCAGCAGCAGCAGGTATTTGGAAGCCACTTCCGTTTGGCTGGACATGACAATAACGCCTGCCACCATGACCGACCAGCCGGCCATCCACCCGGTTTTCGGGCCGAAGGCCTTGGCGGCCCAGGTGAAGGCGGTACCGCTGTCGGGAATGGCGGTGTTGAGCTCACGATAGGCGAATGCCGTGAGACACATGGGGATAAATGCAACGATCAGGGCCGCGGGAGTCTGCGCCCCGGCCGCCATGACAATGAAGCCCAGGGTTGCAGCCAGTGAGTAGAGCGGCGCGCTGGAAGCCAGCCCGATGACTGTCGACTGCAGCAGTCCAAGTTTGCCCGCGGCCAGTCCCTTGGAGCCTGTTTGAGGAACGCTGCCGGTGTGCTGCTGAGTGCTCGTCATTCGGATAGTCCTCCTAAGAAATGTGTAAATACTGAAAATTCACCAACCAACTGGTTGGTCTGCTATATACTTGCAACATTATGAATGTGAGTCAAGTCATAACAACATATGAGCTGCCGTGAGCGTCATGAGTTGAATTGCTTCGCTCAGCACATTCAGTGAACCGGCAGAAAACACCTCCTACTAAAGAAACAGTGATGACTACATCTACGCCGACCTTCTTCGAACAGGCCGAACAAACCATCGACCCAGCCCTCACCGCCACCTCACTCAGGGAAACCAAGCGGGCAGTCTACTGGCTCGATGACCCGAACCGGCCAGCACCCCGCCCTAAACTCACCGAACACACCACCGCAGACCTGCTGGTGGTCGGCGGCGGCTACACCGGATTATGGAGCGCCCTGCAGGCCAAGGAACGCCACCCCGAAGCCACCGTGGTGCTGCTGGAAGCCGGATGGGTCGGCGACGAAGCCTCCGGACGCAACGGCGGCTTCTGCGAAGCATCGCTGGTGCACGGTGAATCCAACGGTGAAAACCACCTGCCCGAAGAAAACGCCCGCCTGACCGAACTCGGCAAAGAAAACCTCGCCGAACTCATCGACACCATCCACCGCTACAACATCGACTGCGACCTGATCCAAGAAGGCTCCCTGAGCGTGGCCACCGAACCGCACCAGGACCAGTGGCTGCGCGAAGAAGCCAACGGCGAGGACGTGCTCTACCTAGACCGCGACCAAACCTCGGAGATGATCCGCTCCACCGCGTTCCTCTCCGGTTCCTGGTCCACGGCCGATACGGTGTTGGTGCACCCGGCCAAACTGGTCTGGGGCCTGCTCAAAGTCTGCGAAGACCTCGGCGTGAAAGTCTACGAGCAGTCCCGCGTGGACTCCCTGTCAGAGCAGGGAGACCTTGTTGCCGCGGCCACCGCAGACGGTCAGGTGCTGGCCAAGAAGGTCATCTTGGGCACCAATGTGTTCCCTTCGCTGCTCAAGCGCAACGCGTTGATGACCGTCCCGGTCTACGACTACGCCCTGGTCACCGAGCCGCTCACCGCAGTCCAGCGTGAGGAGATCGGCTGGGAGAAGCTCACCGGGCTGGCCGATCTGAACAGCCGCTTCCACTACTCGCGGCCGATCATTGACGAGCAGGGAGACTTCCGCATCCTCTACGGCGGCTATGACGCCCTGTATTTCTTCGGTGGCAAGGTAGACCGCAAGCACTACAACAGCGAAGACACCTACACCCGCCTGGCCGCGCACTTCTTCGCGACCTTCCCGGCCTTGGAGGGCTTGAAGTTCTCCCATGCCTGGGGTGGTGCGATTGATTCCTGCAGCCGGTTCTTCTCCTTCTTTGACCTGGCCTATGACGGCAAGGTCGCCTCCGCGGCCGGGTTCACCGGGCTGGGGGTGGGGGCTACCCACTTCGCGGCGAAGGTCATGCTCGACCTGCTCTCGGGTGAAACAACGGAGCTGACCGAGCTGAAAATGGTGAAGAAGAAGCCGCTGCCCTTCCCTCCAGAACCCGCCGCGTGGCTGGGTGTGAAGATGATGACCGGGGCCATGGCCGCCTCGGATCGCAACGAAGGCAAGCGGGGGCTGTTTTTGCGGACCATGGACGCGATCGGGATGGGGTTTGATTCATGATCAGCAACACCAGTGTGTTTGACGGTTATGAGGACACCCGCAGCCTCAACGCTTTGGAGGTGGTGTTGGTGCCTGAGCCGGTGGACGCGGCCCAGCTGGTGGACGGCACCCCGAGCACCGCGGTGCACGGGCTGGGTGAAATCTTCGGGGTCGAGTTCGGGCTCTGGGAGATGACCGAAGGCGCGATGCAGGACGTTGAAGCCGAGGAGCTGTTCATCGTGCTGGCCGGGAGGGCGACGGTCACGGTGCATGCGGTGAACGGGTATGCGGAGCAGGTCTTTGATTTGGTGGCGGGCAGTGTGTGTCATTTGCGGGAGGGGATGCACACGACCTGGGTGGTGGATGAACCGCTGCGCAAGGTCTATTTGGCTAAATAACTAGCAACTGGCTGATTTCTCAGTTAGCAGTAGACATGGATACTCCCGCCATACCCTGCCGGCAGTCCCCGGCCTGAGACCCAGCCTGCCAGCACCTCATAGGTTTGCGCCAGAGTCAGCGACTGGGGGCCGTTCGCCTCTACGTCTTCATCGGGATGACTAGATGCCCGATCGGCATTGGGACCGTAGGCGATGCGCATGTTGTAGGCGCTTCCATCAACTACTGCCAGTTCCAACATGAAGTTGCCGTCGGCTAAACGCATTCCCTGCGCATACTTGTCAATTGGCTCTTCTCCTTCGATTTGGAAGGTGTGGCCTTCCTCCGTAACGAGCTGCAGTACTTGGGCAAGCTGCGAAACCGAGACGAGCTTCACCCACTCACGTGTAGCGGTGGTATTCCACCACAACTCTTCCGAGGGCTCGGGATCTTCCAGCAGAAGGTTCAGTTCCTCGGCGGAGTACCAGTCGCGCGGCTTGTCGAGCTGTAGTCGTCCTACAGCGTCATAGGTATCTTTCATGGCCACACCCTATGAAGTACCACCGATAATTTGGGGCAGCCTGCCATTGCACATGCGGCGAGTGCTAAAAAGGAAACGAAACTTCCTTTCAAGCACCCGCCGCATGCTTTGCAATCAGCTGATTTAGGCCTTGTCGATAGCTTCCTTCAGCGAAGCAAGGATCAGAGCAACCGATGCAGGGTTGGCATTCGGCCCCATCAATCCGATACGCCACACGGTATCTGCATATTGCGCCACGCCGCCGCCGATCTCAATGCTGAAGCGGTTGAGCAGGTAGCTGCGTACCCGCGCCGAATCAACACCTGCAGGGACCTTGACAGTGGTCAGCTGCGGCAGCCGATGCCCCTCTGCGGCGAAGAGTTCCAAACCCATGGCTTGGAGGCCATCCTGCAGTGCCTTTCCGGCTTCTTGGTGCCGTTTGGTCACCGAATCAAAACCTTCGTCCATAATCCGCTTCACGCCCGCCTCCAAGGAAGCAATCATGGCTACCGGGGCGGTGTGGTGATAGGTGCGCTTACCGCCGGTGGAACCAGTTGTGTATCCGCCGAGCAGGCCCAGATCGAGGTACCAGGATTGCGGCTTCTGCACCCTACGTTCAAAAGCCCTGTCTGAAATGGTGAACGGAGCTAGACCCGGCGCCACGCCGATGCACTTTTGGGAACCTGCATAGCCGACGTCGATCCCCCATTCATCGGCCAATACCGGCATGCCGCCGATGGACGTCACCGCGTCGGTAATCAACAGGGCATCGCCCTTAATCGCACCCAACGCGGCAATGTCGGAGACGACGCCAGTACTGGTTTCGGCATGGACACCGGCGATGACCTTGGGATTCGGATGTGCTGCAACAACTCGTTCGGCGTCGATGGGTGTGCCGTACTCGTGCTCCACGCGCACGATTTCTGCGCCAACGCGCGAAGCCACCTCGCACATGCGCTCTCCAAAGAGGCCATTGATGGCGATGACCGCCACGTCGCCGGGGTTGATGGTGTTGACGAAGGCGGCCTCCATGCCGGCCGAACCGGTGGCACTCAACGGCAGGGTGCGCGCATTCTTAGTTCCCCACAGCACCCGGAGCCCGTCGCAGACGGCATCCATACGTGCAATGAACTCCGGATCTAGGTGCCCCAGGAGCGGCAGGCCCAGAGCAGCAGTTGCTTCCGGGTATGGATTACTCGGTCCAGGGCCGAAGAGATGACGTTCAAGAATTGTCTTGCTCATGGCTGCTCGCTTTCTCCGTGCTGCGGTGATCCACCGTACCTACAGGTTAGCCTTTGCTCTCGGTGCCGGGCGCCATCAACCCCCTGCATTTCAAGTCCAGATTGTGGCTCTTTTGCGCAGGTCAGCGCCGATGAGTTGTGGTGCCCTTGAGAGCCCTGTGCCGATGGATTCGAAATTCTCTCACGGTAAGCCAAACAACGAACAGGTCAAAGATCGTCAAGAAGAACATCCCGATGCTGAACGAGGTGACGAGTTGGTAGCTCTGGTAGCCGATGAATATCACCAGGAAGGCAATCATCCACGGGTAAGCCCAGAGTCGATTCTTTAATACCGCCCAGACTAGAACCACTTTTACAGCACCATGCAGCAGGAGGTAGGCTGCGGCGAACCACGAAGCTTCCAGAGTCAATCCCCCACTGGCCCGCAGCAAGGAGTTAGCCAAGAAGTCTCCGGGGTCTTCGGCAAGCTCATGCTGAGTGAGCACCCTAACGAGGGCATCCAATTGTTCTGGCTTTACCAACAGAAAAAGAATGCCGCCGATAATTTCCAGCAGTCCATCGATGCCCTTGAGCAGCAGGGAAATCCAAAAGACTCGGTCCATGAGTGAAATACGGAGCCTGTGCTGTCCGGACATGCTTGTTCCTTGGTGCTGGTGGTAATTTACCCATGTATTCCCGGATTCTGCCACACAGCTTCCTGCTTGGAACTGGTTTGTATCGAATTCAGGGCATCAACTTGAGACTTCCACAGCTGAAGATCAATTCTCTGCTACGCCTCGACTCTCAAATGTTGTAACAACTGTTACTTTTAGGATTGTGACTAATAAAATCAAATGGTTGCTGCTGCTGGTTCAAGTTCCTTCCGAACCCTCGCGCCACAGGGTGGCAGTGTGGCGTCAACTTCGTAAAACTGGTGCTGTTCCGGTGATGTCGGGCACCTGGGCCCTGCCCGACGCCACGCAATTTGTTGAGGGTATGGCTAAAGCTCGCGATCTATGCACAGCCGCAGGAGGAACCTTCGCGGTGCTTTCAGCCACGGGCAAGGACGAGCAATCGCAGCGGGTCCTTGAACAAGCATTCAGGGATGCCCGCAGTGACGAATGGACAGAGTTCCTTGCAGACTGCAAGAAATTCGATGCAGAAATCGCCAAGGAAATTTCTATCAAGAAGTTCACCTTTGCCGAGCTGGAGGAAGAAGAGCAAAGCCTCGATCGCCTCCGACGCTGGTTCAGAGACCTGAAGAAACGCGATGTGCTGCAGCTGGAGTCCGCCAAGCAGGCAGAAGCCGCGTTGAGCGGCTGCGTCGCGAACCTCGATGACTATGCACAGCAGGTGTACTCGGCCATGAATGGCGATCACTGATGGCACGCACCAGCACAGCCAATTCGGCAGTACCCCTCTACGCGGCGGGATTCACCACAGCATTTGGAGCTCATAGCATCGCAGCCGGTCTTGGTGCAGAGCAGTCAACTCTGGGCACCAGCTTGTTGGCTCTCGGTGTACTGCTCGCGGTCTATGACGTAGCGGAGGTGATCCTGAAGCCAGTTTTCGGATCGCTCAGCGACCGCGTCGGAGCCAAGCCGGTGATCGTTGGCGGGCTGCTGTTCTTTTGCGTGTTCTCAGCGCTCGGAATCTTTGCGGCGACGCCGCTGGCACTGGGTCTCATTCGGTTGGGACAGGGAGCCGCGGCTTCTGCATTCTCCCCAGCTTCATCTGCAGCGGTGGCCCGGTTGGCCGGCTCGAAGAATACCGGAAAGTACTTCGGCCGCTACGGTTCGTGGAAGACCTTGGGCTATGTCCTTGGACCCCTGCTGGGCGCGGTGCTGATCTGGGCCGGTGGATTCTCGGCGCTGTTTGCCACCATGACCGTCATTTCTGCAGCCGCAGCCTTGTGGGTGGCCCGCTGTATGCCGAACCTGCCGGTGCTGCCAAAGCAGCGATATACGCTGAAGGATCTGGCGGTTCAATGCCTTGAACCGTCCTTCATTGTCCCGACCGTGGCCCTGGCCTGTGCCACCGGTGCGCTGGGCACCGCCATCGGCTTCCTGCCGTTGCTGGGCACCGAACTGCAGTTGGGCAGCGGGCAGAGTATGGTCATCGTCTCGGTGCTGGCCTTGGCCTCTGCCTTGGTTCAACCGTGGGTTGGAAGGCTGCGCGATCAGGCGAAAATTTCGGCCCGTCGAGGGATGGTACTGGGACTGCTCGTCAGCGCCGCAGGTCTGGGAATCGTTGCCTTGGTGCCGAGCCTTGCCACATTGCTCCTCGGTGCGGTCCTCATCGGCGCTGGCATCGGCATCACAACTCCATTGGGCTTTGCCCACCTCGCTTCAAATACCCCAGAGCATCGCATGGGGCGGACCATGGGTTCGGCCGAGCTGGGTCGAGAACTTGGCGATGCAGGCGGACCGCTGTTGGTCGGCGCCATCGCCACGGCCTTTGGTGTATCCATTGGCTTGGGAACCTTGGCTGTGATCCTGGTTTTCGCCGCGCTTCTCTGCACCCTGGCACTCAGGCGCCTCTCCGACCGGGGGACTCAATCTCCAGCCTAGGATCATTGGCAACGCCATTCGCAAGACAGCGCAAAGCCCCGGCTCCCATCAGGGAACCGGGGCTTTGCTGAACGGCTTGAGACTACTTGCGCAGGCCCAGGCGCTCGATCAGCGAACGGTAACGCTCGATGTCGGTGTTCTTGAGGTAGCCGAGCATACGACGACGACGACCAACCAGAGCCATCAGGCCACGGCGGGTGTGGTGATCGTGCTTGTGCTGCTTCAGGTGCTCGGTCAGGTCCGAAATACGACGGGACATGACAGCAATCTGAACCTCAGGCGAACCGGTGTCACCCTCGTGGGTGGCGTAAGCCTTGATGATTTCGTTCTTGATAGCGGCATCCAGTGCCATAACAAACTCCTAGAGTTGGACCGCGTTTCATTCACAATGAACGTCAGACGTTCACGACGGCGTATCGCAACCGCGGACTGCAGCGAAGGCCAGCATCAATCATATCATCGACGCTTGCGCCGACGCCCCCTCCAGGCATGGGTGAGATGTGGCACGTCGACCTTCTCTTGGGGATCATGGCCCAAATGCTCGCACCAGTACCAAGCAAGGTTTGCTTCCACCTTGGCCCGCGTAGCGTCGCTGGCCTTACGGTAGTAGCTGCGAGATTTAGTCAGCTCGATGACCTCGGAAAAATCCAGTTGCATGGACCAGTTCCACAGCCCGTGTTCGGGTTTGGAGAATTCCCTGCCCAATGGGGGTTCAAGTTCCGGGCGGTGTACATCGCCCGCATGCATAATCCTCGCCAGCCGGTGCACCCATGGAATCGTGACATCTAACTGGTTCCACAGCAGGGTCAGCCATCCCCCGTCGTGCAGCAAGCGGGCCGCTTCCGCGCTGGCTTTGGGGTGGTCCACCCAATGCCATGCCTGCGCATAGGTCACCAGGTCGAAGCCGTCGGAATCCAGTCCGGTATCTTCCCCCGAGGCACAGATGCGTTGAATCTGTGGCAGCCGCTGCGCCAGCACGTCAAGCATGTCTTGGGACGGATCTACCGCGGTGACTTCAAGCCCCTGGGTGACCAGCTGTTCGGTGAAGATTCCGGAACCGCACCCGATATCCACCGCGGCGACAGGCCCGTGCTGCACGGTGAATTCCAGTGCAGCTTGCGGATAGGAAGGCCTGATCTTGTCGTAGCTTTCGGCTCCGGCTTGGAAGGCCGAGGCCAGCTCCCTGCGCCGCTGCTCATCGACGACGAACGCGCGGCGCGGAAGTGAAGGAATCTCTGCCATTGAACCTAGTGCCGCTCGGCGGCCAACACTGCACGGGCCTGGGAGACGTCAGTGGCCATCTGCTCGATCAACGCTTCAATGCCGCGGTAGGCAACCATGGGACGCAAATGAGAAATGAACTCAACCACGATCTGCTGGCCATAGAGATCGAAATCTTCCACCCCTTCCTCCGGGCGGTCGATCACGTGCGCCTCGACGACGCGGGAGACACCCTCAAAGGTTGGATTGGATCCCACCGAAATCGCCGCCGGCCAGCGAACTTCTGCCTCATCGATCAGCCAGCCTGCGTAGACGCCGTCGGCCGGGATGATCCCCGATGAGTCGGGGGAAAGATTTGCGGTGGGGAAGCCGAGTTCGCGTCCACGGGCGGCGCCGTGAACGACTTCGCCGCGCACACGGTGCGGCCTGCCGAGAATCGCGGCGGCGGCGGCGACATCGCCTTCGGCAAGTTCTTCGCGGACCCAGGTGGATGACAGCCTGCGCTTGTCCCCCACGTCTGCCACGCCGATGACCTCGAAGCCGTATTTAACGCCGAGTTCCTGCATGAGCTCGAAGTCCCCGGAATTGTTGCGTCCAAAGCGCACGTCGTGGCCAACTACGACAGCTGCGGCATTCAATGCGTCGACGAAGACCGATTTCACGAATTCTTCGGGGCTTTGATCTGCGAACTCAAGGGTATAGCGGATCATCAGCACAGCATCCAAGCCGACCTTGGCCAGCGTTTCAATGCGGTCCGCAACACCCATGATCAGCTGCGGTGCGCTCTGCGGACGGTGCACGAATGCCGGGTGGGGATCAAAGGTTATTGCGACGGATTTCGCCGAACGTGCTTTCGCCTGCGCAACCACTGAATCCAAAACTTCGCAGTGTCCCAGATGGACTCCGTCGAAGTTTCCAATGGTCACAACGGTGGGAGCCATATCTGTGGGGACTGCGTCCAGGCCCTTCCAATAGTGCACTTTGCTCCTTATAAGGTTCTTGCTTCGGCGGATCAGCGAACCCGCCGTAGCAATTCTCGCACGTCTTTAGGCGTGGCGCTCGTTACGGTTACGGTAAAGCCACCACAGTCCGACAATCGGAAGCACCAGAGGGATGTATCCGTATCCCTTGCCGTAGCCGCTCCACACCGACGGATGGGCAAACACTTCCGGATGGGTGATGGACAGGGTGCCCACCACCAAGACTCCCACCAGTTCGATGCTGACAGCCCACAGTGAAACCAGCCAGGCGCCGCGCTTTGCGGAAGCGAGGGAAATGGTTGCCACCACGTAGATCAGACCGGAAATCACCGACAGGATGTAGGCCACCGGGGCCTCGTCGAATTTGGTCAGGATCTGGTAGACACCGCGCACCGTGGCTGCCAGGGCCAGGATGCCGTAAACGGTAATAATGACTCGGCCAAGTCCTGTGGTGCGGCTTGGCTTGGGGCCGTTCGCCGCGTTCTTGGCTTCCGCTGCCTGCACAATGCGCGAGTTGCGGGGCTTTTCACTCATGAATCGGCTCCTACTGCCAGATTTGTTCCATGCGGAACAGCATTACAAACGTCACTGCGGCCGATGCCGCCAATACCGCATTCGACCAGCGGCTTTTCTCGCTGATAGCCCAGAAGAACGCGACCGGGGGCATGATCAGCGCGGTGATCAGGTAGCCCCAAAATTCAATGGGATCCCCGGCCACGCTCTCTCCCCCGCCCTGGCGGATGGCTGCGGCGATGCCGTAGACGATCAAAAATAGCTCAGTGGCCACCGCGCCGATCAGCGCCCAGTCATCGGGGTACTTGCGGATGATCGTGGCGATGACCGCAACGATGAATGCGACGGCGCAGACGATCGCTCCGGCAATGAAGAAGCCGTTGAAGGCAATCACCAAGAATGTCCCTTCGAAACTATTTGGCCGTGAAGACCAGGGCAGCGCGGGCCTTGTCTCCCTTGTCTTCCAGCAGTGCCACCAAGACACCATTGGGTGCGAACGCCGCCACCGGGGTGTTTTCAGGAATGTCCAGGATCTTGGAGGAGGCGGGAATCGGGCGCCCATAGGACAGCTCTACTGCCTCGTCGACGCTGACGGTCCGGTTCGGAAACAGCGCCGCGGCGGCCTTCTCAATGGGAAGAATCTCGAACTCTTCGGCTAGCTGCTCAAGGGTGCGGGTCTGCTCGATCTTGTACGGGCCTACCTCGGTGCGGCGCAGCGCGGTGAGGTGTCCGCCGACATTCAGCGCCTCGCCCAGGTCGCGGGCCAGAGCGCGGATGTAGGTGCCCGAACTGCAGGACACCGTCACGTCGACGTCGAGGATCTTGCCGCCGTTTTCGCGGCGGATCTCGTGGATGTCGAAGCGGGAGATGGTCACCGGGCGGGATTTAAGCTCCACCTGTTCGCCGGCCCGCACGCGTGCATAGGAGCGTTTTCCGTCGACCTTGATGGCCGAAACCTGGCTCGGCACCTGCAGGATGTCTCCACGCAGCTTGGCCACCTCGGCTTCGATGTCTTCGTCGTTGACCGCGGCGGCGATGCGCTCGGAGATGATCTCACCCTCGGCGTCGTCGGTGACGGTGTTCTGCCCCAGACGGATGGTGGCGGTGTAGGTTTTGTCGTGGCCCACGATATAGGTGAGCAACCGGGTCGCCTTATTGATGCCTACGACGAGCACGCCGGTGGCCATGGGATCCAAGGTGCCGGCGTGGCCCACCTTGCGGGTGCCCGCGAGGCGGCGGATGCGGCCGACCACGTCGTGGGAGGTCATACCCTGATCTTTATCGACTAGTACGAGGCCCGATGCCTGCTCTTGCGTGTTCTGCCCGGCTTTACTCACGCCCTCCAGTATATGGTCTGGCTATGCAGAACGCCCTCTGGCTGATCGACTCGTGACAAGCTCCACACCGCAGGCCCGGGTTTCCCTGCGTCCGCTGACCTCCTATGGTTCCCTTGAATTGCACTTCCACGTGCTGCTTTCAGTAGGCTGTGGACTATGTTGCGCATGATGTTCTTTGCCGGGCTTGGCGTCGTCCTTGCAGGAATCTTCCTCTACTATCTGGGCGTTGACAGTGGGCTTGGCTGGGGATTGGGGCTCGGGCTGAACATTTCCATCTTCAGCGCGGCATTCATCGCCATCGGCAAAGCGATGACCGCCGGAGCAGTAGTTCCCGCCGAGGCCTTGGACGCGGCGCGTTCTCAGGGCAGGATCGGGCATGCGATCGTGCAGTCGCTGAGCCAGACCGGCACCAAGATCAACGACGAACCGGTGTGCAATATTGTCATTGCAGTTCAGCCTCCGCACGGCCAGGCGTTCCTTGGCCAGATCAAGATGATCGTTCCGCTGACGCACCTAGGTCGTTATCAACCGGGCGAACTGCACGAGGTGGCATTCTTCGGCAAGGACGACACCCATGTGTATTTCACCGGTGCGCCGTCGGTGAATCCTCCGCACCATATTTCGGTTCCAACTGTGATGCCTCCTGCTGCACCGCTCACCTTGATTCCGGCGAAGGTCAACAAACAGGGCAAGCTCTACACACCGCTTTTGGGCACCGGCCGGCGGGGGCGGCCACTGCGTTTCCTGGCCTATGCCAGCGCACTGCTCATCGGTGCCGCGCTCATGCTCCTGCCGTTCCAAGATCGCGTGCTTTCCGGCTATGCAGCACTGAGCCAGCAACGGTTGACCGCAGATCTGCGCACCGAAGGTCAGATGAAGTATGTCGTCGACGAACTGGAACGTCGGGCCGGGCACCGCAACGCGGTGGACATCTACATTGGCAACGATCGGGTGATGGCCTCCATGCCAGTCACCGCCGGAGGCCAGGAAACCGACGATTGGTGGTTTTCCAAGGCCTACGCCGAACACCGCGGACCTGCGACTATCCAGCCGGAATCTGCGCGCGAACAGTTTTCCATGGACGAGGTTGCCTGGGACAGCATCTGGCCTGCGATTGAAAAAGGGAGCGAACAGTCAAAAATTCCAGTGACGGACGATCTGATGGTTTCCGTCGAGCGCTCCACCATCAACGACGTTCATTCACCGGATTTCATCCGGTCCTACGGCCCGGTGGTAGTTCGCTTCACCCTTGAAGACGACTACCATCAAGCGTTTTTCGTGATGGATGCCCAGGGGAAGAACCTTAAGATGACCGGTCGCGAATAAGCTCCGGTACTCCTAAGGACTGACAATCTTGGTTTCGACCAGTTCGCCGCTGGTCTCCCTCCCAATCTTCGTGACAGCAGGGATCAGCATGACCAGCAGTCCCAGCACCAATATCAAGAGCACAGCGGCGATGAAGGTGGTCAGGGCAACGCCGATGCTTTCGGCGGCGAGTCCCAGCAGCAAGGTGGCGATGGGCATGATTCCAATGGCAAGTTCCTGGATTCCCATGACTCGGCCGTGCAGTTCTGGTGGGGTGACGATTAACAACAGCGTGGTCTGCAATACACCGAAGGCGGCGGAGGAAAAGCCAACCAGGCACAGGATGATGAATGCCGCGGGCACATTGGTCAGGAAGGCAAAGACCGCCCAGAGCGCGGCCCACACCATGGTTCCATAGACAAACAATGCGCCCTTGAATTTGAAGTCGCCAAGGGAAGCGATGGCAATCGAGCCAAGCAATCCGCCAATGCCGGCGGCCATGAGCAGGGCTCCAAGCCCAGCCGCATCCAAATGCAGGCGCTGCTCCGCAAAAATCGGCATAAAGCTTTGATATACCGGCCACAGCAGGGCATTGGCGCTGAAGGTCACCAGCAAAACGCCGACGGCAAGACGGTTGCGGCCAACAAGTTTCAGCCCTTCCACCATGAGCCTGAGCATCGAGCCGTGTTCTTGTCCCGAGCTTAGATTCTGATGTTTGCGCAGCGGAAGCAGCATGAGCAGTGAAAGTACATACCAGCTGGTGGAAACCCACAATGCCGCGGGTGCTCCGAGCGTGGCGATCATGATGCCGCCGATGCCCGGGCCAACCACCTGAGTCATGTTTAGTGCCAACGCGTTGAGCGCATTGGCATTTGATAACTCGCGGGCGGGTACCAACTCCGCAACGAGTGCACCGCGCGCAGGTTGAGAGGGAGATTGCGCCATGCCGATGGCAAGCCCAGCAACCACCAGACCCCAGTACTCAAGCATGCCGGTGCCCGCCAACACCGCAACCACCGAAATTGCCACAGCAGCCCACCCGCAGGCAGCCATCAGCAGGTGGACCTTATTCAGTCGGTCGGCGAAGGCACCGGCGATGGGCCCCAGAATCATGGGCGCCAATCGAGCGGCGGTAAAGAGCGCCACAAGGAACTCAGAGCCTGTCATCTCGAATGCTATCCAGCCAAGCACCAGGGTTTGGGTCCACAAACCGCTGAAGAAGAATACGTTGGAGAACCAGGCAAAACGAAAGTCTTTGCTGGTGATCACCGACGAGAAGGCAGCCCTGAAGAAGTTCCGATTCTCAGTGTTCTGCTTCATAAAAGCGGCTCAGCCTTTCGTTGCGCATCCAATACAAATACCCAATAATGGTATACCATTCGAACTAGATTTACTGAAGAGAAACGGAGTCCGGCGATGAACAGTCAGGCAACGAAGCACCTCTGGTCAGCGGTGCGCTCGAATGACCTCTCCGCACTGAAAAGCGCCATTGCCGACGGCGCCGATCTTGAGTCGCGCAACAGCCAGGGCATGACCCCGGTACTGGCTGCGACCAAAGCCAGCCACACCGATATCGCACTTGAACTGATCAACGCTGGCGCAGATGTCAACGCCAAAGACCACATCGAAGATTCCACGTACCTCTATGCAGGGGCTCGCGGAATGAAAAAAATTCTCGATGCTGCGCTGCAGGCTGGTGCCGATATCTACAGCACCAACCGCTACGGCGGCACCGCCCTCATACCAGCCAGCGAGCGTGGTCTCGTGGATACCGTACAGCGACTGCTTGATGCCGGTCTTGAGGTCAACCACATCAACAAGCTCCACTGGACGGCGCTGATCGAAGCCATCATCCTCGGCGATGGCGGCGAGCGCTATGTGCACACGGTGCAGCTCTTGCTGGAGCGTGGGGCAGACCCTCGTCTTGCCGACGGAGTAGGCCGCACCCCACGGGAGCTGGCACTGTCACACGGGCATCTTCGGCTGGTTGAAGTCCTCGACAACTTCCTTTAGGCGGAGAAGCGGTGCGAGGATGCTCGGCGACGACAAAAGCCCTTGGCGGTTCCTCCATGATGGGGAAACCGCCAAGGGCTTCGTTGTACTCGGTACGTCGGCTACTGGCCCATGACGTATTCGATGGATGGGCCTGCGGTCCAGCCGCCGTCCACTGCGATTTCTGCGCCGGTGGTGTAGCTGGCTGCGTCGGAAAGTAGATAGAGCACGGCGCCTACCAGTTCTTCAGGCTTACCTACGCGCTGGAATGGGTTGTTAGGGAAGGCGCCTTCGTCTGCCACGATGCCAGTGACTGCTGTCATTGGGGTGAGCACCATGCCTGGGTGTACGGAGTTGACGCGGATCTTCTCGCGGCCAAGTTCTACGGCTGCAACCTTGGACAGGCCGCGCACGCCCCACTTGGCTGCTCCATAGCCGCTAGTCAGTGCGAGGCCGATCAGTCCTGCTGCCGAGGAAATGTTGACGATCGATCCTCCACCGGCGCGGCGCAGCGCCGGGGCGGTGAAGTGCATACCGGTGTGCACCGAGATGAGGTTGATGTCGATGATCTTGCGGAAGGTGTCCAGCGGCTCGTCGGCGACAGGGGTTCCCGAGGCGCTGATTCCTGCGTTGTTGACAAGTCCGTCGATGCGGCCGAAGTGCTGCTCGGCGGTGGCGACGACGCTTTCCCAGTTCTTTTCATCGGTGACGTCCAGGTGCAGGAACAGTGCATTCTCACCTAGGTCTGCGGCAACTTCACTGCCTTCAGCGTCGAGCAGGTCGGCGATGACTACCTTGCCACCGGCCTTGACGATGCCGCGGGAGAACGCTTCACCCAGACCGCGGGCGCCGCCAGTGACGATGATGACCTTGTTGTTCAGTTCCATGATCTTCTCCTTGAATCTAACGATGCGCTACAGGACGCATCAATGGATGCCGGCGCAGCGCGTCGGCCACTTGGGTTGCGGCCTGTTCGGCGCTCAGCGAGTGCAATGCCATCAGGCGGATTGACTCAACTGCCAGCCGGGTCGCTGCATCGGCGGCAAGGCGCACGTCGATGTGGTCTGTTGGCAGGTTCAGCACCTGGGACATTGGTGCATATAGTGCCTGCATGGTTTCTTCATTGATGGCAAGCCACAAACGGCGGTAAATTTCGGCAACCGTGATGAGTTCCAAGAACCGCCGGTCTAGCCCTTCTTCACCGACACCGTATGAGCTGATGAACGCGGTGCGCACGATCTCCAGAAGATCTGCCGAGGACCCTTCTACGCATTGGCGCTCGACGGCTGCGACGAAGCGATGGTAGCCGTCTTCCATGATCGGGCGCAGGCAGTCGGCCTTCATTGGAAAGTACCTGAAGAAGGTGCGTTCCGAAACGCCTGCGGCGGCCACCAACTCAGTCGTGGAAGCTTCGGCCCCTACCTCGTTGAGCAGGGCCGCGCAGCTGCGGGACATCTCCAGCAGTGCTTCGTGAGTCAGTGGTTTGCGTGCCATATATTCACCATAACCTTAACGCATGTTACTGTCATTATCTGCTCGGTCACACCAGTTTTCAGGTGGGTCACATCGGCGGCCATGCCCCGGGGTTAACGCAAAGAAGCCGGCACCCGAAACTTCGGATGCCGGCCGGAAGGCTTAGTTTTATGCGTTTTGCTTGGCGCTCAGCAGCTTTCCCCAGGACGTGTCGAGCAGCTGTGCCTGGGCCAGCAGCAGCGCATGCCAAAGCGTGACCGCCACCGAATCGAGCACCGGGATGCCGAACTCTTCCTCCAGCTGGGCCACCGCTGGGGCGCCATAGAGGTTGGTGCATAGGTAGATCAATGCATCAGGCTTCTCTTCTAGGAGCCTGCGCGATGGCTCCAGCAGGTCTTCGGCGCGGACCCTGGCGAAGGATTCGTTATCGCTCAGGGACCAGTGGTGCGATCCGACGATCTGAATTCCCTGGTCTGCATAGCTGGCGGCAATCTGTTCGTTGACGTCCTGGGTATAGGGCGTCAGTAGCGCGATGTGCTTGAGCCCAAAGCGTTTGAAGGCTTCCATATAGGCCAGCGTGCTGGTGGTCGCGGGCACGCCCGTTGCCTCGGTAATCACCGTGGCGATCTGCTGGTCGTGCTCGATGCCCAGCCATGAACCGCTGGTGCCGTTCCAGGCAATGACATCGGTGTCGGCGCTGGCGAGCAGCGCCGCGGCATCGGCC
This sequence comes from Glutamicibacter sp., assembly GCF_032154645.1. GTDB lineage: Bacteria > Actinomycetota > Actinomycetes > Actinomycetales > Micrococcaceae > Glutamicibacter. Next base: position 145,323 of record NZ_JALDXV010000003.1, on the reverse strand, counting down.
ATGGTCTGCGTTTCAAACTGCTTATCGCTGCCGCCGTCCAGCGCAATGCGGGTCACCGGAATGCGGGTCGAATGCATCGTGACATCCTCCCGGCCCGCCAGCATGCGGTAGCTCTGCGGCTCAAGGCAGGTATTGGACGAGGGGACGATCATGCCCAGCCGCACCGGCCGGGTTTCGCTGATCTCTCCGGGGGCGTGACTCACTACGGGGTTGGTAGTCATAGGGGTGCTCCTAGGTGCTAGCGGGCTTCAACGGGACGGGCCGCCCCGAGGGTGGGCCAGGAAAGGCTCTGGCTAAATGGCTGCTGTTCGATGAATCGGCCCACCGGTCCGGGGTCGTGGACCCCCTGCTCATCGCGCACCACCTGGCCGGCGGAGATGACCACCTGGGGCCAGCCGCGCAGCCTGTGCCCGGTGAATGGCGAGAAGTCGGTGCCCATGTGCAGCGGAACCTCGTCCACCAGGTCGGCGGCCGCCGGGTCGATGAGCACCAGGTCCGCATCGAAGCCTTCGGCGATGCTGCCCTTGCCTGCCAGCGCGTTCAGTCGTGCGCCCGAGGTGGAGAAGACATCCACAAAGCGCTCCAAACCCTCTAGGTTCTCCCCCACCATATGCGTGAAGGTGACCGGCAGGCGGGTTTCCACACCGGGCAGTCCGTGCGGCATCAGTCGCAGGTCGTCGCTGCGTTCGCGCTTCTGGTTCAGGTCGTAGCAGGAGTGGTCCGAGGCGATGGTGTCGATGCTGCCGTCGTTGAGCTTGGCACGCAGCGCCAGCATGGTCTTCTCGTCGCGCATCGGCGGGCAGCAAGCGTAGAACTCGGGCAGCGGCCCGTTGTAGACGCCGTCGTGCAGGGCCACATAATGCGGGCAGGTTTCCGAGTAGGCCTGCAGGCCGCGGGCCTTGGCATCGGAGACCAGGTCTACCGCGCCGGGGGTTGACTGGTGCACAAAATAGACCGGGGCTCCGGTGTATTCGGCCACCGCAAGCACCTCTCGGACGCTGGCCTCCTCTGCCAGTTCGGGGCGGGTGCCGGGTAGGGTCTCAATCCCGATCTGCCCGGTGGCCGCCTGCCTCTCGGTCGCGTCGACCACCAGCGCGTCGTGCTCCGCGTGCACGTAGCTTAGCCCGTCGAGCCTGGCCATCTCGCGCAGCACCTTCACGATGGTGTCCATGGATGCCATGGTGGAACCCCGGTTGGTGGTGTAGAGCTTGACCGAACGGATGCCGCGCTCGGCCAGCTGCGCAAGCTGCCCTGCGGTGCTCTCATCCCAGTCGACGACCGAGGCATGCAGTCCCACATCGCAGCGGGCCTCGGCGATCATCGCCAGCTTCGCTTCGGCGGCGGCCAGCGGGGTTTCGCCCGCATCGGCGGGGATGCCGAAGTCCATCACCGTGGTGGTGCCGCCTGCCAGCGCCGCCAAGGTGGTCACCGCGTAGTCGTCCATGGTGCGCCAGGCCCCGGTGACCTGGGCGATGTGGCAGTGTCCGTCCACGCCGCCGGGGATCAAGATTTTTCCGGAGCCGTCGATGATGCGTGCGGCGTGAGGAACCGGCTGGTCCGCATCGAGGACCTGGCTGATCACCCCATTGGCAACGACCACGTGGCCGGTGCGGCGGGAGTCTGCGTTGGCGATCAGTACCGAGGTGATGATCAGGTCGGCGCTCATGAGTGTGCTCCTGTGACTGGGGTGGCCGCCGCCGTGGTGGCGTGCTGGCGGGAAGAAATTAATGCGTCGAGCTCTGGTTCCAGGCCCTTGCGCGGTTTAACCGGCGGTGCGGTGTGCGAGCCTGCGCGGTGGGATCCGGTATCCATGGCGGCCAGCGACTGGGCAAAGCGCACCCCGGCACCGATGCCGTCGATCACCGGGACCGGGATGCATCCTGCCACGTCCCGGGCCAGTCCTGCCAGCGGCGCTCCGGCCAGGATGATGACATCGGCCCCGTCCTCGTGCACGGCCTGGTTGGCAAGCTCCACCAGCTTTTCGGAGAAGTCCTCGGCCACCGAGCCGATGGAGTTCAGCTTGTCGCGCAGGTGGTGGATGGAGGCCAGGCGCGGCAGGTAGCCGTTGTATTCAACGCAGTCGCGGTACCAGGCGGTGATCCTGTCTGAAATCGCGATGATGGAGAAGCGTTTGCCCATCAGCGCCGCGGCGGCCAGTGCAGCCTCGGTGATCCCGACGACCGGGACTCCTGAAATTTCCTTCAGCGCGGGCAGTCCCGGATCTCCGAAGGCGGCGACCACCACGGCGTCGGCGTCAGGGGTCTGCGCCATCGCCTGGGCCACCGCGGGGGCCGCGAGCAGGGATTCGAAGCGGGTTTCAATATACTCCATGCCGCTGGCGGCGGTGGCCATGACCAGCTCGGTGCCCGGGGCCATGCTCCGCTGCGCCTCGGCGGCGATCAGGGCGCTGACGTCCTGGGAGATATTGGGGTTGATCACTAGCAGTTTCACGATTTGTCCTGAGAGTAGAGTGCGTGCAGATCCGGGAACTGGGCCCGGTATTTGGCGATGTGTTCGGCCGAGGCCGCGCCCGCCGCTTCCGGGTCGCGGCTGGCGATGGCAGCCAGCAGGCCGAAGTGTTCGTCGATCAGCTCCCCCAGATCATCGACGTGCCTAAAGATCCAATGCAGCCGGCCGGTCAGTGGTTTGAGGACCTGGGAGAGCTGTTCGTTGTCCGCCAGGTCGATGACCCGGTCATGGAATTCGCTGTTGATCCGCTGCGCTGTCCCCTGTCGTCCGGCTTCCAGTTGGGAACGGGCAGCCGTCAACAGTTCGTGCAGGTTTTCAAGATCTTCGTCGCTGGCGCGTTCGGCGGCGAGCTTGCAGGCGAGCACCTCCAGCGCTGTGCGCAGATCGAAGAGGTCGCGGACGTCCTTGTCGGTGAGGGAGGAAACCATTGAACCGCGGCGGTCCTTTTCAATGACCAGCCCTTCCTGACGCAGCATGCGCAGCGCTTCACGCACCGGGAGGCGTGAGACGGTGAACTCTTCGGCCAGGGAACGTTCGATCAGCCGGGTGCCCGGCACGTAGTAGCCGTCGAAGATGCGCTGCCGGATGGTGTCGCGCACCTGTTCACGCAGGGGTTGGGGCTTGTTCAGATCCGCCACGGTCATGGTCTTTCCTTTGTCCTACTTACTTGGTTGTTTTTCTTAGATGGCCAGCCGCTTGCTGTAGTCGAGGCTGATGACGGCGATCCCCATAATCACTGCCGAGCCGACGAAGTACAGCAGAGCCCAGGTGTAGCCGCCGGTGGCGCCCACAATCAGGCCTACGATGATCGGGGTCAAGAATCCTGCGATGTTGCCCGAAAGGTTCATTGCCCCGCCCAGCACACCGGCGTTCTTGCGGCCGCCCAAGGTGGCCGGAACCGCCCAGAACAGGCCTACCCAACGCAGGAAGAACAGCACGGTGGACAGCAGCACCACTGCGGTGATCGGGTCGGCGATGATGGTCGTGCCGACCAGCCCCAGGGTGACCATCAGCGCGGAGAAGCCGAGCATGGAGCGCATGACCTTGTTGGTGCCGACGCCCTTGGCCTGCAGCTTGTCGGCCAGCATGCCTCCGAGGATTTCGCCCACGAAGCCAGCGCCGAAGATCACGAAGGTAGACCAGCCGATAGTCTTCAGGTCGAAGCCCTTGGCTTCCGAGAGGTACAGCGGGCCCCAGGTCAGCAGGCCGTAGAAGACTCCGTTGAATCCAAACCAGCCAAAGCACATGGACCAGAAGGAACGGTACTTCAGGTAGTTGCGCAGCTTGCCGGTGCCCTCTGCACCGTCGATGGCGGCGTCCTCGGCACGGTGTGCCGCCTCGATGTAGTCAGCCTCGGCGTCGTTGACCTTTGGATGGTTGCGGGGATTGTCGCGGACGAACCACCACACTGCCGCACCGAGCAGTACCGTTGCAGCGCCGGCGATGATGAAGGCCCAGCGCCAGGAGCCGGTGGAAGCGATCAGCCCGGCGATGGCGATGCCGCCCACGCCGGCACCCAGTGGTGCACCTGCGTCGAGGATCGTTGCACCGCGGCCTCGCTCATTGGCTGGCATCCACAGCGCGTTCAGCTTGCCTCCGGCTGGCATAACGCCAGCCTCGGTGACGCCGATTCCCAATCGGGCGATGAACATCGAAACGAATCCGCCGGCCAAACCCGACGCCGCGGTGGCGGCGCCCCAGCCGACACAGGAGGCGGTGAGCATTTTGCGCGGGCCGAATTTGTCGATGAGCCACCCAACCGGCACCTGCATCAACGCGTAGGTCCAGAAGAACGCGGAGAGCAGCAGCCCTACCAGTTCCGGAGGCATGTTGAACTCTTCGCGGATCAACGGCAGTGCCACGGAGATTGAACCGCGGTCCACATAATTGACCGTGACCAGGATCAACAGGAGGATAAAAAGGTGCCAACGTGTTCTCGTGGCGCGCCCGCGGCCAGGGCGCGATGCATCGGCCTCGGTGGCCGTCGCTGCACTGTTTTGCGTAGTCATGAGTGGGGTGTCCTTTTGTCGTTCAGACGATGGTGCGAGTGTTGGTCTAGACAATGCGCGCGCCGCCGAACACAACCACCTGATTAATGGGATCCCAATTCGGGATCCCAGAAATAAAGGTACGTGTGACTGCTGTCACCCAACAAGATATTGCTGGGATGAAATTTCATACCAACCACCACTCAAGAACACCCGGGCGGCGGTTGCCGCGGTTAACGCCCCGCGTAAAGCTGCCGGGCAATCTGCACGCCGGGCCCCCGAAGACTCCCCCACTCAGGCTGCCGTCCAGCGCGCAGCATCACCAGTTCAGCCAATGGACCACTAACTAAAGGCCCATGTCCCGAGCTGAATTCCCAATCGGTGGCCTCCATGCGTACGGTGCGCAGAACCTTACGAGAACCCAGCAGCACGCCGGTCTTTTCCAAGCGTTGAGCGACCTGTTCCGCCGCGGCCAGGGGCATGTCATGCCTGATGCCCAATGGTCGAACAATGTCCTGGGTATGGACCAGTGTGTCGGTTAATGTTTCAAGGACGCCCACCACCGCCGGACCGCGTCGGACCGCAACAAACTGTTGATATTGGACCAGAATCGCTTCCGCGCCAACGCTGCCACGACGCTGCCCATCGCGCAGCGTCATCCCGTTATAGCCGTAGACGAGCAGGAGGGGAAGGACCTTAACCATGGCGGCGGCGTTCAGCTGTGGAGCACTGATGACATGGGCAGCGACATCCTTGACCTTCCACCCCTTGCAGAGTGATTCATGCTCCCACAGCTCCAGAGGCAAGGAACGAAGGATCCCCTCAAGTTCTTGGCGCTGTTCGACAATAATGTCCCACATTTCCCCGGTATGCATGACCCACACTCCAAAGTAGTCAGTGACTCTGACTAAATAGTCAGCTATTCTGACTACTATGTCAAGAGAGAATGCCGAACGACTTTCATTGGGCACCCTGCTATTCATCGCCCATCGCGCGTTCGAAGAACAGATAGTCGAGAACTTGCATTTGCAAGGCTTCGATTTCACCTTGTCCCAGGGCAGACTCGCGGCGCGCATTGCCGTGAAGGGCAGCCGTTTAACCGACCTGGCCGCGTCGGCCGGCATTACCAAACAAAGTGCCGGATATCTCGTCAGCCAGCTCGAAGCATCGGGACTGGTACATCGGGCGGACAACCCCGACGATGCCCGCGCGCAACTGATCACCATCACTGAGCAGGGACGCAGAGCCCAAAGGGCAGCCCGAGAGATTGAAGCTGCCATTGAAGCACGCTGGAAGGAGCAGGTGGGTGAAGAGGCGCTGGCGGTTCTCCGCGAACAATTAGAGGTGCTTCGCCCTCTGATAGATCGCCATCAGCCTCATGGCGATCGAGACTAGCCATTTGGCCGATGCCAGCGGTCGAAGCGAGTTGAGAGCCTAGAAGGTGGAAACCCCTTCCGATAAACAGGAGTGCTCTTGATGAAAACAACGAAGCCCGGACTGACCATGTTTCTCGCAACAACGGCGTTGAGCGCCACGCTGCTCACCGGCTGCTCCCCCGCGCAAAACAGCACCGAGCCCAGCGAGTCTCCTACACCCAGCGCAGCTCAAGGCACTGCCGCTGCCAGCGCCAGCGCGTCGGCCACGCCTGACGCACAGGCCGCCACCGATGCGTTGGTGAAAGCCGTCAACAACGGCGATGTCGACGCGGCAAAAGCAGCGATCTCCGACGGTGCCGATCTGGAAGTAGAAGTCGCCCGTGGAATGACTCCGGTTCTCGCAGCAACCAAGGCGCAGGACACCGAGCTGGCCCTAGCCCTCATCGAGGCCGGAGCAGATGTGAATGCCAAGGACGACATTGAGGACTCCGCCTTCCTCTATGCCGGCGCCGAAGGCCTCAATGAGATCCTCAAGGCAACCGTCGCCGCGGGAGCTGATGTCGATGACACCAACCGCTACGGAGGTACCGCATTGATTCCTGCCGGGGAGCATGGACATGTGGAGACCATCAAAATTCTCATTGACGCCGGCGTCCCGTTGGACCACATTAATAATCCGGGGTGGACGGCGATTCATGAAGCAATTGTGCTCAATAACGGCGGTCCTCGTCAGGTCGAATCCATCAGGCTGCTCTTTGAGGCCGGTGCGGATCCAACCATTCCGGACAGCAATGGCTCGTCGCCGCGCGAGCTTGCCGAAGACCGTGGATTCACCGAAATTGTTCAGTTGCTTGACCAGTACCTGTAACCAGCCGGCGGGGGTCTAGGCCGGGGAACTGCCGCCAGGCTACCTATCTTTAGTGCCGGCGATACCTAATTCCATTGTGCGTTGCCTTGTCTGAAATCATTCGGGATAAGCTACGACTGCTCGCGATATTTGCCGGGCAGTTGGTGAGAAGCACCTGCACACCGCGGTCTTCTCGAGAACCGCATCCGCGGTGTTATGGTCACCTCGCAGGCCATCGGTTCAGCCGGCAGCCCCTCGCCTTCCACCTCGCATTCACTCGCACCTAGTCTCAGTGATCTCTGCTCGGCTTTTGGTCTCTTGGTGATACTCCTGCGCGACGTTTTTGACGCGCACTCCACTCTCATCAAGGACATGACAATGAAGTTTCGTGCACTCATTGCTGCCGCATCCGCTTCGGTCTTGGTGGCGGCGCTCGGCGCCGTCCCCACTCAGGCGGCATCCAAGAATTCGCCTGATTCCTCTGAATTCACCCACGTCACCACAGTCGCCGAAGGCCTAGCCACACCATTGAAGGTAGCTTTCGGCGCTGATTCGAGCATGCTGGTGGCAGAATCATTTGCGGGTCAGCTCACTAAAATCTCTGCCTCCGGTGAACGCAGCTCACTGTATTCGGCTGGAGGAAAGGAAATCGGCGGTGTCTCCTATGCCGGAGGCACAACCTACTTCTTTGAAAATTCTATGGGCGAAGAAGGCCAGCCAGACCCGAATGCCACCGCATTCCTCAAGTCGATTTCCCCTTCCGGCCAAGTGAGTACCGTTGCGGATCTGGCCAAGTATGAGGCGGCCACCAATGCGGATGGCTCAACCGTCTACGGGGTGCGGGATGCTGCAGACAGCTGTCTCGCCCAGGCACCCTATCTTCAGTCGCACGGCGAGCAGTTCTCTCACCCATACTCCAGCGCCCCTGTCGGTTCCAGTGTCTATGTTGGCGATGCCGGTGCCAACGTGATCCTCAAAGTGTCCGCAAACGGCAAGGTCTCATTGGTCAAAGCCCTGCCAGCTGAGCCGATCAAGATCACCGCTTCGGTACAGGAACTGGCAGCGCAGATGGGAATGGTCGTCCCAGACTGCATGCTGGGCCTGACCTACTGGGCCCAGCCAGTGCCCACCGACATCACCGTCAAGGGCCAGTGGCTCTATTACACGGTGCTGCCGGGAGTTCCGGGCGAGTCGCTGTCCATGGGCAAGGTGTACCGCGTGAATCTTGAGTCGAAGAAGACCCAGCTGGTGGCCTCGCATTTGAGCGCACCTACCGGGGTGGCGGTGGATAAGAACAACCAGGTCTACGTTACGCAGCTCTTCGGCGAGGGGGTGGCTAAGCTCTCCCATGGCAAAGCTGTCACGGTGATGCCTGCGGTGATGGCGGCCGATATCGCCATCGACGGCAACCGGGTGGCCGTCACCACCAAGGTGCTGACGGAATCGGGCGAGCTGGTTACAGCAAGGCTTGCGCGTTAGCCTCGCAGCAGCAAAAAGCCTCCGGCGCCACCGATGATTCGGTGGTGCCGGAGGTTTTAACGTGGTCCGTTGCTTAGGCTTCGGCTTCCTCGTCTTCTGCGTCCTTCTTGTAAGGATCCTCTTCGCCGGCGAAGGTCTTGCCTTCGCGCAGCGCTGCAACTTCTGCATCCTTTTCGCGGGCCTTGGCCAGCAGCTCCTCCAGGTGCGATGCACCCTCGGGAATCTCATCTGCGACGAATTCCAGGGTTGGGGTCAGACGGATGGTCAGGTTGCGGCCCAACTCCTTGCGCAGGGCACCCCCGCGCTTGACCAGCAGCTCTGCAACGTCCTTCTTGGCGTCGTCATCGCCGAAGACCGTGTAGTACACGGTGGCGTGCTGCAGGTCGTTGGTAACTCGGGCGTCGGTCACCGTCACGTTGTCGATGCGCTCGTCCTTGATGACCGTACGCAGCGACTGGGCCATGAGGACCTGCACGCGCTTGGCAAGGCGTGCGGCACGGGCTGAATCAGCCATGATTTTCTCCTTATGGTTCAAAATTCGTGGGCGCTTGACCACATACTAGCGGTCAAACGCCCACGAATCGGTGAGTCACACTGCTAATAGCTGTTGGCTATTAGGCGCGTGGCTTCTCGCGCATCTCGAAGGTCTCGATGATGTCGCCTTCCTTGATGTCGTTGAACGACCCCAGGCCGATGCCGCACTCGAAGCCTTCGCGGACCTCGGTGACATCGTCCTTCTCGCGGCGCAGCGAGTCGATCGACAGGTTGTCGGCGACCACGTTGCCATCGCGCACCAGGCGTGCCTTGGAATTGCGCTTGATGGTGCCCGAGCGGATGATCGAACCGGCGATGTTGCCCCACTTGGAGGAGCGGAACACCTGGCGGATCTCGGCGGTGCCGAGCTCCACCTCTTCGTACTCCGGCTTGAGCATGCCCTTGAGGGCTGCCTCGATGTCGTCGATGGCTGCGTAGATGACCGAGTAGAAGCGCATGTCGACGCCTTCCTTGTCGGCCAGTTCGGCAACGCGCTCGGCTGGGCGGACGTTGAAGCCAATGATGATGGCGTTGTCCACGGTAGCCAGGTTGACGTCGTTCTGGGTGATGGCACCCACGCCGCGGTGGATGACGCGCAGCTGCACGTCTTCTCCCACGTCGATCTTCATCAGCGAGTCTTCCAGTGCTTCCACAGCACCGGAGGCGTCGCCCTTGAGGATCAGGTTGAGGGTATCGATCTTGCCCTCTGCCACTGCCTTGTCGAAGTCTTCCAGGGTGATGCGCTTGCGACGCTTGGCCAGCTGGGCGTTGCGCTCAGCGGTCTCGCGCTTTTCAGCGATCTGACGTGCGGTGCGCTCGTCCTCGGTGACCAGGAAGCTGTCGCCAGCGCGAGGCACGGAGGACAGACCCAGGACCTGAACCGGGCGCGATGGCAGAGCCACGTCGAGGTTCTCGCCGTTCTCGTTGAACATTGCACGCACACGGCCGTGGGCGGTGCCCACCACCATGGTGTCGCCCACTGCCAGGGTGCCGGACTGAACCAGCACGGTGACAACCGAGCCGCGGCCCTTGTCCAGGTTGGCTTCGATGGCCACACCACGGGCGGACTTGTCCGGGTTTGCCTGCAGCTCCATGACGTCGGAAGTCAGCAGCACTGCGTCGAGCAGTTCTTGGATGCCCAGCTTCTGCAGTGCAGAAACCTTCACGAACATGGTGTCGCCACCGTATTCCTCAGGCACCAGACCGTATTCGGTGAGCTGGCCCATGACCTTGTCAGGGTTTGCTTCCGGCTTATCGATCTTGTTCACTGCGACGATGATCGGCACGCCGGCGGCCTGTGCATGGTTCAGCGCCTCAACGGTCTGCGGCATAACGCCGTCGTCCGCTGCGACAACCAGCACTGCAACGTCGGTGACCTCGGCACCGCGGGCACGCATGGCGGTGAACGCCTCGTGGCCCGGGGTATCGATGAAGGTCATCGCGCGGTCGCGGCCCTCGTGCTCGTGCACGATCTGGTATGCACCGATGTGCTGGGTGATGCCGCCGTGCTCGCCCTCGATGACGTTCGACTGGCGGATGGCATCCAGCAGTCGGGTCTTACCGTGGTCGACGTGGCCCATGATCGTGATCACCGGTGCGCGCTCTTCGAGCTCGTCTTCGCCTTCAGCCTCAAGTTCGGCGTCCAGGTCAAGGCCGAAGCCTTCGAGCAGCTCGCGGTCTTCATCCTCTGGGGAGACGACTGCTACCTTGTAGCCCAGCTCTTCGCCGAGGACCTCGAAGGTTGCCTCATCCAGCGACTGGGTTGCGGTAGCCATTTCACCGAGGTGGAACAGTACGGTCACCAGTGCTGCCGGGTTTGCGCCGATCTTGTCTGCGAAATCGGTGATCGACGCGCCGCGGCGCAGACGGATCTCGGTGTCACCGGTGCCGCGTGGAACATTCACGCCGCCCAACGACGGAGCGCTCATCTGCTCCAATTCCTGGCGCTTTGCGCGCTTGGACTTGCGCTGCTTGCCGCGACCGGCGCCTCCCTTGCCGAAAGCACCGCCGACGCCGCCGCGTCCGCGTGGTGCACCCGGACGGAAGCCGCCACCGGTACCGCCGCCGCTGCCGCCGCCTGGACGACCACGGCCGCCAGCGCCGCCGCCTGGACGTCCGCCGCCTGCTGGGGCTGGACGTTCGGTGCGGTTAGGCATCATGCGTGGGGTGGCAGTGGTGCCGCCCGGACGTGGACCTGCTGCACCGGCTGGACGTGGACCGCCCTGACCGGCTGGACGTGGGCCGCCCTGGCCTGCTGGGCGTGGGCCGCCGGCACCAGCTGGGCGTGGACCGCCCTGACCGGCTGGACGTGGACCGCGCTGGCCGTCACGTGGTGGGCGTGGACCGCCCTGACCCTGACCGCCCGGACGTGGACCGCGCGCACCGTCGCGTGGTGGGCGTGGACCGCCCTGGCCGCCTTCGGAGCGCATGCCCTGCTGGGAGCTGAATGGGTTGTTGCCTGGGCGTGGACCGCCTGGACGTGGAGCACCCGGACGAGGTGCGCGAGCACCGTCGCGGTTGCCGCCACGGCGTTCTCCAGCATCAGCCGAGCGCATACCCTGCTGGGAGCTGAATGGGTTGTTGCCCGGACGCGGGGTACCTGGCTTTGGTGCGCCTGGGCGTGCTGCCGCAGGCTTTGGAGCACCCGGTACCGGAGCGCCTGGAGTTGCCTTTGGCGCTGCCGGAGCAGCGGCCGCAGGCTTCGCTGGTGCAGGTGCCGCTGCAGCAGGCTTGGCTGCCGGGCGTGGACCTGGGGCTGCAGCTGCCGGCTTTGCGCCGCCTGGCTTCGGGGCGGCTGGACGGCCGGCACCCGGGGTGGCTGCTGCTGGCTTTGGAGCGGCGGCAGGCTTGGCTGCGCCGGCGTTGGAACCTGGGAATGCGTCGCGCAGCTTGCGCGCTACCGGAGGCTCAACGGTGGAGGACGCCGAGCGAACGAACTCGCCCATGTCCTGCAATTTGGTTAGTGCTTCTTTCGAAGTGATTCCGAGCTCTTTGGCGAGCTCGTGAACGCGGGGTTTAGCCACATCTCTCCTGTTTTGATGTGATCTGCATAAACCCTGCGGTCAAAAAGACTGCGGAGCTCTGGCAGATCAGCTATGTATTTCGTGAAATTCTTCCGCCGCACGGTGGATCACGCAGAACTGATTGTTCATCGGTGTGCGCTCAACATTGCGGACTCATCGGGTTGCCATCAGATTTCTGACCCGCTTTCATCATGATTGCCAGATAGCCGGGACGCTCCCGGCCGATCTTCGCGTGCGGTAAATTGCGCCAGCACCGTGGCATCATCTACCGGGGCCCGAAAGGCCCTGGCGAATGCTCGGCGCTGCACCGCTTGCCGCACGCACTTTTCATTTTCGTGGGTCCACGCACCACGCCCCGAGGCGTTGCTGTGCACATCAAGAAGCACCGCACGCGGCGGTGCATCGTCATTGAGGACCCAACGAATGAGTTCTTTCCTATCGGTAGAGGTCCGACAGCCAATGCACGTGCGTTGCTGATGCAGCTTCATGCGAGCGCCGTCGCCACCTTCCCGTTGAAAAGAACCAACTACCAGTCTAGCGCGTTTATAGACCGGTGTGCGCGTGAGATTGGTATCACGCGCACACCGTCATCCGCCATGACTGGCTCAAACCGTTAAAACAGCCGTCTAAAGCTGTGGCTCCTTGCCGCCGGAAGCAGCGAGGATGTCGATGCGCCAGCCGGTCAGCTTGGCCGCAAGGCGGGCATTCTGGCCCTCCTTACCGATGGCCAGCGACAACTGCGAATCCGGAACCACCACGCGGGCGCGGCGCTCGTCGTAGTCGAGGATTTCTACCGAGACCACCTTTGAGGGCGAAAGCGCAGCCGCGATGAACTTTGCTGGATCTTCGTTGTAGTCAACGATGTCGATCTTCTCGTCGTTCAGCTCGTTCATGACAGCGCGCACACGGGTGCCCATCTCGCCAATGCAAGCGCCCTTGGCGTTGACGCCAGGCTTGGTGGCGCGCACGGCGATCTTGGTGCGGTGGCCAGCTTCACGGGCCAGCGCTTCAACTTCGACGGTGCCGTCGGCGATCTCAGGAACTTCCATTTCGAACAGCAGGCGCACCAGGTTAGGGTGCGAGCGGGACAGGGTCACCGCTGGACCCTTGTTGCCGCGTTCAGCCGAAACCACGTAGGCGCGCAGGCGGTCGCCGTGCTTGTAGGTTTCGCCCGGCACCTGCTCCACCGGCGGCAGCAGCGCCTCAATGGCGCCAATGTTCACCTGAACCATGTGCGAGGAGTAGCCCTGCTGGATGACTCCGGAAATCAGGGTGCCGACGCGGGCAGCGTACTCGCCGACTACCTGTGCGTCCTCGGCTTCACGCAGACGCTGCATGATCACCTGGCGTGCGGTGGAGGCGGCGATGCGGCCAAAACCGTGCGGGGTGTCGTCGAATTCGCCGAGCACAACGCCTGCGGCGTCGCGGTCCTCAACCAGGATCGAGACGTGGCCGTTGCTGCGCTCAATGTGCGCGCGAGCCCCCGGCATGGCGCCATCGGTCTTGTTGTAGGCCAGCAGCAGCGCGGATTCGATGGTCGGAATCAGCACATCCATGGGGATATCGCGGTCTTTTTCCAGGATGCGCAGTGCGTCGAGATCAATATCCACGCTTAGCCCTCCAAATCTTCGGTATCGATGTTGTCAAAGAGCGAATCGTCGAAGTTCAACTCCGGGTCGACGACTGCTTTACGGATGTTGTCGAAGGAATACGTGGCCGGATCAAGGACCTTGGCCTTCATTCCCTTCTTGGCTGGCTCGCGGTGCTCGACAATAACAACGTCGTCGTCATTGACTTCGGTGAGGCGCCCACGGAGCTTGGTGCCGTCGGTCAAGCTCACCTTGACCATGCGGTTCAGGGCGCGTACCCAATGGCGCTGTGCAGTCAGCGGGCGGGACAGGCCCGGCGAGCTGACTTCAAGTTCATAAGGGGACGCGGATGCATAGACCGGATCACGGTCCAATGCGTTAGAAATAGTGGTGGTCACTTCGCCGAGCTCGTCCAGGTTGACTGAATCGTGTCCGTCGGCCTTGTCCACGATGATCTGAATAATCATCTGCTTGCCGCTGGGGCGGAGGGTGACTTCCTCCAGAATTAACCCGTGGGATTCTACTTCCTTGTTAAGCGCGGTACTCAGACGCTGCGCTTCCTGTTCGGTATCGGCCGGCATACCGGTCATGGATATCCTCCCACGCTATTCGATGTTGTCCGTTAAGCGTATCTCCCCAACAGCCACTTGAGAACTCGTTGACCGCTTCAGGTGAAAGAACTCACGCCTTCAATTACGCCACACGCCAGGCTCAGAAGCTGCAGACCCATCAAGTTTTCAGCACTTCATGGCATGATCATTCTCGATATGACTGCTTCTTCCCCGCGCCCCAGCAATTCTCGCCGCCCTCAAACCCGTCGCGCTCCACAATGGGTAGCACCCGTACTTGCAGCCGTCGTTGCTGCCGGTGCGACCTGGGCTGTAGGTATGACGGTCTTCAAGGGATCACTGATCGAGGCAGGCCAGCCCGAAGCGGTAGCGCAGGCATCCGATGCGCAAAAAGAGCAGTGGCTCCTCGGCGCACAATTGGCGGATCTGGATGCCCGCGCACAGGCATTAGCAAAGCTGAGCTCAGATAAGCAAGAGTCTGCCGCGCTGACGGCGATGGAGACAACGCTCTCCCAGGGTGCCGATCTTCTTGGCCAGCTTAGTTACGATGACCAGCCCAAACCTCAGATCCCTGCAGAGTATTCATCGTCTGCCGTTTCTGATCTGGCGACCGATGTTGCCGAGTTGAGCCATTCGATGTCTCTGCCGCCATCGGGCGACCTGAAACAGGGCCAAAAACTCGCACAGGTTGCGTTCCAAATGAACTTTGACGCCCGCACCGCGCTGGAACAAACAGAAAAGAAACAGGCCGCATCCCTACCAGAGCCACTGCACGGGGAGAAAGCGGCGAGCATGAATTCGGCAGGAGAGACCGATGGCGTCGCGTGCATCAGCGACCCTTCAATGCTCGTCAATACACCTGCGGAAATTGATGGGCCTACAGCAGAGTCCGTTTCGCTCGCCCGCGCCCTGGATCGAGGCTACGCCCTGGACTATGTTCTGCAACTTGAAGCAGCCCGCGGAACCAGTGCAGCAGCATCAGCAATTGAAGATCAGCGCAAAGAGTTAAACGACCAATTGGACCGGCTGCGCAGCATCTGGACCGAGGGGTGCGCCGATCTACGTCTGCCGGCCTACCAGCTGCCAGAGGGTGCGCTCAAGAATCTAACCAAGGTCTCCTCTGCGGCCAGTGATGACTTCGCCTCGGCGTTGTTGACCGCAGCCGGCAATACCGATGGACAAGCTCAAAGCGTTGCCTCATCCGTGGCATTCGAGGTTCTCTATTCAAACCAAAGCTCAAAGAAACCTCAACCCATCCTCAATTTGAGCTCAAGTTCCTAATTTCCCCCACCCCCGACAACCTGGGTAACTCCACCGCGCTCTGAATGATTCAAGGTTCAATTTTCAGATGAATTGACTATCACGTTCAGATAACGGCCGAAATCTAAAATTCGTATATTCCATGCAAGATTAGCGGCGTTCGCTACCAAGTTCATCTAGCCGCCGCTCAATCCAGATACTTAAGTTTTAGTCAAGAATTTACCCGGATTCCTACCGCCAAGCTCCCGCGACAGCGTACCGCGACAGAGAGAATCACTGCTTGCCACCCATGTTTGACATGGAATGATTTGGGTCAATAATGCTGGTCATGCAAAGTCCCCCGGTAGGGTCAAGGGCCTCTCGAAGGATGAACTTATCTCGCACATTTCGCCAATTAAGGTTACGGTAATTCATAGACTACAATTTTAAATTCGTAAATTGTGGTCAAATTTCCGGAAAGGAATTATCCGCTTCGGAGCTGTCAGTTGGAAGAAGTGATTGCATGCTTGGATCGCTTCAGTTGGAGGTGGAGAACTATGCCCGGTCGCTTCGTTCGATCTAAAATTGCAGAGCTCGTTGCCGAAACAGTGGGCTCTCGCCAGGCTCGCGAAAAACTGAAAGAACACGGTTGGAGCGAAGGCATGCCAATCGTCATCGCACAGCATGATGAAACCTTGACCGACGTCATGGCGTTGGTTGTCGTTCACCAACCGCCGGTTCTCATCGCAACCCTAGACCCAGACAACGGAGATCTTTGCTTTACCTACGTGATCATCGGTTGCGCAGATCTAGAGTTGGTTGCGCCATATGCGGAGGACAAGACCATCAAAGACCTCTACATGGACGCTGCAAAGGCATCGAGCATTACCTTCAGGGTTGACCCGCTACCGCATAGCGCACTTGCCCACGCGCTGCCTCCAATGCGAGGCGTCAGCGGCGTTAAGTACCCGGGCTTGCCAACGGGTGCAGAAAGCCGCACTGCCTAATCCTCTTAGAATGGAAGGGATCGAGATCTATGAAGACTCGATCCCTTCTTGCTGTCGCTCAGGATTCCCTGTCTTTCCAGAACTTCTTTTCTGCTTGATCCTCCGCAGAAATCTCACTTGTCAGGCGAAGACTCTCGGCCCTTTGAACATCTCGTTCCAATTTTTCTTCGTGCTTCACTATGCCTGCTGCTTCCCGAGGTTCAAGCTGCAATGAGCGGCCGGCACGCTCGCCCTGGCTCAGTTCTCTCGCCCTTTCAAGCTCAACGTCGAGCACCGCGCCAAATAGTAGCGACTGATTGGCAATCCAAATCCACAGCAGGAGAACGATTACGCCGCCAATTGCACCGTACGTTTTGTTATAGCTGCCGAAGTTGGACACATAGTAAAAGAATCCCACCGTCGCCAGTCCCAGAACGACCAACGCGACGAAGGCACCGGCGCTGAGTACACGAAACCGGGCCGCCTTGACGTTCGGGGTGCCGTAATACAAGACCGCCACAAGCATGACGGCGAAGATGATCATTACGGGCCACTTAGCAATGTTCCACACTGCAAGTGCCGTTTCTCCCAGCCCAATAAAGTTTCCAAGTTTTTGTGCGAAGGTGCCGGAAAGAATGAAGAGAATTGCCATCACCGCTACTGCAAGAAGCAGGAAGATCGTCACCATCAGGAGTACGGGCTTCAGCTTGAAAAAGGATCGACCCTCGTGAACCGAATAGATCTGGTTCAGCGCCCTGCCAAAAGCTCCCACATATCCGGAAGCACTCCAGACGGCGCCGACAAGACCAACAACGAGGGCGAATCCTGCGGATGGTGCGGCGGTCAATTGCTCGATGGGCTGCTTCAGGGTTGAAACAACTTGGTCACTGGCGAACTCCCTGAGCAATGAGAGCAGCGTCTGTGTTGTTTCTTCAGCCTGCCCGACAACGCCAAGCATTGAAACTACCGCCAAGAGGGCCGGAAAAATTGAGAGCATGGTGAAATAGGTCAGGCTGGCCGCCAAATCGGTGCATTTATTCCTAGAGAATTCACGCGTCGCACGGCCCAGAGCATACTTCCATAATTTGCCCGTAAGCCGACGACGTTGTTGCAACTCCGATTGGCGATGTTGCTCAAAGTCTCGATCAATTCCCGCGAGATCTGGAATCGTCGTCCTGTCCATAGACTCGCTCGAAACCGTGCTCTGTTTCTTAGACATTGCTTTCACCTACGGAATATCCATATCTGACGTGAAATATTTCTGTCAGTCAAACAGTCATAGCGGGGATTGGCAAGAACTGTTCCGTAAATTTGACGGGCCATACAGATTCATTGTGCAGACTCTGATTCATAGGCAGATAGAGCGCCGGGTGTCTACTTGCCGAGGATAAGATCCGAGCCCAATTTAAGAATCAGCCCCGCCACCACGACGACAAAGACAATACGAATGAATTTGCTGCCGCGAGAAATCGCCATGCGTGCCCCGAGGTAGCCCCCGAGCATGTTCATCACACCCATTGCCAGGCCAAGTCCCATCAGCACATGACCGGTGGGAATGAACAGTGCCAGGGCTCCGAGATTGGTGCAGAGATTGACGATCTTCGCCTTGGCCGATGACTGAAGAAAGTTATAGCCGAGCACGGTGACCATGGCAATAATCAGGAACGACCCGGTGCCTGGCCCGATCATGCCGTCGTAGACACCGATGACGAGTCCGATCAGGACCGCCATGAAATAGTGCTGTTTACCGGTGTAGCGAAGCCGGGTCAGTTCACCGGCGGTGGGCTTAAAGATGGTGAAGAGCAGTACCGCGATGAGGGCGGCAATGATGATCGGTTTGATGGCCTGTGCCGGTAGAATCGTGGCCAGTCCGGCGCCGCCAAAGGCGCCGATCATGGCGGTGATGGCCATGGGTATTGCTGTCTTGAGGTCGGGGCTGGTGCGCCGATAGTAGGTGACGGCGCTGGTGGTCGTCCCGAAGATCGATCCAAGCTTGTTGGTGGCCAGCGCCTGAACCGGAGTGATGCCTGGGAATAGTAGTAGCGCGGGCAATTGGATCAGTCCCCCGCCGCCGACCACCGCGTCGATCCACCCAGCACCGAATCCTGCTATCAACAGCAGGAGCAATGCCCACAGGGAAACCGGTTGGCCGTTGACGGACAGGAAATCTAATACCTCTTGCACCGCGCTACTCTCCTATTCAATTTTCATCGCTCGGCAATTCCCGGACTAGGCTGAAAGTTCCGCCACAACCTCGGTCAGTGCAACATCGCGGCGTTCACCGGTAGCACGGTCCTTGACCTCTACTACGCCATCTGCCAAACCGCGTCCGACGACGACGATGGTTGGGACGCCGATCAGCTCGGCATCGGAGAACTTCACGCCGGCAGAAACCTTTGGACGGTCATCGAAGATAACTTCCTTGCCGGCAGCCTCAAATTCGTTGGCCAGCTTTTCTGCGGCCTCCAAGAGTTCTGCCCCCTTGCCGGTGACGACGATGTGGATGTCTGCAGGAGCAACCTGCTTCGGCCAGGCAAGGCCGTTCTCATCGTGGTAGGCCTCGGCCAATGCTGCCACCGCACGGGTGACGCCAATGCCATAGGAGCCCATGGTGACCACCTGCAGCTTGCCGTTCTGGTCGAGCACCTTCAGCTCAAGCGCTTCAGCGTACTTGCGACCAAGCTGGAAGATGTGCCCCATCTCGATGCCGCGTTCGGTGCGCAGCGGACCGGAACCGTCCGGAGCTGGATCGCCTTCCAGCACGTTGACAGCTTCGATAGTGCCGTCGAAGGTGAAGTCACGGCCGGCAACCAGATCGTAGACGTGCTTGCCTTGCTCGTTGGCACCGGTGATCCAGGAACTTCCCGAAACCACGCGCGGATCGACCAGGTAGGTGATCCCGCCCTCGGTATCCTTGCCCAACAACTGGCGGTCCAATCCCAGGGCCGGGCCAAGGTAGCCGGTGACGATTTCCGGGTGGGCCTTCAGGTCTTCGGCGTTGGCCTGCTCTACGCCTACCTCGCCATTGATGCCGAGGGCAGCGCCGATGGTCGCTTCCAAACGCTTCTCATCCACCTGGCGGTCGCCGGGCACGCCGAGCACCACCAGGTGACGGTTGCCCTCTGGATCGATGATGGCCAGAACGACGTTCTTCAACGTGTCCTTTGCTTCCCAGGCTCGGTCGCCGCGTGGTCGGATCTCGTTGGAGACTGCCACCAGGGTATCGATGGTCGGCGCATCAGGGGTATCAAGAACTTCGAAGGCAGGCAGCTGCGAGTAATCAATGGCGTCAGGAACCACGGTGGTGACCGCCTCGACGTTGGCTGCATATCCGCCCGGCGAGCGCACGAAGGTGTCTTCGCCGATCGCGGTAGGGTGCAGGAATTCTTCCGACTTTGAACCGCCCATGGCACCGGCCTGTGCGAAGACCGGAACAACCTCAAGGCCCAAGCGCTCGAAAATCTTAAGGTAGGCGCCGCGGTGCGCCATGTACGCCTCGTCCAGACCTTCGTCGTCGATGTTGAAGGAGTAGGAGTCCTTCATGATGAATTCGCGCCCGCGCAGCAGACCGGCGCGAGGACGTGCTTCATCACGGTATTTGTTCTGGATCTGGTACAGGTAGACCGGAAGGTCCTTGTAGGAGTTGTAGAGGTCCTTGACCAGAAGGGTGAACATTTCCTCGTGGGTAGGCGCCAGCAGGTAGTCGGCTTCCTTGCGGTCCTTAAGGCGGAACAGTCCCTCGCCGTATTCGGTCCAACGTCCGGTCTGCTCGTAGGGCTCGCGCGGCAGCAGGGCCGGGAAGTGGACTTCCTGGGCGCCGATGGCGTTCATTTCCTCGCGGACGATCGCTTCCACACGTGCCAGAACGCGCAGGCCCAGCGGCAACCAGGTGTAGATTCCCGGGGCGGCGCGGCGGATGTAACCAGCGCGGACCAGCAGCTTGTGGCTGGCCACCTCGGCGTCAACTGGATCTTCGCGCAGGGTGCGCAGGAACGTTGTGGAAAGCTTCAAAACCACGCGTGGTGTCCTTTTCCGTATGTCAGTTGCCGGGTAGTCGGCAAGAGACGTGATAGGCAAAAACTAATAAATTCCGGCTAGCATGCTAGCCGTTCTCAATTCTACCGGTACAGGCTTCAAGCCCGGAAAACCCGGGCTTGAAGCCTGTACGGTGAGTCTTGGCCTTCGTGAGGGCCTACTAACCCACGTGCACCCACGGTCGTTTTTGCAGATCTGGTTCGGCTTCGCGCAGCACCTCGCGGGTCAACGGTGCAATCTCGCCTTGGCCAAGGAACACGAACTTGGCAAGGTTGCTCAACGGGTTGCCTTCGGTCCAGCGGAAATAAATATGCGGCATGATCGAGTAGTTGTCCCTGATGGCGAGGCTGACCGATGCAATGGCTGTTGGAACCGATGGAGCTGTAGCCTCCAGAATCCAGAAGCCGTGGCGCACCACGCCGCGCACGTGAATGTCCTGCGCGAAATCCGAATAGTCGGACACTTTGACCTCAAGGAACATCACCGGAGCCTTGTCCGAGATATGGCTGGCCAACGAGGCATGGTGCAGCTTCTTGCGGTACCTTCCCTTGGTCGTATTTGCAGGCTCGTGGGCAATCAATTGCAGAATGCCCCGGTGGCCGGCGGCCTTGATCAATTCTTCAGCGTGAGCGTTGAAGCTCACCGAGGTGGCACGAAGTTCAGTGGAGCGGCGGAAACGGGAGATCAGCGAAACCAACAGCACCGCAGCGATAAAGAAGGCTGCGATTTTTAGTCCTTCGGGACGTTCCAGACAGTTGGCCACGGTGGTGTAGAGGAACACCACCGACACGATCGTAAACAGCACCGTCTTGCCTCGTTCGCGTTTACGTCGTGCCGAGATGGTCACGGCCACGGCGGCCGAGCTCATCAGCACCAGCACGCCGGTGGCATACGCGGCACCCTGTGCATCGACATCCGCTTCGAAATGCCAGGTAATGGCCAGCGCCACGCTGATGACGACCAGCACCAGCGGCCGTACTGCCCGGGCCCATTCGGGAGCCATGCCGAAGCGCGGCAAATAGCGAGGAATCAGATTCAGCAGGCCCGCCAGTGCCGAGGCTCCGGCAAACCATAGGATCAAGATCGTGGAAACATCGTAGAGCGTGCCGAATCCGTCGCCCAATAGCTTGTGCGCCAGCCATGACAGTGCACGGCCGTTGGCGCTTCCGCCATCTTGAAATTCGCCGGCGGGAATCAATACCGTTGTCACCACCGAGGAAAGCACCAAGAATCCACTCATGATCAGCGCCGCAGTGGTCAGCAACTTGCGCGCTCCGCGGATCCGACTCGCAGGATTTTCAGGGGTGTCGCCCGGTTTGGAAGCGATCTGCGGCATAACTGCCACACCGGTTTCAAAGCCGGAGAGTCCCAGCGCAAGTTTGGGGAAGACTATCAGGCACACCAACAGCATCATCAACGGGTCCCCATGAGCTGCGAAGAGCGAGTCCATCCAATTGCTGAGGGTCACCGGGTTAGCCGAGATATTCAGCAGAGACACGATGATCACTATGAGGTTCAGGCTCAGAAAGACACCGACCAGTGCCACCGCGATCCAAATGACCTCATTAAAACCGCGGAGGAACAGCGCACCGAGCAGCAGAAGCAGGATGACGGTGATGGGGATCTGTTTACCGGTGAACCATTCGGGAGTGAATGGATTCTCGATCAGGTGTGCCGATGCGTCCGCTGCGGACAGCGTCGCTGTAATCATGAAATCGGTGGCGGCGAAGCCGAGAAGGACCAGTACCAGCAGCTTGCCCTTCCAATGCGGCAGCAAACGCTCAAGCATTGCTATGGACCCTTGCCCATGTGGGGACTCCCCTGCAACCCGGCGGTACACCGGCAGCGCAGCACCGAGGGTCACCGCAACTAGGATGAGGGTGGCGAAAGGCGCCAGTGCTCCGGCGGCCAATGCAGCAATGGCAGGTTGGTAGCCGAGCGTAGAAAAGTAGTCCAGGCCGGACAGGCACATGACCTGCCACCATTTGCCAGCGCGGTTCTTTCCGTCGCTGGGGTCTTCGTGGCCAACGGATTGGTCGTTGAGCCACCGGTAGAGGCGGTGGCGATCCGTTCGCGAGTTTGAAGACGAAGAGGTGTTCGGCACCTCGGCTTTCATATTCACGAATGAGTACTGTACGCCTGTCTGAGGGTTTCGGCTCCAGATTCTCTGAACTTTTTCAGCCCATTTTTAGCGATGTCAATCACACAAAACGGGTGTTGGCTCCGTAGATTTCTCCAGGGAACCAACACCCGTTTTGGTGCGGACGCCGCTATTACTTAGATTGGGCCTTGACCTCTGCCACCGCCTTGTTCATTTCGGTGGTCATCTCCTTCACAACCTCGTCCTGGGACTTCGAAGAATCTCCGGAGACCGAGATGCCGATGACGTTTGGACCTACGATGCCCTGCATCTGGTAAGTTCCTCCTGGAACTTCCTGCCCACCCATTTTGACGTTGCTGGAGGTGACATAGGTGACGTCGGCGTCGGAGGTGGCGTCCACGAACTTGGCGGCCGCTTCAACTTCCTGACCTCCGATAGTCATGGTGAACTTATCGCAGCCCTGCAGATCCTTGGCCGTGGCAAGTTCCTTGGCCTTATTCAGTTTCGATGCGTCGTCATAGCCGGCAACGCTGTAGCTGGTCGACTCCATTGGATTGCTTCCAGGAACCACTGCTACTGCCATGTGGATACCGCTGAGGTCTCCGATGTTCTGCTGGGAAACAAACTCTGCGCACTTTTCGGGCTTGATCTCCATCTGGTCAATCAATTTTTGTGCCTGAGGAATCGATGCGGCGAGCGTATCACCGTCCATAACCATCGCGTCCTTGCTGTCGCCAGCAAGCTTCTTGACAACGGCGCTGGCCTGTTCGCTGGTCAGTGCAGCCGAAGCATCAGCACTCTGTGCCGGTGCACTCTGCTCAGGTGAGCTCTGTTCGGACTGTTGTGACGCGGATGCCGAATTCTCTGCGGTGCTATCGGATCCACTGCAGCCGGAGAGTGCCAGAGCCGCGGCAAGTGGGAGCAACACTAGTGAACGCTTCTTCATTTTCAGATGTCCTCAGGTATCGGAAGTGATGTGCCACTTACTATATTTCAAATCCAAGTAGAAATAAAACAAATCCCGAAGAGTTACTTGGAAGCACTGATCTCATCGAAGGTTTTGTTCGCCAGCTCAACAGCCTGCGCACTGAGTTCGGCTGGCCCTTCCATGCCAGTTTGGTAGGTGACGATGACAAAATCCCTACCCTTTAAGGCCTGAACCACTGTGGAACTCAGTTTTTGGCCACCACCTGCATCAAGCTGCGTAGACATGGTCAGTGACTGATCCGCCTTCACGTCCAATGGAAGAATCTGTCGGGTGGCATCGAGGGTTTCACCGCCCTGCTCGACACTAACGTCCTTGCATCCGTCGATACTCTTCAAGGTCAATGCGTGGGAAATCTTTTTCAGGGTGTCATCATCAGTGATGGAGAAAACTTGAACAACCTTTCCAAGTTTTTCATCGGTGACGGTGCCCGTGGCCGAGACTGAACCGGTGAGATCGGAGACTGTGTAGTCCTCCATTTGCTGTGCGCATTTTTCTGGTTTGATTCCGCCCGAGGCCTTCACGTCCTTGGCCATCTGAAGTTGCTGCTGCATCGCTTCATTTTCAACGATCATCGCCGAAGGGTCATCGCCGAGCACGCTCTTCACCACCGATTCCACGCGCTCCGCATTTAGGTTTTCGGAACTAGCCTGCGTTTGTCCTTGGGTTGGCTGTGAAGGAGCGGACTGATCATTCGCCGAAGAGCACCCGGTGATCATCAAGGTGAGGGCTACGGGGAGCACCAGGAAACCACGGTTTTTCGACATTTTCATTACTTTGCGCATCAGCTAGTTGATCTTCTCCAAAACTGCATTGACGGTTTCAGTCGCTGCTTTCAATTGGTCGGCCGTCTGTTCTTTGGTGGTGGCTTGCTGTATGCCGACCAGCACATTAACCGCGGCCGAACGGACGCTAAGTTGCTGAGAGGTTCGAGTCCCATCGCTGCCGGTGATGACATAGCCCTGGTTCAGCTCGGCGTTGCTCTTCACCGGTTGTTCTGCAAGGTGAAACGCCCTCGACTGACCTTCAGACTTTACGGTGTACCGCGCGCAGGAGTTGCTCGCCTCGGCCTGAGCATCCCATGCCGTCTTTAGGGCTTCGACATCCGGGTAGATGGCTACCGTAATGTATTGATCCTTGAGCTCGACCGCTCCCATCACCGAGTTCTTCAATTGCTCTGATATGGGTGCCGCGAAAGTGACCCCGCATTTGCTGGGTTTAATTTCAACGTTCTCCAGCCACTGCTGGGCCTGCGGGATCCCCTTGCGAAGCTGCGCATCGCTCACGACCTTGGCCCCCGGTCGGTCTTTCGAGAACTCTTCGAGGGATTTGTTCAACTCATCGGCGGAGCGTTCAACCGCCTGTTCCGCCGTGGGTTCTGTGTTCTGCGCGGCCGGCGGGTTGCATGCTGTCAAGGTGAGAAGCGAGGTAGCCAGAACCGCCGCAGCAACTAGTCGTGTTCTGCTTTCGTGCACTACTTGTCCCATCATTTACGGCAATTCTCAACGAGTCTAATAGATCGCCGCACCGCTTCGCGGTTAGACGCCTGTTCGCCGACCCCTCGTGGCGCGGTTAGAAGAGAATCGTGGCGAAGGTGCCTACCTGCTGGAAGCCGACCTTCTGATAGGTCTTCACCGCGGCTTCGTTGTAGTCGTTGACGTAAAGGCTCACGATGGGCGCATGTTCCAACGCGTAGTCGACCGTGGCGGCCATATAGCCGGCGGCAAGACCGTGGCCCCTGTACATCGGGTTGATCCAAACTCCTTGAATCTGTGCCACTTGGTCGGTGACGGTTCCCAAATCCACCTTGAAAACGACATTTCCCAGATCGTCGGTGTCGATCAACGTGTGCTTCTGGCGGATCAATTGACGAACGCGTCCGCGATAGAAACTCCCGCCGTTGTCCAGCGGAGAGTATCCAAGTTCTTCTTCGAACATGGCGGCACTGGCGGGAAGCACCTTGTCGAATTCGCCGGGCTGCGCTGGCCGCAGCGGGCGCCGCATCACCGACGTCGGGTTGGTTCGCATTTCCATGAGTGGTTGGTTGTGGCGAACATCGAATATTGACTGTGGACCGGTGGCCAGGACCTCGTGCATGGCCAACACCGATTGCGCCGGACCAAAGACCGAGGCAAAACGCTGGCGCGTGGCCAGCGCCATGAGTGCGTATTCTTGGGCCTGCTCCTCCGGCATGAAGGTGGGCGACATGTTCGCGCCCACCCAGCATGCGGAAAGCAGCCCTTCTTCACCGTAAACGCCCAGAACATGGGCAAACCCGTCAGGCACAGCCGAACGATGCAGGTCAACCTGCGAGCGGGTGAAAATATTGGCGACGGGATCCCTGTCGAGCAACGCAATCAAGGCCGCAGTGTCCCTGCGGCCAAGAATGCGCGGTTGATCCCCGTCGACTCGTCGACTGCCCTTAGCCGACGGTGACCATTGGAGAACCCGCGGAAGGATTCTCGTCATTGCCCTGATCCATTTCTGCCGCCAAACGATTGGCCTCTTCAATAAGGGTTTCGACAATCTGGTCTTCCGGCACGGTCTTGATGACCTCGCCCTTGACGAAGATCTGACCCTTGCCGTTGCCGGAGGCGACACCCAAATCGGCGTCGCGTGCTTCACCGGGACCGTTGACGACGCAGCCCATTACAGCAACGCGCAACGGCACGGACATGCCTTCCAACCCCTCGGTCACCTGTTCGGCCAAGGTGTATACGTCGACCTGAGCACGACCACAGGACGGGCAGGAGACAATTTCAAGCTTGCGTGGGCGCAGATTCAATGCTTCAAGAATCTGGTTGCCGACCTTGACCTCTTCAACAGGAGGGGCCGAGAGCGATACGCGGATGGTGTCGCCAATACCCTTCGAAAGCAGTGCACCAAAGGCGGTGGCCGACTTAATGGTGCCCTGGAATGCGGGACCTGCTTCGGTGACCCCCAGGTGCAGCGGCCAGTCTCCGCTTTCGGCCAGCAGCTCATAGGCACGGACCATGATCACCGGGTCATTGTGTTTGACGGAGATCTTAAAGTCGTGGAAACCATGTTCTTCGAACAGCGAGGCTTCCCAAATGGCGGACTCAACCAGTGCTTCGGGAGTTGCCTTACCGTATTTCTTGAGCAGTCGGCGATCCAGCGAACCGGCGTTCACGCCGATGCGAATCGAGGTGCCGTGGTCCTTGGCGGCCTGAGCGATTTCCTTGACCTGGTCATCGAACTGGCGGATGTTGCCGGGGTTCACACGCACCGCGCCGCAGCCTGCCTCAATGGCCGCATAAACATACTTCGGCTGGAAATGGATATCAGCGATGACCGGGATCTGCGACTTCATCGCAATAATCTTCAGCGCTTCGGCGTCTTTGTCCGTAGGACAGGCAACACGCACAATGTCGCAGCCCGTAGCAGTCAACGCCGCAATCTGCTGCAAAGTTGCGTTGATGTCATGGGTTTTGGTCGTGGTCATGGACTGAACCGAGATCGGCGAGTCAGAACCCACGCCAACAGAGCCGACTTGAATTTGGCGGGTCTTACGACGTGGTGCGAGAACCGGCGGTGGGGCTGCCGGCATGCCTAGGCTGACCGAAGTCAATGGACGCCTCCGAATTGATTGTGGGTAATACTCTTTACCAAGTATGTCACCGTCTGCAGCAGACGGGGTACTGATGCGAGAAAGGCCACGGCATGACACCGTGGCCTTTACTCTACGATGTCGTGGAAATTCAGCTTAATCCACGACGTCACACACTAGTTGGCTTCTGCAACCGACTTGATGCCGCTCAGGACCTGAGCAACCTGCTCGGCTACCTCGGCGTCGTCCTGTGGGTGCAGTTCAGCGAAACGGACCACCGAGTTCGGGATGGCCAGCTTGACGTCTTCAAGGACGTTTGCGCCTGCAATGTTCAGGGCCTTGCGAGCCTCGTCCTGAGCCCACACGCCGCCATACTGGCCGAATGCGGTGCCGACGACTACCGATGGCAGGTCCTTCACTGCGCCGGAGCCGAAGGGACGCGACAGCCAGTCAATGGCGTTCTTCAGCACAGCTGGCATGGTGCCGTTGTACTCAGGGGTGATCAGCAACAGCGCATCTGCACCGTTGGCTGCATCGCGCAGGGCCTGAGCGGCTGCAGGAACGCCGCCCTCAACATCGTGGTCCTCATTGTAGAAAGGAATGTTCTCAAGACCCGAGAACAGCTCAACCTCTACACCTTCTGGTGCGTGGGTTGCACTGGCTTCTGCCAGCTGCTGGTTGGTCGAACCGTTGCGCAGGGATCCAACGAGAGTCAGGACCTTAGTTGCCATAGTGGGCATCTCCTAAAAACAGAAAAATTGAACAAGCTGACGCTTCATCTATTTTCAACGGACGCCCACTAGAGATAATTCCGTGTATTCACATGACCTGCATCACGCCTAAAGCTGGGGTCGTGGCAGTTAGTCCATCGGCGGCCGACGGCGCAGCGCCTTGGTTGAAGATCGATTGGCTTTAGAATTCAACCGGCGTCGCACCGATCCCTGGGTGGGTTTGGTCTGTCTGCGAGCGGGCGCATCGGGTGCCAGCGCCGCTTGGACCAAAGCCACGAGTTTTTCTTGTGCGTCCATCCTGTTTCGCCACTGTGAACGTTCCTGTGAAGAAACAACGGTGAGCACCCCTGCGCTGGTGCGAGATGCCAGCTTTTCGCTTAGCCTTTGCCGTTGCCATGGGCTCAGCACCCTCGAATCAGCGATCGACCATGAAAGCTCTACCCGAGAGTCGGTGGTGTTCACGTGCTGCCCACCCGGGCCCGAAGAGCGTGAAAAGTTCCATTTCAGCTCCGCCGAGGGGATGCTCAAGGAACGAGAAATCTTAAGATCCATGTTCTGGTTTCCTATAAGAAAGGTGGCTGATTCCATGAATCAACCACCTCTCCCCTGCGCTTCCGCGCTTAGGATGCGAATTCTTTAAGCAGTCCGGTAACCGGGTTCCACTCTGTAATAATGGCGTTCTGCACCGCACCGGAGGTTTTGAACGGGTCGTTGTTCAACGCCTCAACCAATTCAGCCTCGGTCTCTGCTGCCATAATCAGCAGCGCACCGTCGTTGGAGGGGGTTGGGCCGGAAGCCAGTAGACGTACGTTACCGTCGTCGGCGACAAAGCCGCCTAGATACTCGCGATGCGACGGACGGTGCTCGTTGCGCAGTTCGGCGGAATTCTCGGCATATACGTATTCAACAGCAAAAACAGTCATAACTTCAGCTTAATCCTTGAGATTAGAACAGTTGAATCGGTTTGAAGATATCGGCATATATTAAGAGCCCGCCCATCAGCAGCATACCGACCACCACCACGTAGGTCAGGGGAAGCATCTTGATGGTATCTACCGGTTTGACGTTCTTAATGCCCATCATCTTGGCAACAGTACGTTTGATCCCCTCATACAAGGCTCCGGCGACGTGCCCGCCGTCCAGCGGAAGCAGCGGAATCAGGTTGAAGGCGAAGAGTGCAAGGTTCAACCCGCCAGCCAGGGACAGCAAGGTGGCGAACTTGTCGCTGACCGAGATGGAGTCCTGTGCAGTAATTTCTCCGGCAATACGTCCTACGCCGACAATTGACACGGGCCCGTTCGGGTCGCGTTCTTCATTGCCGAATGCCGCCTGGGCGACATCAACCATGCGCTGGGGCAGATGGATGATCACGTTGCCGATGGTTGCCAGCTGATCACCGATGACTACAGGGACTTCGCTCAACGGCAGGGGAATATTCGCCACTGTCGAGCTCATGCCGACGAAACCGACCTTTGTCATGACGTAGTCGCCATTTTCATCCTTGATCGCGTTGCCGTTTTCATCCATGGCAGGACGATCCGTGAGATACGGTGTCAGCGTTGTACTGTGGCTGACCCCGTTGCGGGTGTAGTCAAGTGAAATCGGCTGTCCCGGGTTGTCCCTGATGACATCGGTCAGTTCGGTCCACTCCCCCTGGGCGACGGGCGTTCCGTTGACTGCGGTGATGGTGTCTCCGGGCAGCAGCCCCGCCTTATATGCCGGTGCTTCCGGGTCCTTGTCGGTGCACTCGGTCTGGGTCGTGTTCTGCGCCGACGTGATGCACTGGTAAACCTCAGACACGGTGGTCGTCGTGGTTGGAACGCCAAAGGTGGTGAGCACCACACCAATCAGTACAAAACCTGTGATCAGGTTCATGAACGGACCGCCAAGCATGATGATGATTCGCTTGTAGATCGGCAGCTGATAAAACATTCGGCCGTCGTCTTCCGGACGAATGTTTTCATTCGCCTGCGAGCGCGCATCGTCTACCATCTGTCCGAAGACGCGCTGGAAGAGGTTTGGCTTTTTCTTCGGCGCTTGCGGGTCTTCCTCGGCGTGCGGGCGCGGCGGATACATTCCCACCATGGAGATGTAGCCGCCCAACGGCAGCATTTTGATGCCGTACTGCGTCTCACCGCGTTTAAAGGAAAACAGGGTTTTGCCAAAGCCGATCATGTACTGCGGCACGCGCAGTCCAAAGAGTTTTGCCGGCACCAGGTGTCCCACCTCGTGCAGGGCGATGGACAGGCCGATGGCGATAACCATGAAGAGGATGCCGCCGATAAATAATAGGGTGCTCATTAGCTCACGCCCAGAATCTTCGCTGCGTGGGCTCTGGCCCACTTATCGGTTTCAAGTACAACTTCTACGCAGAGTTCTGCGTTGACCGGCGTGTAAGCGTCCAAGACTCGTTCGATGATTTCAACAATGTCGGTGAATTTGATAAGTCCTGCGTGGAACGCATCCACAGCAACTTCGTTCGCGGCGTTGTACACCGCCATGTGCGTGCCGGAGGAGGCTGCCGCCTGCTTAGCGATCTTCACTGCAGTGAAAACCTGCTCGTCAAGAGGTTCAAAGGTCCACGTTGCAGCCGTGGAGAAGTCGCAAGCCTGCGCCGCCCCGGCAACGCGATGCGGCCAATTCATTCCCAGAGCAATTGGCAGACGCATATCAGGTGGCGATGCTTGAGCGATCACCGAGCCGTCGATGAACTCCACCATCGAATGGACGATCGACTGCCGATGCACGACGGGCTGGATCTTTTCCAATGGAACGTCGAAGAGCAGGTGGGCTTCGATGACTTCCAGTGCCTTGTTGACCATAGTTGCGGAGTTGGTCGTGATGACTTTGCCCATATCCCAGGTAGGGTGTGCCAGCGCTTGCTGAGGGGTAACTTCACGCAGCTGCTCATAGCTGTACCCAAAGAACGGCCCGCCGGAAGCTGTGACAATGAGTCGCGCTACTTCCTCGGGGGAGCCTGAGCGCAACGCCTGAGCCAGCGCCGAGTGTTCGGAGTCGACCGGAGTAATCTGTCCTGGAGCGGCGAACTGCTTAACCACCTGTCCGCCAATAATTAGCGATTCCTTGTTCGCCAGCGCCAGCAGATGACCTGCCTTCAAGGCCGCAATGGTCGGCTCCAACCCGATCGCGCCGGTGATGCCATTGAGCACCACGTCCGATTCGGTGTAGGCTGCCACCTCTGTTGCCGCGCCGGCTCCGGCATAGAGTACGGGCTCATACCCGGTCACTGAAGCATCCTCGGCCGCTAGCTTAATCGCCGCCGCAAGCTGATCGGTGGATTCAACCGCACTGCCGACAACGGCAGGGCGGTACTTCACCGCCTGCCGAGCCAACAGTTCTAGGTTGTAGCCGCCGCTGATCGCTGCAACGCTGAATTTTTCGGGTACTCCATCAACGACGTCTAGGCCTTGCGTTCCGATAGAACCTGTCGAGCCGATAAGCGTTACACGGCGCGGTTCTCTCGTGGGAATAGAGAAATCTTGGGTGCTCACCCCACCATTATGGTGGTACTAACTGTGAGCACCCAAAGTGCTCTCCGCTATTTCGGCCAGCTTCTAGAGTCCTAGGCTCCTTGCGATCAGCAGTTGCTGGACCTGCGTGGTGCCTTCACCGATTTCCAGAATCTTGGAATCTCGATAGTGCCGGCCAACCAACGATTCGTTCATAAATCCGTATCCTCCGAAGACCTGCGTGGCGTCCCTGGCATTGTCCATGGCCGCTTCGCTGGCGATTAGTTTTGCGTGCGCCGCCTCAACCTTGAAGTCCTTCCCGGCAAGCATTTTGGCGGCTGCCGCATAGTAGGCCAATCGCGCCGAGTGCACCCTGGTGGCCATTCTCGCGAGCATGAAGGAAATGCCTTGGTTCTTGCCGATCGGCGTTCCGAATGTGGTTCTGGTCTTTGCATAGGCAACCGCTTCGTCGAGGCAGCCTTGCGCCGCTCCGGTAGCCAATGCCGCGATGGCAATGCGCCCCTCGTCGAGAATCTTAAGAAAGTAGGAATAGCCTCTTCCGCGTTCGCCAAGCAGGTTCTCTTCGGGTACGCGAGCCGAGTCAAAATGCAGCGGATGGGTGTCACTGGCCCGCCATCCGACCTTGTCGTAGGCAGGCGCCACGGTGAAGCCGTCGGTGCCCGAAGGAACAATAATCGTTGATATCTCCTTGGCACCGGTTGCTTCGTCGATACCGGTTTGGGCCGCGACAGTGACCAGTGAAGTGATATCGGTACCGGAGTTGGTAATGAACTCCTTGGCCCCGTCGACCACCCATTGGCCGCCCTCCAGCTTGGCTCGGGTGTGTGTTGCGGAGGCATCGGATCCTGCTCCGGGCTCGGTTAATCCGAAGCCCGCAAGTTTTTGTCCGGCGGCAAGTTCTGGCAGCCACTTTTCCTTTTGCTCGGCGCTGCCGAAACGGTAGATCGGCATGGCGCCCAGGGACACACCTGCTTCGAGGGTGATGGCTACAGACTGATCGACCTTGCCCAATTCTTCAAGAGCCAAGGCCAGGTGGAAGTAGTCACCACCGGAACCTCCGTATTCTTCGGAAATGGGAAGGCCAAACAGCCCCAGCTCCCCCATCTGCTTCACAATATCGTACGGAAATGACTTATTTGCATCATTAGCCGCGCTCTGTGGAGCGACGACCTGCTGGGCAAATTCACGGACAAGGTTCACCAGGTCTTGGTATTGCTCGTCGAGTTCTAGATCAAGCATTGGCTGCTGCCTCCATCAAGTTCTCCGATCCCTGCCCGCGCGGTTTGCGGGCGGTGGATGACGGACGTTGGTCGGGATGAGGCCTCTACTACTTGGAAGCTCACATCAGGGCGAGTATGGTTAATATCTATTAACTGGTTGCCACAGCGTCCAAGCATCCACCATATTTTTGACACTAGTGGCAGGCATCACAGTTGTCCATAGTCGGGCTTGGTATTCGTAAGGAGATAATGCCGTTGGCTAGGTACCAATCACTCAACGAACCAACAGACCGCGAACGCGCCAAGGCCGAGCGTCGGGACGCATTGTTGCGTGAAGCAACCCGTCTCTTTGCACAGCACGGATATGCGGGAGTTTCCCTCGAAGATCTGGGGGCCGCATGCGGTATTTCCGGCCCGGCTGTCTACCGTCATTTCGCCGGCAAGCAAGCGGTGCTCATCGCCCTTCTCGTTGATATGTCTAAGGACATCTACGCCGGTGGACAAAAGGCGGCAGAGCTCGGTGGTGAGCCTATTGAGGTACTCTCAAGGCTGGTTGACTTCCATACCGATTTTTCACTCTCCCGGCCGGACATCTTGCAGGTTCAGGATCGCGATTTGAAGTCACTGCCCAAGTCCGAACTCGCATTAGTTCGTAAACTTCAGAATGCCTATATCTCCTTGTGGACCGATCAGCTGGCGAAGTTGCACCCCGATGACTCCGCACAATCCCAGCGGTTCCGGGCGCATGCAGTATTCGGCCTGCTGAACTCTACTGCGCATTCTGCCCACAATCCACGAACTAAAAAATCAGGTTTGAAGCCGTTGCTGTCAAATATGGCGCTTGCCGCTTTGACTTCACCGGTAGTCTAGTTTTAAGCCCTTGAGCAAGAGGTATGCCAACCGGCATCCTTCCCACACGATTGAAAGGCCTTTGCCGTGCAGCTACGTGAAGTCCGCGCTTCCGACTTGGACGCATTCTTCGCTCATCAGCAAGAACCCGAGGCGAATCTTATGGCCGCCTACCAGGCGCGCAACCCCTCGGATCGTGCGGTGTTCGATCACCACTGGAATCAGATCCTCAACGACCCAACTGTTTTGGTACGCACCATCGAACATGACGGTGACGTAGCTGGTTCGATTCTTGTTTTCGATGGCGATGAGCCTGAGATTAATTTCTGGACCTCCACCAAGTTCTGGGGCAAGGGCATCACCACCAGTGCAGTAGATGCATTCCTTCAGGAATACACCAAGCGCCCACTGACCGCTCATGTGGTCCAAGACAACCTTGGTTCCATCAAGGTTCTTGAACGCCGCGGCTTCAAGATCATCGGCACCGAGCAGATTTTCTCCAACGCCCGCGCTGCGGTCGTAACCGAGAACGTGATGAAGCTGGACTAGTAAGTTCAGCAGTCAACGTCAATGAGCAGATCCAACTTTCGGGACTGCTCATTGTCATTTAATCTGTGAAAGTTCATCGGCCTACTGCCGAGGGCCGTAATAGCCCTGACTGCGGTCCATGTCTTCACGAGTCTGACGTAGTTCTCTAGCAGCTTGTGGATCGACATCCTGAATGTCGTCTGCCGTACTATCAAGCCTCCGAAACACGCCAAGCATCAGGCTCAGTACACTCATCACAACGACCACGGCAATGACTATGGAAATAGCGATAATCATGATTTCAGCCCCTTCAATTGCGCTAATTTCTTGTTAGGCGTCGCGACAGATCCAGCCATCAGGTAGCGCTGCCCCAACTAGCAGCCCGGCTCTCCGCTTCGGAACTGAGATTCGCATCCTGATGAGAATAGTGATCGGCTCTTCTCTGGAGTTGTGACACGCCAGCAGTAGCAGTAGCGCCCGACAGTCTCATTCCAAGCGATCTCGTGCCGCACCCTGCGAATCTATTGAGTTATTCAGCGCATTCATGCGCCGCCACAGTTCGCAGTATTCTCTGTGCGTTACTAATAACGGCACCAGCGGTGTCCGGAAACGGGTGCGAAAAGAATCTTTCGTCCTCGGGGTAAATATGTCGACACAGGGCAGCAGCAGTGAGCAAGAAATGGGCGCGGTTAGGGGAAACACTGACCGGTGAATGCAAAGACTCCTCGATTCCCTCATGAATGTTATGAAGTTGCCGAGTAAACGTCTGAATCAAGGTCACGTCCACCGCTCCGTCGGCTGGTTGTTCATCTGAATCGCCATTGCCGCCTCTCTGGTAAATGATCCATCGCTGCCTCAGTCCACGGTAGGCACAAGTGCCGTTAATAAACGAGGGCCAGTCCAAAGAATCTCTTCGGACCGACCCTCTCTGTAGCTCTTGTCTACTTATTCTTATTCGCGTTCAGTACCCTCCACGCTTCGCGGCGCACAGCCTGCTCATGCGGGTCTGGAACCGGAGCGGCTGCCAACAGGCGACGGGTGTAGTCATGCTGCGGCGAATGCAGAACGGTTTTCACTGCCCCCTGTTCCACCGCCTTGCCCGACTGCATCACCACGACGTGATCTGCCAACATGTCAACCACCGCAAGATCGTGGCTGACAAACAGGCAGGCAAAGTTGAAGTCTCGCTGCAGGTCCTGCAGCATCTCCAGCACCACTGCCTGGACCGACACGTCCAACGCACTGGTCGGTTCGTCTGCGATCAGCAGTTCCGGGCTCAGGGTCAAGGCGCGGGCGATGCACACACGCTGACGTTGGCCGCCGGAGAGCTCATGCGGGTAACGGTTAATGACGTTGCGAGGCAGCTTCACCGCATCCAGCAGTTCCTCGGCCCGCTTGATCCGCGAAGCCTTGGTGCCTTCCTTATGCACCACCATTGGCTCGGTGATGCACTCGCCAATGGGGAATCGAGGATTCAGCGAGGCGGCGGGGTCCTGGAAGATCACGCCGATCTTGCGGCGTACCGCGCGAGCCTCGCGAGGCGAGAGCTTAGGCAGGTTCTGCCCCTTGACCTCCAAGGATCCACCGGCCACGGGAAGCAGACCGATCACTGCCTTGGCAATGGTCGACTTGCCGGAGCCCGACTCGCCCACGATGCCGATGACTTCTCCCTTGGCAACATCAAAGCTCACGCCCTCGACGGCGCGGAATTTGGTGCCGCGCATATCGTATTCAAGCACCAGGTCCTTGGCCTCGAGGACCAGTTCACGTCCCTTGGCTGCGATCTCATCCGCATGTTTGGTGATCTCATCGATGTGTACCGGCGAAAGCTTCGGCACGGCCGACAGCAGGCGCTGGGTGTATTCATGCTGCGGGTTCAGCAGCACCTGGTCCACCGAACCGGTTTCGACCAGATTGCCCTGGAACATCACGGCAACCTGATCGGCCATATCAGCCACCACGCCCATGTTGTGGGTGATGAGCAGGATGCCGGTATTCAACCGGTCCTTCAGCTCGCGCAGCAGGTCGAGGATTTCGGCCTGCACGGTCACGTCGAGCGCGGTGGTCGGCTCATCGGCAATGATGACCTTAGGGTCGCAGGAGATCGCCATGGCAATCACGATGCGCTGGCGCTGGCCGCCGGAGAACTGGTGTGGATACTGCTTGATGCGTTTGGCTGGATCCGGGATGCCCACCAGTGTCAGCAGTTCGACGGCGCGGTCGACGGCTGCCTTACCGTAGGCGATGCCGTGCAGTTCAAGCGCCTCGGTCAGCTGGCGCTCGATGCTCAACACCGGGTTTAGCGCAGTCATCGGCTCCTGGAAGACCATCGCGATGTCGGTGGCGCGCATCTTGCGCATCTTGCCTTGGTCCAGGCCGACCACATTGATGTTGCCGACCTTGGCCTCGCCGGTCACGTTGGCGTTGGAAGGCAACAGGCCCATGGCCGCGGTGGAAGTGACAGACTTGCCGGAGCCCGACTCGCCAACCAATGCGACCACTTCCCCCGGGCGCACGGCCAGGGACAGGCCCTTGACGGCGTGGACTTCAGGACCCGAGGTTTCGAAGGTGACCTGAAGGTTATCGAAGCTCAGTGCGTATTCGCCGGCTGAGTTGTCAGAGACTGGTGCTGCGTGGCTCATGGCTTCTCCTTGCGGGTTGGCATGGCAAACAGGCCCGCACGGCGGCGGCGCTTGCCGGTCTGGCGTGGGTCGAAGGCATCTCGCAGTCCGTCGCCCAGGAAATTCACCGACAGTGCGATGACGACGATGATCATGCCCGGCCACCAGAACAGCCATGGGCGGGTGACGAAGGCGTTCTGGTACTGGCTGATCAACAGACCCAGCGAGGATTCCGGCGGCTGAACGCCGAAGCCCAGGAATGAGAGGGACGACTCCAGCAGGATCGCGCCCGCAATGGCGAAGGTCGCGTTGACCACGATCACGCCGATAGTGTTTGGCAGCAGGTGCTTGAAGATCACCCGCGAGGTCTTCGAACCCATGGCTTGGGCGGCCGAAACGTATTCACGCTCGCGCAGCGAAAGGATTTCGGCGCGAACCAGTCGGGCAAGACCCGTCCAGGTCACCAGGCCCAGCACCACCGCCAGGGCGATGATCGAGTTGGATGAACGTCCTGCCATCTGACCGAGGACTGCGGCAAGTACCAGCAGTGGGATCACGATGAACAGATCGGTGATGCGCATGAGAACTTCGTCGACCCAGCCGCGGAAGTAGCCTGCCACTGCACCGATGACTGCACCGAGGAAAGTTCCCACCAGGCCGACAACCAGGCCGATGATGATCGACTTCTGGGTTCCGTTCATGACCAGGGCAAAGTAGTCCTTGCCCACCGAGTCCTGACCGAAGGGGTGCTCACCGAAGTGGATACCGGAACCGCCCAGCCATGTTGGCAATAGAGACATCGTCGGTTTGCCACCGTTGACCACCGAGCCAGCGTCGAGGTAGCTCTGGTTCCACCATCCTGGGATTGGTCCGAAACCGATGGAGCTGAATGCAAGCACGGTGATGAACACCAAGATGACAGCTGAGATCATTGCAGGTTTGTGCCGCAGGAAGCGTTCGAAGACAATCTTCGATTGACTCTTAGACTGCTCGGTCGTCGCAGCAAGTTTCGCGTCTTCGACCTCGGCAATAGACGTCAGGTTCTCTGGCGTCTCTTCATTTATGTTACTCATCGAGTGTCCTTATTTCCCTAGACCCGGATCCGCGGATCGAGCAGTGCGTAGACGATATCTGCCAGCAGGTTGAAGAGCACAGCTGCGGTGCCGGTAACCAAGAAGAATGCCATCACCGGTGCTGGGTCCACGGCATGAAGTCCGGTGTTGAACATGTCACCCATGCCCTTCCACCCGAACACCGTCTCGGTCACGACTGCGCCGCCGATCAAACCGGCGAAGTCGAAGGCGGCGATCGTGGTGATCGGAATCAAAGCATTGCGGAATGCGTGACGGAAGATCACCGTGCGTTCGCTCAAACCTTTGGAGCGTGCGGTGCGGATGTAATCCTGCTGCTGCACCTCAAGCATCGACGAGCGGGTATAGCGGGAATAGCTGGCCAGGGAAATAATCGCCAAGACAATCGTTGGCAGCAGCAGTTGGGTGGCGTTGTCTAGGAAGGTGTCCCAGTAGCTGCCGCCGAGGTTTGCCGTGGATGAGCCGATCGTTCCAATAGGTCGACCCTTCAGGTCCAAGAATCCTGGCCATGCACGGAAGATGTGATCCAATACGGTCAGTCCTCCGCCGACAAAACCTACCAGTGCTGAAATGCTGGCAGCTGTCTTGGACAATCGACCGCCCATGAATTTGCCGATCAGTGCGGGGATTGCGACTGCCAAAATGCCGCCGATGATCAGCAGCCAGGTGCTTGGGGTTTCAAGCATCCAGAAGGTCGCGTAATACATGCCCAGAACCAAGACCACGGTAATCAGTGCCGGGTAGAGAACCCGCTTTTCTTTCAGTCCCACGGTCATTGCGGTGGCGGAAAGCGCCAACAGCAGGGTTAGGACCACGATGACTGCCGGACCCATTTGCGGGTAGCGGTAGAAGTTCAGCCACAGGCTGTACTGCAACAACAAGGGCACGAACACTGCGGTGATTAGGAACGTCAGTCCTCGGCGCTTGAGCGATCCGGCCAAGAGCATCTGCAAGATGAGACCGGCGACTATGCCGATGACAATAGTTGTACCTATGGATATTTCTGGATCTTCCAGCCAGTTGTTGTACCCGATGGCCATGTATTCCTTGAGCAGCACCGCCGCCCAAAAGACTGGAAGTGAGAAGAAGAGGAAGGTTAGGAACGTGACGATGTAGTCCAGGCCCGAGTACTGGCGGACTGCCGTGAGCACACCGATGGAAATTCCCAGGATTGCTGCGATGACCGTCGCAAGCAGCACCAGCCGCAGGGTTGATGATGCCGCGTTGGCAAGAATATCGCCGACGTCCACGCCGTTGATGTTCTTGCCCAAGTCACAGGAACCGACGAAGCATCTACCGACACCGCCGAGCCAGGTGAGGTAGCGCAGGTACCAAGGCTGGTCGAGGTTCATGTAGTCGATGCGCTGCTGCATCAGATACTCGCGATTCTTGGCGTTACTTTCGCGTAAGTCCCCGAGCGGATCTCCGGAGTTAATAACCAAGATATAGAGCAACAGTGATGCGGCAAATAGCACGCCGACTGCTGACCCCAGTCTCTTGAGAATGTACTTGAACACGGTCTAAAGTCCTCTTTCTTCTCACCTATTCGCGCATGCGCCACCCGGTGATGATGGCGGACACACCACGGGGCCCGATGGTGATCGGGCCCCGTGGGCGCTCACAGTTGATGTTTGCGGTTAGTTTGCCCGTTGGGCTTACTCAGCGCGAACCCACTGTTCGGCGTTCCAGACGATGCCGCTCTGAGTAGCAGTCTGACGGATATTCTGAATATCTGCGTTCGAGGCACTCAGTCCTGGGTGGGCGAAGACTGGGATGCCGAACAGGTCGTCCCACAGCAGCTTCTCGATCTTCTTGGTCTGCTCCAAGTGGACCGCTGGGTCCAGCGAGGTCGCGAGGGTCTCCCAGGCCTTGTCGACCTCTGGGTTGGAGTACTTGCCGTAGTTCTGCGGCTTGCCGGTGGCGTAGATGTTCTGTCCGGAAGTGATCTGTCCCGAGCCTGCCCAAGCGAACAGTGCTACTTCGTAGTCGCCGCGTTCCTGGGTGCCGCCCGGTGCGAAGAACTTCGGATCGCCTGCATCGGTGATCTTGAAGCCTGCCTTGTCGCAGGAGGACTTGATGGCTGCAACTTCGTTGGTGCGACGCTCATTTGGTGCCGAGTAGCCGATGCGCACCTCGGTGCCCACTGCGTCCGCTTCTTCTAGCAGCTTCTTGGCTCCGTCGACGTCAACATTGTCGTAGCGTCCGTCGTAGGCTGCAGTCTTAACTTCCTCGTAGTCCTTCTGGAATGGGAAGACTTCGCGCAGGTTCATGACCACGGCCTCTGGGTTCAGCGGCTTGATCAGATTATCTACGATTTCCTGACGAGGAACGCACATGGCAAATGCCTCGCGCAGCTTCTTGTCCGTCATGGCGTTGCCCTTGCGGAAGTTGAAGTCCAGGTGCTCCCAGGTCAGGGTATCGCCCTGCTGGATATTGACCGAGCTACCCAGGCCCTGCAACTGAGCCAAAGTGTCGACCGTTGGCTGTGGACTGATGACGTCAAGGTCCTTGTTCTGCAATGCCTGAACCATGCCGGTGTCTGCAAGGAAGCGGAAGTTAAGGTTCTTGGTCGCAGGCTTGGTGCCGTAGTAATTTTCGTTG
Source organism: Glutamicibacter sp. (assembly GCF_032154645.1). Lineage (GTDB taxonomy): Bacteria > Actinomycetota > Actinomycetes > Actinomycetales > Micrococcaceae > Glutamicibacter. Next base: position 105,403 of record NZ_JALDXV010000003.1, on the reverse strand, counting down.
GCGGTCAGCGTGACCGACTCGCCGGCCTTCCACGACTCAAGCTTGTATGGACCGGAGACTGGAATGTCCTCCTCTGCCGGCAGGGTGCCTGGCTTGGTGGTCCAGCCTTCATTCCAGAACTTTGCGGCCTTCTCCAGCTTCTTGGCATCGCCATCACGGACTGCCTGCACGAATTCCTCGGTGCTCAGTCCGCCCTTCTTGGCAACGACGTGAGCAGGCTGCAGCATCCAGCTCTGGATGGCCCAGTCTGGATCAGGGTTCTTGAAGGTGACGGTGAATTCCTTGCCATCTGCTGCACCTTCTGGCCCCTTAGGCACGGTGTCGCCCAGATCGGTGGAAACCGATGAGAACAGCGGCTTGTCCTTGGAACCGGTGTTCAGGTTCAGGTTCTGCACCGCCCAAGCGAGTACGGCGTCAGCGGTAGTAATTGGGGTGCCATCGGACCACTTTGCATTCTCTGCGATGGTGTACTTGATGGTCAGCGGATCATCACTGATCTTCTCGTAGGAACCGAGGTCTTCGTTCGGGTAGATCTCGCCGTCGGTGCCCGAGTAGTTGAAGGCGGCGAACATACGGTCGTCGATGGCCGAGTTGTAGGTGGAGTATGACTGCGGAGTAAATCCGTTGTAGCTGATGAATTCAGGAGCACCAACGGTGACCTTGATGGTGTCATCCTTGGTGGTTACGTCGCCCAGATCTGCCAGGCCGGAGTTGGTGACTTCCGCTCCCCCGGTGCCCGACCCTTCGCTCTTGCTGGCTTCCGAGCTGGCGTCGCCGCCACCTGGAGCACAAGCCGACAGGGCCAAAGCCATAGCCGCACCTACAGCGACTGCTTTCGAAACGCGCTGAAACCGCATTTCGCCTCCTTGAATTCTTTGATTGATACGAGTTCTGATCCATCGGATTCAGTGTGGATCAAGTCACACTCCCGACCCAATGAGCAATAGACTAACCGGAATTTGCGGACTTGGATATAGCAAAGACTCGTTTCAGATCACGAATCAACACAGACCAGGACCGCCCCCCATAACCCCTTGGTTACTACTCGGTCACAGAGATCCAGCTCACATCCGCAAGATTTCAAGGATTTCTTTCAGATTGGGAAAATCCAATCAGAAACGCTTTTATCGAAGTGATTCCCCAAAAATTCGTTTATAACGTTTTTGCAACATTTGCTTCATGTCACAAAAACGTAAAACAAGTAGTGAATATCTACTTCGATCTGCGTCATAAAGCGACAAAAAAGGGCACCGTTTCCTCTCGGAAACGATGCCCTTTTTTGAATAACGTTCATTTGAACTAAATCAGGCTTGCACCTGGGATCGCGTGCAACAGGTTGCGCGTGTAGTCGCTCTTCGGCGAGTCGAAGATATCGTCAACAGAGCCCTGTTCAACGATCTTGCCTCGCTCCATCACACACACATCGTCGGCAATCTGGCGGACCACCGCAAGGTCGTGGGTGATGAACAGGTACGTCAGACCCATTTCGCGCTGCAATTCGTCAAGCAGCTCCAAGACCTGCGCCTGAACCAGAACGTCGAGCGCCGAGACAGCCTCATCGCAGACGATCATTTCAGGCTGCAAGGCCAGGGCTCGCGCAATGGCGATGCGCTGACGCTGGCCGCCGGAAAGTTCGTTCGGGAAGCGGTGCATTGTTGCTGCAGGCATGGACACCTGGTCCAGCAGCTCCTTGACCTTCTTCTGCCGCGACGCCGAATTGCCGATGCCGTGAATTCGCAGCGGCTCTTCAATGGTGCGGTAGATCGAGTACATCGGATCCAGCGAACCATAGGGATCCTGGAAGATCGGCTGTACACGACGACGGTACTTGAACAGCTTCTTCTCGCTGAGGTTGCCGATCTGTTCTCCGTCGAAGGTGATCTCGCCGCTGGTTGAATCCAGCAGGTTCAGCACCATCTGGGCGATGGTCGACTTGCCCGAACCAGATTCGCCCACCACTGCGGTGGTAGTTCCCTTAGGAATCTCGAAGGAAACATTGTCCACCGCGGTGAACTTCTCCTTCTTGCCGAAGCCCTTGCGAATGTCGAAGACCTTGGTCAGGTTGCTGACCTTCAACAGCGGCTCTGCCTTGGCGGCTGCCACCTCGTCCACGGCGGCTTCATGCTTGTCGCCGCGCTGGGCTGACAGCGAAGGTGCCGAGTTGATCAGGCGCTGCGTGTAAGGGTGCTTAGGGTTGCGCAGAATGTCCAGTGCAGGGCCGTATTCCACGACGCGGCCCTTGTACATCACGACAACCTTCTCGGCGCGTTCGGCTGCAAGTCCCAGGTCGTGGGTAATCAGCAGCACCGCGGTGCCGAGCTCGGTGGTCATGTTGTCCAGGTGGTCCAGGATCTGCTGCTGCACGGTCACGTCCAACGCACTGGTTGGCTCATCGGCGATCAACAGACGCGGGCGGCAGGCAAGGCCAATGGCGATCAGCGCACGCTGTCGCATACCGCCGGAAAACTCGTGTGGGTACTGGCCCGCACGGGTTTCCGGGTTGGGCAGACCAGCATCAGCGAGCACCTGGGCGACGCGCTTCTTGGGGTTGTCCCCCGCCAAGCCGTTGGCCTTCAGGGTTTCCTTGACCTGGAAGCCGATCTTCCACACCGGGTTCAGGTTCGACATCGGGTCCTGTGGGACCATGCCGATGTGATTGCCGCGCAGCTCGACGAATCGCTTTTCGCTGGCGTGGGCAATGTCCTCGCCGTCGAAGAGGATCTGGCCAGCGGAGACCTTGCCGTTTCCTGCCAGCAGGCCAATGGCCGCCAGCGCGGAGGTTGACTTGCCGGAGCCCGACTCACCCACGATGGCCACGGTTTCGCCTGGCATCACGGTGAAGTTGGCATCGCGGACAGCGTGGACCGGTCCATCAGGAGTGGAGAAGGTAATCGCCAAGTCCTTGATTTCAAGCAACGGCTTTGGAGTTGCATTCTCAGTCATAGCTTAGGCTCCCTTCCGGGCCTTTGGATCCAGTGCGTCTCGCACTGCATCGCCGAGCATGATGAAGCTCAGAACCGTTACGGATAGGAACAGTGCAGGCCACATCAGCATCATCGGGTTGTTGCGCAGCTGAGTCTGGGCCGAAGCAATATCATTGCCCCAGCTCATGATGTCCGGCGGAAGTCCGACGCCCAGGAATGACAGCGTCGCCTCGGCCACGATGTACACGCCAAGGTTCACGGTGGCGACAACGATGATTGGAGCCAGCGAGTTCGGAATGACGTGGCGCACCAGCGACTTGAACTTGGACAGACCCAGCGAACGCGAAGCCTTCACGAAGTCGGCATTGCGCGCTTCGATGACTGCGCCGCGGGTAATACGCGCCAGCTGCGGCCAACCAAAGATCGCCAGTGTGATGATCACTGTCCACACGCTCTTGTTATCGCGGAATGCAGGCAGCTGCATCACGATGATTGCGCCCAGGATCATTGGCAGTGCGAAGAAGATGTCACCCAAACGGGCAAGTACCGTATCGATCCAGCCGCCGTAGAAGCCTGCCAGTGCACCCATCGCTCCGCCGAGGATGATCACGGCGATGGTGGTCATGACACCGACCATCAGTGATGCGCGCGTACCGTAGATCACGCGTGAGTAGATGTCGCAACCCTGCAGGTTGAAGCCCATGATGTGTCCGGGGCTGCTTGGCTCGTTGGAGTTTTCCAACTGGCAGTAGGTGGGGTCCTGCGAGGTGAACCACTGTGGGAAGACTGCAACGATCACGACGGCAACAATGAGGATTGCCGAGATGATGAACAACGGGCGCTTGCGCAGCGAACGCCAGGCCTCGGCCCACATGGACAGCGGCTTGCCGCCCTCCTTCACGGAGTCGACAGCCTGCAGCGGGGTCTCGTCCAGTGGAGCGACGTAGTGCTCAATCTTGTACTTGGAGACCTTGCCGGCTCGGTGGTTGCTGATCGGCAGACCAGCCTCAGGATTATTATTTTGGTTCTCAGGCATAACGGATCCTTGGGTCAAGCAGTGCGTACAGCATATCCACGATCAGGTTGGCAATCACGAAGACGATCACCAGCACACCGACGATGGCTACGACGGTCGGCGTTTCGCCCTTGAGGATCGCTCGGTAGAGCAGGTTGCCAACACCCGGGACGTTGAAGATGCCTTCGGTGACAATCGCGCCGCCCATGAGCGAGCCGAGGTCTGCACCAAGGAAGGTAACGACCGGAATCAGCGAGTTGCGCAGGATGTGCACGGTGACGACGCGTCGGCGCGTCAGGCCCTTTGCGGTAGCAGTGCGTACATAGTCGGCGGTCTTGTTTTCGATCACCGAGGTACGGGTCAAACGGATGACATATGCAAGAGAAACCAGACCAAGTACCAGCGCCGGCAGGATCAGTTCGCTCCAGGTGGCGTCTCCCGACACCGTCGGCTTGGCCCACTGCAGCTTCACACCAATCACGAACTGCAGCACGAAGCCCAGAACGAAGGTTGGAACTGCGATGACGACCAGCGAGGCAATCAGCACGGTGGAGTCGAACAGCTTGCCCTTGCGCATACCGGCAATCACGCCAAAGAGGATGCCGAAGATGCCTTCAATCAGCAATGCCTCGATCGCTAGTCGTGCGGTCACAGGGAAGGCGCGAGCCAATAGGTCGCTGACTTCCTGGCCGGAGAACGACATGCCCAGATCGAAGGTCAACAAGTTCTGCAGATACAGTCCGTACTGCACCCAGAAGGGCTTGTCTAGGTTGTACTGTGCGGTCAGCGCTTCGCGGGTGGCGTCGCTCATCGGCTTGCCACCGGACAGTGCGGCGATAGGATCGCCAGGGGTAGCGAAGACCAGGAAGTACACGAGCAGCGTGGCACCGATGAATACCGGAATCAGCTGCGCGATTCGCTTGAGGGTAAAACTTAACATGCTTGCATCTCACCTCGAGACACCAGAGGGCACTTGGCCATTATTTTCCTCTTTCCGTCAGAGGTTTTCTGACGATATTTTTTGCGAGGCAGGACAGACACGCCAAAGGGAGACCCGCATCTTGTTGGGCCTCCCTTGACGTGTTATTCAGCCAGATTCGGCCTTGATTAGGCCGAATGCCGAAGGAAGAGACTTACTTTCCGGTGATTTCGTTGTACAGCGGAACACCGTTCCAGCCGAACTCGACGTTGGAAACGTTGTTGCTCCAACCACCCTGAACAGCCTGGTACCACAGTGGAATCGCTGGCAGGTCCTTGAACAGGATCTCCTGCGACTCGTTGAAGATCTTTGCACCCTGTGCAGGATCGGTTGCCTTCAAGCCTTCGGTGAGCTTGGCATCGAATTCCTTGCTGGAGTACAGACCATCGTTGGAACCTGCACCGGTGCCGAACAGTGGGCCCAGGAAGTTGTACAGCGATGGGTAGTCGGCCTGCCAGCCGGTGCGGAAGCCGCCGGTCATCTTGTGGCTGGTGACCTTGTCGCGCAGTTCCTTGAAGGAGCTGAAAGGCTGAGCCACGGCGTTGATGCCGAGGTTGTTCTTCAGCTGGTTGACAACTGCCTCAACGTATTCCTTGTTGCCGGCGCCGTCGACGTTGTAGCCGATGGTGAATTCAGCACCCGAATCCCACTTGGAGATGTCGTCTGCCTGTGCCCACAGCTTCTTTGCCTCATCGGCGTTGAAGTCAAGAACGTCCGAGCCTGGGATGTCCTTGTTGTAGCCTTCGAGAACTGGTGCGGTGAAGTCGTCAGCCTTGACCTTGCCGCCGTTGTACACCTTGTCGATGATCAGCTGGCGGTCGATTGCACGCGAGATCGCTGCACGACGCAGGTTGCCTTCTTCACCCTGCTTGAAGTGATCCAAGTAGCCAGGGATGGTGATGGTTGCGTTGCCGGCGTATGGCGAGTTAACCGAACGGTCGCCCAGGTCGGACTGGTACGAAGCCAGCTGGCTTGGCGGAATCTGGTCCAGAACATCCAGGGTGTCGGACATGACGTCCTGGTATGCGGAATCGGTGGACTGGTAAACCTTGAAGTCGATGCCGCCGTTCTTAGCGGTACGAGGACCCTGGTACTTGTCGTTGACATCCAGCTTCAGGTTGACGTCGTGGTTCCACTCGGTCAGCTTGTATGGGCCGTTGCCGATTGGCTTCTGGCCGAAGGCCTTTGGATCCTTGAATGCTGCTTCAGGAAGCGGCATGAAGGCGGTGTAGCCAAGACGCAGCGGGAAGTCGGACTCCGGCTGAGACAGTTCCACGGTGAAGGTGGTGTCGTCCACAACCTTCAGGCCTTCCATCTTGTCTTCCTTCGACTTTGGTGCGTTGACCTTGTCGTAGCCCTTGATGGACTCGAAGAAGTAGGAGTTCAGCTGTGCGTTCTTGTCGTCAGCACCGAAGTTCCATGCGTCCACGAAGGAAGCAGCGGTAACCGGCGTGCCATCAGAGAAGGTCTGACCCGACTTGATCTTGATGGTGTAGTTCTGGGAGTCCTTGGTCTCGATGGACTCAGCCAGTTCATTCTGGCTGGTGCCATCAGCTTTGTAGCTGACAAGGCCGGTGAAGATGAGGTCCATGACGCGACCGCCACCAACTTCGTTGGTGTTGGCCGGCAACAGGCCGTTCTGCGGTTCGGTGGTGTTTGCGGTGACAACGTACGATGCGTTGCCGCCCTCGGTGCCGCCATCGGACGATTCGGACGAGCCGCCGCCACAGGCCGACAGGGTCAATGCCAAGGCGCCGGTCAAAGCCATTGCCTTTGATGCGTGCGAGTATCGCATCCTTTTTCTCCTCAACAGTTCGTTGCTGCTTCCGCATTTCGCGTCAGCCGTGCCTCTTAGCGTGAGCCATAGCACTTAGTGAATGAGATTACATCAAATATTGCGAAACAACCAATGAATATTAATGAAGCTTACGCTTGAGATCCACTACTTCATTCAAGTTGTTTATTTGGAAACTTGTCAAGAGCTTTAAGCTGCTCAAACAAAAAAGTTCATCATCCCCGGATCCTCAAGCACAGCACCAATTCCAGCCAAGAATTCACTTGCTTCCTTGCCATCGACGACTCGGTGGTCGAAGGATAGTGCAAGGGTGCAGGTATTGCGCAGCGCCAGCTCTCCCCGGTATTCCCAAGGACGCGGTTTGACTTGACCTAAAGCCAAGATTCCAGTCTGCCCTGGGGGCAGAATAGGTGTTCCGGCATCTACGCCAAACACCCCGACGTTAGTAATTGAGAAAGTCCCACCACTGAGTTGGGCCGGTGTCAAGTCGCCTGCACGTCCATGGGCGACCAACTGGTTCAATTCTGCGGCAAGTGGTTCTAATGACTTATTCTGTGCCTCTTTGACCACAGGGACAAGTAGTCCCCGCTCACTGGCCACTGCCATGCCAAGATTCACAGCACCAAACTGAATAATTTCGTCGTTTGCTTCATCCCAACGGGAATTCAGCGCAGGGTATTTCAGCAGCAGCCGTGATACCAACAGCGCGCTGAGCGAGGTGAAGTTGACCTTCGTCTCCCGGAACTCCTTGCGTGCACGTAATTTGTCGATAAGCTCCAAAGAACCGGTGACATCCACCGTCAAGAATTCGGTGGCATGCGGAGCGGTGAAGGCCGACTGCACCATTGCCTTGGCCGTGGCACGGCGCATGGCGCTGATTTTGATCCTTCGATCCTGGCCGTTGGACGCCATGGGCTCCTGCACCGCTGGGGCGGCCGACCGCTGAGCCTGCACCTCCAACAGCGCTTCAACATCACGGCGCAGCACCAGACCGTCGGGTCCCGTACCTGCCACGGAGGAAAGGTCGATCCCGTGATCGCGCGCAAGCTTGCGCACCGGCGGGGTGCTGCGTGCGACGTCGCTTCGAACCTGCACCGGGGCGCCTGATTCCTGCACCGCGGGCGAGGCTGCCGCAACGGCTCGCCCGCGGCGAGTGGGGCGCTTGCCGGACGCCGCAGGGGCCCCGTAGCCCACCAGCGTAGGGGTTCGCTCTTGCTTGACCTCAGGTGCATCCGTCCCCGGCCCATTTGAAGACGCATCGTCGTCAAATGTCACCAGGGCCGCTCCAACGGGAACCACCTGCCCCTCGTCGGCATGCAGCTTCTGCACGATGCCCGCAAATGGCGAGGGCAATTCCACCACTGCCTTGGCGGTTTCAACTTCGGCAATGATCTGGTTCAGTGCGACATGCTCGCCGACCTTGATCTTCCAGTTGAGCACCTCGGACTCCGTCAGGCCTTCGCCCAGATCCGGAAGGTTAAAAGTTTGGGCGGTCATCACTTGGCAGCTCCTTCGGTTGCCTCGTGGTGGCGCATCACGGTGTCTACCGCGTGCATCACCCGATCCAGGTCAGGTAGGTGGTGGCTTTCAAGCCGGGAGGGCGGGTAAGGAACGTCGAAACCGGACACCCGCAATGGTGCGTGCTCCAGATAGTCGAAGCAGGATTCGGTGATCTGTGCGCAGATTTCCGCCCCCAGGCCGCTGGTGCGGCTTGCCTCATGGACTACCACGAGCTTTCCGGTATGTTTCACCGATGCGGCCACCGTGTCGATATCCAGTGGATCAAGGCTGCGCAGGTCGATGACCTCAAGGCTGATGCCTTCATCCTCCGCAGCCTGCGCCGCTTCAAGCAGCGTGTAGGTGGTCGGACCGTAGCCCACAACGGTGACGTCTTCGCCCTCGCGCACAATCTGAGCCTTGGGCGAGCCGTCACCCTGCGGGGTCGACAGATCGATCTCCGCCTTCTCGTGATAGCGGCGTTTGGGTTCAAAGAAGATCACCGGGTCATCGCAGTCGATGGCCTGGCGCAGCATGGTGTAGGCGTCCTGCACGCTGGAAGGAGCAAAAACCCTCAGACCGGCGGTATGCGCAAAATACGCTTCCGGGGATTCTGAATGATGCTCCGGGGAACCGATGCCTCCGCCATAGGGAATGCGGACGGTGACAGGCATCTTCACGCGCCCGCGCGAACGGTAGTGCAGTTTGGCCAGCTGCGAAACCAGCTGGTCGAAGGCAGGATAGGTGAACCCGTCGAATTGGATTTCCACCACCGGGCGGTAGCCGCGATAGGCCAGGCCGATGGCGCTGCCGACGATGCCGGACTCGGCCAGGGGCGTATCGACGACGCGGTGTTCGCCAAACTCCCCCTTCAGCCCATCGGTGACGCGGAAGACGCCACCGAGCGTGCCGATGTCCTCACCGAGCAGGATGACTTTCTCGTCTTCGCTCAGCGCATCCCGCAGCGACTGGTTCAACGCCTTAAGCATTGTTGTTGCCATTTAGCGCCCATCCCCTTCGAAACCTGCCAGATAGTTCATGTACTCATCACGTGCGCGGCGGCTGGGCTCATGGGCCTCGGCGTACACATTGTCAAACAGCTGATCCACCTGTGGATCGGGCATTGCGGTGATGGCCGCACGCAGCTGGGCCGCAAGTTCATCCGCGGCGTTCTGGGCACGCTGCTCATAGGACTGGACGTCGGCGCCGATCACATGCAGGTATTTAATCAGGCGGTCGATGGGGTCCTTGGCCTTCCACTGCTCAAGCTCCGCGGCCTTGCGGTAGCGAGTGGGGTCGTCGGCCGTGGTGTGGGAACCCATACGGTAGGTGACGGCTTCGATGAACGTGGGCCCCATGCCGTTGCGGCAGTGGGACAGCGCCGCCTGCGTCGCGGCATAGACGGCCAACACGTCGTTGCCGTCGACCCGCCAGGTTTTCAGGCCGAAGCCGTGGGCGCGGTCTGCGATCTGGGTGCGGCTTTGCAGGGTCACCGGTTCGGAGATGGCCCACTGGTTGTTCTGGCAGAAGAACAAGACCGGTGCCTGATAACTTGCGGCGAAGACCATCGCCTCATTGACATCCCCCTGACTGGTGGCGCCGTCACCAAAGTAGGCGATGGCAGCCTCATTGCCGCCGTCGAATTTGATGCCCATGCCATAGCCTGCCGCATGCAGGGCCTGGGAGCCGATGACGATCTGCTGGCAGGCAATATTTACCTCATGGGGGTCCCAGCCGCTGGCTTGAGCCCCACGCCAGACGCTGAGCAGGTCCTCCGCCTTAACTCCCCTGGCCCAGGCAACGCCGTGCTCGCGATAGGAGGGGAAGATGAAATCCGTATCCCGGGCGGCACGCACGGATCCGATCTGCGCGGCCTCCTGCCCTAGGAGTGGCGCCCAAAGGCCCAACTGCCCCTGGCGCTGCAGCGCCGTGGCCTCGGTATCCATGCGGCGCAGGACGACCATGTCCCGCAGGAAATCAGCAAGGTCCGATTCGGTCAGCTTGGCGACATAATGGTCAAGTTCTGCATCAGGAACTCGTTCCCCGGCGACGTTTAACAGCTGTTGTGTGGGTATGTTTTCGGCTGCAAGGTCAACATGCTTGGTGGACACGATCAGCATCCTTACTTTTGCGTTGTCGGTGTAGCGATATGGATTCTCACATCGCCGTTAATGTGATGCTACTCACGCAACGCAGAATGCACAATGGCTTACAAACAATTGGTGCAAAAGGCCCTGTTGCCACCCTGATTTCGGTGATAACGTGCACATTATGCAGCTCTTGGACCAAACAGATCGCCGAATTCTGCTGGCGCTTTCCACCGCGGCGAAGAAGACCGGATCCGCAATTGCCACCACGCTCTCACTTGGGCGCAATACTGTGCAGACGCGGATGACCAGGCTGGAGAACGAGGTGCTTGAGTCCATCGACCGCCGGGTGCCCCCGGCGGCCCTTGGCTACGGCTTGTTGTCCTTCGTCGAGCTGCATGTTGACCAGCGGCATCTTGAAGACATCGCCGCGCAGCTGCGGCTGATCCCCGAGGTGCTGGAGGCCCACGGGTTGACCGGCAGCGCCGATATTCTGGTGCGCGTCGCGGCCAAGGACGCCCAGGAACTCTTCCGGGTCCATGGGCAGCTGCTGCACATTCGGGGAGTCAACCGCGCAGACTCCGCCCTGTCCATGGCTGAGCTGGTCCCCTATCGCACCACCAGCCTGCTGGCGCACTCGCTGCAGCCCTGACTCGCAAAATTCGGGAACCAACAACAGTTGATTCCCGAATTTTGAAAGGTGCTGATTTAGTGATGTGGCAGGTTAGTGGTCAACCGCTTTTTCGGCACCCACACCGGTCAGCGAACGGACTTCCATCTCGGCCGCCTTCACCGGATCCTCGGTTCCCGGATCGGTGATCGAACCAATCCAGCCAAGCAGGAATGCCAGCGGAATGGAGATCAGGCCCGGGTTGGCCAGTGGGAAGATCGCGATGTCAATGCTTGGAATCATCGAGGTTTCCGATCCGGAGAACACCGGGGAGAAGATGATCAGCACGATGGCTGAAATCAGGCCGCCATACATCGACCAGACTGCGCCGCGGGTCTTGAAGCCCTTCCAGAACAGCGAGTACAGGATGGTCGGCAGATTGGCCGAGGCCGCAACCGCGAAGGCCAAGGCCACCAGGAATGCGACGTTCTGCCCCTGGGCGCCGATGCCGCCGGCGATGGCAAACAATCCGATGACGACCACCGTGCGCCGGGCTACCTTCATCTCCTTTTCGGGGTTGGACTTGCCCTTGGAGATCACCGATGCATAGATATCGTGGGCGAAGGATGCCGCGGCGGTAATGGTCAAGCCTGCGACCACCGCAAGGATGGTAGCGAATGCGACCGCGGAGATCAGACCCAGCAGGACGGTGCCGCCCAGTTCATAGGCCAGCAGCGGTGCCGCGGAATTCACTCCTCCCGGGGCCGCTTCGATCTTCTCCGGACCGATCAGTGCACCGGCGCCGAAGCCGAGCACCAGCGTGAACAGGTAGAAGGCACCGATCAGCCAGATGGCCCAGACCACCGACTTGCGGGCTTCCTTGGCGGTGGGCACCGTGTAGAAGCGCATCAGCACGTGCGGCAGGCCCGCGGTACCGAGCACCAGCGCTAGGGCCAAGGAGATGAAGTCAAGCTTGGAAACTTCGGACTTGCCGTACTTCTGCCCCGGGTTCAGGATCTCTGGATTGCCGGCCACCTCGGCGGCCTTGCCCAACAGCTCGGAGAAGTTGAAGTTGAACAGTGCAAGGGTCCAGATGGTCATGACCAGCACGCCGCTGATCAGCAGCACCGCCTTGATGATCTGCACCCAGGTGGTGCCCTTCATGCCGCCAACGAGCACATACAGGATCATCAGTGCACCGACAATGACGATGACCAGTGACTGGCCCGCCTTCGAATCGATGCCCAGTAGCAGTGAAACCAGGGCGCCGGCGCCGGCCATCTGGGCCAGCAGGTAGAACACGCAGACCGCCAGGGTTGAGACGGCCGCGGCGATGCGCACCGGGCGCTGCTTGAGTCGGAAGGAAAGCACATCCGCCATGGTGAACTTGCCGGTATTGCGCAGCAGTTCCGCAACCAGCAGCAGTGCCACCAGCCAGGCCACCAGGAAGCCGATGGAGTACAGGAAGCCGTCGTAGCCGTTGATCGCAATGGCCCCGACAATGCCCAGGAATGAGGCGGCCGACAGGTAGTCGCCGGCGATGGCTGTACCGTTCTGGGTTCCCGAGAAGGAACGTCCGCCGGCATAGTAGTCGGCGGCCGTCTTGTTGTTTTTGCTGGCTCGCAGCACGATCACCAGGGTAACGCCGACGAACGCCACAAAAATGGCGATGTTGACCAGCGGGTTGCCGACGGTGGTCTTTTCCGCGGCTGCTGCAAGGATGCTGAGGTGGTTCACTGCTGACCCTCCTGATGTTCTAGGCGCTCACGAATCTTCGTGGCCTTGGGATCAAGCTTGTTATTGGAGAACCGCACATACAGGGCGGTAATGGTGAAGGTCGACACGAACTGCAGCAGTCCGAGGATGATGCCCATGTTGATGTTGCCGAAGACCTTGATCGACATGAAGTCGTGGAAGTAGTCGGCCAAGAGTACATAGGCGAAATACCAGACCAGGAAGAAGACCGCCATGGGGAACACGAAGCTGCGGTGGGTGCGGCGCAGATCCTGGAATTCCTCGGATTGGCTCTCCGCCACAAAGTCGATTTCACTCCCGACTTCGTTGTGGGGGTTGGCACTCATGATGCCCTCCTTGTGCGAGTAATGAACATGAATTTTTGATGTGACCGGCGGCACACCATTTATGTGACTAAGTTCACTATTGGCGATCAAGGAGCGTCCCACTAGTACTTTGACGTGGCCATTGGGTCAGCGGAGCGAATCCTGCGCTCAACGGCACACCGCCAAACGACAAGCGGTCCCACCAGCGGTGAAGATCGTAAGATTGGCTGTATGTCCCCCGCGCTGCAGATCACGCTCATCGCCACCATCGTGGCCGTCGGCATTGCCGCCATTGGGTACTTCGGATTCAAAATCTCCCGGTCGACCAAGGAGATGGGCACCGACGCCGACGAGGCGACCTTCACCACGCTGCACCACATGTCTATTGCAGTCCCGCATCTTGAACAGGGCCTGACCCGTGAAGGCGCTGCCAAGAGCGCGAAGGCGCTGCGCCGGCTGCTGAACTGCCCGGTTCTGCTGATCACCGACACCAGGAGCATCCTGGCCACGGATTCCGGGATCGAATTCACCGCGGCGCTGGAAGAAGAAGCCGGCAAGGCCTACTCGACGGCCTTAGGCACCGGAAAAACCCAGGTCAACCGTTCTTCGGGTCAAGACTTCGTGGCGGCTCCGATTATGGTCGGAGATCAGGCGGTCGGCACCGTTACCGCGCTCACGCCGCGGGCGGGGGCCGGATTTGTCCGCGCAGTTTCAGAGGTGGCGGTCTTCGTCTCCGCCCAGGTGTCCACCGCGCAGCTCGATGAGAACAAGGCGATGCTACTCGAGGCCCAAATGCGGGCCCTGCGCGCACAGATTTCTCCACACTTCATCTACAACTCGCTGAACGCCATCGCTTCATTCATCAACACCGACCCCGCCCGCGCCCGCGAGCTGGTCATCGAATTCGCCGACTTCACCCGCTACTCCTTCCGCCGCCGCGGAGAATTCACCACCCTGGCCGAAGAACTTGAAGCCATCGACCGCTACCTGCTGCTGGAAAAAGCCCGTTTTGGCGAACGGATCAAGGTATCGCTGCGCATCGCCCCGGAGGTGCTGCCCACCCAGATACCGTTCCTCTCGCTGCAGCCGCTGGTGGAAAACGCCGTACGCCACGGGCTCGAAGCCCGCGAAGACGGCGGCGTCATCTCCATCACCGCCACCGAGGACGGCCTGTATGCGGTGATCGGTGTGGAAGACGACGGGGTGGGCATGGACCCCGAGCAGCTGGCCAGCGTGCTGGCAGGCACCACAGCCAACATGCATGTGGGGCTGCGCAATGTGGACGTGCGCCTGCGCCAGCTGTACGGCAACGCCAACGGGTTGATCATCGACACCGCCCCGGGCGCCGGAACCCAAATCACCATGCGCATCCCGAAATTCAGGCCCCGGCGCCCTGCAAGCATCGAGGACTGAGCGGGCGCTGTACGGTGCCCCATGGATTCTGCCGGCGGCCAGCCTCTCTGGGTAGAATCAAGTCATGATTAATGTGGTGGTGGCCGACGACGAACTCCCTGCAGTGGAGGAAATCGCATTCCTGCTGAGCCAGGATTCGCGGATTGGAAAGATCCATCGAGCCACCTCCGGCGCCGCAGCGCTGAAGGCACTGGAAGAAAATGAAGTGGATGCGCTGTTCCTGGACATCCATATGCCCGCCCTGTCGGGCCTCGACATTGCCCGCGTCATCTCCCGCTTCGCCCATCCCCCGTTGGTAGTCTTCGTCACGGCCGACGAGGACCAGGCCCTGGAGGCCTTTGAACTGGCGGCCGTAGACTACGTGCTCAAGCCCATCCGCCCGCAGCGGCTCTCCGAATCGGTGCGCAGGCTGTGCGAACTGGTCGAAGAGACCCCGGCAAAACCAGAAATGATCACCGTGGACCAGGGCGGGATCACCAAGCTCATCCCCCGCAGCGAAATCTCCTATGTGCAGGCCCAGGGCGACTACGCCCGGCTTCATACCAAGGATTCAAGCTACCTGATCCGCGTCCCGCTCAACGACCTTGAACAGCAGTGGGCTGAATCGGGGTATGTGCGCATCCACCGCTCCTACCTAGTCAGCATGGACAAGATCGAAAACGTCAGGCTGCAGACCGGCAAGGCGGCGGTGCTGGTCAACGGCACCGAGCTGCCGATCTCCCGCCGCGCCCTGCCCTACCTGCGCGAACGTTTGGCTGCCAACCGCGTCCGCCCGCTCTAGGGCCGGGTCAAACCCGTGAACAACGATCCCCAGGAGCACCCGCCCGGACGCCTTGCACAACAGCGCCCGCTGAGGGTCAGGGTCCAGGCGCCGCAGGATGCGTCGTTGACCGTGGCAGCGGCCCGGCCGGAGCATACAGCGCAGGAGTTCTACATCCGCCAGTTGATCCGCTCGCAGTTTCGCCTTGCCGTTGCCGTGGCCTCGGGGCTGCTGGCAATGCTGGTGGGAATCAGCGCGCTGCTGGCCCTGTCTCCGGCGGTCTACGAATTCACCATGTGGGGCATTCCCCTGCCCTGGTGGATCCTGGGTCTGGGGATGTACCCGCTGATCATCATCGCCGGCATTCTGTACAACAGGGCCGCTGCCCGCAATGAGGAACGCTACCGGAGCATCAGCCGTGACTAGCCTCCTCTCAGCGCTGGCGCTCGTGCTGGTCTGCGTCACCACGATGCTCATCGCCTTCTACGGGCTGCGCCTCTCGCGCACCACGAGCGACTTCTACGTCGCGAGCCGAACCGTCAAGCCCTGGTGGAATGCCTCCGCCATCGGCGGTGAATACCTTTCCGCCGCCTCGTTCCTCGGCGTGGCAGGACTGATCATGCTCACCGGGCAGTCGGGACTGTGGTTCCCCATCGGATACACCGCCGGCTACCTGATGCTGCTGCTTTTCGTGGCGGCGCCGCTGCGCCGCTCCCAGGCCTACACCATCCCGGATTTCGCCCAGATCAGGTTCGAAGATTCCAAGACCCTGCGCAAGCTGACCACCTACCTGGTCGTGGTGATCTGCTGGCTCTACATCGTGCCGCAGATGCACGGAGCCGCGCTGACCCTGTCGATCGCCACCGGTCTGCCCGGATGGGTGGGGCCGGTGATCGTTGCGGCGGTCGTGTGCCTGACGGTGGTCTCCGGCGGCATGCGCTCGGTGACCTTCGTCCAGGCGTTCCAATACTGGTTCAAGCTGGCATCGCTGGTGATCCCCACGATCTTCCTGCTGATCCAGGTGATCCCGCAGCAGTCGACTCAAACCCGGCTGAACTCGCTGGCAACCCAGTTGGAGCAGATCTCTGGGCTGAACCTCTACGAAACCATCTCCATCATCCTCGCGTTGCTCTTCGGCACCTTGGGCCTGCCGCATGTGCTGGTCCGCTTCTACACCAATCCCACCGGCCACACCGCACGCACCACCACGGTGATTGTGCTCGGACTGCTCTCCGCCTTCTACCTGCTGCCCACCACCCTTGGCGTGCTCGGCCTGCTCTACATGCCGTGGCTGGGATCGACCAATGAAACCGATGCTACGGTGCTGCTGCTCCCCTCGGCGATCTTCGACGGGTTCCTCTCCGAGGCGTTGACCGCCATCGTGGTCGGCGGCGCGATTGCCGCCTTCCTTTCCACCACCTCGGGGCTGGTGGTGTCGCTGGCGGGGGCGCTGTCTCAGGAGTTCTTTGCGGGAACGGTGCGCGGATTTAGGATTTCCACGGTGCTTGCCACGGCGCTGCCGGTGCTGATCGCGGTGGTGACCAACTCGCTGGCCCTGGCGGGGGCCATCGGCAATGTGTTTGCCTTTACCGCGTCGACCATCTGCCCGCTGCTCCTGCTGGGCATCTGGTGGCGGTCGCTCACCGCCAGGGGCGCCATGGCAGGGATGCTGGTCGGTGCCGTGTCCTGCGGGTTGGCGCTGATGCTTTCGAGCGTCATCCCGCCCGTGGACGAGCTCTGGTTCCATATGATCCGGCAGCCGGCGGCGTGGAGCGTGCCCCTGGCGTTTGCGGTGATGATTGTGGTTTCGCGATGTACCAGCCGCTCCGTTCCCGCCGCTGCCGACCGCATCATGGCGCGGCTGCATGTCCCGGACCGGGACACCACGTTTTAGCCCGACCTGCGACGCGAACGGTTACCCCAAGACTTCGCGGCTGCGCGTAGCCCCCGGGCAGCGGCGAAGGCCGCCGCATTGGATGAATCTTCCCAACACGGCGGCCTTCGTTTTATTGCTGCTAGTCGATCGAAGCCATCAGCTCGACGACGCGGTCAAGGAATGCGTCGACCTGCGACTCTTCGTAGCCGTCGGTGCCCGTTGCCGAACGGAATTCAACGCGGCGCACCGCATCCACGGACATCGGGACGTCCTTCTCAAAGTAGTCGATGAGCTGATCGCACAGCCGGTCGACGTCCTTGATGTTGTAGCTGGACGCGTTGGTGCGCGAGGGACGGCGGAAGCGTTCGCCCTTGGCACGGTGCAGGCGTGCGCGCAGGATTGCCGCCAGGCGGCCCACCTGCTGCAGCCAGACCTCCTCGCCCTGGTGGGCGATCAGGTCGTCGCGCTCGCGCTTGGCGAAGACATCTTCCAGGCGGTCCAGTGCACCGTCGACCTCTCGGGCCTGGTAGCCGCCCTTTTGCGGTGCGAAGGTGGTGCGGCGGATCAGGTGGCTGGTGACCACACTGTCGTCGTTGCCGTCCCCGTTGAAAGTTGCGCGGGACCGGCTGAGAAACGCATCAACCTGCTTGACGCTATACCCGAACTCCGTTTCCGGCACCCGGGAAAACGGAGCATCTTGCTGCTGCGACACGACTGTTCCTTTACTGTCTATGGTCTTGGGGGCGGGCCGTCACGGCCCAACATCCCTAGTTATTCTATGGGTTTTGACTATCTGATGCTCAATGGCCACACCGTCGCCTTGGCAACTGGTCACAATGATCTCAGTGAGCGGCGCCGGCATCAGCCCAGCGAGAGGCTCCAGGAGAGCAGGTGCGAAATCAGGTAGCCCAGCGGGATGACAAAGAGGATCGAGTCGAGCCGGTCCATGATGCCGCCGTGGCCCGGCAGAAGGTTGCTCATGTCCTTGATGCCAAGTTCGCGCTTGACCATTGATTCGGAGAAGTCGCCGGTGGTGGCGGCGATGGTGGTGAAGAACGCGAGGATCACTCCGGTCCACCATGGCATGTCCATCCAGAAGTACATGGCCAGGGCTCCAACGAGCATGGAGCCGAGCATGGAGCCGGCGAAGCCTTCCCAAGATTTCTTGGGTGAGATCTTCGGCGCCATCGGATGCTTGCCGAACAGGACGCCGACGATATAGCCGAAGGTGTCGTTGCTGACCGCGAGGAGCAGAATGATGGCAATCATCCACTGTCCACGCGGCTCGTCGAGGATCAGCAACGCGAAGGAGAGCAGTAGCGGAATCCAGCTGATAATGAACACGCTGCTCATCACCGAGGCCGCGGCGCCCTTCAGCCCCTCCATGAGCCGGAAGATCAGAGTGATCAGCAGGCAGATGAGATAGCTGAAACCGAGCGCCTCAAGCCCGCCCCAGACCGCGCTGATCGGCATGAGCGCCGAAGCCACGAAGAGCGGGAGCATCGGCACGCTGGTCTTGGCATGGGTGGTGGCCCGGGCGACTTCCCAGCAGCCAATGCCGGAGAGCACCACGACCAGGAAGACCAGCAGCGGTTCAAACCAGAACAGCCCGCCGAGCACCACACCGAGCAGCACCGCGCCCACGGCGATGGCCGCCGGAAGGTTGCGTCCTGCACGCGAGGTCTTGGGCTGGTCCTGAACCGGCTGCGCGGAGACCTCGACGGCTGCCGGATTCACCGGCACCGCAACCGTGGCCGGCGTCGGTTCCGGGGCAGTCTCAGCGCTGGCCTCGTCGGCAACCGTTGCTGCGGGGACAACGGCCTCGGGGGCCGCCTCCTGCGGCTTCTTTCCGGACACGCCGCCGCGTTTGGCGGCCTTCTCCTGCGCCTCGCGCAGTGCACGAGCTTCCCGCCGAGTCAAGGGCGGGCCTTGCGCGGATGCCACTGAGGGCACCGCCGAAGCCGTGCCCTCAGTGTGATCTGTGGAGCCTGACATTAGACTTCCAGCAGCTCAGCTTCTTTGTTCTTCAGGATCTCGTCCACTGCCTCGACGTGCTTCTTGGTCAGCGCGTCCAGGTCCTTTTCTGCGCGGTTGCCGTCGTCCTCGCCGATTTCGCCGTCCTTGACCAGCTTGTCAATGGCGTCCTTGGTCTTGCGACGGTGGTTGCGCAGGGCCACGCGGGCGTCTTCGCCCTTGGCGCGTGCCAGCTTGACGTATTCCTTGCGGCGTTCCTCGGTCAGCACCGGCAGGACCACGCGGATCATCTTGCCATCGGAGGATGGGTTGGCGCCCACCTCCGGGTCACCCAGGGCCTTTTCGATTTCACGCAGCGCGGTGACGTCGAATGGGGTGATGGTGATGGTGCGGGCCTCTGGCACTGCGAAAGATGCCAGCTGCTGCAGCGGGGTTGGCGAACCATAGTAGTCAACCATGACCTTCGAGTACATGCCCGGGTGAGCGCGACCGGTGCGGATCGTCGCGAAGTCCTCCTTGGCTGCCTCAATGGTGCGGTCCATCTTTTCGGCGGTTTCCGCCAATGTTTCGTCAATCACCGGTACTCCTCAAGTACGTATTTGCTGTTTCCACCAAGGGAAAATAAATCTAGAACAATCCTATGCCACGTTCACCGCTTATGCGGTGACGGTGGTGCCGATTCGCTCGCCGCGGATGGCGCGAGACACGTTGCCTTCGCCTTCCATGCCGAAGACCAGCATGTCCAGCTTGTTGTCCTTGCACATGGTCATGGCGGTCTGGTCCATCACGCGGATGTTCTTGACCAGCGCCTCGGTGTAGGTCAGGGTATCCAGCTTGGTAGCGGTTGGGTCGGTCTTCGGGTCGGCAGTGTATACGCCGTCCACACCCGACTTGGCCATCAGCACTTCATCGGCGTCAACTTCCAGTGCACGCTGGGCAGCGACGGTGTCGGTGGAGAAGTATGGCAGGCCTGCGCCGGCGCCGAAGATGACCACGCGGTCCTTTTCCATGTGGCGGATGGCGCGGCGTGGGATGTAGTTCTCGGCGACCTGGGCCATGGCGATGGCCGACTGCACGCGGGTTTCAACGCCGCACTGTTCCAGGAAGTCCTGCAGCGCCAGGCAGTTCATGACGGTGCCCAGCATCCCCATGTAGTCTGCGCGGGAGCGGTCCATGCCGGAAGCCGACAGCTCGGCCCCGCGGAAGAAGTTGCCGCCGCCGACGACGATCGCCACCTCGACCTCGCCGACGGTTGCGGCGATCTGTTCGGCAATGCCGCGCACGGTCTTGGGGTCGACGCCCACCTTGCCTCCGCCGAAGACCTCTCCTGAAAGCTTGAGCAGTACGCGGCGTCGTCTGGTTTCTGGGCTGGTTGACATGGGGTCTAACTCCTGCAAGTCGTAATTCTATGGTGTTCGAATCGATCCGAATCCTAAACTACCAAGGGATTCGGGCTCAAGAAAAGGGAGGTGAGCCACCGAGTTGTGCTCGGTGCTCACCTCCCTTTTCTTTGGTGCAGCGTGCTTAGACGCTGCGAAGTGCTTTAGTCAGCTGATGCTTAAGCGTAATGCTTAGGCGCCAACGCGGAAGCGTGCGAAAGCTACTGGCTTGGTGCCAGCTTCTTCCAGAACTGCGCCAACAGACTTCTTGGCATCCTTGGCGAAAGCCTGGTCAACCAGGACGATCTCCTTGAAGAAGCCGGTCAGGCGGCCTTCAACGATCTTGGTCAGTGCAGCCTCTGGCTTGCCCTCTGCGCGAGCGGTCTCGTCAGCGATGCGGCGCTCGTCGGCAACCTTGTCAGCTGGAACCTCGTCGCGGGTCAGGTAGGTTGGAGCCATTGCGGCGGTGTGCACGGCAACGTCGTGTGCGATTGCTGCTGCAGCTTCCGAAGCCGAGTCAACGGCCAGCAGTACGCCAACCTGAGCAGGCAGGTCCTTGCTGGTCTTGTGCAGGTAAGCAGCAACGTGCTCGCCCTCGACGCGGGATACGCGGCGGACAACAACCTTCTCGCCGAGGATTGCGCCCTCTTCGATGACGGTGTCGCCAACGGTTTTGCCGTCAACCTCGAATGCCAGCAGAGCCTCAACGTCTGCAGCGCCGGATGCAACAGCTGCGTCCAGAACCTTGTTTGCCAGGGAGATGAACTTGTCGTTCTTGGCAACGAAGTCGGTCTCGCAGTTGATCTCGATCATGACGCCGACCTTGCCGTCGACCTTGGCGGCAACCAGGCCTTCAGCGGTCGAACGGCCTTCGCGCTTGGTAGCGCCCTTCAGGCCCTTGACGCGAATGATCTCGATGGCCTTCTCGGCGTCGCCGTTGGCCTCGTCCAGAGCCTTCTTAACGTCCATCATGCCGGCGCCGGTGCGCTCGCGCAGTGCCTTGATATCAGCAGCGGTGTAGTTTGCCACGTGCAATCCCATTCAGCTAGGAGTTTTCAAGTTAGTTTGCCCGTGGGACGGGTCGGATCACCAACCCGTCCCACGAGAGTTTGGAGTGAACCTATAGGCAGGTTAGCGCCTGCAGGCAAACTCCGAGAGTCAACAAAGTGACTACTTGGCTTCTGGAGCCTCGGTCTCGGCAGCTGCCTCGTCCTTGGCCTTCTCGCCCTCAAGCAGTTCGCGCTCCCACTCAGCCAGTGGCTCAGCGGCGCCCTCGGTCTTGCCTGCAGCCTTGTTGTTCTTGGCGATGAGGCCTTCGGCCACAGCGTCAGCAACAACGCGGGTAAGCAGGTTGACGGAGCGGATTGCGTCGTCGTTACCTGGAATTGGGTAGGTAACTTCGTCTGGATCGCAGTTGGTGTCCAGGATGGCGACAACAGGGATGCCCAGCTTCTGAGCTTCGTCGATTGCCAGGTGTTCCTTCTTGGTGTCAACGATCCAGATTGCCGATGGGGTGCGGGTCAGGTTGCGGATACCACCGAGGTTGTTCTGCAGCTTGGTCAGCTCGCGCTTGAGCAGCAGCAGTTCCTTCTTGGTGTGGCCCGAACCGGCAACATCGTCGAAGTTGATCTCTTCCAGTTCCTTCATGCGCTGAACGCGCTTGGAAACGGTCTGGAAGTTGGTCAGCATACCGCCGAGCCAGCGCTGGTTCACGTATGGCTGGCCAACGCGGTTAGCCTGCTCAGCAATTGCTTCCTGAGCCTGCTTCTTGGTACCGACGAACAGGATCGAGCCGCCGTGTGCAACGGTCTGCTTGACGAAGTCGTAGGCGCGGTCGATGAACGACAGCGACTGCTGCAGGTCGATGATGTAGATGCCGTTGCGCTCGGTCAGGATGAAGCGCTTCATCTTTGGGTTCCAGCGACGGGTCTGGTGGCCGAAGTGGACGCCGCTGTTCAGCAGCTCTCGCATGGTTACGACTGGCATGTCGCAACTCCTTTCAGCAGTAGCGGACCGGGCGCGCGAACGCCCGCGGTAACTGCCCTAGTTGTTTGGGTTGTTGCAGATCAACATTGTGTTCATCCGCCCTAGTACAAACCCCGGAATGCTTGGCATCCTGCCCGGCGTCCACCGATTCTCTCGGACCACTGGAACAACCGGTTTCCACCACTGGGGGCGGAAAAGCTCGTACGCGAAGTCAATTTTCCGATGAAACCAGCCCATTTTGGACATGGCTGTATAAGAAAACTGCAATCTCAAGTGTACTACACCAATACTGAGCAGCATCACCCGATGCAAGGTGATCTAGCTCCACTCGGGTTGCCCACAACCGGCGACTTTTCGGGTCCTTTGCACTGGAAACCACCACACCGTGGAGCTATGAAAAGACAACTTGTTCTAGCCCTGATCCAGGTCTTCCTCCTTGGCGCAGGAAGTAGTGCTGCCTCGACGCCCACGCCAGCACTCCCCCAGTCGGTGCCGGGCAGGCTCACCGAGTCAGCTGGCTGGCGTTGGCCGGTGAAAGGAGAACCAAAAATTTTGGATCCCTTTGACAAGCCTGAACAACGTTGGGCGGCAGGGCATCGAGGCATAGATCTGGCAGCCGATGAGGGCGACGAGGTCCTTGCCCCTCATCGGGGACGAGTAACGTTCAGGTCGACAGTCGTTGACCGGCCCGTCATCGTGATCGACCACGGTGCTGGCTTCAAGACAAGCATTGAACCTGCCGCCAGCGACCTGGAGGTTGGCGCATGGATCGAAGCAGGCGCCAAGATCGGAACCGTGGCCAACGGCGCACACTGTTCACAGCGCTGCATCCACTGGGGCGTCCGATTAAACGGCGAATACATTGATCCGGCCTTGCTCATCAAAGACCTACGGCCATCGATCTTGCTGCCACTGAACTAGCTGGAAAGAAAATTCTCCCCGCTCGGCAGGCAAGCAGGGAGAAATATTCACGGGCATTTGCAGCGTTTCAAACCAGAACCTCGGTGGACTTGGCAGGCGCATTGGTCTTGATTGTTCCGAACGAAATATACAGGCACACGATATTCGCAAGAACGGGAATGGTCGGAATGACATAGGCCCACAACGGCAGGGGGCCACCAGGATAAATGCCAACAAGATTGACCAGGTACTTTGGCGCGACTACTAGTGCGATGCTGGACACTGCGGTGGCGGCCACCACAATGTTGCGCCACGGACTAGCAAGAACTCCGGCAACACACACCCAGCCATAAGCGATTACCGGCCACCACACCCAATGATGAGACCAACTAACCGGAGACACCAGCAGCGGGCATGCGGAAGCTACGCCAATTAGCGCCGCACGGTCAACGACAGGCGCAAGCTTCCAGAGCAATGCGATGAACGAGAGGCCAATCGCCAGAGCAACGACAAACCAGACGCCCTGTGAAAAGCCGAATCGATCAAGTACTGCCTGCAGGGAAATGTTGTCTAGGAAGCTCAGATCTCCTACGCGCGTAGGGTCTCGAAGCACTTCGGTCCAATAATGAATCGTGTTTTGCGTTGAGATCAGCAGGCCAATTGCCTGCGTTCCAAGGAAGGAAGCAATCCCGATAAACATGACCCTCCACTGTTTCATTGCCAACGGCAAGATCAGGAAGGCAATGGGGGTGAGCTTGATGCCAGCAAAAATACCAACGGCAATCGCAAACGGGGTCAATGATTTGAACCTAACGAAAGTTAAGTAGCATGCCCCGAGGATCAGGATGTTGATCTGACCAAACCAAAGAGTGTCCCTGAACGGCCCTGAAATGACCATGACGGCACTGAGGGTGAGCGTCGTGAAATATGGTGCCAATTGTGTCCAACGAGTGCCGATGCGCTGGGCCAAATCGTGGCTTACGAATACTGTCACCATCAGCGACGCCACCGTGGCCAACAACAACGACAACTTGAACGGCAATACCGCGGTTGGAATAAAGATCAACGCGGCAAATGGAGGGTATGTGAAAGGCAACCCTGGATCGTTGACCGGTCCGAGAATTGGGTCGTAAAGCGACGATGGGTTGTTGAGTAGCGCAAGTCCACCTTCACGGTAGACCTTTAAGTCCAGACCTGTCGGAGTGTCGATCCATGTGATCATGAGGATCGCCACGACAACGAGGCAAACCTCTAATCCAATGGTTACCGGGCGCGCTTTTCGGAAAATAGACGAGAGAATCGTTCTATTCCTTCCACATTTAGATTTTTCTTATAAGCCTAATCGACGGCCGCACCCCGAATTCATTCGACGGCGTCACGCTACTGCTCGATGCTTGCGTGCATTCCTTGGCAAACTACAAGTTGAAAATTACTGAGCTGTTCATGCCAGACCCATGAGTCAATTTTTTGTCTGAAAAGAAACTAATTCCCCGGAATTTCACGCGAAACATCAGTTCATCGATGGAATTAACCAGTTTGATCACTTTTGTAGCGTTCACCGCAATAGCAATAGTTCATAACGGCGCATCCACGAGTCATACCTACAAGCACCCCGCACATTCATCTGTTCACTGGCGTCAACCATGACAAAATCTACCTACCGCAGAGTCATAGATCACATATTTTGAAACGCCGCATCGGAAACGTTCAGACCAACTAAAGAAAAATTTGAGCGATATGCGTCACCAGCGTCGTCTAGAAATTACAAAACTCGATTTGTATAGGCCGACTTCGGGATCGTACTGGATTCGGTGCCCGAAACAAGATCTACGGCGAAAGAACGCATAGCCAGAAACAAAAATCGCCCAGCGTCCTGTTTTCACAGGTCGCCAGGCGATCTTCCTGGGTAGGGAGTGACGGACTTGAACCGACGACCAAGGGATTATGAGTCCCCTGCTCTAACCAACTGAGCTAACTCCCCGCTCAATGTGCAATAACTAATTCGCCAGTGCACACTCGAAATATTCTATGGCATCATCTGACAAAACGCAGAGTCGGACACTGCGTGACCGACTGCAAGACTAGTGAGTGCTGACACTTTCGCCGCGGTACAGCGCCTCGAATGCGTCCATGGTCTTGTCTTGAGCGTGGTTCATAACCTTGCGGTGTCCGGCGTCCCCAAACTTTGCGCGGCTTGCTTGATCCATGCTCAATACCTTGTCGAGTTTTGCGGCTAGATCATGGCGGTCGCCGGGGGCGAACATGTATCCGTTGACTCCCTCATCCACCAAATGCGGCAATGCCATCGCATTGGCAAGGACAACTGGTTTTGAGGCCGATAGAGCTTCCAAGGTGACAAGCGACTGAAGTTCTGCAGTACCTGGTTGGCAAAAAACATCGCAGCGCAGGTAGGCCTGGCGAAGTTCATCGTCCGAGATGTGTCCGAGGAATCTAACCCTGGATTCCAAGCGATGTTCAGCAACGATCTTTTCCAATGGTTTGCGCTGTTCACCGCCACCAACGATTTCCAAGATCGCCTCAGGAACACTGGTCATCAAGGACAGTGCTTCAATCAGTTCGTTGACATTCTTCTCCACAGCTAGGCGCCCGGCAAAGAGAATGGTCGGCGCCTCATTTTTGCTGATGCTCTCGCCCTCGCCAAGTTCATAGTTGCCAACCTCAATACCATTAGACAATGGCATGACGTTTTTCAGCTTGGCTCGCTCTCTCATTGCCTTAGCTGCCAAAGGCGTCGGCGTGGTCACCGCATCGGCCTTACCGAAAATCTTGCCCATGTCTTTCCATGAATTGCGCGCAACAATTTTCTTGAACCACACAGGAAATGGGAGAAAAGGATCTAGATTTTCCGGCATGAAGTGATTTGTCGCTATCGAACGCACGTTGTTCTTTCGTGCCCAAGCTAAAGTTTCTTGACCGATCATGTAATGGCTCTGCGCATGGACCACATCCGGCTTAATTTCAGCCAGCAGCTTGTCGATTTTGCGGTTGACTTCCCAGGGAAAGACAATTCTGAAGTACTCGTGGGTTGGCACCGAGTGCGACTTCAAACGATGAACAATTGCTTCGTCGCGCACCTCAGTGTAGGTGTCGCCGGCCTCGCCTCGAACTGCTAAAACATGAACGCGGTGGCCACGTGCGTGCATTGCAGTTGCGAGTCGGTAGCAGAACATTGCCGCACCGTTGACATCTGGTGGATAGGTATCGGCAGCGATGACGATGGTCAGCGGTTTTTCCTTGGCCACAAGCATCCTTTATTGTTCTTCACATGTACTTTTGTTGTCGTGCAAGAGTGCACATTTCGGGGTGTATTACTGCTGCTCACGCGCTTCGTCGGTCGCGAGTTTTGCTTTTCGTTCCACGACGTCAGGATGATGCCTAGAGAGGGCAACAACGCCGATAATCGCAAGCACTCCAGAAACAACCATGGCAGCCGACACGAGTAGCGGAACATCGGGACGCAGCTCGCCGAGAATCGTCACACCGATCGCAATTCCGACGATGGGGTCAATGACTGTCAGGCCCGCGATCACTAGGTCTGGAGGGCCCTTTGAGTAGGCTTTCTGCACGAAGTAGGAACCTAGCAGGCCCGCGACCGCCACCGATATGAAGGCCAACCAAGGAATACTGCTGATAGTCGACTCTTCGACGTGCAGCACCGTTACAGCGATCATTCGCACCAAGACCGCCACAAAGCCGAAGAGTACGCCCGCCGAGACGATATAGAAGAACGCCCCAAGCTTTTTGTGGAAGATTGCGGCGACAACGCCGACAGCTGCAACGACGAAGGCCAGAATTAATTCGACGAGGTGTGCTTCTTCCTCCGTCATCGTCTGATCGTCGTTGGTAACCATAATTGCCAATAGCACAAAGCCAACCGACCCAATCATGCAGCTGACAATAGCCAGAATGGTCGGTTTGTTCAGGGTCATATTGGTTTCCTTGGCATTGACCAAGGCGGTAATGACCAGCGCTATTGCTCCAATGGGCTGGACGACGGTCAATGGTGCGTTGGCCAACGCGAAAACGTTCAGGCCCATGCCGAGAATCATGAGTAGCAATCCACTCATCCATCGGCCATTGGTAACAAGTTTTCCTACGTTGCCCAATTTGAGGTCTAGGCCATCGACAGAATTTCGCACTGCCATTGCCTGGAAGTGCGCACCAAAGGCAAGGCAAAAGGCACTACATAGTGCCGCTAAAATAGCGATCCAAACCATGTCAGTGCCTTTCTGGCCTTAGAGTCATACTAATTTTGGGTTGGAAAACCAACCGTGGCAAAAAGCCTAGGAACGTTTGGCGAGTTTTCGAATAATGGCCGCCAATGCCACTACCGATCCTGCAATTATTACGAATGGCTTAGCCTTCTCAATGCGCTCGGCACTAGCCCTGTCAGCCTCCGATTGATCTTCAGAATCTGAAGACGCTGGACTTACGAAGCTGCGGACCTTCGCTGCGGCGCCTCGTACTTTGTCGCCGGCTGATTCCGTAAAGTGCCGGATCTTATCAATCTTGGCCAGTGGAACCTGAACGCTTTCTCCCAAGTTGTCGCGCAGGGCCTGAATCTGGCGGCGGCGGCGCTTGGTGCGCAGAATCAGTTCATCTGCGGTCGGAGCTGGTGCCTTAGGCTCCTTAGGCTTACCGGCCTTGGAGTCTGTTTCTTCTGGCTTCTTGCGCAAGGGCTCATCAAGCGAGCTGACGTCGAAACTGCTGCCTTCCTTCAGAACGCCGATATCATGGCGCAAACCTCGAATTGCAGCATCCGGCGTCAAAGGCATTGCCTTCTTAATCTTTCTGTAGCCGACCAATCCGAGGATCAAAGCAATCAGCAAGAAGAATCCGGTGACGATCAAACCTGCGGCCCAGCCCGGCAGCCAGATCATCAGCACGTTGACGAGAGTAACTACCACGGCGATCACTACAAGCAGAACTACCAGAAGTGCGCCAACGGCCAGTGCCGCGGCAACACCAAGGCTGATTCCCTTGCTCTTGAGCAAGGTCGTCGCCAGCTTAATTTCGTCCGAAATCTGCTGCGGAACTAGCTCTTTGAGTCCAATGACCTGCTCTTTGGCGCTCTTGACGCTCGACGTCAAACTTTCATCAGTTTGTGTCGGTTCAGCTTCAGACATGGCTTCTCCATATTCTTGATCGCCGGGCAACCGGTACAACTTACGCTAGCATCCGCGTTGCACTCGACGACTCAGTCTTCAGGCGTAAAACCCACAGCTTCGTCTCATGCCATGGGTGTATCTCTTCTCGAATCGAAAGTCTATCGTCTGATCGGCCAGGACTCTAAGAGGTGTACAAATTTCCACGGGATCTGACTAGTGATTCCAAGCACGAAACGGCAAAAAGAAAACTTCCCAATCGCAGAACGCAATTGGGAAGTTCATTTGGCTCCTCCAACTGGACTTGAACCAGTAACCCTTCGATTAACAGTCGAATGCTCTGCCAATTGAGCTATGGAGGAATACAGGTAAAAATCTATCGTCATTTTCGCATGAATCAAAATCGGAGAATGACAGCTTTCGCTTTTTGTAGGCGAAGACTACGCTCTATGGGCCAAACCGTAGGCGTCAAGCTTCTACCGCACCTTAATACGAAAGATCTGAGAACGACGATGGTCACCGTCAATGAGAGATCAAATTAAGTCACCGAGCAGAGAAGCCCAACTTCAACCCCCTTCCGCATTAATTGAAGTAAGGAGACTTCGCTGGGCCACATCGGCGACATCTACTAAAAACTGCTCGCAGCACAGAATGCAGAATAAGGCATCATGAGAATAAACGAATCTCCCGGCCACTATCAGTGTCCGGGAGATTCCCTTGGCTCCTCCAACTGGACTTGAACCAGTAACCCTTCGATTAACAGTCGAATGCTCTGCCAATTGAGCTATGGAGGAATGCAACGTGTAATACCTTAGCACTAGCCAACTGCGATATTCAAATCCTTGAGTCCGGCCGCAAGAACCGGCCTCATCCCATGATTCTCTAGGGGTTTTAACTGCGTAAACGACTCCGCAAAAGCAAAAATCAACCTTCAATCATTTGTGATCTATCACATATTTCGCGAGGTTTAAAAGTTGGTCTGCCGAGCGTTCCCACGAATAATAGGATGCTCGCTCAATTGCCCGCCGGGAATAGTCTTGCCACGTTGCCGAGTCAGCCAATATACGAATCTTGTCCGCAAATTCGCGTGGACTATCCGGCGATGAGTACAGGGCGCTCTCGGAAGCTACCTCACGGAAAATGGGCATGTCGGTCACCACGACAGGAGTTCCCATGCTCATAGCTTCAACTAGCGGTAATCCATAGCCCTCCTCACGCGACAATGTCACCAGGGCAGTGCATTCACTCAGCAGTTCTTCATACTCTTGGTCGCTGACGCCATTATGGAATACGACATTTGCGTTTGCCGGGACAATTTTCTCAAGTTCGGATTTACGTTGAGGAGCGATTGCACTGAGCAGATGTAGCTCAAACTCCGGAAGGTCCTGCATAGCCGCGATAACTGTCTCTACATTTTTGTATTCCATAAATGAGCCCATGTAGAGCAGGGTTTTCTTAGGCTTCAGCTCTTGATTTCGACGCTGGAACGATCCGCTGGGCGCGTTCGACACCAATCCAATATGTCGGCGAGTCAAACGATGCTTGCGCATCAAACGTGCCGTCGTCTCGGACACCGTCGCCACAGCGTTCGCACGATTCAACAACAGTCTCTGCGGCCAATACACCTGATGGAATAGGAACCATCCCCATCGAATTGGAGCTGGCAGGAATTTCGGGGCGTGGGGGTGCGAATAATAAATCAGGTCATGCAAGGTCAGGATCACCTGATATTTGCGGCCAAGGGTACCCATTGTTTGCATAGGAGAAAAAACAACGTCAGGTCTCAATTTATTGACCTGAAGAGCAACCAATGGCTCCAGAACACTTGTCGACGAAGTGACCTTTAGATATGGAACATCCGGCAATAGGTTCAGTTGACGTTCATCATTGATCAGCATGGTGACGTCCGCTTTGCTTTTCACCGCCTCAATAAGGCCAGCGGTGTATCGACTGATGCCATCATGATGTGTAATTCGGGTGTATCTGGCGTCGATAACAAGTTTCACGTGCTGAACGGCCTTTGGTTGGTAATGGATGTGTTTCCAGACTACCGGCTATTATTCTGCCACTGGCTCGCGAGGTTCCATGTCACGAAGAATCGTTAGCCGCGGTCGCAAGACAACGAAGCACAATAAGCCTAAACACGTTGCTCCTACCCATGCGGCGAGTGCTGCTTGGATCCCGAATTGGGTGCCGATGAAACCACCCACCACCCCTCCTAATGGCACCACGCCAAAAGTGAAAAGTCGGCGAGCGCTCAGCACGCGCCCAAGCAAGTCTTCTGGAGTAATTTCGACCACCCACGTCGAGATCGCGATGTTGAAAATAAGCAGAACGATCCCCCAGCCGAATGCATGTAACGTCAATAGAGCGATGGCCCATTCACGGCTCGTGTAGTTTGCCAAGAGCACACAAGAAGAAAATACTATTTGGCCCAGCATGCTGGGGAGCGCTAGTTGTGACGGTGTGTATCGCTGGGCAAGTTGAGTTGAAATCGCAGCCCCGATTAAACCTCCTACTCCGCCGACTGCGGCATAGAGCCCATACCCTTGGGCACCGAGTTCAAGTTCGTTAATGACAAAAAGTGCTTCAACCGATGATCCAATCGCAAGTCCTAAGTTGCAGAACATCGTGGCGAAGGTAAGCGCAAGCAGTGATCGATGACCAAATAGGTAGCTCATACCACCGAATACTGTTGTATTGCCACGCGGTCTGACCGGGGCGGGCTTTTCAGCATATTCAGTGCTTGTCCTAGCCCTGCTGAGGGTAAAGGCCAACCCCAGCGCTGATAATGCGATGGTCAAACTAGCACCGAGCATCGGCACCGACCCAAACAGCGTAAACAGGGTCCCTGCAATCGCAGGAATCACGATAGCTAGCGCTTGATCAGTTGCCGCGAGTCGAGCAATGAGCCGACCGATTGAATGCCCTTCCCGGTCAACTTCGGGAACTGCTGATACTTGGGAGGTTTCCCCAAAGACATTACAGGCTCCCATAAGAGTGGCCAGGGTCAGCGCCACTGGAATATTCAGCGTTCCGGTGGCGTCCAAGACCAACAGGGATGCGAGGAGTGCAACTTTGGCACCGAGCCCTAGCCGCAATATTTTCACCGCACCAGCACGATCTACGAGGTAGCCGGCGGGGATCGTTGCAGCCACGAATGCTACTGAGCCGAGCGCATTGAGCATCCCCATCTGAAAAGCTGACGCACTGAGGGTGACAACGAACAGCATTTCGAGCGTGAACTCATAGAGACCGCGACCAGCTGCGTCGGCAGCATTTGAAGCTACCAAGCTCTTTTGCGCGTCAAACACCCTCAACTTTTCGCCCTCCGATTCCGTTGGATCGAAACCTATCACCTTCCAACCTCTAATCGATCAACATTATCGTCATCCAATTCTACGAATTATCACGTACTGGTCCTTCGGTATGACTTTTTTCAAAGTCTCCAGAAACCTTCACTTCAAATTCAATAATCCGCTAGTCAAGCCATTAATCCATGAGTCGCTTCCGCTTCACCCCTCCAAACCCTAATCGAGGTTATAGTTCGAAAACTTGGTTAGTCGGCTTGCATTAACTAATTATCTTGTGTTGTTAATGGTTTCTGTTAGGTGAGCCTGACCAAACAATAGCCGATCTTAGATCAAGGAGCATGCCCTTGGGTATCCCCACTGCGACTTTTCAGGACACAATGTCCCGCCCCTCAGTTGCATTCCCGTCGCTGCTGAATTCACAGACCACCGATGAATTCACTGAACAAAGTGTTCAAGCGCTGCAGCATGTAGCATCTCATCTGGCTCAGGTCACGAGTCCGACCTCGGGGGCAACGGCGTCAGACCTACTCCCAGCCGTTGAGGCAGTAAACTTCGACAAGCCATTAGGTGCGCTGGACGCAGCGTTGGTAGAACTCAATGAGCTATATCTTCGAGATGCCATTTACTTCCACGATCCAAGTTATGCAGCACACCTGAACTGCCCTGTAGTAATTCCCGCCGTAGCTGCCGAGGCACTTGTAACCAGTATTAATACGTCGATGGACACTTTCGACCAAAGCGCCGGTGCAACTTTGATCGAACGCAAACTGATTGAGTTCAGCGCTGAACTGATCGGTTTCGATTCGAAGGCAGCTGACGGAATCTTCACCTCTGGTGGAACGCAATCGAATTTGCAGGCGATGCTCATTGCCCGTAACTGCGCCGCAGCACGACTGGCCGGGAGCTTTCCTGAAAGGTTGAGCAAGCTGCGGATCTACTGCTCCGAAGACGCCCATTTTTCGATCCGCAATGCTGCAATGCTTCTAGGGTTGGGTGCCGAAGCCGCAGTTTCCATCAAAACTGATTTCCTTCACCGCATGGATACCAATGCGCTGCGACAACAGCTGGAGGTTGATGCGGCTGCCGGCCTTGTACCGATGGCAATAAGCGCGACGGCCGGAACCACGGATTTTGGCGCGATCGATCCTCTCACTGATCTTCGAAACCTTGCTGACGCGGCCGGCACATGGCTGCATGTTGATGCCGCATATGGATGCGGTCTACTGATTTCGCAGGCACATCGTAGCCGGTTAGCGGGAATTGAACTCGCTGACTCGGTCACCCTCGACTTCCATAAATCGTTCTTCCAGCCCATCGGCTCCAGTGCGTTAGTGGTACGAGACGCGGATAATTTTCAGTCGATCATTCACTACTCGGACTATCTCAACCCACGAGACCAGGCCGCACAGAGTACCAACCAGGTCGACAAGTCATTACAGACCACACGTCGATTCGACGCCCTGAAACTTTGGGTCACGTTGCGAACCATCGGCGCCCAGGCCCTAGGCACAATGTTCGACCAGGTAATTTCCCTCGCGGAAATGGCTGAAAGTGAAATAGCTGTCCGGGACGATCTGTTCTTGGTAGCGCCTGTTCAGCTCAGCACGCTTGTATTCGGCTATTCGGTGAGTGAACTTGGATATTCACAGCAGGAAGCAAACGACTTCATTAATTTGATTCGTAAGAGGCTGCACTCCAGCGGAGAAGCCATGATAGCTGCCACCACGGTCAACGGACAGCGGTTGCTGAAACTCACCCTTCTGAACCCAAACACCACTTTGAACGACATCTCTCGAATCCTCGATGCCATCTGCCGAGTGGGGCAGGAAATCCTCAACGAACGAACCACCGGAGCTAACCTATGAAACACTTTGACGTCATTGCAATCGGTGCAGGACCATTCAACCTTGGCTTCGCCGCACTAGCGGAACCGTTGCCCAATCTAAGGGTGGCTGTGTTGGAGGCTAAAGAGCACTTCATATGGCATCCGGGAATGATGCTGCCAGGAACCCATCTCCAAGTCCCATTCATGGCAGATCTGGTAACGATGGCTGATCCAACGAACCGTTACTCATTCTTGAACTATCTCAAGAATCAGGATCGGATCTACCCTTTCTATATTCGAGAAGACTTCTACGCTCTGCGCCAGGAGTACAGCAACTACCTTGCGTGGGCAGCTGAAGCATTGGACAGCGTCCGGTTCAACCATCAGGTTTTGAGTACCAGCTACAGTGATGGCAGGTATCAGCTGTCGGTTCTCACCGACACTGGCATCACCGAATTCACAGCAGACAAATTGGTCATTGGTACCGGAACTCAGCCGTTCATCCCACAGATCGTTTCCGATTCAGCAGCGAATGAAGTTATTCATACTAGCGCCTATATGTTCAATCGCGACAAACTCATTGCGGCAGATCGCGGTCGCCCGCAAGTCACGACGGTCATCGGCAGCGGCCAAAGCGCGGCGGAAGTATTTCTCGACCTACTGCGGAGCCTTCCGGAAGAAGACCACCTCGTGTGGGCCACACGTTCAGAACGCTTTTTCCCTTTGGAATACACCAAACTCACGTTGGAAATGACTTCGCCTGAGTACATTGATCATTTCCATTCAATGCCGCAGGAAGTCCGCGATCGGCTCTCGTCCGAACAAAAGGGACTCTACAAAGGCATCAATGCAGATTTAATCAACGAGATTCACGAGGAGCTATATCAGCGAAGCATCAAAGGCGCCGCCAATGTGCATCTGCGGACCGGATGTTCCGCGCAAGCGATTGACAGTTCCGACGGTGCACTTCAGGTCACCCTCCTGCATGAACGAACCAACGAAAATTTGCAGTTCGGCACCGACAACCTAGTTTTAGCGACAGGATATCGAGCGGAGATACCTTCATTCCTTGAAGGTATCCACGACCGACTCAAATTCCTGCCCGACGGCAGATTCAACGTTGATCGAGACTATTCGATTGGCGTTTTCAACGACGTTTTCGTCCAGAATGCAGAACTGCACACCCACGGCTTCACGGCGCCAGATCTAGGCATGGGCGCCTACCGCAACTCCGTCCTCCTAAACCGGATCACGGCATCGGTTGCCTACCCAGTAGAAGAGCGCATCGCTTTCCAACGATTTGGCGCCGCCGCGCTTGACCGCCTGCCGACTTCCGCTTCCAGCACCGTTTAGGAATTACCTATGACTTTCTCATTTCGTCCAATTTCCCTTCCAGCTGATACCTCATTGCTGCATTCTTGGATTGCCACAGAACGTGCAGCGTTCTGGGGTATGCCAACTGCAACGGCAGATGAAGTTCTCACCGAGTATTTACAACTACAGCAAACAGTGGGTTATGAAGTTCTCCTTGGCGTTTCCGATGGTGTGGAACAGTTTCTTATCGAACTCTACGACCCAGCAGGCTCACCCCTAGCCGGCCGCTACGCCTATGTTTCGGGCGACCGGGGACTGCATTTCCTCTCCCCTAAGTCAGCGGAACCGAAACCAGGGTTTACTCTCAAGGCGATGACCGCCGCTGTTCGCCACGCATTCGCCGACCCGGCGGTAGAACGGATCGTTGTTGAACCCGATATTCGCAATAAAGCAATTCAGGCATTGAATTCACGCGTAGGATTCCGGCCGGTCGGACCTGTGCGACTGAACGAGCATGATGGCTCGGTAAAGAATGCGTTGCTCTCTATCCTCACTCGTGCCGAGTTTGAACGTGCAACCAGCTCTGCTTCCACGGCGACGCACCTTTCACCGCAACGTTGGGCGGTTGCCAACCGCCACGTCCTCGCCAAGGCGCTAGCGGAATTCAGCCATGAACGACTGCTTAACCCCGCAGAACATGGAAACAACGAGTTCAGCGTCCACAAGGACCACCACCGATACCTATTCACAGCACGCCGATTCCGGTTGAATCACTGGCTGGTTGATCCCACAAGTCTTCGCCATGAGGTCTACGAGCAGGGTTCATGGTCTGCCGCAGAAATCGACGTACTAGACTTCGTGACGCTGTTTCACTCCGAATTGACCCTATCGGAGGCTCAGTTGCCAACCTATCTGGAGGAGTTGTCCTCCACCCTGAGCAGCCACTGCTATAAGCAACTTCACTCGACTTACACGAGTGCCCAATTGGCAGCATTCACTGGCACTCCCGCCGAGTCATTCCAGCGCGTCGAATCCTCGATGACGGAAGGACATCCATGTTTCGTTGCCAACAACGGCCGCATGGGTCTTGGACGCAACGATTACCTGCGGTACGCGCCGGAAACCGGTTCGGCGCTGCAGTTGGGGTGGGTTGCTGCTCACCAATCACGAGCACAATTCGACGCCATCGATTCCCTGGACTATGAAACGCTGTTGTCCGACGAACTGAGCCCATTTGACCGTGAACGATTCGATCAGGTACTCGGCACAGCACTCGTCGGCACCGAGTTCAATTCTTCTGACTACGTGCTGCTTCCGGTGCATCCATGGCAATGGGAGAATCGACTTTCGGTGACCTTCGCCAACGACATCGCTCGAAAACAGCTGGTTTGGTTGGGCTGTACGTCTGACCATTATCAGGCGCAGCAGTCTATCCGCACCTTCTTCAATCTTGACCGCCCCGAGCGACACTACGTTAAGACCGCTATGTCGATCCTCAATATGGGCTTCATGCGCGGCCTGAGTGCTGAATATATGAAGGTGACCCCGGCTATTAATCAGTGGCTGGGTGGACTCTTCGACAACGATCCGGTGCTTCGAGCCAAGCCGGTATCGCTACTGCGTGAAATCGCGGCGGTGGGATACCGAAATCCACAATTCGAAGCTGCAACCGACGCCAAGGCTGCCCAACGCAAGATGCTCGCAGCGCTGTGGCGTGAGTCCCCCATTGGCACGCTTGAGGAGGACGAACGGCTTGCGACGATGGCGAGCCTTCTGCATGTTGATGCCCACGGCAAATCTTTTGCGGCTGCCCTTATCAGGAGCAGTGGCCTCGCGCCTGAGATTTGGCTGCGACAGTACCTTGATGCTTACCTAGTTCCGCTGGTTCACTGTCTGGCGGCCTATGATCTCGTTTTCATGCCGCATGGTGAAAACGTCATTATGGTGTTGAAGGATGGCGCTGTTCAGCGCGTTCTGCTCAAGGACTTAGGCGAGGAGATCGCCGTACTTTCGGACAGGGTTGAGCTTCCCGACCAGATTAGACGCGTACGCACTGGCGGCGATCCGGTGCTGTCCGTGTTTACGGACATCTTCGATTCGTTCTTCAGGTTCCTTGCCCCGTTGCTCGACGTCGAAGGAGTGCTCTCGGAAGAATCATTCTGGGCTACAGTCGCTGAGTCCCTGATTTCCTACCGAGCAGATCATCCAGAATTCACTGAGCATTTCGATGAACTTGGTCTGTTTACAGAAAGCTTCCCCTTGTCATGTCTCAATCGGCTACAGCTGCGGAACAATCAGCAAATGCTTGATCTCAGCGACCAGTCGGGCGGCCTGCTCTATGCAGGAGATCTAGATAATCCGTTGGCTGTTGCGGTAGTGCCAAGTTGATAGATCGCGTCAATTATCTCTGAATTAATAGAACCCCGTGCCATATGTTCATTTGTGGACAAACGGCACGGGGTTCTATTTCTTGCTTCAAAAAGTAGACCAACGCCATATCCAGGATGTTCCCCGAGGCCCTGCCGCAGTCCAGTTATCGCCATGACCAGGTCCAACAATGCACCGCGGACTACCGGGCCCATCCTCCGACAAAGTCGCAGTCATTTACCTCCGAAGATACCGATCTGATCGTTGAAATGCTGTTGACTGCAAAATCCGTAGCCTCGAGGAATTCAGCAACTAGCAATACAGCGTTTTGATCCGGCTCTAACTTTCTTATTACGGCGCGGGCAATGTCTTGCCGGTGGATAAATGTTCTCTCCCGACAAGCCAGATCTTGGTCCCAGCGGCTCCATGCGATTTCCACAGTATCTTGATGCGCTCGCAAAGTTTGCCATTCGGATCGACCGAGTTGACATGTCAGTAGGCTCTGATTGCGCAGGTCGGTACCGAAGCTGGATCTAGTCATATTCACCAGCCACGGCATCGTGCCCGTCGGGAGGCAACTTTGGGATGCACCTCCGTTCCTTGGCACCGTCCTGTTGCGGCAAAGACTCGGGGCTGACCAATTTTAAGCTTCCACTGATGCCAATAGTTCATCAAGTCGTACACGTTCCCCATCCATGAAGTGCCATTCTCGTTCCGCTTCCCTCCGCTCAAGTTAGCTGTTACCCGCCGAGCACCTTAATTTTTTTCACGAGATTTTCCCTTGTCGGAGCCCGATGCTTCAATGTTTTTCAAAAAAGGTCAGTACTAAGTGTTGCTAAATAGTGGTACCTAGTTCTACTATCTAGTTGTACTCAATAACACTTAGTAGCGAAAGGGGTGAATCAAATGGGAACACAGATGACTGAGATGCTCAAAGGAACGCTCGAAGGCATCGTGCTCTCGATCCTCGCCGAACGTCCAGCCTACGGTTATGAAATTACCGCCGAACTTCGTGATCGCGGATTTTCAGACATTGCCGAAGGAACGATCTACGCACTGCTAGTGCGAATCGAACGAAAGTCACTGGTCAGTGTGGAAAAAGTTGCTTCCGAAAAGGGTCCTCCACGAAAAGTTTTCACACTGAATACGAGTGGTCAACGAGAACTAGAGGAATTCTGGAGCACCTGGAACCAACTCGTTGAACGCATCAACAACCTCCCCCACCTAAGCACCGAGAACAAAGGAAATTAGTCATGGCCGCCAAATGGATCGAAACCCTCACCGGATCCCTGGAACAGAAGAAGCAGTACAAGCAAAGCGTTGCTCGACTGAAGGCACTTCCCCAGCCGTACGCCGAGACCGCAGCAGCGTTGCAGCGCTACTTCCTCTATCAGGGTGGCGTCACCGACGGAGACATCCTCGTCGACATGCTCTCAGACCTCGCAGATCTCTTCGAATCTGCGGCTGCTGAGCAAACCCCGATCCGCGAAGTCGTTTCAGACGACCCAGTGGAATTCGCCGAAGAATTCACCAAAGCCTACGGCGGAGAACGCTGGATCGACAAAGAACGCAATCGCCTGATCGAGTCCATCAATAGAGCAGAAACCGAATCAGAAAGACAGAAACCATGAACGCCGTCGAAGTTCAATCACTCCATAAGTCATTCAAAGATCTGGATGTACTGCAAGGAGTGGATCTTCGGATCCCTTCTGGCAGCATCTACGCCTTGCTCGGTTCCAACGGCGCCGGTAAAACCACGCTCGTCAAGATCCTGAGTACCTTGCTCCCCGCAGATTCCGGAACCGCCACAGTCAATGGATTCGATGTTTCCACCGAGCCACAACAGGTACGTGCATCGTTGAGTCTGACAGGGCAGTTCGCCGCTACCGACGCAGTCCTGACCGGCTGGGAAAACCTCGTACTCATCGCGCGGCTGCGCAAGCAACCCGAACCGCAGAAAATCGCCGACGAGTTGCTTGAACAGTTCGATCTCACCGATGCAGGAACTCGTAAAGTCGCCACCTACTCCGGCGGTATGCGTCGTAGGCTGGACATTGCCATGAGCCTCGTGGGCAATCCATCAATGGTCATCCTTGATGAACCGACAACTGGACTTGACCCACAGGCAAGAATTCAAACCTGGCAATCAATCAAGTCTCTTGCAGAATCCGGCACGACAGTACTGCTCACTACCCAGTACCTGGAAGAGGCCGAGCAATTGGCAGATCGCATTGCGATCTTGCATGAAGGAACGATCATCCAAGAGGGAACGCTGGAAGATCTGCGCAAATTGATGCCGGCTCCACACATCGAGCAGGTGGTTCAGCAAGCAACCCTCGAGGATATTTTCCTCAGCCTTGTTTCATCCCCCAACGTTTCGGAAGGAGCCCAGCCATGAGCGTGGCAGCACTTCAAGAGACCAAGATCCTCACCGGCCGGTCGCTGCGGCATATCTTGCGCAGCCCCGACACCATCATCACGACGGCCGTTACCCCGATTGCCATGATGCTACTGTTCGTCTTCGTTTTCGGCGGTGCAATCCAAGCCTCCGGAACGGAACCTTATGTCAATTACCTGCTCCCGGGTATTCTGATCATCACCATCGCCTCCGGGGTAGCCTATACCTCCTATCGGCTATTTCTGGACTTGAGTGATGGACTGATTCCGCGGCTCCAGTCGATGCCAATCTCTCGATCAAGCATCCTTTGGGGGCACGTATTGACATCACTCGTGGCGAATATGGCGTCGTTGCTGATTGTCGTGGGCGTAGCTTTCCTCTGCGGATTCCGTTCGGAAGCATCATATTTGTCCTGGTTGGCGGTTGCCGGACTTCTGGCAGTCACCACCTTGTCCTTGACCTGGATCGCCGTCGTTGCAGGTCTGAGTGCGAAGACGGTGGATGGCGCCAGCGCTTTTAGCTATCCACTGATCTTCCTCCCCTTTATTAGCTCCGCATTTGTTCCCACTGAATCGATGCCTCCAGCGGTCGCCTGGTTTGCGCAAAACCAGCCGGTTACAGCCATTGTTGATTCGATTCGCTCCCTGCTCAATGACCAGAGCGTCGGCAGTAATATCTGGGTCGCATTGGCGTGGCTTGTCGGCCTCATGGCCGCAGCATGGATCACGTCCATCGTGATCTATCGCAAGAAAATTGGCGCCTAATCATCACGAGGAACGGGGGGTTACGTCCCGTTCCTCGTTTTGTTTGCGCCAAAGATCCCGGGCGCCTGGGTGCGCCTCAGTCATTCACGTCCAATGAGTCACCTCCACGTTGATTGACCAGGTATTCGACGCGCCGAAACCCGTCGATTCTTCGTTACAACGCGCCCAGCGATGCAGAATGCAATCATGAGTCATGAGGTCAGATCGTCATATGGACAAGATACGCTGCGCTATGTGCGGTTGATGCTCCTTGTCGTACCGTTGCTCATGATTGTGGCGATCATCGTTTATGCGGCGGTCAATCACCGCATTGAAGATTCGATTAGTTCCTATTATTTAGGGCCAGCCAGAGACCTGTTCGTCGCTATGATGGTCACCACTGGAGCGCTGCTTGTGGTCTACTCTGGTCCCCCCTTAGAAGACATCTCACTGAACCTCGCTGGTTTTTACGCCATGTTCATTGCGTTAGTACCAACGCAACTAGGCAATACGCTCAGTCAGTTAGATCTTGCTGCACAGCAGAAGCTAATCCTTTCTGTACGCGTTGGAATTATCGCAATCATTGTCGTCAGTTTGGTGTTTGTCATTCTTGGCATGAAAACGAACCGTTGGCCAAAGGGCGATTTTCTCTTCAGCTCGTGGACCAAGTACTTAAGTATTGGCTGCATGGTGCTGCTTGCAGCATTTCTCGGCTTGGTCATATGGAGGGTTATTGAGGGAAATGATTTCGCATGGGTACACACCAGCGCTGCGGCCCTGCTGATCACTTCGATGGGCGTGGCTATTGCTAGCCACCTTGGGCACCGCACCTTGTGCGCTGAAGACACCAGCGGCGGCAAACGCATCCACTATGCCGCACTGCTGTATCTCATGGGAGCTGGACTGGTCGCATGGCCGATTCTCAAATGGAGCGGCGTTGCACAAACTGTATTCATTATCGAGTGGTATCAGATCAGCCTGTTCGCCTACTTCTGGTATCTCGAATCCAAGCGCTTATGGGGCGCGGCTGCCCAGCCGGAGGGCTGCTAAACAAGACTAAAACAAAATCTCCCAGCTACTAAAAGCAGCTGGGAGATTCTCTTTGGCTCCTCCAACTGGACTTGAACCAGTAACCCTTCGATTAACAGTCGAATGCTCTGCCAATTGAGCTATGGAGGAATGCAACGAGATATAACTTTACCCGAGTTATCCTCGTTTGCAAAATCCTAGACCTAGTTCCCGCGCAGGATTCGCCGTCGCATCTCCAGCTCCATTAATTCGCGGTTGATCTGGGCGTATTCCTCACCCTCGGGATCCATTTCCGCTCGCTGCAACCTGCCGATCAGCTCCGCTTTACGGTGTGTGATTTGAAGCTCAATCAGCCCGTTAATGATGTCCGAACAATACCGGGTCAAGTTGTGCTCATCCGAGGCCGGGATGATCGATACCGCAAGCTCCGAAACGAAACTGCGTAACTGCTCCGGAACTTCCTCGCGGATCACCTCAACCCAGGAAGCTGCCGACGCGCCAGCGGTGGAGGCCGCGACAATGCCGTCGTGGACCGCTGCATGTGCTGGAGCCATAAACCGCGCCTCATAAAACGCCTGCCATTGCTCATCGTTCAGCCGTTGCGGCTGCTGGATGACCACTTCCAGAGCCTGACGTTCCAGCCGCATCACCGGGTCGCGGCTGTCTGGCCGCTCAAATGCCGGCGTTGCAGGAGTCTCATGAACACCGTTGGTGGC
Organism: Glutamicibacter sp.; assembly: GCF_032154645.1. GTDB lineage: Bacteria > Actinomycetota > Actinomycetes > Actinomycetales > Micrococcaceae > Glutamicibacter. The sequence goes on along the minus strand of NZ_JALDXV010000003.1, from coordinate 63,316 downwards.
TGGGGTTGGCTCACTGGGCGTATTGCGTGGAAGCTTGGCGCGCTTGATGGAGGCTGCTACCGAACGGTTGACGTCTTCGTTGTTCATTCCAAGCCAACCGGCCAACTCGCGGGAGTAGGCAGGGCGGATTGCCGAATCCCGGATGGCCGCGACGATCGGCGCCGTTTGGCGCAGTGCCTGGACTCGGCCCTCGACGGTGTCCAGATTAAATTTCTTCAGCTCCGCCCGGATCGCGAATTCAAACAGCGGTCGCTTGAGCTCGATCAGCTCGCGTACCGCCTCGTCGCCCCGGTGAAGCCTCAGGTCGCAGGGGTCCGCTCCGGTCGGTTCCACGCAGACATAGGTCTGGGCAATGAACCGCTGGTCTTCCTCGAAGGCACGCAGCGCAGCCTTTTGGCCTGCCGCGTCCCCGTCGAAGGTAAAGATCACTTCACCGCCGGTGCCGTCGTCTTGAAGCAGGCGTCGAGATATTTTGATGTGGTCGGTGCCGAAGGCGGTGCCGCAGGTTGCCACGGCAGTGGTGATGCCAGCAAGGTGGCAGGCCATCACGTCGGTGTAGCCTTCGACCACGACGATCTGCCTGGTTTTAGAAATCTGCTTCTTGGCAAGGTCCAGACCGTAAAGCACCTGGGACTTCTTGTAGAGCTGAGTTTCGGGCGTGTTCAGGTACTTTGGGCCCTGGTCGTCGTCGTAGAGTTTGCGTGCACCAAAACCGATGGTTGCCGATGACAAGTCGCGGATGGGCCAGATGACCCGCCCACGGAAGCGGTCGTAGATGCCCCGGTTGCCCTCGGAAAACATGCCGGTTAGTTTGAGTTCCTCGTCGACGAATCCTTTGGAGCGCAGGTGTTTGAGCAGCGAGTCCCAGCCTTTGGGTGCGTAGCCCACGGCAAAGGTGGCCACTGCCTGCTCGTCGAAGCCTCGGCCTTCCAGGAATTCGCGAGCGGTGGCCCCTTCCTGCGTGGCAAGCTGGGAGCGGAAGAATTCCTCGGCCACTTTGTGCGCGTCGACTAGGCGCTGACGTTTCCCGTAGTCTTCGCGCTTCGGGCCGGGCCCGCCGTCTTCATAGTGCAGTTCGTAGTTGATCCGCGCCGCCAATAGCTCCACCGTCTCGGTGAAGGCGGAATGGTCCATCTTCTGCACGAAGGCAATCACGTCGCCTGATTCGCCGCAGCCGAAGCAGTGGAAGGTGCCTAGCTGCGGGCGGATATGGAATGACGGGCTGCGCTCGTCGTGGAAGGGGCACAGCCCCTTGTAGGAGCCGATGCCCGCAGATTTAAGCGTGACATAGGATTCGACGACCTCGCGCAGGTCAGTGCGGTTGCGCACCTCGTCGATGTCTTCACGCTTGATCAGCCCTGCCATGATTCCCTTCTAAAACAGCTTGATGTCTGGGGTCTCGCCCTTGACCAGATAAGAGTGCCATTCAATGGCTGAAACGTCGGTCAGCGAGGCGACCTGGTCGATCACCACGCGCAGCTGGGCGTTGGAGTCTGCCGCGTCCTCCCAGTCGGCAGCGAAAATGGGTTCAAGATTTTCCCTGCCCGTTTCAAAGAGCAACCCCACCAGTTCGGTCAGCAGCGTTCTCTGGTCTTCATACAGCGGCTGGCGTCCTGCGGAGGTCATCACGTAGCTGGCGGCGATCCCCTTCATGACGGCGATTTCATGCTCGGTTTCCTCCGGCACGATCAGCGTTGCGTTATAACGGGTCAGGTGCTCGGTGCCGTATCGGGAACGCGTGGCGTCCATTGCTGCTGCAGCGAAGCGGCCGATGAATTGGCTGGTCATGTCCTTCAGCGCCGACATGGAGCGCCGCGACCCGTCAAAGTGGGCTACCCACTCCTGGCTTGCTTCCAGCCGACGCAACGCCGCGTCGATGTCTTCTTCCGCAGTATTCGGAAGATACCAGTCTCGGGTGACCTGCAGGGCACGGTCCCGCTGGGTGTCCTGCTTGAGCCAGCGCAACTGCAGCGTGCCGCCGACGATCGCATCCTCGACGTCGTGGACCGAATAAGAAATGTCGTCTGCCAGATCCATGACCTGGCCTTCCATGCAGACCACCCCGGGCTGGGCTTCCGGCACCGCGCGCAACCATTCGAAAACCGGCAGGTCGTCGGCGTAGACGCCGAATTTGCGGCTTTTCTTGCCATTGATCTCTGGCGCCTCGGCGCGCAGCCACGGGTATTTGCAGGCTGCATCCAACGAGGCACGTGAAAGGTTCAGACCTGCCGAATGTCCGTTGTGCCTGAAGGTCTTGGTTTCAAGCCGGGTCAGCAGGCGCAGGGTCTGCGCATTGCCCTCGAAGCCGCCGATATCCGCCGCCAGCTTGTTCAGGGCCTTTTCGCCGTTATGGCCAAAGGGAGGGTGCCCCAGATCATGGGCCAAACAGGCCGTGTCTACCACGTCCGGATCACAGCCCAGAGCGGCGCCAAGTTCGCGGCCCACCTGTGCAACTTCCAACGAATGGGTCAACCGATTGCGCATGAAGTCGTTTTGATAGGGGGCGACTACCTGCGTCTTGGCGCTGAGCCGGCGCAGCGCGGAGGAATGCAGCACGCGCGCGCGGTCGCGCTCGAATGCTGTGCGGTACGACTTCTTGGCCGGCTCGGGCACCCAGCGTTCCGCATCGGCATCGGTATATCCGGGGATCTGAGTCATAGCTCCAAGTCTAGTAACTAATTAGCGTTCCGCTTCAGTTATCCACCGTAGGCGTAGCGGTGCTGTTCTTCCGCCTAGCCTCCGGAGATGTCCAGTTCGGCCGCCTTGATCATTTCTCGGTGCGCCTCGGTCATGGTGCGGGTGTCCAGCCAGCCATCAGGAACGTGGGTCTTTTTAGGGTGGCCTGCACGCCCGCGGGTGCCTTCCGCACCGATACCGGGGTATGGCAGGTCCAGATCGAGTTCGTTGAGCAGTTCTCGTAGGCGTTCAAGGGACGGCACCTGGGCCAGCTGCGAACGGATCTCGCCGCCCACCGGATAGCCCTTGAAGTACCAGGCGATGTGCTTGCGGATATCGCGCATGCCCTTGCCTTCGTCCTCAAAGAATTCGGCCAAAAGTTCGCCGTGGCGGTACACGGTTTCTGCTACCTTTCGCACACCTGGACGAAAACGATCTTCACGGCCTTCGAATGCCGCCTGCAGGTCGCCGAAGATCCATGGGCGACCCTGGCAGCCGCGGCCGATCATGACACCTGCGGCACCTGTCTGCTCGACCATTTCAATGGCGCCCTCGGCGCTGAAGATATCTCCGTTGCCCAGGATCGGGATGTCATCTACCGCTTCACGCAGGGTAGTGATTGCAGACCAATCGGAGTGGCCTGCATAGTACTGGCCTGCGGTGCGCGCGTGCAGGGTCACCGCAGCGGCGCCGTGGTCACGGGCGATCTTCGCCGAATCAATGTAGGTCATGTGGTCTTTGTCGATGCCGGTACGGACCTTCACCGTCAGCGGGACATCACCCTTGGCGGCTTCTTCGGTGGCTGCTGCAACGATGCCGGTAAATAGGTCGGTCTTCCATGGCAAGGCCGAACCGCCGCCCTTGCGGGTCACTTTGGGCACCGGGCAGCCGAAGTTCAAATCGATGTGGTCTGCGCGGTCTTCTTCGACAACCAAGCGCACGGCTGCGCGCACTGTGGCAGGGTCCACTCCGTAGATCTGGATGGAGCGGATCTCTTCATCCGGGTCGTGGGAGATGATGCGCATGGATTCCGGGTTGCGTTCCACCAGTGCGCGGGCGGTGACCATTTCGGTCACAAACAGTCCGCCGCCGTATTCACGGCACAACCGACGGAAGGCACGGTTAGTCACGCCGGCCATAGGGGCAAGGACCACGGGAGTTTCAATGGTCAAGTTGCCCAACTGCAGCGGCGGCAGCTTGAGGGTCGGCGTGTCTTTTTGCGCATCAGTCAGGATCGTCACCTATCTATTATCGCTCATACCGGCAAATCGGAGGATGAGATCTTGCTCAACCTGCCTGCGCCCATAGTGCAAGATTTGCACATCAGCTGTTTGACGTCGCGCTTCGGCTTCGATGCGTGGCCATTCATGGCGAAGTGAAGACCAGATTTCAGTTGCTTCCGACATTGGCCAGTTGGAATACCTGGCTCAACTGCTTCTAGACAGGCGTCAAATACTCAACGAGTCGAGCGAGAAGACAATCTTCTCTCACTCCAAATCAGAGCCGTTTTTCCATGCCTCATACCGTCCGGGAAATTGCCTAGAATCAAATCATGATTGATTTTAATAATTCATCCGTCTTCAAACTCGGTCCCCATGATGTTGCGCAGATAGCTCCCGAAGTTACGCCTCTGCTGCTGCAAGGAGAGGAACTGCACGCGGCTTTTAAGGGTTCACGAGATTATGTGGTTTTCACCAGCAAACGATTGATCGCAGTAAATGTCCAAGGCATTACCGGAAAGAAACGTGATTACACGTCCTTGCCGTATTCAAAAATTCAGTCGTTTTCCGTAGAAACTGCTGGCACCTTTGACCTTGATGCAGAACTAGACATGTGGTTCAGCGGGCTCGGTAAAGTCCGACTTGAATTCAAGGGCCAGGTAGACATCCGCGCTTTGTCGCAACTGATCGCCAGTTACGTGCTTTAGCAGGCGCTATACGAAGCGGCACCGTCCTTCAATAGTTGGAATAACTTCATTACTGACGAGGTTGACACTGGCATGCCGAAGAAAATTGGATTTTTGTCCTTTGGACATTGGATGGACCACCCGGATTCGCAGGTTCGTTCCGGCAGCGACTCGTTGCTGCAGTCGATTGACCTTGCGGTTGCCGCCGAGGACATCGGTGCCGACGGTGCCTACTTCCGTGTACACCATTTTGCCCAGCAGCTGGGCACCCCTGCCCCGCTCCTTGCCGCAGTAGGTGCTCGCACCAAGAGCATCGAGATCGGCACCGGAGTGGTGGACATGCGCTACTCCAACCCCCTGGGCTTCGCCGAAGACATTGCAGCCGCCGATCTGATTTCCCAGGGACGGCTTCAGCTTGGCGTCTCCCGTGGTTCACCCGAACAGGTGATTGATGGTTGGAAGTACTTCGGGTTTGAGCCCGCCGAAGGAGAAAACGATGCGGACATGGCCCGACGCCATACCCTCGAGTTCCTCACCGCCATTGAAGGCAAGAAGTTCGCCCAGCCAAATCCACGGCCGATGTTTCCGAATCCTCCAGGACTCCTGCGCATCGAGCCGCATTCTCCGGGCCTGCATGAACGCATCTGGTGGGGTGCGGGATCAGATTCAACTGCCCGCTGGGCCGCCGATCACGGCATGAATCTGATGTCTTCAACACTGAAGAACGACGAAACCGGCGAGCCGTTCCACGTTCAGCAGCGCAAGCAGATCGAGGCCTACCGTGAACAGTGGGCGCAGCATGAACACGGCTTCACTCCCCGCGTGTCGATATCGCGATCGATTTTCACCATTACCAATGATGAAGACCGCCGTTACTTCCTTGGCAGCGGCGAGCGCGGCGATCAGTTCGGCAATATCGACGAGCGCACGCGTGCAGTCTTCGGTCGTTCCTACGCCGACGAGCCGGATGCGCTGATTGAACAGCTTGCGAAGGACGAAGCACTGCAGGCGGCGGACACGCTCCTGCTGACTTTGCCGACGCAGTTGGGCGTCGACTACAACGCCCATGTACTCGAAGCGTTCATGTCCCACGTGGCTCCGGCCATCGGATGGCGCTAGCCACGGTTTCTGTTTCCGGTGTCTGTCCTAGCTTCAGCAGCAGGGCAGCCACCGGAGGCCATATGGGAAATCCGTGCCGGTAGTATCGTTGTCCTATCGGATCGATTGAGCCGTGTCACCGCAAGAAACCTACATCCTAATTGGTCGCATTCAGCGAAACGGCAGAAGATCGACCGCCGCGGGATTCGACAGCAGGGCAAGCAGATGAACATCGTTCTTCCCACCGATTGTGGAAACGCGCCGAGAACCACCATCGTCACAGATTTCACCGTCGGCTGGGCACAACGGGACACCGATCAAATAAATACCTGGTTGTCAGATGACACCCGGTGGACAGTTATCGGACCCGAGGCGTCGAGAGAAGTCATCACGGCTGCTCCGTCATTCCCGGGCAGCACCGGCACCGCACTCGAAGTGACATCGATCATCACCCATGGTCGTTTCGCTTCCTGCGATGGCTTTTTGGATACGGGCTGTGGACGCTTGCACTTCAGCCACGTATTCACCTTTTCCAGCGCTGCGAAGACCGCCAAGATCAAGCAGGCCCGCACCTACCTCATCCTGCTGCCTCGCTGAATGATTTCGTGCCTTCTGCCGACGGGATCACCCGATAAATGCCAGTCCCACTCCCCCGAGGGCGCCGACTACCACCACGATCCATGGCGGCAGCTTCCACGAAATCAGCAGCACAAAGCACACCAAGGCCAGGGCAAACTCCTTGGGTCCAAGAATCGCGCTGGTAAAGACCGGGCTGTACAGGGCGGACGCCAAGATGCCGACCACTGCAGCACCGGCACCACGCATGACAGCCTGCGCAGCGGGGCGCTTACTTAGCGAATTCCAAAAGGGCAGCACCCCCAGCAGCAACAGGAACCCCGGCAGGAAAATCCCGATCAGCGCGATCGCCGCCCCGAGTACTGAGCCAGCACCGCCGGTTGAGACGGCGCCCAGATAGGCGGCGAAGGTGAACAACGGTCCCGGAACTGCCTGCGCGGCACCATAGCCGGCAAGGAACTGCTGATCGGTGACCCAGCCTGGCTCAACGACTGCGCTTTGCAGCAGCGGCAGCACCACATGTCCGCCGCCAAAGACCAGTGATCCGGAGCGATAGAACGCATCGAAAAATTCAAGGTAGGCAAAGTTTCCCACCGCAGCAAGGATCGGCAGTCCGAAGAGCAGCAGCGCAAAGGCCGTCAGGCATCCAATGCCGAACTTCTTGCCCACCGGAAAGCTCAGTCCCGGTGTCGCAGCTGTCTGGGAATCGCGACACCAGAAATATCCGGCAATTGCGCCGAAGAGGATCGCGAGCACCTGCCCAATGGTTCCCGCGATCAGCAGCACCGCCACCGCCGCCGCGGCGGCAATGCTCGCGCGCCGGGCGTCGGGGGTCAGTGTCTTGGCCATGCCAAGCACCGCCTGGGCCACCACGGCGACGGCGACAATCTTCAGGCCCTGGAGCATTCCCTGGCCCATGGTGCCGGAAAATGCCGAGGCTCCATAGGCGAAGAGCACCATGAGCACCGCCGAAGGCAGGGTAAAACCGAGGAAGGCGGCGATCGCACCGCGCAGGCCGGCACGGTACAGTCCGATGCCGAAACCCACCTGGCTAGAGGCAGGGCCGGGAAGAAACTGGCACAGCGCCACCAGATCTGCGTACTGCTGATCATTCAACCAGCGGCGTCGCTGCACCGCTTCATCGCGGAAATAGCTAAGGTGGGCGATGGGACCGCCAAAAGAGGTCACGCCGAGTTTGAGAAACACCCTGAAGACTTCCAATGCCTTGGCAGGTGAATGCTGTTTTTCCATGAGTTTCAGCCTAGGTCAGCAAGGCAAACAACCGGTTAACAGGTGACTTAACGACGTCACGGGACCCCCGCGCGGGGATCCCGTGACGTTCAGGCTTCGAGGCTAGGCGTCGGAAGCCACAATATGGGTGGTCGAAATGACGGTCGCCTGCTCAACACTGGCCAGCGCATCGACCAGCGATGACAGCACGAACATCGAGGAATCGACCTCGAGCTTCACCGGGTATTGGTAGACCAGCATGGCCACCATGTCGCGGATGGCCTCCGCCACCTCGTCATCGGTGAATGCCGGGTTGTAGCCCACCAAGACATCGGTCGGTGCATTCTCACGCGCCGGAATGTAGCTGATGGCGAAGGCCAGCGGCACGCCTCCCTCCGATTTCGGCTTGTCGCGCAGGACCAGGGCACCCTGGGCGCCGGTGTTTTCATCCAACAGCATCTTCTGCGCCGAGCCGACGGTCATCGCCGCCGGGTCCCAACCTGCATGCACCGCGTTGTAGAAGTCCATGACCAGTCTGGTCAGCTCGACGCTGCCGGTGGCCAGGTCCTCGATGACGCGGTCGTTGGTGTCGAAGACCGGTTCTGCTAGGGCGCCTGGCTCGATGATGACATCGCGCGACACCTGGATCTGCCCCAGCCCCAAAGACGCGGCGAAACTGGCGGCCGCCTGCGCATCGTCGCCCGCCGTCACGGTGTAGCGTGCCTTGAGCTCGCCTACCTGGGAGGCGGGGATCTGCGCGCGCAGCTGCTGCACCAGTGCGGTGCCCACGCCGTTGCGGCGCTGGTCCGGGGCCACCTCGACGTAGAGCCACAAGCGCTGCGGGTGCAGCGAGGAGGCGAAGACCACGCCGGCCCCGATGGCCACCGAGTCAACGGTGGCCACCAGCGTACGGGAAAACGGCGCATCCGAATTCTCGCGCAGCATGGTGCGGTCCTGGTGGGCCTGCGGCGAGCGCGGGTCGCCGAAGATCTGCAACAGCTGCAGGTCGTCTCCCGAACGCCAGGGGCGGAATGCCAATTCGTTCATCAAGAACCTAGGCTCCGTTCAGACGCTCGGACAGGTAGGCGGTGACCTGGTCCAGGGAGACGCGCTCCTGGGCCATGGTGTCGCGCTCGCGGATGGTGACCGCCTGGTCTTCGAGGGTGTCGAAGTCCACGGTGATGCAGAACGGGGTGCCGATCTCATCCTGGCGGCGGTAGCGGCGGCCGATGGCTCCGGCGTCGTCGAAGTCGATGTTCCAGCGCTTGCGCAGCTCGTTAGCAAGATCCTTGGCCTTCGGCGAAAGGTTCTCGTTGCGCGAGAGCGGAAGCACGGCGGCCTTGACCGGTGCCAGGCGTGGGTCGAGCTTGAGCACGGTGCGCTTGTCCACGCCGCCCTTGGTGTTCGGTGCCTCGTCCTCGGTGTAGGCGTCGACCAGGAATGCCATCATCGAACGGGTCAGGCCGAAGGAAGGCTCGATTACGTACGGGGTGTAGCGTTCGCCGCTGGCCTGGTTGAAGTAGGACAGTTCCGCGCCCGAGGCCTTGGCGTGGGATGACAGGTCGTAGTCGGTGCGGTTGGCGACGCCCATGAGCTCGCCCCATTCCGAGCCCTGGAAGCCGAAGCGGTACTCGAAGTCGATGGTGCCCGCCGAGTAGTGGGCGCGCTCGTCTTCCGGCACGTCGAACTGGCGCAGGTTCTCTTCCTTGATGCCCAGGTCGATGAACCAGTTCCAGCAGTCCTTGACCCATTCATCGAAGAACTTCGGTGCGTCCTCGGGCGCGGTGAAGTACTCGATTTCCATCTGTTCGAACTCGCGGGTGCGGAAGATGAAGTTGCCCGGGGTGATTTCGTTACGGAAGGACTTGCCGATCTGGCCGATGCCGAACGGCGGCTTCTTGCGGCTGGCGGTGAGCACGTTGGCGAAGTTCACGAAGATGCCCTGCGCGGTTTCCGGGCGCAGGAATGCCAGGCCGGCTTCGGTGTCCACCGGGCCGAGGAAGGTTTTCATCAGGCCGGAGAACTGCTGTGGTTCGGTGAACTGGCCCTTGGTGCCGCAGTCTGGGCAGGCGATTTCGCTCATGCCGTCCTGCGGCTCGCGGCCCTTCTTGGCCACGAATGCCTCGATCAGGTGGTCCTGGCGGTGGCGCTTGTGGCACTGGGTGCATTCGACCAGCGGGTCGGTGAAGGTGGCCACGTGGCCGGAGGCTTCCCAGACTGCCTTGGGCAAAACGATGGATGAGTCAAGGCCCACCATGTCTTCACGGCCGCGCACGAAGTTCTGCCACCATTCGCGCTTGATGTTTTCCTTCAGTTCGGTGCCCAGGGGGCCGTAGTCCCATGCGGAGCGGGAACCGCCGTAAATTTCACCGGCCTGGAAGACGAACCCGCGACGCTTTGCGAGGGAAATGACCTGATCAAGCTTGGACTGTGGCGCCATATCAACTCCAATGGGACTTACGAGGCCGCTGGTTGCGGTCCGTAGAAAAATACATACCCTTCAAGCGTATCGTCACAAGGCCCGCGGCACTAAGTGCTCGCCCGTAAAGAACACGTGAACTTCCCCGCTCTTTTCCCCGCTGCGTGCCTTCGGGCGTCCCCAGGTAGGGAACAATGGATTCCATGAGTGCAACCGATGCTTTTGATCTTGAAATCCGCGACGAGTCGATCCGCCTGGGCCAGCTGCTCAAGCTTGCCAATCTGGCGGAGGACGGCATCCATGCCAAGGAGCTGATCGCCGATGGCATTGTCACCCTCAACGGAGAAGTGGAAACCCGACGCGGCGCCCAGGTGCGCCCGGGCGACATCGTCTGCGTTGAGGGTGAATGCGTGAAGGTAGCTTCACGCGCCTAAGGCGCTACTTCCCCAGCACCACCTGGTTCAGGAATTGCGCAACATCCTGAATCTCCTCCATGCACACCGAGTGGGCGATCTGCGGATAGGTTTCGTGGCGCAGCTCGGTGTGCTTCGGGGCCCAGCCAAGGGTGTAGGCGATCTTGTCCTGGGTGATCACCGGGTCGGCCAGGTCCCGGCCCCAGAACAGCGGCAGCGGCGCGGTCTCCAGCAGGCTGTCGTTGAACAGCTGCGAGTCCGGCGCCTCGATGGCAAACCCTGACAGCCCGACCACCGCGCTGACAGCCTCGCGCTGATAGCGGGCCAGCGAGGTGGCCATCGCCATGCCCTGGGAGAACCCGAGCAGGGTCAGCGACGAATGCTGCTCCGCCAGCGGCTCAAGGAAGCTCCAGAGCGAGCGCACGCTGTCTTCCACCGATGCAATGCTGTAGTCGATTTCCTGGGACAGCGGGAACCAGCTGAATCCCGGACCGGCCTGTAGCGGTGCGCGCACGGAGAGATAGGTGAACTCTTCGGGCAGGTACTGGGACAGGCCCATGAGGTCTTGTTCGTTCGAGCCGTATCCGTGCAGGAACACCAGCAGCGGGGTGCCAAGGCGGGAGTCGTCGTTCTTTGAGATCAGCGCAACCGGCTGCGATTCATTGGTAGTCATAGTTCCCCCAGCCTAGCTACTGTTGAGGTTACCGCGCGATTCGCACAGGCCCCCAAGCCTGCGCCGGAGGCGCTCAGGCGCAGCATCAGGCGGTGGGGCCCTGCCGCTGTTTGTCCTCGACGGGGCTGCGCCAAACCAGCACCGCCACCGCGCCTGCCAGTACCACGGCGGTCAGCGCAAAGGGAACCGGGATCAGCGGATCGATCAGCACCAATACCCCCGCGCTCGGGAGCAGCACGTTGACTATGCGGTCGGCAGCCGGACGAATTGCCAGTGCCCAGATTCCCAGCACGAACACCGACAGCGGAAGGGTGTAGGCAAAGGCGGCCCAGGGCTGATGCAGTTCGCTGTGGCCGGTCAATACGTCGATCTCCACCTCGATCCCGGCGGAGAACGCACCGGCCGCCGCGAAAATGAAGTAGTGGCCGTAGCCGTAAACCAGTGAGCGCCCCAGGCTGCCGTCGATCGATCGGTGGTGCGGCGGCCAAAAGTAGATCCACCACAGTGCTGCGGTGGCTGCCAAGGCCAACGCGGCGATGGAGATCAGCGGCGCCAGATCATCAACACTGTCAAGGGCTTCGAAGATGGCGTTGGAGGATGCCAGCAGGCTCTCGCCGAGCAGGATCAGGGTGAACAGCCCGTAGCGTTCGGTGATGTGGTGCGGGTGCCAGGACGTAGTTCCGGTGCGCTCGGCAATCACCGGCACCAGCAGTTCAGCCAGGGCGAGGATCAAGAAAGAGGCGACGCTCAGCTGCGTGGGTAGGGCCAGGCGAATCAGCCAGAGCACCTGAATCACCGCGATGCCGATGGCGTAAATCTGGGTGGCTCGGCGCGCGCTGCCTGCCCGGCGGGAGGCGCGCAGCCATTGGAGCACCATGGAGATGCGCATGATGACATAGCCAGCCACCACCACGGTGAAATCTCCCTCGGTGAATGCCGGGCCGACGCCGGCGGCAAGCACCAGCACGCCGCCCATTTGAAAGATGGTAAGGATTCGGTAGAGCCAGTCATCGGTGTCGAAGGAGGTGGCGAACCACGTAAAGTTCATCCAGGCCCACCAGATCCCCCAGAACACCATCAGGTAGTTCACGATGCCGTCCAGCACGTGCGCCTCGCTCAGTGCGTGGTGCAGATTCGTCGCCGCGGCGCTGACCGCAACCACGAACACCAGGTCGAAGAAGAGCTCCAGCGTCGAGGCGGTGCGCCCCGATTCCTGCGGATCGCGCGGCCGCATGGGAGTCAGCCGAAACCCTGTATTCGCAGCCATAGCGTTGCACTCCATATCGCGTCTGTGCCTGCGCCTTCCCCGGTCGGTGTTCACCGTGCGGCGCAGTATTTTCGCTCCTAGAACGCGATAACAATACGACGCCCGTGCGGTCGTCGGCAATAACTATTAGCTGCCCGTCGAGGGCGTCTCAGGTTCTCGGGGCCGCCGTGCGCTCCGGCCGGAGCCACCGTTGACACTTCACTACTGGAGAGTAACAATATTATTTGTGCCAAATTCCCCACGCAGCGAAAACCCTGAACCAGTCAATTCAACGGTGCATCCATGGCGCCGCTACATCGCCATGGGCGATTCCTTCAGCGAAGGCGTCGGGGACCCCGATCCCAGCAGCCCCGGAGCATTCCGCGGGTGGGCCGATCGATTGGCGCAGGAGCTCAGCCGCGAGGTTCCCGAATTCGCCTATGCCAACCTGGCGATCCGCGGCCGCCTGATTCAGCAGATCATCGACGAACAGCTTGAGGCCACCGTCGCGCTGAAGCCCGATTTGATTTCCATCTGCGCCGGCGGCAACGACGTTCTGCGCCCGGGCGGGGACCCGGACAAGATCGCCGATCTGCTCGACGGCACCATCAGCCGGCTGAGCGATACGGGAGCCACCATCCTGCTGTTTACCGGTCCCGACATCCGCGACACCCCGGTGCTGGGAAGCATCCGCGGCCGCGTGGCGATCTACAACGAAAACGTGCGCACCGTGGCCTCGCGCTATGACGCCGTCGTCGCGGATATGTGGGCGCTGCGGGACCTGCACCAGCCGCAGATGTGGTCTGCCGACCGCCTGCACTTCTCCCCGCTGGGCCACCAGCGCATCGCCGCCATGGCCCTGGATTCGCTGAATGTACCGCACACGCTGGATACGACGATCGAGGCGGTTCAAGACACCCGCACCTGGCGCGAGGCACGCATCGAGGACCTGCAGTGGGCCCGCGAGCATCTAGCTCCCTGGGTGCTGCGCCGGCTGCGCCATCAGTCCTCGGGTGATGGCATCACCCCCAAGCGTCCCACCCCTACCCCGTTCGCGCAGACCGCAGCAAACGATTCGCTGGGTGCCGGAGACAGCAGCAACTAGCCGTCGGCACGAGGCGCACAAAGAAAAAACCAGCTGACACCGATGACTGGTGCCGCTGGTTTCTTCTGTTGTGCTGCCGCTAGTCCTCGAAGACCAGGGTGCGAAGCACAGGGTCCAACTGTTTGGCATCCGTCAGGAAGCCGTCGTGCCCGATCGGCGACTGGATGTAGTGCACCGGTTTGCTGCGCACCAGCGCATTGGCCAGCCGCACCGACTGCTCGGGGAAATAGAGGCGGTCGGAGGTCACCGCCGCCACCACCACATTGACCGGGGCGAGGCGTGCCAGCGCCGCCTCGAAGGACTCGTGCCCGCGGGCCACGTCGTGGCTCATCAGCGCCTCAGTCAACACCACGTAGCTATTTGCGTCAAAGCGGTTGACCAGTTTGCTCGCCTGGTGGTCAAGGTAGCTTTCCACCTGGTAGCGGCCGCGCTGGTCGTCGAATTTTCCGTCTGGGACTTCTCCGGCCTGAGCCTTGCGGCCAAAGCGGGTTTCCAGTTCGCTCTCGCTGCGGTAGCTGATGTGGGCGAGCCTGCGGGCGATTCCCAAGCCTTGATCGGGGCGCACCTGATTGGCGTAGTAGTCGCCCCCGGCAAAGTGCGGATCCATGCGGATGGCCTGGGTCTGCACCTGTGCCAGCGCGATTTGTTCGGCGCTGGATTGTCCGGTGGATGCCATCACCACGAGGTTAGCCACTTGCTGCGGGAAGTGCACCGCGTATTCCAGGGCGCGCGCCCCTCCCATGGACCCGCCGATCACCGCATGCCAGCGCTCGACGCCCAGGCGCTGCGCCAGACGCTGCTCCAGGCGCACCGAATCCTTGATCGTGACAAAGGGGAACCGCGAACCCCAGGGGCGCCCGGTCTCGTCCAGCGTGGCGGGCCCGGTGGATCCATTGCAACCACCGACCATGTTGATGGACACCACGAAGTACTTGTCGGTGTCCACCGTCAACCCGGGTCCGACGAAGTCCTCCCACCAGCCGGCGGTCTGCGAGTCGCCCTGCGAAACGTGGGCGTCGCCGGTGAGTGCGTGCATCACGAGCACCGCGTTGCTGCGCTGCGCATTCAGGCTGCCCCATGTTTCATAGGCCAGCTCGACCTGCGGCAGGTGGCCGCCGAACTCGAAGTCGAAGGGGCCGACGGCGGCACGGCGCAATACGCCGTGCTCGCCCTCGGTCAACGTCGCCGTACCCAGGGTGTCTTCGGTAGTCACGGTGTCCTCGGTAGTCGCAATGGATGTCATATTTAGCGCGATTCCTGCAGCTGCTTGGTTTCCAGCGCTGCGACCGCTTGGAAGCCAAGCTCCAGGTCAGCAAGGATGTCGTCGATGTTCTCCAGGCCGACGCTCAGGCGCACAAGGCCTGGGCGGACACCCGCCGCCAGGCGCTCCTCTTCGGTCAGCTGCGCGTGGGTGGTCGAGGCGGGGTGGATCACCAGCGAACGCACATCGCCGAGGTTGGCCACGTGCGAATGCAGCTTCAGGGCAGAGACAAAGGCCTGCCCCGCCTCCGCGCCGCCTGCCACGTCGAACGCGATAATCGAACCGGCGCCCTTGGGGCTGTACTTCTTGGCGCGCTCAAACCACGGCGAGGATTCCAGCCCAGCGTAGGCAACCGCGTCCACGTCGGCGTGGGCTTCGAGCCAGTTGGCGACCTTGGTGGCGTTCTCAACGTGGCGTTCGATGCGCAGCGACAGGGTTTCAAGACCCTGGGCAATGAGGAATGCGTTGAACGGAGCCGGCGCCGACCCGAGGTCGCGCAGCAGCTGTACGCGGGCCTTGAGGATGTAGGCGAGGTTGGCGCCGAGGATGCCGTTCACGCCGAGGTCGCGGGCGTAGACCAGGCCGTTGTAGGACTCGTCCGGGGTGTTGAAGGTCGGGAAGCGCTCCGGATCCTTGGCGAAGTCGAAGTTGCCCGAGTCGACGATCACTCCTGCGATGGCGCTGCCGTGGCCGCCGAGGAACTTGGTGGCCGAATGGATGACGATGTCCGCGCCCCACTCGATCGGGCGGATCAGGTACGGGCTTGCTAGGGTGTTGTCCACCAGCAGCGGCACGCCCGCCTCGTGGGCAATGGCCGCAACGTTTTCAATGTCCAACACATCTTGGCGCGGGTTGGAGATGGTCTCGGCAAAGAAGGCCTTGGTGTTCGGGCGCACGGCGTCGCGCCAGCTCTGCAGGTCATCCGGGTTCTCGACGAAGGTGACCTCGACGCCGAGCTTCTTCAGGGTGTGCTTGAGCAGGTTTTGGCTGCCGCCGTAAATGCTGGGGCTGGCCACCAGGTGGTCGCCGGACTCGGCAACGTTGAGGATCGCAAAGGTGGTTGCCGCCTGGCCCGAGGAGAGCAGCAGTGCACCGACTCCGCCCTCAAGGTCGGCGATCCGGGTTTCCACTGCGTCGGCGGTGGGATTGCCGATGCGGGTGTAGATCGGTTCCAGTTCCTGCAGCGCGAAGCGTGCTGCAGCGCTTTCGGCCGAAGGGAAGACGAAGGATGTGGTCTGGTAGATCGGCAGTGCTCGTGCGCCGGTGACAGGATCCGGTGCCTGACCGGCGTGGATCTGACGGGTTTCAAAAGACCAGTTGTTGCTCATGATTGCCTCCAAAAGTTTTGTAACTATGGGGGTACACCACTGAAAAGCACACCAGCAGGAAGTACCTACGTCTAGGTGCTTCCAGAGGGGTAACCCGCGCTTGTCCAACATGCCGTATGCATGGTGGGCCAGGTCTTCACCCGGGGCACCCCACCGCGGTTGGAGGGTTGCCGTCCAGTAAGCCGGGGCTTGTTACTGGAACTCATGACCTGTAACCAGTGTGCCTGAAAATCGAATAATTGCGCAATCTCACCGCGGATAAAAGTCGTAATCGGTCATATTCAGTTCAAGATCACAGTTTTACCGCAGAGTATTCGATCAGCGGATTCACCTTAGGTGAACCTAAGTAGAGACTGGGATCACAATATTGCCATGATGGGCACATGATGAGGCTAGATCACGTTACGTACGCATGTGGACCCGATGGGCTGCTGCAAACCGCCGAGAGAATTTCCCAGTCCCTGGGCTTGGAATTCGTCAAGGGAGGCGTGCATCCACGGTTTGGAACTCGCAATGTCATTTTCCCGCTGAAGAACGACCAGTACCTTGAAGTTGTCGAGGTGTTGAACCATCCCGCGAGCGACAAGGCTCCCTTCGGCCAGGCAGTTCGAGCTCGTTCCGAGCTCGGCGGCGGCTGGATGGGCTGGTGCGTTTCCCTGCAGGATCTGAGCGCCGCCGAAGAACGGTTGGGCCGCAAGGCAGTCCCCGGAAACCGCAAATTCCCGGACGGCCGCGAACTGACCTGGCAGCAGATCGGCATTCAGGGCCTGATCGCCGATCCACAGGTGCCCTACCTGTTGCGTTGGGATGAGGGCACCGAAGAGCTGCACCCTTCCAAGGCTCTTGAGCCGGTGGGATCCATCAGCGAAATTTCGATTGCCGGTTCGCGTGAGCGCGTACTTGAATGGTTGGGACAGCCGGAGAATGTGAATCTTGGCGGGGTCACCACGACCTACCAGGCCCCGAACGGCACCCCCGGAATCTTGTCTGTCACCTTCGAGACGGCTAAGGGTACCGTAGTCCTCTAGGCGCTGCGCCGCGGAGAATTGCATCACTGCACCATGAAGTAGGCGGGGACAACGGCGTCCCCACCTACTTCGAGTCGTTAACCGGTAATTTCCTTGGGCCGGGAGGGATCTTTCACCGTGGGAAGATCGATTACCCGGCAGGTCTCGACCCCTTCACGGGCTTGCTGCACCCAGGCCAGTTGTTCGTGCTTGGGCAGCTCCCAGAGCTGGGCAAGGGTCTGCTTTTCTTCTGGAAGCAGATACCCTTCATCAGCAGTGGAAGCCCACCAAAGGTGCACCAATTGCGCCTGATCAAGCATGCGCTGCGGACGCTGCATCTGATCAACAATTTCCGCTTCAGTACTCCCCGAGGGGTCTGCGATCATTTTCAATGAATCCAAGCACTGGTCAGTCGGCTCACTAATTTGACGCATCGCCAGATCCCACAGCACAGATTCAACACTGCCCTGCTCAGACAACCGAACGTACTCTCCCCCAGTAGCAGCCGCATACCCCTTGCTCGTAGTAAATACTCGAGGCAGCGATATGCCGCTGGCATCCTCCAATTGCTGCACGCCCCGCACAAGGTTCTCCCCCAGCGCCTCCCACTGCTCGGCCTCCTGCGGCCAGAAACAATAATTGTGCTGACGTTCCGCGCCTGCCGCAACACATTTCAGGTTGGCCGTCAGATCGATAGCCTGACGCTGTCCTGCGTTGAATCCGTTCACTGCGGCGATGCTCCATAGCCCCGCAACCACCAACGCACCGCAGGTTGCCGTCGCAATGGTAGAGAAACTCCTCAACACCCCAGCCTTGAGGCAGAGGGTCAGGACGCCGGCAACAAACCACCCCAGATAACACATGCCCACCGACAAGAGCACCTGAGGATTTGGCGTGGAATCGGTGGAACAACATCTGGCGAGGCCGGCCATGTTGGAGATCATCGGCGACTTCTGGAGGGTCGCCGCCAACTGGAGCCCTCCGAAAAGCACGATGCTGACCGGAAGCGCAATCCATCGATGCAGTAGCAGACCAATTCCGAGTCCACCGAAGATCAGCCCCAGCAGCATCACCACCGCGAGGGCAAACATTTTCGGATCGGGAATGAAAACCTGCCGCACCCGATACATCACCGTGAACCATCCAAGGCAGTAGGCGCCAAATCCAATGATGAGAGAGGGAGCCGCAAGCCTGATCATGGCGCCGATTCTCTGCACAGCAGAATTCGCCTTCGCCAGATGCTCGGATGCGAAGTTTGATGCGACCCATGCACTGTAGGAAGAGATGATCAGGCCGCAAAACACCAGCCCGAAGGATGAGGCAACGCTCATCCCCTCGCGGGTGGTGTTCTCGACTTCGACTGGGACCAGCAAAGCTAGGACCTCGGTGCAGATCAGGATTATCGTGAGTACCAGGGAGGCGCGAGACTTACTCCAGAGCTCTGCTGTCGACACAAGAACCTTTCAGTACTTTTCGCTGCGGTCTAGGACCATTCAGTGGCTCTAGTCATCCGGTTGGACAATTCCATACCGGAGTAACTCTATCCGGTTACGCTTGGATCGGCCGCATCTGGAGGCACCTAGGGCACGAGCCGCTTGCCCAAAACCACGACATTGGCATCCTCAAAGCCCTGGGCAGTATAGAAGTCAACCACCTTGGCGTTCTCACTGCGGACCATCAACTGCACCTTGACTGCCCCATGGTCCCTGAGCCAATCGGAGGCTTGTTGAACGATTTTCCGTCCAATTCCTCGAGACTGCTGTTCCGGGTCCACCGCCACGTAATACAGCCAGCCGCGATGGCCGTCGAATCCCGCCATGGCAGTCGCCACTAGTTGCTCGTTCTCGATCATTGCCAAAATTGTCGATGTGGGCGTCGTCAGGGCTTGGCGAGCATCGGCCGCCGCATCGTTCCAGGGCCGGGTCAATCCCGTGCGATTCCATAGGTCAACTGCGTGTTCTATATAGGATTCGGGAAGTTCAATGACTTTCATTGGCACAGCGTATGTGAAGGCTAGGAGCCAATGCCAATTACCGGTCCAAGCAGCAGGTAACCTACGAAACCAAAAGCGTCTAGCAGGAAATGCGCAATGACCAAAGGCATCACCCGCCCGTAGCGCTGGTAGACCCAGCCGAACACGATGCCCATGATCATGTTCCCGATCATCGGTCCCACACCCTGATACAGGTGATAGCTGCCGCGGATCAGCGCCGAGAGTATGATCAGCTTCCACGCAGACGCCCCTAGGTTTCTGCCATAGGTGAAGAACACGCCAAGCATGATGACTTCTTCGACTACCGCATGCCGTGCCGCCGATAGAAGCAGCACCGGCACGCTCCACCAATAATCGCCGAGGTTCGCCGTAGACAGCGCCGTGGTGATCCCCAGGGCCCGCCCTGCGGAGTAGACCCCGAGTGTTCCCAGACCCATGGCAAGAAACAATCCCGCACCGAACAATGAATCCCTGCCAGGCCGGCGCAGATCAAATCCAATCATCCCGGCGGTCGTGCCAGTGCTTCGTTTCATCAGGTACAGCGCCAGTAACACGGGGACCAGCGCAAAACCGATGTCCAACAGCTGGTAGAGAAGGTCGAAGTATTCCCGCGTGTTCTTGGGCGTGTTCATCGAGGTGGTCTGCTCACCCAGCGGGCCGCGTGTCACCTTATCGGCGAAGCTCACCAGCGAATACACGGCGCTTTGCCCCAGCGACAATGCCATCACCAAGATGATTTCTATCTTGAGGTTCCGCCGCACCGCAGGCGTTGCTGTTGCGTCATTCACCAGTCGATCATAGCCAGAAATGCCTGTGAGTAGGCCAAGGAGATAGGCTGTGGTTGTTCCCCGTTGTCCGCCTCAACCCAGAATCGAGAGATCAGCCAGTGACTCGCCCCGCTACCGCCGCCGAATTAGCACTGGCCGAACAGTTGTGCCCGCAGCTTTCGTGGGACGACGCCCATGTCGAAGAGGGCGGACAATTTCACACGGTGCTGATCGCCAACGACGCTGCGGTGATTCGCATGGCTCGTACGGTGCAGGCATCGCAGCAGATGCCTCGCACTGTCCGCATCAACGCCCTCGTGGCCAAGCAGCTTAACTATCAGGTCCCCACAGCGGTGAGCCCCATTCTCACCCGCGATTCGCTGAGCAGCGTGGCAATGAAGTTCATCCCAGGTTCCGCGCATCCACCACATCACGGCGATCCATTAATCCTGCGCCGGCTCGTCGCAGATTTGGCGGCGGTGGAGCTTGCAGGAATGGCAGATGATCTAGCACCGCCGTTCGCTTTTCGCGGCCCGTGGACCGAGGAGCGTATCTCGGAATGCTTCAACGCGCTGCCCGAGGACCTTCGCCAGCCGGCGAGCGCCGTATGGAACCAGCTGGACAAGCTGGCTCAGGTTCCGCCGTCGCTGGTTCATGGAGATCTGGCAGGGCATAACATGCACTGGTTGGATGGGCAGCTGATTGGCATCTTGGACTGGGATCTTGCCTCCGCCTGGGATCCGGCGCTGAACACTGCCTACCTGGCGCTCTGGCACGGACAGGATTTGATCGAGCAGATCGCCCCTGATGCAGAACAGGCTCATCGCGCACAGATCTGGCTCGGCCTGATGAGCCTTGAGCGGCTCTCCGATACGCTCTCCCGCACCGATGCTCCAAAGCTGAATAAACTGCTGCGGAAGATCGGTCCGCGGATCATCGACGCGGCAAAGGCCGCGGGATTCCGCGGACTTCAATCCTGAAGCTTAGTTGACCACAGGCATGCCGGCGGCGTTCAGGGCTTCTCGCTGCTCAGTGCTCGCCTTGTCGTCAGTAATCACTCCGGTGAGATTCTCCCGGTCTAGGATCACGAATGAGCGCCGGCCGATCTTGGAGGAATCCACCACGACGTAACTGTGCGTGGCCTGCCTGATCAGCAGTTCGTTGACCGCCGCTTCCATTTCGTCCCCGACCATCAGCCCGTCCTCCGGATCAAGCCCGTTGACTCCAAGGAATGAAAGATCCATGGTGATCTTCGACAGGGAGGATTGGGCCAGCGGCCCAACCAGCTCATAGGATCGATCGTTGAGCACACCGCCGGTGACCATGACACGGATGTGCGGTCGCACCGCCAGCAGCGAGGCGATATTCACCGCGTTGGTGACAACCGTCAAAGTGACCCGTCCCGGCTCCCCCACCAGGTCCTGGCGCAGGCTCAACTCCGTGGCAATGGCCTTGGTGGTAGTTCCCCCGGAGAGCCCCACGACCATGTCCCTGTTGACCATGGCGGCGGCCACCTTGGCGATCTGGATCTTCTCCTCGTCGTGGTCCTCGCGCTGATAGCGCGAGGGCAGGTCATAGGCGACGGTGTTCGACACCGCGCCGCCGTGGGTGCGGGTGAGCAGCGAGGCGGCCGCCAAGGAATCGAGATCCCGCCGGGCCGTCGCCGGGCTGGTCCCGAGCTGCTGCACGATCTCATCCACATCGATCTGGCCCTTGTTGGCCAATAGATCGAGGATGTGATTAAGCCGCTCCTCGCGTTTCATAGCTCCTGCTCTCTATCGCTCTAGCGCGTCTACTGCACTGCGCAGTTCTCGCACTTGGTCTGCAGACACCCGGATGGTGCCGGCGCATGGTGTTTTGGCGGAGAAGTGTACGGCGCAAACCCCTGCCATAGTTGCGGTAGCGATGTCTTGCACCCGCATGCCGCCGCCGGACATGATTTGAATCTTGGTTTTTGCCTGATGGACCATCTGGGTAATGGTGCCCATTCCGTCGCCGGCGGATTCTCGTCCCCCACTAGTCAACACGCGTCTGACCCCAAGTGCCAAAAGTTGCGAAACTGCGTGAACCGGATCCGTGCTGGCATCGATGGCTCGGTGGACGGTGATTTCAAGCTCCGGGTTCACTTCCAAACAGGAGTCCGCCAAGATCTGGATGGTTTCCAGGTCCAGCTGCCGCTGTGCATTCAGTGCCCCAAGCACCACGCCGTCGACTCCTGCAAGGGCAAGTCGCCGTGCCTGCCGCCGCATGACGGATACATCCAGCGCGTCATAGTGGAAGTCTCCGGGCCGGCTGCGCAGCAATGCATGAATTCCCAACCGTGGCCGATGCTCCAAGATATCGGCGAGCACTTCCGGCGACGGGGTGAGGCCGCCGAGTTCCAGGGCCTCGCAGGCTTCGATCCTGTCAGCCCCGTTCTGTGCTGCCAGCCGAGCACTTACGCCGCTGGTGGCAACGATCTCCAGGGCCGGGTGCCGTTTGGAAATTGCCTCCACCGCTATTTCACCGCACCGGCCGACAAGCCGCCGATCAGGCGCTTTTCAATCAGGGCGAACAGGATGATGACAGGGACGATCGCCACGATCGATACGCCGAAGACGTACTGCCAGGCGGTGGCGTACTGGCCGACGAACTTGGTCAATGCCACGCTCAACGGCTGATTTTCGGCGGTGGAAAGAATGACCAGTGAAGCAGCGAATTCGTTCCAGCAGGAGACGAAGGTGAAGATCACCGCGGTGACAATCCCCGGCCACACCAGCGGGAGGTTGATGGTGAACAGCACACGCCACTTGCCCGCACCGTCGATCTGGGCCGCCTCGTCAATGCTGCGCGGAACGCCCGCAAAGAAGGAGTGCATGATCCATACCGCAAAGGCGAGGTTGAACGCCGCGTTGATCAAGATCATTGCCAGCCAGGTGTCGTTGATCCCCCAGGCGAGCATCTGCTTGAACAGGCCCGCGGTCAACACGGCAGGCTGCAGCATCTGGGTGACGATCACCAGAAACATGAAGGCCATCTTGCCCGGAAACTTGAACCGAGCCGTGAAATAGGCGGCGGGGGTCGCGACAAGCAGCACCAGCAAGGTGGCGCAGACCGAGATCACGATGGTAGATATCAGGTTGTATGGCACCGGGGTCTCCGGGGTGTCCCACATGGTCACGTAGTTCGACCATTGGGCGCCGTCCTGCGGCAGGTAGTGCGGCGGAATCTGCAGGATTTCGGCCTGCGTCTTCAACGAGCCGATCATCATGGTGATGTAGGGAATCATGAAGACCAGTGCAACAACCACGCCGATCAGCATGCGGCTGATGACTGTCTTGCGCGCAGCGCGGTCTTCGGTGTCGAGGAAAGCCACGATTAAACCTCATCCATAGGCTTGACGGTCTTCAAATAGATGGCGACGATGACCAGCACAATCGCAAAGTTGAGCACTGAAAGGGCCGATGAAAGGTCCAGCCGGCGGTCGAACTGCAGCACCTTGAAGATGTAGGTCATCAACGTATCTGCATCATTGCCCGGAATTGAGCCGGTCATGATCTTGAGAATCGGCAGGTTGTTGAACACGTTGATGATGTTGATCAACACCGACACGGCCAGCGCCGAGCGCAGTTGCGGCAGCACCACGAAAATGTAGGTCTTCCAGCGTCCTGCCCCGTCCATGCGGGCGGCTTCCAGCGTCTCGGTGGGAACAGCCTGAAGTCCTGCAAGCAGGGTGTAGGTGGTGAAGGGTATTGAGACGAAGATTGCTACAACCACCGAAACTGCCATGGCGGGTATGGCATTCTTGGTCCAGCCAAAGCCTTCGTCCATCAAACCAATCTGTACGAAGAAGTGGTTGAAGATGCCGTAGTTGGGATCCAGACCGTAGTAGAAAACCGTCGTGGTCATGACCACGGAGGCTGCCCACGGTACAACGACAGCCATGCGGACCAGCGTGCGGCCCGGGAATGGCTTGTTCAAAAACTGTGCCAGTGCCAGGGAGAGAATCACGGTGATCAACACAACGGAGACCACCCAGAAAAAGGTGTTGAGCAGGATCCGCGGCAGCGCCGGGTCGGCGAAGATCGTCGCGAAATTGTCCAGCCCGACCGACTTGATGTCGGTGCCCACCGATGAAATCTTGCGAGTCGAGTTGTAGATCATGTATCCCGCAGGGAATACCACGATCGCCAAGATCAGCAGCAGCGCTGGACCGATCCACGGCAGGGAGGAAAAGAACGGTTCATGATCGGTGCTGCGTCGGCGTTTGCGCCCTGCCGGGGCTTTGACTGGCACTGAGGAGGAGCTCATGTTCGGCTCGCTTTCGTTGCATACGGCCCCGGTAGGGACCGGCAGAATGGGTGCGGTATTTCAGAAAGAGGCCCAGCGTTCTCACGCCGGGCCTCTGCCTGTGAGCGAAAGTCGACTCTCTGCGAACTACTCCGCGGCGGCGTCGGCCTTCGCCTGGATTGCGTCGAGTACTTCCGTGGCGGACTTGCCCGTTGCAATCTCACCCATCATCGATTTGAAGGCACCGTCCGTGGCGTTCCATGCAGGGTTGGTGGTTGGGTAGAAGACCGCGTTGGGCAGCAGCTCCAAGAATGGCTTCAGGGTTTCATCGCCCGAGAGCTTGTCCGAGCCGGACTTGGTGGTCGGCAGGAAGCCTTCGGTGCTGACCCAATTGGTGTAGACATCTGCGCTGAAGAAGTAGTCGAAGAATTCCTTGACTGCCTCCGCCTTGGATCCATCGTTCTTGAAGGACATCAGGCGGTCTGCCACACCAAGGGTTGCCGGCGCACCGGTCTTGGTGGCGACCTTGGCGATGCCGTAGTTCAGGTCGGGGTTTTCCTTTTCAATCTGTCCCACGGTCTGCGGCAGGCCATAGGCGAAGCCGAGCTTCCCCTGGATGAAGGTGTTCAGCATCGGGGTGCGCTGGGTGGCTCCCGGGTCGTTCTGTGTCACGCCGTCTTCGATCATCTTCTGCATGTATTCTGCGGCTTCAACATCCTGCGGGGTGTTGACCGCGATCTTCTCCGCGTCGCCGAAGTTGCCGCCGTTGCCAGCGAACCAGATCAGGGTTTCGCCCTGTGCCTCTTCGTTGCCCAGTGGCATGCCGTAACCATCTGACTTGGTCTTGTCGCTGATGGCCTTGGCCGCGTCGTGCAGTTCATCCCAGGTCTCTGGGACTTCGCTGACGCCGGCCTCCTTCATCAGGTCCTTGTTGTAGAACAGTGCGCGAGCCGAGGCAATGAGCGGAAGGCCGTACTGGGTGCCTTCAAACTTTTCGGCATCGGCGAAGGTCGGCTGGAAGTCGTCCAGTGTTGCCTGCGAGGCAACATCGCTGGCCGGTGCCAAAAGGTCTTCGGCGGCGTACTCTGCGAAGGCACCACCGTTATAGATGTCCGGTGCCTGGTTGCCCTGCAGCTTGGTCTTCAGGACGTTTTCGATGTTCTCCCACGACTGGACTTCTAGATCAATCTTGATGTCGGGGTGCTCAGCTTCGAAGTCCTTGATGACGCCTTCCCACAGGGCCTTGGTGCCGGTGGAATAGGTTGGAACGAGCATTTCCAGCGTTGTTGTGCCGCCTTCAGCGGACTCAGACCCGCCCTTGTCTGCAGAGAATCCGCAGCTGGTCAGGAGCAAGGCGGCTGCGGCGGAGAGAGCAAGGGCCGCTGTGCGCTTGGATCGTTTCATTGTCTTCCTCAATCGTTTGAGATGCCGCAGCACCGGTGCAAGTGAATGATTTATGATTTTTTCTTGAAATTTCGATCAAGAAAAATCACGTTCTATTCGAGTATGGGGTGTGTCACACGCAACGTCAAGGGGAAATTATGATTTTTTGGCTTAATCGTGATCCAAAAAATCATAATCAATCATAAGTTCGTCCAAAGGGGTCAGCTGAGGTAATTGGATCTAGGCGCTGGCGAAGAGTTCGAGCATTCTTCCGGTCTCGTCTGACATGGCTCGACGACCGGCATCCATGTACTTTCTCGAATCCACGCCCATCGAATTCTCGCTGAGCCAGCCGCGAACCGCACGAGTGAAAAAGCCATTCAGGTGCGTGGAGACGTTTATTTTCCGCATGCCTGCGCGAATACCGTCAACCAGCATTGTGTCGGTAACTCCTGAGGAGCCATGCAGCACCAGCGGCACGTCCAATGCAGCCTGCAGTGTCGAAATCAGTTCAAGATCAAGTGCTGCGCCCCGCTCAAGCATGGCGTGAGACGACCCGACGGCAACCGCCAGCGAATCAACACCGGTGCTCTGGACAAACTGCACGGCTTCGTCGGGGTCGGTGCGCACACCCGGTGCATGCGCGCCGTCTTTTCCGCCGATCTCACCGAGTTCAGCTTCAACACTGGCACCGACCTGCGCCGCCGCCGCCACTACGCGTCGGGTTGCGGCGACGTTCTCAGCGAAGGGAAGTTTGGCCCCGTCATACATCACGGAGCCAAAGCCAAGATCCAGCGCCTCATAAACCAGGCGTTCGTCCTCGGCGTGGTCAAGATGCAAGGCAACTGGAACCGACGCCTCGTCCGCCATGGCCAAGGAAGCCAATGCAATGGGGCGCAATGAACCGTGGTACTTCACGCAGTTCTCACTGATTTGAAGTATCACGGGACGCTGCACGTGCTGCGCCCCAGCAATGAGGGCCTGGGCAGTCTCAAGATGGATGACATTAAATGCACCCTGGCCATATTTTCCAGCCACCGCTTGATCGAGAATCTGACGTGTAGGAACTAATGGCACGTAAATACTCCTTTAAATGTCCTCGCCCTCGGGCAAGATCCGATAGACGACCTCTTGGTTCAAGGTCTGAGTTTCTGGTGAGAGTACACCAGCGGTGGGCATAAGCACGGTAGATGCAGACCAGCCCACTGCACGGCGCAAGGTATCCTCGCGATTCGACCGCGCAAATTTGCTGGCAAGGATTGCCGCGACTGCGGAATCTCCCGCACCGGTGGGATTGCCAGTGAGAGCGCGCCCGAGCCGAGCGTGCGCGACCAGCGGAGTTTCTTGGGTGAAATGGTAGATCCCGCGCTCTGCTGCGCTCAAGTAAATTTCGGCAGCTCCCCGCTGCAGCAGCTGTGCCGCGCCGTCAATCAATGTCGCGGCTCCCGTGGCAGCCAAAAGCTCATGCTCGTTGGGCTTGAGCACCGCCCCGCTGGAGGCGGCCTCCAACATCAGGGGCCCACTGGTATCGACCATCGTGTAGATGCCGCGTTCGGTTGCCTCCGTGATGAAAGAGCGAATCAGCGCAGGGTCTGTGGCTGCGGGCCACGATCCACA
The DNA here is from genome assembly GCF_032154645.1 of Glutamicibacter sp. Lineage (GTDB taxonomy): Bacteria > Actinomycetota > Actinomycetes > Actinomycetales > Micrococcaceae > Glutamicibacter. The sequence goes on along the minus strand of NZ_JALDXV010000003.1, from coordinate 36,349 downwards.
AATGGCCACGGCATCCGCCCCCTCCAACAGTTCCACATAACTGGCGTGAAGTTGTTCCCATTCCTGCGTGGACAGCGGGCTGCCTGCCTCGTTGAAGACGCTGGTGGTGTTGGCTTGGGGATCGAAGAATGACATGGATCGACGGGTGTCCGCCGCTGTTGGAACCGCGGTGAATGGCACCTTGGCCGATTGCAGTTCCTCGACAAATTCTCGACCGGTACGCCCGCCGCTTGGGAAGATCGCGTGCGTCGGGTACTGCTGGGCATGCAAAACCCTGGCAACGTTCAGCCCTTTTCCACCTGCCTGCCGATGCAGCAGTGAGACTCGGTGGCTGCTATCGATTGAGGCTCCCGGAGCCGCATAGGTTTCATCCATTGCGGGGTTGGGTGTGAAGGCAAGGATCATGAGGCCTGCCCAGCCGATGCCTGGTTGACTTCACGCGCAAGAATCAGTGCGCCTTGTAGACCGGCGTCGGCACCGAGGTGGGCGGAAATGAGGCGCGGCATGCGGTGGAAGGAGAGCCTTCGCCGCAGCGACTTTTCAAGTTCGGCGAAAAATCCCGGTCCGGCCTGTGCCAATCCGCCACCGAGTACGATGCCTTCGGGAGCGACCGAGGAGCACAGCTGCGCCATGGTGAAGGTCAACGCTTCCACAGCATCATTGATGATGCCTGCGGCGAGCTCGTCGCCGGCCGCGCGGGCGGCAAAAACTTCCTTCGCCCCAACGCTCACGCCTGTTTTATCGCCGTAACGCTTGGCGATAGCGCCCGCCGATCCAACGGTTTCAAGGCATCCGGTTGCACCGCAGGCGCAGTCGAATCCGCCTGGCACCTGAGAGTGGCCCAGTTCCCCGGCATATCCGCCGGCGCTGATCAACCGGCCGTCAACCATCAGCGCCGAGGCAATCCCGGTTCCGATGATCATCACCACTGCATTGCGGCGCAGAGCCTCATCCTTGGCCCCGCTGCCCAACTCAAGTTCTGCCCGCGCGGCAAGAGATACGTCGTGGCCGAAGCCCACGGGAAGCCCAAGAGCCTGGGAGGTCATTGACTTCAAGGGGGCGTTGCGCCAACCGAGGTTGGCGGAGAATATGCCAATGCCTTCCTCGGAATCAACCAACCCACAAACAATCAGTCCCGCGGATGACGCGGTGGCGCCGGTGTCTTCTTGCAGTCGGCGGCCAAGCTGTTCAAGCTGTGCCACCAGGACGGTGGCCGCATTTTCTGGTGCGACCTTATGGGTGGGCTCACGCAAGACCTGCAGCACTTCCCCGTTGCTATTGGCCAGCCCCGCCTTGATGTCGGTTCCTCCGACGTCAAAGAGCAGGAAATGTTCGTTCATGGCCGTTAGCCTTCCAGGATGACCGATCGGGTCAGATTGCGTGGACTGTCCGGGTCGAGGTTGCGTGCGCGGGCACGGTCAAGGGTCACCCGGTGGATATAGGCAAGGTCTGCCAGCGGGTGGCGATCCTCATTAATATAGATGGCGCCAGTGCGTTCGACGTCGACGTTCAGGCCCTCCGGCTGCGCTCCAAGCATCCATGTCACCCTGTTGGGAGCTGCGATGGAAATTGGTCCGTGGCGGTAGTCCATGGCGGGATAAGCTTCGGTCCATCCCTGTACTGCTTCGCGCATCTTCAAGGCTGCTTCATGGGCAAGTCCAACCGAGAAGCCTCGACCGAGGAAGGTGAATTGTTCAGCGTCAATGAGCTCCTGGGGAGTCTGCTGCACAACCAATGCGGCTGCCTGCTCGATCGCCGCGTTGAGATCTTCACCAAGGCTTGAAAGCAGATAGGACAATGCGGTCGTGGCAAATCGAGTTTGCACCACAGACTGTTCATCCGCGTAGGGCAGCTCGATGACGGCATCGACTTTACCCACGATCGGTGAGGCGGTATCCCCAATAATCGCAACGGTGCGCAGGCTTCCATCCAGCTCGTCGAGCAGCTGCAGTACCTCAGATGTGGTCCCGGAACGGGTGATGGCGACCAAAACATCATAGTTTCGGGTGGCGATACGCGCTTCCGAGGCGGCGAAGGCATCGGTGACCCCGAGGCCCGCAGCTTCACGAGCCGCAGCGTAGGCTTCTGCCATGAACCAGGAGGTGCCACAGCCGACGACCGCCACAGACAGCCCATGGGCGGGAAGCAGATCTTCTGCTTGTTGCTGCTCAATGGCTCGCCGCCACATCTGAGGCTGCGAGACTAATTCTTCTTCCATGTGCGCACCCAGTGCTGACCGCTCACTCATCTACCGTCTCCCTCGTCCTCGTTTTTGCGACCGGCATGGCAGCCGGTGAAGTCTCTTTGATGTTTTATGATCATTTTTAGTAAAGAACAATCATAAGCAATCTATAAAGAGTATAGGGATAGATGGTGCACTTGGAAATCCCCTGAGGGAAAGAAGTAAAGAAACTTGCGTGCCACCACGATCCGGACATCAAAAAAACGACGCCTCCCAAGACTTGAGTGTCTTGAGAAACGTCGCCTGATCGTTTCGACGGCGCTAACGTCGTCGAAGTGTCACCTAGCTCAATGCTGCGATTGCTGCATCGTAGTTAGGCTCGGTGGTGATTTCTGGAACTACCTCGGTGTATACAACCTTGCCGGCTTCGTCCAGTACGACAACGGAGCGGGCGAAGAGGCCAGCCAGTGGACCGTCGGCCTGGGTCACACCGTAATCTGCGCCGAAGCTCGAACGGAACGCGGAGGTAGGTACAACGTTCTCGATGCCCTCGGCGCCGCAGAAACGGCCCAGAGCGAATGGAAGGTCAGCGGAAGCGGTCACCACGGTGGTGTTCTCCAGACCAGCTGCAAGTTCGTTGAAACGACGAACGCTGGCGGCGCACACGCCGGTATCCACCGATGGGAAGATATTAAGCACAACGCGACGGCCGGCCAGCGAGTCGCTGGTGACGTCAGCCAAGTCGGTGCCGGTAAGAGTAAAAGCAGGAGCCTGCGAGCCAACGGCTGGCAGTTCTCCAACGGTCTGAACAGGGGTTCCCTGGAAAGCAGTATTAGCCATGATTCTTGTTTATCACGAATGAGCTTTTGGTTGCCATATGTGTACTTTCTGGCACGCTTATAAGTCGCATGCGCAGCTTCATGTCAGACTTTATCCATGGATGCCGAGACCGACTATGCCGGGTACACGCGGAAGATGCTCAAGCTGGCACAGGTCGGCGTCGACTTAGAGGTAGATGTTCGATTCGTCGATATGCTGACCCCAAGACAGGCTCGAATTCTCGATATTGGATGTGGTATCGGCAGCGCTGTCGCTGGTTTGCGTGCTCGTGGCCATCAGGCATTCGGCATAGATCCGATTCCCGAATTATTCCAGGCGGCAACGGCACTGCATGAACCACACTGGTTCAGGCAGATGGATGCGGGCTCACTAGACAAGTCGGACTTGATTGCCACGGGATTGCCGGCAACATTTGACGCCTTGATGGCTACCGGAAATGTCCCGGAATTCTTAACTCCGCTCGAAATTGAGCAAGTATTCACCTTCGCGCGTGAACGACTCAGCACGATTGGTTCTCTCGTGATTGGGACGACGACTCACGGCAAGCACGGGCCAAACTTTCTGGATCAGACGGCGCGGCGATCGGGAATGCAGCTTCAACAACGCTTCGCAGATTGGCATCTCAACCCGTTCGTCGACGGCACGCCTTGGTCGGTCAGCGTCTATACGCTCGTAGGTGCCAGGGAACCATTCCCCGCTCCCGACGGAAAATTCATCTTGCCTGAGCACAACAAAGATTAGCCGGGAAACCGAGACCCTTACCCATTGCCCGAGTTTCCTCCTGTAGTCCAGTCAGATCAGTACTTGGCAATCAGCTCCATGGGCGAAGACAGGCTCTGTTGCCACGACTTCGCATGTGAAAACCTAGGCTTTAAGGGAATCAACCTCGAGCAATAAATAAAAGTCAAAGATAGGCAACGAAAATACCCACCAGCTTGATTCGGCGCGTCTTTTCATTAGGCAATTTTGTGGCCGGAAGGAACATAGTTGGCGAGGGCCACAATGGCGTCGCTTGGAGGCTGACCAGTGATTTCGGACATCTTCACCACGGTTTTTGCACTTTCTTGAACGAACCTAAAGTCCTTGATCGGGTAACGCTTTGTCAGCGGACTATTATTTTCGTCGAGAACGATGTAGTTGCCTTGAAGCTGGACAACTATAACACCTTCACGGTTCTCCACCGATCGAATACTTTCATGTTTCTTAGCCATCATGTTCCTCCTCTCGTCCTTCAATAGTACGCCGGGAAATTATTGGGAGCTTCAAGCCTTCGGACGTATCAAGATGCCTACCACTGGTCCCTGCAGAGGCTTCCTTAGTAGTTAGTATTGCTTTTCGTTGCCCTTCGAGGTCAGCCAATTCAGCATCATTCAAAGACTCAGGAACAACACCAGTAAGGCTCTCATCCAAGATCTCTTGAAGCATTGTCTTTTCAGCTTCAGAAACCCTCCAGCCGTACTTCTTAGCGATTCTTGCGATTCGCTTGTGCTCCCTACTTTTTTCCTCGGTGTCTTTCAGCTCCGCCCACGGACCGAGTAGCGAGAACAAAATTTTAGATCCAGTGAAATTCTCTGAGGCAGTGCCGTAAGTCAACCCAATCCCATACTGCGCACGCTTCCACCATTGGTCAGCGTCATCCACACGTGCCCTATAACGAAGAGTACGGTAGGCAAGAAAGGAAGCCGTCCCCACGGCGACGAATGTGCCAATTGGAGCAACTTCTGCCAAAGCTTTTGCCCCGGGATTCATCCATGCCCAGAAACTGTCCACCTTGTCGGCAGACAGACTAAGGAACCACCCCGTGGCACACAACAGAGCAGCCACGAGTACCCACTGAAGAACCCGTCTTACTACCATGCACAAACATTAACCGTCGCTACCGACATATGTATGGACAACCATTGGTTCGGCCATTGTGGGCAATTGGACCAATATCGCGAAACCAAATGCGTGTTAACTACTAATTACCAGCGCTTAGCAGGGCAGCTAATCTCCTGCAATGGGGCGCACGGCCGGCATCAGTCGCAGCGCACAGCAGCTTTCCGCAGTGACCGCCACCAACTTGCACGGCGGCGGATTCGCCAGCATCGTACAGACACAGGATTTGTTGGCGGCGGTCACCGAAGAAAATCTAGGTGGACTTTTTAGCCCGCGTTGACCAGCGCACCGCCCTGGTAGACGCTGTGAGTCAGGTTCATTCCCGGGCGGTAGGCAAGGTGGGCAGCCACTGGCGCATCGAGCACATGCAGATCGGCACGCTTGCCCACTTCAACGGAACCGACCTGATCTGCCACGCCCAGTGCCAGCGCGCCACCGTAGGTGGCTGCCTCAATGGCTTCGTCAAGCGACAGGTGCATCTGCAGTACGGCGGTTGCCACGCAGAAGTTCATGTTGCTGGTGTAGCTGGTGCCGGGGTTGCAGTTGCTAGCCAGGGCGATCTGGACACCAGCGTCGAGCAGTTCGCGCCCCGGAGCCAGCGGCTGGCGGGTGGACAGGTCGCAGGCTGGAAGGCAGGTCGCGACGGTGCCGACGTCACCGGTACGGGTGGCGGCATCCCAGCCGGTCCAGGTGCCGGCCAGAGCATCGACGTCCTCCTGGTCGAGGTAGTTCACGTGGTCCACCGAGGCGCTGCCGAATTCAACTGCAATCTTGACGCCCGGGCCCGGGCCCAGCTGGTTTCCGTGCACCTTGGTGGCAATGCCGTGGGCCACGGCGGAAGTCAGCACCGTGCGGGTCTGCTCTTCGTTGAAGGCGCCGCGCTCGCAGAAGACATCGACGAAGTCTACATTGGCGGCCACGGCGTCCATCATGGGACCGGCTACCAGCGCGGTGTATTCGTCGGCATCCTGTCCGGCGGGAACCAGGTGCGCGCCCAAGAATGTCAGGTTCTCCACCAGCGGCTTGGCCAGCGCCGCATGCCGGGTTTCCTCCGAGAGGTTCAGACCATACCCGGTTTTGGTCTCCATCCAGGTGGTGCCCATGGCCAGGGCCTCGCGGCGGCGGGCGGCCACCAGGTCTGCCAGCTGGGTGTCGGTCTGGGCGCGGGTAGCTTCGGTGGTCACCGCGATGCCGCCTGCGGCGTAGGACTGGCCGGCCATGCGTGCAGCGAATTCTTCGGCGCGGTCCCCGGCGAAGATCAGGTGGCTGTGGGAATCAACCCAGCCCGGGAGCACTGCGCGGCCACCCAGGTCGTGGACCTCGTCCGAGGCCGGAGCCTCAGCCGCAGTGCCGACCCAGCTGATCAGGCCATCTTCAATGAGTACAGCCGCATCGGTGATGACGGTGTGCGCGGCATCAACGGTATTCAGCTGTGAGATGTTGGTCAGCAGCAGCGTGGCCATGGATCTGTCCCCTTAGTAAGTGGTGTCGCATTCTGGTCGGGCGGCAGGCCCTTGGATGAGCCTAGCGCGGTTTTAAATGCGGCAGGGGCCGCCATCCGCCGGGACCGTCTGGGATTACAGACAGCTCCGACCGATCGACGGCCCCGTGGGCACGACGTCCGGGCGCTTAGGCTCCGAGCACCGCTTCGCGGCTGGCGATGAATGCCTGCACGCAGGCCTCGATGTCCGACTCGCTGTGCGCAGCAGAGAGCTGGACTCGGATGCGGGCCAAGCCCTTGGGAACCACCGGGTAGGAGAAGGCGGTGACGAAGACGCCGCGCTCAAGCATCTGCTCGGCCACCTTACCTGCCACCACCGCATCGCCGAACATCACCGGGATGATCGCGTGCTCGCCTTCCAACAGTTCAAAACCTGCCTCCGCCATCTTGGTGCGGAACAGGGTGGCGTTGGCGAAGAGCTTTTCGCGCAGCTCTCCGGAGTCCACAACAAGATCCAGCGCCTTAGAGGTCGCCGCAACGATCGACGGGGCCAGCGAGTTGGAGAACAGGTAAGGACGCGCCTTCTGGCGCAGCATCGCAACGATTTCACCGCGGCCCGAAACATAGCCGCCCGAGGCACCGCCCAATGCCTTGCCGAAGGTGCCGGTGTAGATATCGACGCGGTCCGAGACTCCTGCGTGTTCCGGGGTGCCGGCGCCGGTGGACCCCATGAAGCCCACCGCGTGGGAGTCGTCCACCATGACCAGTGCGTTGTACTTCTCTGCCAGGTCGCAGATGGCTTCCAGGGGTGCCAGGTAGCCGTCCATGGAGAATACGCCGTCGGTGACGATGATGGTGCGGCGTGCGCCCTTGCCGTCGTTCATGGCGGCGGCCGCCTGCAGCTGGGTTTCCAGGTCTGCCATGTCCTGGTTGGCGTAGCGGAAGCGGGCAGCCTTGGACAGTCGGATGCCGTCGATGATCGATGCATGGTTCAGCGCATCGGAGATGATGGCGTCCTCCTTGCCGAACAACGACTCGAAGACACCTCCATTGGCGTCGAAGCAGCTGGAGAACAAGATGGTGTCCTCGGTGCCCAGGAACGAGGAAAGCTTGGCTTCCAGTTCCAGGTGCATGTCCTGGGTGCCGCAAATGAAGCGGACCGACGCCATGCCGAAGCCCCGGTCGTCCATGGCCTGCTTGGCGGCGGCGATAATGCGCTCGTCATCGGCCAGACCAAGGTAGTTATTGGCGCAGAAGTTCAGCACCTTGCGGGCGTCGTCGCCCAACGAACCGGCCAGAATCGAGGCCGACTGCGCCGAATCGATGTGGCGCTCTGCCTTGAACAGGCCTGCGGTCTTCAGCTCTGCCAGTTCCCCGGCGAGCTGTTCCTTGAGATCGGTGTACATGGGTACTACTTTCTTGTCAGAAAACTAGTCGGAAAATTACTTGGAGAAGACGGTCCAGTCCAGGACCACCTTGCCGCCGTGGCCGGAACGGGCGGCGTTGAAGCCGTCCTGCCATTCGCTGGCCGGCACGAAGTCGGTGACCACCGAGGAGATGCGTTCGCGCATGACGTCGGAGCTGGTGAGCATGGCGCTCATGGCGTACCAGGTCTCGAACATTTCACGTCCGTAGATGCCGCGCAGGGTCAGCATGTGGGTGACGACCTTGCCCCAGTTGATGTCAATGGATTCACTGGGCAGGCCGAGCATGCAGATCTTGCCGCCGTGGTTCATGTTTTCGATCATTTCCGGCAGCGCGGTCTTGTGGCCGGACATTTCCATGCCGTAGTCGAAGCCTTCCACCATGCCCAGCTCCTGCTGGGCCTCCTTGATGCGCTGCTGGGCGACGTTGACGGCCAGGTCGATGCCCATGGTCTTGGCCAGTTCCAGGCGCTGTTCCGAAATATCGGTGATGGCGATCTTGCGGGCGCCGATATGGCGGGCCACTGCGGCTGCCATCAGGCCGATGGGACCTGCGCCGGTAATCAGCACGTCTTCGCCGACCATGGGGAACTGCAGCGCGGTGTGCACTGCGTTGCCGAAAGGATCGAAGATCGCTCCCAGCAGCGGGGTGATGCGCTCGTCGCGGTGCACGTAGACATTGCTTTCAGGGATGGAGACGTATTCGGCGAAAGCGCCGTCGCGCTGCACACCCACGGAACTGACGTTGATGCACATCTGCTTGCGGCCGGCACGGCAGTTGCGGCACAGCCCACAGACAATGTGTCCTTCACCGGAGACGCGATCGCCGATCTTGACGTTCTGCACGAAGTCGCCCACCTCGACGACTTCGCCGTAGAACTCATGGCCCGGGACCAGCGGGGTGTTGATCATGGCCTTGGCGGCTTCGTCATAGGCTTCGATGTGCAGGTCGGTGCCGCAGATTCCGGTGGTCATCACGCGGATCTTTACGTCGTGGACGCCAACCTCTGGCTCTGGACGGTCAACGAGTTCTAGACCTGCATGCGGGCCGGACTTATAAAGTGCTTTCATCAAGGCGTCCTTAGGTGTTAGAGGTTGCGAGCAACACACAACGAAGTGATTCACTTCAAGTGTCGCACCGGCACCCCCGCTAAAACACCTTAGATAATCCTCGATTTACTGATTTCACGATTTAGTATTTACTTCATGGAATTACATCAGCTGAAGATCCTGCGTGAGCTGGCGGATTTGGGCAGCGTGAACGCGGTGGCCAAGGCCCTGTACGTCTCCCCTTCCGCGGTGTCCCAGCATTTGGCTCAGCTGCAGCGAGGGTTCGGCGAACCACTGACTCGGAAAGACGGGCGCCGCCTGGTGCTTACGGCCGAGGGCAAAATACTCGCCGCAGCGGCTGGTGCCGTGGCATCGACCTTGGCGCAGGCCAGCGCGAAGATTCAGAGTCAGGATCAGGACCGCAAAACGCCGGTGAAGATTTCGGGTTTCCACTCAATCGGGCAAACGATCTTTGCTCCGCTTCTGGCCTTCCCCGAAGGCCAGTTGCCGCCGTTGCACTTTTCGGATGAAGATGTCTCGCAGCAGGATTTCCCGGGCCTGACCTCTATCTACGATCTTGTCTTGGCCCATCGCATGCCGCATACAGCGCCATGGCCAGAGAATCATGTTGCGGTGATCCCACTGGCATTCGAGCCTTTGGACATCGCCCTGCATCGCGACCACCCATTGGCCAAGCTCGAGCAGCTCTCCCCCGCCCAGGTCATTGGCGAACGCTGGGTAGTCTCACGCTCTGGCTATTCCCCGGCCGACGTGCTGGAGACCATCGCAGCTCTTGCCGGCAGCGCCCCGCAAATCGAACATCGAGTCAACGATTACGCCACTGCCGGAGCACTGGTTGAAGCCAGCGGCTGCCTGGGAATCCTGCCTCGCTATACCGCGCGGCGCTCATTGGATGAATCGGTGACTTTACGACCAATCAAAGGATTGAATTCAGGTAGACAAATCGACCTTTTGGTTCGGGCGGAACACCTGCACCGTGCGCCGGTAGTTGAGGTCATTGAGGCAATCAGAAGTACTGTACAGCGGCTGGTGATCAGCTAGTCGGCTGCACTGGCAGCTGCATGCCTCGCGAGGGTGAAATCTCGTGGAAACCAACTTTTTCATAAAGCCTGCGCCCGGGCGGATCAGCAATCAACGTGATGTAGGGATTTTCTGGTGCGCTGGATCGAATCTTTGCGATTAGGTTGTCGATGATCTTACGCCCCAGTCCCATGCCCTGAAACTCGGGAAGCGTTGCCATATCGGCGATGTGAAAGTACCAACCTCCATCGCCAATCACTCGCCCCATGGCCACCGCCCGGCCGGTATCGCTATCGCGCAGGTGGCAGAAGTACCAGCTGTTCGCTATTGCGCCTTGGCCTTGCTCAGGCGATTTGGGCGAAAGCCCCGATTCACTGCGCAGGGCCAAATAGTCATCCAAGGTGGGCGGTTGTTCGATGAGCTGAAATTTCTTCACAATCTTTCCTTTGATCGTCATTGCTTATGCATCATCCTAGGAACGAGGCCCGACACTCTAAGAATCCCTACGGGTCAGTATCCTGTGACGCGACGCACGCATAAGGTATTCCCATGCCAAATTTCGAGCCCCTAACCCTTCGGGGAAGACTAGTCACCCTTGAACCGCTGTCCGTTGACCATCATGATGGCCTAGTAGAAGCCGCTAGCGACGGTGAATTGTGGAATCTCTGGTACACCTCGGTACCACGACCCGAGGCGATGGCTGCGGAAATTGATAAGCGACTGAAAATGCAGGCCGAAGGGTCAATGCTTGCATTCACTACTCGCCTCAACGACCCCACGAGCGGTGAGCCAGGCCAGATCATCGGCATGACCACCTACTGCGACGTCGACCTGTCGGTTCCCAAGGTGGAAATCGGCTACACCTGGAACGCGGCAAGCGTCCACGGCACCGGCACCAACGCAGAAAGCAAACGACTGCTCCTGGCCCACGCCTTCGAGCAGATGAAGTGCGAAGTGGTGGTGTTCTGCACCCACTGGATGAACCAGCAATCCCGGGCGGCCATCAGCCGTCTCGGCGCCAAGCAGGACGGAGTATTGCGAGCTCATACCCGGATGTCCGACGGCTCGCTGCGCGACACCGTCGTCTTTTCAATTCTCGCCTCCGAATGGCCGCAGGTACGCAACGAGCTGGACCGCAGGCTCGATCGGCACTAAATCACCCGCACCGCCACAGCGGGCCAAACTTAATATTTCACGCTCGGCCGGAACCCTCCGGTCGAGTTTTTCTTTGCACCACAGACTGCCTCGAATTCGCCATTCTGCTCCATGCCTGGGCGCATCTTGCCTGCAAAGGGAGTGAAAACACCTAGCCACACAGCACTCCGGAGGCGCGCGATTGACTTGTGAAAGCATTTCTCTCGCCTTGACTATTGAGAATAATTCTCATTAGCATTTAGCTCGAACGTCACATCCAGATGCAGAGAAACACCAGTTTTCTTTGCCCACCATGAATTGAGGCCCCTCCTTTGCGCAGAATAAATTTGTGGCAGACCACGCTTCCTGCCGTTTTCCTACTGACGCTCACATCCTGCGGAGCTTCCAGCGGTATGGCCCAGGAGTCAATCTCTTCGTCTCCCGGCACCCCTGTTGTTCTAGACAGCTGCGGCCGCCAAGTGGAATTCGAGGGCCAACCGAAGAGTGTTTTCGCGGTAGGTTCCGAAGCTCCTTCGCTCTTGACTGCTGCCGGCGCCGGCGACAAGCTCACCCACTACGCCGGAAGCTTGAACGTCCCGTTTGACAGCAGCACCAGTCAAGCCGTCGCCAACGCCGAAAGGGTCGTCGAGGACTCACATCATGTGTCCTATGAGATGATCATCAATTCAGGAGCCGATGTAGTCATTGGTACAGACATCACCTCAGGCGTCGACTTGAATTCCTTGGCCGAACGCCTAGAGGAAGCTGGTGTCAAAATGCTGACGGTCAGCGGCTATTGTGCAGGCTTCGAGGATCGATCCACCGGCGGACTGAGCGGCTTCGAACAGATCTACCGCGACGTGGAATCCTACGGGAAACTTTTTGGTACCGAACAGGCAGCCGACGAAGCGGTTGATGCTATGCGTGGCCGCGTCGACGCCGCAGCAGCAAAGGTTCAGCACTCCTCCGAAGAACGCGCGTTGCCCTTATACGTGCCTGCAGCCGGAACCCTGGGGTCCTATGGTCATGAATCACTGATTTCAGAGCAACTGGAACTTCTCGGAATGAACAACGTTTTCAGCGATGTCGATAAGCGTTATTTCGAGCCTTCCACGGAAAACCTCGTTTCCAGCTCGGCCGACAAGGTCTTTGCGCTGTATCTCCCCACCGGGTCTTCGTCACTAGAGAATGATGAGCAGGTCATTGAAGATCTCCGCCAACGTCCAGAACTCAACGGACTGCCTGCCGTCGACACCGCAGGAGCGGTCATGCCCTTGAACTACTATTATTCTTCACCGGGCCCACTGGCCATCAACGGCGTTGAACTGCTGGCAGACCGGTTGGCAGGCCAGTGACGCTGAAAACTGCACGACACGACGCCGCACCGCCCCAGCCCGCCGCAGCCACCAGTCGCCGGCGAAGTACCTCTCGGAACATCATTCAAGTGGAATTCGTCAAACTGAATCCAACCTCGAATTCCACGGTCCTGGTCACCAGCCGACACCCGGTGCAGCACTATCAAACAATTGCCGAACAGCTGCTGCGGGTCGAACACCTGCACGCAGAACAAATTGGCTTCGTGCTTCCCCCGGAGTCGGACCAGGCTCACTTGCGGCTAATCATGGCCGGCGGAGAATATTGCGTCAACGCCTGCATGGCACTGGCAGCCCTCCACGCGTCGGCGCGTTCTAACGTAGCATCACTGGATTTGGTGCTGGAAGCCTCGGGAACCAACGAACCTACCTCCTGCCGCGTCGAACCGACCGCGATGGGATTCCGCTGCCGGATGGGCATCGCCTCGCCATTGCAGATCGAGCCCTATCCGTTTCCCACACAGCATGGCGGCTCAAGCTTGGTGAAATTCCACGACTCCGTTCATCTGGTGGTTGAAGCCCCTGCGATCACTCAGACCCTTCGTCGCCACGCCCTAGCAACGGCCCAACGCCTCGCAGCCAGTGAAGCTGCCAGCGTCATTGGCGTCATGCTCTACAACCCCACCGAAAATGCCATCGTTCCCTTGGTGAATGTTCCTGCAGTGGGAAGCATGATCTGGGAAGGAAGCTGCGGTTCGGGAACTGCGGCCCTCGGGGCTTTTTTGGCAGCTCGATGTCGACAATCGGTATCGCTCAGCGTGAGGCAGCCGGGCGGCAGTCTCCACGTCGCCGCCAGCTACCGGGCGGGAGCAGTCACCGACCTGCAGGTCACCGGAGAAGTAACTATCGTCGCCGAAGGAAAGGCCTATGTTCATGTCTAAACTTTTGACCGATCCCCCGCAGAAACACACTGCGAAGGCGCAGGAAATGCGCGTCGCATTAGAAAAATTTGTGCCGCGATTCGAATCATCCATCAGAGACTACGATGGATCAACGCTCACCGTCCAGGCGCTCGACGAGCTGCTGGGCGAATACTCGACCTTCACTACACACGCTCCGGTCTTCGAGGCTTTCTCCGACTTCTCGGCCCAGCCTGGAAGCGAGGAACTCATCATTCGGCTACGCGAACTTTCGGCTCGCGGCGTGGCCATCATGGAGAAATACCGCGCACTTCATCTACTTGCCGGCAGGAGCAGCTCTGCCGAGTACTTCTTGAATATCGAGTCGTGCATCGCCGAAGAGTTCGGTGCTGTGGCTCCGACCGCCACGTCACGAATTCTTCTCATCGGCTGCGGCGCTTTCCCCATGACGCTCCTGAGAACCGCCCAGCATACCGGTGCTTCAGCCTGCGGAATTGATATCGACGGGGAAGCCCTCGAACTAGGCCGCCAAGTGGTTGATCTCCTCGGTGATGGGTTGGAGATCAGATTGTCGGGACAGCGTATCGATGAACTGGAAGAGATCGGACAGGTGACCCACGTCGTCATCAGTTCTACAGTTTCCGTGAAATACGAACTGCTTCAGCAACTTCACGCCCTGACCCGACAGGACGTCGTGGTGGCGATGCGCTTCGGCGACCATCTGAAATCTCTTTTCAACTATCCAAGCCAACCAGTCGACTCCGCACTGTGGCACCTGGAGCGGATCGTCAGCCAGCCGAATCAAGTCTTCGATATTGCACTGTATGTAAAACCTGAACCCAAGATCCAGGAGCCTAGATCATGAACGAATTGGGATCAATACTAATCGCCGGTACAGGTCCAACCGCAGTTCAAATGTCGGTACTGCTGGGACGGCTGCGCGGCACCGTGGGACTCGTTGGCCGGAGCACTCGACGCTCGCAACAGTTTTTCCAGGACCTTTCCGACGCCGATGGCTTTTTGACCGCCACCGTTCAAAATGCCGCGCATCAAGCGCTCGCTGGACAGCAGCGCATCGAGCATCGATTCATCGACTTTGAGACGGTCAGCGGCGAGTGGAAAACCTTGGTCCTCACCGTTCCTGCCAACGCATACCTCCCGGTGCTGCGCCGGATGCCGGCCGCGGTGCTTGAACGCATCGAACGGGTCGTGCTGCTCTCCCCCACCTTGGGGTCTGGTGCGTTGGTGCACGAATACCTGAACTCCCGGGCACTACCCGTCGAAGTCATCAGCCTTTCAAGCTATCTCGGCGACAGCCGATGGCCCGAAGCAAAACCAGGCATCACCGTCCTGACAACCGGCGTCAAGGCGCGAATCTACTCGGGGTCGACCCTCCATAACTCACAGTCCCTGCAATATCTGCGCACGCTATTTGAATCGGTCGGCACCGACCTTCAGCTCGTGGATCTACCTCTGGATGCCGAGGCCAGGAACATATCATTGTATGTACACCCGGCCCTCTTCATGAATGATGTTTCCCTTAACGCCGTCTTCAATCCATCGGGGCCCCAACAGTTTGTCTACAAGCTTTATCCCGAAGGTCCCATCACCCCGACGCTGATTCACTGCATGGTTGACTACTGGAGAGAATTAACCAACCTTGTCCGTGCCTTGGGTGGGAGCGGCATCAATCTGCTTGAGTTCATGCTCGCCGATGGGTACAGGATCCGCCCTGAAAGCATCGCAGCGGAATTAGTTTCATCTTTTGAATCTCTTGCACCGATACACCAGGAATATTTGGTGTACGTCCGCTATGCATCATTGCTGATCGATCCATATTCCGCCCCTGATGCTGCGGGACGATACTTTGATTTCTCAGCCATCCCCATTCGCCCCATTTTTGTCGATGAGTCCGGCCATTGGGACATCCCTCGAATGCCTAAGGAAGATTACTACCGCACCAAAATCATCCAGGGCTTCGCCCAGAAGCTTTCGGTGGACTGCCCAACCATAGACAAGCTCGTAGGTAATTATGAATCTGTGCTTCAACGCAGCGCAGGGCAGCTGGGTGCGCAACCGAAAACGTCAGCTTTTGAGCCGCAGGAGTTCTCCGAGGATCTCTCCATTGCCTTAACGAAGGCTGGTGTTAAGGCATGAGCAGTACGCGAATGAACCCCCGCCTGGAGCTTCCCAGCGAACGCAGCATTATCGCCGCGGTCTGGCCCGCGTTGCTCGCCTCCGCGCTGGGCCTGCTGCCGTTTACCCTATTGTCGACGTTCCTGATACCCATGGCGCAATGGGCTGGTGCCGAGGTGGCAGAGATCGGATCGCTGCGCGGCCTAGCTGGGATCGGCGCAGTCATCGTCGGTGTTGTCCTCGCTCCTTTAATTGGTCGGATCCTCCCGGGAACGGTGGCTGCCGCCTCGCTGGTGCTTTTGGGCCTAGCTGCCATTATCGGCACCTTCTCGGGGACCTGGGCCCTTGCGACATTCTGCCTAGCCACAGGCATGTCCAATGCCTTGCTGTACCCGGCCTTGTCCACCGCTGCGGCGGATCGCCTTGGAGAGGGCCCTGCCGCCGGCCGAGCCGCAACACTGGTGATGACAGCGCAGACCCTTGCCTCTACCGCCGGTGCGCCACTATTGGTGTTGCCTGCCATGTGGTGGGGTTGGCAAGGAAACCTCGTCGCCATCGCCATTGCTGCTTTCGCATTGGCGCCAGCCCTGCTGCGTTTTGGCAGGCAGGGCACTCAACCCGGACCTCCCAAACCTGCACTGAAATATGCGGCGGCATTCAGGACGCTGGGCCGTATCCGCGGCGCTAGGGCGCTGCTGCTGGTTTCCTTTGGACGAGCTGGGGCATTTATGGGGCATCTCGCTTTCCTTGCGCCACTGTATGCGGAGAAGTTCCAGCTCTCAACCGGCTGGTTCGCATGCGTCTGGTCGCTGAGCGGCGGCTCGTTCTTCCTTGGCCATCTGTTGGCCGGTCGCATGCTGAATGCCGAAGGGGCTGCGCCGAGGCCACGGATCTGGATGGTCGCCTGTTTGGGAACTTCGTTGGCTGCCCTGCTTTGCGTTTATTTTGCTCCGGTTCTTCCACTGGCGCTTGCCGGTACCGCGGTACTTTCGGCCAGCCATGCAGTCGTCGCAGCGGCAGTAACTTCACTGCTGGTGCAACGCTGTTCCGAAGTCCGAGGGACGGCCCTAAGCCTGAACGCGGCCGGCATGAGTCTGGGCCTGTTCCTTGGCACCGGAGCCTGCGGTGTGGCTCTTGCCATGGGTGGCTATTCAGCTGCCTGCGCCGTGCTTGTTGGGTTCACAATCCTATCCCTAATTGCCGCCGTCAACGTGGGTTCATCGCTCGCTGAACCGGTAAGGCAGGGTTCATGATGCAGAAGCAATCCGAACTGCCTTTAGTCGGCACCGGTCTCGCCCCTGACGATCTGGAGCACCGTCGAAGAAGGCGCAATTCCCTGTGGTGGGTCGTTGGACTCGGCATGCTTCTCGTTGCCACCTTGTTGCTGTCCATCGGGATGGGTCCGGTGGCCGTTCCGCTTGAGACCGTGCTGCAAATTTTCAGCAGACAGTTGACTGGGGCACCGCAGCTTTCGACGTGGAGCCCCTCTCAGGAGTCGATCATCTTGCTGCTGCGCACACCGCGTGTACTTCTGGGGGCAGCGGTCGGAGCAGGTTTGGCACTCTGTGGTGTCGCATTGCAGGCGCTGACCCGCAACATCCTCGCAGAACCCTACCTGCTGGGAGTCACCTCCGGTGCCTCAGCCGTCTCAGCCTCATTGATCCTTTTCGGGGCGGGTGCCGGCATTGGTTCGGTGTCATTGGCGTCGGGCGCATTTCTCGGTGCGCTGACCGCCGGAATTGCTGTCTTTATGCTGGCCCGCGTCGGATCGCAGATGACGTCGGTACGTTTGGTGCTTGCCGGGGTGTCGGTCGGCTACGTGCTCAACGCGCTCACGTCTCTCTTGATTTTTGCTTCCGACGACCCAAATGCCGGGCGCTCGGTGCTGTTCTGGACCTTGGGATCCCTGACCCAGGCCACCGGAGCATCGGCGCTCACTACTTGGGTTGTCGTGGTGCTTGCCCTCTTTGTACTGCTCTATTGGGCTAGGCCACTGGACGCGTTGGCCTCCGGCGATGCTACTGCACAGACGTTGGGGATTTCTCCGACCAGGCTTCGGGCAGCGGTCATGATCGTGACGGCTTTGTGCGTCGGGGCGCTGGTGGCAGCTTCCGGAGGCATTGGCTTTGTGGGGCTGATCGTTCCGCATATTGCCCGTTTGTGCGTGGGAGCTACACACCGCAAGTTGCTCCCGGTGGCTGCGCTGCTCGGTGCGATCTTTTTGGTCTGGGCTGATGTGCTGGCCCGTGTTCTGGTAGCACCGCAGGAACTGCCGCTTGGGATCGTCACAGCTTTGTTAGGCGCCCCGCTGCTGTTCATCTTGGTGCGCAGACTCAATTCAAACAGCTAGTTTTTACCTTCCAAAGGCGGTGTTACAGATGATCTCAGCCTCCGACGTGTCTGTTGGATATGACGGACAAATGATTGTTCACGGTGCGGGACTCCACGTTGAAAGCGGCGAGGTCCTCGGACTGATCGGACCGAACGGCAGCGGCAAGAGCACATTGCTCAAAACTCTTTACGCGGCCCTGCGCCCTCGAACTGGGCTCATTACCCTGGATGGGGAGCGCATAGGCGATCTGCGGGGCTCTGCTTTGGCGCGACGCATGGCAGTGGTGGCGCAGGAGACACCGGGCGACCTTCCTGTATCGGTGGCCGAAACAGTACTCTTGGGACGTTCTCCACATCGCGGCGCCCTTGCTTCATTCACGGTAGACGACCACCGCACGGCTGCCTCGGCCCTGAGCCTGCTCGGCGTTCGGCACCTTGCAGATCGAAGCTACGCGACGCTTTCGGGCGGAGAGAAGCAGCGTGTGCTCATGGCCCGGGCCATAGCGCAGCAGGCAGATCACCTGTTGCTTGACGAACCGACCAATCACTTGGATATTCGGTATCAACATGAACTGTTGGATCTTGTGGGGCGGCTTGGACTGACAACCGTAGTTGTCCTGCATGATCTAAATTTGGCAGCCCGCTACTGCACCAAGCTCGTTCTCTTATCTGAAGGGCAAATCGTGGCTGCTGGAACACCGGCTGATGTCTTGAAGCCAGATCTGCTGAACGATGTATATGGAATTCATGCCGAACCGGTGTATGCGCACGGATGCCTGCAATTGATCTTCAGCATTCCGTCCAATCAGCATGCAATGGCAGCAGGAAAACCAGATCATTAAATGTTCGTTGCTCCCGCCGTGCTGACTGGCGGGAGCAACGATCATATATTTTGGCCTAGGGCCACATTGTCAGATCAGCCGTTGAACTGCTCCGGGTGTGGGCCGGTGCGGCCATCGCGGTCCAGTGCGTCGATGCTTGCCAGCTCGTCGCTGGTCAGCTCGAAGCCGAACAGGTCGAGGTTGGCTGCAATGCGGCTTGGCGTGACCGATTTGGGGATGATCACCCGTCCTTCCTGCAGGTGCCAGCGCAGGATGACCTGTGCCGCGGTGACCTTGTGGCCCGCGGCGATTTCTAGGATGGTCTCGTCGGTGAGCATGGCACCCTGCGCCAGTGGGCTCCATGCCTCGGTCACGATGCCGTGCTCGGCGTTGGCTGCGATGACCTCGCGGTTCTGCAGGGCCGGGTGCAGTTCCACCTGATTGACCACTGGAACAATCGTCGAAGCCTCGATCAGTTTGTCCAGGTGTGCAGGCTGGAAGTTGGAAACGCCGATGGCGCGAATCTTCTTCTCTGCATACAGCTTCTCCAACGCCTTCCAAGAATCAACATAGAGGTCCTTGGCAGGTGCTGGCCAGTGGATGAGGTACAGGTCCAAATAGTCCAGGCCCAAGCGCTGAAGGCTCTGTTCAAAGGCTTTCAGCGTCTGATCGTAGCCCAGGTCCGCGATCCACAGCTTGGAGGTGATGAACAGATCTTCGCGGGCAATTCCGGATTCGGCCAGTGCCTTGCCCACGCCCTCCTCATTGCCGTAAATGGCGGCGGTGTCGATGCTGCGATAACCGGCCTTCAGCGCGTCGGCCACTGCGGCGGTGGTTTCTTCGTTCGGAACCTGGAAGACGCCGAAACCTACCTGTGGCATTTCTACGCCGTTGTTCAGAGTGACTGTTGGGATTGCGGTAGTCATGAGACTCTCCTTTGTGGGTGGTTTATCGAAGATGAAAAGTTTAAAAATTTGAGGTTAGTTGGCTGCTACGAGGGTTGGCTGCGCAGCTTCGCTTTTCTTGGCCAGGGTGGCGGCCACGAACATCACCAGCAGCGCCGTAACGGTGATCGTCGCACCGATCCAGATCGGCGAGGTGTAGCCAAGCCCGGCTGCAATGCCCACGCCGCCGGCCCAGGCGCCCAGTGCGTTGCCGACGTTGAAGGCGCCGATGTTTGCACCCGAGGCGAGGGTGGGAGCCGAACCGGCGTACTTCATGATGCGGGACTGCAGGCCTGGCACCGTACCGAACCCAAAGCCACCCATGAGGAACAGGGAGATGATGGTCGCCATTTGACTGGAGGCCAATGCGCCGAAGCCGATGAGCACTACCAGCAGCCCAGCGATGAAGATCAGCAAGGAGCGGTCGATGTTGCCGTCCGCCATGCGTCCGCCAAGCCAGTTGCCCACAAACAATCCAACGCCGAAGAGCACCAGTAGCCATGGCACGGTGGCCGAATCGAATCCTGAAACCTCGGTCAGCGTGTAGGCAATGTAGGTGAAGGCGCCGAACATGCCACCGTAGCCGAGGACGGTCACTGCCAGTGACAGCCAGACCTGCACCGAGCGGAACGCGCCTAGTTCCTTGCGCAGCGAGATTTCATCAGCTGCATGCTTGAGCACCGGCACGAGCAACAGGATGCCGATCAGCGCGAGTACTCCGATGCCCGAGATAGCCCAAAAGGTTGCACGCCAGCCAGCCTGCTGGCCGAGGAAGGTGCCAAACGGCACGCCGAGCACGTTGGCTGCGGTCAGACCGGTGAACATGATGGCAATGGCCCGAGCTTTCTTATCGCTGGGCACCAGATCTGCCGCAACCACCGAACCGATGCCGAAGAAGGCGCCGTGACACAGGGCCGCGATGACTCGGCCGATCATTGCCACCTCGTAGCTCGGGGCAATGGCGGTGAGTGTGTTTCCAACGATGAACAGCACCAGCAGGCCAACAAGAACCGGCTTGCGTGGCAGACGGACGGTGGCAGCGGTCAAACCTAGGGCACCGAGGACGACGCTCAATGCGTAACCGGAAATGAGCCAGCCGGCGGCCGCCTCGCTGACGCCGAAGTCGGCGGCAACTTCGGGCAGCAGACCCATGATCACGAATTCGGTGAGGCCGATGCCGAAGGCACCGATGGCCAGTGCAATAAGGCCGAGCGGCATAGCGTTACTCCTGATAGACTAGAGAAAGATAGTTGCAGACGCTTGTTATTGCGTCAACGAATACTATAGTTGCACACGCAACTAACAAGCGCAAGCAATGATCTGGAGGGGAATCATGGGAATCGCAGACGACGCAGTTGAAATCCGCGCCCGCGGATGGCGCACTTTGGCGGCTTTACACGGAATTATCGACGCGGCGCTGGAAAAAGACCTCAGCAAAGAAGTAGGTCTTTCTGTGGTCGAGTACACACTTTTGGACGCGCTGAACCGACAGGACGGCTGGCACATGCGCATGGCTCAGCTGGCCCGCGCCACCGCTCTGAGCCCCAGCGCCACCACTCGTCTGGTAACCCGTCTTGAAGACCGCAACCTGCTTTCACGCGTTTTGTGCGCGGATGACCGCCGCGGCATCTACACGGAACTGACTCCGGTCGGCCTGGAGCTGTACCAGCGGGCCAAGCCGATTCACGACTCAACACTTGAGCGCGTGCTGGCAGAAGCAGAAGAGCAGCCGGAACTCGCTCCCCTGGCAAGGATCCTGCACCAGATTCCCGCCGCCTAGTACCTCTCGAAAGGACCACCAATCGTGGAACCCAAATTCTCTGCCGTACTCTTTGACTGCGACGGAGTCCTCGTGGACTCGGAGTCGATTACCAATTCGGTGTTGCGGCAGATGCTGATCGAGATGGGTTGGGATATCAGCGTCGAGGAGTGCATCCGCATCTTCATCGGCAAGGCGCTGAAGGATCAATGGGAACCGATCTTGGAGCACACCGGCGTGCGCATCGACGACGCATGGATCAGTTCCTTCCGCGCCCGGCGCGACGCTGCACTGCGCACGGACCTGCAGGCCATTGAGGGTGCGGTCCAGGCGGTGGAGGCCATTCACGAGGTCTATGGCGAGAAGATTGCCTGCGTCACAGGTGCCGACCGCGCCAAGGTCGAAATGCAGTTGGAACTGGCAGGATTGACCCGATTCTTCGGTGATCGTGTATTCAGCGGCATGGAGTGCGCCAAGAGCAAGCCGGCACCCGACGTTTATTTGGCGGCCGCGTCGTCACTGGGCATCGACCCATCCCACGCATTGGTCATTGAAGACACTGCCACCGGAGCTTCCGCGGGCATCGGCGCCGGGGCGACGGTCTTCGGCTTCTCCAACATTGGACCGACCAGCACCGATCCTCAGAAGCTGCGCGACGCTGGAGTCTCTCGCGTTTTCGGCGCCATGAGTGAGCTTCCCGCGTTGGCTGTTCAGTAGAGACCAGCGAATAATCGCTCAGAATCCCACCCTCGTAGGATTCTGAGCGATTCTTTTAACCGACTCGTTCGGCCGACTGGTTGGCCGCGAAGTATTGCAGCGCCTGCTCCCCCAGTTCTGGGATATACATGGTTTCGCCCTTCGAGCGCAGCGATCTTGCCCCGAGGTCCCCTACTGCCACGGCTGCGCGCGCCGCCACCGGCGAGGTTTCGGTGGCACCACCGTCTCTGGCAAATCTTAAGAACTCTGCAATCAGGTTCGGGTCGGCTCCTCCGTGGTCTGCTTCGTCGCCTAGGACCTCGATTTTCTGGTCGGGTTCGGCAAAGCCGTGGGTGGTTCGTGTGGTCCAGACGTGAATGAAGTCTCCAGGTCCGTCGCCGAAGTTTTCAATCCTCCCCTTGGTGCCGATCACCGTGTAGTTGCGCCAGTAGTCGGGGGTGAAGTGGCACTGCTGATAGGAGGCCAGCACACCGTTATCGAGTTTCATCTGCACCATGGAGATGTCTTCTACATCCAGCTTTGGATTCAGGTCAGTCTGAGCGGTGGGCGGCCAGTTATCTAGGGAGAACCAGTCGCGCAACCGACGGTCTGAATTATCACGGCGGCTGGTGACATCCCCATAGACGGCCAGCGCGCCGATGCCTGAGACCTGGGTGCTGTACCCGCCAGCCAGCCAGTGAATCACGTCGATGTCGTGGGCTCCCTTCTGCAGCAGCAGCGTATTGCTGAAGCGGCGTTCGGCATGCCAGTCCTTGAAGTAGTAGTCTCCGCCGTTGCCCACGAAATGGCGGCACCAGACTGCTTTGACTTCGCCGATCGTTCCCTCGTCGATGATCTGCTTCATCTGCCAGATCACCGGCATATGGCGCATGTTGTGTCCGACGTAGAGTCGGGTTCCGGTGTGCTGGGCCGTGGTAAGAATTTCATCGGCTGCCTCGACGCTGACATCCAATGGTTTCTCGACGAAGGTGGGGATCCCCGCTTCCAACGTCCGCACCACCACCTCCCTATGGGTGTAGTCCGGAGTCAGCACCAACACCGCGTCGAGTTCCGAATCCAGGAGCACCTGCAGATCGTCGGTGATCTGGGCCTGGGGCAAGGCTGTCTTGGCATCTTCGCGTCCGCGCTGTGAAGTGTCGCAGACGATGCTCACTACGCTGCCCTCCCCGGGGCGCTGCAGGTGGCGATGCAATGAGGACCGCAATCCAAATCCAATAATTCCGACCTTGAGGTCCATGAAAATTCTCCTTAAATATTGAGTGTCAGCAAAGGCTGCGGCGCAGACTAGTTGAGGCGCAGGCCCATGGGGCCCGGGAAGAAGCAGCGTGCCTGGTGCCCGGCTCCCAGGGAATCGAGTTCCGGCTCGCTGTCTGCACAGCTTGGCTGTGCAATGGGGCAGCGGGTATGGAATCGACAGCCTGTTGGCGGGTCGATGGGCGAGGGCGGGTCGCCCTGCAGCATGATCAATTCACGCTGGGTGTTCGACCCCTGGCGCAGTTCCGGTGCAGCTGAAAGCAGGGCCTGGGTATACGGGTGGGCGCTGTGGTCATAGACCTGTGCGTAGTCGCCCTTTTCTACGACCCGCCCCAAGTACATGGTGGCGACGGAATCCGAGATGTGACGGACGATCTGAAGGTCGTGGGAGATGAAGACAAAGCTCAGCCCCAATTCCCGCTGCAGGTCCTGCAGCAGATTAACAACCTGCGCCCGCACCGAAACATCCAAGGCAGATACCGCTTCGTCGCAGATCAACACCTTCGGGTTCAGCGCGATTCCCCGGGCAATTCCAATGCGCTGCTGTTGGCCTCCGGAGAAGTTATGCGGGTAGCGTCCTAGGTGATCCGGACTCAGTCCAACCAATTCCATGAGCTCTGCGATCTTCGCCTTGCGCTGGTCTTTGGGAACCAGGTCGGGGTGGATCTCAAATGGTTCACTGAGAATCTGCTCGATGGTCATCCGAGGATCAAGGGATGCGTAGGGGTCTTGGAAAATCAGCTGGATGTTGCGGCGCATGGCCGCACGCTCAGCCCCCTGCAGCTCATTGATGTCCACGCCCTCGAAAAGTACCTGTCCTTCCGTCGGCTTCTCCAGCCCCGAGAGCACCCTGGCAAGCGTTGACTTGCCGCATCCGCTCTCACCGATGATGCCGAGGGTGGTGGACGGCAGAACCTCAAGATCTATCCCGTCCAGCGCCTTGACCACCTTTTTGGGGGTGAAGGGCAGCGGGCGCGCCACCGGGTAGTGCATCTTGATGCCGCGTAGCTCCATGATGGGGCTGTTTGCCACCGGGCTGGTTTCGTTTTCAGTTGCTGTATGCAACATCTACTGCCGCCTTTCGTGAATGGAAGCATGCTGCGGTGCGGTCCTGGCCGATTTTTTCCAGGGGTGGGACCGAGGCGGTGCATTGTTCATCTGCCAACGGGCAGCGCGTGGCGAACGCGCAGCCTCGCGGAAGCGCCAGCAGATCGGGCGGGCTTCCTTCCACGGCGGGTAGCCGCTGGCCCTTGAGATCTTCGCTGGCCACGGATTGGGACAGGCCGAGGGTATAGGGGTGGCGGGGATCGCTCAGCACGCTTGCGGTGGGCCCCTGCTCGACGATTCGCCCGGCATACATCACTGCAACCTGGTCGGTAACCTCGCGGACTACCGAAATGTCGTGGGTGATAAGGATCAGCCCCATGTTGTTCTCTGCCTGCTGTTCCTTGAGCAGTTCGAGAATCTGGGCCTGCACCGTCACGTCCAGGGCGGTGGTCGGTTCGTCGGCGATCAAGAGCTTTGGACCGAGCGCCAGCGCCATGGCGATGACTATGCGTTGGCGCATGCCGCCGGAGAACTGATGAGGGTAGTCGTTGACGCGGCTTGCCGCAGCCGGGATGCGCACCCGATCCATCATCTCGATGGCCGCCGCCTTGGCGGCCTTGCGGCTGTATCCGCGGTGGACTCGATAGAGCTCGCCGATCTGCCGTCCCACCGGGTGCACAGGGTTCAGGGCACTTAGCGCATCCTGAAACACCATGGACATGACAGGTCCGGTGAGCTGGCGCTGGCGTTTTGCGGTGGCGGTGAGCAGGTCCTCACCTTCAAGCAGGATCTGTCCGCCCCTGATCTTTGCCGGTGGCGTGTCCAGCAGTCCCATGATGGTTCGTGCCGTGACGGATTTGCCCGATCCGGATTCCCCGAGAATGCCCAGCGACTGCCCGTGTTCAAGGCCAAGGTTCACGCCGTTGATGGCAGTGGCGATGCCCTGGCTGGTCGAGAATTCAACGCGGAGGTCGCGTACTTCAAGTAGTCGCGTCATTATTTGCCCTTCGGGTCGAACTCATCGCGCAGCGCCTCGCCGAAGAGGACGAAGCCGAGCACAGTGAGTGTCAGGAAGATTGCCGGGAAGATCAGCAGGTGCGGAGCCGCGTCGATGTAGTCTCGTGCAGCGGCAAGCTGTAGACCCCAGGAAACCGCCGGTGGAGTCAGGCCGATGCCGATGAAGGTCAGGCCGGCCTCCGCGGCGATCATGCCGCCGACCCCCAGGGTTTGCAGCACCAGCAGCGGCGTGATCGCATTCGGAACGATGTGTTTGGAGATGATGCGGCGGTTGGACGCACCGAGCAGCCTGGCGGCCTGAACATATTCGCGGTTGCGCACTTCCAGTACTGACGAGCGCATGAAGCGTACGCCGCCGGGCCAACTGAACAGGGCGAGGGCAAAAATGACGGTCCATACATTGCGCTGCCCAAAGAGCTGCAGGACGACGATGGCCGCGAGGATAAACGGCAGCCCAAAGGCCATATCGCAGAAACGTGAAATGACCGCATCCACCCAGCCGCCGAAGTACCCGGCGATCGCGCCCACCAGCGCTGCAATGGTGAAGGCGATGACCGAGACGACGATGCCTACCAGGATGGAAGCCCTAGCACCGTAGATGATGTTCGTGTAGTAGTCGCAGCCTTGAATATCGATGCCGAAAATGTGGGCGGCGCTGGGCGGCTGGTTGGTG
This sequence comes from Glutamicibacter sp., assembly GCF_032154645.1. Lineage (GTDB taxonomy): Bacteria > Actinomycetota > Actinomycetes > Actinomycetales > Micrococcaceae > Glutamicibacter. Next base: position 10,427 of record NZ_JALDXV010000003.1, on the reverse strand, counting down.
AGCAGGATGTCGCAGTTCTCGGTGGGGCCTGGGCCGAAACCGGTAAATATCTGCGGGAACGCCGCCATGAGAATCATCAGCAGAACGATGCTTCCCGAGATCGCAAAACGAGGGCGCAGCCACCAGCGTCGGTGCGCACCACGCGAAGGGTTCGGCGCCCGGTCGACGGCTTCGGCGCCGTCGGCAGTTGAAATAGTTGTGATGGTAGAGCTCATATTCTCACCCGTGGATCAATCAGGCCGTAGGTCAGGTCAACCAGCAGGTTGAAGACCAGATACACCAGCACCAGCAGCGTAGCGATGCCCACGACTACCGTGCCTTCCTTGTTGTTGATAGATGAAACCATCAATCCGCCGATGCCAGGCAGGTTGAAGATGGCTTCGATGATGACAGCTCCCCCGAGCATTCCCGCAAGGCTCAGTCCGAGGTAGGTGACCACTGGAATCATCGCGTTGCGCAGTGCATGTCCCCAGATGATGCGTTCCTGGGACAGACCCTTGGCCTTGGCGGTGCGAAGGTATTCGGAACGAAGCACGTCGACCAGCGAGGTGCGGGTCAGCCGGGCCAGTCCGGCCGCGGCTTCCAGCGCCATGACAAGCGCCGGAAGGATGAAGGCCATGGGCCACCCGGCACGGGTGCCCGCTGGATCCACCCATCCGAGATGAACGCCGAAGTAGGTCTGCCCGCCCAGCGCAATCACGAATCCGGGGATTCCCATGAAAAGGACGGTGAAGATCAGGGCGAAGTGATCTGCCGCCTTGCCTGCGTGCAGTCCACCGTAGACGCCGATGATCAGACCGATAACCAGCTTCAGCCCCCACGCGGTGACGGCGAGCGCCACTGTCACCGGAAGCCGTTCGAGTATCAGGTCTGAGACCGGCCTGCCGAAGAAGTCGATGCCGAAATCTCCGCGGAAGACGCCGAGGATGTAATTTCCATATTGGACGATGAACGGGTCATCGAGGTGGTAGGCCTGACGGATCTGCGCGACGGTTGCCTCGGGTAGCGGACGTTCTCCGGTCAGTGCTGCAATCGGGTCGCCCGGCATGAGGAAGGTCAGTGCGTAGATGATAAATGTGGCGCCCAGCAGCACCGGGATCATCTGCAGGATGCGCCGTAGCGTGTAGCCCAGCATGGGTTCTCCCCTAGTATCTTGCAATTGGTGCGGCAGTGAACCCTGAGGATCAATGCCGCACCAACAGCTGATGGATCGGAACTAGCAGCCGTAGCCGGCGCGGTAGTACTGCAGATCGCCCTGCACATCGTTCAGTTGTGCGCACTTGGACTGCAGGCCGAAGTCGGTAGGGATGAACAGCGGGATGGCCGGCATGTCCTTGATGATGATCGACTCGGCCTCGGAGTACAGCTTGGTGGCCTTGGCCTCATCCAGCTCTGCACGTGCCGCGCGCAGCAGCTTGTCGACCTTCGGGTTGGAGTACCCGGTGGCGGCGTTGCCGTCTCCCCCGGTTTCATACTGGCTCAGGTACTGGTCCGGGGACATGTAGGACCAGCCCCACAGGCCGAAGACCGCTCCGTCGAGCTTCTGGCTGTTGCGGCGCTCCGACAGTTCGGTGCCAAGGGTCGGCTTGAGCTGAACCTTGATGCCCAGGTTGTCTTGGATCTGCTTGCCGATGGCCTGGACCAGCTGCTGGTCTGAAGCCGAGTTGCTTTCGATGATCAAAGTGCCGTCGAAGCCGCCGTCATCTGCCAGGATTTTCTTGGCCTTTTCTGGATCGAAAACGCAGTCTTCGCAGGAGCCTTCAACATAGGAATCCAGTGATGGCGGAACCAGCGCATCGGATGGGGCGGAGTAGCCCTTGAGCAGCGACTGGGAGATGGCTTCTCGATCGATGGACAGTGAGATGGCCTTGCGCAGCGCCGGGGACTTCAGGTCATCGACGTACTCGGGAATCTGCAGGGTCTGCTGCTTGGAAGCGGTCTTGACCTCATACAGCGATTCTTCGCCGAGCTGGCTCTTGGCCTTGTCGACCATGGTGGCCGGAACATTGCGGATCATATCGAGGTTGCCGGCGGTCATGTCGGTGTAGGCGGCGTCAACCGCCGTGTAGACCTTGCCGACGAGGGTTTTTGCCCCACCGGTGAATCCTTCACCAGCTTTGAAGCCATCCCACTTCTCCAGAACAACCTGCTGGTTGTGGTCCCAGGAAATGAATTTGTAGGGGCCGTTGGAAACCGGTGCCTGCGCATAGGCATCCAGGTCCTTGAAGGCAGACTCCGGCATTGGGCAGGTTGGGTTGGTGCTCAAGATCTTCGGGAAGTCGGCGTTCGGCGCGGTGAGCGTCACCTGCAGGTGGGTGTCGTCGACGACCTTGACGCCCGACAGCTTGTCTGCCGTGGCCTTGCTGCCGTCCAGTGGGTTCATCTTGTCGTAGCCTTCGAACGCAACGAAGGTGCCGTTGCCCTGCCAGGCGTTGGATCCGGTGGCGGTGGCATTCCATGCATCCGCGAAGGACTTCGCGGTAACAGGGGTGCCGTCGTGGAAGGTCCAACCATCCTGCAGTTCGATGTCCCAGACCTTGGCGTCCTTGCTTTCAACGGACTTCGCAGCCAATGGTTCGAGCTTCTGGGTTGTGGAGTTGACCTCCATGAGGTTGGCGCATAAGGCCATACCAATCTGGCTGCCTGGATCCTGCTGCGGGAGTATGCTCTTGGGCTCGGTGGTCATGAACGACAGCGTCGCGTCGCCGTTTTCAGAGCCGGCGCCGGATGATCCGGCGGATGATGCACAGCCTGTTGCGGCCAACATCAGCGATGCGATGCCCGCAGCAAATGCAAGCTTCTTCGATTGCTTCATCTGGTTCCTTCCTCGATGCGACTCCCCACACGAGCAAGGTCGTGATCGCGGCCACATTATTTTATTTTATGAAATAAAATAAACATGACGCGCGTCACCTGTCAACAGGTTTGAAAGAAATTACTTGTCCTGGTGCTGCTCTTCGGCTGACTGCATGAAACTCAATGGGTCGGCGAGGACCTCATTGACCATGATGCTTGCGGCGAAGATCGACAAGGACAGTTCATGATCGCTGGAGTACACCACGCGGCTGCCGGCAATGGCTCCTTGATAAGTACTTTCAGAAACTACCGACTGCACGTGGGCTAGGGTTTCCGGGCGTTCTGCCGGAGTTCCCGCGATGACGAGAAGTCCAGGATCAAGCAGGTCGAACAGCGTTGCCGCCGCACGCGCGACAAATCCATCACGTTCTGCAACCAAGCTGCGGATCTGCTCATCCCCCGCGTCGTACATCCTGTCGATGTCCCCGTAATCAGCGACATCCAATCGACCTGCTTCATGAGCACGGCGGACGGTCGATTCATCCGTTGCCATGACCTGCAGGCACCCGCTTCGACCGCATTCGCAGGCCACCCCGCTATCACTGACCGTCAGGTGGGAAATGTTGCCTGCATGCTGCGACCAGCCAGCCCGAATCTGACCATTGCTGACAATGACAGCACCGAGATCTGAGGTGATGACCATCAGCAGAAAGTCTTCGACCCGGGCACCGTGCCCATAGAAGAGTTCTGACTGAGCCGCCGCCCTCGCATTGTTATCCAAAACTAGCGGCTGCGGGAGCTGGGCCAGCATCTGCACCGCTGGAACTTCGCTCCACCCGGCGCCCTGGTTCTCAACAATGCGACCGTTGATTCGGTCGACAATTCCACCGGTTGCGACGCCGGTTCCGAGGATTGTTCGGCCCTTTCCGTGCTCAGCAATCAGCTTGTTTGCCTGCTCGATGACCAAGGCAAACGATGACTGAGCGTCCAATCCAGAATGCGGGACAAGTACCGATGCCTTGGCTACCCCGTCCAGACCCGTCAGCACGACGCCGGTAACCCTCGGTCCCAAGTGAATGCCCATGACCAACTGTGATTCGGTGTCGACCGCCAACGGCACTCGAGGCCGACCCTGACCGGCAGCGACCGGGGCAGCTTCAACGATCAACGAGTTGCTCAAGAGGTTGGCAGCAATGCTCGTCACCGAGGCCGCGCTGATCCCAATGGCGTCAGCAATCTCTTTTCGCGAACGACCAGGATCAGCGAAAATCTCGCGGAGCACCATCGAGTAATTTCGAGTTCGAGCCGGGTCGATCTTGCGAAGCATAATTGCTCGCACCTTTCACTAGGTAAGTCCTTTGGGCAGTTGAGCTAATTCTGGCATTGAGATAGGACTCTTTCGCAATTGTGCTGGCCGTTGCTCTATGCAAGCAGGATATCGAGGGTCTCGCGACCAACGATTCCCAGGGGGTCGCTTTCCTCAAGGGTTGAGGTGAGCATGGAATAACGCAGTGCCCATCCCCGAGCTCTGAGCCACGTCGCGCTTCCATTCTGAACGCCATAGGAGGTCATGAATCTATCAATAACCTCTGGGCTGAAATGCATCCACGCCATGCCCAGATCAGAGGCAGGGTCGCCGGTGCAAAGATCGCCGAAATCGACCAATCCTGACAACCTAAATCCTTGGTTTCCCCTAGAGACAATCGTGTTGTGCGGGTGGGGATCCCCGTGAATCCACACGGGTTGACCTGTATAAACTGGCGCGTGGACAGCTTCTCGCCAAAGTTTCAAAGCTGAAGCACGCTGCCGGGAAGGCAACAAGGAGATCTGTCCGCCGGTTTTTTCATCTAGTCCTGACAATGGGCAGCCCCTGTAGCTGCTCACCGGCCAGGGTTCGGATGCAGGACGATGCAACCGGCGTAAATAGCCTGCCAGTTCCACCGCGTAGTCATTGCGCGCTGGCCTGTCCAACGTCGCAGCGCTTCGACCTGGGACATACCTGGTAACCGAGAAAGCGAAGGGGTACGTTGCTGTTGGTACGCCGCAAAACAGCTCGGTGGCAATATTCAGGCCGGTTTCTTCAACCAGCTTTGGTAGCCATTGCCGTTCGCTTCGGCCAATCGTATCGCCAAGTTCTCTTCGCGGAAGCCGAATGATCAGGTCGTCGCCGAGTCGATAGACCTCATTGTCCCAGCCGGTCGCAACATAGGAAATCTGCTCCCCGGCCCAGCGCGGCGCCTGCGTCTGAATGAGTTCGCGAACAAGGTCCAGCGAAATGCTTACTTCTGCAGGTGGTAGTCCGGAAATCGATGGAGAATGTTGGGTCATTGCTCCATCGTAGGCTAGTAGCTTTAGGACGCCGGGCGCTTCATCCAAACTGTCATAGTTCCGCCACCTGGACTTTCTGCAAAGTCAAAGCGGAATCAGAACCTCTCGTAGAATCTCGAGGCGCGGTCATTGCCCTTGACGAATTCAAGACGAACTTCCCGCCGCCCAATGTGTTCGAGCGCCGCGCGCATCAGGGCGGCTCCAGCGCCCTGTCCGTGAGCCGATGGCAGGCACCACATATATTTGCCAGATCACCGCATCACCCTCGAAATCACCGATGGTACATGTACCAATGGTCCGGCCAGCTTGCAGTGCAGCCAAAGTCCTATCGGCCGTGATTGATTCTCGTACAGCAGATTCGCTCCACCAAGAATTTAGATTTGCCAGCACGTATTCCGGAGAGGTTAATGGAAGGTACGCCGGCGGCCACGTAAGCAATCCAATTTCTTGGATTGGTGGCAAGTCGTCGAGAGTGGCTGGCCTAATTTCTATCGTCATTCTTCGAGCCCAGTCAACCAAAGTCATTTCCTGGGCTTGCAAGACCCGCTCTTTCAATTAAATGCGGATCAGTTCGCCATGGTGATTCGCAGTCCACAAAGAGTCCGTCGCCATTCTCCTTATACCCAGAAATGCGTACAGTAATTACTGAAAGTACTTTAGCGAGGTTGAGATGAATAGAACTTTTACCAGCCAAGAGTTCAATCGTGATGTATCAGCTGCGAAGAAAGCCACTCTCCGTGGGCCAGTGACAATTACCGACCACGGACACCGTTCGCACGTTTTGCTCACCGCGGAAGATTACGAAAAATTAGTAGCTTCAGATAAGAAGTTCGGGGACATTTTGTGGAGTGGCCAAGACCCTGCAATCGAGCTCGAAATTGAGCGGCGAAAATGTCGGTCTGCCCAGTCTTCCTGAACTTCAAATTCAACACTCCAGCACTCTTTCCCTAGCGTCGCTAGTCGACTATGGCTAACAGCCTCACCGGAATCTCGCAGGAGGTTCGCTCAATGTCGGATTCATCCTTAAGCCGGTTGTTGGTCCCGGTGTCATCACACCAATCGACATCAGCGGGAGCCGCACTGACCGATAGCACACCGGGTTTGGCAGTTTTCGGTACTCGGTAGGAGTATTCGAAGGCACCGTTGTCTTCCATGGCGGCTTTTGTATCAAGCAGTTTCTCACCGGAATCAGTAGAAATAGAAATTTCCACCTTGGCGCCCGCTCCATAACTCGGATTGCATGTTGCAGCAGGCGCTGAAATGATGACCGAATCCCCTGCCCGAGCTTCACTGACAGAAGTCGAAAAACTTGGTGGCATGCACGGCGGCGGCAAATCAGGAGTCGAGTTGCATCCCGTCATTGTTGCGGGCACCAGCACCGCCCAGAACCCAAGGAACGCCAACTGCGACGGTTTTCTTAATACGCGAAAAATTCCCATGCTGAGACAATAATCAATGAGCCTTTCAATTTGCTGAAATATTACCGGCAAATATCCATGCCCTCATGCCTGTATCAAACCAAATCTTCCCACACGAATTTGGTGGTCTTTCCGGATTTCCAATCGGGCCGAATCATTGCATAGGCCACAGATGCTACGAACTGACCACCGCCTGCAGGCCAACCCAGCCGGTAATGCGCCTCTTTCAGAAACCCAGCTTTCACAAACGTTCTACGCATGGCGATGTTGTCTCCCCTCGTTTGTCCTTCGAACCTGATGGTTTCAGGCATCTCGGTAAAAACCTTGTCCGTGAGAGCCTTGAGGACGTTGACACCGTAGCCCCGGCCTCGGTGTTCCTCCGACAGCCTCAAATCGAACATAGGCGAGTCATCATCCAGGTCCTCAAGGCTGACCATTCCCAAACGCTTGTGGCCATCGACGATCCAGTAGCCCTGCGACGATTGATTCCAGAATCGCCCATCTCCCACAATTTTGGCGGCATCGTCATCCGTCCATTCGCTGCGCACATGGTAGGGAAATTTGTTCTTGGTCAGGAACTCGATGACGTCGTTCATATCGGACTCATCCATTGGATTGAAGTGCAGCTCCATGGCTTCATCCTACCCACGGCGGAACCGGAGCGGAGCACCGCACTCAACAGCAATTATGACTGTTCAGACACTGCTTGAAATTCAAGCGCTGAACAATGGCTTCTGAATGCAAGCATTAATTCATCGCACCGAAACACGAAGGACCCAACCACTCATGATGAAATTGCCCATCATTCGCTACGCAGATTTGCCGCCGCGACCGTGGAAGAACGGCAAAGGTATCACACGCACCCTTTTCAGCGATGCTGCCGAGGGAAGCGGAGAATGGACATGGAAGATCAGCATTGCCGAAATTACCGGGACTCAGCCTTATAGCCCCTATCCAGGCGTCCGGCGAGGCCAGGTGGCGCTGGGACCTGGAGCGGTGGATCTGGTGCTCAATGGCCAGCAGATCCTTCTCCCTGTGGAGGGAACCATCGTCTTTGAAGGGGAGGACGATGTTTCAGCGACTCCTCGCAACGAAGGCTTTCTCGACCTGAATGTCATGGGACTCCGGGAGTGCTGGAATCCTGCGGTGTCCATCGTTGACTCGCCAAGTCTTCGGTTCGAAGACGGCGTCCTGCAAGTGCTTATAGCACTGGAGAAGTCTTGCACGCTCGACGGAGCGCAGCTGTCGTATCTAGATGCGGCGCAATTGCTGGAGGACTCCCCCGTCAAGACCACCGGCAAATTCGTTGTGGCGTCGCTGACGCACCAGCATGATTAGCTCCCAGCCCAGTCTTCGGCTCCCTATCGAACAAGCGGCAAATTGATAGAGCCGTCGGAATCCATTGGCGTGAAAAGATCACTGGTGCAGTATGCCTCGTTCACCGGAACAATCACGGCCCAGATGATCCAATAGGCGATGTCGCTGCTGCCATCGCAATAGTCGTTCCATATGTCGTCACCGATGAATTCAGGAATATCGATCACTGTCTTGAACCGCCCCCGCCTGGTCCCAGTTCCCTCATAGCGGAGCACCAGCTGAGAGCCTATTATTTCCAATGCATAGCGACCTAGCTCCTTTTCCATAAGGCCGGGTCCATCCAGTTGCCTGCTGATGAGGCGAAGCAGCTCCGAGTCGCTGAATTCCTTCATAGTGGATGACCATAGACCGATGGCCCGCACCTGAACAGTGCGGGCCATCGGTCTATGGTGTTTCAGCGTGGGTTAGAGGCCCAGCTTCTCCATCACAATTTCGCGGACGCGGCCTGCGTCGGCTTGGCCGCGGGTAGCCTTCATGACAGGGCCCATCAGCGCGCCGATGGCCTGCATCTTGCCGCCCTTGATCTTCTCAACCACATCCGGCATGGCCGCCATGGCCTCGTCGACTGCCTTGCCCAGCGCGTCGTCGTCGTTCACGACTGCCAGCGAACGCTTCTCAACGATTTCGCTTGGGGTGCCTTCGCCTGCAAGAACGAATTCAAGCACCTGGCGGGCGATCTTATCGTTGATCTTCTTGCCCTCGATCAGGGAGTTCAGCTCAACGATGGTTGCCGGGGTGACACCCAGATCTGCGATCTCCTTGTCGGCGGCCTTGGCCAGACGGGCGATCTCGCCCATCCACCACTTGCGGGCAACGGCTGCGGAGGCGCCTGTGGCCACGGTCTGCTCGATCTCGTCCAGCACACCGGCGTTGACCACGTCGCGGAATTCCTTGTCAGCGTAGCCCCACTCGGCCTTCAGACGCTTGCGGCGCTCTGCTGGAGGCTCCGGCAAGCGGGCGCGCAGCTCGTCGATCCACTCTGCGGTGGTCACGATCGGCACCAGGTCCGGCTCCGGGAAGTAGCGGTAGTCATCCGCATCCGACTTCGGGCGGCCCGAGGTGGTGGTGCGGGTGTCTTCGTGCCAGTGGCGGGTTTCCTGAACGATCTTCGCTCCGGAATCCAGCACCGCAGCGTGGCGCTCGATTTCGAAACGCACCGCGTGCTCCACGGCGCGCAGGGAGTTCACGTTCTTGGTTTCGGTGCGGGTGCCGAACTTGTCGGCGTCCTTTGGCATCAGCGAAACGTTGGCGTCGCAGCGCACGTTGCCGCGTTCCATCTTGGCATCCGAAACGCCCAAGTTCTTCACGATCTCGCGAATGGCCGCCACGTAGGCGCGGGCCAGCTCCGGGGCGCGCTTGCCGGCGCCGACGATCGGCTTGGTCACGATCTCTACCAGCGGCACGCCGGCACGGTTGTAGTCGACCAGCGAGTAGTCAGCACCCTGGATGCGGCCAGCAGCGCCGCCCATGTGGGTCAGCTTGCCGGCGTCCTCTTCCATGTGGGCGCGTTCGATCTGAACGCGGAAGACCTCGCCGTCCTCCAGCTCGATGTCCAGCCAGCCGTCGTGGGCGATCGGGTCGTCGTACTGGGAGGTCTGGAAGTTCTTCGGGGTGTCCGGGTAGAAGTAGTTCTTCCGGGCGAAGCCGCACTTTTCGGCGATCTGGCAGTTCAGCGCCAGGCCGATCAGGATGGAGTACTCCACTGCGGTCTTGTTGACCACCGGCAGCACGCCGGGCAGGCCCAGGTCCACCGGGGTGACGTTGGTGTTCGGATCGTCGCCGAAGGCGTTCGGCGCATCGGAGAACATCTTGGTCTTGGTGTTCAGCTCTACGTGGACCTCGAAGCCGAGGACCGGATCGTAGCGGTCCAGCGCCTCGTCGAAGTCGACTAGTTCATCGGTGTAGTTGCTCATAATTCCTAGGCCTCCTGTGCAATCGAGGCGGATTCGAAGGCTGGCGCCTGCGAAATCAGCGTGTGTCCCCACTGCTTTTCCAGCAGGGTTTCAAGGGCTGCACCGGCGCGGTACAGGCGGGCGTCCTCGTAGGCAGGGGCCAGGAACTGGATGCCCACCGGCAGGTTTTCGCTCAGGCCGCCGGGCACGGTGATGCCTGGGACGCCGGCGAGGTTTGCCGGGATGGTTGCCACGTCGTTCAGGTACATGGCCAGCGGGTCGTTGTCGTTCGCACCCAGCTCGAAGGCCACGGTCGGTGCGGTTGGGGAGATCAGCACATCTGCCTGCTCGAACGCGGCATCGAAGTCGCGCTGGATCAGGGTGCGGACCTTCTGGGCCGAACCGTAGTAGGCGTCGTAGTAGCCTGCGGACAGGGCGTAGGTGCCCAAGATGATGCGGCGCTTGACCTCGTCGCCGAAGCCGGCGGCGCGGGTGGCTGCCATGACGCGTTCGATGGTGAGCGGACCCTCTTCTGGAAGCACGCGGTGGCCGTAGCGCACGCCGTCGAACTTGGCCAGGTTGGAGGAGACCTCCGAAGGCATGATCAGGTAGTAGG